>CP129489.1:1306090-2612180 GCA_030584065.1 Flavobacteriales bacterium
GTAGAAGCCCCATGCCCGGGCATCGGGGGCAGTGGCTGGTGCGAGGGCCGCCCAGCAGATGAGCAGCAATACGGCGATGGCGGCAGCGCGGCGGATCATGCCAGGACAGGGCTCATGCGAACCAGTTCGCCGTCCTTCAGGATGGGGATCACGCGGCTCTGGTCCGGGGTGAGGCAGTACTTCGCATCAGGCAGCAGGTGCAGCTGCTCGATCCGGCGCCTCCGTGGCGCGGCCTTGAGGATGCTGAGGAAGTTGTCTCGGGCAGCCATGAACATGTACTTGGCGGCGATGCTGCTGTCCTCCTCCACGCCGAATTTCCCGCTCGCCAGCAGGCGCTCCATGACGGCTCCGGCATACACGCTGTCCTCCAGGTTGAACTTGTCCTTCCAGCCCGAGCACAGCAGCAGGATGTTGTCGTCCTGGCTGACCAGCCATTCGCTGAGGGCGGTGAGGTTCAGGAAGGAGCCGATGACCAGCTTGCGCGCATCCTTGGCCAGATTGATGGCCTTGGTGCCGTTGGTGGTGGTCATGACGATGGTCTTCCCGCGCAGGTCTTCCCCCGCATAAGCGAGCGGTGAATTGCCGTACTGGAAGCCCTCCACCACCTCTCCGTTGCGCTCGGCGGCAGCGATGAATCCGGGGCGGCCGATGTATTGCCGGGCCTCCTCGATGGTGCTCACCGGTATGATCCGGTCCACGCCATGCTCGAAGGCGGCGACCATGGCACTGGTGGCGCGCAGCACGTCGATGACCACCACGATGCCCATGTCCGGGGCATAGAGCGGGTACTGGCCCGGAACGAAACAGACCTCGACCCGATACTTGTAATCGCTGTTGCGGATGGGTTCCTGCATGGCCTTTCCGGACGAGGGATCACGGCCCCACGCGGGACCTGCTGGTCGTGAATATACTCAGGCTTGCGGCAGGAAGGGTACCTTCACCACGCGCGCCTTCAGCTGCTTGCCGCGCACATCGATGATGATCTCGGTGCCCGGTGCGCTCAATGCGGTCGGCACATAGGCCATGCCGATGGGCTTGTTCAGCGTAGGGCTCATGGTGCCGCTGGTGACCGTGCCGATGGTCGCACCCTGTACATCCACCACCGCATTCCCATGCCGGGGGATCCCCCGCTCCAAGAGCTCGAAACCAACCAGCTTGCGGGCGGTACCGGATTCCTTGTGCGCCTTGATGGCGGCGCTATTGGTGAAATCCTTGGTGAACTTCGTGATCCAGCCCAACCCGGCCTCGATCGGCGAAGTGGTGTCGTCGATATCATTGCCATACAGGCAGAACCCCATCTCCAGGCGCAGGGTGTCCCGAGCAGCCAGCCCGCATGGCTTGATGCCGAAGGGCTTGCCGGCCGCCATGACAGCGTGCCAGGCCTTCTCCGCCAAGGGATTCGGCACATATACCTCATACCCGCCGGCACCGGTGTAACCGGTGGTGCTGATGAGGACCAGCCCCACGCCCTTCATCTCTGCGTACATGGCCGTGTAGTAGGGCATGGAAGCGATATCCTCCGCGAAGAGGCCTTTGAGCGTATCCACCGCTTTGGGCCCCTGCACGGCCAACAGGCTCATCCGGTCGCTGATGTCCTCCAAGCGGGCATCGTGGGTGTTGCGCGCATTGATCCACGCCCAATCCTTGGCGATGTTGCTCGCATTGACCACCAGCACGTAATGATGGTCATCGCCATGCTGCATCCGGTACACCAGCAGGTCATCCACGATGCCGCCGGTCTCGTTCGGAAGGCAGCTGTACTGCACCTTCCCCACCGCCAGTTTAGAGGCGTCGTTGGTCGTCACCTGCTGGATGAGGTCGAGCGCCCCGGGCCCGCGGACGATGAATTCGCCCATGTGGCTGACATCGAAGACGCCCACCCCGTTGCGCACGGCATGGTGCTCATCGATGACGCCGGAGTACTGCACGGGCATCAGGTATCCTGCGAACGGCACCATCTTGGCGCCGAGTGATTCGTGGATGTGCGAGAGGGCCGTTCGCTTCAGTTCGGTGGTGGTATCGCTCATGTGCGTTGGGTGAGTGCGTTGAAGAGCTCCAGGTACCGGTCCCGCCAAGCAACGGTGGAGTACCGTTGCTCCACGGTCAGGCGGGCAGCCGCTCCTAAGCGGCGGCGAAGTTCGGCATCCGCCACCAGCATCCGCAGCCGCGCCATCCATTCCTCAGCGGAGCCGGCCAGGAATCCATTCACACCGTCCTCCACGATGGACCGGTTCACGCCCACCCGGGATAGCACCACGGCCTTGCCCATGCCCATGTACTGTAGCCCCTTGAACCCGCACTTGCCGCGGCTCCACTCGTTATCGGGCAGGGGCATGATGCCGATGTCGATCGGCGCGAGGTCCTCGGGCTCTGTCTCCGCGCTCCAGCGCACCTGCTCGGCGCGTAGGCCGGCCACCTCCACGGGCCGGTCGCAGATGAAGCGGAACCCGATGCGGTCGCCGAGCTCCCCCTGCAGGGCGCGCAGCATGGGCGCGGCCTCCTGCAGCAGCGCGATGCTCGTGAGGCTGCCCGTCCAGCCGATGATGACGCGGCCATCGGCCCGGGCCGGGGCTGGCAGCGGCCGGTAGCGGTCCGTGTCGACCACCGTGGGAATCACCTCGACGCGCGGATTGTAGGCCCTTGCATAGTCGGCCAGGTAGTCGTTGCCGGCAATCACGTGCGTGGCCAGGGCGATGATGGCAGAGGTCTTCCCCGGATCCTTCAGCCAGCGCAGCCGCCTGTTCCCGGCACTGACGTCCATACGCCAGATGGCATCATCGAAATCATAGATGACCGGCTTACCGGTGGCGGCCAGCGCGCGCTCGAAACGGATGCTGCCGGTCATAAGGGCCTCGCGCTGGATGAACACGAGGTCGAAATCGCGGGCCAGCCGCACATGCTCGCGACGGCGCCGCAGGCTCTTCCGGTAGATCCTCGCCTTCTCCAGCAGCCGGCCCGGTGCATAGAAGGCCTTGTCGTCCTCCTCATCGATGATCCAGGCATGGCGCACCGTGACGCCGTGATGCTCCCAATAGGGCACGAACTGCTCGAATCGGTACCGCTGGCTGGGGCTTCGGCCCGGCCGGTGGCTGGCGATGAAGAGGATCGAGGGCATCAGGCTTCGTAGGGCCGGCTCATGGGCGGATGAGCGGCGTCGAAGATAGACGGGGCCTTGCAGCTGGATGGGGACCCATGCACCATGGCACCGGCCGCTATCTTCGGCCACCATGGCCGGCCGCCTCTTCCCCCGCTGGGGCATCCTTGTCATCGACCTGTTGCTGTGCCTGGCGGCCCTGGCTTCCGCTTACCTGCTCCGTTTCAATTTCCAGGTGCCGCAGCATGAGGTGGACCTGCTGCTGCCCGTGCTGCCGCTCTTCCTGCTCGTGCGCGGGGCCTCCTTCCTCATCGCTGGCATCCCGCGCATCATGGTGCGTCACACCAGCACCGAGGATGCGCGCCGGCTCTTCCTCACCGTGCTCGGCGGCACTGCCGCCTTGGGGGCGATCAGCGTGCTGCGCTACCTGTTCTTCGACGGGGTCTATTTCCTGCCCCGGGCCGTGATCATCATCGACTTCATGGCCACCGCCATGCTGCTGATCACCGTGCGCATCGCCTTCAAGCTGCTCCACCTGCGGAGTCGCGGTGCGGGGAAGGAACGCGTCCGGGTGGTCATCCATGGGGCCGGCGAGGCCGGCCTCATCACCAAACGCACGCTGGAGCGGGAAGGCTCGATGCGGTACGAGGTGGCCGCCTTCATCGATGATGATGCCCGCAAGGCTGGGAAACGGCTCGAGGGGGTCCCCATCCATCCCGCGGCCAACCTCGCGAACCTGCTGAAGGATGATACCATCGACCAGGTCATCATCGCCATCGGGAAGCCCGACCCCGAGCATCGTCGGAGGGTCGTGGACGCCTGCATCGCGGCGAAAGTGACCGTGCTCACGATCCCGCCGGTGAGCGACTGGATCAATGGCCAGCTCAGCGCAAGGCAGATCCAGGAAGTGCGCATCGAGGACCTCCTGGGGCGCCCGGTGATCCAACTGGAGCAGGAGGCCGTGCGGACCTTGCTGGCCGGGAAGCGCGTGCTGGTGACCGGAGCTGCGGGCAGCATCGGCAGCGAGCTGGTGCGGCAGCTCAGCGCGATGGACGTTTCGTCGCTGGCCTTGCTCGACATCGCCGAGAGCGGGCTTTACGATGTACAGATGGAACTGGTCGGCAAGGGCCATGGCAGCCGCTTGCGCGTGCTCGTGGCCGATGTGCGGGATGCCGAACGCCTGGAGGAGGCCTTTGCCCTTGTGCGTCCCCAGGTGGTGTTCCATGCGGCCGCTTACAAGCATGTGCCGCTGATGGAGGCGCAGCCCGAGGAGGCCATCCGCACCAACATCGGCGGCACGCGGAACCTCGCGCGCCTGGCCTGCGCACACGGCGTGGAGCGATTCGTGCTCATCAGCACGGACAAGGCCGTGAACCCGACCAGCGTGATGGGCGCAACCAAGCGGGCGGCCGAGATGGTGGTTGGCGCCGCCGCGGAGGGGTGCTCAACCGCCTTCGTCACCACACGCTTCGGCAACGTGCTCGGCAGCAGCGGTTCGGTGATACCGCTGTTCCGGAGGCAGATCGAGGCGGGTGGCCCCGTAACGGTGACCCACCCCGAGGTCACCCGATACTTCATGACCATCCCCGAGGCTTGCCGGCTTGTGCTCGAGGCCGCAGCCATGGGCAGGGGTGGCGAAATCTTCGTATTCGACATGGGCCGGCCGGTGCGGATCGCCGACCTCGCCGAAAAGATGATCAGGCTGAGCGGCATGGAACCGGGCACGGACATCGAGGTGGCCTACACCGGCCTGCGCCCCGGAGAGAAGCTCTACGAGGAACTGCTAGCAAGCAGCGAACGGACACGTCCAACGCATCATCCACGCATCCTCATCGGCCAGGTGGCACCGGTCGACCCCATCCTGGTGGAGCAGCGGACACAGGAATTGCTCGCATTGAGGAATGGCGATGCGGTGGAGGCCTTGCGTTCGCTGATTCCCGAGTACCGGCCCGAGCGGCAAGGGTGAGTCGTTCGAAGGCGCACCGCCAGCGCTTGGCCCCTGATGGCCGTCGAGCCGGTACCTTCGCCCCATTCATCACGCGCTGCATGACCAAGGACCGCAACCTGGAGACCGCCCGCCTGCAGAAGGAGATCGGCGATTACATCGGGCTCGGCAAGGACAGCCTCGTCTTCTCCTTCGGCACGAAGGGCAAGAAGACCCGGTTGCACCTGATCACGCTCAACCCCAAGCACAACCAGAGCTTCCTGTTCCACGCCACCGTGGGCAGCGACAAGGTGGATGCGCTGCGCGAGATGCTGGACTACGTCAAGACTTACAAGGAGCGCACAAGCAGCTACACCATCCAATGGAGCGCGCGCGGCGACAACGGGCTGCAGACCTCGTATTTCCGGGCCAAGAACGTGCTGGAGGCCCTCGACAAGCTCTTCTACGACCGCGACCCCAACAGCATCACCGTGTTCAGCGTGATGCTGAATCCCATCACGTGAGGCCCGTGGGATCCGGAGGCGAACACCGCTCGCAGGCATGACGAAGGCCTTGGGGACAACCGACTACCTGGGCCGCAGCACGCCCATCATCGATGTCCGGTCCCCGCAGGAGTTCGCGCAAGGCCATATCCCCGGCGCCCACTCCCTTCCCCTCTTCACGGACGAGGAGCGTGCCATCGTGGGCACCCTCTACAAGCAGAAGGGGCGCGATGCCGCTGTGCTCGAGGGGCTACGGGCAGCGGGGCCGAAGCTGGCCGGCATGGTATCGCAAGCAAGGGCGATCGCACCGGATGGCCACATCCGCGTCCATTGCTGGCGGGGCGGTGAGCGGAGCGCCAGCGTTGCATGGCTGCTGGACAAGGCCGGATTCCCGGAGGTGATCACCCTGAATGGCGGCTATAAGGCCTTCCGCAACCACGTGCTGGCCTCGTTCGGGGATCCACCGGCACTCCGCGTGCTCGGCGGTTACACCGGAACGGGCAAAACGGAAACGCTCGCGCACCTCAGGGCGCTCGGCGAGCAGGTCATAGACCTCGAGGCCCTGGCGCATCACAAGGGCTCCTCATTCGGGGCGTTGGGAGAGTTGCCGCAGCCGACGAGCGAGCACTTCGAGAACCTCCTCTGGGATGCACGCCGGGGCATGGACCCTGCCCGCACCGTTTGGGTGGAGGACGAGAGCCTGATGATCGGGAGGTGCCGCATCCCGCAGCCATTCTTCGATGCGATGCGCTCCGCCCTGCTCCTCTTCGCCGAAATGCCTCAGGAGGAGCGCGCAGAGCGGCTCGTGGCAGGCTACGGCAGCTACCCTGCCGAGGCGCTGGCCGAGGCTGTGAAGCGCATCGAACGGCGCATGGGGCCGCAGCACTGCAAAGAGGCGCTGGCGGCCCTGCGGAACGGAGACCTGCGGACCGTGGCCATCCTCACGCTGACCTACTACGACAAGGCCTACTTGCGGGGCCTTGAAGCCCGCGACCCTGGGCGGGTGGTGCGGCTCCCGGCCCGCGCAGACGACCTTCGTGGCCTTGCTGAACGACTTGCGCACCATGCCCACGCCCCAGCCTCCTGAGCCCAACCGCCTCACCCAGTACAGCCATGGCGCCGGCTGCGGCTGCAAGATCGCACCTGCCGTCTTGGAGCAGGTGCTCCGTTCCGAGCTGGGAACCTTTCCCGATCCACGCCTGCTGGTCGGATACGGCACCAAGGACGATGCAGCGGTTTACGACATGGGGCAGGGCCGTGCCCTCATCAGCACCACGGATTTCTTCTCTCCCATCGTCGACGATGCCTTCGACTTCGGCCGGATTGCCGCCACCAACGCGCTTAGCGATGTATATGCCATGGGCGGGCGTCCCTTGCTCGCCATCGCCATTCTAGGCTGGCCGGTGGAGAAGCTGCCCGCTGATGTCGCCGCCCGCGTCCTCGACGGCGGGCGAAGCGCCTGCCACGCGGCAGGCATCGCACTCGCCGGCGGCCACAGCATCGATGCACCGGAGCCCTTCTTCGGGCTGGCCGTCACCGGTGAGGCGCCGTTGGCGCACATCAAGCGCAACGACACTGCGCGCGCAGGTGATGTGCTGCTCCTGACCAAGCCGATCGGCCTCGGCATCATGGCCACGGCCATGAAGCGCGGCACGCTGCGCCCAGAGCACATGGCTATCGGCACCGACTGGATGACGCGCATCAATTCGGCCGGTGAGCGTTTGGGAGCCCTTCTTGGCGTGCATGCCATGACCGATGTGACGGGATTCGGGTTGCTGGGCCACCTGCTGGAGATGTGCCATGGCAGCGGCCTTGCGGCCGAGCTGCCGTTCGATGAGGTCCCCGTCATCACGGAGGCGCGCACCTATCTGGGGCTCGGGTGCTACCCCGACGGCACCTTCCGGAACTGGAAGGCGTATGCGGACGAGGTTGATGGCGCCTCCGCCATGGACAGGATGATGCTGCTCAGCGACCCTCAAACGAGCGGCGGGCTGCTCATCAGCGCAGCTCCAAGCGAAACGGACGAGATACTACGGGTTTGCGAATCGGCCGGCACCCCGGCACGGATTATCGGACGAATGCTGCCCTTCACGGCCGGGAAAAGGGTATTCATCCGATGAAGCAAGCGCACGTTGAATCAACCCCCTAGCTTCGCCGCCGGTCTTTCATCCATTCAATTCATACCAACATGGCCCGTGAACGTTTGAAGAAGGAAGAGTTGGACGCGCTGCTCACCGAGTATTTCGCCGAGCGGCGGCAGCTCATGTACAAGCTTGAGCGTGTGCGTGATGCGATCAGCGAGCTGAAGAAGCTGCGCGGGCTGAAGGAGGAAGGCCAGCAGACCGAAGGGCAGGAAGCCGCCCCGAAGCGGGGGGCCGGACGCCCCGCCGCCGAGAAGGCGGCCAAGCGCAAGGGTCGCCGGCGCAAACCCGGCCGCAGGAAGAAGCGCACCGTTGTGGGCGGCTATCGCCTGAGTCCATGGGACATGATGGTGGTGGACGCCGTGAAATCAGCGGGCCGACTGCTCACCAAGCAAGAGCTCTTCGAGCGCACCTTGGCGTGGGCCAAGAAGAATGCCCCGAAGATGAAGCAAGCCGATGTCGAGGTGAAGCTCACCCGTGTGCTGCAGAAGCTCAGCGGCAAGCGCGGCGTGCTAGGCAAGCACCGCACAGGCCTGATGCGCGGCCTGCATTATGGCCTCATCGACTGGTTCTTCCATGGCAAGCTGCGCACCGAGCACAAGGAGAAGGTGGTGGTGCCGAAGGAAGACTGACGGGCCTCATCCGGCAGCGCCGCCCGGCATCTACCTTCACGGCAAACGCCTGCCATGAAGAACATTATCGCAGCCATCGATTTCTCACCGGTCACGGAGCGGGTCATCACCCACGCCGCAGCGGTGGCGAAGGCGATGGGCGCCAAGCTGTGGATCATTTACGTCGCCGCGCCAGAGCCGGATTTCGTGGGGTTCAGCACAGGCCCCCAATACATCCGTGACCACCTTGCCGGACAATTGCGCAAGGAGCATGCGGCATTGCAGGACCTTGCTACTGCGCAGGAGGGAACAGGCCTGGATGCGGAGGCCCTGATGGTACAGGGACCGACTGCTGAGACCATCATCACCGAAGCGGAGCGGCTCCATGCCGACCTGGTGGTGATGGGCTCACACGGCCATGGCGCGCTCTTCCGGGCCTTCGTGGGAAGCGTGAGCCAATCCGTTCTCCAAGCGGGCGGTCTTCCGGTGCTCGTGATACCCAGCGAGCTCCAGGCTGAATGAAACGGCTGCCGCTCCCAACGCTGCTGCTGGTGCTGCTGAACGCATCGGTCTGCGTCCCCAGCATCCGGGGTGGCTCGCCGAAGGTGAACGAGCTGCGCGTGCCGGCCGGCTTCACGGTGACCGTTTTCGCCGAAGGCGTCACCAATGCGCGGGGCATGTGCTGGGGCGACCGGGGCACGCTCTTCGTTGGCAGCCGCAGTGAAGGCGTCGTGCACGCGCTTCGCGACAACGACGGGGACGGCCAGGCCGATGAACGGCATATTGTGGCCGAAGACCTGAACATGCCTGTGGGTGTGGCCTTCCGGAGTGGAGCGCTCTACGTGAGCGCGGTGGACCGCATCGTGCGCCTCGACTCCATCGAGGACCGGCTTGCCACACCACCTGCGGCCAAGGTGGTCACTGACGCCTATCCGAAGGATACGCACCATGGCTGGAAATTCATCGCTTTCGGCCCGGACGGCCGGCTTTACGTGCCGGTGGGTGCCCCGTGCAACATCTGCCTCAGCCCAGACAGCACCTATGCCTCCATCACACGGATCAACGCGGATGGCACCGGCCGTGAGATCGTGGCCCATGGCGTCCGCAATACGGTGGGCTTCGATTGGCATCCAGCGACCAGGGAGCTGTGGTTCACGGACAATGGCCGCGACTGGCTCGGCGACGATTCGCCGGATTGCGAATTGAACCGACTTCCACGCGATGGAGCGCATTTCGGATACCCTTTCTGCCATGCCGGCAACATCAGCGACCCTGAATTCGGAGCGCAGCGGCCGTGCGCGGAATTCACTCCGCCCGCAGCGGGGCTTGGGCCGCATGTGGCCCCCTTGGGCATGCGGTTCTACTCGGGATCCATGTTCCCCGAGCGGTACCGCCATGCCATCTTCATCGCTGAGCACGGCAGCTGGAACCGGAGCAAGCCTATCGGCTACAGGGTGTCGGTGGCCTTCCCGCAGGGTGACGGCACGGCTCGTACCGAAGTGTTCGCCGAAGGATGGCTCAATGGCTCGAAGGCATGGGGACGGCCAGCGGACGTGCTGGTGGCGCCCGATGGGGCGCTATTGGTGAGCGATGACGCCGCGGATATGATCTACCGCATCGCCTACACGCGGCCATGAGGATGGCCAGCCCTGCGCCGCAACTCAAGCCTTTCGGCGCCCCGGCACCATGAGACGGGCATCAAGCCAAGGCCTGCCGCTCATCGGCGAACGGTAGAGCGCCCAGTAGATGCCGAACGCAGCTGCAGTGCCGAGCAGCGAGCCTGCCACCGCATCCTGCAGGAAGTGCTGCGAGAGGTAGACCCTCGACCAGGCCATCAGCGCGGCGAGCACCGCAAAGGGCATGGCCAACCTGGGCCTCGACAGTATGACGGCCAATGCGAAGCACATGCTGAACGCCGCCGTGCTGTGTCCGCTCGGGAAGCTGAAATGACCATGGAGGTCCACCCCCTCCACCCAGTGCAGGTCGCCGAGGTGATCGCGGAAGGCCGATGGGCGGTGCATGTCGCTGAAGACCTGCCGCTTCAAGAGCTGAACGGCGATCGCGCTGATGCCGCAACTCAAGCCCATCATCAGGAAGGCGCGGACATCGCGCACGAACAGGAGCGCCAGCGCGAGCCCCGCAGGCACCAGCCCGTCGGCCGTATGCGTGAACCAACTGAAGAACCAATCGAGCCCAGGGCCATGGATCGCATTCACGGCACGGTGGAGGGCCAGCTTCTCCTGCGTGGCCACCAAGAACAGCCCGATCGCAAAGAGCGCCCCCCACATCAAGGTGAACCGCAAGGCCGCCGCATGCTCCCTTCGCATGCGGCGAAGCTAATCGGCAGGCTGAGGCCTTAAGTTCGTTCCGCCATGACCCTTCGATTCCGCACCGCACCCTTTGAGCTGACCCTTGCGGCTCTCCTTGCCGGTCCGAGCATTGCAGCAGGCCAGGGGTTCGTCAACACGTTCGGCGGCCCCAAGGCGGAGGATGGCGTCGGGATCGTGCAGGAAGGCGCCGGTTTCGCCATCGCCACCAGAAGGCACACGGCAAGCGAACCGGCGTTCACGGGTGAGCTCCTGCGGATCGCGGCGAATGGGAGTGCGCTCTCCTGGGAACCGATTGCCGGTCTGGACGGCATCGTCTTCCTGCAGGGCATGGCACCCGCCACCGGCGGCGGGGCTTTCCTCGCCGGAAGCCGTTTCGCGCCGGACTCAAGCCAACATGACGGCCTCGTGGTGAAGCTCCTTGCGGATGGCGGCACTGACTGGATTGCGCATCCAACAGCACCCGGAGACCAGCAATACCTCTGCGTGAGCGGTCTACCGGACGGTGGGGCCATCGCGGCGGGCGTGCGCTCCATCGGGTCCGGTCACGATGCGTGGGTATGCCGATTCGACTCGGATGGAGCATTGCTCTGGAGCCAGGCGGTGGGCGACCTGAGCGACGAGGAAGCGCTTGCCCTTGAAGTGCAAGGCAGCGATGTCCTCATCACAGGCCGCCAGGCCAACTTCGGCGGCACCTCGGATGCGTTCCTGGCGCGATTGGGACTGGATGGCACCATCGCCTGGACCACATCCTGGGGCGGCATCGGCCAGGAGGTCGGCCGTGGCCTGAAGGCCATCGGGCCGGGATCGTTCCTGCTGGCGGGCACCACGAGCAGCGATGGGGCCTACGATTTCACCGAGCAGCGTCGCAAGGACCATGTCTACCTGGTGGCCTTCGACCTGAATGGCGACTCCCTTTGGACGCGGGCCATCGGCGATACGCTGTTCGACCGGCGCGCGTGGTGCCTTGACATCGCCGGCAATGGGGATATCCTCGTCGGCGGCGAGCGGAGTCCCATCAGCGCCACCAGCGATGCCCTCGCCTATCGCCTCGATGCGCAGGGGCAGGTGATCTGGCAGCGCACGTGGGACCTCGGCAAGGAGGAGCGGCTACAGGCCATCCACGCGCTTCCCGATGGCTTCATTGCCACCGGCTGGGCCTTCACCGACGCCGCGCGCCAGGTGCTCGCGATCCGGCGGGACCCGAACGGCAATTGACCTTCCGAACGACTGCTTGTGCACAGTCGGCCTTCCGTTTACCGCGATCGGGGTATGGCGGAGGTTACGATGGCCATGGAGCTTCGCATCATCCAAACCGAACCGCCATGACCACCGGGAAACGATTCGCGATGCGCACCAAGGACCACAGCGATGAGCGCGTGCTGGATGCGCGAACCAAGGCCGTGCTCTCGAGCGTACTCACTGCACCGCGCGGAAAGGCCCTCGACGCCTACCTGCGTGCTCGCGGCCGCCAGGCCTGAACATGCATCACGGAAGCTGCTCCTGCCGGACGCTATTCGGCGTGGACCCGCCGATGTTCACCAGGATCGGATCGCGATCATTGGCGTTGCCCACATAGCGCACCACGCCATCGAGGTTGACGTCCGCCGCGTGGTATCCGGTAATGGTGCTGTTCGGCACCGACCCGCCGATGATGGCCAGGATAGGGTCTCTGTCGTTGTTCTCCCCAACATACCGGATGCTCGCATCACGGAGCACATTGCCCGACCATTGGGCCCGCCGCCCATTGGGCAGCGTTGCGCGTGCATCGCTTCCCCAGGCCGCAACGCCGGATTGGGTGAAATCGATGCCCGTCTCATGGGCACCCAGGGCTACGGCAGACAAGGTCATCGCGCCGAAATGGTTGCGATGCCGCACGGCCACGTAGTAGTTGTCCGTCGGCACATTGAAGACCAGCCTGGAATAGCCATCCGTGCCGACGATGTCACCGTCGCGCTCCAACAGGGCCGACCGCGTGGCTACCACCTGTGCTGGATTGTTCTTGTTGCGCAATTCCACCCGCACCCAATCGACCACGGCATTCTTGCCCGTCTGCGATAATCGGGCTGCGCTGGTGGCCTCGCCGCCGCCGCCCACCTGCGGGAAGCCAAGCCCGGCATAGGGCTCCGCCAACGGCACCAGACCGCCCGCACGCAGATCATCGCGCATCAGGGCGGTGGAGGCCTCCCAAGGCCCTTGAAGCGCGGTTCTCAGCCGCACGCTGGGCTGGCAGTTCTGCCAACGCGCCAGCACCGAGCCAGGGATCACCGTGCGATTCGCGTTGGAAGGGGTCTGCCATCGCACCGCGAAATGATCGCCGCCACTGCCCTCCTTGTGAAGGAGCTCCACGTAGTAGTAACGCCCGGCCACCAAAGGGATGGCCGCGCTCACCTGCGATGGGTACTTGGTGTATTCCGTCTCGTTGGTCCAGCCCGGCACACTGCAGATGGGCTGGGCATGTTGGGGCTCCGCGTTGGGGCTGAGGTAGAGCATGCTGGCGTCGTCGCTTGTGAGCGTAAAGACGTAATTGCCCGTCTGGGGTGCGATGATGTACCCGCGCACCCGGGTGCCATAATTGTTGGTGAGGTTTGTGGGGCCTTGGAACAAGGTGGGATAGGACACGCTATTCGGGCTTCCCGGATAGTTCGGATGGGTGGTCAGGTCGGAAAGGGCTGACCCGCCGATGCCGGTCCAGAGCTCGCGGAGCAGGCTGCCGGTGGCGCCCACGCATTGCGGCGGGGCGAAGCTCAGCACGGTGATCACACGGATGGCCTGCCCGGTGAGCCCGTCGTCATCGGTCACCGTGAGGGTCACCTGATGTTCGCCCGATTCAGAGAACACCTTGGCCGGTGAGGCCTGGCTGCTGAATGTGCCATCGCCGAAGTCCCAGTGGTAGGCGGTGATGGTTCCGGGATCATAAGAGCTGGTACCATCGAACTGCACATTCAGGGGGCCCGCTCCAGCGGAAGCATTGGCGAGGATGATAGCCGTGGGTGCGATGGCCTGGCACCGCGGATCGAGGCGTCGCTGGACGGTGGTGCTGAGACCGCCGGCATCGGTCACGGTGAGTTCAATGATGTAGAAGTAGGACTCTCCATCGCACCCCACGCCGCTGATGACGGTGCTGGTGGAGGCATTGGGATCGATGGCCTCCGGGTGGATGTGCGTATTGTGGTGCAAGGTGGTCCGCCAAGCATAGGTGAGCTGGGCCGGCCCATGCTCGGCATCCGTCACGCTGGCCGTTAGCTGGTAGGTGGTATCGATGCCCACAGGGAAATACCCATCGGCCGGTATGCTGGTGATGGCCACTTGCGGCGGCGTATTGTTCACCGAGACCAGCAACGTGGTGGTGGCCGATTGCCCGATGTTGTCGGTCACCGTGAGCGAGACCGTGTAGGAGGCCGGAACGCCAGGTGCAGCCGTGAATGTGCGCATGGGGCTGATGGCGGTGGACGTCGGGCCCCCATCGCCGAAATCCCACAAGTAGGTAAGCGCTCCATTCTCCGGATCGGAGCTGCCACTGGCATCGAACTGCACCTCCAAGGGGCCCGGGCCGTATTGGATACTCTGGGCGGCCACGGCTGCCGGTGGGAGGTTGACCGCAAGCGTATAGCAGATCCGCCTCAGTTCGTTCGTGTTATAGCGCATGTACCACACGCAGCCATCAGGGCCGGCACCGATCCACACCACGGCGCCCAGGCCGCTCGCGAAATCGTGCACGCTGACGGGCTGGTCCTGCTCATCGAATTTGAAGCGGCGGATCCAGCCGCTGGCATAGTCGCCATGGAAGGTGCTGTTCTGATAGCCCACGGGCATGTTCTCCCCGGCCATCCACGGTCCTCCCACCGCGCAGTTCCCGCCGAACCGCGGTCCCGGCACAGGAGAACCCGATGCATCGAGGTCGAAGGTGATGGCGGTGCTGCCCGAGAAGCCCCCGCAGCGCGATTGGTTCCCGTGCAGCCAATCGATGGCCGGCCGGGCATGGAAGAACTTGGGGATGGAATTGGGGATCTGCACCTGCGGATTGCAGGGATTCGGGTGCCCGTTGAGGTGGACGGGGGTATCCTGCTTGAGCAGGTCCTGGAACCGCAGGAACGGCAGATTGCAGCTCACGCCATCGTGCAGCGGGTTCGGTGCGTCCAGATTGGCCGTCAACGCGGCCATGTACCCCGATTGCGGGGTGAGGCCTTCGAAAAGGGGCCATCCGAAGTTCATGCCGCCCTCCGTGCAGACGTTGAGGTCCTCCCAGGTCCCCCACTGCACATCACCGATGTAGACCACGCCGGGGCGCCCATCCGCCGGATCCGTGCTGCCGCTGTTGGGCTTGATGGTGGCCCTGTAGGGATTCCGCAAGCCCAGCGCCCAAACGCGCGAGCGCGGTGACCGCGGGGCCACGGGGTCGTACCACGGATTGCTGGGCACGCCATCGCCGGTGTTCGGGTCCATGCGCAGGAGCTTCCCATTGAAGCAGTCCAGCAGCTGCGAGCGCATGGCGCCCACGTTCTCGGCCGGCCTGATGATTCCATCCGCAAGCGCTTGGGCCCAATAGGTGTCGCTGCTGCTGCCCACATCCACCAGGTTGTAGCTGGCGCCGTCGCCGAGGGTGGCGAGCAGGGTGCCGTCGCTGCCGAACATGAGCGAACCGGTGCTGTGCGACTCATGCAGGAGCGGCACCCCGGTCTGCCGCGTTTCTCCAAGGAGCACCGTACGGCTCCCGTAATCGACGGTGCTGAATGAGGGGCCTTGCGCGGTGTAGCGCGTGATGCGCATGATCGTCGCCGCGTAGTACTCGTTCGTATTGGGATTGTAGCCGGCTGTCCCATGGTTCATCAGGTGGTGCCGGTCCACCGCGTACATGCAGTAGATCCGACCATTGCTGAGGAAGGCCGGGTCGAGCGCGAAGCCGAGGAAGCCATGGTCTCGCCAATTGCCCACCTCGTCGCTGATATTGAGCAGGGGGTTGGGCAGGCGAACGCCGTTCTCGACGATCCAGACCATGCCGCGCTTCTCCCACACATACAGCCGGCCATTGGCGTCCCAGGTGGCACCCACCGGTTCCGTCCAGCCCCCCATGACCAAGGCATCGCTGAAGTTGGGCTGCAGCGTCTGTGCCTTGGTCTCGGTATGCGCTGCCGCACCGATGACGCTCAAGAAAACGAGGAACCGGCCAAGGGATTTCGGCGTGCCCATTTGTCGACCAATTTAGGTTTGCGGCCGACGAAGCTACCCGAAACAATGACGAATGTCAATCCTTCCGATGGCTGGCTATGGCAGCTGCTGCACCCGCACCGCCGTGGGGGTCGACCCCCCGATGTTCACCAGGATGGGGTCCCGGTCATTCCACTGGCCCGTGTACCTGACCACGCCGCTGAGATCCACATCCTCCAAGCGGTAGCCGGTGACGGTATTGAGCGGCATGGACCCGCCGATGGCCACCAGGATCGGGTCCCTGTCATTGCCATTGCCGACATACCGGAGGGATCCATCCCGGTTCACATCGCCGCTCCACAGGCCCATGCGTCCATTCACCAAGGGCACTTCGGCCTGCGTTCCCCAAGTGCCGGTGCTGGGCAAGGTGAAATCCACGGTGCGATCGCCGGCATCCAAGCGTATCGATGCCGCTGTCATCGCCGCGAGGTGGTTCCGATGTCGCAAGGCGATGTAGTAGTTGTCCACCGGCACATTGAATGTCAGGCGCGCGAAGCCATCGGTGCCCAGGATGTCGCCATCGCGCTCCAGCAGGGCGGCGCGCGAAGCAATCACCTGTGAAGGCGCATTCTTGTTGCGCAGCTCCACCACCACCCAATCCACCACTGCGTTGGGGCCGGTCTGGGAGAGCCGCGCGGCGGTCGTCGACTCATTCCCCCCTCCGATGAAGGCATAGCCCAAGGCACTGTATGGCTGCCCCAAGGGCAGCAGCCCGACCGACCGCAGGTCGTCGCGCATCAACCCGGTGTTGCTGTCGTAGGGCCCGGAGAGCACGCACCGCAAGCGCGCACCCGGCAGGCAGTCCGCCCATTGGACCAAAGCGCTGCCGGGAATGATGGTCCGGGTTCCATTCAGTGGCGTTTGCCAATACAGCGCGAAGTGGTCGCTGGCGCTTCCCTCCTTGTGCAGCAGTTCCACATAGTAGTACGCACCGGCCACCAACTGGATGGCTGCGCTGGTCTGCGAAGGGAACCGGTCGAACTGCGCCGCTGTGGTGCTGCCGGGGGCGGAACAGATCAACCGCGCATGCCGGGGCTCAGCGTTCAGGCTTAGGTATACGGCCGTCGCATCGTCACCGGTCACGGTGAATACATAGCTGCCCGTGGCTGGCGGAACGATGTAGCCACGGACGCGCGTGCCATAGTTGTTGGCGAAGTTGGTGGGCCCTTGGAAGGAGGTGAGCGTGCTGGAGCCTGTGGGTGAACCGGGATAATTCGGATGATTGACCAGGTCGGGGATGCTGATGCCGCCCACCCCGCTCCAGAACTGGCGGAGCACGCTACCGCTCGGCCCCATGCACTGCGGGGCGCCCAGCGTGACCACCGTCACGGTCCTTGCGGCCTGGCCGGTGAGCCCGTCATCGTCCGTCACGGTCAGGGTCACCACGCGGTCACCCTCATCCGTGAACACCTTGATGGGCGCAGGCTGATCGCTTGCTGTGCCATCCCCGAAGTCCCAGTGATAGGCCACGATCGACCCGGGATCGTAGGATGCGGTGCCATCGAACTGCACGGCGAAAGGGGCTTGCCCCGCGATGGACGATGCCATGATGATGGCCGTTGGCGCGATGGCATAGCAGCGCGGGTGGAGCACGTGCGAGACGGTCGTGCTCAAGCCCGCCGCATCGCTCACGGTCAACCGCACCTCGTAGGAATAGCTCTGTCCGTCGCACCCCTCTCCGGACACATGCGCGCTCGTGCTGACCGCGTTGATGATCGGGCCGGGGTGCTCGTGCGTGTTGTGCCTGAGCGTCACCTGCCAGGCATAGCTAAGCTGTGCCGGCCCATGCTCTGCATCCGAAACGCTGGCGGCCAATTGGAAGACCGTATCCACGCCCACTGGGTAGAACGCGCCATTCGCGAAGCTGGTGATCGCCGCAATGGGCGGCGTGTTGTTCACAGAAACGACCAGGGAAGCGCTGGCCTGCTGGCCGGTATTGTCGGTAACGGTCAACGTCACCGTGTACATGGTCGGTGCCCCTGGGGGCGCCTGGAACACATGCACGGGGCTCACCGCCGTGCTTATCGGCGAGCCATCGCCGAAATCCCATTGATGCGTGATGGCACCGCCTTCGGGGTCACTGCTGGCTGCACCCGAGAAGGACACGGAAAGCGGCCCGGGACCGTATTGCACGCTCTGGGATGCCACCGCCACGGGCGGCAGGTTCACCGCGGCTGTGTTGCAGATGCGCCGCAATTCGGCACCACCGGTGTACTTGATGTACCAGAGGCATCCATCCGGCCCAGCGCCTAGCCAATTCACCGCCCCGAGCCCGGATGCGAAATCCTGCACGCTCTGCACTTCTCCATTGGGGCCGTAGACGAATCGCTTGATCCACCCGCCGGCGAAATCGGCATGATAGGCGCAGTCCTGGAAGGCCGCCGGAAAGCCGCTCCAGGCGCTCCACGGCCCGCCGATGGCCGCATAGCCGCCGAAGCGCGGCCCAGGAACCGGGGATAGCGGGTCATCGAGGTCGTAGGTGATGGGAGCGCCCGCTTGGAACGCCGCGCAGCGCGACCGATCGCCGTGCTGCCAATCGATTGACGGCCGGGCATGGAAGAACCGGGGAACGGACAACGGGACCTGCTGCGCGGGGTCGCAGGGATTGGGGTGGCCGTTCACGTGTCCGACCTGGTCCTGCTTCAGCAGATCGCTGAAGCGGAAGTACGGCACCGTGCAGCTCGTGCCGTTGAAGAGCGGATTGGGCTGATCCCTATTCTCGGTAAGCGCCGACGCATACGAGGCCGCGTTCTCCATGCCCTCGAAGAGGGGCCATCCGAAGTTCATGCCGGGCGAATTGCAGACGTTGAGCTCCTCCCAGGAGCTCCAGCCCACATCGCCGATGAAGAGCGTGCCGATGTCGCCATCCGCGGGATTGGTGCTGCCCGTGCCCGGCTGCAGGGTCATCCGGTAAGGGTTCCGCAGGCCCAGCGCCCACACCCGCGACCGCGGCGCCCGCGGCTGCGCGGGGTCGTAGAACGGATTGCTGGGCACGCCATTGCCAGTGGCGGGATCCATACGCAGCACCTTGCCGTTGAATGAATTCACCAGCTGCGCGCGGAAAGCGCCGACATTCTCCTCGGGCCTGATGATTCCATCGGCCAGCCCTTGCGCGAAATAGCTCTCCGAGGCGCTGCCCGCATCCGTACTGGCGGCACTGGCGCCGTCACCGATGGTGGCGATGAGGGTGCCATCGCGCGCGAAGAGCAGGGTGCCGGCGCCATGGGTGTTGTAGAGCACAGCCGCACCAGTGGTGATGCTCTCGCCGAGCAGGACGGTGCGGCTGTCGGGGTCCACGGCCTCGAAAGCCGGCCCGATGGCCGTGTAGCGGACGATCCGGACGATCGTGGCCGTGCCACCGTCGGTGGCATAGGGGTCGTAACTGGGCGTGCCGAAGTTGAGCAGGTGGTGACGGTCCACCACATACATGGCATAAACCCGTCCATTGCTGGTGAATGCGGGGTCGAGGGCAAAGCCGAGCATCCCATGGTCGCCCCAATTGCCGACCTCTTGCATCAGGTTCAGCAAGGGACTCGGCTTGCGCACACCATTCTCCACGATCCACACGCGGCCGCTCTTCTCCCAAACGTACATGCGCCCATTCTGATCCCAGACCGCACCCACCGGGCTGAACCATCCATCGGAAACGAGGGAGCTGACGAAACCTGCCGGCAGCGTCTGGGCAGTGGACCTTCCCGGAGCCCCAATCAACAACAGGATCAGGCAGGCAATGACTGGAGCGCGTAGCATCGATTCTACTGGAAACTGGTTCGCGTCGCGAAAATCGACAACCAACGAAGCACTCCGCAATGCGAATTCTCAACCATCGAAAAGCCCGAGTTGTCCCTGTGGAGGGGGCTTGAAGAGATCGGTCCTCAGCGTTGGCATGGCCCGTTCACCGAAATGGCGCCGGCGGAGCACGCGGAACACCCTGTTGATATTCTCCGCGAACGGCCCCTCGCCGCGAAGCCGGCGGCCCGGCCGGGAGTCCGACACCGCCCCGCCATGGACAGCCCTGGTCTGGGCCAGCACCCTTGCCGACCGGTCAGGGTAGTGGGCTTCCAACCATGCTCTGAAGACCGGCTCCACGGCCCCATTGGTGCGCAGGACGGTGTAGCTGGCTGAAATCGCTCCCGCTGCAGCGCCGGCCTTGAGCAGCGAAGACACCTCCGGCTCATTGAGGGCCGGAATGATCGGCGCCAGCATGGCCATCACCGGCACACCGGCCCCACTGAGCGCTCGGATGGCCTCCAAGCGCTGAGCTGTTGTACTGGTGCGGGGCTCCAGCGCACGGCGCAAGGATTCATCCAGCGTGGTCAGGCTGATGGCTACGCTGGCCAGTCCCTTGGATGCCATTTCGGAAAGCAAGTCCAAATCCCTCAGGACCAATGCATTCTTGGTGATGATGACCACGGGCTGACCGAAGTCCAAGGCCACCTGCAGCAGGCTCCGCGTCAATCCCTCCTTGCGCTCGATCGGTTGGTAGGGATCCGTGGCGCCCGAGATGCTGATGGGCTGCACTTCCCACCCGGGCCGGCGCAGGGTCTGCTCCAAGCGTGCAGCAGCGCCCCGCTTCACCAGGATCACCCGCTCAAAGTCAAGCCCCGCACTGTACCCCCAATACTCGTGCGTCGGTCGAGCATAGCAGTAGGCGCAGCCGTGCTCGCAACCTTGGTATGGGTTCATGCTGTACCGGAAAGGGAGGTCTGGGCTGTTCACCGGATTGACGATGTTGCGGGCATCAACCGGCAGGTAGCGGGTGGGCTCCGGTGCGGTCTCTCCCAAAGGCTCATCGATGCCTTCCGCATGGAATGCACCCTTGGTGATGGCTTCGAACCGGTTCGGAACCTGAAGCATCGCACCCCGTCCCTTGATGGGTTTGCCGTCATTGCGCATGTTCCCAAGGTAGCCGCGAATGGCCTGACAAACGCTTGACACTGGCTTGGGTAGTTTCGCGCCCCATTCTGAAACCCATGCGATCAAGCACGATCATCCTCGCCCTCCTTGCCATTGGCTGCAACACGGCACCGCCCAGCGCGGAAGCCGATCGGGAACCTCAGGTAACGGGCTGGGACAGCACCTTGATCCATCCGGAGGAGCGGCACTTCAAGCGATTGAAGCAGCTCACCTTCGGCGGTGACAATGCCGAGGCCTACTGGAGCTTCGCTGGGAACCGATTGGTGTTCCAGAGCACCAATCCGGCTTGGGGCGAATCATGCGACCAGATCCATTGGTTCAATCCGTTCAAGGACGACCTGCGCGCCGCCCCCCCCCAGCTGGTGAGCATGAAAGGCGGACGCACCACCTGCAGCTATTTCCTGCCCGGCGACAGCCTGGTCCTGTATGCCAGCACCCACGAGCATGATGCCGCATGCCCGGCCGTGCCGGAGCGCCGGGCCGATGGCAAATACGTATGGCCCATCTATCCGAGCTTCGACATCCACGTGGGCGACCTGAAGGGGAACCTGGTCCGGAAGCTGACGGAGACCCCCGGCTATGATGCGGAGGCCACGGTGTCCCCCAAGGGCGACCGCATCGTCTTCACGAGCATGCGCGATGGCGACCTCGACCTCTACACGATGAACATCGACGGCAGCGATGTGCGGCGCGTGACCACGGCGTTGGGATACGATGGAGGGGCATTCTTCAGCCCTGACGGCACCAAGCTCCTCTGGCGGGCCTCACGCCCGGCCACGCCCGAAGAGGAGGCGGAATACAAGGCGCTGCTGCAGGAAGGACTCGTGAAGCCGACCAGCATGGAGCTGTACGTGGCGAACGCCGACGGCAGCGATGCACGGCGCATCACCGAGCTCGGGCAGGCCAATTGGGCCCCCTACTGGCACCCTGACGGGAAGCGTATCATCTTCGCCAGCAACCACCTCAGCGAGCGCGGCTTTCCCTTCACGCTCTTCATGATCAATGCCGATGGCAGCGGCCTGGAACAGGTAAGCCACGGTGACACGTTCGACGCCTTCCCGGTCTTCAGTCCGGATGGGCGCTACCTGGTCTTCAGCAGCAACCGCAACAATGGCGGCACACGGGAGACGAACCTCTTCCTTGCAGAGTGGGCCGAATGACCGCAGGACGGTAGAGCAGAGGTCGCGCACGTGCGATCTTCGCACCCGATGAGCGGAACGCCTGAGCGAGCTCGAAAGGGATGGATGCAGCGTCTGGCGGAGCGCTGGGGCGTCTCCCCCTCCCGCGTGGTGGTCATCCTCTTGGTGTTCGCCTGCACGGGATTCACGGTGATGTTCCTCAAGCGCCCTGTGGTGGCATGGGTGTCGGGCGATACCGGAGAGCCCCCGCTCCTGTTCACGGTGCTCTACTACGTCCTGGTGCTCCCGCTCTACAATGCGCTGCTGCTCGCGTATGGCGCGCTTTTCGGGCAGTTCAGCTTCTTCTGGGCCTTCGAGAAGCGGTTCTTCGCACGCTTGCTCGGCCGCCCTCCAAGGACCTGATGACCCGGGCCACTTGCTGCACGGGGTTGCGCTTCACGCGGCATTCCCAGAGCATGAGGACACGCCATCCTGCGAGACGGAGCGCAGCGGCCTTCTCCGCATCCCGCTCCTTGTTCCGTTGGAGCTTTGGGCCCCAATACCAACTGTTCCGCTTCGGGGCCTGAGGGCGGCAATACGGGCAGCCATGCCAGAAGCAGCCATGCACGAAGACCGCCACGCGGCGGCCGACGAATGCGATATCGGGCCTTCCTGGCACCCGTGCATAGTGAAGCCGGTAACCGGTGAGGCCGGCAGCCCGAAGGTGCAGCCGAACGATCAGCTCGGGCTGCGTGTCCTTGGCCCGTATCCGGCTCATCGCAGCGCTCACGCGCGCATTGGCCGGAATCGGGCGTCGGCGCGCTTGCTTCAGAGCGGCGTTCATGCCGCAAAGGTTGCATGCACTAGTCGAGCTTGCCACGCGGGGTGGCGCCTGCGAGCTGATCCTGGGCAAGCGCCTCACGCTCGTAGACCAGCTGCGAGCAGGCCTGGCCGTCCTTGAAGTAGAAGACGCCCCCCCACTTGTGGGATACCCGCCTGTACTCGGTGGTGACACCGTTCGTCTCAAGCCGCACCACCGTGGTGATCTTTGCGGCCTCCACGATGAGGTCCTCGTTGCGCAGGGTCTCGTGAACCTCGGGCTCCACCGCCGGGCGCTCCTCCACGGCTGTGTTCATGCGCGCAACGGCCATGCGCGAAGGCTCCTCCGCCATGGTGGGCTCCAAGGCCCGGCGTCCGTCCTCACCGGTAACGGGCTCCGGAGCCCTCGGCTCGCTCTTGCGGGCTGCCTGCGGAACCTTAGGCTCTTTCACCTTGCCTTGGGCGGCGATCGGTACGGTGCGAGTCGGCGGATCCGGCGTGGTGCCCGGGCCGGAGGTCTTTGCGGACTCCCGCCGCACCGCCTCCTCCCTGGCCTTGTCCCGTTTCGCTGTCTCCGCCTGGGCCCGCTCGGCGGCCAACCGCTCCGCCTCAGCCTGGCGGTCGGCATCGGCCTTGGCCTTGGCCTCTGCGGCCTGCTGCGCCGCAGCTTGCCGCCTGGCCTCGGCATCGGCCTTTGCCTGCGCCTTGGCTTCCTCGGCCTTGCGCTTCTCGGCCTCCGCTGCCGCTTGGCTTTCCTGCTTCTGCTTCCGCTCAACCTGCGCAGCGGCTTCCTGAAGTTGCGATTGGATGGACTTCGTGTAATCCGTATCGTAGTCGAAATCGCCCACCGCCGGGTCGTAGCGGATGATCCCCACCGGCTGGTTGAACACCACCACATTCACATCGTCGTATTGCTTGAAGAGCGAAACGGCGAAGTCGAAGGGCGTGAACCCCTTCGAAGCGGCATCCCCAGGCACACGGGTGTTGAACGACAGCTTCTTGGCCACGAATCCGTCCTTCTCGAAAGCGATGATGTAACTGGCATTCAAGGCCAGTTCGAGCGAGAACTTGTGGAGGCCCGTGGTGATCACGCGCTCCTTGACGCCATCCTTGTACACTACGGCCCGGGCACCGCTGAGGTCCGAGCCCTCCGCCTTCAGCCGGCCATTCACCTGAAAGGGCCCTTGGGAGGACACGAGGCTGGTGATGGCCAGGCCGGCGGCGAGCAATGCTCCGCGCAGATGGAGGATTTTCATGGAAGGCATGCGATGGAGGGAACCTCTGGCGCCGGTCTACGTAGCAGGCCCAGTCATGGTTCCCATGCTCAGGCCGCTCGCCGCCGTCGCCATCATGTGCCTCTGCACCACCAGCGGACGCACCCAATCCCCCACCGATGCACTGAACGGCCTATTCGCCGGGAGCGTTCGGTTCCGGATCGATGACCAGGACCGTGTGGTGATCGACTTCCTCGACCGGGGTGGCCGATACAGGCAGGACCAAGCGCCGCTCGCGCACATCGACCCGGCCACCATCCGGTTCGACCCGGAGCAGGACGCGCTGCTGATGGGCTGCCGCACCGGGCATGAGCGCTGCTTCACCAAGGAGGTTTTCGGGCTGAGCGCCATTCGCAGCACGTCATGGATCCAGCTGCCCCGTCCTCCGGAGGACCCCGCCGGAGCGGCTACCGCCGAGGCCCTGCGGGCACTGCTCGGGTGGGACGCCGCGGCGATGGAGCCGCGCGAAACCCCCGAGGTCCCGCAGCGTATGAAGTGACCCATTCCCGAACCGCATGCGCACCATCACGCTCACTTGCACGCTACTCGCCACCATGGCCACCGAGGCCCAGTACCTGGCGGACGCCGGGCGCCCCGACCCCGCCGAAGAGTTCATCAGGGCCGGGGAGCGGGCCTATCGCGCCGGAGACCACTCCACGGCCATCCTCGCATTCACCAAGGCCCTCGAAGCCGCTC
This sequence comes from Flavobacteriales bacterium, assembly GCA_030584065.1. Classification (NCBI taxonomy): domain Bacteria; kingdom Pseudomonadati; phylum Bacteroidota; class Flavobacteriia; order Flavobacteriales; species Flavobacteriales bacterium. The sequence goes on from CP129489.1 coordinate 1,330,723, forward strand.
CCGACCACGTGAATGCCCATCTCCAGCGGGGCTTCTGCCTCACCATCGCGAAGCAGTACGACCTGGCTGCGGCCGATTTCACCGCCGTGCTCGAGCAGAAGCCGGACCATGCGCAGGCCATCATCAGCCGCGGCAGCGCCTTGGCCAAACTCGGCCGCCATGCCGAGGCCATCGCCGACTTCGACCGCGCCATCGCCCTCGACCCGCGCAACGGCGAAGCCTATAACAACCGAGGCTGGTCGCGCAAGTCCATGGGCGATGCGCCCGGCGCCTGCAAGGACTGGAAGGAAAGCAAGCGCTCCGGCAACGCCGAAGCCCGCATCATACTGGAGAACAACCGCTGCAAATGACCCGAGCCCTTACCCTTGCCATTGCCTTCGCCGCCGCCGCTGCCGCTTCGGCACAGGACCAGAGCTACGCCGACTGCCTGGTGAAGACGGCCAGCCGCTGGGGCGCGCCATGCGACCACTGCGAGCGCTACACGGACGCCTTCAAGCGGGACTGGAGCGGTACTTACCAGATCGACTTGAAGAATGCCTGCCGCGAGGTGATCGAAGTGAAGGTGGCCGTGCAGGAGAAGAACGGCAACTGGCGCACCTTCCCAGTGCGGGCACTGGGGCCCGAAGAGTCGATGCACGCTTACGCCTGCGAGGGTAGCGGCAAGTACATGTATTGGGTGCGCCGCGCGAACGACACGGAAATCGTCCTGCCCACCGACCGGGACATCGTCTCCACCTATAAGGTGCGCTGAATGCGCAACATCCGCACCGGAGGGGCCTTCAACGGCCCTTTCGTCTTTTGCACGGCCAGCTGTTGATGGCTGGTGCTTCCGGGCCATCGGCTCGGTGGCAGGAGCGCGGATTTTTGGCAGGCACCCATACGCCATGCCGAGCAAGCGCTTCCACATCGACCGCACCGAGACCTCGCCGCAGATCGACCTCGACCTCGACCAGGGCGTGCTGGAGTTCATCGGCCGATCCCTGCCGCACAACTCCGAGCAGTTCTACGCACGGGTGTACAGGTGGCTGGAGGAATACCTGGAGGAGCCCCGCGAGGAGACCACGGTGAACATGAAGCTGGATTACCTGGACACCAGCTCGAGCAAGCACCTCTATAACATCTTCGACAAGCTCAGCGCGGTGAACGAGCGGGGGCAGCGGGTGCAGGTGAACTGGCATTTCGAGACAGGCGATGAGGAAATGGCCGAGACGGGCAAGGATTACCAGAGCCTGTTCCGCTTGGATTTCAACTTCGTGGAGGTCGAAGAGCTGTTCTGATCGCACCGGCCGAATCAACGCCTGTTCAAAACTCGGCGGGTTATCAACATGCAGCGGCACGGCAAGTGGCTGTTCTTTGCCTCCGTATCCGTTGACCCAACGCTTCCGCCCAGCCTGCCATGAAGCTCACCTATTACGGCCACTCCTGCCTGAGCGTCAATGCATCAGGCCACGACCTGCTGTTCGACCCATTCATCGCAGGCAACCCGCTGGCGAGCAACATCGACCCGGAGCGCATCCCGGCCACGGAAATCCTCATCACGCACGGCCATGGAGACCATGTCGGGGACGCCGAGGCGATTGCCAAGCGCACGAATGCCACGGTGGTGAGCAATTACGAGATCGCCGGTTGGTTCAGCGCCAAAGGGGTGCGGTCGACCTTGGGCCTGAACATCGGCGGCAGTGCGCAAGTGGGGCTCTTCCGCGTGAAGTACGTCACCGCCATTCACAGCAGCCAATTGCCGGATGGCGCCTACGGTGGCAATCCTGGCGGATTCGTGGTGAGCGGACCGGAAGGCAACTTCCACCACGCCGGCGACACCGCACTGACCATGGACATGCAGCTCCTGAAGGCCTTCGGGCTCCGCTTCGCCTGCCTGCCCATCGGCGATCACTTCACCATGGGAGTGCAGGATGCCATCGCCGCCGCCCAGCTGATGGGCGTGGAGAACGTGGTGGGTATCCATTACAACACGTTCCCTCCCATCACAATCGACACGAAGGCCGCCATTGCGGCCTTCGCAGAAGCCGGACTCCGGCTCCTGCTGCCCGCCATCGGAGAGACCATCGAAATCTGACCCTTGTATGGGCCGTTGTATAGCGGCCCCGCCAAAACCAACCAACATGGCCAAGATCATCTCCATCGTGAACCAGAAGGGCGGCGTGGGCAAGACCACGACCGCCATCAACCTGGCTGCCAGCCTGGGCGCCTTGGAGCGCCGCACCCTGCTGGTGGATGCCGACCCCCAGGCCAACGCCACCTCCGGCACCGGCCTCGATCCGCGGAGCGTGAAGGCCAGCATCTACGAGTGCATCATCAATGGCACACCGGCGAACGAAGTGATCGTGGGCACCGAGAATCCGGGACTCGACCTCCTGCCGGGCCACATCGACCTGGTCGGGGCGGAGATCGAGATGATCGACATGCCGGAGCGCGAGCGCCAGATGAAGAAGGTGCTCGACCCGTTGCGGGACGGCTACGATTTCATCATCATTGACTGCTCGCCCTCGCTGGGCCTGGTGACCGTGAACAGCCTGACGGCGAGCGACAGCGTGATCGTGCCTGTGCAGTGCGAGTACTTCGCGCTGGAAGGCCTCGGCAAGCTGCTCAATACCATCAAGATCGTCCAGCAGCGGCTCAATCCCGACCTCTTGATCGAGGGCATGCTGCTCACCATGTACGACAGCCGCCTGCGCCTGGCCAATCAGGTGGTGGAGGAGGTGAAGACCCACTTCCAGCAGCTGGTCTTCGACACGGTGATCCATCGCAACGTTGCGTTGGGCGAGGCCCCGAGCCATGGCAAGAGCATCATCATGCACGATGCCAGCAGCAAGGGCGCCACCAACTACCTGAACCTGGCGCGCGAGATCCTGCAGAAGAACAGCATGACACGGATCCCCGACAGCGCGCGCATCCTCCCCATGGAGGAGATGCCCTGATCGACGGGCAGCATGTCATTACCGGCGGGGGGCGCCTTCCGCCAATAACACGAGAGCACATGGAGCAGAAACCGATGAAGAAGAAAGGCCTCGGCCGCGGCCTGAGCGCCCTGCTCGACGAGCCGGCGGCCGACATCACCAGCCGCGACCATTCGCCGGCCCACCAGCGGCCCATGGGGGGCACCATCATGCTGCCGGTGGCGCACATCGAGCCAAACCCCTTCCAGCCCCGCGCCCACTTCAGCGAAGAGGCGTTGGCGGAACTGGCGCAGAGCATCCGTGAACTGGGCATCATCCAGCCGGTAACGGTGCGGCGGATGGGCTACGACCGCTACCAACTCATCAGCGGCGAGCGGCGCTTCCGTGCCTCGCAGCTGGCCGGCCTCACCGAGGTACCCGCATACGTGCGCGTGGCCAATGACGAGGCCATGCTGGAGATGGCGCTCGTGGAGAACATCCAGCGGGAGGAACTCGACCCCATCGAAGTGGCCGTTAGCTTCCAGCGCTTGATCGATGAAGTGCAGCTCACCCAGGAGAAGCTGAGCGAGAAGGTGGGCAAGGATCGGGCGACGGTGAGCAACTACCTGCGCCTGCTGAAGCTCCAGCCCGAGGTGCAGCTGGGCCTCCGCAACCGCAGCATCGGGATGGGCCATGCCCGAGCGCTCATCACCATCACCGATCCCGGGCGGCAGGTGGCGCTCTTCCACAAGATCGTCGAGAGCCAGCTGAGCGTGCGCCAGGTGGAGGACCTGGCCCGTGAGCTGACGCCGGTACCGGGCCACGCCAAGGCCCCGGCGGCTCCGAAGCCCAGGCTGGACAAGGCCCTGAGCCAGCGCCTCAGCGAACGGCTGCTGAGCAAGGTGACCGTGAAGCAGGACAGTGCCGGCAGAGGCACCATCGAAATCGGGTTCAAGAGCAAGGAGGAACTGGAGCGGCTGCTGGTGACGCTGGGGTGAGCATTGCCGACCTTCGCGCCGTGGGCATCCGACTCCGCTCCCTCGCCTCCCTCATTGCCGGTCTGGCAACAGCCGGCCCGCTTCTGGCCCAGCCGGATTCCACCGCAACGGATTGGCGCTGGCATCACTCGCCGAAGCGTGCCACCTTTTACAGCGCCGTGCTCCCGGGGGCGGGCCAGGTGTACAACCGCAAGTTCTGGAAAGTGCCGATCGTGCTGGGCGGACTGGGTGCGAGCTACTGGTTCATCCGGGAGAACAACCGGCAGTACCAGCGCTACAAGGACGCCTACATCGCGCTGGTGGATGGAGATCCGGCCACGGTGGACGAATTCGAGGGCCGGTTCAGCGCCCAGAGCGTGCTCAATGTGGCCGATACCTACCGGCGCTGGCGCGACCTCAGCTACATCGCGCTTGGCGCTGTGTATGTGCTGAATATCGTCGACGCCAGCGTGGACGCCCATTTCGTGCGCTTTGATGTAGGCAGCGACCTGAGCGCCGGCCTGGGGCCCTCGCTCTCCACTGCGGCGGTGGGCGCCCCGGGCATCAGCTTCACCCTGGCCCTTCGCTGAGGCGGGCGGCCGTTCACACTTGTTAAGCCCGGCCACGTGGCGGCATCCGGTTACCTTCGGCGCCATGCGTATCGCCCTCTACGGGTACGGACGGATGGGCAAAGCCATCGAACAGGCCGCAGTCGCGCGCGGACATGAGGTGGTGTTGCGGGTAGGCAGTGCGAACCGAGGCACACCTCCCCGGGGGGCGGAAGCCGCCATCGAATTCAGCAAGCCTGACCAGGCACTGGCCAACATGCGGCTCTGCTTGGAGATGGGCATGCCCGTGGTGGTGGGCACCACGGGGTGGTACGACAAGCTGCCCGAGGTACGCGCCTTGGTGGAGCAGTACCAAGGGGCGCTGCTCTGGGCCAGCAATTTCAGCCCTGGCGTGAACCTGTTCTTCCGCGTGAACCGGCAGTTGGCCGCACTCATGGACCGGCAGCCGGACTATGCCGTGCGCATCGATGAGGTGCATCATGCCCACAAGCTGGACGCACCGAGCGGGACCGCCATCTCCCTCGCCCATGACATCGACCTGCGCATGCAGCGCTATGCGGGATGGGAGCCGTCCGAACCGGACCTGCATCAAACGCAGGTCGCCCACCGTTCCGGCCCGACGCCGGTACCGATCTCCAGCGAGCGCATCGGCGAGGTCACGGGGAAGCACAGCGTCACCTGGGCTGGAGCCAACGACCGCATCACCATCACCCACGAAGCCTTCAACCGGAACGGATTCGCACTCGGTGCCGTGATCGCCGCGGAATGGCTCCGGGGCCGACAGGGCCTGTTCACGATGGACGACGTGCTCGACATGAATCCATGACCGGATGGTCTTGGTCGAACCCGTGGTTCGGCCATGCAGCAGCGCCATCAGCCACCAACCACCCTTCAATCCTCAGCCTTGGTTCCCTACCTCTTCCTCTTCGCCTATCTCGCCGTGCTCATGGCCAGCCTCTGGAAGCTCTTCCAGAAGGCCGGCAAGCCTGCATGGGCCGGCTTCGTCCCAGGCTACAACCTCCTGGTCTGGCTGCGGATCACCGGCAAGCCCTGGTGGTGGATCGTGCTCTTCCTGGTGCCCGGGGTGAACCTGCTCATGTTCATCATCATGAACGTGAACATCTCCATCGTGCTGGGACGAAGGGACTTCAAGGAGCACCTGCTGATGACCTTCCTGCCCTGGTGGAAAGTGCCCGAGACGGTGTTCGCGAAGAACACCTATGTGGGCCCCATCCCCGTGGAGCAGCGCAAGCGTACGCGCCTCGGGCAATGGGGCGATGCGATCCTCTTCGCGGTGATCGTCGCCACGGTGTTCCGCACCTACACCTTCGAGGCGTTCACCATCCCGACGCCCTCCATGGAGAAGAGCCTGCTCGTGGGGGACTACCTCTTCGTGAGCAAGCTGAGCTACGGGCCGCGCATGCCCATGACGCCCATCACCTTCCCCTTCACGCACCACACCATGCCGCTCACCGCGAGCACGCCCTCCTTCGTCACCTGGTTCTCGCAGCCGTACCGCAGGCTGCCCGGATTCGGTGACCCGGAGCGCGGCGATGCCGTGGTCTTCAACTTCCCCGAGGGGGATACGGTGGTAGCGAACTTCCAGAACCAGAGCTACTACCAGATGGTACGCGACCTGGGCCGCGACAAGGTGTCGAACCCGGCCTTCACCCAGCTGAACCGCGTGAACGGCCAGGTGATGCCCGTTCCCATGGGCAAGCTCCTGGTGAGACCGCTCGACAAGCGCGAGAACTACATCAAGCGCTGCGTGGCCGTTGCAGGCGACACGCTCGAGGTGAGGCATGGGCACGTGTACGTGAACGGCGTGCCGGAGCAGTTCCCTGCCATGGCACAGCTCGGTTATGAAGGTGCGCTGAAGGTGGACCTTACCGGTAGCAATCCGAATGTGGAGCGGACCCTGGCCATGCTGCGGTCGCGCTACGACGTCTCGCTCTCCGACATCGGCGGCGGCGATGCGCCCGGCACCGTGAACGTGGCGCTCACGAAGCATCAGGCCGAGGCGCTGAACAAGGGCAACGCCTTCTTCGGGCCACTCGTGCCGCAGGATCACCCGAAGGGTTGGGACCGGCCCGCCGGCAAGCTGCCCATCTTCCCGAACAATGCCGGCTTCGATTGGACGGAGGACAACTTCGGCCCGATCTGGATCCCGAAGAAAGGCGCCACCGTGCAGCTCACCTTGGAGAACCTGCCGCTCTTCCGCCGCGTGATCGATGTCTACGAAGGGCATGACCTGGAGGTGGCGGGCGATCGGATCCTGATCGATGGACAGCCCGCCACGAGCTACACCTTCTCCCAGAACTACTACTGGATGATGGGCGACAACCGGCACCGCTCACAGGACAGCCGATTCTGGGGCTACGTCCCCCACGACCATGTGGTGGGGAAAGCCGTCCTCGTCTGGTTCACCAAGGACCCAGAGACGGGCATCCGCTGGAAGCGCCTCTTCACGCTGGTTGACTGACCCTCTGCGGCCTGGAGGATGCCCGCATCCGGAGCGCACCGCCCCTTGGCCGCTCGCCTCGCCCGGAACAGTTGGCTGCAGGCCTTCTTCCTTGCGGCGGCGGCGCTGTTGCTCCTGCGCGCCTTCGTCATCCAATTCGTAACGGTGCAGAGCACCAGCATGTTCGCGACCTTGAAGCCCGGGGACCTGCTGCTGGTGGAGCGATGGCCCGTATGGACGGGGCTGAAGCGGGGTGATGCGGTGGTGTTCAGGGACCCGCTGAAGGACCGCGCTCCGATGCTGCGCAGGCCCTTGCTGGTGAAGCGCCTGGTGGCGCTGCCCGGGGACACCGTGGAGATCCGGCGCGGGACCCTCTACGTGAATGGCACGAGGCCGGATGAGCCCGACGGCCTCACCTTCAGCCATCTGGTGCGCATGCGGAAGGGCGCCGACCCCGAGACCATGCTGCAGCGCCATGGATTGCCGGTTGAGTTGTTGCGGCCCGGTGCGCTGGTGCAGGAACTGCCGCTCAACGAGGCCTTAGCGCGGTTGCTGGAGGCCGACTCCGATGTGGTCTCGGTGGCCCCCATGCGCCTGGCCTCCGGCGCGCGCCCGCAGATCTTCCCCTACAGCCCGCGATATGCTTGGAATGGCGATGATTTCGGTCCCTTGGCCGTACCGCGCTCCGGCGATACCCTGCTCATCGATGCGGACAACCTGCCGCTCTACGACCGGCTGATCAGCATCTACGAGGGCCACCGGATCGGCAATTCCGGCAATCTGCTGCTCCTGGATGGCCTGCCCATGGAGCGGTACGTCGTGGAGCAGGACTACGGCTTCGTGCTCGGCGACAGCCGCCACTTCAGCGCCGACTCCCGGTACTGGGGCTTCCTGCCGCTGGACCACATCGCGGGCCGTTGCGGCCCGGTGCTGCTGAGCAAAGGCGATTGACCGGGCGGCCGCGGTGCCGCCCACGCATCAGGGTATTTTCGCGCACCATGGCCGAGTTCCCATCCTATCTCATCGTGCCGCTCATCATCGCGCTCGCGGGCTGCCAGCAACAACCCACAGCCCATGGCGATCTCTGCCAGCGCACGTTCACCCCCTACATCAACCTGGTTAGCGGACAGGTGCGGACGGTGCACAACGCGGGCTACCTGGAGGCCATGGACCACTACGGCCGGCAGGAATACGATGCAGCGGAGCGGATGCTCGTCGAATACGTGAGCGGAAAGGCGCCCATGAAGAGCGCCTACCTCTACCTGGCGGTCTGCCAGCTGGCCATCGGCAAGCCGTACGATGCCGAACTGTCCATCGACCGGCTCGAGAGCAGCAACCTGAAGGATTTCAAGGACCCCTGCGAATGGTACACGGTGCTGAGCTGGCTCTGCAGCGATCAGCTTGACCGCGCGCGGGAAGGGGCGCGCCGGATCGCGGATGCTCCCCGGCACTCCTACAAGACCCAGGCCGCCGACCTGGTTAAAGCCCTGGAGGCAGGCCGATGAACCTCGTGGGCATCGCCGACCGGCTGCGCCTGCGCCTGCAGGGCGGGCTGCCCGGGCACGATGCCTTCCTCGAACTCTCCGGGTACAGGCGTCCCGATCTGGAAGCGGCCATGCGCGCAGCACCGCCACCCCGGGAGAGCGCGGTGCTCGCCCTGCTGTACCCACGGCACGGCATGGCGCATACGGTTCTCATGCAACGGCCCACCTACGCCGGCGTACACAGCGGGCAGGTATCCTTCCCGGGCGGCCGCAGGGAGCCGCAGGACGACTCGCTCGAAGCAACGGCGCTCCGCGAGTTCACCGAAGAGACCGGCGCCCCGGTGACCGGCGTGCAGCTCATCGGGGCCCTGTCGCCGATCTACATCCCGCCGAGCCGATCGCTGGTCACTCCCTTCGTGGCCGTCGCCGATCGGATCGGCCCGTTCGCGCCCGATGCACGCGAGGTCGCGGAATTGATCGAGGTGCCCCTTGCCGACCTGCTGCGCGAAGACATCCTGAAGCGGCGCGAGCAGCACATCGCGATGCTGGGGCGTACGGCGGAAACGCCTTACTTCGACGTGAAGGGCCGCGTGGTGTGGGGCGCAACGGCCATGATGCTGGCCGAGCTACGCGAGCTCCTGCGCCAATGAGACGCAACAGAGCCTGAGCAGGCGCTCATTGGGCCGCGTACCCTCTGCATTCGCACTGAACTCAGGCTTGATGCGCTTGACGAAGTACATGTCGATGGCGCCCTTGTTCTTCGCCTCGACCTGGCCGCGGTGCACGCATTCGAAATGATCCTTCACAAGGCGGTAGGTGGCACCGCTGATGTTCACCTCGCCCACTTCGCCGCTGCTCTCCATGCGGCTGGCGGTGTTCACCGTATCGCCCCAGATGTCGTAGGCGAACTTGCGTTTGCCCACCACTCCCGCCACCACCGGGCCCGAGTGCACACCGATGCGCAGGGCCCATGGCTCCTTGCCGGCGCTGCGGTGCTCCTTCTGCCAGCGGCTCATGAGCTCGCGCACCTCCAGTGCGGCGAGCACGCACCGGTGAGCGTGCCAAGCATCGCCTGTGGGCACGCCGGCGGCGCACATGTAGCTGTCGCCGATGGTCTTGATCTTCTCGATCCCGTACCGGCCCACGATCTCATCGAACTGGACGAAGCAGTCGTCCAGTTCGCTCACGAGTTCCTCGGGCGTCATCTTCTCCGCCACACGGGTGAATCCCTTCATGTCCGTGAACACCACCGTGACCTCGTCATGCCGCCGCGCGGTGGCCTTCCCCTTCTCCTTCAGCTCCTCGCTGATCTCCTTGGGCAGGATGTTCAGCAGCAGGTCCTCGATGCGTTCCTTCTGCCCCTCGATCTCCTTGCTCTGGGCCACCACCTCTGCGGTGCGCTCCTCCACTTTCTTCTCCAGCACAAGGTTGCGCAGGCGCAGCTGCCGCTCCCGCACCTTGATGTAGCTGAACAGCGACGCACCGATGAAGATGGCCAGGGCCGAATAGAACCACCAGCTGCGGTACCAAGGGGGGTGGATGGTGAAGCTCAGCTCGGCAGGCGGTTCGCTCCAGAGGCCGCTGCGGTCCATGGCCTTCACCTTGAAGGTGTAAGTGCCGGGCGGCAGTGCAGGATAGGCCGCTTCGGTGCTGGAGGTGATGGGCTGCCAGTCGTCCTCCAGGCCATCGAGGAGGTACATGTAGCGCACCGCGCCTGGATCGCTCAGGGCCACGCAGCCGTACCTGAGCCTGATGCTCCGCTCGTCGTGGCTGAGGCTTGACCGGCCTTCAAGGGGCCGCTCCTCAAGGTTCACGGTCCAGCCCCTGATGGTGACCAGAGGAGCCACGGTCCGTTCAGCTTCGCGCTCGTCGCCCACCCGTGTGGCACCGTTCACCGTGCCGAAGAGCACGCCGCCGCCCCTTAGGGCACAGACGGCATTCGGCTTCACTTCGATGCCGGTGAAGCCCGCTCGCTCGGTGAAGGCGATGAAGCCCTCCTGCTTGTGCCGCCATTTGTTAAGGCCCTTGGTGGTGCCGATCCAGATGTGCCCCTGCTCGTCGGTGGCCAGCGCCTTGATCGCATTGCTCAGGAGCCCCTGTTCCGCGGTGAATCGCTGCTGTTCCTTCCCGTCCTTCAGCACGATGATGCCCTGCCCCTCGGTGCCCACCCAGATGCGGCCTTCCTGATCCTGCGTGAAGCACGATGCGGCGAAGGAGCGGCCGAGGTCGATCCGCGTGGCCTTCCCGTTGTCGATCCGGGTGACGCCGTTGGTGGTGCTGCCCACCCAGATCGTTCCGTCCCGATCGCGGAAGATGGCATTGATGTGATTGCCGGCCAGCCCATCCTCCGTCCTGTACGGCGTGGGCACAGTACCGCCGCCAGGGAGGTAGCGCCAGAGTCCATTGACGCCACCCACCCACAGTTCGCCCGGTTGGCCAACCTCCAAGGCCGTCACACGCAGGTCCGCGAGGCTCCCGGAGACCTCCAGTGCCTCCTGCGCCTTGCCTGAGCGCGGGTCAAAGCGCAGCAGCCCCCCGTTCTCGGTGCCCACCCATACGTAGCCTTTGTCGTCCTCGCGCAGGCAGCGGACGAAGTTGCTGGTGAGCTGGCCCTTCTGCGAGGTGACCTGCTCCACGAGCCGCCCCGTCACGTCGAGCACAACGATGCCTGCATTGGTGCCGAACCAGGTGCGCTGATGGCGATCCTCCAGCACGGCGAAGACCTTGGGATCGCTGAGGCCCTCGGACTCCCCGTAGGAGATGAACCGGTCGCCCTTGAAGATGTCCAGTCCGCTCTCGTTGGTTCCGATGAGCAGGTTGCCCTCCCGGTCGCGCACCAGGCAGCGCACGAAGCGCCCGTGCAGCCCATTGTCCGGCCCGAAGCTGCGAACACCGTCGCTGGTCACGCAGGAGGCCCCACCATCGGTGGTGCCGATCCAGACCTGCCCCTCCCCGTCCTCTCCGAAGCAGTAGATGGTGTTGCTCCTCAGGCCGGTCAGGATATCGAAGCGGTCGCAGCGGCCATCCATGCTGCAGCGGTAGGCCCCGCCCCCCTGGGTGCCCACCCAGACGCGTCCTTTGCCATCGACGAAGATCGCCGTGCGCCGGAACACATCGGGGATGCCCGCCAGGTTCAGCTCGGCGATACGGTCCCCCGCCAGTGCCTGCATGCCGCTGCCGTCGGAGACCAGCGCGACCCGCCCATCGGGCAGTGCCGCGATGGAAAGGATGCGGTCCTGGAGACCCGACTCCGCACCGATGCGACGGGCATTGAGCGTCCCATCCTCCGCCGGGGTGCCCGTGATGCGCCAGAGCCCTGAGCCCATGGTGGCTACCAGGATGGATCCGTCCTTCTCCTGCACCCATGCCGTGATGGCGCTGGAGATCCCGCTGCCGAGGGTGCAGGAACGGAACGCACGCCCCTTGCTCCATGTGATGCCGCCGTCCAGATGGCCCGCCCAGATCCCTCCATCGCGATCGACCAGCAGGGAGAACACGCCGCCCGGCGCGGTGCCATCCGCCGTGCCGTGGCTCACCACGCTCATGCCATCATAGCTGGCAAGGCCCACCTCGGTGCCGACCCAGATGATGCCATCGGGGCTCTGGGCCGCGCAGTACACCTTGGCGGCGGGCAGGCCCTGCTGGTTGGAGATGTTCTCGAAGAAATAGCGCTGCCCGAAGCACGCCCCGGCCATGAGCACCGCCAGGAAGGCGGCATGCAGCCTTGCCAGCGCTTGCCGGATCGGGCGACGGAATGGTGTCATGGGGGCGCTACCTGGTGAGGTCGAAGAAGGAAGCTTCGCCAGCGGCCGCATCGGAGACGACGACCGTGTTGGTGATGGACTCGCTGTAGTTCTGCATCTGGGCCTTCAGTGCCCCGTAGTTGTAGAAGCTGTAGATATCATCCTTGCGGCCATCGACCGGTATCCAGTAGGCCTTGCCCCCCACCGTGCGACCATGGCCGGTGTACCACACGAGGATGGTGCCCACCTTGTTGGTCCTCACCAGGTCGCGCAGCTCCACGTTGAAGAACCGCTCCATCTGCTCCTTGGTCAGGTTCTTCTTGCTGATGGTGCGCTGAATGGAATAGCCGGCGAAGGCCTTCTGCATCTTGGCCAGGTCGTTCTGCGAGACCTGCAGGGCCGGGAAGCTCCGGTAGCTGCTGTTCTCGATGTGCACCACCCAGGTGGCGCCCTTCGCCGAGGGGGCAACGGCTCCACCGCCCTCATTGCCGACAGGACGGTTCACGGCCACGGACTCGGAACCGGTGCGCTTCACCGTCCACACCTGCTCGGACGCGTTGCCGAACTGGTCCTCCGCGCGCACGGTGAACTGGTCCTGCCCCTTCAGGTCAACCTTGATCGAGAATTCCGGGTTGGCCCGGTCCGGGGCATAGCTGGCATTCACCCCATTGACGGCGATGAGCCGGATCAGGCTGCCATCCGTCACCGCACCCTCGATGAACACATCGCTCCGGCCCGTGGGCAATGCGATCTCCCGCGCGCCGCTCGGCTTCGGCGAGGTGATGGCGATCACCGGGGCGATGCCCTCCGTGCGCTCCACGCGCAGCACTTCACTGGTGAAGTTCCCGTAGGCATCGGTGGCCTGCACCACGATCTCCTGTGCTTCCTGGGGCAGGGGGACCACCACGACGAACTCCGGATCCTTCTCATCCTTGGAATAGTCAGCAGGTTTCCCATTCACCGTGATGGATTGCAGCAGGCTCTTGTCGCGCACATGTCCGCTCACCTTGGTGAAATCCTGCGAACCTGATACCCGCGCCACATCCCCATCCCGATAAGGGAATACCACGGTGATGGAGGGCGGGTCCGACTCCCGGTTCATCTCGAATACCTGTTTGGCGATGCGCGTGCGGGCCTCATCGAAGGCGGTCCGCTGATCGGCGGTCAGTGCACCGGACAGCTCCAAGCCCTTCTGGGCGCCCTCGATGTCCTTCAAGGCGCCTTCGAGGTCGAGGTTCGCCTCGCGGCATTCAGCCCTCAACCGAAGGGCCTCATAGTCCTTCGCGTCGGCGAGGATGACCTGATTCAGGTCGTTGATGGCATTCTGGAACTGGCCGAAGCCCTTGTAATAGGCGGCACGCTGCATGTAGGCCGACCTGTCCATGCGGCCCAGCGCCATGCACCGGCTGATGTCATCGATGGCCTTGGCGAACTCCTTCTGCAGCGCGAGCGCCTTGCTGCGCGTGAAGAGGGCATCAGTGCTCTGCGGATTGAGCTCAAGGGCCCTGGTGCACTTGTCGATGGCCTTCTCCAAGGTCCTGGCCTTCATGGTCGGTCCGGAATACAGCTCGTACAGCGCCAGCTGCACCTCGCTCAGGGCGACATAGGCCGGCTCGTACAGGTGATTCCATTCGATGACCTTGTCCAGGTCGAATTCCGCGGTCTTGTAATCGCGCGTGGCGGAGCGGACGATGCCATGCAGGAAGTAGGTGTCGGTGGTGGCTTTGATGGCCAGCGCCTGATCGGCCGCGCGCGATGCGCAATCGAGGTCGCCGATGCGCAGGCATGCCCTGCCCAGGGCCATGAGCGCGGATTGGCTCTTCGGGTCCACCTTGACCGCACGCTCCGCGAACGCCCGCGCGGGCGCGAGGCTATCGATGTCGAGGAAGGCGGAGGAGGCCGCCACCGCATGGCCCGGATCACCGGGGTCCAGATCGGCCACCTGGCCCAGGTCCATCGCCCGTTCCTTGGCCCGGCCCAAGGCGCCATGCACCTCCGCCCTGCCCTGCCATGCCTTGATCAGCTTCGGCTCGATGCTGATGGCGAATCCGTATTTCTCCAACGCCTGCTCGTACTCCAGCTGGGCCCTCAGCTTATCGGCCTCCTTCAGGAAGGCCTTGCCCGATTGGGATGCGGCCGGCACCGTGAGGAGTGCGGCGAAGATGGTCGACGGAAGGATGCGGGAGCGGAACGGCAGGCGCATGGGAGGGCCGAAAATAGGGCAGCCTGACCTTGGCAAGCGACGGGCCGGATCGGAGGCGCCTACATGCCGCCCGTGACCTTGTCCATGACCTGGGGCGTCACCCCGGTGCTGCTGAACCCTCCATCATGGAAGAGGTTCTGCATGGTGACGTACCGGGTGAGGTCGCTGAACAGCGTGATGCAGTACTTGGCGCAATCCTCGGCCGGCGCATTGCCCAAAGGGCTCATCTCCTGCGCGAATCCGAAGAACCCGCCGAAGCCCTTGATGCCCGAGCCGGCTGTGGTCATGGTGGGGCTTTGGCTGACGGTGTTCACCCGCACCTTCTTCTCCATGCCGAGGTAGTACCCCCAGCTGCGCGCGATGCTCTCGAGCAGGGCTTTGGCGTCTGCCATGTCACCGTAGCCGGGGAAGACGCGCTGCGCCGCGATATAGCTCAAGGCCACCACGCTGCCCCATTCGGCCAGCGCATCGGTCTTGCGCGCGGCCTGGAGCATGCGGTGGAAGCTCATGGCGCTGATATCCAGGGTCTGGCGGTACCACTCGTAGTTCAGGTCGTCATAGCCCTTGCCCTTGCGCACATTCGGGCTCATCCCGATGCTGTGCAGCACGAAATCGATCTTGCCACCCAGGTGCGCGGCACCATCAGAGAAGAGCTTCTCCAGGTCCTCGTCCTTGGTTGCGTCGGCCGGGATCACCGGGGCACCCACGGCCTCTGCCAGCTTATTGATCTCGCCCATCCGCATGGCCACCGGTGCATTGGTGAGCACGATGGAGGCGCCCTCGGCGTGGGCGAGCTCAGCCACCTTCCAGGCGATGCTCTGGTCGTTGAGCGCGCCGGTGATGATGCCGCGCTTCCCCTTCAACAGTCCGTTTGCCATAATCAGTGGGTTCTGCAGCGGCGAATATAGCCGTAGGGGTCCTAGCTGACCGGAAAGGCGGCCCGTGCACCTGGATCCCATCGAGTATTTTGCCTCGCCAGAACCAGCGCCATGATCCGGACCTCCAGCCTCCTTTTCCTGGCCGCCTGCCTCAGCGGGTCGGCCATGGCCCAGTGCATCAGCACGTTCCCGCACAACCAGCCCTTCACCTCGGGCACAGAGGGCATGCCCGGCACGCTGCCAACCAACTGGGTGAACCTGACGGCGGACAACATCGATTGGAACGTTGACCGGAACGGCACCAACGGGGCTACCCAGCTGGCGACGGGGCCGTACACCGACCATACCCTCAACAACACCACGGCCAACGCGAAGTACATGTATGTGGAGAGCTCCGGCTCCGGCAATACCCCCGCGAAGACGGCCATCCTGGAGTCTCCCTGCTTCAATATCTCGGGCCTCTCCTCTCCCTACCTCACCTTCTGGTACCACATGCGGGGGAGCCAGATGGGCAGCCTCATCATCGACATCAATGCCAATGGAACGGTCACCCAGAACCATTGGGCCGCGAACGGCGACCAAGGCCTTTACTGGAAGCAAGGCTGGCTGAGCCTGGCGCCATGGGCCGGTCAAGCGAACCTCCGGATCCGATTCCGCGCGATCACCGGCACCGGTGAGCTGAGCGATATCGCGATCGATGATGTGTTCGTGGGCAACCTGAACCCGGTCTTCGGCTGCAACGAGCCCACTGCCGCCAACTACAGCAGCAGCGTGAACGTGAACAACGGCACCTGCAGCTACACCTGCCCGACCGGCCAGAAGCGCGTGCGGATCGACATCTTCAACGACAGCTACCCCGGAGAGACCAGCTGGACGCTGAAGAACGCGAGCACCGGCGCCACCTTGGCGAGCGGGACCGCGAGTTCCTCGGTCTGCGTGCCGCAGGGCACCTGCCTGGTGTTCCGCATCAACGACAGCGTGGGCGATGGCATCTACCACGGCACCTACGGCTACGGCCAGTACTTCGTTTGGTTCGACGGCGCATTGATGAAGCAGGGCGGGCAGTTCGGGCAGTTCGAGGAGACCACCTTCAACTGCCCGGCGGGCTTTGCCTGCAGCACTGCGCTGCCGCTGACCCTGGCTCCGCTCACAGGCAGCTACCCGCAGACCCTCGTCACGGCCACCACGAGCATCCTGGAACAGTGGTACACCTTCACGCCGCCCCAGAGCGGGCAATACCGGATCACCACCTGCGGCACCAACAGCTGCGATACCCGGCTGTGGGTGTACGACATGGCCTGCAACAGCATCACCCTGAGCGAGGGCGTGGAAGGCGCCACCTTCGCAGATGACAACGACGGCGGCTGCGGAGCGCAGGCCGTGATCAATGCGAACATGCCGGGCTCGACGGTGCACCGGCTGCGCGTGGGGCACAATGCCGCCACCGCCGGCTGCGGCAGCAGCGTCACCTTCAGCATCATCTACATGGGGCCCGTGGTGGGCTGCATGCAGGCGAACATGTGCAACTACAACCCGCTGGCCACGGTGGCCTGCAACGATTGCTGCATCCCCTTCGGAAACCCCAGCTGCCCGGCCGGCCCGGACCTGGTGATGGACCAGGCCCGTCTGCAGAGCACGCTGAACCTCACCTCTGTGAACATCACGGATGCCTGTGCGCCCGTAGAGGGCTGCGTGCGCGCCCTGGGCCAGCGGTACGTGCTCCGGTTCGCCACCCGCATCAACAACATCGGCACCACCGACTATTACATCGGGAGCCCGGGCACGCAGCCCCAGATGTTCAGCTTCAACAACTGCCACGGGCATGCCCACTATGCGGGCTATGCCGATTACCTCCTCTTCGACCAAGCCGGCAATGCCATTCCCGTGGGCTTCAAGAACGGCTTCTGCGTGATCGACGTCGGCTGCTTCGGGGGCACGGGCCAATTCGGTTGCAGCAACATGGGCATCAGCAAGCAGTGCTACGATGAGTACGGCAGCGGCACCACCTGCAACTGGATAGACATCACGGACGTCCCCAATGGCACCTACACGCTGGTGCTGCGCACCAACTGGCAGCATGCGCCCGACGCCTTGGGCAGGCATGAGATGAACTATAGCAACAACTACGCCCAGGTCTGCATCAACATCACGCGCAACGCCTCCAATGTCCCCTCCTTCACGGTGGTCGCGAACTGCCCCACTTACACGGACTGCCAGGGCCAGGCCTACGGCGATGCGCGGCTGGATTGCAATGGCGTCTGCAACGGGCCCTCGAAGCGCGGCGACCTGAACTCCGACGGCTTCCAGACCCAGCCCGATGCCATGGAGTACGTGCAGCGGATCATGGGCGATGACATCGGCCCCACTAGCTGCAACGACCTGAACGCCGACAACCGCATCACGGTGACCGACGCCGCCCTGATGGTGAATGCATACACCCAGCAAGCCACGCACGACGGCACGGGCCACGTGCTGCACTACCATCCATGGTTCGACTTCCCGCGCGGATGGGTGAGCACCAGCGATCAGGTGGACCTGACCCTTGGGAACCTGGATCCGATCGCCAAGACCGTTGACGTGCTGATCCGCAACCCCTCGTGCCGCGTGATGGGCTACGAATTCACCATGAGCGGCCTCACCATCCAGAGCGCGACCAACCTGGCGAGCAATCTCGCAGGCGAGATCAGCATCAACACGACGCTCGGGGGCACCAAGGTGATCGGGCTCTCCTACATGGACAGCTCGCTCGTGAAGAACGAGGGCTTCGTGCCGCTGGTGCGGATCAGCTACCTGGACCTCACCGGCCCGACCATCTGCATCGCAAGCATCGAGGACATCGTGAACAAGGATGCGAACAATGTCCTCACCGCCGTGGTCGGGGCCTGCCTGAGCGTCCCGAACACGGTGGCGGTGAGCCCCAAACTGTGGCTGGAGGGACCGTTCGAAGCCACGGTGCCGCCCCTGATGCGCGACGACCTGCGGAGCGGCAACTACCTGCCGCCCACAGAGCCCTACACGGGCCTGGGCTACGTGCATACCGCTGGCGGCGGAGGCGAGCAGATCGGAGCGGGCGTCCTGGCGGTAACGGGACCGAATGCGATCGTGGATTACGTGCTGGTGGAGGCCCGCAGTGCGGCCGCTCCGGCCACGATCCTGGCCAGCCGCACCGCGCTTCTGCAGCGCGACGGCGATGTGGTGGGCATGGATGGGGCATCCCCCGTGCTCCTGCAGGTGGCCCCGGGCAGCTATCACGTGGCCGTGCGTCACCGGAACCACCTGGGCGTGATGACGGCCAACGCTGTGCCGCTCGGCGTGGCGCCGATCACCGTGGACTTCCGCGCCAGCGAGACCGCCACCTATGGCACCGATGCCCGCAAGGCCGCCAACGGCACGCAGATGCTCTGGATGGGCAATGCCTGGCGCGACGCCGCACTGAAGTACGTCGGCGAGAACAACGACCGCGACCCCATCCTGGTGGTGATCGGCGGGAACGTGCCCACCGCAACGGTGAGCGGCTATTACCTGGAGGATACGAACCTCAGCGGCACAGTGAAATACACCGGCTCCGCCAACGACCGCGATCCGATCCTGGTGAACATAGGCGGCAGCGTGCCCACGAGCACGCGCGCCCAGCAGCTGCCCTGAGCCGGCATACGACCAGCCGCTGCGTGCCATGCGGCCTGCGCAGTGCATGCCACGCATGCAGTGAGGATCGGGTACGTCCGACGGCATGGGCCGGATGCCCCTTCAGGCATTGCATCCGGAGGGAAGGCCGGCCTCGCACCTGGGGCGCACCGACGAATCCTACCCGCTTGCGCGGGTCACCTCTGCTTCATGAGCTCTCGCGCGTGCTGCAGGGCGGCCTTGGTCGTCTCCCGCCCGCTCAGCATGCGGGCGATGGCCTCTACGCGCTCCGACTGGCTGAGCGGAGCGATGGTGGTGCGTACGCGCTCACCTTCCGCATCCTTCGACACAAGCAGATGGTGAGCGGCCTTGCTGGCGATCTGCGGCAGGTGGGTGATGGCGATCACCTGCCGCTCGCGTCCCATGGCGGCGAGCAGGGTGCCCACGCAATCGGCCACCTCGCCGCTCACGCCGGTATCGATCTCGTCGAAGACCACGGTCGGCAGGTCGCGCGAATCGGCTGCGAGGGAGATAAGGGCAAGCATCACCCGGCTGAGCTCGCCGCCGCTGGCCGCCTTGTCCAAAGGGGCGGGAGCGCGGTCCTTGTTCGCGGTGAAGACGGCGCGCACCTGATCGATGCCGTACGGACCGGCTTCACCCGTCCAATGGTCGAACCGGAAGATCGCGTGCGGCATGCCCAGTTGATGAAGGAGCTGCTCCACCTGGTCGGCGAGCGGCTTCACCGCCTTGGTCCGTGCCTTCGAGACGGCCTCGGCCTGCTTGGCGTAGAGCGCCCCCAACCCGGCCACGCGCTTCTCCAGCTCCCCGCGCCGGTCTCCGAGCGCCCCCATGCGAACCGTGCGGCTGCGCAGGTCATCAAGCAGCGCGATCAGCTCATCGGCGCTCTTCACCCGGTGCTTCTGCTGCAAGCGGTGGAGCAGGTCGATGCGCTCGCGGAGCTGCTCGGCTCGCAGGGGGTCGAGCTCCACGGAGGCCGCGAGCCGCGCTGCTTCATCACCGATGTCCTTGATTTCGATGAGGCTGCTCTCCAGGCGGCTGAGCAGCGCAGCGGCGTCCCCGTCCACACGTGCCGCACGGGCGAGTGCGGCACGCACGCGCTGGAGTACGGAAGCGGCCCCCGCATCGCCCATGGCGCCATCCTCCACCGCGCGGTAGGCCTCGGCCCGCTCCCCGGCATGCTCGGCGAGCTGAAGCTCCCGCTCCACCTCCTGCTGCTCGCCCTCCCGGAGCGCGGCCTGCTCCAGCTCCTCCACCTGGAACCGCAGGTAATCGCCCTCGGCCAGTGCGCGCTGCTCCTCTTCGCGCGCGAGGGCGAGTTCGCGCTCGGCATGCCGCCAGTCCATGAACGTGGCATGAAGTGCCTCAACGGCCTCCTGATGGCCGGCCAAGCGGTCGACCAGGCCAAGCTGGAAGCGCGCATCGTTGAGCAGCAGCGTCTGATGCTGGCTGTGCACATGGATGAGGCGCTCGCCCAGCTCGCGGAGCTGCTCCAGCCGCACGGGCGTATCGTTCACGAAGGCGCGCGAGCGGCCGCCGGGGTCGAGCTGGCGGCGCAGGATCGCACGCGGCTCATAAGGCACTTCGTTCGCCTCGAACCAATCCCTGGCCGGTGCGCGCCGCAGGTCCAGCTCCAATTCGATGATGCAGCGCTTGGAGGGGTCCCGGGCCAGGCCGGTATCGGCACGTGCCCCCATGGCCAGCTCCAACGCGCCGATGAGGATGCTCTTGCCGCTCCCGGTCTCGCCTGTGATTGCGGTGAGCCCTTGAGCCCACTCAAGCTCGAGCGCATCGATGAGCAGGTAATTGGAGACGGAGATGCGCGCGAGCATGACGTGATTATCGGCAACGGGGAGGGTCCCAAGAAAACACGGCCCGGTCAATCCCCAATGTCCCGGTCAGGATCCCCGCATCATGTTCTGGTACTGCCCGATATGCCCGGGATCGATGATCTGCAGGGTGTTGAAGAGCTTGGTCTTCTCCGCCGGGTCAGCGGGCTTGAAGAGCTCCACGATCTCGTTGTACTTGGCGTTGAAGATCACCTGCAGGTTGTAGCTGGCGGGCTTTGCCTGGTGCACCGTCTTGAGCTTCTCGATGGCGGCGGCGATCTTCCGGCGCGCAGCGGCGGCATCCTCGGTCATGGTGTCCATGCCCTGCCGGTGGTAATCGTAGAGCAGCTCACGCAGCGGGCGGAACACCGCCTGCACCTGATTGTCCAGCAGCCAATACCTGTTCTGCTGGCCCTCGAAGGCCTTCCAGCCCTCTTCGCTGGCGTTCTGGGCATTGTTCACCACCTGCTGGGCCTGCGTGTAGAACTCGCTTCCGCCCAAGGGTGAGAAGGTGTCGCCATCGAGCCCGAGCACGAAGTAGGCGTAGAACCCGAGCAGCGAGGAGAGGTTGTTCAGGAAGCGGTCTGGCGTGAACTCGATCTGTGTGTTCTCCAGGAAATTGAACTGCACCTTCTCATCCACCAGGTCAAGGATGGGGCTGTTGTAGTCCGTGCCGTACACCGGTCGGGCATAGATCACCTGCAGGGTGCCCTCGAAACGGTCGGGGGCCGGCTGGTTGCTGATGGTGAGCAACAGGTTCAGGTCGATGCGTTCGGCGGGCGCATAGTTGTAGTTCGTGAATCGCCGGCTGTTGAAGAACTCCCGGATGGCGAGCTCCATGCTCTGGAACACGCGTGGCTGCGCCGTGGCGATCTGCGGTGCGATGACGCTGACCTGGCAGTTGAACTCCTGTCCCAGGGCCGCGAAGGGCAGCAGGAGCAACAGCAGGAACAGGCGCATCGGTCGCATGGCTCAGAGGAGTTCTTCGAGGCGGTCCAAGATAGCGCGGGCCGCATCGCGCTTGCTCATCAACGGCAGCTCCTGCGGATCCTTGCCCGGTGCGAGCAGGGTAACCTTGTTCGTGTCGGTGCCGAAGCCGGCGCCCGCATCGCGCAGGCTGTTGAGGACGAGGAGGTCGAGGTTCTTGCGATGGAGCTTGGCGCTCGCGTTGGCCAGCTCGTTGTCCGTTTCAAGGGCGAAGCCCACGAGGCGCTGGCCCTGCGCCTTGTGCGCGCCCATCCAGGCCAGGATGTCCTCTGTGGGCTCGAGCGCCAGGTGGAGGTCCGCCTCCTTCTTCTTGAGCTTGCCTGGAGCGGGTTGCGCCGGGCGGTAGTCGGCCACTGCGGCGCTCATGATGATGGCATCGGCGTGCGCAGCGCGCTCCTTGCACACGGCAGCCATCTCGGCGGCGGTAACCACATCGGTGCGAGCGACTCCCGGCCGATCGATGCGCAGGGAGACGGGCCCCGTGACAAGCTCCACCCGCGCGCCGCGCGCCGCAGCTTCCTCGGCCAGCGCAAAGCCCATCTTGCCGCTGCTCCGGTTGCCGATGTACCGCACGGGATCTATGGCCTCCTGCGTCCCGCCAGCCGTTACCAGCAGGCGCCTGCCGCTCAGCCTGCTGCGCCCCACGAACTCGGCGTACAAGGCCTCCACAATGGCCTCGGGGTCGCTCATCCTGCCCTCGCCCACCAAGCCGCTGGCGAGCTCGCCGCTTTCCGGCCCGATGAAGCGCACCTTCCTTCCGCGCAGCGCATCCATGTTCTTCTGCGTGCCGGGATCGCGCCACATCTCCAAATCCATGGCCGGGGCGGCGAAGACCGGGCAGGCCGCGCTGAGAAAGCAGGCCTGCAGGAGGTTGTCGCAGAGCCCATGGGTCATCTTGCCCAGGGTGTTGGCGGTAGCAGGGGCGATCAGGAGGACATCGGCCCAGCGCGCCAGATGGACATGGTCGTTCCAGGCCCCGCTGCCATCCCGCACGAAAAGGTCGGTCAGCACGGGGCGTTTGCTGAGCGTAGCCAGCGTGAGCGGCGTGACGAAGTCATGCGCTGCGGGGGTCATCACCACCTGCACCTCGCAGCCGGCCTTCACCAGGAGCCTGGTGAGGTTAGCGGCCTTATAGGCTGCGATGCCGCCCGAGACACCGAGCAGCACCTTGCGATTGAGGAAGCGCTCCACCTGAACAGGGGATCGTTCCGGAATGGACGGTCAGGCTTGCTGGGGCACCTCGGCCGGAGCCTCCTCCCCGCCACGGCGCCAATAGAGCTTGCCCTCCATCAGCTCCTGGATGGCCAAGGCGCCCGGCTTCGGCATCCGCTCGTAGTGCTTGCTCACCTCGATCTGCTCCCGGTTCTCATAGACCTCCTCAAGGTTCTCGCCCGTCATGGCGAACTCCTCCAGCTTGGAATGGAGCTCCTCCTTGATGCGCATGCTGATCTGGTTGGCCCGCTTGCCGAGGATGGCCACGGTCTCATAGACGTTGCCCGTTTCCTGATCGAGCTTCGCCACGTCACGGGTGACGGTGGTCTTGGCGGCGGTGGTCGGCTTGTTGCTCATGGTTGCTGGTTCGGTGTCGGCTGGGCCAATGCAGCCTCGAGCTCCTTGCGGAGCCGCTCGGCCAGGTCGCGCTCGACGCTGTTCGGATAAGCGTCGGCGAAATTACGGTAAGATCGCATAGCCTCCTGCAGGCGCTCCAACCGCTTGGTTTCCACGCTGTTCATGGCCAACGAATGGTCGGCCCGCAGGATCCGGAGCATGGCATCCTCCCGGTAGTCGCTGTTGGGGTACTGGCGCAGGAAGTCCTTGAAGGCCATGCTGGCCGCCTGGTAATTGCGCATGTGGAAGTACTGCTCGGCGGCATGGTACGCCTTCACTTCCAGCTTCGTCCGCAGGGCATCCACGATGCTGTTGCAGCTGTCCCTCAGACTGGAGTTCGGGAACCGCACCATGTACAGCTGGAACTGGTCGATGGCCACGCGCGTATCGGCCTGGTCCAGCTCGTAGTTCGGGCTGTTCATGTAGTAGCAGTAGGCATTCAGGAAGGCGGACTCCTCGGCATGGCGCCCCACCGGGAAGGTGCGGCCATAGTTCTCCAGGTAGTAGGCAGCCATGGTGTAGTCCTTCATAAGGAAGTGGGCCTTGGCGTGCAGGAAGTTCACCTCCTCGCTCTCGGCCGTGCCCCGCTTGAGCATGATGAGCTCCTCGAGCAGGGGGATGGCGCGGTCGTATGCCCCCTTGTCGTAGTACTTCCGGGCCACCTCCATCTTGTAGGGGATGCTGTCGCTCTTCAGGGCCCGGTTGAAGGGACTGCAGGAGCTCAGAGACCCGGCACCGGCCATGCCCAGCAGCACCCAAAGTGCGAGCGCGGATGAGGAGGCGAGCAGGATGCGTATGGCCTTGCGCGGCCCGGGACCTGATTCAGCGGCCATTTCGGAGGGGCGCGAAGATAGCCGGATGCAGCCAACGGCATGCCGTTGATAGCCAACGGTTAACGCTCTTTGGCACTGCAGGGAGCAGGTTACCTTTGGCCGGCCGCAACCAACGGCCCATCCCACAACAACCCAGCGCCCAGCCGGGCGAACCGAACATGAACGACATCTTCGACAAGATCCGCAAGGACCTCGGCCCCATCGGCCGCCATGCCAAGGACAGCCATGGCTACTTCTCATTCCCCAAGCTCGAGGGCGACCTGGGGGCGCACATGACCTTCCGGGGCAAACCGGTCCTCGTCTGGAGCCTGAACAATTACCTGGGCCTCGCCAACCACCCGGAGGTACGCAAGGTGGACGCTGAAGCGGCAGCAGCCTGGGGGATGGCCTACCCCATGGGCGCCCGCATGATGAGCGGCCAGACCAAGTACCACGAGCAGTTGGAGGATCAGCTCAGCGAATTCATGGGAAAGGAGGACACCTTCCTCCTCAACTACGGCTACCAGGGCTGCATGAGCGCCATCGAGGCCCTCCTCTCCCGCCACGATGTGCTGGTGTACGACAGCGAGTGCCACGCCTGCATGATCGATGGCGCCCGCCTGCACATGGGCAAGCGCTTCGTATTCCAGCACAACGACATGGCCAGCCTGGACAAGCAGCTGGAGAACGCCAAGAAGGTGACCGAGCAGACCGGCGGCGGCATCATGGTGATGACCGAGGGCGTGTTCGGCATGGCCGGCGACCAGGGCAAGCTGAAGGAGATCGTGGAGCGCAAGTCGAAGTACAACTTCCGGCTCTTCGTGGACGATGCGCACGGCTTCGGCATGATGGGACGCGACGGCCGCGGAACGGCGGACGCCCAAGGCGTGCAGGACGGCGTGGACATCTACTTCGGCACCTTCGCCAAGGCCATGGCCACCATCGGCGCCTTCGTGAGCGGCCCCGAGGACGTGATCATGTACCTGCGCTACAACATGCGCAGCCAGACCTTCGCCAAGAGCCTGCCCATGCCCGTGGTGATCGGCGCCCTGAAGCGCCTGGAGTTGATCCGCACGCGTCCGGAGCTGGCCGAGAAGCTCTGGACCATCACCAAGGCCCTGCAGAGCGGCCTGAAGGAGGCCGGCCTGGACATCGGCGTCACCAACAGCTGCGTGACCCCGGTGCTGATGAAGGGCAGCATCCCCGAGGCCACCAACGTGGTGCTCGACCTGCGCGAGCATCACGGCATCTTCTGCAGCATCGTGGTGTATCCCGTGGTGCCGAAGGATGTGATCCTGCTGCGCCTGATTCCCACGGCAGCGCACAGCCTGGAGGATGTCGCGCGGACCATCGCGAGCTTCAAGGAGGTGAAGAAGAAGCTCGAGGCCGGGGCCTACAAGGCCGACAAAGTGGCCGCGGTCTAGCCCGCTCCACCGATCGAACCAGGCGAGGGGCTCCCAGCGGGAGCCCCTCGTTCTTCCCTTCCCGCCATCCACATGGCCCGTGCAGCGAAATGACCATCTTCGCGCGTACCAAACCAAGCCCCCATGAGGAAACGCTACACCCTGCTCTTCGCTGCGATGCTCACCCTTCGCGCCGCTTCGGGCCAATCCGGCGTGCCCGATCCGGATTACGGCAACGCCGGCATCGTCATCCTCCAGCCAGGCGACCTCCACGATGTGGCGTACGACATCATGGCGCTGGATGACAACAGCTCGCTCATCTGCGGCGTGGCGCGCATCGAAGGGAGCAACGCCATCTTCCTAGCGCACCTGCTGGAGGACGGGAGCCTCGATGAGGCCTTCGGCACCGACGAGGGCTACACCTTCATCAGCATCGGGGAGGAAGCCTACGGCTATGCCATGGGCCGCGACTCCGAGGGGCGCATCTATGTGGCCGGGACTGCCTATCCCACCTTCGCGCAGAGCGTGGTGGCGGTGGTGCGCACCGATGCCAACGGCCAGCCCGATGGCTCCTATGGCACCGACGGCGTGCTCACCATTCCCGTGGGGAGCGGCGATGCCGTGATCGATGGGCTGGCCATTGCAGGCGATGACCATGTGGTCCTTGCCGGATCGGCGATCGGAGATGACTTCATCCGCGACGCCATGCTCATGCGGATCACGCCGCAAGGTGAACTGGATGCGGGGTTCGGCAACGGGGGCATCGCCATCCTCGACGACCTCTCCTCCGAGAGCAAGCTGAATGACCTCGCTCTGCTGGACGATGGGAGCATCCTGGGCGTCGGTTACGCCACCAGCGGCTTTGAGTACCGCTCCCTGGCCTGGATGGTCGATGCCACCGGGCTTCCCGTAGCCCAATTCGGATCCAACGGTGTTGCCCTGCTGACCATCGGCACCAATGGATCGGTGGCCCATGGGATGGCGGTTCGCGGCACGGATATCTACGTCACCGGAGCGGCCATCGGCAACGGCGACGACGACATCTACGTGGCCCGGCTGCGCGACAATGGCAACTTCTCACCGTTGTTCAACGGCGGTTCGCCGCGCCTGATCGACCTCAACGACATGGAACTCGGCCTCGATGCGGCCATCGGTGTGGGCGGCAACATCATCATCTGCGGCACCACCGGCGCGCCGGGCTTCGCTTCTCCCCGTGACTTCTTCGTGGCTCGGCTCACCAGCAGCGGCGACCTTGTGCAGTCGTTCGGCACCGATGGCGTAGCGGTGACTTCCATCCAGCCGGATTTCGATGATGCCAATGCCGTGGCCATGCAGGCCGATGGCAAGATCATCACCGCCGGCTTCACCTCCGGATTCAGCGCGCAGACCGACAATGATGCGGCCGTGGTGCGCTACGCCGTAGACTGGGTGCTCGGCGAGCAGGCGAGCATTCAGCGCCATGGCCTCCTCGTATGGCCGAACCCCTGCGCGGGAGCGGCGCTGAGTGTGGCCCATGGTGCAACTGGTGCGGTTGAGGCGCGCCTGGTGGATGCCGCCGGCCGGGTCGCCCGCACCGAAGTGCGCACCTGCGATCCGATCACATTGGACATGACCGGTGTGGCTGATGGCCGGTACGTCCTGGAGCTCCGCAGCGATGCGGGCATCCAACGCACCTGTGTGATGGTGCAGCGCTGAGCATCGGATTCGATGGACCGAAGGGCCGCCATGAGCGGCCCTTCGCATTTCCCATCCCCGGGATTCGACAGTCCTGCGGCGCAGGGCGATGGGGCGCATCCCTGATGCGCTGAAGCAGTGCACGCCGCCGATGAAGGGGCCTGCGCAAACCCTTGCCGGGCGCGGCCCGGGTAACCGCATGCTGCGACGCGTCGTAGGAACAGGCGGGTTCACGTACCCTGTCCAGGACCGATGCTCCGCAGAATCACGCTCATCCTGCTGCTGCTCACGACCGCGATCACCGGTCGCGCCACGCACTTCAGCGGCGGTGAGATCTACTGGGATTGCCTCGGCAACAACCAGTACCGCATCACCCTTATGGTGTACCGGGACTGCGCTGGCATCAACGTGGACCCCTCGGTGACGCTGCAGCTCACCAGTCCCTGCGGCAACACGAGCATGACCGTGGCGCACAACGGGCCCACGGAAATATCGCAGCTCTGCGGGGCGGAGCTCCCCAACAGCACCTGCAACGGCGGGCCGCTGCCCGGCATCCAGCAGTTCACCTACACCGGCATCGTGACGCTGCCCCCCTGCGATTCGTGGACCATCTCCTACACGAACATCTACCGGAACAACGCCATCGTGAACCTGCAGAACCCGGGCACCCAGCGCACGCACATCCGCGCTGTGGTGAACACCACCATGGGCTGCAACGACTCGCCGCAGTTCTCCAATACCGCCATCCCGTATGTGTGCATGGGCTATCCCATCACCTACAGCTTCGGCGCCTGGGATCCGGAGAGCGACTCCCTCAGCTACGAGTTCATCAATGCCATGGGGCTCAATGGCGCCTCCATTCCCTATGTGAACCCTTACACGGCCACGGATCCCATCCCTGGCATCACGCTCGACCCATCGACCGGCGAGGTGAACTTCGTCCTCAATGTGCAGGGCAACTGGGTGGTGGTGGTGCGCGTGAACCATTGGGTGAACGGCGTACTTGCAGGCTCGGTGATGCGCGACATGCAGTTCGTCGCCTATCCATGCGGAAACGACCCGCCGAACCCTGCTGCCGGGGTGGTGCAGGCCCTGACCGGGAGCGCCGTTCAGTTGGGTCCGAGGGCGATCCAGGTGTGCGAGTCGGGCAGCTTCTGCTTCTCTTTCGCCATCGACGACCCCAACCTGCCGAACGTGCTGACCGCCTTCAGCAACATCGGCCAGAATCTGCCGGGCGCCACCTTCACCTACACCGCGGGCAATCCGATGCAGGCCCAGGTTTGCTGGACCGCCCAGCCCAACACCTCCGGCTTCTTCCCCTTCATCGTGAACGTGAGCGACGGGGCCTGCCCGATCCCTGCCTTCCAGACCTACATCTACAGCGTGACGGTGATTCCGGGGCTCTTCGGCACCGTGGCCACCACAGGCGAATCCTGCCTGGGCAGCGGCAATGGCACCGCCACGGCCAATGTCACCACCGGCACCGCGCCATTCAACTATGATTGGAGCACCGGTGCCACCACCCCGAGCATCATGGCGCCGCCCGGCACCTACACGGTGACCATCACGGATGCGAACAACTGCGTCTCTCCCCCCCTCTCCGGCACCATCGGCACCATCGCCCAGCCCAATGCGGCTGACGCCGGGCCGGATGCCGTCGGTTGCGTGGGCAGCTTCCCCATCGCACTCGGCGGCTCCGTGACGAACGCCACCGGCGGCACCTGGAGCGGCGGAGCGGGCACCTTCAGCGGCTCCTGGCCCGGTATCGCCTACACACCTACCGCGGCCGAGGTGGCTGCCGGCAGCGTGATGCTCACCCTCACCACCACGGGCAATGACAATTGCCCGCCGGCATCGGACCAGATGGTGCTCTCGCTGCCCAACAGCTTCGCCGGCGTCGGCATCACGGCGACGGATGCCGACTGCAACGGAGCGGCCACCGGCAGCGCAACGGTCACCGGGGGACAGTCCGGCCTCACCTATTCGTGGAGCACCACGCCGGCCCAAACCGCGGCAACGGCCACAGGCCTCGCTGCGGGGACCTATGGGGTCATCATCTCCGATGGCCTGGGGTGCAGCACCAGCCTGAGTGCGACCGTGGCGGCGCCTGCGGCCATCAGCCTGGCAAACCTCGCCGCCTTCGACGAGAGCTGCGCCGGCGCCTCTGACGGCTACCTGGTTGCCACGGCCACCGGGGGCACTGGGCCCTACGCCTATACATGGAGCAATGGAGCCACGGGCAACGTGCTCACAGCCGCGGCCGGTACGTACACGGTATCCATCACGGATGCCAACGGCTGCGCACCGGCCACCGCCAGCGGCACCATCAGCGCGGCGGCACAGCCCAACCTGGCGGATGCCGGCGCAGACCTAGTCGGCTGCATCGGCAGCCTCCCCATCGCGCTCAGCGGCACGGTGACCAACGCCGACGGCGGCGCGTGGAGCGGAGGCACCGGCACGTTCACGGGCGCATGGCCCAATGTGCTGTATGCACCGAGCGCCGCCGAGATCGCCGCCAACGGCGTCACCCTCACGCTCACCACCACCGGCAACACCGGCTGTCCACCGGCTACCGATGAGCTCTTCATCCAGATCCCGAACAGCTTCGCGGATGCCGTTGTGACACCGACAGACGCGATCTGCTTCGGAACCACCACCGGGGCTGCCGCCTTCACCCCCGCACTGCCCGGCTTCACCTACTCATGGAGCACGGTGCCCGTGCAGACCGCAGCCATCGCCACCGGCTTGGGCGCCGGCGACTACACCGTGACCGTCACCGATGCCTATGGTTGCACCATCAGCCTGAGCACCAGCATCGGTCCTGCAGCCGCCGTGGCGGTAGCCGACATCACCATTACGGACGAGACCTGTGCGGGGTCCGCAAATGGCACCGCATCGGCGGTGGTCTCGGGCGGCACGCAGCCCTACTCCTATCTCTGGAGCAATGGCGCCACCACGCCGACGATCACCGCCGGCGCCGGCACCTACACGGTCACGGTGACCGACGCCAACAACTGCGCGCCGGCCACGGGAACCGCCACGATCAATGCCGCAGCGCTGCCCAATGCGGCCGATGCTGGCGCGGACCTCGTGGGGTGCGTGGGCAGCTTCCCCATCACCCTCTTCGGGAGCATCACCAATGCGACCGGAGGCGCATGGAGCGGCGGAACGGGCTCCTTCACCGGAACCTGGCCCAGCGTGAGCTACACGCCCGGGCCCTCGGACATCGCTGCCGGTGGCGTGACCCTCACCTTCACCACCACCGGCAACGACAACTGCCCGCCCGCATCGGACCAGCTCTACATCAGCATCCCCAACAGCTTCCAAGGGATCATCGCCAGCGCCACCGACGCCACCTGCAACGGCTCCACCAACGGATCGGCTACGGTGAGCCCCGATAGCCCGGCCTTCTCCTACCAATGGAGCAATGGTGCCAGCACCGCCACCGCCACGGGCCTGATGGCCGGCGGCCATACGGTGATGGTCACCGACCCCTTCGGCTGCAGCACGGTTCTCAACGTCACCGTTGGCCAGCCCAGCGCCATCGCCATCGCCGAGCTGGTCTCCTCCGATGAGACCTGCGCCGGCTTCGCCGATGGCACCGCGGCGGTGACGGCCACTGGCGGAACACCGCCATACAGCTACCTCTGGAGCAACGGCGCCACGACACCCGCCATCACCGCAGGGGCTGGTTCCTACATCGTGGGCGTGGGCGATGCGAACAACTGCGCCGTGGCCGTCGGCATCGCCACCATCGATGCGCTTGAGCAACCGCCCGCCGCCGATGCCGGTCCGGACCAGGTGGCCTGCATGGGCAGCTATCCGGTGGCCATCAACGGCACCAGCGTCAATGCCACCAGCATCGCCTGGACCGGCGGCACGGGCACCATCATCGGATCGGGCGCCGCCATCCAGTACATGCCCGCTACCGCCGAGATCCTCGCCGGGTCCGTCACGCTCACCCTGACCGCCAATGGCGGATCCTACTGCCCGGCCGCCTCCGACCAGGTGACGCTGGCCCTGAGCAACGCCTTCATCGGCGCAGGGCTCGCCGCGACCGCCGTGGATTGCCATGGCAATGGCAACGGATCCATCCTCTTCGCACCCGATGCGCCGGGCAACGCTTATCTATGGAACGATCCGCTGGGCCAGACCACGGCCAATGCCACCGGGCTCCAACCCGGCAGCTACACCGTGACGGTGACCGATGCCCTGGGCTGCGACACCGCCCTCACCGCGGTCATCGCAGAGCCGCCTCCGCTGGCCATCGCCGCGCTCAACGTAACCGGTGTGACCTGCAACGGCGGCAGCAACGGAACGGCCAACGTGCAGGTGAGCGGCGGAACGCCCCAGTACAGCTTCTCCTGGAGCGGCGGCCAGTCCACTGCCACCATCGTGATGCTCCCGGCCGGCGACCTCAGCGTCACCGTCACCGACGCCAACGGATGCACCGCACAGGCCAGCGGTTCCATCACGCAGCCACCGCCCATCGTGGTACAGCTGTCCGTGCCCGACACCGTGTGCGTGAACGCCCCGGTGCCCTTGGTCGCTCAGGCCACCGGAGGTACCGGCACACTCAGCTACAGCTGGGGGCCGCTCGGCAGCGGCAATCCGATCACCGTCGCCTTCAGCCAATCGCAGCTCGTCCAGCTAACAGTCACCGACCAGAGCGGATGCGCTTCGCCCACCCTACTGGAGCCCGTCTATGTCCTCGACCTTGCGAACGCCACCCTCTCCGCCTACGGCGACACAACCATCTGCCCGGGCGGTGCGCCCGCCGCGGTCGGGGCCGCGCTCACCGGTTATCCCGGCACCTACAGCATGAGCTGGCTCGACCTGGGCGCCAGCGGCCCGGGGCCCTTCACAGTGCCATTCACCACGGACCGGGACCTCACCGTCACCGTCATCGATCAATGCGGGGATACGCTGCAACGCGTCGTGGAATTGCGCGTACAAACGCCGCCGGCCATCAGCCTGCCGCCCATCATCGCGCAGGGCTGCGCACCGCTCACCGTGGACTATCCCGACCTGCAGCTGCCACCCGGCATCAGCTACTCCTGGGACCTCGGCAATGGTTCGGTGAGCAGCGCCCCCAGCCCGGTGATCGTGTACCAAGCCGGAACCTACAGCGCCTCCCTCTCCGTGAGCACCTCCTTGGGATGCACGTCCACGGCCCCTGTGCCCGGCACCATCAATGCCTGGCTTCCCCCCACCGCAGGTTTCAGCGCCAGCACCTACAGCACCACCGCCGACAACGCAAGCATCAGCTTCACTGACCAGAGCACCGGCAGCATCGCCGCTTGGGACTGGCTCTTCGGCGATGGCGGCACCAGCACGGCCAGCAATCCCACCCACGGCTATGTGGAAGTGGGCACCTTCCAGGTGACCCTCACCGTGACCGACATCCATGGCTGCACCGACGAGGCCGATGCGACCATCACCATCAGTCCGGTCTACGAGATCACCATCCCCACGGCTTTCACCCCGAACACCAACGGCGGCAACGGCGGCACCTGGGACCCCAACGACCTGAGCAATGACGTCTTCTACCCCTTCGCCCGCTTCGTGGATGAGTTCCGCATGCGCGTCTTCAACCGCTGGGGCGAGCTCATCTTCGAGAGCAACGACATGCGCGTCGGGTGGGACGGCTACTACCGCGGCCAGCTGAGCCCCCAGGATGTCTATGTGGTCCAGACCTGGTTCCGCTTCGTTGACGGCAAGGAGGAGCAGCGGCTCACCGATCTCACCCTCTTCCGATGAGGATGCGCCGGCATACCGCCCTGCTGCTCATGGCGGCCACCGCTGGCGCCGTGCATGCGCAGGACCCGCAATTCTCGCAGTGGTACGCCGCTCCGCAATACCTCAATCCCGCGCTCACCGGCAACACCCACCAGGACCGGATCGCGCTCAACTACCGCCTGCAATGGCCGGGCGTGCAGCCGGGCTATGAGACCTACATGGCCGCCTACGACCACCGCTTCAGCACGGTGAACGCCGGCATCGGCGGCATGGTGCTGCGTGACAAGGCCGGTACCAGCGGGCTCACCAGCACCACCGTGGGCCTCAGCTACAGCTATGAGGCGCGCATCAACTACCGCCGAGCTGTGCGCGGCGGCCTGCGCCTGGGGTACACCATGCGCGGAGTGGACCCGGGCGGCTACCTCTTCGCAGACCAGGTGATACGCGACAACGCAGCCCAGACCATAGAGCCCAATCTCATGGAGCGCGTGAACTACCTCGACCTTGCCGGCGGCCTCATGTACTACAGCGAGTCGCTGTGGGCCGGGGTGAGCGTGAACCATCTCAACCGCCCCAACATGAGCCTGATGATCGGCGGACATGCCCCGCTCGAGCGCCGGATGAGCGTGCATGCAGGCTATCGTTTCCCCATCGACGGGCAGCGCAGCCTGAGCAAGAGCGAGACGCGGATGACCGTGGCCACGCACTACAAGATGCAGGGCAAGTGGGACCAGCTCGACCTCGGCTGGTACATCGACCACCAGCAATTCACCGCCGGGCTCTGGTACCGTGGGTTGCCGCTTGTGAAGGCTTACAAGCAGGGCTACGGCAACAATGAGGCGGTGATCCTCATGGCAGGCTACCAGACCGAGAACCAGCTGCGCTTCGTGTACAGCTACGATGTCACCATCAGCAAGCTCACGATGCGGAGCGCTGGCGCCCATGAGATCAGCCTGATCTACGAGTGGCCCAGGAAAGCCAAGAACCGCAAGCACCGTATCGTGCCCTGCCCGAAATTCTGAACCTGGCCGGCACAAGGAATGACCAAGCTCTTCCGGTCGTCCTGGTGAGATTCCCGAGGTCTTGGACGGACAACGAACGGTTACATCCGCTCAGGCACTTCGATGCCCAGGCACCACATGGCCCGCTTGGTGGCGTTGGCCACGGCGGCGCTCAGGTCCAGGCGGAAGGCGCGCTTGGCGGCGTCCACCTCCTTCAGCACCGGCACGCCCTGGTAGAACGCGTTGTAGGCCTTCACCAGTTCGTAGGTGTGGTTCGCCAAGGCGGAGGGATCCAGCTTGGTGGCCGCTTCATCCAGCACGGCCGGCAGGTGGTGCAGTAGCTTGATCACCGTTCGTTCTTCGGGAAGCAAGCCCCCGGATCCGATCCGATCATCTGGTCTTCTGACCATCTGATCATCCGATCCTTCCGCCTTCCGCAGCAGGCTTTTGACCCGCGCGTAGGTGTACTGGATGAATGGCCCCGTGTGCCCCTGCAGGTCGATGCTGGCGGCGGGGTCGAAGAGCATGCGCTTCTTCGGGTCCACCTTCAGCAGGAAGTACTTGAGCGCGGCCAGGCCGATCATCTCATACAAGGACGCCTTCTCCGCCTCGGTGAAATCGTCCAGCTTGCTGAGCTCCTCGCCCATGCGGCGCGCTTCGGAAACCACCTCGTCTATGAGGTCGTCGGCGTCCACCACGGTGCCTTCGCGGCTCTTCATCTTGCCGCTGGGCAGGTCCACCATGCCGTAGCTGAGGTGGAAGAGCTCATCGGCCCAGGCGAAGCCCAGCTTCTTGAGGATGATGAACAGGACCTTGAAGTGGTAGTCCTGCTCGTTGCCCACGGTGTAGATGAGCTTGCTGAGGCCGGGATACTCCTCGAAGCGCTTGATGGCCGTGCCGATGTCCTGCGTCATGTACACGCTGGTGCCATCGCGGCGCAGGAGCACCTTCTCATCGAGGCCCTCGGCGGTATTGTCCACCCACACGGCGCCGTCCTTCTCGTAGAACACGCCATTCTTCAGGCCTTCGAGCACATCGACCTTGCCCAGCACGTAGGTCTGGCTCTCGTAGTAGTTGCGGTCGAAGTCCACTCCGGCGCGGGCGTAGGTGGCGTTGAAGCCTTCGTACACCCAGCCGTTCATGGTCTCCCACAGCGTGCGCACGGCGGGGTCGTTGGCCTCCCATTGGCGGAGCATCTCCTGTGCCTCCAGCAGGATGGGCGCGGTCTTCTCCGCTTCCTCCTTCGGTTTCCCGGCAGCCACGAGGGCATCGATCTCGGCCTTGTAAGCCTTGTCGAACTCCACGTAGTACTTGCCCACGAGCTTGTCGCCCTTGAGGCCGCTGCTCTGCGGGGTCTCGCCTTGGCCGAACTTCTGCCAGGCCAGCATGCTCTTGCAGATGTGGATGCCGCGGTCGTTGATCACCTGGGCCTTGATCACCTCATAACCAGAGGCCTGCAGGATGCGGCTGACGCTGTATCCGAGGAAGATGTTGCGCAGGTGCCCCAGGTGGAGCGGCTTGTTGGTGTTGGGACTGGCGTACTCCACCATCACCTTCCTGCCCGTGGCGGGGAAGCTGAGGATATCGCGCTCGCCCGCTTCGCGCAGGAAGCCCAGCCAGTAGGCATCGCCGATCACGATGTTGAGGAAGCCCTTCACCACGTTGAAGCGCTCCACCACGGGCACGTGGGCCACGAGGTGCTCGCCGATGGCCTGGGCTGTCTGCTCCGGGCCCTTGCCGCTGAGCTTCAGAAAGGGGAAAACGTTGATGGTGACATCGCCCTCGAACTCCGGCCGGGTCTGCTGGAAGCCGATGGCCTTGGCATCGAGGTCATGGCCGAAAAGGTCCTTGAAGGCGCCTTGCAGCGCAGGAACGAGCTGGGAGCGGAGTCTGTCCTGGAACATCGGGGTGCAAAAGAAGGGGATGTCGGTTGTTCGTTGTCAGTTGTCCGTCAACGCCTGGCCACCGACAGCCGTCAACGGATGACTAGGCCCTGCTCAGGAAATTCTCCGCCATCATGCAGCGCACGCTGCCTCCCCCGATGGCCTCGATGGTGGGCACAGCAACGGGGATGAGCCGCGCATGGCGCTCCAGGGCGATGCGCTGGAAGGGCTTGAGGGCATGGAAGGCCGTCTCCGAGAGCAGGATGCACGCCCCGCTGGCACCGCGCAGCTCCAAGGCGTTGCCCACGAATCTGTAGAGCTGCGGCAGATCGAAGGCGATGACCTCACGGCCGCTCCGGGCCAATTCCTCCTCCACTTCCTGGCGGTCGCCCGGGTAGGGCAGGGCATCGAAGCAGACCAGCGCCCAATCCGTGCCCAGGCTCATGACCACATTGGTATGGTAGATGGGGGCGCCGTTGATCCGGCCATCCATGGTAGCGGTGAAGGCGATGGGGGAATGGCCCAGCCGATCGCACCAGGCGGTGAGGGCCGCCTCCGTGGTGCGTGGCGAAAGGCAGGCATAGGCGCGACGCTTCAGGCGGTCGAGCACGAGGCTTCCGGTGCCCTCGAGGATGCGGCCGTGGTGCTCCCAGCCGCTGATGTCGATTGTCTGGCGAACGGTGAAGCCCTCGGCCTCGAGCGCGCGCGCCAGGTCGGGGTCGCGCTCAGCGCGGCGGCTGGGCGTGAGCATGGGGTACAGCACGACCGTGCCATCGGCATGCGTGCTGAACCAGTTGTTGGGGAACACGCCGTTGGGCGCGCCGGGGTGGAAGGGATCGAGCACCGTGAAGCCGATGCCGCAGCGGCGCAGGGCCTCGAGCAGGCCATCGAACTCCTCGGCAGCCGACCGGCGCGCATCGTCCACCGGGATCCGCTGCTGGAACTCGTTGCTGGCGGCCGTCTCCGGGTCGTAGCCGAAGCCCGTGGGGCGGACCAGGATGACGGCGGAGGCGGACTGGTGGGGGATCACTGGCCCTGTGGCTAACGCACCAAGCCGGCGCACCGAACGCTCATGTGCTGTTGGAATACAGGCCGGATGGGTACCTGACCGTTCATCGCGCGCGCAGGATGGGGAAGAGCGGCTCCAGGATGGAAAGCGTGGCCTCGGCCATGGCATTGCCGCTATCGAGCGCCGGGTTGATCTCCACCACGTCGAGGGTGGCGGTCTTCGGGTCGGCGCAGAAGCCGCTGAGCAAGGCCTTGGCCTCCTCGAGGAAGAGCCCATCCGGGACAGGGGTGCCGGTGCCGACCGAAATGCTGGGGTCCAGGCTGTCCACATCGAAGCTGATGTGCAGCCGGTCGCAGCCGCTGAGGTGGGCCAGGGTCTCCTTCACCACCGCATCGCCCCCCTTCCTGCGGAGGTCCGCCACGGTGATGACCTTGATGCCGTGCTCCTTGATGATGGCCTCCTCCTCGGGCTCATAGTCGCGCAGGGCGATGAAGACCAGGTCGCCGGGGAGGAGCTTGGGGCCGTGGACACCGATCTTCCGCAGGCGATCCCAGGTATCCATGGTATACACCCGCGGACGGTTGCGGCCCTTCTTCTCAATCTGCATGAGCAGCGCCAAGGGCATGCCGTGCACGTTGCCGCTGGGGGTGGTCCAGGGGGTGTGGAGGTCGGCATGGGCATCGATCCAGACCACCCCGAGGCGCTTATCGGGGAAGGCCATCTTGGTGCCCGATACCGAGCCGATGGCGATTGAATGATCCCCTCCGACCACGATTGGGAAAACACTGTTCCGCAGGTATTTATATACCTCGTACGCCAAGTCGCTCTCGAAGCGGATGAGCCCGTCGATGTGGTGGGCACTGGGGCTGCGGTCGTCCTCGTAGAGCACATCGTTCTCATCGCGCAGGATGCTCTCTTCGGCATGGCCGAAGAGCTCGCTGCCCAGCTTCCACGCCGCCACGCGCAAGGCGGCCATGCCCATGCTGGCGCCCCGTTTGCCCGCCCCGATCTCCGAGGCCGCCTCGATCAATCGCAATTCCATGGTCGTTGCCGCGGCGCTGGTGCGCAACGGCCGTTGCGGGCGAAGGTAAGCCTGCCGCCGGAGGGCGTTCATCGACCCCTGCTTCCGGTTCGCCTAGCAATCAGGCGCTTTCGGCTGAAACGAAGGGACAGGCCCCGCCGTAAGAGGGGCACGCAACACCCTCCCTGATGCCGATCCACAAAGCCCTGTTCCTGAGCGCCTCCACCCTGTTCCTCTCCGCCTGCGGCACCAGCTTGCTGGAGCAGCGGGTAACGGAAGGCACCATCGAGTATGCGCTCACCTTCCCCGACTACGACCCCAACGGGCTGATGGCGGGCATGCTGCCTGAGCGCACCACGCTCACTTTCACCGAAGACCGGCAGGCGGCGGAGCTGAGCGCCGGCATGGGGGTGTTCCGCACCCTGATGCAGGTGGACAACAGCGGCCGCAGCATGGATTACCACATGAGCATGATGGGCAAGCGGATCGTGAGCCACCTGAAGCCGCGCGACATGGACCTGTTCAACGCGGATTACGGACGCCCCACCATCCTGTTCACCAACGACCTGGATACCATTGCCGGGTTCCCCTGCCGCAAGGCCATCGCCGTGTTCAGCCGGATGGAACAGCCGGAGATCGAGGTGTGGTACACCGACCGCATCCGCATCAACGACCCCAATTGGTTCGGTCCCTTCGCGGAGGTGCCCGGTGTGCTGCTGCGCTACGACATGGTGCAGAACGGCATCCGGATGCACCTGGACGCCGTGCAGGTGACCGCCCAGGACATCGACCCCGCCAAGTTCGAGCCCAAGGCCGACCACGAGTCGGTGGCGCCGCCCGTGCTCCATCACGAGCTGGCCGAGGTGCTGGGGACCTTCTCGATGTAGCCCGCCGCCGTCAGTGCCTGGCCATCAGCGGCCAAGGCGCCGCGCTGCGCCCCTGGATCCGCGCCCCCCGGCCCCAGTGCGTGCGCGGCTCTCCACGCGCCCCTGTTGATACTAGCGCCAATAGACTTCCCGTTCTGGCTGGACGGAGGCTCGACCTTCGACGCATCGCCTCGCGCGTGCGAGCGAATCCCGCATTCCACATTGGCCAACGAGAAGCGCAACCGGCTCCGCGAGGAGCCCACCGAAGAGGCCCCGGCCAAGCCGCGGCGGAGCAAGAAGGCCGCGGCGCCGAGCGAGGGCCGCTGGAGCCGCATGAAGGGCTTCTTCGCCGATGAGCGCACCCACAAGGTGCTGGGGCTGGCCCTTACGCTGGGCGGACTCTTCCTGCTCACCGCCTTCGTGAGCTTCCTCTTTACCTGGCGGGTGGACCAGGACCTGATGAGCCGCGGCTGGTGGGAGATCCTCAGCACGGGCACGGCGGCGGAGAATTGGCTGGGCAAGCTGGGCGCCATCAGCGCGCACCGCTTCATCCACGTGTGGTTCGGGCTGGCGGC
Organism: Flavobacteriales bacterium; assembly: GCA_030584065.1. Taxonomy (NCBI): domain Bacteria; kingdom Pseudomonadati; phylum Bacteroidota; class Flavobacteriia; order Flavobacteriales; species Flavobacteriales bacterium. Next base: position 1,369,981 of record CP129489.1, read on the forward strand.
CTTCGCCTTCCCGCTGTGGAGCTTTTTGGCGGGCATGCGCATCCTGCTGGGCACCTGGCTGCTGCCCCCGCGGCGCACGCTGGGCTGGACGGCGATGGCGGCGCTGTGGGTGCCGGGGCTGCTGGGCTTCTTCTTCCGCGGGGAGTACAGCTTCCTGGGCGGTGGACTGGGCGTGGTGATGACGCGGCACCTGACCACCCTGCTGGGCGAGTTCGGCGCCGGCGCCTTGCTGGTGTTCGCGGCGGCGGCCTTCGCGGCCTACACCTTCAACCTCGATTTCGGCTGGCTGAGCGGGCTGCTGGCGAAGCGGGCGGGCGCGGCAGAAGCGGAACCCGCGGAGGCCGCGGCCGTGAAGCCCGGCGTGCGGATGAAGGAGCCGGAATGGCAGGATAGCGGGTTCGCTGAGGAAGCGGTTGCGGCGGATGAAAGGACCGCCCCGGTTGCCGGCCCCGCAGCGGCCGGTGGCACCGAGGAACCAACGCTGGAGCTCGAGCTGGAGGAATCGGATGCCGAAGCGGCCGATGACGCTGCCGAGGCGCAGGAGACGCCCGCGCTGGAGCTGGAGACCACCCCGATGGAGGTGGTGGCGCCCGTGGCCTCGCCGGTGATGAGCGCGGTGGAGGCGCTGAACGGGGAGCTCAACGGCATGAGCGTGGAGGCCGGCGCCAAGGAAGCCGTGCTGACCGAGGACGAGATCGAGGCGAAGCTGCAGGAGTTCGGCGAGTACGACCCGAAGCTGGACCTGAGCAGCTACGAGCAGCCGCCGCTGGACCTGCTGGTGGACCATGGTACGGGCGAGATCACGGTGACCAAGGAGGAGCTGGAGGCGAACAAGGACCGCATCGTGGCCACGCTGGGCCACTACAACATCGGCATCGACAAGATCAAGGCGACGATCGGCCCCACGGTGACGCTGTATGAGATCGTGCCGCAAGCGGGGGTGCGCATCAGCAAGATCAAGAACCTGGAGGACGACATCGCGCTGAGCCTGGCCGCGCTGGGAATCCGCATCATTGCGCCGATCCCGGGCAAGGGCACCATCGGCATCGAGGTGCCCAACAGCAAGCCGCAGGTGGTGGGCATGCGCGCGGTGGTGGCGAGCGAGAAGTTCCAGAACAGCACGGCGGACCTGCCGATCGTGCTGGGCAAGACCATCAGCAACGAGACCTTCGTGACCGACCTGGCCAAGATGCCGCACCTGCTGATGGCCGGTGCCACGGGCCAGGGCAAGTCGGTGGGCCTGAACGCGATCCTGGTGAGCCTGCTGTACAAGAAGCACCCCAGCCAGATCAAGTTCGTGCTGGTGGACCCGAAGAAGGTGGAACTGACGCTCTTCAACAAGATCGAGCGGCACTTCCTGGCCAAGCTGCCGGGCGAGGGCGAGGCGATCATCACCGACACGAAGAAGGTGGTGGCCACGCTGAACAGCCTGTGCATCGAGATGGACGAGCGCTACGAGCTGCTGAAGGATGCGCAGGTGCGCAACATCAAGGAGTACAACGCGAAGTTCATCAGCCGGCGGCTGAACCCGGAGAACGGGCACCGCTACCTCCCCTACATCGTGCTGGTGGTGGACGAGTTCGCGGACCTGATCATGACGGCGGGTCGCGAGGTGGAGACGCCCATTGCCCGCCTGGCCCAGCTGGCGCGCGCCATCGGCATCCACCTGATCATCGCCACGCAGCGCCCCAGCGTGAACATCATCACGGGTACGATCAAGGCCAACTTCCCGGCGCGCATCGCCTTCCGGGTGACGAGCAAGATCGACAGCCGCACCATCCTGGACGCGGGGGGTGCGGAGCAGCTCATTGGCCGCGGCGACATGCTGCTGAGCACGGGCAACGACCTGATCCGCATCCAGTGCGCCTTCGTGGACACGCCGGAGGTGGATGAGATCACGGCCTTCATCGGCAATCAGCGCGGCTATCCGGATGCGCTGCTGCTGCCGGAGCCGCCCATGGAAGAAGGCGAAGGCGGCGGCGACCTGGACGATGGCGAGCGCGACAGCATGTTCGAGGAGGCGGCGCGCCTGGTGGTGCAGACGCAGCAGGGCAGCACCTCGTTGATCCAACGCAAGCTGAAGCTCGGCTACAACCGCGCCGGCCGCATTGTGGACCAGCTGGAGGCCGCCGGTGTGCTGGGGCCCTTCGAGGGCAGCAAGGCCCGCCGCGTGATGATCCCCAACGAGGCCGCACTGGCCGCGCACCTGAACCAGGGTGTGGCGGCGGGGCCGGGGGTGGGGGGATTCTGAGGGGCCTCCCCTACTCTATCGCATTGTACACTGGGAGCCCGAGGACGGGAGAGCCTGATGTGTTCATCGTTGCACGCAGGGTCCCCGAAGACGGGAGACCCTGCGGAGGTTTAAAGGCCCGCCGCGCGATGATCCCCAACGAGGCCGCGCTGGCCGCGCACCTGAACCAGGGTGTGGCGGCGGGGCCGGGCGTGGGGGGATTCTGAGGGGCCTCCCCTTCTCTATCGCATTGTACACTGGAAGCCCGAGGACGGGAGAGCCTGATGTGTTCTACATTGTATGCAGGGTCCCCGAAGACGGGAGACCCTGCGGAGGTTTAGATTCTGATTGTACTGGATAGAATCAGACGGCCCTCACGGCCAAACACCTTCCTCCCTCAGCACCGCCTTGGCGATCCCGATGCGTGCCGCCGCGAATGCGGCATGCGCGGTATCGCTCGTGCTGATCCGGTTCGCGAAGAAGTAAGGCGCGCGCTGCGGGGCCTCTACCCAGCCCACGTACCAGCCGATGCTGCCCGCATCGCCCATGGCCCAGCCGGTCTTGGCGCGCATAGCGCGGCCCAGCGTATCCTCGCGCAGCATGATGTCCTTGGCGATGCCGTACGTGCGCGGGCTGAAGGGCAGCTGCTCCGCTTCTACCGCACGCAGGAAAGCGATCTGCTGGCGCGGGGTGATGCGCAACCCTCCCCTCACCCAGCACTGGTCGTAGCCGCCGGTGGTGTCGGCATTGCCGTAGCCCACGGTATCGAGCCAATGCTTGAAGGCTGCGGGGCCGATGCGGCGCACGGTCTCGCGGTAGTACCAATACACGCTCGCATCGTAGGCCTCGCGGAGCGTGAGGTCGCGGTTCGCCGCTGGGCGCCCGTAGTCGCTGCCGTCCCAGGCAATAACGTGACTGCTATCGGGGAGCACCCCGGTCTCGAGACCGATGAGCGTGCCGAGGATCTTGAAGGTGCTGGCGGGCAGCGTGGCCGAATCGGCTTGGGCGCTGTCAATGAAGAGCCAGTGATCGCGTTGCGCGTCGTAGCCGATGAAGGAACCGGTGAGCTGCTGGTCGGTGTAGAGCTGGCCGAGCTCGTCGCGGACGGAATGGTTGGGCGGTGCGGCAGGCTCGGGCTGGTGGCCGGCGCACGATGCGAGCAGCAAGGCGGGAAGGATGACGCGCATGGAGCGAAGGTCGCGCGCGGCGCATGAAAAAAACCCCGGCGATCCCGGGGCCTTCTTCAAGATTCGGAACGGATGCTCAGAACGCGTAGCCGATGGAGATGCCGCCGCGCACGATGGGGAACACCTTGTCGCGGAAATCGGCCTCGGCGTGCCGGTCGTCGGCGCGTGCATCGGGATTCCGGAGTATATCGCCGAGCAGGAAGACCTGCACGTCGGCATCATCCTGGTACTTCTCGATGTTGCGCTTGATGGTGAGGTAATCCTCGCGCTCCAGGTTGGGGTCGTTGGTCTCGATGTGGGCATTCCCCATGGCCATGCCGTAGCCCGCATTGATGTCCAGGAACAGACGCGAGGCCAGCGTGAATTGCACGCCCATGCCCAATCCGCCACCGAATGCGCTGGCCGTGCCATCGAGGTTGGCCCTGATGTTGCGCCCATTCTTGTCGTAGTCGTAAGGCACCCGGTAATCGTAGTCGAAATAGCGGAGGAAGGCCTCCACATAGAAGCCCTTGAAGGCCTCCCTTGGGTAGAACCGGAAATAGGGGTTGGCATAGAGGCCCTTGGGCTCCACATCCCCGGTATAGGTCTGCTTCTCGCCGTCGAGGTTGCCGATGGCCTCCACTTTGATGACGCTGGGCAGTTTGTAGCCCGCCAGCAGCCCCACCGTCGTCTTGCGGCCGGTCTTCTGCTCGTAGTTGGCACTCACCGAGAGCAGCGCATACCCGGTGAGATTGGTCTTGATGACGCGGCGCGGACTGAAGACCGCGCTCGCAACGGTGGCGACTTCCTGCGCCTGCAGCCCAAGTGCGGAGAGTGCCAAGGCGAGGCCGACGAGCAGCTTTTTCATGGGAATGGTTTTGATTGACCTAAAGTTGAGGGACCGGCTCCCGGAGGCAACTAACAGCCGTCAGTTCCCCCTGATGGCAGCGGCCATGGCCCAGGGCTACCGACCTTCGCCCCATGGATCCGCGCGCCGAAGCCTTTCTCCGCCTGCTGAGCATCATGGATGAATTGCGCGAGCGCTGCCCGTGGGACCGCAAGCAGACGCTGGAGACGCTGCGACCCTTGACCATTGAGGAGACGTACGAACTGGGGGACGCCATTCTGGAGGGCGACCTGGATGGCGTGCGGAAGGAGCTCGGCGATCTGATCCTGCACATCGTGTTCTATGCGCGCATCGGCCAGGAGCAGGGGTCCTTCGACATCGCCGATGTGCTGAACGGCATCTGCGAGAAGCTGATCCGGCGGCATCCGCACATCTACGGGGATGTGCAGGTGAAGGACGAGGAGGAGGTGAAGGCGAACTGGGAGCGCATCAAGCTGGAGGAGCAAGCGAAGCAGACGGGCCGCAGCGCGGACGCGCCTGGCGGGCCCGGGGAGGCGCAGCCCAGTGTGCTGGAGGGCGTGCCCAAGGGGCTGCCGAGCCTGGTGAAGGCGATACGCATACAGGACAAGGCCCGGGGGGTGGGCTTCGACTGGGAGCGCAAGGAGCAGGTGTGGGACAAGGTGCATGAAGAGCTGCGCGAGCTGCAGGCGGAGGTGGAGGCGGGCAGCGCGCAGCAGGCCGATGAGGTGGGCGATGTGCTCTTCAGCATGGTGAACTATGCGCGCTTCCTGGGGGTGGACCCCGACGAGGCGCTGGAGCGCACGAACCGGAAATTCATCCGCCGTTTCCAGTACCTGGAGCGCGAGAGCCGCCGGGACGGGAAGGAACTGGGCCGCATGACGCTGGCCGAGATGGACGCCTATTGGGAGCAGGCGAAGCGCCAATAGCCATGGGCAGGCTTCTGCGCCCCCTCTTCCTGAGCCTGCTGCTGGGCCTGCTGGAGGCGATGCGCACGCTGGATAAGCAGGAGGCCGGCCGCCCCGCGGTGCGGTGGGCGGTGCGCGTGCCGCTGGACGCGGGGCTGGCGCAGCCGGCCCGCTGCTGGTTCTGGGGCGAGAGCCCGATGGCCAATTGACGGTGCCGCGGGCGACCCGGCGCACGCGGCCCTTGGCAGCAGCATACGGACAGCCACCCCCATCGCGATCCATGGCGGCGCCTATCTTGGCGGGGCCATCACCAAACCCATCGCCATGAAGCACTTCTCCGCATTCGCCCTTGCGGCGCTCCTGCACGCACCGCTATTCGGGGCCATGGGGGGGCCGGACGCCTACGGCTACCTCTGGAAGGACAGCAACGAACCGGACGGCCCGGTGTACAACTGGATCGACATCACCACCACCGGGCAGATGGTGATGGGGCTGGGCGACGACAATGTGGTGGGGCCTTACGTGATGGCCACCGATATGCCCTTCTACTGGTACGGCCGCAAGAACATCTGGATCGGGAGCAACGGCTACATCGCCTTCAATGGCGGCAACATCGCCTCGCCCTTCCCCACCATTCCGCTGGGCGGCGGCACGAACGACTACGTGGCCGTGATGGCGGCCGACTTCAACTTCCTGGGCGCGGGCAACCAGGGACGCTGCTACTTCTTCGACAGCGAGGACCAGACCATCGTGAGCTGGGTGGGGGTGCCCTTCTGGTCGCCCTCGGCCCCGACGTACACGGGCAGCAACACCTTCCAGGTGATCCTGAACAAGCTGGACAGCACGATTACGGTGCAGATCCAGCAGCAGACGGGGCTGACGCAGAACAACGACCTGCTGCTGGGGATCGAGAGCGTGGCGGGCACCATCGGCCTGCAGCACAGCGCGGACGCGTATCCGGTGGGCGGCTATGCCATCCGCTACTACATGCCGCCGGCCTCCACGCTGCAGGTGCTGGACGGCGTGGTGAACTGGAGCACCGACCCGAGCAGCGGCGGGGTGTTCCGCACGCGCAACGGGCAGCCCTTCCAGATGATCGCCAACGCGCTGAACGTGGGGAACACGGCCCTGACGGGCTTCACCCTCTCGGCGCAGCTTCTCAACAGCGGCGGCAGCGCGCTGCTGAATGCCTCGCAGGGCATCGGCCTGCTGGGCCCCGGGCTGGACACGACGGTGAATTTCCCGCCCACGTGGGTGCCCAACCCCGCCGGCACCTACCGGCTGGTGAGCAGCGTGAGCGGCATCGCCGGTGAACTGGTGACGGCGAACAACCAGCGCACGCAGGAGATCGTGGTGGTGGACACCGCCACGGCCACCCACGACCTGCGCTACCATGGCCTCACCGACGACGGCGTGGGGCTGAGCTGGAACGGCGGCAACGGCGGGGTGGGCGTGTACATAAAGCCGCCCTACTACCCGGCCTATGCCACGCACACCACGGTGCGCATCGTATCGAACACGGGCGCCGCCGCCTACACCATGAAGGTGTACGATGATGACGGCGTGGGCGGGCAGCCGGGGACGCTGCTGGACTCGGTGCAGATCCCTGCGGCGCAGGCCGTGGCGGGCGACCAGGTGATCGCCCTGAGCGCACCGCTCACCATCACCAGCGGGGGCGTGTACGTGGAGTGGTACATGCTGGGCGCCAACATCAGCATTGCGGTGGACATCACGCCGCCCTTCTCGCTGCGGACCTATGAGGTGATCGACGGCGTGTGGGCGGAGTACCGGGACCGCGAGAACCAGGACTTCTTCATCGGGCTGCGGCTGGCGCAGGTGCCGGTGCATGATGTGGGCTGCAACGGCTTCTTCGGCCTGGCCGATGGCCAGAGCATCGGCGGGCAGACGGCGGTGCGCGCCTGGGTGCGGAACTACGGCAACCAGCCGGCCAGCTCCTTCAACGTGCACTACCGCTTCGGCAATGGCCCGGTGACCACGCAGGCCTATGCCGGTGCCGCCATCGCCCCGGGGCAGCAGCAGCTGGTGACCTTCAGCAGCTACTTCGTGCCCACGGCGGAGGCGACCGATGCACTGTGCGCGTGGACGAGCATGCCGAGCGACGCATCCACGGCGAACGACACCTCGTGCGTGAGCATTGAAACGTATGTGGGCCTGGAAGAGCTCGCGGAACTGGGCGTGACGCTGGGCCCTGTGCCGGCCCATGATGCGCTGCGCATCACCGGACTCCCTGCGGGCCGGTGGGAAGCACGGGTGCTGGATGCGGCCGGGCGCGTGGCCCAGAGCGGCAGCTACCCGGTGCAGGGCGCGCTGGTGCTGAGCGTGGAGGAGCTGACGGCGGGCGCCTACGTGCTGCTGCTGAGCGACGGCGTCGCGTGGCGCTGGGCCCGCTTCGTGGTGGAGCGCTGAGCGGGGTGGGCCTCGGCTACCTTTGGCCGCCCGCGAAGGGGCACGAGGTTGCATGCTCATCACCGAACGCTTCGTCATGATCAACTTCCCCAAGACGGGGAGCTCGTTCGCGCGCGAAGCCATCCGGCAGTGCCATTGGCATACGCCCACGCTGCGCCAGCGCATCGGCTGGCGCCTGGGCCGCCCCCAGCGCATGTTCAAGGACCTGCTGATGAAGCCCTACCACTTCAACAAGGCCTTTGAGGAGCGCGCGCGGCCGGTGGCGCACGGGGGGGTGTGCCAGATACCGGCCGAGCACCGCGGGAAGCCCATTGTGACGGTGGTGCGCGAGCCCTTGGCGCGCCTTGTCTCGCTCTATGAGTTCCGGGCATGGGCACAGGACCCCCGGCCCAGCCTGGAAGAGGTGAAGGCGGCCTTCCCCGCATTCCCGGACCTGTCCTTCGCCGACTACTTCAGGATGCACCTGGGCATCGGCTACGCGAGCGCCGCACCGCCCGGCATGCGCGCCACCGTGGGTCCCCTTACGCTGCACTTCATCCGCCTGTTCGCGCACGACCCGCTGCGCACGGCCCTGGCGCTGGAGGATGGCATGGACCTGCGCCGGGTGTACGACCAGCACTTCCCGCGCATCACCTTCCTGCGCACCGAGCGGCTCAACGAGGAACTGTACCGCTACCTGCGCGGCATGGGCTACCCTGACCGCGCGGTCGCCTTCATCCGGCGCAAGGGCAAGGTGAACGCCACCGGGCGCAGCCAGGAACGGTACTTCACGCCGGCCATGCTGGAGGAGTACCGGTGGCGGGAACGTTTTTTCTACCAACTTTTCCCCGATTACCTGAAGGCCTTGCCGGCGGCATGACCGGCCCCCACCCCTGAACCCACCCGAGATGGAACGCGATACCCGGATATTCGAACTGATCGACAAGGAGCGCTGGCGCCAGACCGTGGGCCTGGAGCTGATCGCCAGCGAGAACTACGTGAGCGACCAGGTGCTGGAGGCACTGGGCAGCGTGCTCACCAACAAGTACGCGGAGGGGCTGCCCGGGAAGCGCTATTACGGCGGCTGCGAATTCGTGGACGAGGTGGAGAACCTGGCCATCGACCGCGTGAAGCAGCTCTTCGGGGCCGCGTGGGCCAACGTGCAGCCGCACAGCGGGGCGCAGGCCAATGCCGCGGTGATGCTGGCCTGCCTGAAGCCCGGCGACACCATCCTGGGCTTCGACCTGAGCCATGGCGGGCACCTGACGCATGGAAGCCCGGTGAACTTCAGCGGCAAGCTGTACCGCGCCACCTTCTATGGCGTGGAGCAGGCGACCGGCCGGGTGGACATGGAGAAGGTGCGTGAGACCGCGCTGCGCGAGAAGCCGAAGCTGATCATCTGCGGTGCCAGCGCGTACAGCCGCGATTGGGACTATGCCGCCTTCCGCGCCATTGCCGATGAGGTGGGGGCGCTGCTGCTGGCGGATGTGAGCCATCCGGCGGGCCTGATCGCCGCCAAGCTGCTGAACGATCCGCTGCCGCACTGCCATGTGGTGACGACCACCACGCACAAGACCCTGCGCGGCCCGCGCGGCGGCCTGATGATGATGGGCCGCGACTTCGAGAACCCCTGGGGGCTGACGACGCCCAAGGGCGAGCCCCGCATGATGAGCGCCGTGCTGGATGGGGCGGTGTTCCCCGGCACCCAGGGCGGGCCGCTGGAGCACGTGATCGCGGCCAAGGCCGTGGCCTTCCACGAGGCGCTCTCGCCCGGCTTCGCCGACTACGGCCGCCAGGTGATCGCCAATGCGGCGGCCATGGCCGAGGCCTTCATGGCCAAGGGCTACGACATCGTGAGCGGCGGCACCGACAACCACTGCATGCTCATCGACCTGCGGAGCAAGGGCCTGACGGGCAAGGAGGCCGAGCGGCTGCTTGGGCTGGCGCACATCACGGTGAACAAGAACATGGTGCCCTTCGACGACAAGAGCCCCTTCGTGACCAGCGGCATCCGCGTAGGCACGGCGGCGATCACCACGCGCGGCCTGAAGGAGCTGGATTGCCGCAAGATCGTGGAGCTGATCGATACGGCGCTGCGCAGCGGCGGCGATGCCGGCGAGCTGGACCGCGTGAAGTTCCATGTGGGCGGGATGATGCGGTTGAAGCCGCTCTACGGCTGGTCGGTGACGAGCTGAGCATGCGCGCCGCGCTCCTCGCCGCAACGGCTACCGTGGCCCTGGCGCTCCAGGCTCAGGACCACAAAGGCGACTGGTTCGCCTATTGGGGATACAACCGCAGCTGCTACAGCTGGAGCGACCTGCACCTCTACGGCGCTGATTACGACTTCACGCTGCGCCACATCCGCGCCGATGACCGGCCACACCCCTTTTCCTTCCAAGGCTATTTCGACCCGAAGCAGATGTGGGTGCCGCAGTACAACTACCGGCTGGGCTACCACCTCCAGGACCGCTGGAGCATCTCGCTGGGCCTTGACCATATGAAGTACGTGATGCGCGCGGGGCAGCTGGTGCGGATGGATGGATACGTGCGCGGCAGCCGAAGCCTGGAGTACACCACCGACGAGGGCTCGCGCGAGGTGGCTTTGACGCCCGACTTCCTGCGCTTCGAGCATACCGACGGCCTCAACCTGCTGAGCGTGGACCTGGACCACTACGATGCGCTGTGGAGCAGCGCCAGCGGCCGATTCCGGCTGCGCGCCTACGAGGGCATCCATGCCGGGCCGGTGATACCGCGCAGCGATGTGCGGCTCTTCGGCGAGGGCATGAACAACCGCTTCAACCTGGCCGGGTTCGGCGTGGGCGCGCAGCTGGGCCTCCACTTCAGCTTCCTGCGCCACTTCTTCGTGCGCAACACGCTGCGCGCCGGCTGGATCGACCTGCCCCGGATCCTGACCACCGGCCGGAACGAGGACCACGCGAGCCAGCACTTCTGGTTCGTGCAGCACAACATCGTGATCGGTGGCTGGTTCCGATTCGGCCGTGCAGGCTCAGGAGCGCACTGAGCGGATACCCCGCAAGCGCTCCCAGAGCCGGTCGTCGAGCCAGATGGCGTAGCATGCGACGAAGGCCAGCCCCATCTCCGGGATGTCCATGCAGATGGCCGTGGCCAGGTGGAAGAGCGCACCGAGGGCCATGCATGGCAGTCGCACCCCGCGGAACCACATGGCGATGGGGAGGCTCAATTGGAGAACGAGGACGCACCAGGTGATGAAGGCCGCCAGGCCCGGCGCCGACGCGAGCCAGGCCGGTCCGAACGCCTCATCGGTGGCCGCGATGCCCATGGCGGTTCCATCGAGCCAATGCGTGCCGGTGAGCTTGTGCAGGCCCGTGGCCGCGTAGGCCAGGAGCAGCTGGAGCCTGATGGCCCAGAGGCCGAGGAAGCGTGCGCGGCCGGAGCGCATGGCCAGGAAGATGGACCAGAAGAGCACGTTGGCCATGAGCTGCTGGCCGCCGCTGCCGGCGAGCCAGGCGCGGTTCATCAGGTTGAGGAAGAGCAGCCAGATGAGCGCCCAGGCCCACCAGCGGGCGGGAGCAAACAGTTGCCAGACCGCCATTGCGCCCAGCACGAGGAGGGCAACCACGATGATCGGCTCGGGCACGGCACCGGAGAGCGCGTGGGTGATGTGCCGCAAGGGCGAGGGCGGCAGCCATGCGGGCGAGACCGGTGAAAGCCATAGCCGCTCTGCACTGGGCAGCGCCGATAGCAGGAAGCCCAGCAGCCAGAGCAGCGCCAGGCGCTGGAAGAGCGCGATGGGGCGATCGGTGCTCATGGCAAGGGGGTGATGCGCTCGACGCGGGCCGATGGCCGAAACGGGTGGGTGACGCAATGCTCCACCAGCCGGAAGCGGATGGCGCCTTGCTCCCGGCCGATGTCGCGGACCATGGCGCGCATGGCCTGCGCGGTGGGTGCATCGGGGCCTTGGGCTCCGGATGCCAGCGCCCGCTGCACGTTGCGGGCGATGGATTGCGCCATGCGGCGGTCCAGGTAGCCGTCGTCCTGCCGGGTGAGCGGATGCCACTCCTCCTCCCCCAACGACAGCTCCACCGCACAGGAGCAAAGCGGCGGATCGGGCGCGAACAGGCGCCACTGCTGGTGGAAGAGCGGGCTGGCGTAAAGCTGGCCGATGATGCGCAGGCGCTCGGGGATGAGCGAGGCGGGGAGGGTGTAGAAGGCCACCAGCAACGCGTGGAGCGCGAGGAGGAGGATGAGGTTGCGCCTTCGCATGCGCAGCAAGTGTATGGCGCTGAGGCTGTGCGGAAGTTGTTCAAAACCGAACGTTGCATTTCAATGTGGTTGAATACATTTGAGAAAAACCTACCATGCAACGCCCAACGCCCAACGCCCAACGCGCTTAGCGCTTAGTGCGATTGCCCTTGCAACCACCTTGGCAGCCTCACTGGTATCCTGCTCCAAAGAGGAGTCGGTTCAGGAGAGTCCCACTTCAACAAACGAGCTCGATGTGACGCCGCGCGTGCGATCCTTCGTGGATGCTGCACGCGGGGAAGCCTCTGCGAAGAGCAACGCGACGTACACAGCTGATAGCGCGGAGTGGTACATTGAAGCCGGTTTGAATTTCTCCATCGCGACATCCTGGGTGGAATGCAGCGCCACCACGCTGGACAGTGTGGAGGTGGCGCTGGCCGAATCGGCCGGAGGCTATTCGAATGCTGATGTGCAGCAAGCCTACAATGATGCGCACGCCCAAGTGAGCGCCCAGCTCGCACCGGGGCTGAACCACTTGGTACTGGCCGACGCCACCCTGGTGGGCAACGGCCCCACGGCCACCCTGAAGGTGTACCTCGTGCTCGGCAGCGGATATGAGAAAGCGCTGAACACCACATTCACCAATAGCTGGATATGGGGGGATGATTCCTCCTTCCCGATCACGAGCTGTGGTTGCGGCAGCAATCCAGGAACAGGGCGGTGCGCCTACAAGCAGATAGAAGGGCGCGTGAACGCCAACATCCCGCTGATACAGGCCGGATGCTACTGGCACAGCATACGGGCGATCGGTGTGATGTCATGGGAATCCGGCCTCTTTGCCAATTGGAGCTATCTGGATTTCCCTTCAGGAAATCCGGCCGCGCCATGGAAGATCTTCCGATGCCAGCAGCCCGAGACGCATTGTGTGGATTGCTGGAGCCCATCAATGATGGGGACTTACACCCAATACGCATGGGACGTGCTCACACAGCTGAAACCAATTGACCGCCAGCCCATTTCCTGCACCTTCGATTCGAAGCAGACTGTATGCTGGGGCTGCTCCATTCGGTTTCATCAGGTGGTGTACCGCTACGGCAAGAAGGCATGCTTCCAACCGTGAAGGCCAACATGATGATGACGTTCTGGCTGGCCGCAACGAGTGCGGCCAGCCAGAATGCCGACTGGTCAATCTTGTATGACTTGTCCGGCCGATTGGCAGCCACGAGCCAGGTTGTCGAGACCTCGGATGGGTTCTTGCTTGTCTGCGCCGCATTCGGCAACGACAGCTCGCAGAGCCATCTTGTGAGCGCCTCCTCATCCGGCGGGATCCTCGGCAGTCGCCGAATATGGCCGAGCCTGAAGCGCCTGAGCTTGGTTGAAGCCGCAGCTGTTCCTGGTGCTCAAGGGTACGACTTGCTCGGAACAGCACAGGACACGCTGAGCACTTGGAGCATCGTACGCTATCGGGTGAGCGAAAGCGGTGCACCATTGGACTCAGCCCTGTTCGAATTGCCGGGCACCTCATGGATCTCCTTTGACAACGCGCTGCGTTTGGCATCCGGCGACCTGATCGTGCCCGCTGCGAGAACCGGAACGGGAGAACCGCCCTTCGCGCGAATGCGATTGATGCGCTTCGGATCGGACGGGGCCTTGATGGCAAGCGGGGATTTCGTGAATCCCTTTAATATGTTGCTGAGCAGGGGCATCGCGGAGATCGCCCCGGACACCTTCATCCTGGCCACGGATGCCGGCTTCGTGGAGTTGGACCAATGGGGGAATTGGGGCGCCTTCACGGAGTTCAGCACGGACCTTGAGCCGATCTCCGGCTTCGGCCAGTTGATCGTGACCGGCGCTCCGGAGCCTCTCTATTCGAATTCGTTCTGGTCTGCACATTCGGTGCATCCATTGCCCAGCGGCGATCTCATCCTGAGCGGGCGCTACGCCTCACACGGCGCCGTTGCGCGCACCAGCCGCCAGGGGCAGTTGCAGAGCGTCTTCATCCCTGAAGGCGTGGAGTACTCCAATTATCCGGCAGTACAAGGCGGCATTACCATGATCGGGAACGGCAAAGTCCTCTTCACGCTCCATGAGCACTTCGGCCAGAACATCAATGACATCTGGGCGCCTTTCGAGCCGAATGTCGTGAAGGTGTACCACCTTGATACACTGCTCAACACAGAGTGCGTGCTGACGATTGACGGTGCGGAAGAGAATGCGTTCCACTGGGTGAGCCGGACCGTTGCCACCTCGGATGGCGGTTTCATTCTGGTTGGCGGCAAGCTGGATTTCGATGAACAAGTTCCGCGTTGGCGATGCTGGGCGCAGAAATACGCTGCAGGCGCTTGCTTCACCGGATTTGAAGCCCACGAATCCCCAGCACAGGTCCGGGCCTTCCCCAACCCAGGTTCCACCGAAGTCAACTTCTGCCTGAACGGGCCTGAGCGTGGCGCGTATGTGGAGATGTTCGACCTGCAGGGCCGCATCGTGGGCAGCACGCTGTTCCGCATGGGCCAAGCGCGGCTGGATGCGGGCGAATGGCCCGCAGGCCTGTATGGCTACCGGGTCATGGGTGGCGATGGAACTCCCCTGTCGGCCGGCCGCTGGGTGAAGGAGTGATCCGCTTCGGCATCTTTGGGGCCTGTGCTTGCCATGCTCACCCCCAACGACCCCTCCCTCCGCTCCTGGATCCACGTTCCCGCCAACAGCGACTTCCCCATCCAGAACATCCCCTTCGGCATCGGCAGCTGGAACGGAGAGCCGGCGGTGCCGATGACGCGGATCGGCGACCGTGCGGTGGACCTCAGCGTGCTGGCCGAGGCCGGGCTGCTGGATGGGCTGGGGATGGAGCGCTCCGCCTTGAGCGCCCCGCGGCTGAACGACCTGATGGCGGGCGGCCCGGTGGCCGTGCGCGCCCTGCGCCGGCGGCTGAGCGAGCTGCTGCGGGAGGACTGCGCCACGCTGCGCGACGACAGCGCCTTGCGCGAAGATGCCCTGTTGCCGGCGGAGCAGGTGAGGATGCTGCTGCCCGTGGCGGTGGGCGACTACACCGACTTCTACAGCAGCCGCCAGCACGCCTACAACGTGGGCTGCATGTTCCGCGACCCGAGCAACGCGCTGCTCCCCAACTGGCTGCACCTGCCGGTGGGCTATCACGGGCGGGCCAGCAGCATCGTGGTGAGCGGCACCCCCATCCGGCGCCCCATGGGCCAGTACAAGCCAGCCCCCGATGCGGCACCGGCCTTCGGCCCCACGCGGCAGCTGGACATGGAGCTGGAGGTCGCCTTCATCACCTTCGAGGGGAATGCCCTCGGCGACCGCATCAGCACCGCAGAGGCCGAGGAGCGCATCTTCGGGCTGGTGCTGTTCAACGATTGGAGCGCGCGGGACATCCAGGCCTGGGAGTACGTGCCGCTGGGCCCCTTCCTGGGCAAGAACTTCGGCAGCAGCATGAGCCCCTGGGTGGTGACGCTCGATGCGCTGGAGCCCTTCCGCACGGCATCGCCGGTGCAGGACCCGCCGGTGCTCCCCTACCTGCGCCAGCAGGGGCAGCGCCACCTGGACATCGCGCTGGAGGCGGCCATCGCCACGGCAGACGGGAACGAGACGGTGATCTGCCGCAGCAACTTCAAGCACCTCTACTGGAGCATGGCCCAGCAGCTGGCGCACCACACCGTGAACGGCTGCAACGTGCGGTGCGGCGATGTGATGGCCAGCGGCACCATCAGCGGCGATGCGGAGGACAGCTACGGCAGCCTGCTGGAACTCACCTGGAAGGGCACGAAGCCCCTGAAGCTGCACGATGGCACCGAGCGGAAGTTCCTGCATGACGGGGACACGCTGGTGATGCGCGGCCATTGCGAGCGCGACGGCGTGCGCATCGGCTTCGGCGAGGTGCGCGGAACGGTGCTCCCCGCGCTGCCCTTCACGGAGGCCTAACTTTATCGGCGATGAGCACAGCGCCCGCCGCCTCCTCGCAGCCCTCCGCGCCCGCGGCGCCGGTGATTGACCTGGCGGCCGAGCGCAAGGAGATCCTGCGCCGCTACCGCACCCTGCTGCGGGCCATCAAGGGCGAGCGGACCGCCGAGGACACGCGCCTGATCCGGAAGGCCTTCAACATCGCCGTGGAGGCCCACAAGGACCAGCGGCGCAAGACGGGCGAGCCCTACATCTACCATCCCATCGCCGTGGCCCGCATCTGCGCCGAGGAGATCGGACTGGGCACCACCAGCGTGGTGGCGGCGCTGCTGCACGACACGGTGGAGGACACCGACCTCACGCTCGATGACGTGAAGGACCTCTTCGGCCCCACCGTGGCCACCATCATCGATGGGCTCACCAAGATCAGCGGACTGCAGTTCGCCACGGACAGCATACAGGCGGAGAACTTCCGCAAGGTGCTGCTCACCCTGGCGCAGGACGTGCGCGTGATCCTGGTGAAGCTGGCCGACCGGCTGCACAACATGCGCACGCTGGAGAGCATGGTGCGCGACAAGCAGCTGAAGATCGCCAGCGAGACGCTCTACCTCTACGCGCCGCTGGCTCACCGCCTGGGCCTCTACAACATCAAGAGCGAGCTCGAGGACCTCTCGCTGAAGTTCAAGGAGCCCGCGGTCTACGAGGAGATCAGCGGCAAGCTGAAGAAGGGCGAAGCGGTGCGCAAGCGCTTCATCAGCCGCTTCATCCTCCCCATCAAGCAGTCGCTTGACCGCGAGGGCTTCAGCTACGAGATCAAGGGGCGCCCCAAGAGCGTGCACAGCATCTACAACAAGATGCTGAAGAAGCATGTGGGCTTCGAGGAGGTCTACGATGTCTTCGCCGTCCGCATCATCATCGACACCAAGCACGAGCTCGAGAAGGCCGACTGCTGGAAGGCCTACAGCATCGTCACCGACTACTACCAGCCCAATCCCGACCGGTTGCGGGACTGGATCAGCACCCCGAAGGCCAACGGCTACGAAAGCCTGCACACCACCGTGATGAGCCCGGGCGGCCGCTGGGTGGAGGTGCAGATCCGGAGCCGCCGGATGGACGAGATCGCCGAGATGGGACTGGCGGCCCACTACCGCTACAAGGACGACCAGGACCACGCCAGCGCACTGGATGCCTGGCTCAACCGGATCCGCGAGGTGCTCGATGACCCCAGCACGGACGCCATCGACTTCGTGAACGACTTCAAGCTCAACCTCTTCAGCGACGAGATCGTGGTCTTCACGCCCAAGGGCGAGATGCGCAGCCTGCCCGCCGGCAGCACCGCCCTGGACTTCGCCTTCGACATCCACACCCAGATCGGCCGGCAATGCATCGGCGCCAAGGTGAACCACAAGCTGGTGCCGCTGAGCCAGCCCTTGCGGGGCGGCGACCAGATCGAGATCATCACCAGCCGCAAGCAGCAGCCGAAGGACGACTGGCTCGGCTTCGTGAAGACCGCCAAGGCCAAGCACCGCATCAAGCAGAGCCTGCGCGAGCAGAAGAAGAAGCTGGCGGTGGTGGGCCGCGAGCAGGTGGCGCGCCAGCTGCGCAAATGGGGCGCCAAGGCCGATGCCGCGAACATCAACGCCCTCATCGAGCACTTCGGGGCCCGGAGCGCCATGGACCTCTATTACCAGGTGGCGCGGGGCAAGCATGCCCTGGAGCTGGCGGACGGCGCCAATGTGCGCAACGGCAGGCTGCACCTGCCGAAGCCCGAGCGGAAGGCCGACGAGCGCAGCCTGGAGGAGGTGGTGGCCGAGATCCGCGGTGCCACCCCGGGAGCCCTGCTCATCGGCGACGACCTGCAGCGGATCGACTACCAGCTGAGCCCCTGCTGCAACCCCATCGCCGGCGACGATGTGTTCGGCTTCATCACGGTGGGCGAAGGCATCAAGATCCACCGCGTGAACTGCCCGAATGCCGTGCAGCTCATGAGCAATTTCGCCTACCGCATCGTGAAGGCGCGCTGGAAGGGCAAGGAGAACATCGAGTTCCTCGCCGGCATCCGGTTCAGCGGCATCGACGACGTGGGGCTGGTGAACAAGATCACCACGATCATCAGCCACGAGCACAACGTGAACATGCGGGCCATCAGCTTCGAGAGCCACGACGGCATCTTCGAGGGCAAGGTGATGGCCTACGTGCACGACACCGACCACCTGAACGCCCTCATCGAGAAGCTGAGGCGGGTGCGGGGCGTGCGCATGGTGGAGCGCGTGGACCAGTGAGGGTGGCCGGGCCGCCGCGCTTGCTACCTTTGCCCATGCCGGCGCCCTAGGCACCGGCAAGCAGGCATGATGGCCGTGGCCGACCAGCAGAGCAGCGTTCAGCGCATCTTCACCGAGTACCTCGAGCGAAAGGGGCATCGCAAGACGCCCGAGCGCTTCGCCATACTCTCCGAGGTATATGCCCAGGAGGGGCACTTCGACATCGAGCGGCTCTACGGCCGCATGAAGTCGAAGAAGTACCGGGTGAGCCGGGCCACCCTCTACAATACCATGGACCTGCTGCTCGACTGCGAGCTGGTGCGCCGGCACCGGTTCACCAGCGACCGGGCGCTCTTCGAGAAGGCCCATGCCTACCGCCAGCACGACCACCTCATCTGTGATGCCTGCGGCGCGGTGGCCGAGTTCTGCGACCCGCGCATCCAGCAAATCAAGAACACGGTGGCCGGGATGACCGGCTTCCGCCCGATTCATCACGCGCTCCACATCCACGGCCTCTGCGCCGCCTGCCAGACCAAACGCCAAGACCCATGACCGTGACCGATCGACCCGCCTTCGACCTGGAGATCACCGACCACCAAGGCACGCCTGTCTTCCACCTCAAGGGCCGGCTCATGGACCAGCAGCAGGCCGACCGCCTGATGGGCGCACTGGATGAGGAGCTCAAGAAGGGCCAGCGCTCCGTGGTGCTCGACATGGGCGACCTGCAGTACATGAACAGCACCGGCCTCAACATCCTCATCAGCGTGCTCACCCGCACCCGCAACAGCGGCGGAGACACCCTCATCGCACGGATGAGCAACAGCGTTCGGCAGCTGTTCGTGGTCACCAAGCTCGATTCGGTGTTCGTGATCGCCCCCACCGTGGAGGAGGCCGTCGCCAAACTCAACGGCTGACCGTGGCGGCCGCGCGGATGGATGTGCTCCTCGGTGCTCAATGGGGCGACGAGGGCAAGGGCAAGGTCGTGGATGTGATCGCCCCCGATTACGAGGTGATCGCCCGGTTCCAAGGAGGGCCCAACGCCGGGCACACCCTCATCTTCGAGGGCGCCAAGCACGTGCTCCACACCATCCCCAGCGGGGTGTTCCGCGAGGGGACCATGAACCTCGTGGGCAATGGCGTGGTGGTGGACCCCGTGATCTTCCTGAAGGAGGTGCGCACCCTGGAGGCCGCGGGCGTGGATATCCGCGCCTCGCTCCTGCTGGCGCGGCGCGCCCACCTCATCCTGCCCACGCACCGCGCACTCGATGCCGCCAGCGAGGCCGAGAAAGGCAAGCTGAAGATCGGCAGCACCCTGAAGGGCATCGGCCCCACCTACATGGACAAGACCGGGCGCAATGGCCTGCGCGTGGGGGACCTGAACCAGCCCGATCTCAAGGAGCGCTACGCCGCCTTGGTGCGCAAGCACGAGCGCCTGCTCTCCCTGTACGACCATCCCGGGGCCACGCCCGAGGCCGAGGCCGAATGGCTCGATGCCGTGCAGCAGCTGCGCCAATTCCGCACCGTGGATTGCGAGCATTACCTGGACCAGGCCTTGCGCAGCGGCAAGCGCGTGCTCGCCGAGGGCGCGCAGGGCACGCTGCTCGACATCGACTTCGGCACCTACCCCTACGTGACCAGCAGCAGCACCATCTGCGCAGGGGCTTGCACCGGGCTGGGCGTGGCGCCCAACCGGATCGGGACGGTCACCGGCATCTTCAAGGCCTATTGCACCCGTGTGGGCAGCGGCCCCTTCCCCACCGAGCTCGAGGACGACCAGGGCGAGCGCATCCGCCAGGCCGGCCATGAGTTCGGCAGCACCACCGGCAGGCCGCGGCGCTGCGGCTGGCTCGACCTGCCGGCACTGCGCTATGCCGTGATGGTGAATGGCGTCACCGAGCTGGCCATGATGAAGGCCGATGTGCTGAATGGCATGGACACCGTGCGCGTTTGCACCCATTACCGCGTGAAGGGCGAACCCACCGACCGCATGCCCTACGATGTGGCCGCAGGGGTGGAACCGGTCTACCGGGACATGCCCGGATGGGACCGGGCGCACGCGCAGGGCGGGCTGCCCGATGCGCTGGAGCGCTACATCACGGCCATCGAGGAGGCTGTGGGCGTGCCCGTTACGCTCGTCTCCTTGGGCCCTGACCGGGCCGAGACCATACTCCGCCCGGCGGTGTCTCGTGCTTGAGAGCGGGCCATGGCGCATCACGGAACAGGGAAGCGCCGTTTCGCCGCGCGGGATGAAGCCCCGCTTCACCCTGCCTTTCTGGAGCGCTTGACCGGCATGCCGGGCGCGGAGCCCGAGGCCTTGGTGAAAGCCCTGGATGCAGTTCCTCCGGTGAGCATCCGGCTGAATCCGCTCAAGCCCTTCCCCATCCAAGCGGATCAGGTGCCCTGGTGCACCCAGGGCCGCTACCTCCCTGAGCGTCCTTCATTCACGCTCGACCCACTGCTGCACGCTGGTGCCTATTACGTGCAGGAAGCCGCTTCCATGCTGCTGGAGCAGGCGGTCCTTGCCTCTGGTGCCATGCAGCGCGATACGCTGGCGCTGGATCTCTGCGGGGCGCCGGGCGGCAAGACCACGCACCTGCTGTCGTTGCTGACACCCGGATCGCTGGTCATCGCCAATGAGGTGGAACCGGGCCGCCGCCGGATCCTTGCGGAGAACTGCTGGAAGTGGGGCGCACCGAATGTGGCGATTGCCGGAAGCGACCCGGCTGCGCTGGAGGATCTCTCCGGGATCTTCGACCTCATCGTAGTGGATGCGCCCTGCTCAGGCGAAGGCCTCTTCCGCCGCGACCCCTTCGCCCGCCGCCAATGGTCGCCGCAGCTGGTGCAGCAGTGCGCCGCTGTGCAGCAGCGCATCGTGGAGCAGGCCTGGGACGCCTTGGCCCCGGGCGGAACGATCATCTACAGCACCTGCACCTGGGAGTTGGAGGAGGATGAGGCCCGCATGGCCCAGTTGCTGGCCCTTGGTGCGGAACCCCTTCCGCTCCCCATCAGCGCGGCCTGGGGCGTGGTGCTGTCTGAAAGGGACGGCGCCATCGCCTACCGCTGCTATCCGCACCGGCTGCAGGGGGAAGGCTTCTTCCTCTTTGCGGCCCGCAAGCCCGGGCAGCTGCCGTCCCGCGATGCCCGACCGGTGATCCACCGCACGGATCCACCGCCTTGGATCGACCAGCAAGCCTGCCTCTCGCTGGTCGAACGGGCAGGAATCCGGTACGCGAGGCCTGCAGCCTGGGCCGCGGCGCTCGACCGCATCGCCGGAGCGCTGGCGCTGGAGGCGCCCGGCATCCCCGTGGCCGAGCGCAAGGGCGACGGCTGGGTGCCGCATGCCGCCGCGGCACTGTCGGCGCTGCGCGCTGCGGACCATCGGCCGGTTCTGGACCTCAGCCTGCCGGAGGCACTGGCCTACCTGCGCGGTGCGGCCCTCAGCGCCGCCGATGCGCAGGGTACGGCGTTGGTGCGGCACCGCGGCCTTGGCCTGGGCTGGGCCCAGGGCGCCGGACGCCGCTGGAACAACCGCTGGCCCTCGCCTTGGCGCATCCGCATGCTAGCGGCCGGCGCGCCTCCCGTACCTTGGTCGGAGCCGTGAACGCCAGGCGTGCATGCTGAGCAGTTTCCTTGACTGGTTCGAAGAGCATAAAGCGGGGGTGATCGGCACCCTCGCGGTACACACGGCCGCCCTCTTCATCTGCACCCTGCTCTACCTGCGGTCAACGCCACGCGAGGATGAGGTGAGCGACATGCGGATCGAAGTGGTCTCGGAGCCCGAGGCCGAGGAGATGGTGCAGCGCATCCTCAATGAAGAGGGGATCGCCGAGAAGGTCACCAACCTGAGCAGCAACATCACGGCCCAGGTGCGTCCCCATTTCTCGGCAACGAAGCTCGCCGAGCGCGTGGAGGGCGAGCTGCGCGACCTGGAGCAGGCCGAATTCGACCGCCTTGCCGAGGAGCGGCGCGCACGGGGCGAGACGGAGCCCGAGGTGCCAGCGCTCGACCCGAGCAAGTGGAGCAAGGAGCGTTACATGGACAAGGCCGTGGAGCCGGTGAAGGTGGAGGGCGCCACCACCGTATGGCACGACCTGAAGGACCGCGTTCGCGCGGAGGGCATCCCGGCCTACCTGTGCAAGGAGCAGGGCCGTGTGGCCATCCGTGTCACGGTGGAGCGGAGCGGACGGGTGCGCAAGGCCGAACTCGACCGCAGCCAGAGCTACAACTGGGACGACTGCATGCTGGAGCAGGCCATGCAATCCGCCCAGCGGACGCCGTTCCTGCCGAACGCCGGTGCGGCGGACCCGCAGGTGGGCACCGTCTACTTCCGTTTCATGCCCCAGTGAGCGGAGGCCGGGGCAGCGCCTCGCACTGGTGGACTACCTTCGCCGGCCCAGCCCACGCGCATGAAATTCTTCATCGACACCGCCAGCTTGGCGCAGATCAAGGAAGCCCAGGACCTCGGCGTCCTCGATGGCGTCACCACCAACCCCTCGCTCATGGCCAAGGAAGGCATCAGCGGCGATGACCGGGTGCGCCAGCACTACATCGACATCTGCGGCATCGTGGATGGGCCGGTGAGCGCGGAAGTCATCGCCACGGACTTCGCAGGCATCGTGCGCGAAGGCGAGTCGCTGGCCGCGCTGCACCCCAACATCGTGGTGAAGGTGCCGATGATCCGCGATGGCGTGAAGGCCTTGCGGCACTTCAGCAACAAGGGCATCCGGACGAATTGCACCCTGGTCTTCAGCCCCGGCCAGGCGTTGCTCGCCGCCAAGGCCGGCGCCACCTTCGTTTCCCCCTTCATCGGCCGGCTCGATGACGTGAGCACCGATGGCGTGGCCCTCATCCAGACAATCCGCACCATCTACGACAACTACGGCTACGCCACCGAGATCCTCGCCGCCAGCATCCGCCACCCGATGCACATCATCCAGTGCGCGGAGGTGGGCGCGGATGTGGCCACCTGCCCCTTGAGCGCCATCACGGCCCTCTTCGATCATCCGCTCACCACCATCGGACTGGAGAAATTCCTGGCCGACCACCGCAAGGCCGGCGCCGTGAAGGCCTGAGCCCATGCTGCTGCCGATACACCCCAAGGACCCCGAGCCCCGCAAGGTGCGCATGGTGGCCGAGGCGCTGCGCAACGGCGGGGTGGCCATCTGCCCCACGGACACCGTCTACGCGTACGTCTGCAGCCCGCTCCACCAGCGTGCCATCGAAGTGGTGGCCCGGCTCAAGGGCGCCAAGCCCGGGAAGGCCGACCTATCGCTGATCTGCGCGGACCTGAGCCAGCTGAGCCTCTATGCGCGCAATGTCGACACCGCCGCCTTCCGCCTCTTGAAGCGCCACCTTCCCGGCCCCTACACTTTCATCCTGAACGCCAGCAGCGAGATCCCGAAGCTGTTCAAGAACAACCGGCGCACCGTGGGTATCCGGGTGCCCGACCACCCCATCCCACAGGCCCTGGTCAAGGAACTGGGCCACGCCCTGGTGGTGGCCAGCGTGCACGATGCCGATAAGGTGGTGGACTATACCACCGATCCCGAGCGCATCGAGGAGCACATCGGGCATCAGGTGGATTGGGTGATCGATGGCGGAATGGGGGGCCTGGAGCCCTCAACCGTGGTCGACCTCACCTCCGGCGAGCCTGTGCTGCTCCGTTCGGGGAAGGGCCCATGGGACACGGCCGATTGATCAGCCGACCAGCTGTCGCCATGCCTCGGGCAGCGCGGCCACCAGGTCGCCGGCTGTCATGCCTTGGGCGCTGAGGCGGGCGGCGGCGATATCGCCTGCGAGGCCATGCAGGTGCACCCCGACCATCGCGGCTTGGCCGACGGGGAGCCCTTGGGCCAGCAGGCCGGTCAGCAGGCCGGTGAGCGCATCACCGCTGCCGCCCTTGGCCATGCCCGGGTTTCCCGTTCCATTGAATACCACCAGGCCATCCGGCGCGCAGACCGCGGTGAAAGCGCCCTTCAGGACCACGGTGCACCCGTGCTGCTGCGCGAATGCACGCGCCGCCTGCAGGCGCTGGAAGCCGGAGGGGTGCGATTGACCGGCCAATCGGTCGAACTCTCCCGGATGCGGCGTCAGCACCATGCGCGCGCCGAGATGGCTCCACAACCCATGATGCAGCGCCAGTGCATTGAGCCCATCGGCGTCGATCACCACGGGGCAGGTGCTCCGATGCAGGAGGTCGCTGAGCACAGCGGCCGTGTCATCGGTGGCCCGCAGGCCGGGACCAAGGCCGATGGCCGCATAGTCAACCAGTTCCGGCAGCGCGGTGACGTAATCGGCGGCCCTGTCCGGCGAGAGCATGGCCTCCGGAACAGCCGATTGGAGGATGGGGCCGCCAGCGGCCGGCGCATGGACGGTCACCAAGCCGCACCCGCTGCGCACCGCCGCTGCGCTGGCCAGCACAGCCGCCCCCATCATGCCTTCGCTGCCCGCCACCAGCAGCGCATGACCGTACCTGCCCTTGTGATCGAAGCGGGCGCGGGGGCGCAGGAATGCGCGGACATCCGCGGTCTGCAACAGATGGAACGCGGTCCTCTGACTGGCCAGCGCGACTGGCGACAGTCCGATGTCCAGCAATTCCCAATCGCCTAAGTAGGGCGCGCTCTCGGCAAGGAAGAAAGCGAGCTTCGGCACCTGGAAGCTCAGTGTCAGCGTGGCCCGGACGATGGCCCTTCCCTCATGGTCCGTATTGTCCTCGGCGAACAGCCCTGAAGGCATATCGACCGCCACGATCGGCAGGCCGCTGCCATTCATGATGCCCACCGCGTGAGCGGCAGCGCCCTGGAGCGGGGCATTCAAGCCGGTTCCGAACAGGGCATCGACCAGCACCTCCGTGCCCACATCCACCTGGAACGCACCATCCGCGCATTCGCGCAATGGAACACCGGCTTCCGCCGCAGCCGCCCAGTTCGCGGCATGGTCGTCGGAGGGTTCCGCCCCATGGCGCACCCGCACCGCGCGCACCGGCCAGCCCTGCTGGTGGAGCATCCGCGCCACCGCGAGGCCATCACCGCCGTTGTTGCCCATTCCGGCTATCACCAGCACAGTGGGCCTGCCCTCTCCGTGCGCCGCCATCCGCTCGGTGAAGCGCCGGGTGAAGGCCGCTGCTGCGCGCTCCATCAGGGCCAGCGAGCCGATAGGCTCCTCCTCAATGGTGCGACGGTCCACCTCACGGATGGCCGGGGCACTGAGGACGGGGATCATGGCCTGCGGTTACTCCACGAATACCGCCCACTTCATGTTGAAGGTGTAGCGGTCATTGTCAGCGCTGCCCGGCTCATCGAGGATGTCCGTGATGCGCAGCACGGCGTAGTGGCTGATGTTCGGCGGGAGGCTGCCCAGCCGGACGATGATGATGTCGTTCACCGCGATGTTGTTGAGCTGCTCCGCCGGTACGCCGGAGTTGAACGCACTGCGGACGCTCACATTCGTGGCATTGGCATAGTCGAAGCCGTTGAAGCGCACCATGCGGCCGCCCGCCGGTGAGATCCAGGAACGGCTGATGTCGACCTCTGACCCGGAGGCCGGATTGTCCTGCAGGTCGCGGCGGGCACTATCCACGGTATAGAGCACAGGAATGCGCTCCTCCAGGTCGAAGGCGGATTCGCCCGTCGTCGCCGAATTCCGGGAGCTGAACTGGTGGCCGGTGCTTTCCGCCAGCAGCACCGCACCCAGCGAGACCTCCAGGATCCGCGTCACGCCCATCTGGTCGCCATCGCTCTCGTAGAGCTCGAACCGCAACTGGTTGTCGTAGGGCTCCGTGGCGTGCGCCACCGCGTACTCCCAGGTCCAGGCGAAGGTGCTGCCGCTGATCGCCGTATCCGCCACGGTGATGGTGAATCCGTTGTCGCGCTTGGAGGTGATGCGCAGGCGGCTGAGCTTACCGCCGTCGGATGAGCCATTGATGCGGAACGCGACGACGTTGCCGGAAGTGACGGCCATGACCGGTGTTCCGGGACTCACGGTGAGCACGGGTATCTGATTCTCTTTCTTGCACCCTGCGGAGAGCAGGAGCAGGGCGGAGGCGGAAACGGCCGCCCAGTGATTGCGGGTCATGGGAAGGAGGAACGTATGGTGTAAAGGTAGGGGGCTTAAGCACGAGAGCCGCGGTGCAATGCACCGCGGCTCCCGCACTTGTCAGCCGATGGCTGTTCTTATTTCGACTTGATGCGGAAGGCCTTGGCACGCACGGTGAGCGTGGTGCGGTGGCCCAGGAACATCTGGTCGCGAACCGAGCTGGAGCTGAGGGGGAGCACGAAGTCGGCATCCTCACGCTGCATCAGCGCGTCGTACAGGGCATTGTTCGTGAGACGGTCCTGCGGGATGAGGCCGCCACCGCCGATGTTCGCCACGTGGAAGCGGCGACCGCCGATGGGCAGGGTTCCGAACAGGAAGGACTGGCTCGCCGTGCCGCTCACGTCACCGATGTACTCGAGGTCCTCCATCTTGAAGTGGATCTGCGTCTGCACCGAGGTCCCTGCGATGGACTTGGTGTAGGTGGTGCAGGAGGAGAACAGAAGCACTACGGCCAGTGGCAGCAGGATAATCGCTTTGAACTTCTTCATTGCTGCTGTGGTTACGTAGTGATTCTTAGTTGAAGTACAGGTTCAGCACCAGACGCACCTGGTCGTTGCTGTTCATGGTCATGTAGCGCTGCTTCACGCTGCTGTACTGCACATTGGCGCCGCTCTCGCTGCTGGGGTCGTTGCCCACGGTGTAGTACTCGTAGGAGTCGCTGCCGCTCTCCACCTCGTTCTTGGTGCGGTTGCCCATCTGCCAGAAGGCGCTGAGGCCGTACTCCAGGCCCACGCTCAGGGGCAGGTCGAGCACGAACACGTTCACACCGATGATACCGCCCAGACCGACGATGGTGTAGGGGGTGGTGCGGGTGATGGACGAGTTGAAGTCGGTATCGCGGTAGATGTAGGACTCAACGCTCTTGTCGCGACCGAAGCCGAGGAACAGGTCACCGGCCACGTACACGTCGAAGATGTTGCTGTTGCTGAAGTGCTTTTCGATACCGGGCACCAGCATGTACTCGCGGGTGCTCTCGCGGAACTCGAACTCGGCCAGGCTGGAGGGAACGAACTGGTTCGAATCCAGCTCAGCCTTGATCGTGCGCGAAGAACGGGTGAGGCGCAGACCGGCGCGGATGGCCATGTCGTCGGCGATGAACTTCTTGCCCGTGATCAGGTTGCCGCGCATGAACGCGTTCCAGCCGGACACCTCACGCTCGCCCTCGGCGAACTCGGGCTTGCTCAGGTCGAGACCGAACACCAGCGCATAGTCGCCGGCCACCGGACGGGCGCCGAACTTGTAGCGGGTATCCTGATTCTCCCGGGTGGACAGCTGGGCGCTCGCCAGCGAGCAGATGCCCAGCAACGCAAAGGACAGTACTGTCTTTTTCATTGGGTGTGGTTTGGTTTTTTACCTGTTTTTGCCCGGCCAAATGTAGGTCTGGCGGGGCGCAAACATAGAAACGGCATTTCGCATTGTCAACGAAGGGCTGTTCACTACCGACCTGATTGTTGAAAAGGTCGACGAACGGCGAATGAGGCTAAATCCCTCGGGTTGAGCGGAATGCCTCGCGAATCCGGTCAGCTCGCCTTGTCGGCGAGCATGGGAACGAACCGGAAATCGCCCTTCGCCTCGGTGCTCAGGCGGCCATCCGCTCCCTTCTGGATGAGCATCATCCGTTGCACGGCGCCCTCCCCCACCGGGATCACCAAGCGCCCCCCCGGCTTGAGTTGGCCGATGAGCGCCTCGGGGATGAAGGGGGCCCCGCAGGTGACCAATACCCGGTCGAACGGCGCTTCCCGCTCCAAACCGATGAATCCGTCGCCATGGAAGAGCATGACCTTGTAGCCCATCCGGGCAAGGCGCTCCTTGGTCTGCAGGTAGAGCGGCCGGTGCCGTTCGATGCTGAACACCCGGGCGCCCAGCTCGCAGAGCACGGCGGTCTGGTAGCCGCTGCCGGTCCCCACCTCCAGCACGCGATGCCCGGGCCTCAGTTCGAGCAGCTCGGTCTGAAAGGCCACGGTATACGGTTGGGAGATGGTCTGGCCGCAGGGGATGGGGAATGCGGCATCCTCATAGGCGCGCACCAGGAAGGCCGAATCGTCGATGAACTGGTGGCGCGGCACCTTGCCGATGGCCTGCAGCACGGGTTCCGAGGTGATGCCTTTACCGCGCAGGTGCTCCACCAGCTTCCGGCGAAGGCCTTGGTGACGATAATCGTCCGCGTTCGCTCCGCTCTTCATGGTCCGGCGCCAAATGTACCCGAGCACCGGTGGAATGCACTTCTATTTTTGCCGCCCTTCGCAGAAAGCGCCGAAGGGCAAGCCAGAGATGGGTGACCGGATACGGATCGGTGTGTTGGGCGCAGGGCACCTGGGCCGCATCCACATGCAACAGGCCCGGGAGGTGCCGGAACTCGAGCTCGTCGGCTTCCATGATGCGGACCCCGCACGCGCGGAGGCCATCCGGGAAGAGTTCGGCGTGCCTGCCTTCAGCACCTCGGAGGAGCTGCTCACCGCGGTGGATGCCGTGGACATCGTCACCCCCACCATCACGCACCATGCCTTGGCCAAGGCTGCCTTGGGCCGAGGGCTCCACATATTCATCGAGAAGCCGGTTACGACCACGGTGCGGGAGGCCGAGGAGCTGGCCGCCCTCGCCGCCGAGCGGGGCTGCACCGTGCAGGTGGGCCATGTAGAGCGGTTCAACCCCGCCTTCCTCGCGGCGCAGCCCTTCTTCCGGGAGCCCATGTTCATCGAAGCGCACCGGCTCGCCCAGTTCAATCCGCGCGGCACCGACGTGAGCGTGGTGCTCGACCTGATGATCCATGACATCGACCTGGTGCTGAGCGTGGTGAAGAGCCCGGTGCGGGAGGTGATCGCAAGCGGGGTGGCCGTGGTGAGCGACACGCCGGACATCGCCAATGCACGGATCGCCTTCGCCAATGGCTGCGTGGCCAACCTCACCGCCAGCCGCATCAGCCTGAAGAACATGCGCAAGAGCCGGTTCTTCCAGCGCGATGCCTACATCGCGGTGGACATGCTCGCCAAGGAATCGGAGATCGTGCGGATGCGCGCGGTGGAGGGCGAGCCCGACCCCTTCGCGGTGGTCATGGACCTCGGTGCCGGCAAAGGCCGACGCGAGATCTCGTTCGAGAAGCCGGCCGTGCAGCCCACCAACGCGATCCGCGAGGAGCTGCGCAGCTTCGCGCACAGCATCCTGGAAGGCAGCGCGCCCACCGTGACCCTCGCCCAGGCCACCGAGGCGCTCCGCACCGCATTGCTGGTGCTCGAGCGGATGGCCGCGATAAATCCGTGAGCCCGCATACTGATCCGACGCGCGCTGCGTTTCCCCCTGCCCCTTGATGCCAAGAACCCTGCCCGTCATGCTTCCGCTCTGCGGCCTTGCCTTGGGCTGCTCCAAGGGCGATGCTGTGCCGGCCTATGCCGATGTGCAGGCCTTCACCATGACGACGGCATCGGCGCAGGGCGCCGCGACCATCAAGGTCACCGACGCCTGGGTGACCCTGGACGATGAGCTCATCGGGGTGTGGGAGCTGCCCGCGCGGATACCCCTGCTCGGGGAAGGGAGCCGCAAGCTGGCGCTGGAGCCCGCCATCAAGCGCAACGGCACCTTCGACGACCGCTTGCGGTATCCATTCTATACAGCGTGGTCCGGAACGGTGCAGTTGCAGCGGGGGGCCACCGTGGTGGTTCAGCCCGCCACGGCCTACACGGCCGAGACGGCGGTATGGAACGAGGGCTTCGAGGACCCCTTCAGCCAGTTCCAGATGGCCGATGACAGCGATACCGCCCTCATCCGCTTCACCCCGGCGATGAACCCCGATGTCAACTTCCTCGGGGACTCGCCCTGCGCGGGGTTCAGGCTGGACGCGGAGCATCCCTTCGCCCGCGTGCAGACGGACGGGGACTTCGAATCCTACGGAGGGCCGGCCTTCCTGGAGATCGACCACCAGGGCGATGCGACCATCACCGTTGGCCTCCTCTACTTCGCCGGCGGCCAGCAGCGCTATGAGCCTTACATCTACCTGCCCCCCACCCAGCGCGCGGATGGCACCCTGGCCTGGAACAAGGTGTACGTGGACCTGAGCGGATTCTTCAACAGCAACGTCAGCGAGCGGGACCTCTTCATCTCCGCCCAGCTGCCCACGGGGCGGTCGTCGGCCCAGGTCTATTTCGACAACATCAAGCTCCTGCGCATCGAGCCATGACCTCGCGACGGGCACTGGTGGCCAAGTACGTGATCGCCGATGTGATCGGATCAGCGGTGGCCTGGTCCCTGTTCTACCTGTACCGCAAGGCGGAGCTCGACCCGATGAAGCTGGGCTATGCGCCGCCCCTGGAGCTGGACGCCAACTTCTACAAGGGGCTCGTGCTGGTTCCCCTGTTCTGGTTCGGGCTCTACACGGCGATCGGCGGCTACCGCGATGTGTTCCGCCGGTTCCGCACCAAGGAGCTGGGCCAGACCCTGCTGGTGACGACGCTGGGGGTGCTGGTCATCTTCTTCGTGCTGCTGCTCGATGACCAGGTCCCGAGCACGCGCTATCACTACCAGTCCTTCATCGCGCTCTTCCTGCTGCACTTCGGCATCACCTTCCCGGCGCGCTTCCTCATCACCAGTGCCACGGTGCGCAAGGTGCACAGCCGGCGCATCGGCTTCAACACGGTGCTCGTCGGCGGCAACGAGCGGGCGCTCGCCGTGTACCAGGAGATCGAGGCCATGCCCAAATCGCCGGGGAACCGTTTCGTGGGATTCGTGAACGTGAATGGCGGGGACCAGCAATTGGCGGGCATCCTTCCCCGGCTCGGCAAATGGCACCAGCTGCGGCAGGTGATCCAGGAGCACGGCGTGGAGGAGGCCATCATCGCGGTGGATTCCGGCGAGCACGAGCACATGAGCCGCATCATGAACGAGCTGGAGGGCACCGGCGTGCGGATCAAGGTGATTCCGGATATGTACGATATCCTCTCCGGATCGGTGAAGATGTCGAGCATCTTCGGCACCCCGCTCATCGAGGTGAACCCGGAGATCATGCCGGCGTGGCAGTTCACCCTGAAGCGCGTGGTGGACATCGCGGTGAGCGCCGTGGCGCTGCTGCTCCTGGCCCCAGCGCTGCTGGTGCTGGCGGTATTGGTGAAGTGGAGCTCCTCCGGGCCGGTGTTCTTCCGGCAGGAGCGGATCGGCAAGCACGGCCGGCCGTTCCGCATCATCAAGTTCCGCAGCATGTATTGCGATGCGGAGCGGAACGGCCCGCAGCTCAGCAGCGCCACCGATCCGCGCATCACGCCGATCGGCCGCTGGATGCGCCGCACGCGGATGGATGAGCTGCCGCAGTTCTGGAACGTGCTCAAGGGCGAGATGAGCCTGGTGGGCCCGCGACCGGAGCGACAGCACTTCATCAACGCCATCCTGGAGGTGGCGCCGCACTACCGCCACCTGCACAAGGTGCGGCCCGGCATCACCAGCTGGGGGCAGGTGAAATTCGGCTACGCGGAGAACGTGGAGCAGATGGTGCGCCGCTTGAAGTACGACATCCTCTACATCGAGAACATGAGCCTGGCCGTGGACCTGAAGATCCTGGCCTATACCGTGCTCATCATCCTGAAGGGCGACGGGAAATGACCGTTGGCGCGGCGGGGCTACATTCGCCGTCCATCCATCCCTGAACATGAAGATCTCCGTCATCGGTGCCGGCCAGATGGGCAATGGCATCGCCCATGTCTTCGCCCAGAGCGGGCACGCCGTCACCCTCATCGACATCGCACAGGCCAGCCTGGACAAGGCCATGGCCACCATCGGAAAGAACATGGACCGCCAGGTGGCCAAGGGCGCCCTGACCGAGGAGCAGAAGGCCGCCGCGCTCGCCGCGATCGCCACCACCACCGACCTGGCCGCCGGAGTGAAGGATGCCGAGCTCGTGGTGGAGGCCGCCACCGAGCAAGTCGAGCTGAAGCTCCGCATCTTCCGCGACATCGACGCCCACGCTCCGGCATCGGCGATCCTCGCCACCAACACCAGCAGCATCAGCATCACCCGCATCGCCGCCGCCACCAGGCGACCGGGCCAGGTGATCGGCATGCACTTCATGAATCCCGTGCCGGTGATGAAGCTCGTGGAGGTGATCCGCGGCTACGACACCACCGACGCCGTGACCCAGGCCGTGGTGGACCTGAGCACCGCCATCGGCAAGGTGCCGGTGACGGTGAACGACTATGCGGGATTCGTGGCCAACCGCATCCTGATGCCCATGATCAACGAGGCCATCCAAACCCTGTGGCAGGGCGTGGGCGGCGTGGCCGAGATCGACAGCATCATGAAGCTGGGGATGGCCCACCCCATGGGGCCGCTGCAGCTCGCCGACTTCATCGGCCTGGACACCTGCCTCGCCATCCTCCGCGTGCTGCACGAGGGACTCGGAGACCCCAAGTACGCCCCCTGCCCGCTCCTGGTGCAGATGGTGACCGCCGGCAAGCTCGGGGTGAAGAACGGCGAGGGCTTCTACCGGTACACCGCTGGCAGCAAGGAATCGGTGGTGGCGCCGGCGTTCACGCGCTGAGGCGACCCGGCTTGCGCGATGACGCATCTCCGCACGGCCTCCATCGCTGACATCGCAGCCATCCGCTCCATCGCGCATGCCGCATGGCCGGCGGCATATGCCGCGATCCTCAGCCCCGCGCAGCTTGCCTACATGCTCGATCTCATGTACAGCGAGGCCGCCCTGGAGGAGCAGATGACGGCGAAGGGCCATCGCTTCCTGATGGCTGAGCGGGACGGCCACGCCGTCGGCTTCGCGGCATTCGAGCATGGCCATGGCGCGGTGCGGAGCACCCGCCTGCACAAGCTCTATGCACTGCCGATCGTCAAGGGCACGGGCGTGGGCAGCGCGCTGCTGGCCGGCGTGGAGGCAGCTGCCCTCTCAGCCGGCGATGCACAGGTGGAGCTGAACGTGAACCGATTCAACCCGACCAAGGCGTGGTATGCACGCAAGGGCTTCGCCGTTGTGCGCGACGAGGTCATCGAAATCGGCGAGGGCTTCGTGATGGACGACCATGTGATGGTGCGGGCGCTGCGCTGAGCCGTGGCGCGGCGGCGCGTATGTTCGCCGCGCAACCCCTGCCTCAGCCGGCCGTCAGTCCACCGATGCCCCGTCGCACGCCGCTCCTCCTGACCTTGTTGGTGGCCCTCGCCTTCGCGGTGCGCTTCCATGCCATCGACCGGTTCGCCACGGGATACGACGAGCTGTTCTCCGCGCTGGAGGCCAATGGCCTGTTCCCGGCGCTGATCGGGCCTGGGACGGCCTTCACCGGAGCGGACCTCAGCGCCCATGACAGCTGGCGGGGCGCGGCCCGGGCCTGCGTGGCCACCGATGGCGGCAACGGCATCCTCTACATCCTTGCCCTCCACGCCTGGACCGAAACCTTCGGGAACAGCAACCTCGCCATACGGCTGTTCTCGCTGTGCTGCGGACTGGTGGTGGTGCTCCTCACCCACCGGCTGGCCCTGGAGCTGAACGGCGATGGGACCGCCGCGCTGCTTGCCGCAGGCCTGGCCGCCATGGCGCCGCTGCTGGTCGATTACTCGCAGGAGGCGCGCGGCTATATGCTGGGGACGGCGCTCACCCTGGAGGCCACGCGCCTCTACCTCCGCATCTCCCGCAGCGCGGATGCATCCGTCTCCGCCCTTGCGCGCTACGGCCTCGTCGCCGGCATGGCGCTGCTGGTGCACTACTACGCCGCTTACATCCTGGTGGCGCATGCCGCACATGCCGTGCTCCGGCACGCGCCCCGGCGATGGCTGGGCTGGGGCGCGGTGGCCGTTCCCATAGCCGCAGCCTGCATGGGCGCCTGGATGCTGCTCGGCGGCTGGGAAGGCCTGGGCAACATGGCCCGTCACCAGGCGAGCTATGCGGCGCTGCTCGTGGCCAATCCGGAATACGATACCTATTACCGCGCAGCCACCCCGCTGCACCTGGCGCAGGAGCTCTTCGTCCAGTTCCTCTGGCTGAGCGGCAACAGCCTGCTCAACCTGGGTCCTTCGCTGCGGGTGGTGGCGCTGCTCCTGGCCGTTCCGGCAGGGCTGCTGGCAGGGCTGCGCTGGGCCGCAGCGAAGCAGGGCGATGGCGCGCTGCTCCTCGCCCTGCTCGCGATCGCCGGTCCGGCCTACACGCTCCTGCTCTCAGCCCTGTCCGGACACACTTTCGGGATGCGGTACTACTACGTGATGTTCTCCGCGCCGGCTGCGGTGATGCTGCTTGCGCGCGGGGCGCTCGGTTGGCTGCGCGCTGCCCGCGCCCCGCAGCGCCTCATGGGCGGTACGCTGCTCGCCTGCCTGGTGGCGGTGATGGCCCTTTCCATTTCCACCTTCTACCGCTACGGGTATCGCGGCAACAACCAGCCCGAACAGGTGGCCCCCCTGGCCCTGGCGGTGGATGCGCTGGCCGCCGCTGCGCCCCATGCGCGAATCGGCCTTGTGCATGCGACGGACCGTGATGCCATCGCCTTCAACCTGCACCTGGGCCCTGATGCTGCCGGGGTGCCCCAGGTCATCGATGGCCTCTCCCCGCAACGGCATGCGGTGATCGCCACCCTTGGCGGTGAGCCGCGCGTGGTGCTCCGCCTGCGCTGAGCCCCTCCGGTCGGCGCGGCTGGCTACATTCGCCGCTCTCCCCCCGCGCCACCTGCGAAGACCATCATGCCCCAGACCGTCATCATCACCGGAGCCGCGGGATTCGTGGGCTCGAACCTCACCCAGCGCCTGCTCCAGGAGGGGCACCGTGTCATCGGCGTGGACAACATGAGCTATGGGAGCCCGGCCAACCTGGCGGCGGTGAAGGGGCATGCCGGCTTCCGGTTCGTGGAAGGCGATGTTTGCGACCCGGCGGTGCTCGCCGCCCTCGAGGGCGACACCATCGTTCACCTCGCTAGCCAGAAGATACCACGGTACACCAACAGCTACCGCACGATCGAGGAGAACCACCGGATGAGCTCGCTGGTCATCCAGCGCGCGCTCGACCTCGGTGCGCGATTGGTGTTCGCCTCCACGAGCGATGTGTACGGGAAGAATCCCCGCATCCCCTTCAGCGAAGAGAGCGACCTGGTGCTCGGCCCCACCAAGGTGAAGCGCTGGGCCTATGCGGCGAGCAAGATCCACAGCGAGCACAAGATCATCGCCACGGGCGAGGAGAAGGGCCTGCGCTACGCCATCCTCCGGCTCTTCGGCTCCTATGGCCCCAACCAGAACCTCACCTGGTGGGGCGGTCCGCAATCGGTGTTCATCGGGAAGGCCTTCCGCAACGAGGCCATCGAACTGCATGGCGATGGGCAGCAGACACGCACCTTCACCTATGTGGACGACACGGTGCAGGGCTTCATGCTGGCCATCACGAAGCCCGAGGCGGAAGGCGAGGTCTTCAATGTCGCCTCCGATCCCTCGACCGAGACCACCATTGAAGGCCTTGCCCGCTTGATCTGGCGCCTGATCCGCCCGACGGACCTCGAGCCGAAGCTCACCTTCATCCCATACGCCAGCTTCGGCGGCGGCTATGAGGATGTGCTGCGCCGCGTGCCCGACATCGGCAAGATCAGCAGGATGCTCGGCTTCGCCCCGCGCTACGGGCTGGAGGAGGGCATGCGCCTCACGATCGACTGGCAGCGCGGGCGCACCGCTTAGGGCATGCGGTACTTCATCGTGCCCACCTACAACGAGGCGGCCAACCTGCCCAATCTGGCGCGTGAGCTGGCGCCGTTCCTCGCCCAGGCGGACACCTGGCTGGTGCTGAGCGACGACGGTTCGTCGGACGGCACGCGCGAGCTGGCCCCCACCCTGTTCCCACAGGAACGACTCGTGGTACTCGGCGATGGCACCAATCACGGGCCGGGGCATGCCTTCAATACCGGTTTCGAGTGGGTGCTGGCCCGCGCCAAGGACGAGGACCTCGTGGTGACCATGGAGGCGGATTGCACCTCGGACATCGGCATCCTGCCGCAGATGCTGGCCATCGCCGACCTCGGCTACGACCTGGTGCTGGCCTCGGTGTATGCGCAAGGCGGCGGATTCGACCGCACCACATGGCTGCGCAAGCTGCTTTCGGCGACGGCCAACTTCATCTACCGGTTCATCTTCGACCTGAAGGTGAGCACCCTGAGCAGCTTCTACCGCGTGTACCGCGCCGGCACGCTGCGCAAGGCGCGCGCGCGCTGGCCGCAGCTGATCGCGGAGCCCGGCTTCATCTGCATGCTGGAGCTGCTCATCAAGCTCATCCGCGTCGATGCCCGGGTGATCGAAGTGCCCATGGTGCTGGCCTCGCAGAAGCGGATCGGCCGCTCGCGGATGAAGCTGGTGCGGACGACCCTCGAATACTTCCGCTTCCTCTGGCGGTTCCGTTCGGAGAACCGACGGCGGTGAGTCCGGTCAGTTGGCGGCATCGGCCCTGATGGGCATGCCGTACTTGCGGTAGAGCCGTGCCTTCCGCTTTTCGAGGCGTGCCTGCGCCTTGGCCGTGCGGGCCGCGCGCGCAGCAACGGCGAGCTCGCCGCGCTCGATCCGCTGCACGATCAGCTCCATCATCCGGTCCTCGCCCTCCCGGTCGTATCCGCTTCGCAGATCCTGGCCGAAGAGGCGCGCCATCCCCTGCCAGACGAAAGCGGTGAAGGAACCGCGAAGCTCCTTCACCAGCTCGAAGGAAGTCTTGCCGGTCTCACGGTCGATCAGCTTCACCAGCACCCTGCCCTGGCTGGTCGTAAGGTCCTTCACCTCCGCCTCGAACTCGGCGCGCAGCTCAGCCTCTGCGAGCTTGATGTACAGCTCCTGGTCGCCCTCCTTGGCGATGCGCGCCAGGTCATGCTCATACTCGCGGAGCAGGTCACCGGTGAGCCGTGCATAGGGGTAGACCTTGATGACGTTGCGGGTGAGTTTGTCATACCGCTCGGCCTGCCGCCGGTCACGCGCCGTCCAGCGGGTCTCCACCACTGCAGGACCCAGATCGATCACCGGCACGGTATCCCCGCCGATGATCACCGCCCGGTGCACGGTGCGCTGATGCTCCACCTGTGCCGAAGCGGCGGCCGGCGCGGTCAGCAGGGCAATCAGCAGGATATGGGGGAGACGCATGGGACAGCGGCGCGGGGATGCGCTACAGCGAAGCTACAACGCCGATCCCGTGCCGATATTCCCTTATACCCCCTCAGCGTCTGCTTAGTTTCCAGGGACTTGGGGCACTCGCAGCCGCAACCGGAGCAGATGGCCGTGATGCGGCATGCGTCACAGCCGCCACCAGGGCCGCCGCTGCCGCCTCATCCGGTGTCAAGCCCTCCAGGACCTCGGGACGGAAGTGGTCGCGGACGAAATGGGTGTCGTACCCGCCGCTGCGGAAAGCGCCATGCCCCATGACGAATCGGCAGAAGGGCAGGGTGGTCTCCACCCCGGTGATGGCATAGTCATCGATGGCCCGTTCCATGCGGCTGATGGCCTCCTCACGGGTGGCCCCATGGGTGATCAGCTTGGCGATCATGGGGTCGTAGTGGATGGGGATGGTCATCCCCTCTTCGAAGCCATCGTCCACCCGGACACCGGGTCCTTGCGGGGGCCGGTAGGTGCTGAGCCTTCCGATGTCCGGGAGGAAGTTGTTCATCGGGTCCTCTGCATAGACGCGTACCTCGATCGCGTGTCCATTGATCCGCAGATCCTCCTGCGTGAAGGGCAGCTTCTCCCCTTCCGCCACGCGGATCTGCAGCTTCACCAGGTCGAGACCGGTGATCATCTCCGTCACCGGGTGCTCCACCTGCAAGCGCGTGTTCATCTCCATGAAGTAGAAATCGCCGCCCTCATCGAGCAGGAACTCCACGGTGCCTGCGCCGACATAATCCACGCTCCTGGCCACGGACACGGCAGCCTCTCCCATACGCTTGCGCAGCTCCGGGGTGAGCACGGCACTGGGAGCCTCCTCCACCACCTTCTGGTGGCGGCGCTGCACGCTGCACTCCCGCTCGAAGAGGTAGCAGGTGTTGCCGTGGGTATCGGCCATCACCTGCACCTCGATGTGGCGTGGACCGGCCACGTACTTCTCGATGAACACGCTGCCATCGCCGAAGGCATTCGTGGCCTCGCTGATGGCTCGCTCCAGGCCCTCCTTCAGGTCGGCCTCTTTCTCCACCACGCGCATACCCTTGCCCCCTCCGCCGGCCGCGGCCTTGATGAGGATGGGGAACTTGATGCTCTTGGCCACCGCGATCGCCTCCTCCAGCCCGCTCACGGCCCCCTCCGTGCCGGGCACCAAGGGCACGCCGAACTTCTTCACGGCCTCCTTGGCGGCCAGCTTGTCGCCCATCACCTTCATGGCATGGGGCGAGGGGCCCACGAAGACGACACCAGCCTTCTCCAGCTCACGGGCGAACGCCCCGTTCTCGCTCAGGAAGCCGTAGCCGGGGTGAACCGCATCGACCTTGAGGTCCTTGCAGACCTTCACGAGCTTGTCGATCACCAGGTAGCTCTCCTTGCTGGGCGGAGGCCCGATGCACACGGCCTCGTCGGCGAAGCGGACGAAGGGCGCGGTCCGATCGGCCTCGGAATATACGGCAACGGTGCTGATGCCCATCTCGCGGGCCGAGCGCATCACGCGCAGGGCGATCTCGCCGCGGTTGGCGACGAGCAGTTTCTGTATCCTCTTCGGCTTGGCCATGGATCGGTGTCGGGGGAGCGCGAAGATGCGAAGGGTTGGCCCGAACTTTGGCTGAAGACCTGGCATGCGCCGATCCTCCCTGCCCCTGCTCCTGCTGCTCGCCACCGCGGCTGCGGCCCAGCCGAAGGAGCGCACCTTCAGCACCGACACGGGCACCGTGGTGGTGCGCTACTTCACCAGCGGCCAGGTGAGCACGAAGGAGTGGCGCGACAAGGACGACCGCTGGGGCCGCAGCTGGGCCTACACGAAGAGCGGCGCGGTGATCTTCAAGGGTCAGACCAGGCGATTCGCTGGGCATGCATCGGTCCGCTTCAGCTACCACCCCAATGGCGCGGTGAGCAAGGCGGAGACGAGCGATGCGGCCGATGGCGGCATCCAATGGCACAGGAGCACCACCACCTTCGACGAAGAGGGCAACCGGACGGGCTTCTGGGAGGAAGGCCGTGATGACTATGGCCCCCTCCCGCGGCTCACCATGCCGCCGCGCACCTTTCCGCCCAACCCCAGCGACCCGCGCGAACCGGGCCAGCCGGGCCTTGTGGAACCGAGCCCTCCCCCATGCCAGCGGCTCTTCGTCAACGAGGTCTTCCTGGTGAATGCCACACGGCAGGCGGGCAAGGCCAGGGTGAAGGCGCTGCACCCCTCGCCTGCCTTGAAGGATAGCGAGCACACCCTGGCCCCGGGTGATACCGTGCGCTTGGGCAGCTACAGCATGGGCGAAGCGTTCGCACCGCCGGAGAAGCAGTTGAACGTGGAGGTGCGCCGCGCCTTGCGGAACAGGAGGAAGGTCGCGGCACAGGGGGTGCTGCGCACGGAACAGGTGCAGGTCGGTGCCGAGCACCGGAGGTACTACCTCGTGGTGCGGGGGTGGAGCCGTTGATCAGGCCCCCACCGCCAGCCCCCAGAAAGCGCGCAGGTGCGGCAGCAGCACGTCCAGGTCAACGGCATCGAAGGGATGCTGGGTATTGGGCAGCACCAAGGCACCGGCCTGGGGCATGTGCCGGGCGGCCTCGAGGGTATGCTCGGGCACGGCCGTGCGGTCGCGGTCGCCCACGCAGAGCAGCGCTGGTGCCGTGATGGTGCCGAGCACCTCGGGCGTGAGCAGCGGACGCTCATGCAGGCCGGTGATCAACGCGGCCGTAGCGCGCAACAGGCCTTCCCACCGCGCCGGGCCATGTGCATGCTGAAGCTGCATGGCGAATTGCGGCACCTTCTCCTGCATCTTCTGCGGGTCCAGCATCCGCCGCTCGCGATCCAGGCCCTGGCGGTCCCACTTGACCTTGGTACCGAGCGTCACCGCCGACCTCACCTGCTCCGGGAAGCGGCTGGCGTACAGCAGCGCCGCATAACCGCCCATGCTGTAGCCGAACAGGTGCGCCTCGCTCCACCCTGCCTCATCGAGCGCATCATGGATGTCGCCAAGGAAATCCTCCATGGAAAGGCCCTCCTCCGGAATGGGCCTTTCGCCGTGGCCGCGGAACTCGAGGGCATGGGTGCGTACACCGGGCAGTGCCTCGCGCAGCCGGGCAAGCTGTTCGCGTGTACCGAGGGCGCCATGGAGCAGAAGGAGGTTCATGGATGGAAGCGAAGATGCTGCAAAGGACGGGGCCTTGGACGCGATGCCCAGCTGATCCAAGGGCGGACCTCACCCGCCTCATCAACAGGCATGAACTGGAATGCAGTCCGAAGGCAAAGCAGCAGTTCATTACTGTCCGGTGCATCGGATAACCGGAGGACGGAGGGAAATGCCATGATGGACCTTGTGGCGCGCAAGGCATCCCAGCCGCGTCACCCTCGCTGCGCGAACGGCCGCACCTCCGCCTGAAGAGGCTGCAGGCCATCAGGCGCGCAGTCGCCGGTCACACGGGCATTGACCCATCATGCGTGTTCACCGCTTGGTCATTAGCTTGGCGGAGCAAGCCGCTCCCATGCTCCGCCTCACTTTCCTCCCACTCGTCCTGGCCGCGCACGTCCTCCATGCTCAGCAGGCCAGTGTGGCCACCGGCGGCGACGCCGGCGGAGCCGGTGGAAGCATGAGCTACACCGTGGGCCAGCCCGCCTGCATCACCCTTGCCGGCGCGGCCGTTTCATTGGCGCAGGGCGTGCAGCAGCCGTACGAGATCAGCGTGACCACCGGCATGGGCGAGCGGGCCGATGGATTCACGCTCGCTGCCTGGCCCAATCCCACCGCCGAGGACCTTGAACTGACCGCGGCTGGCGACCTCCCCAAGCCCCTGCGCTACCAATTGCATGATGCCGCCGGCCAGTTGCTCGCGGAAGACCGCATCACCACCGACCGCACGCGCATCCCCATGGCCGGCCGCGCAGCGGGCACCTACCTCTTTGGCGTGCTGGGCCCCACAGGCCCGCTGCGCACCTTCAGAATCGTGAAACACTGATCCGCACCCACCCCGCTCCCCCATGATGAAGCCCTTCACCCTTCCCTCCGCGCTGCTTCTCGCGACTGCCCTCTGCGCCCAGGCCCCGCAGCGCCTCAGCTACCAGGCCGTGGTGCGCAATGCCGCAGACGCCCTGGTGACCAACGCCCCTGTGGGCATGCGGGTGAGCATCCTGCAAGGAAGCGCCAATGGCACGCCGGTGTATGTGGAGACCCACAACGGCATCACCAACGACAATGGCCTGCTCACCGTGGAGGTTGGCGGCGGCGCCGCCGTGAGCGGCAGCTTCGCGAGCATCAACTGGGGCGCCGGCAGCTACTGGCTGCGCACCGAGGCCGACCCCAACGGCGGCACCAGCTACACCATCACAGGCACCAGCCAGCTGCTCAGCGTGCCCTATGCGCTGCATGCCGCCACGGCAGGCAGTGGCGGGGGCACCTTCACGGCGGGCACGGGCCTCAGCTGGAGCGGCAACACCCTCAACGCCCTGTCCAACTCGCCGATCTGGAACGCCAACGCGCTGCTCAACATCCCCGTGAGCGGCAATGCCCCGGCGGTCAACAATGTGCTGCTCTTCAACGGCAGCGCGTGGGTTCCCGGCACGGTGAGCGGCAGTGGCGGCACCACGGTGGACTGCAGCACGAGCTTCAACACCAACCACACCATCCGCGGCACCGGCAGCGGCGGATGGGAATGCACCGACGCCGTGTGGGTGACGAGCACGGACCGCGTTGGGATCGGCACCACCTCGCCCAGCAGCAGCTTCGACCTCACCATCGGAAGCGGCGGCTTCCTGGCGGAAGGCAGCACCACCACCAGCAACATCGCCGGGCGGCTGCGCGTGGGCGGCACCACCAGCACCAGCTACGACCTGCAGGTGGACGGCCAGGGCTACTTCACCAATGGCCTGCGCGTGGGCACCACCAGCAGCCCGGCGAGCGGCGGCCTGCTGGCCAACGGGAACATCGAGACCAACGCCCGCTTCGTGCAGGGCAGCAGCACCAGCGGCACAGGCACAGTGATGGTGCGCACCAGCAGCGGCGAGCTGCGGCCGCAGAGCAGCACCCTGCGCGTGAAGACCAATGTGGCCCCCTTGCACGTGGACAAGGAGCGGCTCTTCGCGCTGCGACCGGTGGAGTACGATCTGAAGCCGGCGCTGGGCGGAGGCCACGAGGTGGGCCTCATCGCCGAGGAGGTGGAACGGGTGCTGCCCCAGCTCGTGGTGTACGGCCCTGCCCGCACCTGGACGGACGACAGCGGCATCCCCGCCACCGATGCGCAGGGCCGCGAACTCGTGGACCCCAGCCGCACCGAGGCCTACAGCGTTCACTACGACCGCTTGGCCGTTCTGCTGCTGCAGGTGGTGAAGGAGCAGGAGCAGCGCATCGCCGAGCTGGAGCGGCGGCTGGCGGAGGGCGGCAGGTGAGCGGCTCCGCATTGATCGACAGCGTCGAGCATCCATCGTGATCCGCTGAAGGCTTCACCGCTCTAGGAACCATGCGCACCCGCCTTACCGACATGCTCCGGTTGGAGCACCCGCTCATCATGGCCCCGATGTTCCTGGTCTCCAACACGGCCATGGTGAAGGAGGGCCTGCGCTGCGGCGTGGCGGGCTGCATCCCGGCGCTGAACTACCGCACCCTGGAGGAACTGCGGGCCGCCTGCCGCGAATTGAAGGCCGCCAAGGCGGAGTGCGGCAAGGGCGCCTATGGCTTCAACCTCATCGTGAACAAGAGCAACCCCAAGGCTGCCAAGCAGCTGGAGGTCCTTTGCGCGGAAGGCTGCGACTTCATCATCACTTCGCTCGGCAGTCCGGAGACCGCGATCAACGCGGCGCACAAGGCGGGCATCAAGGTCTTCTGCGATGTCACGGACCTGCGGTTCGCCCAGAAGGTGGAAGCCCTGGGGGCCGATGCGGTGATCGCCGTGAACAACGAGGCGGGTGGCCACCGGGGCAACATCCCGCCCAAGGACCTCATCGAGCTGCTGAAGAAGCACTGCACCATTCCGGTGATCTCGGCCGGTGGGGTGGGCAACAAGGCGGAGATGGACCGGATGCTGAGCTACGGCGCAGAGGGCGTGTCGGTGGGCAGTCCCTTCATCGCCTCGGTGGAAGCCCCCATCACGGACGACTACAAGCAGGCCTGCGTGCAGTATGACGCCAAGGATATCGTGCTCACCGAGCGCATCAGCGGCACGCCGTGCACGGTGATCAACACACCCTACGTGCAGAAGGTGGGGCTGCGTTCCCCTTGGCTGGAGCGCTTACTGAACAAGAACAAGCGCCTGAAGAAGTGGGTGAAGATGCTCCGCTTCTACATCGGCATGAAGGCCACGGAGGTGGCGGCCCAGCAGGTGACCTACAAGACCGTGTGGGTGGCCGGCCCCAGCATCCAGCACACCAAGAAGGTGGAGCCGGTGCGGGAGATCATCCGGCGCTTGGTGGGGTGAGGGTTGCAGGGTCCTCTGCAGGAGACCCTGCGAAGGCATCGGGCCCGTTTCGCAAGACCAGGTTCCACGGCAAGGCCTGACCTAGCCCAGGAACGTTGTCAGGAGAACAGGTACTGCGAGTGCGATCATCAAGGGCAGCACATGGACCGCCACATCGCACCAGTCCTGGCTACGCCCCTCATGCCAATCATACCAAGCACCGCGATTATAAGTCGGCTCGCGGCGAAATACGCGCTTGTACAGGTATCGAAATGAAGCGTAGCAGGCTACATAGGAGAACGGCCCGAGAAGCCCATCCCACGTGTTCAGCCGTAGGTTCTCCGGCACGCGCCCGATGATCCCGACGACCGCCAATGCACCGGTCGATACGAGCAAGACCAAGAGCAGATGGTCGTTCCTGAGCCACTTCATGAAGCCACAGAACGCCGGGCAACAGGTGATAGCGACCCCGATCATGCCGCCAGAGGATTCGGCGCGGCTTTACGCCAGCACCTCCTTCACCCGATCCGCCGCCTCCTGCAGCGCCACGGCGCTCAGCACCTTCAGGCCGCTCTTGTCGATCAGGTCCTTGGCCTCCTGGGCGTTGGTGCCCTGCAGGCGCACGATGATCGGCACCTTGATGTCGCCGATGTTCTTGTAGGCGTCCACGATGCCCTGGGCCACGCGGTCGCAGCGCACGATGCCCCCGAAGATGTTCACCAGGATCGCCTTCACCCGCTCGTCCTTCAGGATGATGCGGAAGGCCTTTTCCACCCGCGCCGCATCCGCCGTACCGCCCACATCGAGGAAGTTGGCCGGCTCGCCACCGCTGAGCTTGATGATGTCCATGGTGGCCATGGCCAGGCCGGCACC
Source organism: Flavobacteriales bacterium (assembly GCA_030584065.1). Lineage (NCBI taxonomy): Bacteria > Pseudomonadati > Bacteroidota > Flavobacteriia > Flavobacteriales > Flavobacteriales bacterium. The sequence continues at coordinate 1,414,389 of CP129489.1, forward strand.
GTTCACCATGCAGCCCACGTTGCCATCCAGGCGCACGTAGTTCAGGCCGGCCTCCCCGGCCTCCACCTCGATGGGGTCCTCCTCCGTCTTGTCGCGCATCTCCACGTAGTCCGGATGGCGGTACAGGGCGTTGCCGTCGAGCCGCACCTTGGCGTCCACTGCAGCGATCTTGTCATCGCTGGTCTTCAGCACGGGGTTGATCTCGAACATGGCGGCATCGCAGCCCTCATAGGCCTTGTAGAGCGCGGCCACGAACTTCACCATCTCCTTCTTCGCGTTGCCGGTGCAGCCCAGGTTGGTGGCCACCTTGTTGCACTGGAAGGGGCGCAGTCCCACGCGGGGGTCCACCACCTCCTTGAAGATCTTCTCCGGGTGCTTCTCGGCCACCTCCTCGATGTCCATGCCGCCCTCGGTGCTGTACATGATGATGTTCTTCCCGCTGGCGCGGTCGAGCAGCACGCTCATGTAGTACTCCTTGGTCTCGCTGGCGCCGGGGTAGTACATGTCCTCGGCGATGAGGACCTTGTGCACCTTCTTGCCCTGGGGCGGGGTCTGCGGGGTGATCAGCTGCATGCCGATGATGGCTCCGGCCTTCTCGCGCACCTCATCGATGCTCTTGGCGAGCTTCACGCCACCGCCCTTGCCGCGTCCGCCCGCATGGATCTGGGCCTTCACCACCCAGAACTTGGTGCCGGTCTCCTGGCTGAGGCGCTTGGCCTGATCCACCGCCTCATCGGCGTTGTAAGCGACGTGGCCGCGCTGGATGCGGACTCCGTATTGGGCGAGGATGCTCTTGCCTTGGTACTCGTGCAGGTTCATTGCGGGTGGGTCGTTTTCGCGGGGCGAAAGTAGCCCCTGCCACGGTTCGCGCGCGGTGGTTTCCTTTACGGCATGATCGAAGCGGCGGGGATACGCAAGCGCTACGGCGCGCTGGAGGTGCTGAAGGGTGTCGACCTCCAAGTGGCCAAGAGCGAGGTAGTGAGCATCGTGGGGGCCAGCGGCGCGGGCAAGACGACTCTGCTGCAGATCCTGGGCACCTTGGAGCGTGCGGACTCCGGCACCCTGCGGATCAACGGCGAAGAGACCACCCGTCTGGGGTCCAACGCCCTCTCGGCTTTCCGCAACGCCCACATCGGCTTCGTGTTCCAGTTCCACCACCTGCTGCCTGAGTTCACGGCGCTGGAGAACGTGATGATGCCGGGGCTGATCGCGGGCAAGAGCAAGGGCGAATGCGCGCCGCGCGCCGAGGAACTGCTGGCACGCCTGAATGTGCTGCCCCGCAAGGGCCACAAGCCCACGCAGCTCAGCGGCGGCGAGCAGCAGCGCGTGGCCGTTGCCCGGGCGCTCTTCAACAGCCCCAGCGTGGTGCTGGCCGATGAGCCCAGCGGCAACCTCGACAGCGCGCACGCCCGGGAGCTGCACCAGCTCTTCTTCGACCTGCGCAAGGAGCTGGGCCAGACCTTCGTGATCGTGACGCACAACGAGGAACTGGCCGACATGGCGGACCGGAAGCTGGTGATGAAGGACGGGGTGATCTGAATCATCCCGACCGCCCCCACCCCATGCGTTCGCTGCTTCTCGCTCTGGCACTTTGCCTTTCCTTATCGCATGCCGCCCAACCCGCACTGCCGGTAGACCTCGCCACGCTTCCCGGATGGATGGCGGAACTGGTGACTGGGGAGAAGGCGGATAAGCCGATGAAGCCTGCCGGTACCCACCTGCACACCAACGCCTTCATCGGCACCTGGACCGTGGAGGTCAGAGGCGGCCGCCGGATCGAGTATTGGGGCGATGCCCACCGCGTGGTACTGCGCGAACTGACCGGTCCCTACACCCTGCAACGCGCCACCCTGCTGGACCTGCAGCACAACGTGAAGATGGAGGCCCGATGGGGTGGTCAGCAGGTCGGTGCCAAGGTGGAGGACCTGTACATCCCGCAGGCCGGCTACTTCCATGACATCTGGAACGACAGCCTCACCGCCACAGGCCGTACTGCGGAGATCGTGGGCCACACCTGCCGCGAGCACTGGGGCACGAGCAACGAACGGGACAGCTCGTGGTATTGGACCACCACCGCGCATCCGAAGCTGTTCAGCGACCTGAGGGTTTGGGCACGCTGGTTGACCGAAGGCGACCTCGAACACCTCATCGCCTTCGCCGACAGGCACGCAGGTGCTGCACTGCGCGTCACGTGGAGCAAGCATGAGTACGGCCCGCCTGCGGGGGGCATGGAATTCATCGCGATCACGCCCGGTCGTGTGCCGATGCCGGAACTACCTATGACCGGCGCAAGGCTGGTGGAACAGCGGTTGGCCTGGATCAACAACAGCGGCACTGGCCGGCTGCCCGATTGGATGCGCGCCTACCTCGGCAACCTGCCGCCCGACAGCCTGCCCCTCGCCTACTCGCCGGCTCCGGTGGACCGCGGAATTCCCGACAACCGCTTCATCGGTAAGCTCACTGCCGAGACCCCGACCCGGTACATCGACGAGCACAGCGACACCACCCTGCGCGTGGCGAAGTACAGCTATTGGGCCGATGCGCGGCGCGCCGTGCTGCAACTGAACGACCCGGAGGACGAGGGCACCATCTTCTACGCCGTTGACCTTGATGCTGATGTGGTGATGGTGTCGCGCAACGAAGGGCACGGCCACGTGATCCCCAAGTTGGAGATCGCGAGCCTGGAAACGGTCGGGCTCAACGAGTTCGGGCGCGGACTGGAGCTGGAGTTCGCCCCGCAAGGACGTTACCAGACCATCCTGGGGCGCAAGTGCGAGCTGCACACTGCGCCGGAGCGCTACCTCCACTTCTTCTGGTTCCCGCAGGACAGCGTGGTGAACCCCGTCTTCGACATGCGGAACTGGCTGGTGCAGCGCATCGGCCAGCAGTTCAAGGACCTGATGTTCTTCGGCGTGGCGGACAAGCCGATGCCGATGGCCGTGATGGGCACGCAGCTCACCAGCTACAAACCCGGCAAGGCCAAACCGCCCGTGGTGGACCTGAGCAAGTGCATCGTGCGGGACGAGCGCTTGCGGGAGCGGCGCCGGCGTGGCCGGGAGGTCGAGGTGCCGGAAATACAGGTGCGGGAGATCACTGTGGAGGACATCATGCGCGGCGATGACGTGGCTGTTGAAGTAGCCGAAGCACCCGTTGCGGTGGAAGAGATCGCGCCCGCCAGTGGAGCAACCTACGCGCCGCCCGTCTTCAAGCTCGAACCAGCGATGGACTCCCTGATGAAGGCCACCACGAACCGCTTCATCGGTACCGCCACCATGCAGTTCACCAGCCTGCGCGGTGACAAGACCACCACGTGGACCGTGCGGTACGCCAGCACGGCCGACCGCATGGTGGTCATCGGCCGCGACGAGCAACCGGAACACACCGAGCACACCTATGCCACCGTGATCGACCGCCGGGCCGGCACGGAAACGAACTACCTGATGGTCGGTGGGGAGCTTCGGTCAGTGACGCGAACGCTGGACAGCCGCTTCGCTTCACCATTCCCACCCGCCACCCGGGACAGCGTGCTGGCCGATACGCGCAAGCTCCTGGGACGCAACGCGCAGCACCGCCTGCTGCAGGAGCCCGACCGTCGGCGCGAGTCGTGGGTGGACGCGAAGACCCCTTCACTCTTCCACGATGTGCTGGGCGCGCGCAAGAGCTGGGGCGGTGTGGAGGTGCTGCTGCGCGGCCCCATGATCGCCAGCACGCGACCTGGCATGCCGCTGGAGGTGACTTACCGCTACAGGAACGAGGAAACGATGACCATGCGCGTGCTGGAGCTGAAGCCCGGCGACAGGGACCCGAAGGCGTTCCACATCACTCCGGCGAGCTTCCGTTGAATCGGGGATTCAGCCCAGTCGCGCAGGCATGCTCCCTTCGTGCTTGGAGAAGCGGCGGCGAGGCATGGATCCGCCGGACGCCCTGCGCCGCGACGGGTTACCTTCAGCGCCCAATCCAGCCACCATGCGCACCCTGCTGCTCAGCATCGCCTTGACCGGTGCCCTTTCTTCCACCACCGCCTCCGTGCCACGCAGCCCCTCGGCACCGCAGGCCACCAATGCCTTCACGGGCAGCTTCCGCATGGAGACGCACCTCTTCCGCAACGGCAAGGAGGACCGGAACAGCCCGATGAACCTGCTCTATTGGAGCCGGCCCGACATGACGCTCTACCAGGTGATGGTGCCGGGGCAGAAGGAGACCATGAGGATGCTGACCGACCTGCGGAGCGATTGGACCTACACCATCGTTGACGACGGGCAGGGCAACCGTACCGCCATGAAGATGCGCATGCCCGACCTGGCCGCCATGGCCGACGATGAGGCGGAGCGCGGTGACAAGCCCACAGTGACGGTGACCAAGGAGACACGGACCATTGAAGGCCACACCTGCACCAAGGTGATCGCCACCAGCAAGGAAGGCACATGGACCGGCTGGATCGCCATGGGGCTGAAAGGGCCATTCGCCGACATGGCGCGGAGCCTCGATCAGCGCGCCGGCCAGCAGAGCCTGAAGGGGCATCCTCATCTGGAGGGCTTCCCGCTCGAATTCGAGTGGGTGCCGGTGAAGGATCAGGAACGCGTGGTCTGCTACGTCAAGGACCTGGTGGCCGGCAAGGTGGACGACAGCCTCTTCGACCTGAGCGGCTACCAAGTGATCGAGCTGCCGAGCTTCGCCATGCCGCAGCGCTGATACGAAGCCGTGCGCCCGGTGCGTTCATCGGGCATGCGCCGCGCCATCGGGATCGCCTGCTGCTCCATCGCCCTTGCGGCGCACGGCCAGCCGCTGAAGCCCCGGGGCGGGCCGGGCGGCACGCTGTCCTTGGGCGGGCGCAGCGCCATCAGCCTCTTCAACGATGGCCATGGCGGCGCTCCGGGCCTGGGCACGGGGGGGCAGTTCCGCATCCGGCTCAGCGAGCGCGTCAACACCGATTGGTTCTACGACTACCTGGCGGGGCCCGCAGGCACCGGCGCCCATCGCATCGACCAGCACATCGGCTGGAGCGCGCTGTACTACCTGCGGGCGTCGCGTCCCGCGCAGCCCTTCTTCCAGCCCTACGTGCTCGCCGGCCACTGCTTCGACTACACCCGGCAACGCGCGAACAACGACCCCGCGAACCAGGCCGAACGGTGGAGCAGCGCCGTGCAGGCCGGGCTGGGCGCGCACTTCAACCTCACTCCCCGTTGGGACATCAGCACCGTGGTGCAGTACATGTCGCACCTCGGCACCGACGTGCATGCCGAGGAGCATGATGGCGAAGTCCACTTCCATCAGGAGAAGGGCGGCAGCCTGGAGGGCCACCTGCTGCTGCACCTCAGCTTCAACTACAAGCTCCTCGACGCATGGTGAGGCGCATGCTGTTGCTGATCGCCGTGGCGCAGGGGCTGCATGCAGCGGCCCAGGAGACGGCTCCCGCCCCTTCGCCCTGGCTGCTGCGCGGCTCGGGCGCCATCAGCCCGGGATTCATGTCGCAGCACCCCATCACCAACATCTACCTGGTGGGCAAGGCCGAGCTCTTCACCGATGCGCGCATGAGCTTCCGCGGCGAGCTGCTCTGGTACGTGGATGCGCAGCAGCAAACGCCGCTGCTCGACCAGAACCATCAGATCGCCGCCGGCCCCTTCTACCACTGGGTGGTCGGCCGTCTCGACCTGGCACTGGGCTTCGAGCCCGGCCTTTCCTTCACGCGGCCGCGGCAAGGCATCTTCGCACCTGAGGAGGTCGCACCCGTGCGCGCCATTCCCAACATCGCGCTCTGCTCGGGCCTCACCTTCTCCGTGTGGGAGTACTTCCAGTTCTTCATCGATGCGCGCTACATCCACGGGAACTACACCGGCCCGTACAGCGCTGCCGTCCCCTTGGATGAATTCGTGGTCGGCGCAGGCCTCGGCTGGCAGGTGCGGCTCAAGAAGTGAGCGCGACCTTCGCGCCATGCGATCACGCACGGCGATGCAGGCGCTGCTCGATGAAGCCTACGAGCGCTACGCGCAGCCGGGCTTCATCGCCGACGATCCCATCCAGCTGCCGCGAGCATTCAGCCGCCGCGCCGATGCGGAGGTCATCGGCTTCCTCACCGCCACCATCGCCTGGGGCCAGCGCAAGACCATCATCGCCAACGCCTGGAAGCTGGTGCAGCTGATGGACGAAGCGCCCCACGACTTCGTGATGAACGCCTCCCCCGCCGAACTGCGACGCGTGGAGGGCTTCGTGCACCGCACCTTCAACAGCATCGACCTGACGCACTTCGTGAAGGGGCTGCGCCATGTGTACACGACCTACGGCGGGCTGGAGGACGCCTTCCTCGACGAGGGGCGTCCGGGACCGATGGACCAGGCCATACACCGCTTCAAGCAACGCTTCTTCGAGCCCCGGCACCAGGCTCGCACCGAGAAGCACGTGGCCGACCCGCTGAAAGGCAGCAACGCCAAGCGCATCAACATGTTCCTGCGCTGGATGGTGCGCCCCGGCGACCGCGGCGTGGACCTGGGCCTGTGGCGGCGCATCGCGCCCGGCGAGCTGATGATGCCGCTTGACGTGCACTCCGGCCGCGTGGGGCGCGAGCTGGGGCTGCTCGTGCGCAAGCAGGACGACTGGAAGGCGGTGGAGGAGCTCACGGATGCCCTGCGCGCCTTCGATGCCCGCGATCCGGTGAAGTACGACCTCGCGCTCTTCGGGCTGGGGGTGGCCGCCGGCCGGCCCTCCGGGCCGCGCGGCCGGTAATTTCGCCCGCACCATGATCGTCCGCATCGTCAAGATGACCTTCGCCCCGGAGCACATCGGCCGCTTCCAGCAGCTCTTCGAGGGCTGGAAGGGCCGCATCCGCGCTTTCCCCGGCTGCCGCCACCTGGAGCTGCTGCACGACACGGCCGACCCGCGCGTATTCTTCACCTACAGCCATTGGGACGGCCCGGACGACCTGGAACGCTACCGCACCAGTGCCGTCTTCAGCGAGGTGTGGCCCACGGTGAAGCCGCTCTTCGCCGCGCCCACCGAGGCCTGGACCGTGGAGCGCGCGCACCTGCTGCCGTAAGGCACCGCCTTTGCACGATCTTCGCAGTCGGCCCCTTCCACCCTCACGCACCCCCATGACCCGGACCCTTCTCTCGGCCCTCCTGCTCCTCCCCTGCACGCTGCTGGCGCAGCGCTCCGCCCAGGACCACCTGGATGCCGCCCGCGCCGCGTACGGCTCCGGCGCCCTGGAGGCCGCCCTGGCACATGCCGACAGCGCCCTCCGCATGGAGGAGGGCCTCGATGGCGCCCTCAAGCTCCGCGGCGACATCAAGCAGCGGCAGCGCAACTTCCACGGCGCCCTCATGGACTATGCCCGGGCCGAGAAGCAGGACCCGGACGACCCGCGCCTCTTCGTGAGCCGCTCCGCCGTGCACATCACCCAAGGCAACCTGCGCGAGGCCGTGCGCGACTGCGACCTCGCCCTGAACCTGGACCCCAACGATGCCGACGCCTGGTACAATCGCGCCTGCGCCGACTACATGGGCCGCAACAACGACGGGGCCATGAAGAGCCTGGAGCGCGCCGTGAAGCTGAAGGGCGACCACGCCGACGCACTCTTCCTGCGCGGCGTGGTGCGCGGGGAGCAGTACAAGGAGGCCGCCGGCATCGCCGACCTGCAGGCCGCGCTGCGCATCAACCCCGACATCCCCGGCGGCTGGATGAGCCTGGGCGTGCTGCAATTCGAGCATCAGGCCTACGACGAGGCCATCGCCACCTTCACCCGCGTGATCGACGCCGACGACCCCGAGCGCCGCACAGCCCACTTCTACCGGGCCGACTGCCACTACCAGAAGGGCGACAAGGATGCCGCCTGCCCCGACTACCGGCGCAGCGCCGAGCTGGGCGACAAGGACGCCCAGTTCATCGTGCGCAACTATTGCAACACCGACGCGGAGAAGATCCCCAAGAAGCCCCGCAAGGAGCGCAAGACGGTGATCGAATTCTGAGCGCTGCCGGGCAACGCGCCTGCGGCACAGGCAACGGCACTCGGCACCCGCGCAGCGCCCGCTATCTTGGCCGCCCATCTCAGGCATGCTGGCGCTCATCCGCAAAGAGGTCCGGGGCTTCCTCGGCTCGCTCATCGGCCACATCGTGATCGCGGTGTTCCTGCTGCTCACCGGGCTGTTCCTCTGGGTGTTCCCGGACAACATCCTGGACAGCGGCTTCGCTGACCTTGGCCCGCTTTTCTTCGTCGCCCCCTGGGTCTTCCTCTTCCTGGTGCCGGCGGTGACCATGCGCAGCTTCAGCGAGGAGAAGCGCACCGGCACCATCGAGGTGCTGCTCACCAAGCCCCTGAGCGAGCTGCAGATCGTGCTGGCCAAGTACACCGCCGCCGTGCTGCTGCTGGGCGTGGCGCTGCTGCCCACCCTGGTGTACGTGTGGAGCGTGGACCAGCTCTCCACCGCGGTAACCGCCGTGCCCCCCGGTTCGGTGAGCTGGCGCATCTGGCTCTGGCACCTCCTCTCGGCGCTGAATGCCGGCGCGTGCGCCTGGCTGCTTGTTCGCCGGGGGCGGAGCCGCGGCTGGAGCCGCACCGGCTGGCTCACCCGTGCGCTGGCGGTGCTCGGCTGGGCCATCGCCTTCCGCGCCGTGGTGCATTGGATGCTCTTCATCGGCGGGGTGGACGCCGGCGCCACCTGGGGCTCCTACATCGGCCTCTTCCTGCTGGGTGCCTGCTTCGCCGCCATCGGCCTGCTCGCCTCGGCCCTCACCGACAGCCAGATCGTGGCCTTCCTCATCGCCGTCTTCCTCTGCTTCTTCCTCTACCTGGGCTTCGACCTCATCGCCAGCTTCGACGTGATGGGCGGCCTCGAGGGCCCCATCAAGGCCATCGGCATCCAGCAGCACTACCAGAGCCTCGGCCGCGGCGTGCTCGACCTGGGCGATGTGCTCTACCACCTGGGCGTGATCACCATCTTCCTGCTGCTCACCCGGGCAGCGCTGCAAAGCCGCACCTGGTAGGATGAGCCCGAAATCCGCCCTGCGCAGCAAGCGCCTCACCGACCTCACCGAGCTGCTCATCGGCATCGGCATCGTAGGCCTGGTGCTCTTCATCGCCTCCTTCGCCCGGGTGCGGGTGGACCTCACCAGCGAGCAGCGCTATACCCTCACCCCCGCCACCAAGGAGCTGGTGGCGGGGCTGGAGGACGTGATGTACGTGAAGGTGTACCTCACCGGCGAGCTGCCCGCCGACCTCAAGCAGCTGGAGCGCGCCACGCGCGATGTGCTCGACGAGATGCGCGCCGCCAACCCCGACCGCATCCACTACAGCTTCGTGGACCCCAGCGCCAGCCCCGACGACAAGACGCGGCGCGAGGTGTACGACCAGCTGCAGGGCCAGGGCCTCACCTACAGCAGCATCCGCATCAAGGAGAAGGGCGGCTTCAGCGAGAAGATCGTCTTCCCCGGCGCGCTGGTGACCTACCGCGACAAGACCGTGGCCGTGCAGCTGCTGAAGACCCAGCTGCGCACTCCCGATGCCGACATCGTGGCGCGGTCCATCACCAACCTGGAGTACGAGCTGGCCAGCGCCTTCCGGCAGGCCACCACGCGGCAGCGGCCCCGCATCGCCTTCCTCGAGGGGCACGGCGAGCTCTCCGAGCTGGAGACGGCCGACATCAGCAACGCGCTGAGCGCCCTCTACGACGTATCACGCGTGCGCATCGACGGCCGCATCGACGCCCTGAGCTCGAAGAACGAGGTGATGCGCTACCGCACCAACAACTACGAGGCGCTCATCGTGGCCAAGCCCGACAGCGTGTTCAGCGACCGCGACCGCTACGTGCTGGACCAGTTCGTGATGAACGGCGGCCGCATCCTGTGGTGCATCGATGCCATGGACCCGCGCCTCGACAGCCTGCGCAAGAACCAGTTCAGCATGGCCACGCCCCGCGAGCTGGGCATCGAGGAGCTCCTCTTCGCCTACGGCGCGCGCATCAACAAGGACCTGGTGCTCGACCGCAGCTGCGCGCCCATCGAGATCTTCACCCAGCCCTACGGCAACCAGCGCAAGCTGGAGCGCTTCCCGTGGTACTTCGAGCCGGTGGCCGTGCCCCAGAGCGCCCACCCCGTGGTGGCCAACATCGACCCGGTGCACTTCCGCTTCGCCAGCACCGTGGACACCATCGGGGCCGACAGCATACGCAAGACCATCCTGCTCACCTCCTCGCCCCTGTCGTTCGCCCAGCGCAACCCGGTGCGGGTGAGCCTGGGCATCGTGGAGGTGGACCCCGGCTTCGACAAGCGCAGCACGCCCTACCTGCCGCTGGCCGTGCTGCTGGAGGGCAGCTTCCGGAGTGCCTACTACGACCGGCTGCCCACTGCGCTCATCAGCGACCCCAACGTGGCCTACCGCGAGCGCAGCCCCCGCACCGCCCAGCTCGTGATCGGCGACGGCGACGTGATCGGCAACCGCGTGGACCCCGCCAAGGGCATGTACTACATGCTGGGCTTCGACCGCTACGCCAACGCCAAGATCTACGGCAACCGCGAGCTGATCATGAACGCCATGAACTACCTGCTGGACGACCGCAGCCTCATCAGCATCCGCTCGCGCGCCATCACCCTGCGCCAGCTCGATGCCCCGCGCGTGGAGCGCGAGCGCCGCACCTGGCAGGCCATCAACCTGGGCGTGCCGCTCCTGCTCACCCTGCTCCTGGGCCTCGCCTACCACCAGCACCGGCGCCGCGCCAACGCCGCGCCCCCCGCACGCTGCGCATGAACCGACGCCTCCTCCTCCTCATCGCCCTGCTCGCGGCCCTGGCCGCTGCCGCATGGTGGCTCAGCCGCCGCTCCTCCTCCAGCACGCTCGACACCGTGCTCGCCGACTTCCCCATCGCCGACACCGCCCGGGTGGACCGCATCTTCATCTCGGACCGCAAGGGCCGCAGCGTGGACCTGCGCCGCACCCCGGCCGGCTGGACGGTGAACGGCACTTACATGGCCCGCCAGCCCGAGGTGACCACAGCGCTCAAGACCTTCCTGCGGGTGGAGGTGCGCAGCCCCGTGCCCAAGAGCATGGAGGAGATGACCCTCCGCACCATGGGCGCCTCCAGCACCAAGGTGGAGATCTACACCGGCGGCAGCAAGCCCGAGAAGATCTGGATCATCGGGCACGCCACCAAGGACCACTTCGGCACCTACATGGTGCTGGAGAAGCCCGGCCTGGGCCGCAGCAGCGCGCCCTTCGTGATGGGCATGAGCGGCTTCACCGGCGTGCTCAACACCCGCTTCCCCACCCTGGTGGACAACTGGCGCAGCCCCCGCATCTTCCACTTCCCCGACCTGCACGCCCTGGCCAGCGTGGAGGTGGAGCACATGGCCCGCCCCGCCGCCTCGTACCGCATCGAGAACCCCGACGCCGGCCTGCCCCGCCTGCAGGACCTGAAGGGGCGCCCCCTGCCCATGGACACCGTGCTGGTGCAGGCCGCCCTGCTTCCCTACAAGGAGTTCAACTACGAGTACATCGAGCGCGGCATGAAGCCCGCCAGCCGCGATTCGCTGCTGGGCGTGGCCCCCAACTTCCAGGTTCGCGTGAAGGCGCGCTCCGGCACCGAGGAGCGCATGAAGCTCTGGTACATGCCCTATGTAGGCGAGCAGGGCGGCTTCGACACGCCCCGGCCCCTGCAGGACCCCCTGCGCATGTACGCCCTGGTGCAGGACACCCTGCTGGTGGTGGTGCAGCGCCAATACACCGACGTGATGACGCAGCCCGCCTCGGCCTTCCTGCCCTGACACCGGGCCCGCCCCGGCTGTGGAAAACGCCCCGTTCCTGTTGAAAACTAGGGGGTGCCTCCGGAGGCCCCCCGGATACCTTTGCGCGTCCCGGAAAAAACCCTGCATCCACCGATGAAATTCATCGTCTCCAGCACCGCCCTCCTCAAGCAACTGCAGCTGCTCCAAGGGGTGCTCGCCAGCAGCAACACCCTCCCCATCCTCGACAACTTCCTGTTCGAGATCGACGGCAAGCAGCTCACCGTCACCGCCAGCGACCTGGAGACCACCATCACCGCAACCATGGCGGTGGAGGCCAAGGACAAGGGCAGCGTGGCCATCCCCGCCCGCCTGCTCCTCGACACCCTGAAGGCCTTCTCCGAGCAACCCCTGACCTTCAGCATCGACGGCAAGCACCACGGGGTGGAGATCAACAGCGAGCAGGGCAAGTACAAGATGACCGGCTTCAACGGCGCGGAGTTCCCCAAGAGCCCTGTGCTCGAGGGCGCCGCAGCCCTTACCCTGCCCGCCGGCACCCTGGCCAAGGCCATCAACAAGACCATCTTCGCCACCGGCAACGACGATCTGCGCCCGGTGATGAGCGGCATCTTCTTCGAGCTCACCCCCGAGGACGTGCGTTTCGTGGCCACGGACGCCCACAAGCTGGTGCGCTACAAGCGCACCGATGTGCAGGCCCCCAAGTCGGCCAGCTTCATCGTGCCCAAGAAGCCCCTCAACCTGCTGAAGAACGCCCTGGCCTCGAGCAATGCGGACCTCACCGTGGAGTTCAACGAGAACAACGCGGCCTTCCGCTTCGACAACACCGTGCTGGTGTGCCGCCTCATCGATGGCAAGTACCCCAACTACGAGGCCGTCATCCCCAAGAGCAACCCCAACAAGCTCACCATCGACCGCGGCACCTTCCTCAGCACCATCCGCCGGGTGAGCATCTTCGCCAACAAGACCACCCACCAGGTGCGGCTGCACATCAACGGCAGCCAGCTCGCCGTGAGCGCCGAGGACCTCGACTTCGCCAACGAAGCCAACGAGAAGCTCACCTGCAGCTACGACGGCGAGGAGATCACCATCGGCTTCAACTCGCGCTTCCTCATGGACATGCTCAGCAACATCGAGGCCGAGCACGTGATCCTGGAGATGAGCGCCCCCAACCGCGCGGGCATCCTGCTCCCCGGTGAGGCAGGCGAGGCCGGCGAGGACATCCTCATGCTGGTGATGCCGGTGATGCTCAATAACTAGGCCCAGGCCATCGGCCCCGGCAGCGCCTGCCGGCTGCGGCCCCGTGCAGGCCGCATATCCGGCCTGCCTCGCGCCCACCGGCCCGGAGTTTGATTACTTCGCGGCAACCACCACCGCCATGAGAACCTTCGCCCTGGCCCTTGCCGCCTTCACCGTGCTCAGCGCCAACTCCTGCAAGCAGAAAGCGCCCGACGCGGCCCAGCTGCTCGAGAAGAAGTGGGTGTTCCAGACCCTCAACGGCCTGCGGCTCGAACTGCCCGAGGGCGCCGAAACGCCCTGGCTGAAGCTCACCGGCGACCGCCTGCAGGGCTTCGGCGGCTGCAACGCCCTCATGGCCGGCTACACCTTGGCCGGCGACAAACTCAGTTTCTCCGACATCGGCAGCACCAAGAAGTACTGCGAGGGCATACAGCCCACCGAGAACGCCGTGAAGGACGTGCTGAAGCAGACCGACAGCTTCCGCTTCGACGATGGCGCCGTGCGGCTGATGGCGGCCGGCAAGGAGCTGGCCACACTCCGCGGCGAATAGGTACCGGCCGGCGCTCAGTCCGTGTGGCCGCGCAGGGGGTCCCAGGTGGTGCTCACGTTGTTACCTGAGCGGGCCTGCTCGGCCAGCTTGCGCTTCCACGCCAGCTCGCGCTCGTCCACCGCATCGCCCGTATCGTCCTCCAAGTAGGGCGGCGGCTCCTCCTCGTCCTCCTCGTCGAGGAAGGCCGGTCGCGGGTCGCTCACCGCGGGCGGCACACGGCGGTGGAAGAAGGCCAGCACCACGCCCACCGCAGCGCCCCAGAAGTGGCTCTCCCAGCTCATGCCGTGCACGATGGGGAAGATGCCCCAGATGAGGCTGCCGTAGAAGAAGACCACCAGCAGCGAGAGCGCCATCAGCGTGCGCTGGCCGCGCAGCAGCCCGCTCACGAAGAGGAAGGCCGCCATGCCGTAGATGACGCCACTGGCCCCCACATGGTAGCTGCCGCGGCCCGTGAGCCACACGCCCAGCCCGCCCAGCAGCCAGGTGAGCAGCACCACGCGGCCCGCGATGCGCGGGTAGAAGTAGAGCAGGCACCAGCCGAGCAGGAAGACCGCCGTCACGTTGTTGAAGAGGTGCTCCCAATCGCCGTGCAGCCATGGCGCGGTGAGGATGCCCCACAGCCCGTAGGCCGTGCGCGGGTAAAGGCCATAGCGCGCCAGGTCGAGCTCCAGCACGAAGTCGAGCAGGCTGATGGAAACCAGCACCACCACGCCCACGGCGGGCAGGATGGCGGCCGTGAGCGCCCGGCTACGGGTGCGGGGCTTCACCGGGTGCGGCGGCTGCATGCCGCGAAGGTGGCACGAATCGTTCCCCGCAGCGCCGGCGGCCAGATCGGCAGGATCCTTGCCCATTACCTTGCGCCATGCGCCGCATCGCCCGCCTCCTCTTCCCCCTCGCCCTGGTGGCCATCGTGGCCGGCGCCGCCCGGGTGGCCCCCGCACCCGCCGCACCGCAGGAACTCACCCCGCCCAGCGAGCTGGCCCTGCTCATGCGCGCCATGGCCGCCCACGCCGACAGCGTGAAGGCCGGGCTGGCGCGCGGCGACAAGAAGCTGCCGCCCCCGCCCGCGGGCATCAAGGCGCTGCTCACCGCCACCCCCACCAAGGACATGCACATCGACCCCATCACCTTCCCCACCTTCGGCAAGGACTACCAGGCCAAGGTGCAGGCGCTTTACAAGGCGGCGCGGAAGGACCGGCCTGCGGCCTATAACGCGCTGGTGCAGAGCTGTGCAAACTGCCACAGCACGCACTGCCCCGGCCCGATGATGCGCATCCGCAAGATGTACGTGAAGCTGGGCGACTGAGGCCGCCGCCCCTGCGCCGCGCACATGCGCGAAACGCCCATCTTCGCAGGCATGCCCGCCCGCACCTTCGACCGCCGCACGCTGCTGCTGGTCACTGTGGCCGCCCTGGGCTACTTCGTCGACATCTACGACCTCGTGCTCTTCAACGTGGTGAAGCGCGAGAGCCTCGAGTTCATCCTGGGCCCCGGCCACCCCGCCATCAAGGACCGCGGCATCGACCTCTTCAACATCCAGATGCTGGGCATGCTGGTGGGCGGCGTGCTCTGGGGCGTGTGGGGCGACAAGAAGGGGCGCATCACCGTGCTCTTCGGCAGCATCCTCCTCTACTCCGCGGCCAACATCGCCAACGCCTTCACCTTCGACCTGGTGAGCTACGGCGCGGTGCGCTTCATCGCCGGCGTGGGCCTGGCCGGCGAACTGGGCGCGGGCATCACCCTCATCGCCGAGACCATGCCGCGCGAGCAGCGCGGCTGGGGCACCATGATCGTGGTCACCGTGGGCGCGCTGGGCGCCGTGGCCGCCAGCCTGGTGGGCGGCTATGGCGAGGGCATCAGCGCCTTCATCGCCTCCTTCACCGGCCACCGCTTGATGAACTGGCAGGTGGCCTACGTGGTGGGCGGCACCATGGGCCTGGCGCTGCTGGTGATGCGCATGGGCACCTTCGAGAGCGGCCTCTACCGCAGCGCTGAGCGGGCCGCCGTAGCACGCGGCAGCCTGCGCATGCTCTTCGGCGATCGCACCCGCGCCCTGCGCTACCTGAAGACCATCCTCATCGGCGTGCCCATCTGGTACGTGATCGGCCTGCTGGTGAGCCTGAGCCAGGACGTGTTCGTGCCCGAGCTGGGCATCGACACCAGCGCGCTCGATGAGGCCGGCAATCAGCGCATCAACGGCACCGCCATCCGCTACGCCTATATCGGCCTGAGTCTCGGCGACCTGCTGAGCGGGCTGCTGAGCCAATGGCAGCGCAGCCGCCGCAAGGTGATCATGCTCTACCTGGGCCTCAACCTCGCGCTCACGCTCTTCTTCCTCTTCGGCCTGCGCGGCGCCACCATCGCCACTTACAACTGGATGTGCCTGGGCCTGGGCATGGCCACGGGCTACTGGGTCATCTTCGCCACCGTGGCCAGCGAGCAGTTCGGCACCAACCTGCGCGGCACCGTGGCCATCACCGCGCCCAACTTCGTGCGCGCCAGCGTCTACCCCCTCACCACCCTCTTCCGCGCCCTGGTGCCCCCCGTGGGCAACCTCACCGCCGCCCTGCTGGTGGGCCTGCTCTGCATCGCCGGCGCCTTCTGGGCGGTGCGCCGCAGCAGCGAGACCTTCAGCAAGGACCTGGATTTCGTGGAGGAGTGAGCGGGCGCCGGTGCCCCATGAAGCAGAGGTAGGGGGGCGCCACCCGACCGGGAACAGCGCCACTGATGGCCGCTGCCCGCGCCGGGCGTAATGCGGAGGCCGCTGCACGCGTGTCGATCGCCGCTGCGCAGGTGTCAACCGCCGATGCGCGCGTGTCGATCGGCGCTGCGCAGGTGTCAAAGGGCGCTGCGCGGGTGTCGATCGCCGTTGCACAGGTGTCAAAGGGCGCTGCGCGCGTGTCGATCGCCGCTGCGCGGGTGTCAACCGCCGCTGCGCGCGTGTCGATCGCCGCTGCGCGGGTGTCAACCGCCGCTGCGCGGGTGTCGATCGCCGTTGCGCAGGTGTCAAAGGGCGCTGCGCGGGTGTCGATCGGCGCTGCGCAGGTGTCAACCGCCGCTGCGCGGGTGTCGATCGCCGTTGCGCAGGTGTCAAAGGGCGCTGCGCGGGTGTCGATCGCCGCTGCGCAGGTGTCAAAGGGCGCTGCGCGGGTGTCGATCGCCGTTGCGCAAGTGTCAAGGACGCTGAAAGGGTTGGCGCATTGCAGAATGGCTGCAGCAGGCCCCGGCACAGCCAGAGGTCGGTTCAGAGATGGCTTCTAATCCCTCACGCAGCGCACGCAGCGGCCGGTCCTGAAATCATCCACCGTGCGCGAGATGGCTCCGTACTGGTAGTTCAGGAACCGGTAATAGGCGCCTGCTGTCGGGTTCGGCTCCCAGGGCGTGGCGCTCCACCAGCTGCCCATGTAGCCCATTGCCATGAAGGCCCCGTCCTCATCCTCGCGGACGCCCGTGGCATAGGCGGCAAAGCAGACCTCGTCGGTGGCCCCGGTGTTGGGCGCTAGCCAGAGGGTGGCGGCCTTCAATTTGCCGCCTACGTTCTGTGCACCGCCGCGCGAGGCATTGAAAAGGTCCACCTCACTGGCAGGCATGCCCAGGGTGGTCTCCAGCTGCTTCCATTCCGCATCGGTAGGCAGGTGCCAGCCCGCGGGGCAGAGGTCGGGTGCGGCGGCGGCGTACCAGTTGTAGAGCTTGCCGTACAGGGTATCGTTGGCGGGATCATTGAGGTAGTTGCACCAGGCACCCGTGGCGAGGGCGCTCCACGCCGCGCTGTCCGTCACGTTCGGGACAGGGCTTCCATCGCGGTAGCGCGTGGTGCGGAGGTTCGCGGCCATCCATTGCTGGCTGCCGATGGTGACCACGGGGTACACGTTGCCATCGATGTCGGTGACGGTGCCGGTGGCCTGGCAGCCGGTGGGCGTGCTGGAGCCATTGCCGCCGCCCGCAGCCGGTGTCTCCTCGTTGTCCTTCTTGCATGCGATGAGGAGCAAGAGGCTCAAGGCTCCGAGTAAGGCCGGTGCGGATGTCATGTGACGCATCATGCTTGATCAGGTTTCGGTTGCCGGTGGCCGCATTCAAGGATGGCCCTCCGGGGTTCAATCTATCCAAAACACCGGAGCTGAAGGCCGGAGCGAGAGCACCGCGTCCCCTTCCCCAGCCTAGCTTCGCCGCCGCTTTCATGAACCGCAGCCCCATGCCGCACCAACCGTCGCCTGCGCGGGCCCGCAGGCCGACCCTCGCTGGTGTGCTGCGGGTTGGGCTCCTGCTGGCGGCCGCGCTGCTGTTGGCGGCGGTGCCCCGTGGCGGCAGCGTTCGCTCAGCGGGGCACCCCGGCCACGAGGCTCAGGGCGGCATGGCCTTCGACCAAGGGGCCCTGCTGTTCACTACGGCGCCTGCCGCCGAACGCTGGACCTCACCCAGCGGTGGGGCGCCGCCCGGCACAGCCAAGACCCAGGCCCCCGACGCGCTCGGGCTGGCCCTGGCCGCCGAGCGCCAAGTGCGCACCGCAGCGGTGCGCATAGCCGGGACGCAGCGCATGGCGCTGGTGGCCCTGCGGCGGTGCCGCAGCCTCTTCCCCTTCCACTTCTTCTGGTAGCCGCTGCGGCACGTGGCGGCGCGGCCGTGCTGCGCCACGCACCACCGGGTTGCGCCAGGGCGCGGCCCCAGGCTATTCATGTACCCACAATAAACAGAAGAAGACCATGGAATTCGATGCAACGAGCATTGCGGTGGCAGCGGCGATCCTGCTGCCCTTCGCGATCATGTTCGCCGTGGACCGGCGCAATCGCGCAAAGCAGCGCGGGCAGCTGCTCAACGATCTGAAAGCGGCGGCCCTCACCAAAGGCCACACCCTGCACCGGCACGAGACGCTCGGCGACCTGGTGCTGGGCCTCGACGAGGAGAAGGGCGTGCTCTACTTCAACGACCCGCTCGGCCA
This sequence comes from Flavobacteriales bacterium, assembly GCA_030584065.1. Taxonomy (NCBI): domain Bacteria; kingdom Pseudomonadati; phylum Bacteroidota; class Flavobacteriia; order Flavobacteriales; species Flavobacteriales bacterium. Next base: position 1,432,835 of record CP129489.1, read on the forward strand.
TGCCGCGCCGCAGCGGGTAGAGCTGGAGCGCGTGCGCAGCTGCGAGGCGCACATCGGCATGCACGGCAAAGGCGCCGACGCCACCATCGAGCGCGTGGAACTGCGCTTCGCCCCGGCCGAGGGCGGCAGCGGCGCAAGCCTGCTGCTCTACCGCGCCGGCGGCCAGCGCCTGCCGAATGACGAGGCCCCCCTGGCAGAGCGCTGGGCGCGCATCGTGAACCAGCGGCTGAAATAGGCCGGACGTAAAAGTGGAAGCGCCCCGTGGAAGCTTCCACGGGGCGCTCGTGCTTCAGCAGGACCGTTCACGCCTCCTCCTCGTCGTCGCTGTTGCTCATCAGCGCGCCCAGCACATCGCCGAAACGATGGCCTTGCGTGAGCTTGCTGCGCCCGATGCGGCTGTGCTCCGCCAGGCCGTGCAGCATGAACTCCATCCAGAGCGGCACCTCATCGGCCTGCAGGTAGCTGTGCTTGGCGGTCACTTTCTCGCGCAGGCCCGGCACCGAGCCGAGCGCCTTCAGGTGCTGCTTGTCGGGCGCGTCGGCCAACAGGTCCAGCTGGTCGTTGTCGAACCAGTCGAGCAGCGCGGAGTAATCGTCGCGGCCCTGCGGCTTCTTGCTGGCCTGCTCGGCGGCACGACGGGCCTTCACCGCATCGGGGAAGAGTTCCTTGAACACGTTGCGCATGGCGGTGGCGATGAGGATGCGCGCCACGCTGTCGGCGCCCTCCTGCTCGCCCTCGTACACCAGCTCGATCTTGCCGTTGATGGCGGGCACCACGGCCCAGAGGTCGGCGATGCGGGCCACGGTGCGCTCCTCGCCGTTTCGCAGCGCACGGCGCTCGGCGGCGCCGATGAGGCTCTCCAGCGCGCTGATGGTGAGGCGCGCGCTCACCCCGCTCTTCGGGTCGATGTACTCGCTGGCGCGCGCCTCCAGGGCGATGCGCTCCACCAGCACGCGCAGCAGGTCGGGCACGCGCACGCGGGTGGCCTGCTCCGGGGTGATGCGCGCCTCCTGCGCAGTGATGCGCATGCCCAGATCGATGCTCGTGGGGTAATGCGTGAGGATCTGGCTCTGGATGCGGTCCTTCAGCGGGGTGATGATGGCGCCTCGATTGGTGTAGTCCTCCGGGTTGGCGGTGAAGACGAACTGGATGTCGAGCGGCAGGCGGAGCTTGAAGCCGCGGATCTGCACATCGCCCTCTTGCAGGATGTTGAAGAGCGCCACCTGGATGCGCGGCTGCAGGTCGGGCAGCTCGTTGATCACGAAGATGCCGCGGTGGCTGCGGGGCACCAGCCCGAAGTGGATCACGCGCTCATCGCTGTAATCGAGCTTGAGGTTGGCGGCCTTGATGGGGTCGCTGTCGCCGATGAGGTCGGCCACGGTGACATCGGGCGTGGCCAGCTTCTCCGTGTAGCGCTGGTCGCGGTGCAGCCAGCTGATGGGCGTGGCATCGCCCTGCTGCGCGATGAGGTCCTTGGCGTAGCGCGAGATCGGCGCCAACGGATCATCGTTCAGCTCGCTGCCCGCCACCACGGGGATCCATTCATCCAGGAGCTGCACGAGCGAGCGGGCCATGCGCGTCTTGGCTTGTCCGCGCAAGCCGAGCAGGTTGATGCTGTGCCCGGCGAGGATGGCGCGCTCCAGCGCCGGGATCACGGTCTCGTCGTAGCCGTGGATGCCAGCGAAGAGCGGCTCGCCGCCGCGGATGCGGGCGATGAGGTTGGCGCGGAGCTCGGCCTTCACGGAGCGCGGCGTGTAGCCGCTCTTCTTCAGTTCGCCGAGGGTGGTGGGGAGCTTGTTCATGGGGCAAGGGAGGGCGCATCACAACGCGCCCGCAGGCTGAACATTCAAGAGGCTTTCCGGTTGGAGGCGTGATCGCGGAACACCATGTCCGCAAGGCCCTGCAGGCCGGTGTAGAAGGCGCGGCCCTGGTTGGCCTCGGTGAAGCGCTCGATGAAGCGCTGCAGGTAGGGATCGCGCGCGATCATGAAGGTGGTGATGGGAATCTGCGCCTTGCGCGCCCGCACGGCGGCATCGAGGCAGCGCGCCACGATGAAGTCGTCGAGCCCGAAGCTGTTCATATAGTACTCGCCGTCGCGCTTGATGCAGCTGGGCTTGCCGTCGGTGATCATCACGATGCGGCGGTTGCGCACCTTCCTGCGGCGTAGCAGGTCCATGGCCAGCTCCAGGCCGGCCACGGTATTGGTGTGGAAGGGCCCCACCTGCAGGTAAGGCAGGTCCTTCAGGCTCACCTGCCACGCATCGTTGCCGAAGACCACGATATCGAGCGTGTCCTTCGGGTAGCGGCGCTTGATCAGCTCGGCCAGCGCCATGGCCACCTTCTTGGCGGGCGTGATGCGGTCCTCGCCGTAGAGGATCATGCTGTGGCTGATGTCGATCATGAGCACGGTGGCACAGGCGCTCTGGTGCTCGGTCTGGATCACCTCCAGGTCGTCCTCGCTCAGGCGCAGGTCGTCGATGCCGCGCTGCTGGGCGTTGCGGATGCTGTCGCTCATGGCCACCTGCTCGATGCGGTCGCCGAAGCGGTAGGCGCGTCGGTCGCTGGTGGGCTCATCGCCGGGACCGGCCTTGCGCAGGCCGTGGCTGCCGCGCTCGCTCTTCTTCAATTTGCCGAAGACCTGGTCCAGCGCGCGCTCGCGGATCAGCTTCTCGGCCTTGCCGGTGAGCGGCGTCTTGCCGCCTTTGGCGGGGCGGCCGATCATGCCATGCTTCCGCAGGTCATCCTCGAACTCCTTGCGGCCGTAATCCTTCGTGTAGAATCCGTGCTCCTTGTCCAGCTCGTCCATCCAGTCCAGCGCCTCCTCCACATCGCCGCTGGTGTGGGTGAGCAGCTCCAGGAAGAGCGGCAGCAGCTGCTCGAACGGCGTGCGGTCGTCGCGCGGGGGCACGTACTTGGAGAAACGGTGGCCGAGCATGCAGCGAAGTAACAGCGGGAAGGGGCCGGGGTTCGCCTCTGGAGGAAAAGGCAGCGCCCAAGCCCGAAGCCCTCCTTTGGTGTTTCGGCCCCCTCATTCGTTTCTTGCTGTCCCTGATCCGAGATTTCCTGCCCTGACCCATGCCCCTCTCCCGCATCGAGATCCGCCGCCGCGCCACCGCCTTCGCGAAAGAGTGGGGCGATGCCGCCGACGAGCACGCCGAGGCCAAGAGCTTCTGGGACGGGTTCCTCCAGGTCTTCGAAGTGCTCAATAGGGACCGCTTTGCCTTGTTGGCGGGGAAAACCCAACAGAGGAATCAGGAATGAGTGCAGCAACAAATACTTCGTCCAAGGCCGACCCTGACCTGCGCGGCACGGACCGCTGGCTCTTTGGGTTCGGAATTGGGTTCCTCAGCTTGTCGGTTGGTGCTCTCTTACTTCTGGGTTTCGTCTTCATCAGCGATTACGGCTCAGATTTCTTGACATTCGATGGCGTGCTTGCTGCCGCTGGTGCTGTCCTAGGCTCAGTGGCGACAACATTCGCCGCAATAGGCAGCGCACTTCTCTTTATCGTCTCCTTGCGTGTACAAGCGCGCGAGTTACAGAACTCAATTTTTGAAATGAGAAACTCAGTCGCTGCGCAAAGACAGACGGCTGATAATCACAAGCAAGCCTTGACCATTGCACAACAGGAACTACTAGTGGCAAAGCAGGAGAAGGAGTTTAATGTGATCTCCACTGTCATTGGCGAAGTGAATGTTCATGTTGCCAGTATCACGGTGCAGACCAATACCGTCGGGAGCAACCATTCGGGCTTCGAGGCTATTTCCACTAGCATAGAACAATGGACAAAAGCTTTGGACGAAAAGAATTTTAGTCATGGGAGAGAAGGCGCAACGCGAATCTTGCTGAGTGGAGAAAACCCAGACTCAGTGCTGGTAAACTACCGATAGATTCACGACCTTTTGATCAAAGCTACATGGCTACAGAATGAGGTGATGACCAAACTCTTGGATAAGGGAGATAGAGCCTACCTTAAATCACGCATCAATCCAATCGTAGATTATTTGGCCAATGCTATGGAGGGAGTTTTCGAACTAGAGCAGGATTTAGCCAACCTTCTGAAATCCGCTGAGCGCGAGAACTCCCTTCTCGACATTATCAATGGATTGAATGCTTGTGCGGTGCACATAAACGCGCTCGCAGAAATGGCAAGGGGACTTCGACCGGATTCAATGGTTGTGAGTCAGCAGCTCCCTCCCTATGAGTAAAGTACTCGTTAGTCGCCCCCTGTCCCTCAGCCCCCAGCGGTTCACTAAACGCACCGCCCGCATGGGCTTCCTCGCCATCAAACAAGAACACGCGGAGATCGAGCCATTCATGAGCGCCTGCGGCTCCACATGGGATGACCTCGTGCGGGCCGGACTCCTGAGGTCGAAGCGGGCGCGCTCCACCGCCGAGTTGCCCGACCATGAGCCCACACGAAAAGGGCGCTCCCTCTTCCACCGGGAAAAGGACTACGACATCCTCATGGTGAAGAAGGGCATGGGCCTGGCCATCGTGGATGCGGTGCGGGCGGCACGCCCTGTGCCCAATCGTTCGCTCCGTGCCGCACCGCCGTCCCCTTTCACCACCCGCCCCGCTACCTTGCCTGCCCCTCAACTCCGACCATGAACGCACGCACCCTCCTGATCACGGCCGCCATCGGCCTCGCAAGCGCCACGGCCACCGCCCAGCAAGCCCTCACCAACCGCGACATCTGGGCCAGCCCGCTCTTCAGCGCCGAGATGGTGGGCGGCCTGGCCAGCATGAAGGACGGCCTGCACTACACCGTGCTCGAGGAGGAAGGCGGACAGCCGGCCATCAACCAGTACGCCTACCGCACCGGCGCCAAGGTGGCCACGCTGGTGAAAGCCGATGAGCTGGTGCCGGCGGGCGGCAAGGAGCCCATCGCCATCGAGGGCTACAGCTTCAGCGGTGATGAGCGGAAGCTGATGATCGAGACCGAGGGCGAGCCGATCTACCGCTACAGCTCCTTCGCCTACAACTACGTGTTCGACCGCGCCAGCAAGAAGCTGGTGCCCCTGAGCGATGTGAGCAAGCCGAAGCAGCGCCTGGCCACCTTCAGCCCCGATGGCAGCAAGGCCGCCTTCGTGCGCGACAACAACCTCTTCGTGGTGGACCTGGCCACGATGAAGGAAGAGCAGATCACCACCGACGGCGAATGGAACAAGGTGCTCAACGGCGCCACCGACTGGGTGTACGAGGAGGAATTCACCCTGGTGCAGGGCTACGCCTGGAGCCCCGATGGCAGCAAGCTCCTGTACCTGCGCAGCGACGAGAGCGGCGTGAAGGAGTTCGACATGACCTACTACAAGGGCCAGCTCTACCCCAGCGAGTACCGCTTCAAGTATCCCAAGGCAGGCGAGGACAACAGCAAGGTCTCCCTGCACCTGCGCGACCTCAGCGGCGGCCTCACCTACAGCATACCGCTCGGCACGGAGGAGACCGACATCTACGTACCGCGCCTCGGCTTCACCCCCAAGGGCGAGCCCTGGTTCATGCGCATGAACCGCCTGCAGAACGAGAAGGTCATCCTCACCGTGAAGCTGCCGCCGCCCGGCACCAAGGCGCGCCCGGTGCCCACCGAGGTGTACAAGGAGACCAGCAAGACCTACATCGAGGTCACCGACGACCTGCACTTCCTGGCCGATGGCAGCGGCTTCATCCTCACCAGCGAGAAGGATGGCTGGAACCACATCCACCGCGTGAGCCTGAAGGACGGCAGCCAGCAGCAGCTCACGCGCGGCGCCTGGGACGTGATCGGCGTGAAGGGCATCGACGAGAAGGGCCAGCGCGTGGTGTTCACCGCCGCGAAGAGCGCGCCCGAGAACCAGGACGTGCTGGCCGCGCCGCTCAGCGGCAAAGGCGTGATCGCGCTCTCCCCCACCGGCGGCGTGAACGATGCGGAGTTCAGCACGGGCTTCCGCTTTTTCATCAACACCCGCAGCACCTTGAACACCCCGCCGGTGATCACCCTGCACGAGGGCAACGGCAAGCAGGTGAAGGTGCTGAAGGACAATGCCAAGCTGGCCAAGACCTGTGCGGAGTACGGCTTGGCGCAGCGCGAGTTCTTCTCCTTCACCACCGAAGAGGGCGTGGAGCTGCGCGGCTGGATGATGAAGCCGAAGGGATTCCAGAGCCGCGAGCGCTACCCGGTGCTGCTCACGCAGTACAGCGGTCCCAACAGCAACCAGGTGGTGGACCAATGGGGCGGGCGCGCCTCCATGTGGCACAGCCTGCTCGCGCAGCAGGGCTACATCGTGGTGAGCGTGGATCCGCGCGGCACCGGCCATCGCGGGCGCGACTTCCGCCACATCACCTACGGCCAGCTGGGCAAGTACGAGACCATCGACCACATGGCCGCCGCCAAGTGGCTGGGCCAGCAGCCCTGGGTGGACAAGGACCGCATCGGCATCTGGGGCTGGAGCTACGGCGGCTACATGAGCAGCCTGTGCATCACCAAGGGCGCCGACCTCTTCAAGGCCGCCATCGCCGTGGCGCCCGTGACCAACTGGCGCTACTACGACAGCATCTACACCGAGCGCTACATGGGCCTGCCCAAGGACAACGCCAGGGGCTACGACGACAACAGCCCGGTGTTCCACGCCGCCAAGCTGAAGGGCAATTACCTGCTGATCCACGGCCTGGCCGATGACAACGTGCACTACCAGAACGCCGCCGAGATGACCAACGCGCTGATCAAGGCCAACAAGCCCTTCGATCAATTCATGTACCCCGACCGCAACCACGGCATCTACGGCGGCACCACACGGCTGCATCTCTACGAGATGATGACCGCCTGGCTGCTGCGCAACCTGTAGTCAGCGCCCCAGGCCCTTGTTCAATCGGCCGCCTGAGCCCATGGACCGCTGAGCGCACAGGCCCCTGCGCCCTTCGGCATCCTTGGATATGCGTCCCCACGGGACGCTGAGCACTTGACCACGCCCCCTCCCCCTTGCCCGCCGGGCCACCGTGATTCAGCCCCTTTTCTACCTTGGCGCACCTCACTTCCAACCCCATCCGATGAGCTCGAGCATCGACACCATGACCATCCCTGTCGGCGAACCGCCCACCCACGGCCATCCCAAGGGGCTGTACTGGCTCTTCATGGCCGAGATGTGGGAGCGCTTCTGCTACTACGGCATGCGCGCCCTGCTGCTGCTCTACCTGGTGAAGAGCCTGGCCATGGGCGACAACATGGGCTTCGCGGTGTACGGCGCCTACACCGCGCTGGTGTATGTGATGCCGGTGATCGGCGGCCGCATCGCCGACAGCATCCTGGGCTCGCGCCTGGCGGTGCTGCTGGGCGGGGTGCTCATGGCCATCGGTGAGTTCATCATCGTGGGCGGCACCGAGATGCTCCTCTTCTGGGGCATGGCCGTGATCATCGTCGGCAACGGCCTGTTCAAGCCCAACATCAGCACCATGGTGGGCCGCCTCTACCCCGACGGCGACAAGCGCAAGGACAGCGGATTCACCATCTTCTACATCGGCATCAACCTGGGCGCGCTGCTGGCCACCACGGTATGCGCCGAAGTGGGCAACATCTACGGTGCCCGTGCCGGCTTCGCGCTGGCCGGCATCGGCATGCTGGCGGGCATCCTCATCTTCCAGCTCGGCAGCCGGCACTACGGCCACGTGAGCGCCCCGCCCTCCCCGGAGACGCTGCACAAGCCCAAGTACGGTCCGCTGAGCCCCTTCACCGCGGTGATCCTGGGCTGCCTGGCGCTCATCCCTGTCCTCTACTTCCTGCTGCGCAACACCGACATCGCGGGCTATGTGCTGCTGGCCGTGGCCGTGCTGGTCATCGGAAGCCTCATCATGCGGGGCATCAAGGACGGCAAGCAGCAGCTCGACAAGATGTTCGGCTTCATCATCCTCATGTTCTTCAACGTGGTGTTCTGGGCCTGCTTCGAGCAGGCGGGCAGCAGCCTCACCCTCTTCGCCGACCGCAACGTGGACCGCCATGTGTTCGGCTGGGAGATGGGGGCCGCGACCACGCAGTTCTTCAACCCGGCCTTCATCCTGCTCTTCGGCTCGGTGTTCTCCATCATGTGGGTGAAGCTGAAGACCGCCGGCAAGGACCCGAGCATCCCCATGAAGTTCGGGCTCGGCATCACCCAGCTGGGGCTCGGCTACCTGGTGGTGCTGCTGGCCGCGCCGCTGGCGATCGAGTACCAGGTGCCCCTGTGGACACTGGCGCTCCTCTACATGCTGCACACCACGGGCGAGCTCTTCCTCAGCCCCATCGGCCTGAGCATGGTGACCAAGCTGGTGCCCAAGGACATGACCGGCACCGCCATGGGCGCCTGGTTCCTGAGCATCGCCGGAGCCAACTATGCAGCCGGCATGCTGGCCAAGCTCACCGGCGCCGAGCACGGCAGCGGCGAAGGCGAAGCCGTGGACACCGCGGCCAGCCTGGCCACCTACGTGGATGTATACAGCACCATGGGCTATGTCACCGTGGGCATCGGCCTGTTCCTGGTGGTGATGAGCCCCTTGGTGAACCGCCTCTTCCACGGCATCCGCTAAGGCGCAGGGCGCATCGCACGCATGGCAGCCGCCGCTCCCTCCCTGGCCGAGATCCGGGGCTTCAAGGGCCAGTACCCGCGACAGCTCTGGAGCCTGTTCTTCACCGAGATGTGGGAGCGCTTCTGCTTCTACGGCATGCGGGGCATGCTCACCGTCTTCATGGTGAGCAACCTCGGCCTCGACGACCCAACGGCCAACCTCCAGTACGGCGCCATCCAGGCCTTCGTATACGCCTTCACCTTCATCGGCGGGGTGTTCGCCGACCGGATCCTCGGCTTCCAGAAGTCGCTCTTCTGGGGCGCCCTGCTGATGATCGCCGGCGGGCTCATCGTGGCCGTCTCGCCCAAGGAGCACTTCTACATCGGCACCTGCTTCTCCATCATCGGCACGGGCTTCTTCAAGCCCAACATCAGCACCATGGTGGGCCAGCTCTACCACGCTGACGACAGCCGGCGCGACGCGGGTTTCAGCCTGTTCTATGCCGGCATCAACGTGGGGGCCCTGCTCGGGGGCGCCATCATGGTGAGCGTGGGCAAGTACTACAGCTGGCGCCTGGCCTTCGCCTTGGTGGGCGTGGTGATGTCCATCAGCCTGGTGAACTTCCTGCTCACCCGGCGCAGCCTGGGCCCCATCGGCCTGAGCCCGCTGCACGCCGACATGCCGCGGAACCGGCGCCGCTTCTATGAGGTCGCCACCTACATCGGCTCCCTGCTCGTGATCCCCCTGGTGCTGCTGCTGGTCACCAACACGCGCTACACGGACCTGTTCATGTACATCATCGGGCCCGCCACCCTGGCCTACCTGGCCTGGGAGATGCGTCGGTTCACCGCCCAGGAGAACAAGCGCCTGCTCGCCGCCCTGGTCTTCATCCTCTTCTCCATCCTGTTCTGGGCCTTCTTCGAGCAGAGCGGCGGGTCGCTCAGCCTCTTCGCGCTCAACAACCTGCGGCATTCGCTGCTGGGCCTGCCGATGGACCCCAACGTGGTGAACAATGGCGTGAACTCGCTCTTCGTGATCCTGTTCGCCGCGCCCATCGGCATCCTGTGGGTGTGGCTGAGCAAGCGGCGCATGGAGCCGAACAGCGTGGTGAAGTTCGGGATGGGCTTCCTGCTGCTGGCCCTGGCCTTCTTCGTCTTCCACGCCACCATCTACCTGGCCAGCCCGGACGGCCTCACTTCGCTCGACCTCTTCACCCTTGGCTACTTCGTCATCACCTTCGGGGAGCTGTGCCTATCGCCGATCGGCCTGTCGCTGATGACCAAGCTTGCGCCTCAGCCCGTGCAGGGGCTGATGATGGGGATGTGGTTCCTGGCGAGCGCCTATGGCCAATACGTGGCCGGTCTGCTCGGCGCGGGCATGAGCCTGGCCGACGAGACCGCCACCAACATCGAGAAGCTGCAGTCCTATACCGACGGCTACCAGCAGCTGGCCCTGTATGCGCTCGTAGCGGGGCTGGCCCTGCTGGCCATCTCTCCCTTCGTGCGCCGCCTGATGCGCGGCGTCCACTGACCCGAACCCGGCACGATGCTTGAAAGCCCCCGTCATCCATTGACCATGCGCAACGCCCTCCGCCCCGCCCGCGTGCTGCTCCTGGCAGCCCTGCTCGCCCCCCTTCACATGGCCGCCCAGACGGGCAGGACCGCCGCAGCGGCCGCACCTGCCAAGGGCATCCGCTGGCTGAGCATGGAGGATGCCCAGGCCCAGGCCAAGAAGGCCCCCAAGCCGCTCTTCGTGGACGTCTACACCAGCTGGTGCGGGCCGTGCAAGATGCTCGATGCCAGGACCTTCGCTGACCCCAAGCTGGCCGAGTACGTGAACAAGCACTTCTATCCCGTGAAGTTCAACGCGGAGAGCGGCGAACCCGTGACCTTCAAGGGCCAGAAGTTCACCAACCCGGACTTCAACCCCGGCATGGTGGGCGGCCGCAACGGCACCCACCAATTGACCATGGCCATCGCCAATGTGCAGGGCCGCATCGCCTATCCCACCGTGGTCTACCTGGACAGCGACCTGAATGTGCTGGCACCGGTACAGGGCTACATGACGCCGGAGCAGATCGAGCCGATCCTGGTCTACTTCGGCGAAGGGCACTACAAGAACCAGGAGTACCAGGCTTTCCTCAACGGCTTCAAGAGCCGCTGGACCGCGCCGTAGGGCCTGAAGCCGTCGCGCGGAAAGCCCCCGTGATGGGGCTTTCCCGTTGTCGCCCACCTTGCCGGAAGCCGGGATCGGCATGGCCTTGAGCGGGCCCGCACGTATCCTGATGAACCTTCGCCCGGCGACGTTGTTCGCATGCTACTTTAGCGGCCATTCATTCCACATCCACCTTTTCAACGAGCGGCGATGAGCGAGAAAGCGCAGATCATCCTCAACGGCAAGACCTATGAATTCCCGGTGATCCAGGGGAGCGAAGGCGAGAAAGCCATCGATATCAGCAAGCTGCGCGACGAAACGGGCTACATCACCCTCGATTTCGGCTACAAGAACACGGGTGCCACCACCAGCGCCATCACCTTCCTCGATGGCGAGGAGGGCATCCTGCACTACCGGGGCTATCCCATCGAGCAGCTCGCCGAGAAGGCCAGCTTCATCGAGGTGGCGTACCTGCTGCTGTTCGGCGACCTGCCGAACCGGAAGCAGCTGGACGAGTTCGAGGGGAACATCCGGTACCACTCGCTGGTGCATGAGGACATGAAGCATTTCTTCGAGTTCTTCCCGAGCAATGCCCATCCGATGGGCATCCTCTCGGCGATGGTGAACTCGCTGAGCACCTTCTACCCCAAGAGCCAGGACCCGCACCGCCCGCAGCATGAGGTGCTGCGCACGGTGTACCGCCTCATCGCCAAGATGCCGACGCTGGCGGCCATCAGCTACAAGAACAACCTGGGCCACCCCTACATGTACCCCAACAACAAGCTGGGCTACGTGGAGAACTTCCTGTACATGATGTTCGCCCTGCCCACCGAGGAGTACAAGGTGGACCCGGTGGTGGCCAGCGCGCTCAATACGCTGCTCATCCTGCATGCGGACCATGAGCAGAACTGCAGCACAAGCACGGTGAGGATCGTAGGCAGCAGCCAGAGCAACCTCTACAGCGCGGTGAGCGCCGGCATCGCCGCCCTCTGGGGCCCCCTTCACGGCGGCGCCAACCAGGAGGTGATCGAGATGCTGGAGACCATCCGCAACGACGGCGGCGACATCCAGAAATGGGTGAACAAGGCCAAGGACAAGAACGACCCCTTCCGCCTCTTCGGCTTCGGCCACCGGGTGTACAAGAACTTCGACCCGCGCGCCCGCATCATCAAGAAGGCCTGCGACGATGTGCTGGCCAAGCTCGGCGTGAACGACCCCGTGCTGGAGATCGCCAAGCAGCTGGAGGAGATCGCACTGAGGGACGACTACTTCATCAGCCGCAAGCTCTACCCCAACGTGGATTTCTACAGCGGCATCATCTACCGCGCCATCGGCATCCCCACCCGCATGTTCACCGTGATGTTCGCGCTCGGCCGCCTGCCGGGGTGGATCGCGCAGTGGAAGGAGATGGTGGAGAACAAGGAGCCGATTGGCCGGCCGCGGCAGATCTACACCGGCGCCACCAAGCGCGATTACGTGGCGCTGAAGGACCGCAAATAAGGAGGACGTGGACGACCCTGGACGGCCGCCCGCGGGCGGCCGTTCTTCTTTCCGGCAGCGCGTCTGGTGCAGCTTCTTCCTGACGGATATCAGCCCGGAAACAGGATATCCGTCAGCCCGCCTTGAGCTTCGTCAGGCTTCCTTCGGGGCGGAGCCGAAGGCCTTGGTTCGTTGAACCCTGAATCCCATGAAGAAGATCCTGGTACCCACCGATTTCAGCGCACCCGCACAAGGAGCAGTTGAGCTTGCCATGCGCCTTGCAAAGGAGCATGGCGCCGCAGTGCATCTCCTCCACGCCGTGGATGTGCCGAGCACCTGGCAGGACGCCCAATTCAGCACTGCTGTGCTGGCCACCAAGCCGACCAAGACGCAGCATGAGCTCTACCCCGAGGCGCGCGAACGGGTGGGCGCGGCCCGTCAGCGGCTTGAAGATGCGACCAACAACATGGCCAAGCGCGGCATCAAGGCTACGTACACCTTGGTACCCAACGCGGCCTGGAAAGAAGTGGTGGATGCCACCGGCAAGCTTGGCGCCGATCTGGTGATCATGGGCACCCATGGAGCCGGGGCCCTCAAGGAGGCCTTCCTCGGCAGCCACGCCCAGCGCGTCATCCGCGTGAGCAGCGTGCCCGTGCTGACGATCCGGACGAAGGCCGGGCCGCGCATGGAGCGCGTGCTGCTGGTCGCCGACCCCGGCGAGAAAGGCATTGAGCGGCACCTGTCGAAGCTCATGGCCCTGGTGGCCGGACCGCGCACCCGCTTCCACCTGCTCTGGGTGAACACCCCGAACCGGTTCCAGGATAGTGCGGCATCGATGGACCAGCTGGACCAGCTTGCGCGAAAGCTCCCGAAGACCGTGGGCCTCCATACCACGGACCACTACACCGCTGCAGAAGGTGCCATCGATTTCGCCTTGAGGGGCCGTATGGACCTCATCGCCCTGGTCACCCACGGACGCACCGGGGCCAATGCCTTCCTGAATCCCAGCGTAGCCGAGACCATCGCGAACCTCAGTCCGTTGCCGACCCTTACCTTGAAAGCCTGATGCGATCTTCGCAACCGGCCATCCTCCCGAACCCCAAACATCCATATCCATGACGACCGCCACCCAGACCGCCAAGCACGCCAACTTCGCCGACCTCCACTTCGACCACATGGAGTGGATCAATGCCCTCAAGTTCTACAAGGACGAGGTCGGCATCTTCGAGCACCGCCTGGAGGATATCGTGCGCCGCAACAACAAGACCGAGGTGCTTGCGGAGCTGGAGCACTTCCAGAACCAGTTCATCCGCGAGAAGGAGGTCATCGACGTGCTCCGCCACGACATCAAGGAGCATGAGAACTTCCTCGAGAAGGAGAGCAAGGAGAACCCGGTGGCCATCGACCATCGCCACTATCACGACCATGCCGGCCTGCGCGACCGGTTCCAGACCTTCGAGAAGCTCTACCGCGAGCTGAAGGGCGAGTTCCACCAGTGGCTCGCCAAGCGGATGTGAGACGACCGGCCAATGCGCAGCGGGGCGGAGGGGAAGCCCGGCCGCTCCGCTGTCCGCACCCCTGCGCGCACAGCGAAGCGGCTGCCGCAGAGGCTATACATTCGCCGCACCAAACCCTAGCACCATGAAGAAGATCATCGGCCTGGCCCTGTGGATCCTCGCGTTCATCATCCCCTTCCGGTACGCCATCCTTGAAACGGATTCCGTGGTGCTGGAAAGCGGCCGCGCGGACAACACCACGGGCCTGATCAGCTTCCTGGTGATGATGGCCCTTCTCTTCATCGGCTATGCGCTGGTTGATTCCTCCAGCACGAAGGCCGGTGCGCACAGCGACGGCCACTAGTCCAACCCCACCGCATGGCCCGCATCCTCATCCCAACCGATTTCAGCAGCAACGCCCTGAGCGCGGCCGTTTACGCCATCCGCCTGCATGGCGTGGAGGGCAACCGCTTCGTGCTGCTCAACACCTACATGATGCCGCATGGCGCCGCAAGCACCATGTGGAACATGGATGACCTGCTGGCCCGCGAGGCCCTGGCCGGCGTGAAGGCCTTCGCCGAGGTGGTGCGGAAGGCGGTGCCGGAACCCGGCCTGGAGCTCGATGCCGTGGCGGAGCACGGCGACCTGCCCAATGTCATCGACCGGTACCGGACCGATGCCGAAAGGCCGGCCATGGTGGTGATGGGCACTCAGGGTGCCAGCGGGCTGCAGGAAGTGCTCTTCGGCAGCAACACCGCGAGCGTCATCAAGCAGGGCGCCTTCCCCGTGCTCGCCGTTCCGGCCAAGGCCGTCTACCGAGCGCCCAAGCGCATCCTCCTCGCCGATGATGGCGGGCCGGTGGACCGCGAAACACTCGCTCCGGCGATCGAACTGGCCCGTTGGAACCACGGCGAGATCCGCGTGGTGCGCGTCATCACCGAGCGCAAACCCGCCGAATCGACCTCGTCCGGCACGCCATACGATGCGCTCTTCGGGGCCATCCCGCACAGCCTCCAGTACATCAGCGGCGAGAACGTTGAGTCGGCCCTCAACGACCTTGCCGAGCAGGGCGATGCGGACCTGCTGGTGGTGCTGCACCGCAAGCGCGGCATCTTCCAAGGCCTGTTCCACAGGAGCACGGCGGCCGCCTTGGCCATGCACACGCACCTGCCGCTGCTGGTGCTGCAGCAAGCCGACCGCTGATGGCCGGTGCCCTCGCGCGCGGCGCGCTGCCGCTCTTCGCGTTCAAGGGCATCCAGGTGAGGCTGCATTGGTCCTTCATCGCGCTTCCCCTCTACATCGTCGTCTCCGGCCTGGCGGACGACCTCGGCTGGCCGGCCATCGGCCTGCGGCTCGGCATGGTCGGCATCGTCTTCGTGTGCGTGGTGCTCCATGAATTCGGGCATGCCCTCACCGCCCGGCGGTTCGGTGTGGGCACGCGCGACATCACCCTGCTGCCCATTGGCGGCGTCGCCTCCCTGGAGCGCATGCCCGAGGAGCCGCGGCAGGAATTCTGGATCACCGTGGCAGGGCCAGCGGTGAACCTCGCCATCGCCGTGATCGCCTTCATCATCATGGCGGCCATGGGCCTGGTGACGCTGTTCTCTGACCTGCTGCTGGGCGCCACGCTGTACACCAACGCCCTCTTCTTCCTGGTGGGCGCCAACCTCTGGCTCTTCCTCTTCAACCTCATCCCGGCATTCCCCATGGACGGGGGCCGTATCCTGCGCTCCCTGCTGGCGATGCGGATGCCCCGCGAGCGTGCCACCCGCATCGCTGCGGCCATCGGGCGCGGAGCGGCCGTAATCGGCGTCGGCTACGGCCTCCTCAGCGGGCAGCCCTTCCTGGCGCTCATCGGCTTGTTCATCTTCCTGGCCGCCGGGGCCGAGGCGCGCAATGTGGCCCAGCGCGAGCAGCTCCGCGGCATCGCGGTCCGCCAGGTGATGCGCACCCGCTTCTGGACCTTGGGCGCAAGCGCCAGTGTGCGCGAGGCGCTGGACCAGCTGCTCAGCGGCGGCGACGGGGCCTTGGTGGTGACCGGCCTTGATGGCCTGCCCATCGGCGTGCTCGGCCGGCAGGACCTCTTCCGGGCCGTGGAATCCGGGTCGGAGCATGTCCGCCTGGCCGACCTGCCCCCGCACATGGCCGCCGCAATCGCGCCGGATGACGATGCCCACGAGTCCACCCAGCGCATGGTGGCCGCCGGCCTGCCCTTGCTCCCGGTGGTGGAGCACGGTGCGCTGATCGGCGTGCTGGAGCTGGAGAACCTGGAAGAGTACCTGCTCCTGCGCCGTGCGCAGGCCACGGCCGGCAGCCGCTAGCCGATCAAGGCTTCTTCTTCGGCTCGTGCACGGTGAATACGCGCGAGATGTTGAAGCCGAACTGGAACCCGCCGCCCTTCGTGGCCGGCTGGAATGCATTGGCCCAATCCCCGGTGGTCTCCGTGATGAAGGCCCGCTCGAACATGCCCGAGCTGTTGGTGAAATGCAGCTGGAACACGTGGCCGCCGGTCTCGATGTCGAAGCCGATGGAGAGTGAGTTGCGGAAGGCATCGGGGACCTGATCGCGCAGCACGTGGAAGTATTCCGCGTTGAAGGCCAGCCGCTTGGTGAGCTTCACCCGGCCGGCACCGCTGATGTGGAAGACATCGTTGGGGTCCTCCACCGTGGCCACCAGGTTGCGGTGCACCACGCCGGGGTTGAGCTGGAAGGAGACGCTTTCACTGAACTTGCGCCCGATGATGAGCGTCCAGGCATAGGAAAGCCGGTGCGAGAAATAGTCGGTCCGGTCAGGGGAGTACCAGGGCACATCGGTAGCGCTCATGGTGGTCATGGAGGCCGCCCCCACCACGGCCAGCGTAAGCGGCGTGCTACAGCCCGCATCGCACTGCCGCAGCAGCTTGTACTTCACGAACCCGTCCACCGTCTTCTGGTAGCTGCTGCGACCGATGCCCACCATGAGGCGGTCCGTGACGCCGTAGTCGAGGCCCAGGCGCACCGTCGCGCCATCGAGGCCATAGAATTGGGCGGCGCCGCCGTTCGCGGGGCCGAAGCGGTGGCCGATGCGGAAATCGAGCACCCCATGCGCCGTGTTCTCCAGGCTGTGCCCGTTGATCACACGGGTGGTCTTGAACGCGGCATTCGTGTACTCAGGGCCTGTCTCCTCCTCGCCGAGCAGGCCGATGAGGTCGTCCTGCGCCGCGAGCGGCGGGGCGATGAGGGCTGCGCCCAGCAACGGCGCAAGGAAGAGGTGGCGCAGGGGCTTCATGCGGGACTCCATCACATGCGCGTGTAATCCATGCGCACCTTCACATCGATCGACTCGGCGATGTTCTTGCGCACGGCGCCGGGGATCTTGATGTCATGGTCCGCGGGCTTCACCTGGAAGGCGCTTTCGGCCCGCACGGCGCCCTTCCCGTCAGCCGTGACGGTGCCGGTGGCCTTCATGGGCTTCTCCACGCCATGGATGGTGATGGTGCCCTCCACGGTCACCGGGTAGGAACCGGCTTGCTTGAGCTGCTCGGCCGTCACCCCTGCGATGCGGCCCTTGAAGGTAGCCTTCGGATAGGTATTGCTCTCCATGTAGTTCTCATTGAAGTGCTCCTGCATCAGCGCCTTCTCGAAGGCGAAGGCCTTGATCACCGCCACGAACTCCACGGCTCCGGTGGTCGCGTCCCATACGCTGGTCACCTTGTCGTTATCGGCATGGATATCCTCCATGGGCGTGGAGGAGTGGAAATCGATGTGGCCGGTGCGGGTCATGTAGCGCTCTTGCGCCGCAGCGGTCAAGGGCAGCAGGGCTGCGAGGAGGAGTGCGTTCTTCATGGCTGTTCTGTTGTTCGTTGGTGTGCGGGAGGCGGGGAGGCAAGGATCATTCCACGGCGGCGCAGCGCTGCAGGAGGACATCGCCCGGTATCATGCCGTCGCCGGTATAGCCCTGGCAGATGCCCTTCACGAAGACCTTGTCGCCGACCTTCCAGCCGGCAGGCAGGCTGCCCGGCTCGAATTCGCAGACGATGCCGGCCATGGGGTCGCCGGTATCGAGGATGACGCTCATCCGCGTGCCGTCCCCCTCATCGATGGTCCGGATGACGCCCTTCACCTTGATGGCCTGCGCCGTGGAGCCCACGTACTTGGCCGTGGCGGCCGGCTCGTCGGCAAGGAAATCCGCCAGCAGCTGCGGCGCATCCACCGTGTGCGCCTCGGCCATGCCGGCCGCGCCCTCGGGCTTGCGGCTGTACTCCTTCCACGCGTATGCGCCGCCAAGGACGGCTGCCACAGCGACTGCGGCGATGATGGTTCGGGCTTTCATGCGGTTCAATTGTTCGGTGCGCCGGCATTGAGCCAGGCCTCCACCTTGCTGCGGTCGCAGCTGGGCAGCCCGAGCGGGGCCGGCATGAAGAAGGGCACGCCTTGGATGATGACCCCGCGCAGCTGGCCATTGTCCGCAGCAGCCTTCACCAAGGCATAGGTGGTGAGGTCGGGGGACTGCGCCCCGGTGACGTGGCAGCCCGGGATGGCGCACGAGGATTGGATCAGGGGCTGAATGGTGCCGCTCCAGGTAACGGCGGACGTGTCGCAGAAGGAGCCCGGATAGAGCTCCTGCTCATTATCATAGTAGCAGCCGGGCACCAGGAGCAGAAGGGCTGGAACGAGGAGCAGGAAGGCCTTGCGCATGGATGCCGGTCAGTTATTGGGGGCGCCTTGGCCGATCCAGAGCTGAATCTGACGGATGCGGCAGGCGCTCAATTGGGGACCCGAGGGCGGCATGGGGGCATACGGATCGCCGAGATGCCGCACGGAGCCCTCGAGCCGCCCGTCCATCGCAATGGTGTTCATGGTGCTCCATTGGGTGAGGTCGAGCCCCCCCGATGGGCTGCCGCCGCTATGGCAGGTTCGGCAGCGCGCCTGCACAAGGGGCACGATGGTTCCGCTGTAGGTGACGTTCAGGGTATCGCACACCGCGGTTTCGCAGCTGTTGTTCTGGGCGCCCTGCTGGATCCACTGCTGGATGATCGCGATCTGCTCCGCGGTGAGCGGCGGGAAGGGCGGACGGGGCATGATCTTGTCCGGGTCGTCATCGGTGATCGCCTCCATCAGGTCACCGTCCTGCACGATGCCGCTGGCCATGAGGGTCTGGTAGCTGGTGATCTGGATGTCGTCGTTGTCGTCGTTGGGCGTGTGATGGCAATTGAGCCCTGCCCCCGGATTGGTGCAGCTGCTGGTGAGGATGGGCAGTACCTGCTGCTGAAAGTAGATGGTATTGGGGTCGCACCCCGGCTCCTCCTCCCCTCCGCCTCCGTTGTTCCCGTTCTGAAACAGCGGACCCTGGATCGGCTCGTGCTTGCAGGACGACAGGGCGAGCGCTGCGCCGAAGGCGAGCGATACCGGATGCAGGATGCGTTTCATGTGTTGCATGCAATCAAGGACTGATCAAAAGTACCTACCCCGCCTTGCCCGCTGCACGCGAATCCGATGGACCGGGAAATGCGGGCGACCAACCGGACGCGCCATCAAGTGTCCCTGAAGCCTCCATGAGCAGGCTCAGGAGTTCCACCGCGTTGAGGCGGTTCGCATAGCCGTCCGCCTGATTCATGCGCAGGATGAGGCCGATGCGCTCATCCGGCGCGGCGGCCATCAGCCGGGCCCAGTCGGCTGCGTGAATCCGCCTTGGCAGCGAGGGCTGGCTTATCCTCTTACTGTGCATGGCATCGCTTATGGTGCCCTGAAGGTCCCACGCGCGCCGCTCTATCGTCGCATCGGCACCGATGGGACGGGCATTCCGGCCGACGACCCGGGAAAGGGGGTTACTCGCCCGCCAGCCAGCGCTTGAACGCCGCGCTGCGCTCGCTGCTCACCACGGCATCCTCGCCGTAGGGCGGATCCAGCACCACCTTCACCCGGCTCTTGCTGTAGGCCAGGAGTTCCTTGATGCTTTGGAGGCTCACGATCAGCTGCCGGTTCAGGCGGATGAAGCGCTGGGGGTCCAATTGGCGCTCAAGCTTGTCCAGGCTCTCATCCAGCGGGAGGTCTCGCCCCTCACGCGTCCGCAGGAAGGTGTTCTTCATCAACGAGTGGATGTAGGCGATCTGCTCGGGCTCCACCACCTTGAAATGCTCCCCGTAGCGAATCAGGAAGCGCTTCACCGGTGCCACGGGCACCTCGGCAGAAGGCTGGCCCGTGCCCAAGGGCCCCATGTCGCGCACCAGGCCGAGCCGCTTCACCCGCTCCACGGCGGCACGGAGCTCCTCGGGGTTGATGGGCTTCAGCAGGTAATCGATGGCGTTGACCCGGAAGGCCTGCAGTGCATGGGCATCGTAGGCGGTGGTGAATACCACCGGAAAGGGCACCTCCACCCGCCGGAAGATCTCGAAGCTCTCACCATCGGCGAGCTGCACGTCGAACAGCGCCAGGTCCGGCGCGGGGTTGGAGCGGATCCAATCGACTGCGGCTCCGATGGCGGCCACGTCGGCCACCACCTCGATGCCGGGACCGATGCCCACGAGCAGCTTGCGCAGCCGCTTCACGGCGGCCTCCTCATCCTCAACGATCAGCACCTTCATGGCACGGGGTCGAGCAAAGGTACCAGCACCGTGAATTCCTCTGCCGACCGCTCCACCCCGATGGGGCGCGCGGTGATCGCCCTGTAGCGCTTGGTGATGCTCTCCAGGCCGAAGCCCGTGGACCGCGGCGGCGACGACCGTGGGCGCAGCGGGTTGCGAACGGCCAGCGTATCATCCGTCAGCGAGGCGATGGTGATGGTGAAGGGCTCTGCGCCCCTCACCACATTGTGCTTGAGCGCATTCTCCACAAGCAACTGGAGGGTGAGCGGCACGATGGCGCGCTGCTTCGCCCGGTCATCCACCATGAGCTGGAGCCGTATCGCGGCACCGAACCGGCGCTGCTCCAGGGCGAAATAGGTGTCGAGCAAACGGAGCTCTTCCGCCACGGTGATGCGCTCATGGTCGCGCACCTGCAGGATATTCCGGAAGAAACGGCTCAGCTGCTCCACGTGCTCCACAGCCTTGGACGGCTCCGTTTCGAT
Organism: Flavobacteriales bacterium; assembly: GCA_030584065.1. NCBI lineage: Bacteria > Pseudomonadati > Bacteroidota > Flavobacteriia > Flavobacteriales > Flavobacteriales bacterium. Next base: position 1,453,516 of record CP129489.1, read on the forward strand.
GAGCTCCACCAGGGCATTGAAGCTGTTGAAGAGGAAGTGCGGATCGACCTGGCTCCGGAGGGCATCGAGCTGGAAGCGCACCCGCTCCTCTTCCATCCGTGCGCGATAGCGGAGGCGGCGGTCGCGCGCGCGAAGGAGGGCAATGATGCCCCCCGTCACCATCAGGCCCATCAGCGCGATGACCCAAGGCCGGCGCCACCAGGGCGGGTCGACGATCACCTCCAGTTCAGTCCAACCGGAATTCTCCTGCGGCGCCCTCCCCCGGAAAGCACGCACCTGGAACACGTAGCGGCCGGGGGGCAGCGCGGCGAAGCCGGCGTCACGCTCGCTGGTCTCCACGATGCGGTCATCGTAGCCTTGCAGCCGGTACTGGAACCGGATGGCGGCCGGATCGGCGTAGTAGGTTCCGGTATAGCGTACCACCAGTGCTCGTCGGTCATAGGCCAGGCGTATCGCACCTTCATTTCCAACAGCCTCGCCGTCGGCTAGCACACCAAGGATGGCCACCGGAATCCGGCTCCTGAAGTGCAGCGGCGCCGGGCGGATCCGCAGGAGTCCTTTGCTGCATGCGTACCAGATGGCACCGGTGGGGTCCGTTGCGAGCGCATTCAGCTCGGCCGTCGCATCCTCCAGGCCGAACGCGGCGGTCACATCCGTCATAGACCGCGTTGCGGGATCCATGGCCACCGCACCGGTGCTGCCGAACGCGATCAGCTGCCCTGCCGATTCGGCAAGCGCGTTCAGGTCGGCACCGAACGGCGCCACATCGGCACCGAAGCACCGCCCTCCCCTGCTGCCGATGGCGCAGAAACCCGTGGCGGGGCCCGCCGCCCAGACCGTGCCGTCCCGGGCGCGCAGCAAGGCATAGAAGGTGCCCTCGGCCAGCGAGGCGGCCGTCGCGCCATCGGCAGTGATCGTCCGCACGCCACGGCCATCGGTGGCCAGGTGGAAGGCGCCGTGGTCGCCCAGCGCATCGAAGACGAAGCCGGCATCGCGGCCCAGCCGCCGGAACCCGGATGGGCCGAGCACCGTGATGCCCTCTAGGGTCGCGAAGACGACACCGTCATCGGTCGCCCTGGCGGAAAGGACATTGTCATTCGAGAGGCCGTCGCGCATCGTGAAGCGCTCGATGCGGCCGTCGGGCCTCACGGCAAGAACGCCTGACCCGAAGGTGGCTGCCCAGATGGTGCCCTCACCGTCCGCGCAGAGCGACACGATGGGTGTGCGCGGATCAACCGGTACGGGAATCGCGGTCACGGTCATGTCCTCGCTGAACCTGGCCGCATGCTGATAGAGGCGGTGCCCGATGGCGAACCAGAGGCGCTGACCGGCATCGGTGCAAATGGCGCTGATGCCTCGCAAGTCGAGGCCCTCGTGCTCGGGAACGACGAGGATGGATGGGTCGGCACGGTGCAGGACCTCCGTCCCGTCGCACCACCACAGCGCACCTTCCGCATCGCGCAGCATGCCCAGCACCTCGCGGTCAGGGGCACCCTGCCGCCGGTAGGAACCCTTGGGCATCGCCAGGTCGATTGCCAGCACGCCGGCCTCCCGGGTTGCGGCCCATACCATGCCGCCCACAGCGCGTACATGCGTCACCGCGCCATCGCTCCACGGCTGGGCGATGGACCGTGGCTCCTCGCCCACCTGCGGTTTCCAGCTGAACACCCCTGCGCGATCGGTACCTGCCCAGATGGTCCCCTCCGCATCGATGTCGAGGCTGAGGACCAGGTTATCAGGCGCGCCTTGCTCCTCGCCGAGCACGGCATCCACCGCGCCGTCGGCGATCACCGCCAGCCCTTGGTCGGTAGCCACGGCGATGCGGCCGTCGGGCAGCACGCCAAGTCCGTTCACATGATCATCTGGAAGGCCGGCGCGGGAATCGATGGCGCTTCGGCGACCTCCATCATGGAGCACAACACCCAGCCCATAGGTACCAATCACCAGGCCGCCACCGCGGAGGACGGCCAATGCCGTGGCCACTCCGGCCAAAGCCGTATCGCGCTCCAGCGTGTCACAGCCGGCATCGCCGCAGCGCAGCAGATATCCCTGCCCGGTGATCAGGGCCACCCGGTTCCCATCGGCGGCCATCGCAGCGATGCGATCGGCCTGTGCGCGCCAAATCGTCTCGGTGACCCCGCCATCGGTGCGGAGCAGCGCCGCTTCATCGGCCACCCAGATCAGCCCGCGCGCATCCTGCACGGCCTCGTGCAGCTTCGGGCGGTGATGACCTGGCCGCACCTCGAGCCTGCGCACCAAGGGGAACTGCCCGAAGCCCTCACCGGCCAGCAGCAGTAACAGGAGCGTGACGCCCTTCCGCATCAAGGTGCGAAATGCAGGTCCACCGAAACGGCCACGGTAGCCGCCACCTTCTGCTGCACCACCCGCGGGATCCGAACGCCGTGGTCCTCCAGCACCACCTCGAAACGGCTGGTCACCGTCACGCCCGCCGCATCCACCTCCACGGTGCAAGGGATGATCCGCTCCTGAGGAACGCCGCGGATGGTGAGCGTTCCCTTGGCCCGCACCGCGTGCTTGCCCGGCGCGCGCAAATCGACCATCTCGATGATGCGGCCCGTGAACTGGGCATTGGGCCAATCCGCCGACGCCATGTAGTTCTCGTTGAAGTGCTCGCGCTGCAGCGGTGCGTTGAACCCTGCGAAGGATGCCACGGGCACCTGTACGGCGAAGCTCCGCTCGCCGCGGTCGATGACGCCCTTGGCCTGGTCCGTGGCGGCGGAGATGGCCTCCAATGGGGCCTCGCTGAGGAAGCTGATGCTGGAGCGGTCCAAACGGATCACGTCGCGCTCCTGCGCCAATGTGCCGATGGCGATCGGAAAGACAGCGAAAGCGACCAGGCGATGCATGCTCCACCACGGCGAAGGCCGTGCCGAAGGTAAACGCACGCCTCAGCGCGCCACCACCAACCGGCCGATTGCGCGGGAGGCACCGGCCATGACCCTCACGAGGTAGGTGCCCTGGGGCAGCCGGGCCGCATCCACGATCGCCCGGTCCTGAAGGTCCGCGATGCTGAGCACCAGCCTGCCCTGTGCATCGAGCACGTCCATCCGGAAGGTCGCCCCCGGCATGCGCACGGTGAAGCGGTCATCGGCGACGGTCGGCCAGATCAGCGGCAGCTCACCGCCTTCCTGCACGGCCATCCCTGTGCTCAGCTCGCAGGTGGTGGTGCAGACGGCGCGCGTGGTCTGGGCCGTGCTGTCCAGGAAGGCTTCCAGCGCCCCCGATTCGCCTTTGAGGAAGTGCCCCAGCCACAGCGTGGCGAAATCGTTCACTGCATCGTGCTGCTCCGCCCGTTCGATCGACGGCGAAGGGCTGCAGGTGAGTTCGCCCAAGGAGCAGTTGAAGTTGTAATCGGCGAAGTAGCAGTGGCCGCCCCCGGTGATGCTGATGAAGGCCCGGCAGGGAACGGTAAGGGCTTCGTACATGGGCCCTTGGTGCTCCACGATGGGTGTCACGCAATCATTGGAGCCGGCGAACATGAGGGTGGGCACCTGCACTTGGGCGCACGCCGCCACGGCGCTGGGATTCGTCTCCGCCGCCGCGAAATTGACCACCGTGGTGATGGACGTATTCCCCGCCGCTGCGAGGAAACTGCTGCCGCCACCCATGCTGTGCCCCATCAGCGCCGTGGCGGGGGCGACATGCCCGTAGAACGGCGATGCGGGCTCGCCGCCCGCAGCCTGCAGCGCGGTGGAGACATGCGCAATGTCCAAGCCGAAGGCACCATGATTCGGGGGCACGCCGCCTTCCGTGGTCGGCAGTGCCACGATGTAGCCCAGCGGCACGAAGTGGTTCCTCAGGTTGGCATAGGCCCCAGTGCCCATGACGAAGCCGTGCCCGATGACGAGCACCGGGAAGCTGCCCTCGGCGACCTCGGCATTGGCCCCGGCGGCCTGTGCAGGGTAGTACACATCGGTAGGGATGTTCCGATTCCGGTCCGCATCGAAGAAGGTGACGGAGCGGTTGCCGATGGGATAGGGCTGGCCGAGCGCCGCAACCGGCAGCGCAAAGGTGAAGGCAGCGATGACGCGCATGGGGTGAAGGTATGCGAAGCCCGCCGATGGCAACCGCGGTGACGGACCGCCTTGGCACCGCCAAATCCGGCCCGCAGCCCGCCCCGACCGGGCCAGGCTGCGGGCGGAATCGACGAAGCCGCCCGGGGGCGGCTTCTCGGCTGCGGAGAGGGAGGGATTCGAACCCCCGGTACCCGTGAAGGCACATCTGTTTTCGAGACAGACCCGATCGACCACTCTGGCACCTCTCCGAACGGGCCGCGAAGATAGGGGCCGCAGCAGTTCGGGGTTTCCATCGACCTTCGCGCCATGACCGCCATCAGCGAAGCCCAGGTCCTGGCCCATGTGGTGGACCGCACCCGGCAGTACACCCGCTACTACTGCAGCCTGCTCAAGGACCAGGACCCGCACCGGGTATTCGTGTGCGAAGGCAAGCCGCTGAACACCGCGTACTGGCTCATCGCCCACCTGGCCACCAGCCAGAACGGGCTGCTGCTGCGGGCCACGGGAGGGCCCTTCGAGAAGTTCAGCTGGGCCAAGCACTTCACCTTGGGCAGCCAGGGCCTTCCGCCTGAGCAATGCCCTCCCTACGAGGAGATCTGGGCCACCTTCAACGAGGTGCACCGCAAGGCAATGGCGCACCTGCCAACGCTGACCACCGACCAGCTGAACGGACCGAACATCACCGGCCTTACGGCCATCGGAGGCTCGGTACGCGATGTGATCACCCATGCGGCGCGCCATGAAGCCCTGCACACCGGCCACCTCAGCTGGCTGTGCAAGCTGCATGGCATCGGCACCATGTGAGCCGCAGTGGGCTCACGCTCCGTGCCAAAGGAGCCAGAAGGCGATGATGCCGCCGAAATAGCCCAAGGCGGCCGGAAAGGCCATGCGGCGCAGGTACCAGAGGAAGTCGATGCCGAGGATGCCCATCGTGGCGACACCGGCTGCGGAGCCGATGATGAGAATGCTGCCACCGGTGCCCGCGCAATAGGCGAGCAGTTCCCAGAAGGGATGATCGGCATGGAACTGCTCCATGGGATACATGCCCATGGCCGCGGCCACCAAGGGCACGTTGTCCACCACCGCTGAAAGCAGGCCGATCACCGTGTTCACCGCATAGATGCTGCCCAGCTTGGCATCGAGCAGGTGTGCCGCATCCGTCAGATGGCCGGCCTCCTGCAGGCCCGATACGGCGGTGAGGATGCCGAGGAAGAAGAGGACGCTCGGCACATCGATCCTCCTGAGCACCGCTGTGACCGAGAGGTGGCCCTTATCGGTCTCGATGGCATTCATGTGCATGAGTTCCGTGACGATCCAGAGGATTCCCAGGCCGAGAAGGATGCCCATGTAGGGTGGCAGGTGCGTCCAGGTCTTGAAGAGCGGCACGCCGAGCAGCGCGAAGAGGCCGAGTGCGAAGACCAGGTTGCGCTTGCCGGTGGAAACCGCCTTGTGGCCGGCATTCTCCTCCGCCGCCGCATCGGGTCGCTGGATGGTGCCCTTGAAGGTGAAGGTGAACCAGACCAGCGGCAGCAGCAGGCATACAAGGCTCGGCACGATGAGCTTGGCGATGATATTGCCGGTGGTGACCTGGCCGCCGATCCAGAGCATGATGGTGGTGACATCGCCGATGGGGCTCCACGCACCACCCGCGTTGGCGGCCACGATCACCATGCCGGCGAAGGTCCACAGGTCGTTCTTGTCCTTGATCAGCTTGCGCAGCAACGCGCACATGACGATGGCCGTGGTCATGTTGTCCAGCGCCGCGCTCAGGAAGAAGGTGATGATGCTGAGCACCCACATCAGCGTCACCTTGTTGGTGCCGGTGATGCGGTCGGTGATCACGCGGAATCCCTCGTGCGCATCCACGAGTTCCACGATCGTCATGGCGCCCATCAGGAAGAAGAGGATGCTGGCGATGTCGCCCAGGTGGTGCATCAGCGACTCCACCACCCCCTCATGGCCATGCGCGGCCTCCGCCGCGCCCAGTAGCTCGTGCTGGCCCAGCATGAGCATGATCCAGACCAGCACGCCCGTGACCAGGGCGGTGGCCGCTTTATTGATGCGGAGCGGGTGCTCCAGCGCGATGCACAGGTATCCCAGGATGAAGGTGAGGCCGATGGCGAGGTACATCGATGCGGATTTGATCCGCGAATGTCACTCACCCGATCGCGACCGGATGAAAAACCGATGAAAAAAATCCGTGCGACCGCCCGGTCAGTGCCACATCAACCAGAACGTGAGGATGCCCCCCACATAGCCCAGCGCGGCAGGGATGGTCATCCGCTTCAGGTACCAGATGAAGTCGATGTGCATGATGCCCATGGCGGCCACCCCTGCGGCCGATCCGATGATGAGCATGCTCCCCCCGGTTCCCGCGCAAAGCGCCAGCAGCTCCCAGAAGAGGTGGTCCGGCGGGTACTGGCTCATGGGATACATGCCCTGCGCGGCGGCCACCAGCGGCACGTTGTCCACGATGGCGGAGAGGGCTCCGATGGCCCCGTTTATCAGGAAGATGTCGCCGAGCGCCCGATCGAGGCCCTGCGCCAGCAGCGTGAGGTGGCCGGCGACCTGGAGCCCCCCAACGGCCACCAGGATGCCCAGGAAGAAGAGCACGCTGGGCATATCGATACGGCGAAGGACCGCGGTGACCATGAGGTGACCGCGCTGGTCCAAACCGTGGCGCATGTGGATCACCTCGGTGACCACCCACAGGACGCCCAGGCCCAGCATCACGCCCATGAAGGGCGGCAGGTGGGTGATGGCCTTGAAGATGGGCACGAAGAGGAGTGCGCCCACGCCCAGCGCGAACACCAGCATGCGCTCACCTGGAGTGACATTCCCTCCGCCATGGTGACCATGGTCGATCACGCTGTCCGGGCGCTCCACATTGCCCTTCATGGTTCGGCCGATCCAGAGCAGGGGCAGCAGCAGGCAGACCAGGCTGGGCACGATCAGCTTCACGATGATGTTGACCGTGGTCACCTGGCCCTTCACCCAGAGCATGATGGTGGTGACATCGCCGATGGGGCTCCAGGCACCGCCCGCGTTGGCGGCGATGATGACCATGCCGGCGAAGACCCAGAGCGTCTCCTTGTCCTTGATGAGCTTGCGCAGCAGGGCGCACATCACGATGGTGGTGGTGAGGTTGTCGAGGGCGGCGCTCAGGAAGAAGGTGATGATGCTGACGATCCAGAGCAGCGTGGTGCGCTTGGTGGAGCTGATGCGGTCCGTGATCACGCGGAAGCCCTCGTGCACATCAACGAGTTCCACGATGGTCATGGCGCCCATGAGGAAGAAGAGGATGCTGCCGATGTCCCCGAGGTGCTCGAGCAGGTGATGGAGCAGCCCCTCATGGTCGGCGTGCTCGGCATCGTGGAAGATGGTGTCCTTGCCCAGCATGAGGATGGTCCACACGATGGCGCCGGTGAGGATGGCGCTGGCCGCCTTGTTGATGCGGAGCGGGTGCTCGAGGGCGATGGCGAGGTAGCCGATCACGAACACAACGGCCATTAGAGCGAACATGCGGATTGGTTTTGGCGGCGCAAGGATAAGGAACCGAGCGGGCCGCGGGGGACCGCTGAGCGAGCCGTTGCGAACGCGTGGCGGTTAAACTTGCCGCATGGGGCGGAAAGGCGATATCCGGCTGCAAGCAACCGTGCTCGTGGTCGGAGCGGTGCTGATGGCCGTGAAGTTCCTGGCCTGGAGGCTCACCCACAGCAACACCATCCTCAGCGATGCGCTGGAGAGCATCGTGAATGTGGCCGCCGGGGCATTCGCGCTGTACAGCCTGGTGCTTGCCGCCAAGCCCCGAGACCGCGAGCACCCCTACGGCCATGGCAAGGTGGAGTTCATCAGCGCGGGAATCGAGGGCGGGCTGGTGGTCGTGGCCGGCGGCCTGATCATCTGGAGGGCTGTGGCGGCCCTGCTCAGCGGGCAGCACCTGCATGCGCTCGACACGGGCATCCTGCTCACCGGCGGAGCGGGAGCGGCCAACCTGGCCATGGGCCTTGCGCTCCAGCGGCGGGGCCGGCGCGCGCGCTCGATCACCATGGAGGCCAGCGGCGCCCACCTCCTCAGCGATGCATGGAGCACCGTTGCCATGGTGGCCGGGCTCATCCTCATCCGCATCACCGGCCTGCTCTGGCTCGACCAGCTCTTCGCCATCCTGTTCGCCGTCTACATCATCGTCACCGGCCTCCGGATCTTCAGGCGCTCGTTGGCGGGCATCATGGACGAGGCCGACCTGGAGCTTGCCGCGGAGGTGATCGCCAGGCTCCAGGCGGCGCGCCGGCCGCAGTGGATCGATGTCCACAACTTCCGGATGATCAAGTACGGCTCGGTGCTCCACATCGACTGCCATGTGACGCTCCCGTGGTACTACACGCTGGAGCGCGCCCACGCTGAGATCGCTGAGATGGAGCGCATCGTGAACGAGGAGGAGGCCGGCCAGGTGGAGCTGTTCATCCACATGGACCCCTGCATCCCTGCGAGCTGCGGCATCTGCACACTGGAAGCCTGCCCGGAGCGGAAATCGCCTTGGGTGAAGCGCGTGGAGTGGACACCCGATACCGTGCTCGGCAACGCCAAGCATTCCGTGGCCGATCCGGCACGCTAGCCGCTCCTCAGGCGAGGCCCCAATAGGACCCGGGGGCGGGCGGCTGCCGCGCCAGCGGCGGATGCAAGGACGCGGCCGTTGGCGGGCTGAAATGGAGCAGCGCCCTCACGGGCGCTGCTCTGGGGTGGAAGACCGGGCTCGAACCGGCGACCTTCGGAACCACAATCCGACGCTCTAACCAACTGAGCTACATCCACCATGGCGCTGGGTCGCTCCAGCGGGCCGCAAATATAGCGGCGGCGTTCGGTTACGCCGCGCGCACAAGCGGCTCCGTACTTTGCGCAGGTTCATGCACGTGCTTTTCCTGCCCAAGTGGTACCCCGGCCAGAAAGACCCGCAGCTGGGCGATTTCCTGCGCAAGCAGGCACTTGCGGCCGCTGCTCAAGTGCGCCTGAGCATCCTGCACGTGGAGGCGGTCAGCGGGTCCGGTGCACCATCGGATGAGGCGCTTAGGACGGAGGATGGCGCGTGGGAACTGACCGTTCGCTACCGGGCGAGCACGCTGGGGCTGGCACCGGTCCGCAAAGCCGTGAATCTGGTCCGTTATTGGCGCACGGCCAGTGCGGGATGGCGCAGGCTCTGCGCCGAGCGCGGCCGGCCCGACCTCATCCATGCCTACATCCTCGTGAGGCCTGTTCTGTTCGCTTGGTGGACCGGCCTGAGGCACGGGGTGCCCTACATCGTGAGCGAGCAGAGCAGCGAGTACCTCGACGGCACCTATCAGCGCAAAGGAGCGCTCTTCCACGCGCTTTCGCGGTTCCTGTTCAGCCGTGCCGCCGCCGTCACCGCGGTTTCGGCGTGGCTGGGTGACCGGCTGGTCGGCCTCGGCCTTTGCCACCGGTACGAGATCGTACCGAACGTCATACCCGGCCTCGACCGTCCATTGCCACCCGCCGGTGAGCCCGGCCGCTTCCTTGTGGTGGCCGACCTGGTGGACCGCACCAAGAACGTGAGCGGCGTCCTTCGCGCGTTGGCGATGGCGCGCAAGGCGAACGGAAATGCGCACCTTTCCGTCATCGGTGACGGCGCCGACCGCATGATGCTGGAGCGATTGACCACGGAACTGGGACTCACGGAGCATGTCCGCTTCCTCGGCCGACTGGCCAACGCACAGGTCCTCGACCACATGGCCCAGGCCTTTGCCGTGATCGTGAACAGCAACGTGGAGACCTTCAGCGTGGTGACGGGCGAGGCGCTGGCGCAAGGCAAGCCCGTGATCGCCACGCGGTGCGGAGGCCCACAGGCCTTCATCACGGAATCCAACGGCCTGCTCATCGACCCGCGTGACGATGCGGGCTTGGCGCAGGCGATGCTCTCGCTGATGCGCCAAGCGCCCCGCTACCGGCCTGCGGAGATCCGGCACTCCGTCAGCGAGCGCTTCAGCCCGCAGGCCGTGGGGATGGCCTTCCGATCGGTCTATCAAGCAGCGACAGGGCATGGCTGACCAGCGGGTGCGCATCGCGGTGGTGACCGGCGGCCGATTGCGCGGCTGGGAATCGGACATCGTGCGCCGCGTGAGGGCGCTTCGCGAAGCCGACGTGGTGGCCTGGATGCACCTGGATCAACTGGCCACTGAGGACCCTTCAGGGGCTTTCGGCCGGCTGCAGCGCAAGGTCTCCGCATCCCCCCAGCTCGCCTTCGAGGCCCATGGGCCAGCGGACCTGGGTCCCCTGCGCGTCAACGACCTCCGTGGAGCACAGGTGGACCTGGCGTTGCTGCTTGGCGCCGCTTCCGGCCTCCAAGAAGGCCCTTGGGACCCTGCCCTGCGCCGATGGGCTTTCCGCCACGGCGACGACCTGCCCGCCCACCGAGCCTTGCCGGGGCTCCGCGAATCGGTACGCCAGGTGCCGCTCACGCGCTTCGGGCTCGTCGATGCCGGAACGGGACGGACCTTGCGCACGGCCTGCCTTCGCACCGCAGGTGAGCCCGGGACCCTGGCAGCGGTGATTGCCGGGCTCGCCGCGCAGTGGCCCGCAGCTGCCATCGCCGAATGGGCGGCCAACGGCCAAGCGCCGCAGGGCATGGACGATGAGCCCACGGCCGCAATGCCCCTTCCCGGGCTGCTGGAGACCCTGGCCTTCGGCTGGCGCCGGATGACCGGGCGCGGCGGCGCACCTCTGGCGACAGACCATGGCGCGTGGAACATCGGGGTGCTGCATCAGCCCGTGCATGTGCTGCTGGAGGACGATGGCAGCCGTAACGTGCGCTGGCTGCCCGCCCCTTCCAAGGGCAAGGCCCGCATGGAGCCGTTCGGCTATCACACGCCTGACGGGGACCTCAATGTGCTCTTCCGGAAGTGCAGCGTGGACGGCGATGAGGCCGTGATCGCCCGCGTGCGGCCGAAGCCGGACAACATCCTGAAACGCTCGCGCACCATGCTCGAGGGCGATGGGCATGCCGCCTATCCCTACACGCTGACCGTGGATGGTGCGCCGGCCGTCATCCTCGGAGATGGCCCTGCCGCATGCGTGCGGATCCACCGCATCAATGACGCGAACGACGGACTCCTGGATGGCCGCCCTATCCTGAGTGAGGCGCTCCATGCCCCCACCCTGTTCGAGCATGGCGGACGGTGGTGGCTACTGGGCACGAAGGATCCGCTGCCCGATGCACTGCTGTATGGCTACTACAGCGATTCGCCCTGGGGGCCCTTCGTCCCGATCGGCCACGGGCCGCTGAAGTGCGACGTGCGCAGCGCACGGCCGGCAGGCTCGCCATTCCTGCACGACGGTGCGCTGTACCGCCCGGCCTTGGACGCCTCGGCCCCCGGCGCGCCCGCCGTGAGCATCAACCGGGTCGACCGGCTCAGCCCTGCGGGCTTCCGGGAGGAGGCCGTGCGACGGGTCCAGGGCTTCGCGGCAACAGCCTACGGCGAGGGCGTGCGCACCATCACCGCCATGGGCCAGCTGACGCTGGTGGATGGGTTGCTGAGCCCCGTGATGGAGGCCCGGCGGGCCAACGGAAGCCGTTCCTCCACCCGCTCACGATCGAAGCGCGACCGCGGATGACACGCCCCGTGATCGGCACCATCGCTGCACGCGTGGCCATCGCCGCCATGAACCTTCTGCTGGTGGCCGTAGCCGCTCGCTCGCTCGGGCTGGCCGATGTGGGCCGCATGAGCCTGGTGGTGCTCGCCATCACCTTGGTGCTGCTGCTCTGCCATGTGGTTGGCGGCGGCGGATTGGTCTACTTGGAGCCGAGGCACGGCACACGCACGCTCCGCTGGGTCTCTTATGGCTGGGCTGCGGTGGCCTGCGCGATCGCGGGGCTGCTCATCGGGCCGCTGGGGCTCGCCCCGTCCGGCCTCGGTGCGTACGTGATAGGCCTGGCCTTCCTGCAAGGCTTGCACGGCATCCACCTCTCCCTGCTGCTCGGGCGCGAGCGCTTCGGAACGCATAATGCGGTGCAGGTGGGCCGTACGGTCACCCTGGTCGTGGCGTTCGCAGCCCTGCTCCGCATCGGCGATGCTTCGCTCATGGACTTCATCCATGCCACCGCCATCGCCGATGCGGCCACCGTGGTGGTCAGCGGCGCACTCCTGGTCCGCCTGCCTGCGCAGGCGAGCGATCCCGCCCGGGCGCTGATCGCCTTGATCCGGCAAGGGCTGCCGGCACAGGCGGCCAACACGCTCCAATTGCTCAACTACCGCCTGTCCTACTACCTCCTCCAGGGCTTCCAAGGCGCCACAGCACTGGGCCTGTGGTCCATTTCCACCCAGCTCGCCGAGAGCGCATGGCTGGCCCCCAAGAGCCTGGGCTCGGTGCTCTACGCGAAGGTGAGCAACCTGCAGGAGCGGGACCGGCAGCGCGACCTGACCCTGGCCGTGATGAAGGTCTCGATGGCCATCGCGGCGCTCACGGCCGGCGTGCTCATGCTCCTTCCCGAGGGCCTTTTCGAATGGGTGTTCGGGCCGGAGGCCAAAGGGATCGGGCGGCTCATCATGCTCATGGCCCCTGGGCTGCTCTCCATGGCGGCATCGCAGGCGCTGAGCCATTTCATGAGCGGGAGCGGGCGCGTGCTGCACAACACCATCGGGTCGGCGCTTGGGCTCGTGGCCACCCTGGCGATCGGGTACACCCTCATTCCCGGGCAGGGTGCCGATGGCGCTGCGATCACAGCCAGTGCCGCCTACACGCTTGGCGTCATCTATCAGTACCTTGTATTCTCGCGGATCACAGGTGCCCGCCTCAAGCATGTGCTCCCCAACCGGCAGGATGGTGAGCGCGTCGCAAAGGCCTGGCGGCGCTTCGCCGGCGGCTGAACCGCCTCAGAACAGGCTCAGCGCATCCGGTATACCGATGCCCCGGTCCACGGTGAAGCCCTCGCCGAAGGTGCGCATGATGATGCGCCCCATCTCGCGATGCCTGCCCTCCAGGAAGGGCAGGAAATCCTCGCGCGCGATGGGGCTCAGCGGCTCGGTGCTGGCGGGGTCGTGGAACTGCGAGCGGAAGCAGCGCAGCGCCTTCATCTTGCCCTCCCAATGCGGGGTGATGTCGAATACCAGGTCCGGCTCGATCCAGCGGTCCTGTATGGCATGGAGCACGCGCATCGGCCGCCACGGTTCCTGGGCCGCGCCTTCGTCTTCCGTCGCCAAGCGGCGCAGGCCGCTAAGGAAGCCGGCCTCGGCCACCAGCTGGGCGGCGCGACCGTGATCCGGGTGGCGGTCGCGGACCGCGTTGGTCAGCACCACCTGGGGCCGATGACGCCGGATGCTGCGCACCACGGCCATCAGGCTCTCCCGATCGGCGCGGAAGAAACCGTCCGCCAGGCCGAGCTGATACCTGAAAGCGGCGTCCAGCACGAGGCGCGCCGCCTCGGCCTCCTCGCGCCTGATCTCCGGCGTGCCGCGCGTTCCGAGCTCACCGGCGGTGAGGTCCACCAGGCCAACCGACCTCCCCAGCGCACGGTGGAGCAGCACCGTGCCGGCCATGGAAATCTCCACATCATCGGGGTGCGCGGTGATGCAGAGGATATCGACGCGCTCGCTCATCGCCCCTCGAGCCAACCGACGACACGCTCATCCAACGGCGAGATGCCGCTCTCCAGGGACATCACCAATCGGCCCTGCTCATCCACCAGGTACTTATGGAAGTTCCACTTCACGCTGGAATCCATGGCTCCGTTCAGGGCCTTGGTGGTGAGCCACCGGTACACCGGATGCTGGTCGCCGCCCTTCACCTCCACCTTGCTCATCAGCGGGAAAGTGACGCCGTAGTTCTTCTGGCAGAAGGACTCGATCTGTGCCTCGCTGCCCGGTTCCTGCCCACCGAACTGGTTGCATGGGAAGCCGATGATCACCAGCCCCTTCGAGCCATACGCCTCGTGCAGCTCCTGCAGCTGCTTGTACTGCGGGGTGTAACCGCATTCGCTGGCCGTGTTCACCACCATCACCTTGCGCCCCTTGAAAGCGGCGAAATCCACCTCGTTGCCGTGGATGTCGATGGCCTTGAGGGCATGGAAGGAGGCGGACGGCTCTTGCGCGCTGCCGGATTGCGGGGCGGACACCGACCGGAAGCAGCCGAAAAGCGAAAGGATGGAGAGGAACAGCATCGGGCGTGGGTTCATTGCTTTGGAACACTGCGAAGGTCCGGAATGTTCCGGAAGCCGCAGCCTCTCGGGGGCTCGACGCGGGCGTTACCTTTTCCGCCCTGTGCCGTACAAGGTGCCAATGCCCATGATCCGTCCTGCCAGCCTCATCGCTTGCGCAGCGCTGCCGCTGCTCCTTTCGGCCCAGACACAGGTGCGCATCGTCGACCCCAGCGCCCTGATCCTTCGCCCCGACCTGGGCGCCGACGCAGGGGCCCAGGCGGGCATGCGCGCAGCGGGCATCAGCCCGGAGCTGATGCAACAGGCGGCATCGCTCAGCGACCCCGACCGCTGGCCCATCGGCCTTCGCACCGATAGCGCCCGGCTCGCCAACCGGAGCGCGCTTCGGAACTACACCGCCTACCTGGTCTGCGAATACGCCACGGAGGAGGGCGCCCTCAGCATCATCTCGGTGCCAGCCGTGTACAACTACCAGATGCCCGAGGACCTGCGGGCACCGACCGACGTTTACCTGGTGCTCCGATCGGCCGGCATCGAAGCCGTGGAGGCGACCGTGATGAAGTCGGCGCCCAGCAAGGGGCCTTCGTGGCGGAACCTGCGGCCCGCGCGGATCACGCGGCCCGACGCGGTCTATGCTACTTACGACCTGGCGGCCGACGAGGAGGCCATGGCAGCCTTGGAGAAGGCCGGACTGAGCAAGGCCGAGCTTGAGGCCGTGGTGTTCCGGAGCCATGAGCGCAATTGGCCGGAGGGCATCGATAGCTTCGATCGTCGCTACCCCCGTCTCAAGTCGTTCACCAGGTACAAGGCATTCCGGCTGGCCCGATGGTCGGACAAAGTGCTGGTGGTGGTGCCCAGCGAGGTGAACCGCAAGGCACCGGAGGGCGTGAGGCCGTTGATCGACATCTACATGGTATTCGCCGCCGATGCCGTGCAGGTGAAGGAGCGGCGCCGCTGAGGCACAGGGGGGCTACAGCGCGGCGGGACTACCTTCGTCCCCTCCATGAGGGGCGCGGAACTTGTGCATCTGCTGAAGCTTGAGGCCGCTCTGGACCTGCGCCAGCGCGCCGCATGGGGCGGCATGGTGCTCTATGTGGCGAGCGCCATCTACACGTGCCACCTGGCCGTGCAGGAAGGCGCCTCGGGCTCGGCATGGAGCGCGCTGTTCTGGATCATCCTGCTCTTCGCGGCCTTCAACGCACTGGCGCGCTCCTTCCAGCGCGAGGATGGCGGCCGGCAGCTCTACCTGCATACGCTCGCGCACCCGCGCAGCGTGGTGCTGGCCCGCACCGCCTACAATGCCGTGACCATGCTGGTACTGAGCCTCTTGAGCCTGCTGTTCTACACCGTATTCCTCGGCGATGAGCCGCTGCGGGCCGGCGATCCCCTTCAGTTCACCGTGGCGGTGGCGCTCGGGGGCATCGGCTTCGCCTCGGTCCTCACGCTCATCTCAGCCATCGCCGCTCGCGCGGGCAGCGGCATCGGCCTGATGGCCATCCTCGGCTTCCCGATCGTGCTGCCCATGCTGCTGGCAGTGATGCAAGCCAGCCGCCTGGCGCTCTCCGGCGCCCTTTGGGGCGAAACCGCCCCCTACTTCCTCGGCATCCTCCTGATCGACGTGGTGGCGCTGAGCCTGGCCTGGTTGCTGTTCCCGTACCTTTGGCGCGATTGAAATGAAGCACTGGTGGTGGAAGTTCCTGGCGGTGGCCCTCGTGCTCTCCGCATCCATCGCCGCCTTGCGCACGCCACTCGCTCCGGCCGTGGTCTACGTTGATGCCGGAGAGGTGAGCGCCGGTGCGGCAGCCCTCCGCGTGGTGGGCTATGGAACACGGTTCACGGAGAGCCCGGTGCAGGCCTACCTCGAGAACGGTGGCCAGTTCGTGCAGGCCATGCGGATCGAAGTGGCGGACGACCGTCACCTGACCGCTCATTTCGAGGTGCCCGCCGGGTTGCGCGAAGACCTGTGCGACCTGATCGTGAGCGCACCGGGCCAGGGCGACATGCGCCTCTTCGATGCGTTCTTCTACCGCAGCAAAGGAGCCGGCGCCGCCACCGGTACCGTGGAGGCGCCCCAGCGGACGCAGCGCGAGGGCTTCGTGTTCCCCAACCGCAACCTCCTCTACGAATCCATCCGGAACCTCAACTTCCACGTTCCCATGTGGTTCACCATGATGCTGCTCCAGACCATCGCCCTGGTCTTCAGCATCAGGGTGCTCAGCGGCGGCGATCCGCTGCACGACCGCGGGGCGCTCGCCGCCGTGCAGGTGAGCCTCCTCTTCGCCTTCCTGGGCCTCATCACCGGCTCGGTGTGGGCGCGGGCCACCTGGGGCGGCTGGTGGACCGGCGACACCAAGCTCAACGGGGCCGCGGTCACCATCCTCATCTACCTGGCCTACCTGGTGCTGCGCGGCAGCGTCACCGACCCGGCCAAGCGGGCCCGCCTGGCGGCCATCTACAACATCTTCGCCTACGTGCTCATGCTGCTGTTCATCATGGCCCTTCCGCGCATGACGGCCAGCCTGCATCCCGGCAGCGGCGGCAACCCCGCCTTCAGCCAATACGACCTGGATGCCAGCCTGCGCCCCGTTTTCTATGCAGCGGTGCTGGGCTGGATGGGCATCGGCACCTGGCTGCTCCATCTGCAATACCGCCTGGCACGGCTCGAAATCGCCAAGAATCATGCATGACCTCCGTCGGATCGCCGTGATGGCCGCCGTGGCGGCAGCCCCGCTGGCCTGTGCCGCCCAAGGCGAGCCGGATTGGCTGGTGGACACTTTGTACGGCGGCGGCAAGATCAACACCGTCCTTGCGGTGGTGGCACTGATCCTCACCGGCATCGCCTGGTGGCTCACGCGCCTCGACCGCCGCATCTCGCGGATGGAGAAACAGCAACGCACGCCATGAAACGCTCGCACATCATCGCCCTGGTGCTCATCGCGGTGGCCATGGCCGCCTTCATCGCCACGCTCACGGACAGCAGCACCTTCGTGGACATCGCCGAGGCCAAGGCGCGGCCGGGCAAGGAATTCAAGGTGAAGGGCTATCTCGACAAGACGGCACCGGTGGAGTACGAGCCGCTGGTGAATGCCAACCTCACCACCTTCACGCTGGTGGACGACCAGGGCGAGAAATGCCGGGTGCGACTGGCGAAAGCAAAGCCCTACGACTTCGAGCGCTCGGAGAGCATCGTGCTCACCGGCAAGGTCAATGGCAGCGGCGAGTTCGAGGCGCATGACATGCTGATGAAGTGCCCGAGCAAGTACAATGAGATGCAGCAGATGAGCGAGGCCGGAAGCTGAGGGAACACCGCACCACGAATTGGAAGCAGCCATCGAATACATCGGGGAGCATACCTGGGCAGGGGTGCTCGGCCACACGTTGACGATCGCGTCGCTGGTCTCCGCAGCGCTCGCCACCATCGCCTATTTCCTGGGCGCTGAGCGCAAGGATGGGGCCTGGACCCGGCTGGGAAGGCTCGGGTTCCGGGTGCATACGGTGGCGGTGCTCGGCATCGTCACGGTCCTCTTCGTGATGCTGTTCAACCATTGGTTCGAATTCGACTACGTCTGGAAGCACAGCAACCTCCAGATGCCCCTGAAATACATCGCCAGCTGCTTCTGGGAGGGACAGGAGGGCTCCTTCCTGCTCTGGACCTTCTGGCACGTGGTGCTGGGCAACATCCTCATCGCACGCGCCAAGGATTGGGAGCCGCAGGTGATGGCGGTGGTGGCGCTGGTCCAGGTCTTCCTGGCCTTCATGCTGCTTGGCATCTATGTCGGCGACCTCAAGCTGGGCAGCAGTCCCTTCCTGCTGATCCGCGAGCTGCCGGAGAACCTGGGCCTGCCCTGGACGGCGATGCCGGGCTACCTCTCGGCAATCCCGCAATTCGCGGATGGCCGCGGCCTGAATCCGCTGCTGCAGAACTACTGGATGGTCATCCACCCGCCCACGCTCTTCCTGGGCTTCGCCGCCACGCTGGTGCCCTTCGCCTATGCCATTGCGGGCCTCTGGCGCGGCGAGCGCACCGCCTGGATGGCACCCGCCCTGCCGTGGGCCTTCTTCGGCGTGATGATCCTGGGCACCGGGATCCTGATGGGCGGCGCATGGGCCTACGAGGCGCTCAGCTTCGGCGGCTTCTGGGCCTGGGACCCGGTGGAGAACGCCTCCTTGGTGCCGTGGATCACGCTGGTGGCCTCGGGGCACCTCATGCTGGTGAACAAGCGCAAGGAGACCTCGCTGTTCACAGCACTGGCGCTGACGCTGGTCACCTTCATCCTGGTGCTCTACAGCACCTTCCTCACCCGCAGCGGCGTGCTGGGCGACACCAGCGTGCACAGCTTCACGGGCGACGGCATGCTGCCCGCGCTGGTGCGGTTCCTGCTCATCTTCACGGGCATCGCAGCGGCCATGCTGCACCCCGACCGGCGGCAACGCTGGTTCTACACCATCGCCTCGCTGGCGCTGCTGGCCATCGGCATAGCCCTCTCCGTGGAAGTGGAGGCCATCCTGCTCTTCGGCGCGCTCACCGCGATCCACCTGGTGCAGGCCTACCGCGCGGGCTATGCCAGCAGCAGCCCCGAGGAGGCCCTGTGGTCGCGTGAGTTCTGGCTTTTCATCGCCTCGCTGGTGCTGCTGCTCAGCGCTGCGCAGATCACCTTCAGCACCAGCATACCGGTCACCAACCTCATGCTGGCCCCTTTCAAGGGAGCCTTCGCCTGGCTGGGCGACCGCACCGGCCTGGAGTTCTTCACCAAGTTGAGCCAGGATGGGCTCGCGCCGCCCTCGGATGCGATACGCCACTACAACCAGTGGCAAGTGCCCTTCGCCATCGTCACCTCCCTCCTTGTGGCATTCACCCAGTACCTGCGCTGGAAGGACACGGACCTGCGCCGGTTCCTGAAGCAGCTGGCGCTGTCGCTGGTGCTCTCCGCCGCCGTTGCGGGCATGGCGGTAGCCGCGCTGGACTACTCAGCGCGGGAGGCCCAGCTGGCCTTCATGCTCTTCACCACGGCCTTCGCCGCGGTGGCCAACTTCACCTACATCCCCGCGGTGCTGAAGGGCAATCTGCGCGCGGCAGGCCCGAGCGTGGCCCATGCCGGCTTCGCTCTGGTACTGCTGGGCGCCCTGGTGAGCACAAGCCGGCAGGACGAGGTGAGCAGCAACGCCAGGCACATGGACCTCCGCCTGCTGGGCGACCAGTTCAGCAACAGCTCGGACATCCTGCTCTACCGTGGCGATACCGTACGGATGGGCGAGCATTACGTGCATTACCGGGCCAAGCGGCAGGAAGGCGTGAACCTGCTCTACGAGATGGATTATTTCGCCGTGGAGCCCCGGCGCTACACGGCGGGCGACACGGTCAGGATCGGAGGCACGCTGTTCCGCGCCCGGGCGGATCATGATGCCGGCCCCGAGTTCCTCGCCCAGCAGCCGGAGTATTGGGAGCCGCTGGAGGACTATGCCAAGCGCGACCTGTGGTATGCGCGTGACTGGAGCCCCACGCGGCCCGGCGCCAGGCTCTTCGGCCTCGCCCCGTTCATCCAGCTGAACCCGAGGTTCGGCAATGTGGCCGAGCCCAGCACGCGCCATTGGCTCACACGCGACCTGTACACGCACGTGCGCTACGCGGACATGGCCATGGACCCCGATACCGCGTTGGATGGAAGCATCACCCCGGATGACGCCTGGATGCCGAACCGGCGCTATGACAAGCAGGTGGGGGACACCATCGTGACGCCGACGAGCTTCCTGGTGATCGACAGCGTGTACGTGGTGCGTGACAGCGCCACCAAGGCGATGCTGGGCGAGCGCTTCACGGTGCATGCCGCAGCGCTCCGGATTCGCGACCTGTACAATCCGGACCGTCAATTCGAGGCCCGTCCGCTGGTGATCTACGCCGATGGCCAGCCCGTGATGGGGCGCGCCGCCGAGGTGCCCGCGCTACGCATCAAGTACAGCCTGGCCAGCGTGGATGGCAGGAAGATCGGCCTCGATGTGGCTGAGGCCGAGTTCGTGGTGATGCAGGCCATCGTCTTCCCCGGAATCAACATCCTGTGGGTCGGCTGCGTCCTGCTGGCCCTTGGCACGGGCATGGCCGTATGGCAGCGCATCAAGCGACCCTGAACTCCCCCGCATGACCTCCATACTGCTCATCGGAACCGGGCGCATGGCCTACCACTTGGGACATGCCTTGGTGAAGGCCAACCTGCCGCTGATCGGCGTGGCCGGGCGCGACCCGGAGAAGCTCGGCGACCTGGCCCGCTACCTGGAGCGCCCTGCGCATCGACTGGACCGTGCGCTGCCCAAGGCCGATCTCACCATCATCGCCACGAGCGACGACAGCATCGGACAGGTGGCCGCCGGGCTGAGCGACTCGGGCGGGGTGGTGGCGCATACCGCCGGAGCTGTGGGGCTCGAGGTGCTGGCGCCCCATGCGCACCGGGCCGCGCTCTGGCCCGTGCAGACCCTCAGCCACGGCGCACCGGTGGACCTGAGCGATGTCCCCATGGTAGTGGACGCATCCACAGCGGAAGCCCGCGAGGCCATCCTGCGCGTGGCGCGGGCCATCAGCGGCAGCGTGCTGCAGCTCGAGCACGGCCAGCGCGAACTGCTCCACTTGACCGCGGTGCTGGCCAGCAACCTGCCAGTCTTCCTGGTGCAGGAAGCCCAGCGCCTGCTCAGGAAGCAGAAGCTGCCGCCGAACCTGCTGATGCCCCTCTGGCGCCTCACCGCGAGCAAGGTGAGCACCATAGGCCCCGAGCAAGCGCTCACCGGCCCCGCACGCCGCGGTGATACCTCTTCCATCCGCCACCACCTCGACCTATTGGCCGACGAGCCCGATCTTCGGCGCGCCTATGCCCTGCTCAGCACGATGATGCTGAAGGCCCATGGGCATCCAGCCGATGGAATCGCCGACCTATAAGGAACTGCTCGCGGGCATCAACGCCTTCCTCTTCGATGTGGACGGCGTCTTCACGGACAATCGCGTACTGCTATTGCCCGGTACCGATCCGGTGCGGACGTTCCACACCCGGGATGCCTTCGCGGTCCAGCACGCCGTGAAGGAAGGCTTGCGCATCATCATCGTGAGCGGCGGCCGGTCGACGGGCGTGGCCGACAGCTTCGCACGGCTCGGCGTGCGCGAGGTGAACCTCGGGGTCAGCGATAAGCTGGCATTCGCAGAGGGCCTGATCGCCGAAGGGCTGGACCCGCGAAAGGCCGCTTACATGGGGGACGACCTTCCCGACCTGCGCGTGATGGGCCGCGTGGCGCTGCCCTGCTGCCCGGCGGATGCGGTGCCGGAGATCAAGGCGGTGAGCCGCTTCATCAGCAGCAAGGACGGTGGGCGGGGCTGCGTCCGCGACCTGCTTGAACAGGCCTTGAAGGCACGCGGCCAGTGGCTCACCGACGGCGCCTACACCTGGTGAGATGATCGACCTCCTGCGCCTCGCCCGTCCGCTGAACCTGCTGATCATCGCACTGACCATGGCCCTGATCCGCTATGGGCTGGTGCTCGGTTACCTGGAGCGCGGCCTGCACCAGTTCCTGCGGGAGAGCGGCACGGGCCTCGAGCGCGCCGATCTCCAGCTCGCCCCGGGCTTCGGCCCCCAGCTCCCGCTGCCGTTCTTCCTGCTGCTGGTGGCCAGCGTGGTGCTCATCGCGGCGGCCGGCAACATCATCAACGACTATTTCGACACGCGCATCGACCGCATCAACAAGCCCGGGCAGGTGATCGTGGGGCGCTCGGTGAAGCGCAGGGTGGCCATGGCCGCACATCTTGCGCTGAGCGGCGCCGGACTGCTCTGCGGCGCGATCGTGGCCTGGCGCACGGGACAATGGCCGTTGCTCATCATCCCGGCATTTGCCATAGGGGCCCTCTGGTGGTACAGCACATCCTTCAAGCGCCAGCTCATCATCGGCAATGGCACTGTGGCCACGCTCACCGCCTTGGTGCCGCTCACGGCCGGCCTTTACGAGATCCCAGCATTGCAGCGGTCGTTCGCCGCCCACAGTGTCATCGCGCTCCCGGACGGTAGCCGCTTCCGGATGGAAGGCGGCTTCCTCGAGCTGTGGCACTGGGTGCT
The DNA here is from genome assembly GCA_030584065.1 of Flavobacteriales bacterium. Taxonomy (NCBI): domain Bacteria; kingdom Pseudomonadati; phylum Bacteroidota; class Flavobacteriia; order Flavobacteriales; species Flavobacteriales bacterium. The sequence goes on from CP129489.1 coordinate 1,475,799, forward strand.
GGGATTCGCAGCCTTCGCGTTCATCGCTTCGCTGGTGCGCGAGTTGCAGAAGGACATGGCCGATGTCAAGGGCGATGAGGCCGAGGGCTGCCGCACCATCCCCATCGCATGGGGGATGCGCTGGGCGAAGGCCATCGCGCTCGTGCATATCGGCATCCTCATCGTGGCGCTCCTCCTCATCCGCATGTGGTTCCTCCGCGATCCGCTCTCCTACTGGTACATCGGCATCGGCATCATCGGGCCGTTGCTGCTCTCGGCCGGCTTCACCTACAATGCCGCAACGCGTGCCGAGCACCTCCGCGCCGGCAACCTGATGAAGGCGGCCATGGTCACGGGCGCCGGATTCGCCGCCCTTGTGCGTTTCCTTCCTTGACGCCCCAGGCCGCCCCGGTCATGACCGCTCCTCCCCTCTTCCCCTGGCGCCTCATCCTGGCCTCCGCCTCGCCCCGGCGCCGGCAGCTGCTGCAAGGGCTCGACCTGGCCGTGGAGATCACCAGCGTGGATGTGGACGAGACGCCGCCGCCCGGCATGCCCGAAGACCAGGTGGCCGAGCACCTTGCCCGCAAGAAGGCCCATGCCTGGAAGGGCGACCTGGCACCCGATCAAGTGCTCATCACCGCCGACACGACGGTGCTGCTCGACGATGCGGGTGGCCCGCACCTGCTGAACAAACCAGCCGACGAAGCCGATGCCCGGCGCATGCTGGCCATGCTCGCAGGGCGGACCCACCGGGTGATCACCGGCGTTTGCCTGCGCACGGCTTCGGGAGCGCAGAGCCTTGCCGACATCGCCATGGTTCGGTTCAGGGATCTGCGACCGGAGGAGATCGCATACTACGTGGAGCGGCATCATCCGCTGGACAAGGCCGGAGCATACGGTGTGCAGGACTGGATCGGATACACGGCCGTGGACCGGATCGAGGGCAGCTTCTACACGGTCATGGGCCTCCCCATGCACCGTGTGTACCAAGCGCTGCAAGCCCTGCCCCCACCGCACTGACGGGCATCAGCAAGCCAAGGGAGCGCGGTGGCTACCTTGTGGCGGCAATACCGATTCAAAATGCGCACGATCCACACCGCCACCCTGATTGCCTCGCTCGCCGCATGCTCCATTGCCTTTGGCCAGTCCGGGAAATCCAAAGAGGGCTATGCGCTTTCGTGGGAGAGGCCGATCACCGTGGTTCCCGATAGCCTGGCCAACGGCAAGCACCGGCTGCCGGCATGGAGCATCGCCGTCTTCGAAGCGGGCGAGAGCACCGTGCTCGACCTCTGGCGGACCGAAATGAAGGCCATCAGCCAAGGCGTTAGCGGCAACAAGCCGGCCAAGGCGACCAGCGCCCGGATTCCCGGGCTCGGAGAGATCGGCGTGCTGACCATGGCCGTGGCGGATGCCGACAAGAAGGCCGATATGACCCGCCTCACGGTGGCTTTCGCCGCGAATGATTCGCTGCCGCTAGCCACCGCTGACGGCCAGGAAGCCTATATGCGCTCGCTGGCGGTGAAATTCAATAAGGCAGTCGTGCAGGAGCAGGTCGCCACCTACGAGAAGATGCTGGGCAAGGCTTCCGGAAAACTGAGCGATACGCAGAAGGACGTTGCGAAGGAGCGCTCGGCAATCACCAAGGCGCAGAACCGGCTGGAGTCCATCAAATCCAAGCGCAGCCGCATCGAGAAGGACAATGCCGGCATCACGGGCGATATCGCGGGGCTCGAGAAGAAGTTCGCACTGAGCAATGATCCGAAGCACCTGAAGAAGCTCACCAAGGCGCGCACGAAGCTGGCCAAGGGCGAATCCGCCGTCGCCAAGCTGATGGAGCAGGAGGCCTCTGTGCAGGGCGACTTGGCCAAGCACCAGGGCCGGCTCGAGAACCAGGCCGGCAAGCAGGAGGAGCGCGGCGAAACGAAGGAGGAGCTCCAGCGCCTGCTGGACGCGCTCAAGCGCAAGCAGGACGCCATTCGCTGAGGCTCCTCACCGCACCAGCACCACGTGCCCCGAGCGCTCGCGCTGGAAGCCTTGGGTATCGATGAGCCGCAGCCGCCACGGATAGACTCCCAGCGGAACCTCGGCCCCGCGGGCGGTTCCGTCCCAGAGCATCCCCTTCTCGGAAGCGCTGAATAGCAATCCGCCCCAGCGGTCGAACACGAGCAATTCGAAAGCGCGCGGGGTGCCCACGGTGGTGATAATGCCCCAGGAGTCATTGAATCCATCCCCGTTGGGGGTGAAGGCATTGGGAATCCAGGCGGCGAACTCATCCTCCACGCAGAGCAGATGGGTGGCGGTATCCGTGCAGCCCTGCGGATTGGAAACCACGAGCTGCACAGGGTAGCAGCCCACCGCGGGAAAGGAGACGGCAGGCGAAGGGGCCGTGCTTCCTGTGAGTGCGGTGTCACCGAAAGTCCAAGCCCAACCGGTGGCCCCGGAGGATAGGTCGAAGAAGGTCACCTCGGGCTCCCCGATGGTGGTGACCGGCGGATCCGCGCTGAAAGCCGCTACCGGCGAAGCGGACACATGCAGGGTGTCCGGGCTCGCCCAAGTGGCGCTGCATCCCGCATTATCCGTTACCGTGAGCGCAACCGAATAGGAGCCTGCATCGCCGTAGCAGTGCGTGAACGCCTGGCCAGCACCGATCACCGTGCCATCGCCAAGGTTCCACGTGAGGGTCCCTTGGGGAGAAGCCGTATTGAAAGCCACGCACAGCGGCGCGCAGCCGGCCAGGGTATCCATGGTGAAGGAAGGCGAAGCCACGGAGCCGACTGCCACCTGCACCGCATCCTGACCGGACATGCAGCCGTTGGCATCCGTAACGGTCACCGCATAGGCACCGCTCACGGCCGGCGTAATGGCCGGACCCTCGGGCAGCCAAGCGAAGGAATAAGGGGCGGTCCCGCCAATCGCGACGGCCTCAAGCACCAGCGACGCTCCGGCGCAAACTGCCGTGTCGCCCTGTGCGGTGACGGCCAAGGTGGCAGGCTCGGCCACCACCGCCGTCAGCGTGATGCTGCAGGCTGCCGCATCGGTAATGGTGCAGGTGTAGGTTCCAGCGGGCAGTCCCACGGCATCGGATGCAGCACTGACGGGGGGTGCCCAATTGAAGGCGTAAGGCGGACTTCCGCCTGCAACGGCGATGGACGCGCTCCCGTCCGAACCACCGTTGCAGGTGACCGGCTCCACGCTGACCACCGCCTCCGGAGCATCCGGCGGCGGAGCCAGCGTGACCCAGCCTCCGGTGGGGCATGCGCCCGGGCTGGTAGCCTGCACGTAATAGGTTCCGGCACCTAGGCCGGTGACCTCAGGCGTATCGGCACCGGGAATCGGCCACGTGTAGGTGACAGGTCCCACCGCACCGGTGACCTCTGCGGAGGCACTGCCATCGTTGCCCGCGCATGAAGGACCCTCGCTGGTGATGGAGAAGCCCAGGATGAGAATGGACAGGGACAGCGTGCGCTGCGAGCGGCAGCCATAGGAAAGGGTGACGGACACCTCGTAGCTGCCCGGCGCGGAAAAGACGTGACTTGGCGCGAGATCAGTGCTGGTATTGGCGGCGCCTGAAGCCGGGTCGTCGAAATCCCATACCCAGCTCTCCGCACAGGTCTGCATGCCGGTGATGGAAAGGGTATCTCCGAAGCACGTATACTGCACTGCCAGATCCTGCTCAATGGGCGCTTCGCTGATGCGCACATCATCGATGGCGACGCCATCGTAGCTGTTGCACGTGCTACCGGCCCCGAAGACGAATCGGAACCGCACACTGGGCTCGCCAGCCAGGAATGCAAGGCATTGCGAGGCGGTCACCCATTGGCCGCTTCCCTGCCCGCCTGTGCATGCGCCCACGGTGGCCCCCACTCGGCCCGACCATCCCATGCCGGGCGCGCCTTGATTGAGATTGGTGATGCTGGCCGCGTTGAACCAATTCGCATCCAGGCAATCCGGCGCATCGGCCATCGACCCCGCATTGGCCCAGGTGGTCCCGCCATCGAGCGAGTACTGGAAGCCCAGCCCATCATAGGTGCGCTCGCACTCCCAGAAGATCCGGAATGAAACCACCGGGTACTGAAGGGCCGAGAAGTCGAAGCATGGCCCCACCAGCCAGCTCTGCTGGCTGTAGTTGTAGAACGATCCCGTAAGTCCTCCGACGCACCAGCTGCGAAGGCCCTCCCCCGCGGTGCTGATGAGAGGATGCGCAGGGATGCCCCACGCCCAATCGCTGTTGGTGCCTCCGCTCGTCCAAGAGGGGCCGGCCTCAAAGCCCTCCTGATAGGGAAAGGTGGCGATCGTAGCACCGCACTGGGCAGCTGAACGATTCTGCACCAGCAGTGCGAAGCACAGCCCCAATAACCATCGCATCGTCATGAGAGGACGCATCCGCGGGTCCGCTGGTGGCCCGGCATGCAAATGAACACCGGGAAAGGGGAACCGTTCGAGGGTTTAGGGCCGGACGCACTCACCGCAACAGGGTGAGCGTGCCGTGCAGCTTGTGCTCCTGACCATCCAGTCCCCGGGCGTCCAGAACGAAGAAGTAGGTGCCCTCTGAGGCGGGCTCACCGGCAAAGGTCCTGCCATCCCAGGACTGGGCAGGGCGCTCGAGACGGGCCATTTCCTGGCCGTACCGGTTGTAGATGCGGAGGTCGAACCGCTCCAGTCCGGTTGAGGTCACCCGGAACTGGTCATTGCTGCCATCGCCGTTCGGCGTGAAGACGTTAGGTACGCTGACAGCGCTGGGGCCCGAAGCGCCTCGTGTAACCAGGATCACCGTGACCGCTGAAGCGGTGCAACCTTGGCTGGTCACCATGAGCGTCACGGTGTAGGCACCCTCCTCCTCATACAGGTGGTCGGGATCGGTGACGCTGCTCTCGGCGCCGTCCCCGAACTGCCAGAGGACCGCGGCATCCACTGGCACGCTGGTATTGGTGAATTGCACGGTGAGCGGTGCCTCCCCCTCGGTAGGAGCTGCGGTGAAAGATGCCCCGATCACGACCGCCGTCACCTCAGCGGACGCATCATCGGTGCCGCAGCCGTTCGTGCCCGTCACGGTATAGGTGCCCGGTTGATCCACGGTGATGGACGCCGTGGTCGCGAGCGTGCTCCAGAGATAGCCGTCCGCACCGGTGGCGGTCAGGGTCACGCTTTGCCCAGGGCATATCACCGAAGGGCCGTCCAGCGAGATCGACACCGTGGGGCCGATACCCGCGCCGATCTCCACCTGGGCGGAACCGGTGCCACAGGCGTTGGTGCCGGTTACCGAGTAGGTCCCCGGCTGGGTGACCACGATGGAGGGGGTGAGCTCCGAGGTGCTCCAGGCAAAACTGTCAGCACCGCTGGCGATGAGGGTGACGGATTGGCCCGGGCAGAGCACGGAAGGGCCGTCGAGCGCGATGATCACCAGCGGCTCGGTGCCTTCGGCAATGGTGATGGAGGCCTGGCCTTCGCCGCAGCCGTTGGTACCGGTCACGGAATAGGTCCCCGGCTGGTCCACGGTGATTGCCGGGGTTGCCGCGGCGGTGCTCCACACGTAGGCATCGGCACCGCTGGCCGTAAGGGTGAGGGTCTGCCCCGGACAAAGCGCGGCAGGCCCATCGGCCGCAATCGTCACCTCAGGCACTGCGCCGGCCGCCACCTCCACCTGTGCAGTGCCCGTGCCGCATGCATCGGTTCCTGTCACGGAATAGGTGCCTGGCTGCGTGATGGTGACGGCAGCCGTTGCTTCCTGCGTGCTCCAGAGGTAGCTGTCGGCGCCACTTGCGGTGAGCGTCAAGCTTTGCCCGGGGCAGATATCCAACGGGCCGGAAGGATCGATGGTCACGGTCGGCCCCGTCCCTGACGGCAGGGTGTAATCCACGCAGATGGGTGCGCCGCAATTCCCGATGGCGCAGAGCTGGATGGTCACCGGGCCGATGTCGGATGGTCCCGCGGTGTAGGTGGTGATGAGCGATGCCGGATCACTGAACGTGCCGCTGCCGCCCTGCCAGAGCACGCTCGCCACGGCTCCCGAGACGGCACCCGTGAGCTGAACGCTTCCGGTTCCGTTGCAGAGGCTTCCGTTGGCTTCCTCCACGCTCACCAGGATGGGCTCGAAGGGGGCTTGGCAGCCATAATTCACATAGGTCGCCTGCGCCTCACCGGGCCAGGAGAAGACCGCAGTGGCGCCATCGTTCAGGGCCGAAGGGCCGCCGTATGTGCCTTGGCTGTTCGTGAGCAAGGAACGGTCGTACACGACGGTATCGCTGCAGCCGCTGGGCAGGTAGGTGAGCACAAGGGTGCGCAGGCTGGAGGTCCCCGTAGGCACGGGGCTCACCGTGCCGCCATTGGTGTGGTTGGCGAAATGCCCACTGGTATTGCCGGGAGCCTGGAAGATGATGTGCAGGGTATCGCTGAGGTTGGCGAAGGAGTTGGCCGCCGTGCACATCTGGGTGCTCGTGATGAGCAGCACCTGGCTGCCCGGCGGGATGATTCCCTGCGGCGGCTCCACGAGCCAGCCGCAGCCTTGGATGGTGGCATTCAGGGCGTCGGTCAGCGCCGCGGTGCCGGCATCCTGCACAAGGCCGTTCCAGCTGTTGTTGGGCCAATCCGCCTCCAGCTCCGAGAGGGCGATGGCCACGGCGCCCGTCCTGAAGCGCACCATCTCATTCTGGCCCTCCGAGGCCCCCGGGCAGGCATCCAGATCGATGCAGGCATCCACCAGGATGCTCTCGATCTCCAGGCACTGATCGGGCACCTGTGCCTGCACGGGCAGGCCTAGGAGCACCGCCATGGAGGCGAACAGCGCCTGGCGCAACGGAGCGAAAAGCTTCATGGGCGGATGTACTTGCATGCAAAGGTCGCCCCGCTCATGTGAGGCGGTCGTTACCACCGGCACGGGATGTCAACAAGGTTATTCCCAACCGAATGCCCTCAGGCCCGCTTGAACCCTTACCGGAATAGGGTGAAATGGCCAGTGCGGGACACCTCGGCGGTGGGCTGGCAGGGGTCGCGCATGCGCATGGTGTAGGCGTAAACCCCCATGGGGCTGCCTCCCCCATCCCACTGAGCGGCAGGGTCATTGGTCTCCCAAACCACCTGGCCCCAACGATTGAACACGCGCAGCTCGTAGCCGTAGTCGGAAACATCCACGCGATCGGGCCAGCGGTCATTGTACCCGTCATCGTTCGGGGTGAACGCATTGGCGAGGAACAAGGTGGGCTCCGTGCGGACATCCAGCCTCACCGATGCGGTATCGTCGCACCGGTTGGGCTGGGTGCTGTAGAACACGTAATCGTACAGGGCGTAGCGCCGGTGGTCCCACCGGAAGAAGGCTCCGCAATCGGTCGTCACCAGGCTATCACCGATGAAAAAGGCGCACGAATCCGCCACACTGCTCAGGCGTACCTCCACAGCAGGCGAGCAAGGCACCTGGACTACGGTGAATTCGGCGGGAAGCCTGGGGGTCACCCAAACACTGTCCTCCACCGGCACGTTGCCGCAGCCGGATGCAGCGAAGGGCTGGAGCGAGATGGGCTGCCAGCCTCCGGCCGCAAACGCAACCAAGGGGTCGCGCTCGTTGCTGAAGCCCTCATTCCCCCACCGCCAGACGAGGGAATCGGCATCGGTTACCACCGTCGTCGCGAGTACCTGGAGGAACTGGCAGGCCGTATCGGGAGCGGCCATGGAGGCGAAGGGCGCCGGCAACTCCAGCACATCCACCTGATCGGTGGCCACGCATCCCGTGGTGGTATCGGTGGCGGTGAGCGTGATGGTGCCGGATGTTCCCGGCTCCACCTGCAGGACCGGGGTGAGGGCCCCGGTGCTCCATTCGTAGACGTCCGGCTCGAATCCGTACTCGAGCTGGGCGGTGAGCAGCGGCGGCCCGCTCGGGCAATAGGTGAGCGGATCTCCGGTGATGGTGACGTCCGGATCGCCGAGCGTGAAGGCGATGACCGAGTTGCATCCCACCGGCGGCACGATCACCGCCGCGTAGTTATTGCCCGGCATCCCCGTGAGGGTGAGGCTGGTATTGGTGGGGTCATGGGTCCAGAACCAGGTGAACGGACCGCCCGGACCCAAGGTGAGGGTGAAGGCGCCGTCAGACTCACCGGTGCAGGAGATATGCGTGATGGCCACGTTCCCCAGCGGGGGCACCACGGGGTCGAGAATGAGCGTGTCCAGGCTGGATTCGCACGTGGCGCCATCGGTGACGAAGACCGAATAGGCACCGGGCGCCAAGCCCCCCACCGTGGTGCCCGTGGCGGTATTGTCATGCGCCCAGGAATAGGTGTATGGGCCGCCGGAGACGATGCCCACCGAGAGCGTGGCGTCATCATCGCCGGGACAGGTGATGGGCGTGCCGCTGAGCACCACATCGCATGCCGGCAGCTGCGCAAGGGCAAAGCCGTTCAACAGCAGCAGCGGCATCGCGATCGATCGCATCACGTGCTAGTTACGACGCATCCCGGCGCCGGCCGGTTGTTCCGCTTGCCGGACCGGAAAAAGGACGCAATGGCCCAGGATTCGGAAGCCGGTCACCGGAAGATGGTGAGATGCCCCCGCTTGACGATCTCGTTCGTCGGCGAGCATGGGTCGCGCATCTTCATCGTGTAGATGTATACGCCCATGGGTACCCCCGCCCCATCCCATTGCTCCTGGGGATTCGTGGTGCTCCAGATGCTCTCGCCCCACCGGTTGTAGAGCCTGAGCTCGTAACCCAGCTCAGGGACATCGACCCGGGTGGGCCACCGGTCGTTGATGCCATCCTCGTTGGGCGTGAAGGTGTTGGCGAGGAAGAGCGTAGGTTCGGTGCGCACATCAACGAGCGCCTGCAAGGTGTCGTTGCAGTTGTTCGCCTGCGTGGCGAAGAGCGTGTAGGTGTACTCCCGATAGAGCCGGTGGTCCCATTGGAAGTAGGCCGCACAGTCGTGCGTGACCAGGCTGTCGCCGATGAAGAATGCGCAGGAGTCGGCCGTGCTTCCGAGCGTGATCTCCACGATCGGCCTGCAGGGAATCTGCCGGGCGGTGAAGATGGCCGGAACCTGGGGCCGGATGTAGATGCTGTCGAGCACCGGGATATTCCCGCATCCATCGAGGTCGAAGGCTTGCAGGGTCACGTACTGCCAGCCGCTGTTGGCGAAGGCGATCAGCGGATCGCGGGCATTGCTGAATCCGCCTCCGCTCCAGCGCCACACCAGAGAATCCCCGTTGGTGGCCAAGGTGTTGACCAGGAATGCCAGGTTCTGGCAGGCGCTGTCCACCATCACGGGCACGGCGAACGGGGGCGTGAGCTCCACCAGGTTCACCTGGTCCGTTGCGGCGCATCCGTTGGCATCGGTGGCCGTGACCGTGAATGCGCCGGTAGTGCCGGGCACCACCTGCACAACAGGACCGATATCATTGCTGGTCCAGAGGTAATCGATGGGATTGAAGCCCCCAACGGGCGTAGCCGTGAGCACCGGCGGAGCCGAAGGGCAGTACGTGAGGATGCCGTCGATGACCACATCCGGCTCCACGAGCGTCTCCGTGAGGAAGGTCTCGCAGCCGTCATCGCCTGTGACCAATACATTATAGATGCCGGGACCGAGTCCGGTTGCGGTGGGCGCATTCAGCCCGGGGGCATGGTCCCACAGATAGGTGAGGTTGGCTCCGCCGCCACCGGTGACGGTGAGTTCCCCATCATTCGCCCCGCCGCAGGAGATGGCGACCACACTGTAGCTGACGCCGCAATCCTCTTGGGCCAGCGCAGGAACGGCCAGCAGTGAGCCGATGAGCAGGTAGGCGGTGCGCATGAGGGTTCTGGCCCGGCCGAGCCGCAGCGGCGCGAAGATCGGGAATGGAAGGCATTGGCCGCCACCCGCCGCCCTGGGCCTCACAGGACAAAGGACTCACCGCGCCGGGGGGTGGAAACACCTTTGAACCCATGCGCCAGGACGCGCTCCTTCAAGCCCATCACCGACCGCTCCACCCCGTGCACCAGGAACAGCCGCTTCACCTTGGCCGGATCCTGGCAGGAGAGGAACCGGATGAGCTCGCCGCGATCGGCATGGGCGCTATAGAACTCCATGCGTGCGATGGAAGCACGAACCGGCACCCGCTCCCTGAAGATCCGTACCTCCTCGAAGCCATCGAGCAGATCGGCGCCCAAGGTGCCGGGGGCGCAGAAGCCGACCGCGAGGACGCCATTCGCCGGATCGGGCAGGCCGTGCAGCAGGTGGTGGCGGACGCGGCCTGCCTCCATCATGCCGCTGGCCGCAACGATGATACAGGGCTTCTTCAGCGCGTTGAGTTGCTTGCTGCGTTCAGGGCTCCGCACGAATTCGACGCCCGGGAAGCTGAAGAGGTCCGGATCGCGGTGTAGCTCTGCCCGCACCTCTGGCCGGAACAGGGCATCGTAGCGCCGTACGATGTCGGTGGCGCTGATGGCCAGGGGGCTGTCCACGAAGACCGGAAGGCGCGGCAGCCGGCCGGCATTGGCCAGGGCGTTGAGGGTGTACAGGATCTCCTGCGTCTTGCCGATGCTGAAGGCGGGGATGATCAGGCGCCCCCCGCGGTCCACGCACACCTCGCGCACATGCCGGAGCAGCTCCTCTTCGGCTTCCGCAACCGCGGCATGGTCCCGGTCGCCATAGGTGCTCTCGCAGATGATGAGATCGGCCTGTGGGAAGGTCGCCGGCTCGGGAAGCAGCCGGTCCACATAGCGGCCAACATCGCCGGTGAAGGTGATCCGCTGGCGGTGCTCTCCGTCATCCGCTTCGACGTGGATGGCGGCGCTGCCCAGGATGTGGCCGGTATCGGTGAAGACGACGCTCAGCCCCGGAGCAATGGAGAACGGTTTGTCATAGTCCTCGCACTGGAACAGGGCCATCGCCGGCTTCACATCCTCCACCGTGTAGAGCGGCCCCTCCTCCGATAGCGGCTGACCGCGCTCCCGAGCCCGCTTCGCATCATAGGCGTAATCGTACTCCTGGATCCGTGCGCTGTCCTCCAGCATGATGGCGCAGAGGTCGCGGGTGGCCGGCGTGCTCCAGATGGCGCCCTTGAAGCCTTCCTTCACCAGGCGCGGGATGAGTCCGCTGTGGTCGATGTGGGCATGGCTGAGCACCAGCACATCGATGGACCGCGGATCGAAGCCGAACCGTCGGTTGCGGTCCTTGCCGGTGCCGTCCTTCAGCCCCTCTCCCTGGAACATCCCGCAGTCCAGCAGCGCGCGCGTCACGGTGCCGTCGCTCCGCCGGAGCTCCAACAGGTGCTTGCTGCCGGTGACGGTGCCTGCCGCTCCATGGAAGGTGATGGTGATCATGGCCACAAAGTACGCGGCCGGGCCGCGCCCCGGCATGAATGCCGCCGGAGTGCGGTCAACGGCCCAAATTCGCGGCGCTTCCATGCCCTCGCTGCGCCTCCTCCTCGCCGTGCTGCATCTCTTCGCGCTGGCAATCGGCATCGCCTCCGTGTACGGCAGGGCGAGGGCCCTTCAACGGCTGCGCGACAAGGCGGGCATAGCCGCGGTACTCCATGCCGACAACTGGTACGGCATTGCGGCGCTGGTCTGGGTGGCCACGGGCCTATGGCGGGCCTTCGGCGGCGTGGAGAAGGGCACCGAGCATTACCTGGCGAACCACTGGTTCATGGGCAAGCTCGGCCTGTTCGCCATGGTGCTGCTGCTGGAGCTGTGGCCCATGGCGACGCTGATCCGCTGGCGCCTGCTCCTGCGCAAGGGCATGGCTCCCGGCCTGCACCAAGCGCCCGTGCTGGCCCGGCTCACCTACCTGCAGCTGCCGCTGCTCCTCCTCATGGTGGCCATGGCCGCCGCCCTGGCGCGCGGGTACTGAGCAGCCGGCTATCTTTTCCGCGCCCAACCGGCCCCCGCATGCCCAGCATCCGCCACGTGCTCCGAAAGGTCCTCCTGCCCCTGCTCCCCTGCCTCCTGGCGGCTGCCGCGCATGCCCAGCAATACAAGCTGCGGGGCACGGTGGCCGATGTCACCACCGGCGAGACCCTTATCGGCGCCAATGTGGTGCTCAAGGGCACAACGATCGGCACCGTCACCGACATCGACGGTCGGTTCGAACTGCTGCTGAGCGAACTGCCGCCATGCACCCTGGTGGTGAGCTACATCGGCTATACCGCTCAGGAGGTGGTGGTGAAGAGCCTGGACAAGGAGCTGAAGCTGAAGCTGGCGCTGGACCAGGTGCTCCTGGGCGAAACGGAGGTGGTGGGCAGCCGCATCAGCGAAAAGCAGAAACAGGCCCCCCTCACCGTGGAGAGCATGGACATCATCGGCATCCGCGAGGCGCCCAGCGGCGATTTCTACGAGAGCCTGGGCACGCTGAAAGGCGTGGACATGACCGCGGCCAGCATGGGCTTCAAGGTGATCAACACGCGCGGTTTCAACAGCACCAGCCCCGTTCGCTCCCTGCAGCTCATCGATGGGGTGGACAACCAGAGCCCCGGCCTCAACTTCTCGCTGGGCAACTTCCTCGGCGCGAGCGACCTCGACGTGATGAAGGTGGATGTGATCGCGGGAGCCAGCACGGCCTATTACGGCCCGGGTGCCTTCAACGGCGTGGTGGCGATGACCACCAAGAGCCCCTGGGCCTTCCCCGGGCTCAGCGTGAGCGCAAAGGCCGGCGAGCGCGACCTGCTGGAGGGCGCCGTCCGCTGGGCGCAGGTGTTCAAGGACAAGGATGGGAAACAACGCTTCGCCTATAAGCTGAATGTCTTCGGCATGCGGGCTGAGGACTGGTTCGCCGAGGACTACGGCCCAACCAGCGATTCGCCCACGGGCGTGGACAACCCGGGGCGCTACGATGGGGTGAACAGCTACGGCGATGAGAATGTGACCGTGAACAACGATTTCAGCAACAACTTCTTCGACCGGCGCACCTACCCCGGACTCGGCCACTTCCTGCGGCCGGGCTACCGTGAGGTCGACCTAGTGGATTACGGCACCGACAACCTGAAGGCCGGGGTTTCGTTGCACTACAAAGTCACCGACAGCGTGGAGGTGATTGCCGCCGCCAACTACAGCACCGGCAGCACGGTGTACCAGGGCGAGAACCGCTACCGCCTGGACGGCGTGCAGTTCTGGCAACAGCGTCTCGAGCTGCGACGCGAGGGAAAGTGGTTCATCCGGGGCTACTTCACCGGGGAGGACGCGGGCAGCACCTACGACATCTTCACCACGGGCGTGCGCCTGCAGGAGGCCGCAGGTACCACGCAGGAATGGAATATCAAGTACTTCACGCTTTGGGAGACGTGGATCCGACCGCTCCTGAACGCCACGCAGCCCGGTTACCTAACGCCAAGCGAAGCAGTGGCGCAGGGCATCACCTCGCAGCAGGCGTATGATGCCTACCTCACCCAGTTCGTGAACGACAACAGCACGCTCTTCACGCAGTACCACCAGGCGGTGGCCGACTCCATCGCGCGCATCGACAATAACGAGCTGAACCCTGCCTACATCGTGGGGACCCAGCGCTTCACGGATAAACTGAACGAGATCCGCGGCAAGCGCTTCACCGAGGGCGGCTCGCTCTTCTTCGACCGCAGCCAGCTGGCGCATGCCATGGGCGAGTACCGCTTCAAGCCGGCCTTCGGGGAAGTGGCTGTGGGCGGCAGCTTCCGCCAGTACATGCCCAACAGCGCGGGCACCATCTTCCGTGACACCGGCGATGTGGTGATCCGCAACAGCGAGTTCGGCGTGTACTCGGGCCTGGAGAAGAAGCTGATGGCCGACAAGCTCAAGCTCACGGCCACCCTCCGCCTCGACAAGAACCAGAACTTCAGGGCGCTGCTCTCGCCGGCCCTCTCCTTCGTGTACACCCCCCGGCAGGACCGCACCTTCCGCATCGGCTTCAGCAGTGCGGTGCGCAATCCCACGCTGGCCGACCAGTACCTCTACTACAACGTGGGCCGGGCCATCCTGCTGGGCAATGTGGACGGGCAGTTCGAGGCCGGCCGCGACAGCCTCATCACAGTGGAGAGCTTCAACGCCTACCGCTCCTCGCCCACCCTGCTCGAGGGCCTCTCGAAGCTCGACTACTTCAACGTGGACCGCCTGCGCCCCGAGCAGGTGCGCACCATCGAGGCCGGCTACCGCGGCACGCACGCCGAGAAGTTCTACATCGATGCCAGCGCCTACCACAGCTGGTACACCGATTTCATCGGCTACCTGATCGGCCTCAGCGCGCGCTTCGACCAGACCAATGGCTTCCCCTTGGGCGGGCTGCAGGCTTACCGCCTGGCCGCCAACGCAAGCACCCTGGTGCGCACGCAGGGCGCCAACGTGGGCATCAGCTACTTCCGCAAGCGGATGACCTACGGGGTGAACTACAGCTACAACGAGCTCGTCACCGGCAGCGACGACCCGATCATCCCCGCCTTCAACACCCCCCGAAACAAGTTCAACCTGAGCTTCACCGGGCACGACATGAAGGTGCCCTTCAGCGGCAAGCCCAACCTGGGCTTCGGCATCAACTGGAAGTACGTGGAGGGCTTCACCTTCACCGGCTCGCCGCAGTTCACCGGTCCCATCCCGAGCTACGATATGGTGGACGCTCAGGTGAACGTGAAGTTCCCCGGCCAGCACCTCACCGTGAAGCTCGGCGCCAGCAACCTTTTCGGCCTAACGCCCTTGTTCGATGCAGACATCCCTTCGGGCGAACGGCTGGACCGGGTTTGGGACAATCGGGTGAGGATGGTCTATGGCGGGCCCTTCGTGGGGCGGCTGGCCTACTTGCAGCTCATCTACGAGCTGGATCGGCGCTGATACCGCCCAAGCGGGGACAAGTCGACCGGGCATGACGCGGAACCGAGGCCGCGCGCCCCTACCTTCGGCTCTCCAATCCAACCTGAACCCATGAAACGACCCTTACACTACGCTTGGGCGGCCGCAGCCCTGGCCCTGGCCGCCCCGGCGAGCGCACAGCGCTACCTGTCCGAGGTGTTCAGCGATGCCAACCTCACCATCACCAACGATGTGATCTACGGCACGAACATCGACTTCCTCTCCAGCAATTTCGCATCGCCCGATGTGAACGCCAACGTCACGGAGCTGCAGACGGCGGTGACGCTGGGCAACCCCATCCCCGCGGCCTATTTCGACCCCAACGATGGCAGCACGGCGGTGAAGGTGACCAACCTGCGCCTGGATGTGTACGAACCCAGCCAAGGCGTGGACACGGAGACGGAGCGCCCCTTGGTGATCTACGTGCACACCGGCAACGCCCTGCCCCCGCCCATCAACGGCAGCCCCAACGGCACCCGCAAGGACAGCAGCGCCGTGGAAAGCTGCAAGCGCTTTGCGCGCCGGGGCTACGTGGCTGTGAGCATGAGCTACCGCCTGGGCTGGAACCCGCTGGCCGCCACCGAGCTGGAGCGCCGCGGCAGCCTGCTGAACGCCATCTACCGTGCCCTGCATGACGTGCGCCAATGCGTGCGGAGCATGAAGGCCAATGCCGCCACCTACCGCATCGATCCCGAGAAGATCATCGTGGTGGGCGAGGGCACCGGCGGCTACATCACGCTGGCCCACGCCACCCTTGATGACGTGCAGGAGCTCTACATCGAGAAGTTCCGGCCCGACCCGTTCGACCCCTCGGTGAGCTTCGTGAACCCTGCCCAAGTGGGTGACATCGAGGGCTTCAACGGGCAGCTCACCCTATACCGCCCCAATGGCCAGAGCAGCGCTACGCAGTTCTGCGTGAACATGGGCGGCGCCCTCGCCGACACCAGCTGGCTTGCCCCTGGCGACCAGCCGATGGTGGCCTTCCACACCGTGTTCGACCCCTTTGCGCCCTTCACCGAAGGCATCGTGATCGTGCCCACCACGGGCGGCCCCGTGGTACCCGTGCAAGGCAGCAACCTCTTCATGGAGCTGGTGAACGAGTACGGCAACAACGACGCCTTCATCAACCTGCCCAACAGCAACCCCTTCACCGCCCGTGCCCGCGCGCTGTACGGCACCACCCAGACCCATGGCAGCAACAGCGTGCAGATCCGCACCGACGTGGAGGGGCTGTTCCCGGTGGTGCGCCCGCAGTGGCCCGCCCCCGCCCAGGAGGAAGCCAGCCCTTGGCAGTGGTGGGACCCGAACAGCGCCATCGCGCAGACCGTGGTGAGCGCCGGCCCGCCGCCCATCACCGCCCACGTCGCCAGCCTGGCCAGCAACCCGGATATGAGCCCCACGAAGGGCCGTGCCTACCTCGACACCGTGATGGGTTACGTGAACCCGCGCATCGTGTGCGCGCTGCAGCTGGGCCCCTGCTCGCTGGTGGGCATCGATGAAGCCGAAGGCCACGACAGCGTGGAGATCTGGCCCAATCCCGCCACCGACCGGATCAATGTGGCCAGCGCTGAGGGCCTCATCCGCCGCTGGCGCCTGCTGGACATCAACGGCCGCCAGGTGAGCACCGGCAACACCGCCGCCCAGCGCTTCACCATCGCCCGGGATGGGCTGGTGGCCGGCACCTACTTCATGGAGCTCGAAGTGGACGGCGCCCGCATCGTGCGCAAGCTGATGCTCGACTGACCTTCGCCTCACCTGCAAAGAAGAGGGCCGCCCGCGGGCGGCCCTTTTCTTTGCAGGCACAGCCCCCCCATGGACCGCATCACGGAAAGCGAGAGCCGCCACCAGCACCTGGAGCGCATGACCACGGATGAACTGCTGCGCGGCATCAATGCCGAGGACCGCTTGGTGGCCGACGCCGTGGCGCAGGCCATCCCTTCCATCGCCCCGCTGGTCGATGGCATCGCCGAGCGGATGCTTCGGGGCGGCAGGTTGTTCTACCTGGGCGCAGGCACCAGCGGCCGACTGGGCATCGTGGACGCCAGTGAATGCCCGCCCACCTTCGGGGTGCCGCACGGGCTGGTGGTGGGGCTCATCGCCGGCGGCGATGGAGCCATCCGCCGCGCCGTGGAATTCGCCGAGGACGACCCGCATCAGGGCTGGAAGGACCTGCAGGAGCACAGCGCGGGCGGTGACGATGCGGTAATCGGCATCGCGGCCAGCGGAACCACGCCCTATGTGATCGGTGCACTGGAGGACTGCCGGGCGCATGGCATCCTCACCGGTGCCATCACCTGCAACCCTGGCAGCCCCGTCACCCTCGCCGCGGACCACCCCATCGTGGCCGTCGTGGGGCCGGAATTCGTCACCGGCAGCACGCGCATGAAGAGCGGCACCGCCCAGAAGCTCATCCTCAACATGATCAGCACCAGCGTGATGGTGAAGCTGGGCCGGGTGAAGGGGAACCGCATGGTGGACATGCAACTGAGCAACAACAAGCTCATCGACCGCGGCACCCGCATGGTGATGGAGAGCCTGAGCGTAGGGTACGCCCAGGCGAACGAACTGCTGCGCCACTACGGCAGCGTGCGCCGCGCCATCGAGGCGGGCCACCGCCTTTAGCCAGGGCCACAGTGGGGTGAACGAGCCCGCGATCTGCGCACCGGTGGGGCACCCGGCTGCACATGCGCTGCGGGCCGCATCGCTGCTGAGCGATCTTTGCAGGGCCATGCACGACATCGAACCCTTCTGGAACTGGCGGCACAAGTACATGGCCGAGGAGGATGAGCGCTCGCCGTTCTTCGGGGAAGAGCACAGCGAGTTCGAGTTCACGCATGCCGTTTACGACCACCTGATCCATCCCCAATGGGACAGCTTCGGCAGCGCCACGCTCTACCTGAAGGTGCTCTTCGCGGACTATGAGGAGGGCTTCGCAATCCTCGAATTCATCGGCGAGTGGAACGACCTGCTCCACAACGATGTGATGACCCTGAAGCGCAACATCATCGAGCACCAGATGGCACAGGGCATCCGCAAGTTCATCCTCATCGGGGAGAATGTGCTCAACTTCCACCACAGCGATGAGGAGTACTACGCCGAGTGGTTCGATGAGGTGAGCGAGGCCGACGGCTGGATTGCGCTGCTCAACTTCCGACCGCATGTGCTGGAGGACCTGCAGCACGCCAACATCGACCAGTACTTCCTGCTCGGCGGCCACCTGAATGCGCTGCGTTGGCGCAGCTGCGGACCCGAGGAGCTTTTCGAGAAGGTGGATGCGCTGGTGGTTAAGCGGCTGGGCATGTAGCCCGTCCCGGAACCGCTCATCCCCCCATCCGGTCCTGCATCAGCCGCCACACCACGCGGTCGATGGGCAGCGATACCGCCTCCTCGGCCAGCGCATGCAGGGGCTGCCACCGGAACACCTCCTGATCCGTGGAACCGGAGATGCCCTCGAACGGACGCTGCACCACCGCGATCGCTCCCGGGTCGGGTACCTTGAATGTGAAGTAGATGCTCACCACCTGCATGGGCTCCGCATGGAAGGCGCTCTGCTGGAAGAAATCAGTGGTGTAGAAATGGTCCAGGCCCTGGGCCTCAAGCCCCATCTCCTCACGGATCTCCCGCAGGAGGCAGTCCCTGAGTCCCTCGCCGTACTCTAACCCGCCGCCGGGGAACTTGGTGATGCGATGCCCCTTGATGAGTTCATCGGAGACGAGCGCCCTGCCCTGCTGCACCAGCAGCCCATAGACCCTTATGGTGAACATGGCTCAATCCGTGCGGCCCGGGAGGCAATCGGCATTCCCGGGCGCGCATGCGGCCCCCGATGAAGGCGCGGTGGCGGGGCGCCCCGCCCATGCCTGCTGCAGCGCCGCCAGGAAATGATCGGCGCTCTGCGCGCCGCTCACGGCGAGCTTCCGGTCGATCACGAAGAAGGGAACGCCCCGGATGCCGAGCTGCTCCGCCTCGCGCTCATCAGCCCTCACGGCCACTCCGTAGTCACCGCTTTCCAGCATCGCAGAGGCCTCCGCAGTATCCAGTCCGATCTCTCCTGCCAGGCGGACCAGTGTGGCGGCATCGCCGATGTGGGCACCTTCGGTGAAGTAGGCCTTGAAGAGGCGCTCCTCCGCCGCATCACCCAGGCCATGGGCCTTGGCCAGCTGGATGAGCCGGTGGGCATGGAAGGAATTCGCCAGTACCGCCCGGTCGAAATCATAGTGCAGCCCCAGCGATGCTGCACGGGCCGCTACATCAGCCACCCGGCTGCGGGCGGCATCGCGGCTCATGCCGTACTTCTGCGCCAGCATGGTGTAGGTATCCTCTGCGCTGCGTGCGGGCGCGGAGGGGTCGAGCTCGAAGCTCTTCCACTCCACCCGCACCCGGTCGCGTTGCGGGAAGCGCTCCAGCGCAGCCTCGAACTCGCGCTTGCCGATATAGCAGAATGGGCAAACGACATCGCTCCAGATCTCTATGACGAGCGGAGCGGGGTGCTGCATGTTGGTCATGGAGTCCTGAGCGAAAAGCGAATGCGCGACGAGCATCGCGGAGAAGTGAACGCTGATGCGCATGATCGATGCCCGTCCAAAGGTACCCCCGGTGAACGCTTGTCCTGGCGAACCGGTTCACGGCGCACCGGTGCGCACCTTGATGAATCGCGCAGCCAGGCGGCAACCGCAGGGAGCCCCGGCAGGAGGAGCCGCTGGTGTGCCCGATCGGCGCTCATCACCGCACGCTCGGGACCTTCGCCTGGGAATCCGACTCAGCTGCGATGCGGCATGATTACCTTCACGGAATGCGCCTCTTGCTTCTATTTCTCGCGGCCAGCGGACATTGCGTCTGGGGTCAGGCCTGGGAGCAGCTCCCGGATTTCCCTGGAACGGCGAGGGACGATGCCGCTTCCTTCACCATTGACGGCGCCATCTACGTGGGCACGGGCATGGAGTTGGGCTGGGGACTGACGAACGATTGGTACGTCTACGACACCCAGGCCGGCGCTTGGTGGCCGATTGCGCCGCTGCCCGCCACGCCGCGGCAATACTGCTCCTCCTTCGTCCTGGAGGGCAAAGGCTACCTCTTCGGCGGCATTGATGCCGATGGTCCGCTCAACGAGCTGTGGTGCTTTGACCCGGCAACCAATACGTGGAGCGCGAAGGCTCCGTTGCCAGGCGAGGGCCGTTATGCCTGCGTATCGGCCGGATTGGGCAGCACCGGCCATGTGGCCACCGGCATGCTGGCAAGCGGATCGCCCACCAATGAGCATTGGCTCTACAACGCCAATGTGGATCAGTGGTTCCCATCTCAGCCCGTGCCGGGTCCGGCCCGCCACCGGGCGGCCGCCTTCCTGACCACCGCATTCACGGTGATCGGTGGAGCCGACGCTGCAGGCGAAGCGCTCTCCGATGCGTGGTCCTATGAGGCCCTCTTCCCCACGGGCGAGTGGGAGACCGCGCCTCCCCTGCCCGATGCACGGTTCGGGGCGCGCGGCATCACCGGCTGGAACGCGGTGGTGGGCGGAGCCAGCGACTGGGGCACCTTCCACGCCGATGCATGGACCCTGCAGGAGGGTGCATGGCTGCCCATGCCGGCCTTCAGCGGCGGCGCGCGGCGGGGCGCGGCTACAGCCGGAATCCCGGGGCCATCCGGGGGGGCCTACATGGGCACAGGCCTCAGCAGCGAACTGGTGCGGCAGCGCGATTGGTGGATGCTGCGGCCCTTGGTCGGCATCGCGGAGAACATCGAAGGCACATTATCGGCCTGGCCGAATCCATCGGCGGAATGGGCGCAGGTGGATTGGTCGCCCGCCGACGGGCCCGCAGCCTTTGCCGTGCATGATGCACTGGGCCGGCTCGTCGCCTCAGGCACCCTGCGGTCCGGCGATCGCATCGATCTGCGCGCGCTGCCCGAGGGACAGTACCTGCTCCATGTGGCGGCCGCACGCGCGATGCGGACCAAGTTGCTGCGCGCGCCCTGACCTGCGTCAGCCGACGGCGCCGGTTCCGTGCGCACCTTCAGCCCATCATGGAAGCGCAACTCTTCTACAAGGAATTGGGGCGGCTGCTCTACGCCATTGCGGCCGCCGATGGACGGGTCACCGCCAAGGAGGTCGCTGCACTCAAGCGCATCGTTTCCGAGCAGCTGGTGCCGCAGGAGGTGAGTACCGATCACTTCGGCACGGACCAGGCCTACATCACGGAATTCGAGTTCGATGTGCTGGCCGATCGCGGTGCCTCGGCGGAAGGCGCATTCGACTCCTTCATCGCCTACATGGCCGGCCATAAGAACGACCTCTCGCCCAGGCGCAAGCAGCTGATCTACCGCTGCGCCGATGCCGTAGGCCATGCCTTCCATGGGGTTGGCAAGGCGGAGCTGCCCCTGCTGATCGAGCTGCACCGGCACCTGCACTGAGCCGCGGACGGCATGCGCGGCCCAAGCTATCTTGGGCGCATGCGGCCGATCGACCTCCGGTCCGATACCGTCACTCGACCCACTCCGGCCATGCTGGAAGCTATGCTCCGTGCCGAAGTGGGGGATGACGTCTTCGGCGAGGACCCCACGGTGAATGCCCTTGAAGCGCGCATGGCCGGACTCTTCGGCCACGAGGCTGCGCTCCTCTGTCCCAGCGGTACGCAGACCAACCAGATCGCCATCAATGTGCACACCCGGCCCGGCGATGAGGTGCTGTGCGAGGAAGGCGCCCATGTCTACCGCTACGAGGGCGGTGGCATGATGGCCAATAGCGGCTGCAGCGTGCGCTTCCTGCCCGCCGAACGGGGACGCTTCACCGCCGATGCGGTGGCCGCTGCAGTGAACGACAGGCAGGCAGCGTACCTCGCCCATTCGCGGATGGTGGTGATCGAGAATACGGTGAACCGCGGAGGCGGGGCCTGCTGGAGCCTTGGGCAGGCGGCGGCGGTGCGTGAAGCCTGCGATGCGCTTGGGCTGAGCCTCCACCTCGATGGTGCGCGCATCTTCAATGCCATGGTTGAGGACGGCACCGCGCCCGCGCAATGGGGCGGGATCTTCCACTCCGTATCCGTCTGCCTCAGCAAAGGGCTCGGCGCACCGGTGGGCAGCGTGCTCATCGGCAGCGCCGCATTCATCCACCAGGCCCGGCGCGTGCGCAAGCGCCTGGGCGGGGGCATGCGGCAGGCCGGCCTGCTCGCCGCCGCCGGCCTGCATGCACTGGACCATCATGTGGAGCGGCTGCGGGACGACCATGCGCGCGCACGCAGGCTCGGAGCAGCCATCACCCAAGAGCCTTGGTGCGAGCGGGTGATGCCCACGGAAACGAACATCGTGATCTATGACCTCCAAGCGGGCCTGGATGCCAAGGCGCACACCGCAGCATTGGGCAGTCAGGGCATCCTTTGCTTGGCCATCGGACCGCGGCAGGTGCGGATGGTCACCCACCTCGATGTGGACGATGCCGGGATCGACCGTGCCATCGCCGCATTGCAGCGCATCAAGCACTGACCCATGATCATGATCCAGCCTCCATCGCCGATACGAGCAGCGCTCATCCTGGCAGCCATCGCACTAGGCGCGGCCGGCCATGGCCAATTCGTGGACAAAGGCACGATCGACAGCGTGCAGGTCGCCTATCGTTGGGCCTTCCCGAAGGGACAACCGGAACTGCTGCTCCGGCTCAGGAACACTGCCTCGATGGACCGGCAGGCAGCCTTGACCATCGACCTGTTCTACCAAGGGCGCACCATCGAGACTTTCGAGGCGGACACGTGCATCCGCGCTGGTCAAGCGCTCACGGGCAAGCTCAATGGCATCTACTTCCGGCCGAAGCGCATCACGGCCGCACAGGTGAAGGACGGCAGTGCCGAAGTGGACGTCACACGCACAGAGATCACGGCCTCACCATGCCCCTAGCATGAATCAACGGCTCGTGGACCGAATCCTCCCGGCCCTGCTGGCCGTCGTGCTGGCAGGCTGCGCTTGGCTCCTGGTCGCGCATAGCCGCATGGTGCGGCAGCGCGAAGAGGAGCTCGCCGGCCACGCCCTCAGCCATGCGCACCAACTCGTGGGCATGCGGCTCAGCGGCATGTTCAACGAATGGGAAGCGGACCTGCAGGAGGAGGCCGCCGCCGTGCGGCTGGGCACACCCAAGGAGCAGCTGCTGCCGCGCTGGCGCGCACTGATGGCCTCGCACTGGTCCATCAATGCCATTCGCCTGGCCGATGAGGGCGGAGGCGAACATGGCCTGTACCGGCTGGATACCGCACTCTGGCTGGTGGAGACGCGGGCAGGCAGCAAGGATTCCCTGCCCGTCGCCAGGCGGCTGCTGAACTCAGGGCTGGATAGCACAGGGATTCCCTGGTCCCGTTTCGGACGCTACGATCCGCGCGAACGGGTCTGGTTCAGCAAGGCGCTCGAGAACCACCAGGACGTACCCGTGTGGGGCGAGCGCCAGTTCGGCGACAGTGCGGAGAATGTGCTCCAGGTGGCCCTCCTCATCCGCAGCCAGAACGCGCGCAATGCCTATCAAGTGATGCTGTTCGATGTGTCGCTGGATCGCGCCGAACAGCTCGACACGCGATTCCTGCCGAGCCTCGGACCGGGGATGCTGCTCTTCGATTCCGAGGGCGCGACCTTGTTCTCGAGCACCGGAGCGGGGAAGGACGATTCCGCCAACATCCTGCGCAACGCCCTGACCCAATGGCTGACCAGCAAGACCTCGCGGGCATTCCCCATCGCGCATGAGCAGCACGCCTATGCTGCGCAGGTCGCTCCCGTGATGCTGAATGGCCTAACCCTGCACAGTCTGGTGGCGATCGATGCGGCCCGGCTTGTCCATTGGACTGAACCCGACCGCAGGTACACCATGATGGGGGCGGCGGCATTGGCGGCGGTTGTCATCCTGCTCGGGCTGCTCTGGATGAGAAGCCGCCAACGGGACAGGGCGGCCGGCCTGGTATCCCTGCAGCTGAAGCAGTCGGAGTTCAGGTTGGGGAAGGCCCAGGGTGAGCGCGATGCCCTGAGCCGCGAGGTTCACCACCGGGTGAAGAACAACCTACAGGTGGTGAGCAGCCTGCTGAACCTGCAGGCCTCTTCACTCACCGATGGGCCGGTGCGGAATGAATTCCTGCGCGGCAAGCGCCGCATCGATACCATCGCCCTGGTGCATCACCGCCTCTACGACCATCCCGATCTGCGGCGGATCGACCTGCGGGTCTTCCTCGGCCAGCTCACCGCCTCCATCGCGGAACTGTACACGGATCGGAAGGGCACCATCAGCGTTGGGGTGGAGACCAATGGCATCACCTGCGATCAGGACACGGCCATCGAACTGGGCATCATCGTGTGCGAGCTGGTGAACAATGCCTTCCAGCACGCCTTCCCGCATGCCACCGGCGGACATGTGGAAGTGACGGTCACGCGGGTCGAGGGCGACCTGCACCGGCTGATGGTGCACAACAATGGGGTTGCCCCCGACCATGGGCTGCTCACCGGTCCCGGCAAGCTCGGGCTGGAGATCGTGGAGGCGCTGGCGGAGCAGCTGGATGGAAGCCTGCATGTGCGCAGCGGCCCCGGTGTCGCGTTCGAGGTGCTCTTCAGGGTCCATAGCCCCGCCTCAGCGGAGGTCACGGATGCCGAGCCCGGTAAGTAGTCCGCCGCTCGCACGCAGCAGCTGCAGCTCGGCCACCTTGGCATCGAAGCCGGCCACCACGGCCTGCCGCTGCGCATTGGCCAGGTCGAGCTGCGCCTGACGGAACTGCAGCGCGGTGAGGAGCCCGCTCTGGTAGAGCTCGCGCGTGCGCTCGAAGTTGAGCTCGGCGGCGCGCATCGCCTCCTGCTGGATGCGCAGCACCTCGCGCTGGCTCCGCCAGGTGGTGAAGCCGTTGCGCACATCGCGCTCCACCTGGAGCCGTGCCTGCTGCTCGGCCAGGGCCGCGCTCTCGGCGCGCAGCCGCGCGGCCTCCACCTGCGTGCCCACGCGCCCGCCATCGAAGAGCGGCACGCTGAGCGTGAGGCCGCCGTTCAGGCCGCGGGTGTAGGTGCCCAGCACGATGCCCACCTCGTTGCGCTGATCGCTCACGCCGTAGGCGGCGCTCAGGTCGAGCCGGGGCCAGCGCATTGCCTTGGCCACCCGCTCATCGGCCTCGGCGGCACGCACCTGGGCCATGGCCGCCTGCAGCTGGGCATTGCCGCGCAGCGCCTCCTCCACCAGCAGCTCTTCCGATAGGCCATTGGCATAGGTCACCTGGCGGGAGGGAACCGCCGATGCCGCAGGCGATCGGCCGAGCAGCACATTGAGGTCGCGCAGCGTGCGCTCGCGGCGCTGCAGGGCCATGATCCATGCGCTGCTGTCGGCCTGCAGGTCCACCTGCGCGTTGAGCAGCTCCAAACGCCCCGTGCCGCCGAGGGCTGCGCGTCCCTCCTGCCGGCGGAAGCGCTCCACGCTGATGCCCAACAGGCGCTCGGTGATCGCCACATCCTGGTCGAGCGCGGCGAGCTGGTAATACAGCGCCACCACCTGCATCAGCGTGGCCTCCACCTGGGCGCGCGCGCGCAGGTCCGCCACGCGCGCCTGCAGCTGGGCGCGATCGTGCGCTGCGAAGGTCCCCAGGCCATTGAAGAGCGTGTACGACAGGCCCAGCTGACCGCTCAGCGCGGTGTTCACCACGCCATCGCGCTCCACATCGGGCAGGGGCTCCGCGAAGTCGAGGCGGGAGAACTGGTCGCTGTAGGTGCCGCGCCCGCTCGCCTCCACACGCGGCAGCAGGCCTGCGTTGCCCGCGGTGGCCTGCGCATCAGCGATGGCGGCTTCGTTGCGCGCGATGCGGATACCGTGCTCGTTGGCCAGGGCCATGCGGATCGCCGCGTCCAGGCTCAGGGTATCCTGCGCGATTAGGCCCACGCTCAGTGGGAGCGCAAGGCTAGTGGCGATGCTCCTCCAGGTCCTCATAGGGCAGTTCTTTCACAGCGGGTTCGACGGCTTCGGCTGTCGGGGTCTGCGCGCTCCACGCCCATCCCAGGAAGCGGCGTGCCTCATTGAGCGCGGCCAGCAGGATGGGCAGGATGATGAGCGTGACGAAGGTGGCGATGGCCAGGCCGTAGGCTACGGTGATGGCCATGGGGATCAGGAACTGGGCCTGGAAGCTCTTGTTCAGCGTGATGGGGAGCAGACCCGCCACGGTGGTGAGCGAGGTGAGCAGGATGGGACGCAGGCGCGAAAGGGCCGCGGTGCGCAGCGCGGCGTAGAACTCCATGCCTGTCTTCAGATTCGCATTGAAGGTGCTGATCAACACGAGCGAGTCGTTCACCATCACCCCGATGAGCGCGATCATTCCGAAGAAGCTGAAGAGGCTGATCTGCACGCCATGGATCCAGTGCCCCCATCCGATGCCCACGAAGCCGAGCGGCAGGCAGAGCAGCACGGCCACCATCTGCCAGAAGCTCCGCAGCGTGAGCACGATCATGGCGAACATGATGATGAGGGTGATGGGCAGCACACGCATGGCACTTCCACTGACCTTGCGGCTCTGTTCTCCCTGGCCCTCGAAGCTGTAGCCCAGGCCTGGATACTTGGCGAGCAGCGGTGCCATGATCTCCGCAGCCACCACGCCCTGCGCCTCCGTCGCGCTCTGAGCGCTGCTGGCCAGGTCGGCCTCCACCCGTACCTCGCGCCTACCATCCAGGTGGTTGATGGCGCGTATGCCGCGCTCGATGTGGTAGCTCACCAGTTCGGTCAGCGGGAACTGGCGGCCATCAGCGGTACGGATGCGCATGTCCTCCAGATCACGCAGAGAGGCACGGCCGTCCTCCGCATAGCGCACCCAGATCTTCACCTCGTCCTCGCCGCGCTGCACACGCTGCGTCTCCAAACCGAAGAACCCTTGGCGCACCTGGGCCGCGACTTCCTGCAACGTGAGGCCGAGCAGCTGGGCCTTGTCCTTGAGCTTCAGCACCACCTCGCGGTTGCCCGGGCGGTCGCTGTCCACCACATCGCGGAGCATGGGCAGCTTCACCAGCTCGGCCCGCAACTCGGCCTTGGCCGCGTTCAGTTCCGCGAGGTCGTTGCTGCGGAGCGATACGGACACCGGCTTCCCGAAAGGCGTGGCCAGCCCGAAGGTGAGGTTCTGCACGCCGGGCACCATGCCGGCCCGCTCGCGCAGGCGATTGGTGATCTCCTCGGCACGGAAGCCCCGCTTCTCGCCATCGAGCAGGATGATATTGAGCTTGCCCTGCTCCGCGCGCGGACCGAGGATGGTCTGCACCTTCAGGATCACATCGAGGCTATCCTCCCTTGCGGCGCTCAGTTCGTCATTGATGGCCCAGGCCAGCTGCTCGATCCGCTGCAGTTCGCTGAAGACGACGTTCTCGCGCGTGCCGGTCACCATCTCCAGGTCCACGGCCACGTCGTCGCGTTCGATCACCGGGAAGAAGGTGGTCTTGATGATGCCCGCGCCCACCGAGCCGATGGTGACGGCCAGCAGGAAGAACGCGATGCCGATGGTGAACACGCGGTGGCGCATGAACCGGTCATAGAACCGGGCGTACCGTACATCGCGCAACCTGCCCATCACCCCGTCCATATAGGCCTCCAGCTTGTTCTTGGCGCCGCGGCTCAGACCCTTGGAATGGGCCACGTGCGCCGGCAGGATGAAGGCGGCCTCGATGAGCGAGAACAGCAGGGTAGCAATCACCACGAAGGCCAGGGCCGGGGCGAAGTCGCCCAGGCGCCCTTCGATGAAGAAGAAGGTGCTGAACGCCGCCACGGTGGTGAGGACGGAGCTGATCACCGCCGGCAGCACCTTGTTGATGCCCTCGAACGCCGCCTTGATCGGCGGAAGCCCGCGCTCGTATTCCTGATAGATGCTCTCGGTGATCACGATGCCATCGTCCACCAGGATGCCCACTACGAGGATCATCCCGAAGAGGCTCATCACGTTGATGGTGATGAAGCCCGGGGCGAGGATGAACATGCCCGCGAAGGCCACCGGGATGCTGAGCGCCACCCAGAAGGCCAGGCGCCAGTTGAGGAAGAGCGCGAGCACGATCACCACCAGGAAGAAGCCCTGGATGCCGTTCTCCAGCAGCATGGCGATGCGCTGCTTGAGCACCGTGGTGGCATCGTTGATCAGCGTGGCCTTCACCGGGCCCCCGCGCTCATTGAAGGCCTCCATGTAGGTGAGCGCGCTCTCGGCGATGAACAGGATGTCCTCGCTCACGGTGCTGCTCACGTTCACCACAACGGCAGGCTTGCCGTTCACATAGTTGCGCGCCGGGTCCTCCGCCCAGGTGTCACGTACATCGGCAACATCCTTCAGGCGCAGCACCCGGCCATCATTGCCAGCTCGCAGCACCGCATTGCGGAGCCCCTCGGCGTCCTGGCGCTTGTCGCGCACGCGGATGAGCAGTTCCTCATCGGCGGTCTTGATCTTCCCTCCGGTGAGGTCGAGATTGGCCCCGCGCACGGCGGCGGCGGCCTGCGCGAAGCTCAGGTTGTTGGCACGCAGATCGGCCTCGCGGAAGGCCACCTCCACCTCCTCATCGGGGTAGCCGGTGATCTCCACCTTGCTGATCCCACCAATGGATCGCAGGTCCTGCTCCACGCGGCGCGCGATCAGCTTCAGGGCCTTCAGATCGACGCCTTCGCCGCTGAGCGCGAAGGTCACGGCGGGCCGGATGTTCTCCAGCTTGAAGGTGCGGATCGGCTCCATGCCGTCGGGCAGGGTCGGGATGCGCTCCACGGCGTTCTTCACGTCCTGCAGCACCACGTCGACATCATACCCCTTGATCACCTCCACGATGATCACCCCGCCGTTCTCCTGGCTCACGCTGCTGATGCGCTCCACGCCGGTGACGCCCTTGAGGTCGTCCTCGATCCGCAGCACCACCCCTTCCTCCACCTCCTCGGGCGCAGCACCGGGGTAGATGATCTGCACCTGGATGGTACGGCTCTCCACCTCGGGGAAGAGCGAACTGCGCGTGGCCTTCAGCCCGAAGAAGCCGAAGATGAAGATGAGCACCATGACGGTATCGACCGCCACGGCGTACTTGATGAAGTAGGCGGTGAGTCCCTTCATGGCTTCACCGGTGCTACGCGCATGCCCTCATAGGCGCCGCTGAGGCGGTCGGTCACTACCGCTTGGCCATCGCTCAAGCCCCGCACCACGGCCTGCTCCACGCCCTGGTGGAGGATGGTGACCTGCTGCTTCATCAGCGCGCTGTCCTTCACGGTGTAGAGCGAACCGTCCTCAAGCAACGCGCTGCGCGGCACGCTCACCGCATCGTTCAGCGATCCGGCCTGGATGGCTCCGGTGAGGTACTGGCCGTCGCGCAAGCCTTTCCCTTCCACCTGCACGAAGAGCTTCACGGTCTGGGTGGAAGCATCGATGCTCTCGCCCAGGCGAATGATGCGACCGGTCCAGCTGCCCGGGCCTTCGGTGCTGGTGAGCCGGAGCGT
Source organism: Flavobacteriales bacterium (assembly GCA_030584065.1). Taxonomy (NCBI): domain Bacteria; kingdom Pseudomonadati; phylum Bacteroidota; class Flavobacteriia; order Flavobacteriales; species Flavobacteriales bacterium. Next base: position 1,504,964 of record CP129489.1, read on the forward strand.
GTCACCCACCTTCACCAGGGAAAGCTCGCCAGCCCCGATCGCGGTCTCCAGCTCGAGCGAGGCCGGTGCGATGAACTCGCCCAGACGCGTGCCCGGTGTGACGATCGTGCCAGGTTCGATGCCCGCCGCGGTGACCACGCCATCGAACGCTGCGGTGATGACGTACTTATCGCGGCGCTCGTACAAGGCGCGTATGCCGTAGTACTGGTCCAGCACGCCGCGGCCCGCGAGGTAGTTGCGCTCCTGTTCGCTCGCGAGCTTCGGCAGCTCGGGCAGCTGGCCGTCCACCGGCACGCTCTTCAGGTAGGCGTCCCACTTGGCGGCCTGCTCGGGCATGTCGATGCGCATGTCGGGCACCAGCTGCACCAGGGTGCGCAGGAACGCGCTCTGCTGGGCGTTGATCTGGGCGCGCACCTCGCCGTCGTCGATGCGGAAGAGCACCTCACCCTGGCGGAAGGAGGCTCCCTCGCGGAAGGGCTTGCCGGTGCGCAGGAGCGTACCGGCCACCTCTGCGGTGAGCAGCATGCGGTCGGTGGCGCGCAGCCGTCCGGTGATGGGTATGCTCAGGCGCACGGGGCCGTTCTGCGCGGTGACGGTGCGCACAGCTCGTGCTTGCGCGGGCGCATTGCTGCGCGGGGCCGATGACCTGCCTCCCGCCAGCTTCCGGCACGTGCCGATGCCTCCCACGATGAGGAGGAGGCCTATGACGATGGTTAGCCTGCGTTGCAACAAAGCGTTCATGCGCGTATGGATCGGATGATGAAGTCGGGAACGGTTCTCTTGCGCTCAAGGATCATGCGGTGATAGGCCGCCTCATTCATGCCGTGGATATGGAGGATCATTGGACGGGCGATGAAGGGGTGTGCACTGAGCGCCATCATGTTCACCAGCAGATCACGCGCGTCGACGTCGATGATGGCGCCGCGCACCCTGGCCTCCTCCACCAGGCGGACGAAATGCTGCCGGCTCATGTGGCCGCGATCGATGAAGGCACGCAGCCCCTCGGGATCCCGGTTCATCTCCTGCGCGATGAACAGCGGAAGAAGGGGGTCCTCCACCATCCGATCGATGAAGGCGGATACAAAGGCCGTGATGGCATCGAACAGATCCGTCCGGTCCTTCAGCGCGCCCCATATGCAACCGAACTGCTGCTCGGCCCCGCCCTTGAAAACGCCCTCGAACAACCGCTGCTTGTCCCGGAAGTAGTAATGAAGCAGCGCCTTGTTGATGCCGGCCTCATCGGCCACCTCCTGCATCCGGGCACCCGCCATGCCCTTGCGGATGAAAACACGTCGCGCCGCATCCAGGATACGCTTCTCGGTGGATGCTTCCTTTACGCGTGCCATCGGGGGATGCAAGATTAACCATTTGGTCAATACCGGTCGGCGGAAGGCAGCGCACAACCTTCGGACTCAAGCGAACCGCGGCCTCACCGGATCCACTCCACTTCCACGCGGCGCTCGCCGGGGTCGCGCCCCATGCTGCGGCTGTCACCGTAATAGTTCACGAGGAGGCGATCCGGGCTAATGCCGCGTTGCAGCAGGTAGTTGCGCACCGCCTTCGCACGCGCCTCGCTGAGCCGGAGGTTCAGCGCCGGGTCGCCGCTGCGGTCGGTGTAGCCCGTAACGAGGACCTTCTCCATGGGCGACCGGGCCAACTGCTCGAATACCTCGTTGAGCAGTACCTGCTGCTCCGGCAGGAGCGTAGTGCTGTTCCGCTCGAAGCGAACGGTGATGTTCCGCCCGGTGAGTTCGGAGAGCGTGGCCGCCGGATTATCGATTGGCGTCTCCTTCCGGCTCTCCTGGACCTCCAGTTCGAGACCGGTGATCCGGTCCTCGAGGTCATCCATGCGGTCGCGCAGTTCCCAGAGCTCCTTGCGCTGATCCATCCGTTCGATGCGCTGGTGGATGGCATCCAGCTCGTCCTTCAGCCAGCGGTCCCGCTTGCGCACCTTCGGCTGCACGGCCGGTGCAGGTTCCAGGGCCAGGGCTCGGGCCGAAAGGGCACGCAGGTCCTCGGCAGCGAGCGTGGGTTCGATGGCGAAGCCAACGCTGCTATCCGCCAGGCGCAGATCCAGCGCGCAGAGGAAGTTCTCCTCGTCGAAGACCGTTCCGCACGTGGAATTGATGCGGACCATGGTGCCGGGCGATCCATGGATCCGGCCGATGACGGGCACCGTGCTCAGCGGCAGCAGATCCGCACGCACCTGGCGCTCCAGCTCCTCGCGTTGGCTCCTCACGTAGTAATAAATGGCCAGGTACTTGTCCTGTGATTCACCGCCGTCCACGCCGAACCGGGCCTGGCTCCAGTCGATGCGGGTCAGCCGGTCCAATTGCCGCTGAGTGGAAGCGCTGAGGCCCGCAAAGGGCACATCCGCTCCGGTGGCCTCCAGTGCGGCCGCCAGCAGGCCGTTGACCTCATGCCCCAACCGGTCGGCCGGAAGGTCGCTGCGCACACCCTGCTTCGTGAAATGCACCCGCGCATCGAGGTAGGCGCCGATGGCCGCCTCGGCGAGCCGATCGAGCATCAGCGATTGGTCCTCCTCCGGTTCCGCGGTCCGCTGCAGGTCAAGGGTGGCCGTTCCTCCGGGCACCTGGCGCCAGATCGCGCGCAGCAAGGGCAGATCGCTTCCACTGGCCCGCACCTCCACCATTACATCGTCCTGCCCCGACGAGCCGAGCAGCTCCAGCGATTGCCCCAAGGAGGGCAGCGCGGGTGCCGCTAGCGCCAGGCAAAGCAGTACGCCCGCTCTCATAGGCTGGGCGCTTCAGGCCTGTGCACGCCTTCCGGGCTGCCCAGGGCATCCCGTTGCCGCCGCTCACTGGCCCAGGCCCAAGCTTCCTCACGTGAGCCGCACACCTTGAACGGGAAGCTCGGCTTATGGACCTGCCTGAACAGTTCCAGCTGTCCTTGGCAGCGGATGCTCGCGGTATACACCACGACCGGATGGCCATGCGCTTTGCAGACCCGTGTGATCAGCCTTCGAGCTCCGTCCGCCACCGCCACATTCGGCGCATGGTCGATCATCAAAGGAGAGCGGCCATCCCGATCCAAGGCTGCCACAAGCCGAACCACCTCCTTCACCTCGCGGGCCGAAAGCTGAGCGCCGTCCGCCAGCACAAGGTGAAGGACCCCTTCGTCACGCCAGAGCTCGAAAGGCTGCTCGAATAAGGGCCCCTCCCATTGAAGCATGCCGAAAGCTAGAGCCCTGCCAGGCGAGCGCAGCCCCTGCCGCCGCTGCGATGTGAACAACGATTGTGGAAAACGCCGGGGCCGGCCCCTATGCGGCTGCCCGCGAGCGGTACGGCTTACCTTGGGGCCATGGACGCCCAATCCAAACCAACAAGCACCGAACACGCGCCCTACCAGGGGGCCTATATCGCTTTGTGCCCGGAGGGCGGTCTGCTGGCGGCGCTCCAAGCGGCGGATGCGCATGCGGCCGCAGTCCTCGGCGGCATCCCGGAACAGTCCGCGGGGTTCCGGTATGCCGCCGGCAAGTGGAGCATGCGGGATGTGGTGCAGCATCTGATTGATTGCGAGCGCGTATTCGCCTACCGCGCGCTGCGGTTCGCAAGGCGCGATGGCACCGGCCTGCCCGGGTTCGATGAGGACTCCTATGCCACTGAGGCCCATGCCGACGCGCGGCCATGGACCGACCTGCTCGCGGAAAGGGCCGTGGTAAGGCAAGGCACGCTCCACCTGTTCCGCAGCCTCTCCGATGAAGCCTTGGTGCGGTCAGGCCAAGCGAACGGGCAGGCGATTAGCGTCCGTGCATTGGGCTGGTGCATCGCCGGCCACGAACGCCACCACCTGCGCATCCTTCAGGAGCGATACCTGCCCCATGTCCAAGCGTAGCATACAGGATTGGTTCGACCTCTACGGGGAGAGTCACCAGAACAGGACGAACAAGCTCATCCACTGGGTCTGCGTGCCCGTGATCTACTTCTGCGTGGTCGGCCTGCTGGCCTCCATCCCTCCGGCCGACGCTCCCATCATCGGCGCGGCCCCTTGGGCGAAGGCGGCCGTGGGCGCCGTGCTGCTGGCATTCTACCTGCCGCGCTCAATCCCGCTCATGTTGGGAATGGCGGTGTGGAGCTGGCTCTGCATTTGGCTCTCAGGCTATCTGCTGACCCATGCCGCATGGCCGCTGTGGGGCATCTGCATCGCCCTCTTCGCCGTGGCATGGGTTGGCCAATTCATCGGACATGGCATTGAAGGACGGAAGCCCAGCTTCCTCACCGACCTTCAATTCCTGCTGGTGGGCCCGGCATGGCTCATGGGATTCATCTACCGAAGGCTGGGCATCCCCTACTGACCGGGCCGCAGCACGTAGGTGGGCCTTCCCTGCGTGCAAGGGCCTGTGCCCAGCACACAGGCCAGCTCAGCCACCAGCACATCCGGCTCCAGCAACGCCGCGCCGAAGATGTCCGAGCGCTCGCTATCGAGGTAGAATGAACCGGAAGCCACGGCGGGGAGCAGCGCCAGGCGCTCATCGGGGCAGAGCTCCTTGCTGCTCAGGGGACGGCCGTTCGCGATGATGGTGCCGAACCGGTCGGCCTTCAGCAACAGCCCGGCCACGGCTTCAGTGTCCATGGCGATATTGCCCTTCGCGTGCCGATCCGCCATCAGATATGCACCGCCGGCATCACCGATCAACTGCGCCATGTAGCTGTTGCCCGGCGGCAGATGCCACTGGCCCTGCCAAGCGCTGCCGAAGAGGACCTTCGGCGGATCCTTGCCCGGTTCGAGCCCGACGGCGGCATCTCCATACCGATTGACCACCGCGAGGAATAGGCTGTCTGCCGTCCGCTCCGCACCCAGGAGTGCGCCGAAGAACCGGATCCATTCCGCCCTGCCGAGCGGGTGCTTCTCGAGGTATTCCGTGACCGGCACCTGCACGATGCCAGGTAGCGACGATCGGACGCGCGACCGCCCGAAGGGATAATCGAGGATGACCTGGGCGCCGGAGCTGAGCAACCGTTCCCGGTCCAGTCCATCCGCCGATGCCAGTTCCACGATGCGCCCATCCGCTGCCGCGCGCAGGATCACGGAGTCCCGCTGGCGATCGATATGGGCGGCCCCGGCAAGCTGCCCCACTCTGCCCAGCGCGGTGATGAACGGAAGGTGGGTGGTGCTCATCACCGCCAGTGCAGCCTCATCGGGCACATGGACAGCACCGCCGCCGTCCGGTTCCCGACCCACGGAAAGGACAGCCAGCGTATCCGAGCGGTCCGGCGCACCGTAGATGATCAGCCGCCTTGATGCCCCGCGCTCGAGCACCTGAAAGCACCGCGCGTGCGTATTCGGCCGCTCCAGCCAGTCGCCGTGCGTGGCGGAATCACCACCGGATGGAGCACAGGCCTGCGCCGCCAGCAGCAAAGCGAACCAAGGCTTCATTGCAGCTCCCGGATCATCCGCATCAGTGCCAGGCGCACCGTGTCGCGCCCCTTGGCCACGCCCCATGGCTGCGGCGATACCAAGTGATGCGGGGCCTCTCCGCGGTCCGCTTCCCCGGCAGCAACGCCGCTCGGCACATAGCGCACGAGCGGGATGCGAAGACGTACGCCTGTGTTGGGCGCCGTAACCATGAGTTCCCTGCCGCCCGTGAAACTATGGGCATTGGTTCCCGTCTCCTCCCCCACCACACGGGCCCGGCCGCTGCGCTTGGCAAGCATCACCACCGCAGCCCCCGCATCGCGCGTGGCCCCGTCACAGACCACATACACCTTCCCCTGATAGGCGTGGCGGTGCGGCGCCACATCCTGGAGACGGGGATCATCCGGGTGAAGCATAGCCGTGCCGTGCCTCGCCGGCAGGTAGTTGTGCTGGACCGACGCCAAGTGCTCCACCGGGATCTCCGCGACCCCCGCTAGCGCCGTGAGCTGCGCCGCGCTCACATACATGCTCTCCACTACGCGGAACGGATCCGTGGCGATGGCCGAGAACACCAGCTCGGCCATGCCCAGCTCCCGCCCCCCGCAACCGCGGAGGTCGAGCACGAGGACCCTGGCCCGGTTGTCCTTCAACTCGCGCAGCATGGCATCGATGAATGCCCGGGGCTTCTGACCGCTACCTTCCAGCACCAGGGGATCAAGGGACCTTATGCTCACCCAGAGCGCTCCGGCCGCGGGATCCCAAGTGCTCTGCCAGGGATGCATCGCAAGCCCGTCCGGCTTCCGTGAGCGCTCGATGTCCTCCAAGCGCATGCCCACCACCACCTCCTCGAGCCTTCGGCCATCCGGTGCCTCCACCTCAACAGCATAGGAGCCCGAGTAGCCGAAGGCGAGCAGGAAAAGCCATGCGAACCGCTCCTCGATCACCCGAAGGCGCAACGTCTCATTCGCCCCATCCCTCACCACCCACGCCGACATGCCGGCGATCAACCGGTGCGTGGCCAAGCCATCCACGCTGATGAGCCGGCTTCCTTGGGGGAAGGTGCGGAAGCCCTTCAATTCCTCCGCGATGTAGACATCCCCCTCGATGAGCCGGACCCTGAATGGAAGCAGGGTGGCCTGCGCGAGCAGGCGCTGCTCGGTGGCGGCATCGAGCTGCACGTCGAGGTTGGCATCTCCGATGCGCTGGAGCACCGGCAGGAGGCGGGCGAGGAAGCCATCCGAGGACAGCGGCGTGTACAGGGAATCCGCCAGCGCATCGAACGCCGAATCGAGTTCCCCACGGGTGATGTATCGGTACGGGGCGGGATGGGCCTCCTGGATGGCCGCCTTCAGCACCTCCAGGTCGGCCCGCAGCCGCTCCGGATAATGCGGGGCGCCAAGGCCCTGGCACCAAAGGCGCGGCGCAACGAGCAGCACCAGGATGAAGAGGGCTCCGTACCGCATTCGGGATCGCAAAGCTAGAAAGGGCGCCACGCCGGGTCATGGCCCCGGAGGCAGGAAAAGCGGAGGCCCCTGCCGAGGGCAGGGGCCTCCATCGCCATGCGGCACGATCAGGCCTTCACCGAAAGGCGCGGGGCGGCAGCGAGCGTCTCGGCACTGCAACCATCCTTGTACTTGGCGAAGTTGTCATTGAACTGCTTCGCGAGCTTCTCGGCGGTCTGGTCATAGGCCGACTTGTCCTTCCATGTGCTGCGGGGATCGAGGATCTCCGCGGGCACGTGCGGACAGCTCACCGGATAGCTCACGCCGAAGACCGGGTGCTCCTTGTAGTCCACCTTGTCGAGTTCACCCCTCAGCGCGGCCGAAATCATCGCCCGGGTGAACTTGAGCTTCATGCGCTCTCCGGTGCCGTAAGCACCGCCGCTCCAGCCCGTGTTCACCAGCCAGACGCGCACATCGTGCTGCTTCATCTTATCGCCCAGCATGTCGGCGTACTTGGCGGGGTGCAGGGGCAGGAATGCCTTGCCGAAGCAGGCGCTGAACGTGCTCTGCGGCTCGGTGACGCCTGCCTCGGTGCCTGCCACCTTCGCCGTGTAGCCGCTGATGAAGTGGTACATGGCCTGGCCCGGCGTGAGGCGGCTGATCGGGGGCAGCACGCCGTAGGCATCGCAGGTCAGGAAGAAGATGTTCTTCGGATGACCGCCGATGCTGGGCTCAGCGATGTTGTCGATGTGGTGGATGGGATAGCTCACGCGGGTGTTCTCGGTGACGGACCCGTCCGCGAAGTCCACCTTGCTGGTGCCCTCGTGGAAGACGATGTTCTCGAGGATCGCGCCGAACTTGATCGCGTTCCAGATCTGCGGCTCCTTCTCGGCGCTGAGATCGATGCACTTGGCATAGCAGCCGCCCTCGAAGTTGAAGACGCCCATGTCGCTCCAGCCATGCTCGTCGTCGCCGATGAGCCGGCGCTCCGGATCGGCGCTGAGGGTGGTCTTCCCGGTGCCGCTCAGGCCGAAGAATACCGCCGTATCGCCGTCCTTGCCGATGTTGGCGCTGCAGTGCATGCTGAGCACGCCCCGATCCTGGGGAAGCACGTAGTTCAGTACGGTGAAGATGCCCTTCTTGATCTCACCGGTATACCCGGTGCCGCCGATGAGGATCATCCTGCGGGTGAAGTCGATGGCAGCGAAGTTGTGCTGCCTCACTCCGTCGACCGGACCATTGGCCCGGAATCCCGGGGCGACGATGATGTGCCACTCCGGGGTGAACTCCTCCAGCTGCGCATGCGTGGGGCGCAGGAACATGTTGCCGGCGAACATGGCGCTGGCGGGCTGCTCTGCCACCACCCGAAGGCTAAGGCGGTACGTGGGGTCGGCGCAGGCGTAGGCATCCTTCACATACACATCACGCCCTTGGAGGTAGGCGCTCATCTTCTCGTGGAGCTTGTCGAAGGCCTCGGTCGGGAGCGGGATGTTCACATCGCCCCACCACACGGTGCCCTCGGTCTTGGCGTCCTTCACGGTGAACTTGTCCTTGGGGCTGCGGCCGGTGAATTCCCCGGTCTCGATTGCGAGCGCACCGCTATCGGCCAGCACTCCCTGACCGTTCACGATCACATGCTCCACCAGTTCGGCGGGCTCCAGGTTCCAGTAGACATCGCCAACGCGCGCCAAGCCGATCGACGACAGGTCCGCGTTCTTCGGCTTAAGACCGAAATCGTTCATGTTCCTAAGGGTTGGAATTGGTCGGCAAAAGTAGGGGGATGCTCAGCGCGACGGCTAACGGGCATCATGTTGCCTTAACGCGGTTATGAACAGGACGCACCAGCCCGCCACGAAGAGCAGCCCCCCGATCGGTGTCAGCGGACCGACCACGGCACCGATGGCCGGCCATCCGGTCAAACCCCTGGTGCTCAACAGATAAAGAGAACCGCTGAACAAGGCGACGCCACCGGCGAAGAGCCAGGCCACCACTCGGCCTCGGGGCGCGGGAATCACACTGCCCAGCACCCCTACGAGCAGCAATCCAAGAGCATGGTAGAACTGGTAATCCACGCCCGTCTGCCATTGGCCCAACGCCTCCGGACCGAGCCGTGCCTTGAGGCCGTGGGCACCGAACGCACCAAGGAGGACCGCCAAGGCCATCAGCGCCGCCCCCGCCATGATCAGTCTGCGCGACATGGCGCAAAGGTCGTCATGACGAACGAAGAAGCCCCTCCGCAGGGGAGGGGCTTCCGGTGATCGGTGCAGGGAATCAGCGGTTCATCTTCTCCATCTCCTTCTCGAAGGTCTCCTTGAACTTCTCATAGTCGTAGTCCACGCGGAGGCGCTCGTCGCTGCTGAGGCGCTCATTGTAGGCTGAGAGCAGTTCCTGGGCGCTGAGCTCGATGGCCACGTAGCACTTGTAGTTGCCGGTGGCATTCACCTTCATCATCTTCTCGCAGATGGTCTTGGTGCCGGTCAGCTGCTGATCGACAACCTCGCGGGCCAGGGCCTCGTAGCGTTCGCCCACCTCCTCGCGGTTCTGCATCTCACGGCTGTTCACGTAGTTGTCGACCACGGCCTTCACGCGCGTGTTGATGGCCGCGGCCAGGTCGGCCCGGGCGTTGCTCATGGCCTTCTTCTTGGCCGTTGCCTGATCCATGCTCTCGCCCAGCGCGTTGGCCCGGAACACCTTGTTGTCGGTGAAGAATTCAGGGCCGGAGCACAGCACCTTCACTTCGGTCTCGCCCTCCGGCGGATTCTGCTTGGCCGCCTCAGCCTGCTTCTTCTTGCTCTTGCAGGCGGTCATCCCACCGACCAGCAGAAGGGCGGTGAGCGCGAACGTGGCGGTGCGTTGGAGGTTGGTCGTTTTCATGGTCATGCGCCGAGGCCCGGCGGTGGCGTTGGTGTTGTTGGAGGAGGGTCTTGGTTGTTTCGTGCTTTGCCGATCGCGTGCCAAACTATGCCATGGCGCTCACTGGAAGGCTCCCAGGATGCCCGGAACGATCTCCTTCCGCACCTCCTGCCCGGCCTTCTTGTAGGCGTCGAGCCCGGCTTTCTCCATGCTCAGCTGGATGCCCTTCACCCCTTGCCGGGCGCCCTCATGGACCACGTCCTGGGTGCGGCGATCGCGGAATGCATAGGTGGCGTCGAGGAAGGCGGTATGGAAGCCGTTGGCCTCGCCTCCGCTCCGGGTGGAGCATGTGAGCTGCAGCAGCAGCTCGGCATCGGCCTCGCGGTCGACGATGCGGAATCCGGCACGGGTGAGCTCCTCGCGCAGGACCACCGCAATGCCCGCATCACCGACGGGGGCGCCGAGGTTGGTCTCCGAGGCACGCATGAAGATCCGGGGCAGGCGCAGGTCGATGGTGGCGCGCGCCTCGGGTACCGTAAGGCTCCCCACAAGCGCCTTCACCAGAGCAGGCTCCAGCTCCTTGCTCACCAAGGCGTCCATATCCGGACGCACCACCAGGTCATTGCCATTGGCCGAAACGGCCACGCGCTGGACCGTGCTGCGGACCCGGCCGTCGGCATCCGTGTTCTTCAGCTCGGTGACCGGACCATCCTGGCCGGCATAGGTGATGCGGACGGGCAGCTGGGCCAGGTCACGGACCCGTCCGTTGCTGCCGTAGCTGGCCGAGATGAGCATCTCGCGCCGGAAGCCGTTGGCATAGTTCAGGTCGCAGCGTTCCGGCAGGAGGCTGAACCGGATGCCCGAGGTAAGCGCCTGCAGATGGCCGAAGACCTCGTTCACGAGCGCCACCTGGCGGCCATCCAGGTCCACCAGATCGTTCTCCCCCCAGTACGCCTTCATGGCGATCAGCGCTCGCAGGTCAAGGTCGATCGCCGTTCGCAGGTCCCCGGCATCCGCGCCGGCCCTGGCGCGCTTGAACAGGTCCACCGCATTGGCGATGGCCATGGCCTTGCGCTCAGCCTTGATGCGGGCGTGCTCCGCCTTCGCAAGGCGGTAGTACGACCAGTATTCGGTGGGGCTTTCCCACGTATCCACCAGCTCATAGCCCTCGATCTGCTCCTGGGTGGTGGTGCGGATGGTGCTGGTGAAGGACTCATCGAACCGGCTGCGACCATCGGCGGTGTACAGCAGGCTGTTGCCCTCCACCTTCACGCTGATCTCGCTCGCCAGTTCGTTCAGGGCGTTCTTGCGCGCCGTTTCCTGCGCATCCGGGCGAGCCTTGCTGCCAAGCCCGATGCCGATGTAGTAGGCGCCGTTCACGGGCCGCGACCGGACCCAGGCGGGCGGCTCCGCCTGGATCGGTGGTGGCGGCGTCACCGCAGACTGAGCGGCCTCGCGACCCTTGCATGCGCCCAGGAGGGCGAGTACCGCGACGAAGGCAGCCCGCATCATGGTAGACGGCTGTTGAGCTCGGCCTGGATGGTGGATGCCAGCTGGGAGGAGGCCGTCCGGACCAGTTCACTGCCCATGGTGGCGGTGGACTTGATGGTGCGCGGCGCATTGAGCAGGGTGCGCAGCTCCCTGCGGGCGCGATCGTTGGGATCGACGGCCCCATTGAGCGCGGGGAGCAGGGCCTCACGGTTGCCGTCGTAGTTGGCGTAGTACATGTGGTCGTCGGCCTGCTTGTCGAGCGTCTTGCTCACCAGCACCTCCCCGGTCTCCATGGATACGAGCCGGTAGTTGACGGAGAGGAAGACCTTGTTCTCCTGGTAGAACTCGGTGTAGCGCGCCGGGCGGTACCGGGTCTCCAGGTACTTCTCGCCGGTCTCCTTGTTCACCATCTCCACGCGGTAGGCCTCGAATCCATTCCGCGTGGATTGCCGCAGGTTGCCGGCCTCCTCACGGTAGTCGGTGACGGTGCCGATCAGCACGGCTTGGGCGCCCATGAGGTTGCCCACGCGAACGGCGGTCTGCTCATCCACCACGCCGCTGAGGCCGAGCCGCTGCTCCTCCAGGATGCGCTCGAGGTTCTCGCGATCCACCACCTTCAGGAAGGGATCGCGCGCCTCGGTGAGCGCCGTGATGGCATTCCCCTGCAGCCGGGCGCTGATGTCCGCCCGCTTGATGGCGCTCGAGAAGGGCAGCACCGCGATGGTATACTGCCCTTTGGTGACGCACTCCTGCCGCAATGCAGCTGCATCCTTGTAGCCCGCGTCGCGCTTCACCACCTGGTCGAGCGCAGCATAGGCCTTGCGGAAGGCGCCCGCGGCCAGGTCCGCCTTGCCCGATCGGTAGAGGGGCTCCAGGTATGCGATGGACTGCAGGCTGCTCGCATCCTTGTAGTTGGGCTCGAGCCGGGCGATGCGGGCGAACACCTGTTCCGCCGCCTTGTAGTCCTCCTTGGCCATGAGGGCCTGGCCCTCGTTGTAGAGTTCCACGAGGTACTCATCCTTCACGCGCTCGAAATCGACCTTGTAGTGGTCGGGGATCTCCAGCACCACCCCCAGCCGCCCGATGCGATCCTGATAGGCCTTCGCGTCCAGATAGGCGTTCACGGCATCGCCCTTGGCCGTGCCCATGGCCATGGACTTGAAGAAGGCCGAGAGCTTGTCGTTCAGCAGCAGCTGGCCGTTCTTCTTGAGGCCGATCTTGGCCTCCACGTTCTTCGTGCTGCGCCGCGCCGCTTCCTCGAACATGCCGGCTGCCTCTGCGTACAGGCCCGCCACGTCGAGCTTCTCGCCCTTCTTGGCGTAGGACTTGGAGCCCGTGCAGCCCGCCAGGACCGAGGCGGTGGCCAGGAGTGCGATGCTCAGGTGACGAACCATGGCGCGGTTGGGAAGGCCGGGACGGTCAGCGCGACTGGATGAATTCGTTCAGCTCCTCCATGGAGCTCTCGAAGGTGAAGGCATCGCTGACCTTGTAGTAGTTGCCCTTGTCGTGGGTGCGGTCGTAGGCGAACTTGGCGAAATCGAGCTTCGACTCCTCGAAGGAGAAGACGCTGAGGATGCTCTTCACCTGGTCGGCGCTGAAGCAGCGGTCGCGCGCCACCTGCTTGGCCAGGGTGAGCTTGGTCTCCTCGAAGCTCTTGCTCTCGATGCTCTTGCGGATGTCGGCCAGTTCCGTGCCGCTCATGGGCATGGCGCAGCCGATGGGACCGGTGTAGCCCGGCATGCGATAGGGCTCGGGCGCAGGCACCGGCTTGGGCGCCTCCACGCGCATGGCACTGGTGCCGGTGGTGCCCGTCGTCGTGGTCGTGGTGGTGGTGGTGGTGCGCGTGGTGGTGGTTCGCGCAGTGCCGGTACCGGTGCCGTCCGTCACCCCGATGCTCATATTGATGCCCACGCCGTTCACGCCCATGTTCATGTTCACGCCCTGCACATCGGCACCATCCTCCTCAACGACGGTCACCGTCGTGGTCTGCTTCACGCCATCCACGGCGACGTCGCCCTGGATCATCGCGGGCTCGGAAGCCGGCCGGTCCTCCACGAAATGCGCGGGCTTCGGCTTCTCCGGCTCGGCTTTGGCCGCCGTGCCCAGCTCCGCCTCACCGGTCGGCCGCAGCACGCGCTCGCCCTTCTTGTTGGTGGTGATCATGGTGGTGTACTCCTTCCCGAGCGGGAAATAGCCCGGCTTGCGGATCTGCGGAATGGAGGCATCCTCGAACCTGACCATGATGACCGGCGATTCGTTGCGGATGCCGGTGGCCACGACGCGCGATGCGGGTGCGGCGTTCTTCACATCGCCATCCACGACCAAGGTGAACCTCGCACCGTCATCGGTGAAGAAGACCAGGTCCGATGTCTGGGCTTCGGCTGTGGAGGAAAGCAGGGCCGCGAGGGCCAGAGCGGTGAGCTTGTTCATGGATGGGAAGCTTTGGAAGGTTCGCGAAAGTAGTTGGTGCCGGCGGCAGGGCAATGGGCATGCCAAAAGCGGAGTTCGCTCACCGGCCGCGGTGCTCCCGGCGGACCGCCGGGTTCGCGATCTTCGCAGCGCCTTGCCGGACAGGCGGCGGCAACGAATCCATGCGGAACATCCTCATCCTCGGCGCCGGGCGGAGCGCCTCGTCCCTCATCAAGTACCTCATCACCCACGCCGACCAGCAGGAGTGGCGCATCACCATCGCCGACAAGGACGCCGGCCATGCACGCGCCATGGCGCATGAGGGCCCCGAGGTGGCGCAGGGGGTGGAGCTGGATGCCGCGCACCGCGAAGCCCGCCGCGACCTGATCGGCCGGCACGACCTGGTCATCAGCATGCTGCCGGCCTTCATGCACATGGATGTCCTTACCGACTGCCTGGCATTGGGCAGGCACGTGATCACCCCGAGCTACGTGCCCGAGGCGCTCTGGCCATTGGATGCGGAATTCAAGGCCAAGGGACTGATCGTGCTCAATGAGATGGGGCTCGACCCCGGCATCGACCACATGAGCGCCATGCGCATCCTCGACCGCATCCGGGACCAGGGCGGATGGATGGAGGCCTTCGAGAGCTATTGCGGCGGCCTGGTGGCGCCCGAGAGCGACGACAACCCGTGGGGCTACAAGTTCAGCTGGAACCCACGAAACGTGGTCCTGGCCGGCCAGGGCGGAGCGGCGAAGTACATCCGCAACGGCGAAGTGAAGTACATCCCCTACCATCGTCTCTTCAAGGAGACCGTCAGGATAGAAGTGCCCGGGCTCGGGGCATTCGACGGCTACGCCAACCGCGATTCGTTGAAGTACCGGCAGGCCTACGGCCTCGACGGCATCCCCACCCTGCTGCGCGGAACCCTGCGCAAGGCCGGCTACTGCGCCGCATGGGATGCCTTCGTGCAGCTGGGCTGCACCGACGATGGCTTCGCCATGGAACTGGGGCCGGGCGCCACCTACACCGATTACATCGCCGCATTCCTCCCCTCCACGGCCGGCCATGATGCGCGCCACGCCACGGCGCACGCCCTGGGCCTGGCACCGGACAGCGAAACGATGGCACGGCTCTCGTGGCTCGGCCTCTTCGACCGGGTGCCCATCGGCGCCGAGGGCCTCAGCCCGGCCGCCACCCTTCAGCGGCTGCTCGAAGTGAAATGGAAGCTCGGGCCTGACGACAAGGACATGGTGGTGATGTGGCATCGGTTCAGGTACGAGGTGGAGGGAGCGGCGCAAGAGCTGCAGGCCTCGCTTGCCGTCATCGGGCAGGATCAGCGCCACACCGCAATGGCGCGCACCGTGGGCCTGCCCATCGCCATGGCCTGCAAGCTGGTGCTCAATGACAAGCTGGAGGAGCGCGGCGTGCTCCTGCCGCTGAAGCCCGCCATCTACGACCCCATCCTGGACGAGCTCGAGCGGCACGGCATCGCCTTCAACGAGGAGGAAGTGGAGGCGTGATCAGCGCACCACCAGGTCCTTCACCAAGGCGCTCGCCTCCGGCGTGAACGACTTCGGACCAGCGCCTTCCACCGTGAGCCGCTCCTCGTGGATGGCACCGGGCTGCCTGGCCAACTCGAGCATGACGCGCTTCGGCGGCCGATGCGCCACGTAGCTGAGCAGGCAGCGACGGCGCGGGAAGAGTGCATGACCGCGTGCCCGGGCCAGCAGTTCGGCCTCGCGGTCCGCGGGGATGATCACCGCGAAACGCCCCTCGGGGGCCAGCAGTCCCTCAACCGCTGAAAGGAGCTCCGGGAAGGTGAGCTCCGCTCCGTGCTTGGCCAGGCGTGCCCGTGACCCGATGGATGGCGAGGACCCGCTGTAGTAAGGCGGGTTGCAGAGGATGAGGTCGAACGGCGCATCGCTCCGCATGCGGCGGATATCCATGCGGTGCACGCGGATGCGACCGGCCCACGGCGACGCCGCTGCGTTCTCGGCCGCCTGCTGCGCGGCGGCATCATCGATCTCCACGGCGTGCACTTCGGCCTGTGGTGCGCGCTGCGCGGCGATCAGCGCGAGCACGCCGGTTCCCGTTCCAATATCCAGGATGCGCAGAGCATCGCCGATGCCCACCCACGCACCGAACACCAGCGAATCGGTGCCGACCTTCATGGCGCAGCGGTCCTGGCGCACCGTGAACCGCAGGAAGCGGAACTCCTCGCTGGGCATATTGCGGCTATCCCTCGCGGTACAGGGCGATGAGGCCGGGCGGCGTGCGGACAACCATGCTGCGCTCCTCTGGATCCACGCTGACGATCATCTCGGCGGTGAGTGGCACCATCACCTCCTGCTCGCCCCGGAGGATCACGAGCACCGGGTTGCGGTCGCTGCCCTCGATGGCTGTCACCTCGCCGAGCTCGCCATGCGCCTCATCGCGCACCAACAGGCCGATGAACTCCTCGGGATCCCAGCTCTCATCGCTGCCATCGGCGAGCAGCCCCGGCGGTGCATACAGGTCGCGGCCCACCAGGATGGACGCGCTCTGCGGATCATCGAAGTCATCGAACTTCACGAGCAGCTCGCGCCCCTTGTCGTGCAACCGCGAGAAGAAGAAGGGTACCTTCTGACCTTCGATGTCCACGAAGAGCGACCCGGCATGCACGAGGTCATCAAGGTCGACGCCCTCGAGGTGCACGGTGAGTTCGCCCTGATGCCCCCAGGGCTTCCCGATCCGGCCGATGCGGTGCAGGCTTTCGAGGTCCATGGCGTGAAGGTAGCTGGGCGCCTCTATTGCGCCACAGCCGTGACCTTGCCGCCGGGTGTGCGATGCCCGCCTGGATAGAACGCCCCGACCTTGACCTTGGTGCTCAGCAGGAAGCTGGAGATATCGCTGCCTGCCTGGTTGTCGGTGGCACGCAGCACCAGTTCGGCTGTGGCCTCGGCATCGTTGCCTGCGCGGTGGTGGCGCAGGGGGATGCCGTGGAAGGCGCACATGGGACCTAGGCCGTAGGAGCTGCGACCGGGCCACACCCGGCGCGCCATGCTCACGCTGCAGAAGTACTGGAAGGCGGGATGCGGCAGACCGTGGCTGGCGAGCGTGCTGCGGAGCACCGTCATGTCGAAGGCCGCATTGTGCGCCACCACCGTGCTGCCGTCCAGCAGGTCCGCAACCTCCTCCCAGATGTCGTCCCAGCGCGGCGCCGAGGCCACATCATCGGGCCGGATGCCATGCACGGCCACGTTCCATGGACTGAAGTAGGGCCATTGCCGCGGCTTGATGAGCCAATTGCGCACCTCGCGCACCACCCCGCCACGCACCACGGCAATGCCCAGCTCGCAGGGGCTGTCGGCGTGCGGTGTGGCGGTCTCGAAGTCGAGGGCGAGGAAGTCCATTTCCTCACAGCTTCACCACCTCCGCATCCGCCAGCGCCTGGTACAGCTTCTTCGCCGTGCCTTCGCCCACGTTCACCAGTGGCAGGCGCACCGGGTTCCCGCAGATCCCGAGGATCTTCAACGCCTCCTTGATGCCACCGGGATTGCCCTCCACGAAGAGCAGGTCGATCACCTCGATCAGGCGCAGGTGCTCGCGGCGGGCGGTGTCGAGATCGCCTTTCAGCGCGGCATGCACCAAGGTGCTGAACTCCTTGGGCAGCGCGTTTCCCACCACACTGATCACGCCCATGCCGCCCATGGCGATGATGGGCAGGGTAAGCGCATCGTCGCCGCTGATGAGCATGAAGCCCTTCGGCTTGTGCTTGAGGATGCGGCCCATCTGGTCGAGGTTGGCGCTGGCCTCCTTGATGGCGATGATGTTCTTGAAGTCCCTGGCTAGCCGCAGCGTGGTGTCGGCGGTCATGTTGCTGCCGGTGCGGCCGGGCACGTTGTAGAGGATGATGGGCCGCAGGGCCACCTGCGCAATGGCCTTGTAGTGCTGGTAGATGCCCTCCTGCGTGGGCTTGTTGTAGTAGGGGCTCACGCTGAGGATGGCGTCCACGCCGTCCATGTCGAACTCCCCGAGGGCCTCGATGACCTCGGCCGTGTTGTTGCCGCCCACGCCCAGCACCACGGGCACGCGGTTGCGCACGAAGCCGATGGTCTGCGCGAGCAGTTCCTTCTTCTCGGCCTTGGTGAGGGTGACGCTCTCACCGGTGGTGCCCATGCTCACCACGTAGTCCACTCCACCCGCGATCTGGTGGTCGATGAGCTTCTCCAGGCCGGCATAGTCGATCTGGCCGTTGGTGCGGAAGGGGGTGACTAGGGCGACGCCCAGGCCGCGGAATCGTTGGTCCATTCGGGATGCCGCCGAAGCGGCTCAGTTCAGTGAAGGTTCAGGCTTGCTATTGACCATGAGCAGGTAGTGGTGCACCTGCTGGATGAGCTGTGGAAGGCTGCGTGAGCCGGCCATGTCGATCATCATGTCGAGGATCCGCTTGTTGCTCTCGCTCCATCGGCCCACCTTGAAGCGGGCGCGGCTCTTGGCCACGATGTACTGGATGGGCAGGCGGTCCTCCAGGGTGAGGTCGATGATGATCTCGTACTCCTCCGCCACGAAGTTCTGCACCGTGTTGCCCTGCGGGATGCGGTACCAGTTGAGGTCCTTCTGGCAGATGGCCTCGAAGTTGAGCTTGGCGTGCAGGTAATGCGGCATCACCTTCTGGTCGGAATAGCCCAGGGCCATCACGTTGCTGATGCCGTGCTCCTCCTTGAGGCGCTTGACGTAGTTGCGGACATGGTTGTGGGCGGCCTCATCCTCCACCACATAGACGATGGCGACCTTGCGGGCAAGCCCGATGTTGCGGGCGATGGGCCGGCGGTCCTGGGGCAGATCGCGCAGCAGCCGGCGGATGCCGAGCCATTCCTTGATGCGGTCCAGCAGCTTCATCCTCCGATCATCCGCGTGAATTCATCCTCATCGATCACGGGCACCTTGAGCTCCTCGGCCTTCGCGCGCTTGGCCGGCCCCATGTCCGCACCGGCCAGCACGTAGCTGGTCTTCCCGCTGATGGAACCGGACACCTTGCCGCCGTTGCGCTCGATGGCTTCCTTGATGCCGTCGCGGCTGAAGTTGCGGAAAACCCCCGACACCACGAATGACAGGCCCTTGAGGCGATTGCCGACCACCTGGTCCGCCTCGTCAAGCTCCATGCGCAGGCCCTGCTTCCTGAGCCGCTCAATGATGCGCCGGTTGCCCTCCACGGACAGGAAGTCCGTGATGCTCTCGGCGATCACCTCTCCCACTTCCTCGATCGCCGTAAGGTCCTCCTTGCCCATGCCCATGAGCCGGTCCATGCTTCCCACCCGGCGCGCGATCTTCCGGGCGACGGTCTCGCCCACATGGCGGATGCCGAGCGCGAAGAGCACGCGCTCGAAGGGCACGCGCCTGCTTGCATCAAGGCCGGCCAGGATGCGCTGCGCGCTCCTCTCCTTCCAGCCCTTGCCCAAGGCGAGGATGCCCTCCTCGTTAAGGTCGTACAGGTCGGCCACGTCACGGATGAGGCCGGCGCGGTGGAACTCGTCGATGGTTTCGGCCCCCAGGCCATCGATATCCATGGCGCGGCGCGAGACGAAATGCTCGATGCGCCGGGTGATCTGCGGCGGGCACCCGTGCTCATTGGGGCAATAGTGCTGGGCCTCGCCCTCCAGGCGGATAAGCGGCGTGCCGCATTCGGGGCATTGGTGGGGGAACCCCACGCGCCGGGAGCCGGCAGCGCGCTCCTTCACCTCCACGCCCACCACTTGGGGAATGATCTCACCGGCCTTCTCCACGCGCACCATGTCGTGCTCGTGCAGGCCGAGTCGCTCGAGCTGGTCGGCATTGAACAGCGAGGCGCGCTTCACCGTGGTGCCCGCGAGCTGCACGGGATCGAGCTCGGCCACCGGCGTGACCGCGCCCGTGCGGCCCACCTGGAATGTGACGCCGAGCAGCTTGGTGACGGCCTGCTCCGGGGCGTACTTGTAAGCCACGGCCCAGCGCGGGCTCTTGGCGGTGAGGCCCAGCTCCTCCTGCGCGTCGAGGTCATCCACCTTGATCACCACGCCGTCGATGATCATCTCCAGCTCGTGGCGCCGCTTCTCCCAGTGATCGATGAAGGCCATGATGCCCTCCACGTCATCGGCGCGCTCAATGAAGCGGCGCTCGGGGTTGGGTGTCTTGAAGCCCCAGCTGTGCGCGCGCAGCAGGTTCTCGTAGTGGCTCCGCGCTGGCAGCCGCTCGCTCTGGATGTTGTAGATGAAGTTGTCCAGTCCGCGCTTGGCCACCTCCTTGGGGTCCTGCTGCTTGAGGGTGCCGGCCGCCGTGTTGCGCGGGTTCGCGTAGAGTTCCTCCCCATCCCGCTCGCGCTGTGCATTCAGCTGCTCGAACCGCTCCTTGGTGAAGATCACCTCTCCGCGCGCCTCGAGCTCCGCCGGCCATCCATCGCCCTGCAGGCGCAGCGGGATGCTGCGGATGGTGCGCACGTTGGCGGTGATGTCCTCGCCCTTCTCGCCGTCGCCGCGCGTGACGCCGCGCACGAGCTGGCCGTCGCTGTATGTCAGGCTGATGGCCACGCCGTCGTACTTCAGCTCCATGCTGAAGCGCGTGGGGCCGATGGCGCGCTCCACCCGCGCCACGAAATCGGCCACTTCCTCGCGGCTGTAGGTGTTGCCGAGGGACAGCATGGGATAGCGGTGCCGCACGGTGGGGAATCCCTTCGTGATGTCGCCCCCCACGCGCTGGGTGGGACTGTTCGGCGAAGCGAGGTCGGGGAAGGCGCGCTCGAGATCCTCCAGTTCGCGCAGCATGCCGTCGAACTCGCGATCGGTGATCACGGGTGCGGCGAGCACGTAGTACCGGTGATTGTGGTACTCGAGCTCGCGGCTCAGGTCCCTGATCCGCTGTTCAGCCGCCGTCCTGTCCATGTTGCCTGCGCTTGCCGAATATGCCTTTCAGAAGCTCGCCCAAACGTATGCCCACTTTCGCATAGGAGGTCCAATCGCTGAGCGTCACCGTGGCCGCGCGGTCGGCGGCCAGCACATGCCGGTAGCCGACACCCGCGCCCACGAAGAGCCAGCGGAAGATGTTGTGGTCCGCATGGACTGAGGCCTCCAGCGGCACCAGCTCATTCACGGTCCACGGCGTCAATCCCGGCCCATCGCTTCGGTAGCTGCGGCGGTAGTTGCCCAGGCCGATGGAGATGGGCACGCCGATCTGCCACTGCCTGTTGTTCACCAGGAGCCGCTCGTAGGACAGCGCAGTGTAGTCGAAGTCGGTGTGCAGCTCCCGTATGCCTACGCCGGGGATGTCGACTGCCGGCTGGATATAGGCATCGCCCAGGCCATAGAACCCCACCGTGATGAGGTCCTTGCCGCGCTGCGCGCCGAGCCGGAAACCGTAGAACCGCACGCGCTCGCCGTTGACGAAGGTGTTGCGGAAGTCGAAGTTGAAGGTGGGCCTGAATGCCGCGCGCGGCCTGTCCTGCGCCGTCACCTGCGGCGCCAGCGCCAGTGCGGCGAGCGATGCGATCATGAATCCCCTCATCGCACCGCACGGATGAATCGCTCATGGCCGCTGAGGTCGCGGATGAGCGTGACCTCAGCGTAGCCCATCTCCCTCAGGAGCGCCGCGGCCTCGCGTGCCGTGCGCCAATGCCCCTCAAGCCAGAGGCGCCCACCGGGCGGGAGCGCCCCATGGGCCTTGAGGCCGATCGCGCGGTAGAATGCAAGCGGATCGCCAGCAGGAGCGAACAGCGCCCGGCGAGGCTCATGGTCGCGCACCTGGGGGGCCAGGGTCCGCTCCTCCTCCACGGGGATGTAAGGCGGATTGCTCACCACAAGGTCTGTCCCGGCGGGAAGGCCGAAGCCCTCGCTGAGCGCATCGGCATGAAGCAGGGCGATGTCGATGCCCAGCGCACGGGCATTGTCGGCGGCCATGGCAAGTGCGGCGGCCGAATCGTCGATGGCCGTGACGCGCGCCTGGGGCCGCGCCTTCGCGATGGCCAGCGCGATGCACCCGCTGCCCGTGCCGACATCAACCACGCCACGCACATCGGCGGAATCCCTCAGCACATGCTCCACCAGCTCTTCGGTCTCGGGGCGCGGTATCAGCACATCGGGGCTCACCTTGATCCGCAGGCCGTGGAATTCGACCTCCCCCAGCACATACTGCAGGGGCTCTCCCGCGCGCAGCCGCTTGAGGGGCAGATATACCTTCAGCAGGTCGGACTCATGCAACGGCTCGGACGCCCGCAGGTCCAGCTGGGCGGCATCCCAGCCGAGCCGGTCGTGGAAGACGCTGCGCACGATGGCCTTGCACTCACCCGCGTCGTAGAGCGGTGCGAGCTGGCTGCGGTACTCGGCCAGCACGCTGGCCACTCGGTTGTCCGTTGCGCGGATGCCCATCGGGCGGGCAAAAGTAGGCCGGTCGCCGGGCGGCGCCTCCAGGGCCGATGCACGAACTTCGCGGCCCTCCATGAATGAGCACGAACAGTGGATGGCCCGTTGCCTGAGCCTGGCGCGGCTGGGTGCCGCCTCAGCGGCCCCCAACCCGCTGGTGGGCGCGGTGCTCGTGCAGCAGGGGCGGTTGCGCGCCGAGGGCTGGCACCGCGAACCGGGCATGCCGCATGCGGAAGCCGAATGCCTGCGGGCCTTCGGTGGCGGACCGGTGCCTCCGGATGCCACGCTCTATGTGAACCTCGAGCCCTGCGACCATCAGGGCCGCACCCCGCCGTGCAGCCTGCTCATCATCGCACGGCAGATTCGGCATGTGGTCATTGCCCATCGCGACCCCTTCCCAGCGGTGGATGGCGGCGGCATCGCGCGCCTGCGCGCCGCCGGAGTGGAGGTGACCGAAGGCGTGCGCGCCGCGGAGGCCGAATGGATGAACCGGCGCTTCCTCACTTCCATCCGGAAGGGCCGGCCCTACATCATCCTTAAATGGGCGCAGAGCACCGACGGCTTCCTCGACCGGCACCCCCGCAACGGACGCGGGGTGCAGCGCATCAGCGCCCCGGCGACCGATACGTTGGTGCATCGCTGGAGGAGCGAGGAGCAGGCGATCATGGCCGGGAGCCGCACGGTGCTGAACGATGACCCGCGGCTGGATGTGCGCCATGCGGAAGGCCGGTCGCCGCTGAGGGTCATCATCGACAGGGACGGGCTCACGCCGGCTTCCTCGCACGTATACGACGGCACACGGCCCACCTTGCTGTTCACCCTGGCCGCGCGACCCGGACTTGCGGCGGAGCAGTGCATCCTTGACCGTTCGGACGACCCACTGGAGCATGTGCTGAATGAAGTCCATCGCCGCGGCATACGATCCATCCTGGTGGAGGGCGGTGCCCGGCTCCATGGGGCCTTCTTGACGCAGGGCCTTTGGGACGAAGCACGGGTGGTCACCGGCGGAGCGGCCTTCGGCGTCGGCACCCCAGCGCCAACCCTGCCCGTTGCCCCCGTGCGCACGCAGCAGGCCACCGGCGACCGCATCGACCTCTTCGTCAACGCGGCGCAGCAACCCCTTCCGGACCCAGCATGGCCTTGGTGACGCTCGCGGCGCTCTGCATGGCGCTGCTCCTCTTCCTCTTCAAGGTCTTCGACAAGCGCGGCGTGCCGCTGCTGCCCGCCATCGTGGTGAACTACTTCGTCGCATGCGGCTGGGGCATCGCCATCACGCGTCCCTGGACGATCGCCGCGCCGCCATCGCTCCTCCCGCCGGGCATCTTCCTCGGCGTGCTCTTCATCACGCTGTTCTACCTCACCGCAGTGAGCACGCAACGGGCGGGTGTGGCAGCCACATCGGTGGCGAGCAAGATGAGCCTGGTGCTGACCGTGCTGTTCGCCGTAGCCGCCTTCGGGGAGCGGCCCTCGGCCTTGGGCTGGGCGGGCATCGCCCTGGCATTGGTGGCGGTGCCGGCAGCTTCGTCCGCGCCAGGTGCCCCCGGTGCACGGGGGGTGTGGCTGCTGCCGCTCCTCCTCTTCCTCGGCAACGCTGCTATCGACATCACCTTGAATGCGGTGCAGCGGTCGCTGCTCACGCCGGCCACCGAGCCGCTCTTCCCCACGCTGGTCTTCGGCGTGGCCGGCACCCTCGGACTCGCATCGCTGGCCGTGCGCCGCACGGTCGGGTCCCTGCTCGACCACAGGGCCGTGATCGGCGGCGCCGTGCTCGGCACCGTCAACTATGCGAGCCTCTACTTCATCGTGGCTGCGCTGGCGCGCAGCGGCTATCCATCGAGCAGCGTGTTCCCGCTCATGAACATCGGCGTCATCCTGTTCAGCACGGCGCTCTCGCTGGCGCTCTTCCGCGACCGGCTCCGCCCGCTGCAATGGGCGGGCATCGCCTGCGCGGTGGCGGCCATGGCCCTCATCATCGGCGCATAGGCGCGGGCCGCAGCCTTCACGGGAAGTGCGGCGCGAGCGCGGCGACGAGATCGCCGGGCGCACGGCAGGGACGGCGGGTGGCGCGGTCGACGAACACCAGCGTGGTCTCGCCTTCCGTGAGGAGCGCGCCGGCAGCGTCGATCAGCGCGTAGCGGAATGTGATGCGCGCCTCGGGCAGCGCAACGATCGCGGTGCGGACGATCACCTCATCGTCATAGCGCACCGGGCGGTGATAGCGCACGTGCAGGTCGCGCACCGGCAGCAGCACGCCGTCATCCTCGATCCGACGGTACGGAAAGCCCAGGCTGCGCAAGGCCTCCACGCGCCCCACTTCGAACAGTTCGGCGTAGCGGCCATAGTACATCTGCCCCATCTGATCGGTCTCAGCATACCGGACGCGCACGCGGGTCTCGTGGATGAACATGCCGTGCAAGTTAGCGGCAACGGCTTCAGGTCATTGCCGCGCACCCCCTCCTTCACCTACCTTCACAGCATGCACGCAAGCCCTGCCGCGCCGCGATGCGCCCCGCATCCGGAGGGCGCCATGATACGCCACGGAAAGCGTATTCCTGCAATGCACCGTACGGAGGACCCGATGCCCGATAACCCGCGCCGATCAAGGGATTTCACGTTCCGCCCCACGCAATCGCTCAAGCAAAATTTTCTATCCGGGCAAGTGGATGGCGCCGTTTTTTTTTCACTTTCTTCGGTCCATATTTGCGCCCCTTCCCACGGTCGCTGACGATCACCGGCCAGTGACGCGGGAAAGCCCTCCGACGACCCCTTAACCCAAACCACCCGTCAACGCATCCATGAAGAAGGATCCCGAGAAGACCTGGGAACGTTGCCTGGCGGTGATCAGGGACAACGTGAACCCGCAGAGCTTCAAGACATGGTTCGAGCCGATCAAGGCACTGAAGCTGGCGGACAATGTCCTCACCATCCAGGTGCCCTCGCAGTTCTTCTATGAATGGCTGGAGGAGCATTACATCGGCCTGCTGAAGAAGATCATCCGCAAGGAGCTGGGCGCCGATGGCCGGCTGGAGTACTCCATCATCATGGAGAACAGCTTCCAGAGCGCCCATCCCTACACCGTGAAGGTGCCCACGAGCAATGCGCGGGAGACCAAGAACCCGCCCGTGTCCCTGCCGATCGATGTGGCGAACAGCCCGATCAAGAACCCGTTCGTCATCCCCGGCCTGCGCAAGATCAAGGTCGAGAGCCACCTGAACCCGAACTACTCCTTCGAGAACTTCATCGAAGGGGACTGCAACCGGTTGGCCCGCAGTGCCGGATACGCCGTGGCCCAGAAGCCCGGAGGCACCGCCTTCAACCCGTTGCTGATCTACGGCGGGGTCGGCCTCGGCAAGACGCACCTGGCGCATGCGATCGGCATCGAGATCAAGAAGCACCATCCGGAGAAGACGATCCTCTACGTCCCCGCCGAGAAGTTCACCCAGCAGTTCATCGAGGCGGTGAAGAACAACACCACCGGCGACTTCACGCAGTTCTACCAGATGATGGACGTGCTCATCATCGATGACGTGCAGTTCCTCGCCGGCAAGGAGAAGACGCAGGATGTGTTCTTCCATGTCTTCAACCACCTCCATCAGAGCGGCAAGCAGCTGGTGATCACCAGCGACAAGGCCCCCGTGGAGATGGCCGGCATGGAGCAGCGACTGCTCTCGCGCTTCAAGTGGGGCCTGAGCGCCGACCTGCAGACGCCCGGCCTCGAGACGCGCATCGCCATCCTGGAGAAGAAGATGTACGCCGAGGGCATCGACCTGCCGAAGGAGGTGGTCGAATACCTCGCCTACAGCATCACCACGAACATCCGCGAACTGGAGGGCGCGATGATCAGCCTCATCGCCCAGAGCTCCCTGAACAAGAAGGCGGTGAACCTGGAGCTCGCCAAGCAGATGATCGACAAGTTCGTGAAGAACACCGCGCGCGAGGTGTCGATCGACTACATCCAGAAGGTGGTGTGCGATTACTTCGACCTGCCGATCGAACTGCTCAAGAGCAAGACGCGCAAGCGCGAGGTGGTGCAGGCGCGCCAGATCGCGATGTACTTCGCGAAGAAGATGACCAAGAGCTCGCTGGCCAACATCGGCGCCCACTGCGGCGGGAAGGACCACGCCACCGTGCTGCACGCCTGCCGGACGGTTAACAACCTGCAGGAGACCGACAAGCAGTTCCGCGGCTACCTCGAGGACCTGGAGAAGAAGCTGAGCCTGCATTGAGGCACGCCTCAACGAACGCTGCGAAAGGCCCCGCTACCGGGGCCTTTCCTCTTTTTCCGAGGCCGCCGCATACCGATCGCCAGCTCGGCGGAGTTGATCCCATGGGCCACCCACCGCGCGCGTGTTCAAAACTGGCCCGGATCCTGCCGGGCGCCCCGATAGCGTGCGGGTAGCTTCGCGCCGAGCCATGAGACGACCGATCATACCGCTCCTCTTCGCCGCAGCAGGGCTGCTGACGGCGGGTGGCGCCCCGCCGGCCACTTCATCAGCGGAGAAACCGCCCCGCCACCAGGGCGTGCCGCCGTTCCTCCATGCCGCCACGCCCTGGGCCGACTCGGTGCTGAGCACGCTGTCGCTGGAGGAGCGCATCGCGCAGCTGCTGATGGTGGCGGCATACAGCAACAAGGACGCGAAGCATGAGGCGGAGATCGAGCAGCTCGTGCGCGAGCGCAACATCGGCGGGCTGATCTTCTTCCAAGGGGGGCCGGTCCGACAGGCACGGCTCACCAACAGATACCAAGCGGCGGCAAAGACCCCCCTCCTGCTGGGCATGGACCTGGAGTGGGGCCTCGCCATGCGCCTCGACAGCACTGTGCGCTTCCCCCGCCAGATGGCACTGGGCGCGCTGCAGGACGATGCCATGGTAGAGCGGATGGGCGCTGAGATCGCACGCCAGATGAGGCGGCTCGGGGTGCACGTGAGCTTCAGCCCGGTGGTGGATGTGAACAACAACCCCGCGAACCCGGTGATCAACGACCGGAGCTTCGGGGAGGACCGCGAGAACGTGGCGCGCAAAGGCATCGCGTACATGCGCGGGCTGCAGCGCGGCGGCGTCATCGCCACGGCGAAGCACTTCCCGGGCCATGGCGATGCGGACGCCGACTCCCACTACACCCTTCCGCTCATCGCGCACAGCCGCACCCGGCTCGACTCGCTGGAGCTCTATCCCTTCCAGCGGCTCGTGGAGGAGGGCCTGAGCGCCATGATGGTGGCCCATCTGGAGGTGCCCGCGCTCGACAGCGCCAAGGGCCTGCCGAGCACGCTGAGCCGGCCCATCGTGAGCGACCTGCTCGCGCGCGAGCTCGGCTTCCAGGGCCTGGTGTTCACCGATGCGCTCAACATGAAGGGCGTGGCGAACGCCGACAAGCCGGGCGAGATCGAGCTGCGCGCGCTCATGGCAGGCAACGACGTGCTGCTCTTCCCGCAGGATCCCGTGAAAGCCATCGCCCGCATCCGCCAAGCCATCGACGCCAACGAGCTGGACCGTGCGGTGATCGACCACAAATGCCTGAAGGTGCTCCGCGCCAAGGAGTGGGCGGGACTGAATCGGCGGCCGACGGTTGCGCTGGAAGGGCTCCATGCCGACCTCAATACTTCGCAGGCGGCGCAGCTCCGCCGCGACCTGTATGCCGGCGCCATCACCGTGCTCAACGACCATCGCGGACTGCTGCCGCTGAGCGACCTCGCCAAGGCGCGCATCGCCAGCGTGGTGATCGGCGACAGCCTGAACAACGCCTTCCAGCAGGCCCTGCGGCGCTATGCCGACGTGCGCGCCCTCCGGTGCGACAAATCCATGAGGCGCGACAGCCTGATGGCGCTCTGCCGGGCATTGGAGCCCTACGACCAGGTGATCCTGAGCGTGCATCGCACATCGTGGCGGGTGAAGGGCGACTTCGGAATCCCCGAGGGCGCGATGGACATCGTTCGCGAGATCGCCGCCCGCAAGCCGACCATCCTGGTGCATTTCGCCAATCCCTACCGGCTGGCCCGGGCTTACGGCGCCCAGCTGCTCTCCAGCACCGTGGTGGCCTATGAGGAGAACGAGGATACCCAGGACCTCGTGGCACAGGCCCTGTTCGGCGCCATCGGCACCAGCGGCCGGCTTCCGGTCACCGCCTCCTCCTTCTACCGTGCGGGCGACGGGCGGCTCATGGAGCCCCTCGGCCGCATGGGCTACGCGATGCCCGAGGCGCTCGGCCTGCAAAGCCTTGCCCTCAGCGGCATCGACGACATCGTGCTGGGCGGCATCAAGGCGCAGGCCTACCCCGGCGCGCAGGTGCTGGTGGCGGTGGATGGCCAGGTGGTGTGGAACAAAGCCTATGGGTACAGCACCTACAGCAAGGAGCGCAGCGTGAGGACCGATGACCTCTACGACCTGGCGAGCATCACCAAGGTGGCGGGCACGACACTGGCGCTCATGAAGCTGGTGGATGAGGGGCGGATCGACCTCGACAAGCCGCTCGGCCATTACCTCACCGAGATCGAGGACGAGCACCCCGCGTATGCACGGATGGGCCTACGCGACATCCTCACGCACCAGGCCGGGCTCAAGCCCTTCATCCCCTTCCAGAACCGGTTGATGAAGGATGGACGGTTCAAGCCGGGCGTGGCCAGCGACAGTTCCACGGCCACGCATGGCCTGCGCGTGGCCGAAGGCCTCTACATCCGTGAAGCGTATCGCGACAGCCTGCTGCAGTGGGTGCTGGACACGCCGCTGGATGCGAAGGGCAGCTACGTGTACAGCGACATGGGCTACTACCTCCTGCAGGAGGTGATCGAACGCACCACGGGCCAACCCCTGGACCGGTATCTGAGCGCCGCGTTCTATGGCCCGCTTGGCGCATCCACGCTCACCTACAGGCCCTACGAGCGCTTCGCCAAGGAGCGCATCGCTCCTACGGAGGACGATCGCCTCTTCCGCCAACGGCTGATCCAGGGCGATGTGCATGATCCCGGTGCGGCCATCAAGGGCGGCGTGGCCGGCCATGCAGGGCTCTTCGGCAGTGCCAACGACCTGGCCAAGGTGATGCAGATGCTGGTGAATGACGGCACCTACGGCGGTGTGCGCTACCTGAGCGAATCCGTGGTGAAGGAGTTCACCAAATGCCAGTTCTGCAAGCCCGATGGCGCCGGCAATCGCCGCGGGCTGGGGTGGGACAAGCCCGCGCGCAATGGCAAAGGCGGCCCCACCTGCGAGTGCGTGAGCTATGCGAGCTTCGGCCATACCGGTTTCACGGGCACCATGGCCTGGGCCGACCCCGAACAGCGGGTGGTCTACATCTTCCTCAGCAACCGCGTGCATCCCAGCGCTGCCACCAACAAGCTGCTCGAGCTCGGCATCCGCACCCGGGTGCAGGAGGCGGTGCATGCCGCCGTGGCTTCCCGCATACAGCCCGAGAAGGTGGCGCCCCGCATGGTGAGCACCCGCCCCTGACGCCCCGTTCCATGCAGCCTGCCATCATCCCCATCCAGATCCGCTTCGCCGATGCGGACATGGCCCACCACGTCCACAACGGGGTGTACCTGCACTGGTTCGAGCTGGCCCGCATGGAGCTGCTGCGCGGATTCATCCCGCAAGGGCATGATTGGCGCACCCAGGGGCTCATCCTTGCGCGCAATGAGATCGACTATCGGGCACCGGTCCACCTGCATGACCGCATCGAGGCGGAGTGCCGGCCGGGCCGCATCGGCGGGAAGAGCTTCGACCTCCACTACCGCATCGTGCGGCTCGATGACGGGGCACGCACGCTGTGCGCCGAGGGCCGGAGCGTGATGGTCTGCTTCGACTACACGCGGAACTGCGCCTTGGAGATCCCGGAGGATTGGCGCAAGGCGCTGTCACAATCCGATCGACGATGAACATAAGGCATGCGATCATGGGCGCATCCCTGAGCATGCTCATGAGCTGCTCGCCTCAGGACTTCCAAAGCGTCCTGGGAACCGCCGGCGCCCCTCCCGCCCTCACCAACGATGAGGTGATCGCCGGCCTCAAGGAAGCCTTGCGCCTGGGCACGGAGCGGACCGTGGGCAGGGTGGGCGCGACGGACGGCTTCTGGAGCAACGCCCTCATCCGCATCCCCTTCCCGCAGGAGGCGATCAACGTGAAGAACACGCTCACGGACCTGGGCATCACCAAGCCCGTGGAGGACTTCGAGCGCACGCTGAACACCGCCGCCGAGCGCGCGAGCAAGGAGGCCGTGCCCGTTTTCGTGGACGCCATCACCTCCATGAGCATCGCCGACGGCTTCGCGATCCTGCGCGGGGGGGAGCGCGCCGCCACGGACTACCTGCGCGAGAAGACGAGCGGCGCGCTGCGCGCCAGGTTCACACCGGTGGTGCAGCGCGCGACGCAAGAGGTGGCCCTGACCAGCCATTGGCAGCCGGTGGCAACGGCCTACAATGCGGCCACGCTCCTCACCGGCGGCAAGGCCGTGAACCCGGACCTGAACGCCTATGTGACCGACAAGGCGCTCGATGGCCTCTTCGCCGTGCTCGCACAGGAGGAGAAGCGCATCCGCCAGGATCCCGTGGCCCGCACCACGGCGCTGCTGCAGAAGGTCTTCGGCACGCCTTGAAGCGGTACCCGCGAAACGGATCATCAGACCACCCATCAACCCGCCAGACGAATGCACGCCATCACCCTCACCGAACCCGGAACCGTGCTAGAGCCCAGCGAGCTGGTCCTGAACCCCGACGGCTCCATCTACCACCTGGCCCTGCGCCCTGAGCAGCTGGGCGACCTGGTGCTCGTGGTGGGCGACCAGGGCCGCGTGGAGCGCATCAGCCGGCATTTCGAGCGCGTCGAGCACCGCGTGCAGAACAGGGAGTTCATCGCGCATACGGGGGTGTACCGCGGCGCGCACGTCACTGCGCTCTCCACGGGCATCGGAACGGACAACATCGACATCGTGGTGAACGAGCTGGACGCGCTGGTGAACATCGACCTCGCCGCCCGCACGGCGAAGCGCGAGCACCGCTCCCTGCGCATCATCCGCCTCGGCACCTGCGGCGCGCTGCAGGAGGACATCCCCGTGGACAGCCTCATCGTGAGCGCCTTCGGCGTGGGGATGGACAACGTGCTGCACTACTACGCCTATGAGTGCACCGATGCGGAGATCCGCCTGCTGAACAACCTGCTGGCGCATACGGATTGGCCGGAGAACCTCCCCCTGCCCTACGTTGCCGCCGGCGATAAGGCGCTGGTGGAACTGCTGGGGCACGGCAACACCACGGGCATCACGTTCACGGCGGGCGGCTTCTACGGCCCGCAAGGGAGGCAGCTGCGGCTGGTGCCGAGCGTCGATGGCCTCAACGAGCGCATCACCGCCTTTGCGCATGAAGGGCTGCGCGCCACCAACTTCGAGATGGAGACCAGCGCCCTCTATGGGCTCGGCGGCATGCTCGGGCACCGGGTGTGCACGGTGTGCGCCGTGGTGGCCAACCGCCTGCGCAAGGAGTACAGCAAGGACCATCACGCCGCCATCGACCGCATGATCGCGGAGGTGCTGGATCGCGCCACGGCATAAGCCGTTCAGGGTCCACCGGTGCCCGTACCCGGGCCGGAGGCCCTGCGTGGCTGCGGGGCCCCTTGGTCCCTCGCCGGCGGCTGCGTCTGCAACCGGATGCTGCCCACCTGCACCCGCACCTGCCGCGCATCGGCCTTCTGCCGCGCCTCCTCCTCGGCCGTGGTGAGGTTCAGCCGGCGCCTGACCTCGAACCAGAGCTTGCGTCCCATGTAGCTCAGGCCTGCAGGTTCCACCGCACCGGCCTGCGCATCATCCTTGCCGATGACCGCCGTGCCCCTGGCGGTCGCCAAGGGCCGCTGGTCCGGAACGGCCTGTGCCCGCAAACCGCTCCCCAGCAGGAACAGCGCGATGCCCAGGAATCCTCCAAGGCCATGGCGGCGCTGACACGATGGAACCATCGGGAAGGCAATGTAGAATGCCCTGCCCTTGGACGCGAAGGCCCACCCCTATGTAACATTGGCCCCATGAGCGCGGGGTGCCCCAATTGCGGTTCCGTGATGGCTCCGGACGCGGGCTATTGCAGCACCTGCGGGCAGGCAGCGGTGGGCGACAACACCTTCGGCCACTTCCTGCACCAATTCCTGGGCGACTACTTCACATTCGACAGCAAGATCACCCGCAGCCTGAGGCCCTTGCTCTTCAAGCCGGGCGAGCTCACGCTGGAATACATCCGCGGACGGCGCCAGCGCTACGTGCCGCCACTCCGCCTGTTCATCTTCCTCAGCGTGCTCTTCTTCCTGGTGATGGGCAGCGCTGGCGCTTCGCGCCTCGACGGCGAGGATGAGCTCCTGCGCGAGCAGCTGTTCTGGGACAACTTCTTCGCCTCGGTACTGCCGAAGCTCTTCTTCCTCTTCCTGCCCCTGTTCGCCGGCCTGGTGCACCTGCTGCACCGCGAGAAGGGTGGCACCTTCGTGAAGCCGTTCATCTTCTCGGCACACTACCACTCCTTCGTCTTCCTGGTCTTCGGCGCATACGGGCTGATCTCCCGGCTGCTGGTGCGCTGGGACCTCGTGGCAGTGAACCAGGTGCTCATCCTTGTACTGCTCCTGTGGGCGCTGGCGCACCTGTACCTGGCGCTCCGCCGCGCTTTCAGGCAGCACAGCGGCCGGCAGGTGCTCTCCTATCTCGCCTTGCTGCTCCTGTATGCGTCCATGCTCGCAGGCGGAGCGCTGGGGGCGGCATGGGTGCTGGCGTGAACCATGGCCGCTAGGGACTGCTCGCAGGAAGCGCTATTGCAATGGCTCCTTGCGCTGCGGCCGTTCACTAGTTAACCCACCTTCCGTGCGGTCATGGCCGGCAGGGCGGCGGATCCCGCTGGAACCCGGCATCCTCACCGATGGTAGCCAACGGTACGCGGAACCTCCCATGGCGCTTTCCACACCCTGCTGTTCACCCTTGGTGCCACGCCGTATCCATCAACACCGCGCCGCTGAAACTTGCCGGGTACGGCAAGGTCCGCTCCGCACATGGCCAGGGTAGTTTCGTCATCGCCGCTCCAGCCCGCGGCCACCGATGAGCCACAACGAGATCCGTGCGCTGATCACCTTGATCGACGATCCCGACGAGACCATCTACACCCAGGTGCGCGAGCGCATCGTGCAGATGGGCGACGACATCGTGCCCGAGCTGGAGCGCGCCTGGGAGACCGACGACCTGGGCGACCTCTTCCGCAACCGCATCGAGGACCTGCTGCACACCATCCACCTGAGCCGTGTGACGGACCGCCTGGTGGCGTGGAAGGCCGGCGGCTGCGAGGACCTGCTGGAAGGGGCGCTCATCATCAGCCGGTACCGCTACCCCGACATGGACGAGCAGAAGGTGAAGGCGCGGCTGGCCGCTATCAGGCAGGACATCTGGCTGGAGCTGAACGACCACCTCACCGCCTTCGAGAAGGTGCGCGTGTTCAATCACATCTTCTTCCAGGTGCACGGCTTCAAGGGGAACAAGCGCAACTACCACGCCCCGCAGAACAGCTACATCAACGAGGTGCTCGACAGCCGCAAGGGCAATCCGCTCTCGCTGGCCATCATCTACCAGGTGCTCGCCGAGGACCTGGGCCTGCCCCTGCGCGGGGTGAACCTGCCCAACCACTTCGTGCTCGCCTACCTCGATGAGGAGAGCATCGGCGGCGCCGATGCCGGCCAGCAGGGCGAGGAGAGCGTGCTCTTCTACGTCAACGCCTTCAGCCAGGGCGACATCCTGGGACGCAACGAGATCATCGAGTTCCTCGCCAAGCTGAAGATCGAGCCGCGACCGGGCTTCTTCACGCCCTGCACCAACCTCGACATCATCCGCAGGCAGCTGAACAACCTGGCGAACAGCTTCCAGAAGATGGGCGACAGCGAGCGCGCCGCCGACCTGGAGAAGCTGCGGGACCTGCTCGGCCGATCGGAGGAGGCCTGAGCGCCTCACTGCACCACCAGCCGGGCCACGGCCCTGCCGCGCGCGCCGCTCAGGCTCACCGTGTATACGCCCGCCGGTTCACCGGCGAGGTCCAGCACAATACGGCTCACCGCCGTCGCCATGCGGCGCACCAGCCGGCCAGCGGCATCCCTCACCTCGATGTCGACGGCATCCGTTCCGGGCCGTACCAGGTGGAAGAGTCCGTTGCCCGGATTGGGGTGCACCGAGAGTGCCGCGAAGGGCGGCTCATCCATGCCGATGGTTGCGGCATCGGCCATGCGCACGCCGAGCGCCTCGGTAGGGCGGCCCGTGAAGCCCACGAACCAGGTGGCACCGTTCCGCATGGCGCCGGTGGGCTGATCATAGACGCTCTCATTGGCCAGGTGATGCACGGTCTCGTTGTAGCCGAAGAAGACCTCCGGATTCCCGGTTGCTGTGCAGACGAGGTACCGCACCCCATCGGTGAGCAGCAGGGGCTCGTCGAAATCGAGCTGCACCTGCGCCTGGCCCTGGTCCGCTTCAAGGAGATGGAATTGCTCATGCACCAAGGTGAGCGCGGCGAAGCCGAAGCCGGGGTCGCTAAGCCCGGAGAAGCCATCCTGCCACTCATACACCCGGGTCGCCACCATATCGCCCGCGAGTACCAGCGGCTCGGTTACGGAGATGTAGCGGTCAACGCCCGTGATGGCGACGCGCGAGGCATTCGCATCGCGGAAAGGCACGCAGCTCTCGTACTCACCGTTCGGCGTGGCGGGCTGCAGGCCGATTGTGGAGAGGGGATGGCCGGTCACGGACTCCACCGGCGCCATGGTGTAAAGGTCGCCGAACTCGAAGGGTACGATGAAGAAGTTGTCGAGGTCATGCGCATCCGCCGCGGCCGCCGCCACCGCATAAGCCAGCTGATAGCGCCCTTGGAAGACATCCTGAACGAAGGGTTCCAGTTCCACGAAGAGGCTGTCGCCCGGCTGCAGCGCGAAGGGCGATGATGATTCGTCGTAGAGGTACGCGCCCGCCTGGAGCACGGTGGCGCGGAGCACGATGGCCTCCAGCGGCTCCGATCCATAGTTGTGCACCGTGGCGCCCACCCGCACCTCGTACTCGCCCGGATTGGCTGCCAATGCCTGCGGGTGCCCCAGGCTCGGCGGCATGACCACGCCCTTCTTGCGGATGCCGGCATCGTGCGCATAGTAGCCGTCCTTGTTCCCGAGCAGCACGCTGAGGGCCGTCCCTTGGCCCAGCGCCTCCATCCACGCAGTACCATCCACCAGGCTGATCTGGAATACAGGGATGTGCACCTGCGGGCCGATGGGACCCGCCCCCATCTCCTGCGGTGCGCCTTCCTCGTTGTTGATGATGACCACGCCAACAGCGCCGGCGTCCTGACAGTACTTGGCCTTCAGCGCGTAATCGCAGGTGCCCCGGTACAGGACGGCCACCTTCCCGGCCACCTCGGCTGCATTGGCCAGCGGCCCGCAACCGAGGCTGTCGGCTTCGCCCAGCGAGAAGGCACGCACCAACGGCGCCTCCACCCGCATGCCCGGAATGAGCAGGTTGGGCGTATCCCAGGACCCCGGGCCCGGTTCCGCCCAGGTGTGGGCATAGCTGCCTTGCAGCACCCCCGGGGTGACGACATCACAGGCCACTTGCGCATGCGCCGCGAGCAGCGCTGCGGAGGAGAACAAGGCGATCGCGTACCTCATCGTCGTGCGGTTTTGGTGCGCACGAAGTGAGCGCCTCAGCCCCTCGAAAGCCGCAGGAAAGGTGACGGGGCGTGGCTTTGGGGGCGTAACGATCCATCATCGCATCCCCACCAACCGTCCCACCGTGCGCAGGATGATGCGCAGGTCGAGCAGCAGGGAGCGCTCACGGATGTAGCGCAGGTCAAGCGCCAGCTTGGCCGGCATCACCTCCTCCACATAGGTGCGCTCCGGATCGGAACTGCGGCCGAGCACCTCGCTCTCCTGGATGTAGGCGAGGCTCGCAAGGCTGGAGAGCCCTGGCCGCACGCTGAGCAC
The DNA here is from genome assembly GCA_030584065.1 of Flavobacteriales bacterium. Classification (NCBI taxonomy): domain Bacteria; kingdom Pseudomonadati; phylum Bacteroidota; class Flavobacteriia; order Flavobacteriales; species Flavobacteriales bacterium. Next base: position 1,540,857 of record CP129489.1, read on the forward strand.
CGCGCGCTGCTCAGGGGTGTACAGGGCCACATAGCGCGGCACCTCGGGCCGCGGCCCCACGATGCTCATGTCGCCCACCAGCACGTTCCAGAGCTGCGGCAGCTCATCCACCTTCGTCCTGCGGAGCACGTGGCCGATGCCGGTGACACGGGGGTCGCGGGCGCCCACCGTGATCTGGCCCTTGGCCTCGCTGCCGGGCCGCATGGTGCGGAACTTCAGCAAGCGGAATTCGCGTCCGCCCATCCCCACGCGCACCTGGCGGAAGAACGGCCCGCCGGGCGACCCCAGCGCAACGAGCAGCGCGATGGCCAACAGGATCGGGAGCAGCAGGAGCAGCGCGAAGGACGACGCCAGGATGTCGAAGCCGCGCTTGATCATGACGGCGAAGGAAAGCATCCGGCCCTTGTCCGCCTACCAATTCCGAGCGCTGCGCCACGGGCTGCGCTGCCCGCAGCGGTGCGCTCCGCGGTCAACCGGCCGTCATGCCTTCGCCAGCGCCTGCTCCAGGTCGGCGATCAGGTCGTCAGGATGCTCCACGCCCACGGACAGCCGGAGCAGCCCGCTGCTGATGCCCAGCTTCTCGCGTTCGTCGGGATCCACGCCGGCATGGGTCATCGTGGCCGGGTGCTCGGCCAGGCTCTCCGTGCTCCCCAGGCTCACGGCCAGCTTCACCAGCTGCAATGCATTGAGGAAGCGGAAGGCCGCAGCCTCGCCGCCCACCACCTCGAAGCTGAGCATCGCCCCGGCGCTCAGGCATTGGGCATGGAAGACGGCTTGCTGCTCGGGGTCCTCGATCATGCCGAGGTAGTGCACGCGCACCACCTTGGCGTGGCGCTTCAGGAAAGCGGCCACCAAAGCCGCATTGTGGGCCTGCGTCTCCATCCGCGGCTTCAGGGTCTCCAGGCTGCGCATGAGCAGCCAGCCGGTCCACGGGCCGGCCATGCTGCCGAGGAAGGTGCGCAGCCCCTTCACGCGCGCGATGCGCTCCCTGCTTCCCAGGCACGCCCCGGCGATCACATCGCTGTGGCCGCCGATGTACTTGGTGGCGCTGTAAAGCACGAGGTGCGCCCCTTGCTTGAGCGGATGCTGCCAGAGCGGGCCCATGTACGTGTTGTCCACCGCCACGAGCACCTCGCGCTCCGGTGTGGAGAGCTGCCGGGCCAGGCGTGCGCACGCACTGATGTCGATGAGCGTATTGGTGGGATTGGCCGGAGTCTCCACGAAGATCATGCGCACCCGATCGGCCTTCCCGCTGCGCTGCACCAAGGCCTGCAGCTCATGCTGCTCCCACGGATAGAAGCCCAGCACCTCCACGCCGAAGCGCGTGAGCACATGCTTGATGAAGTGGTCGGTGCCGCCATAGAGCGGATTGCTGAAGAGCAGCACGTCGCCGGGCGAGAGGAACTCCAGCAGGCAGGTGCTGATGGCGCTCATGCCGCTCTCGAACACGGCGCAGGCCTCGGCATCGTCCCACAGGGTGAGGCGATCCTCCAGCACCTCCAGGTCGGGGTTGTTGATCCTGCTGTAGATGAGGCCCTGCTCCTCCCCTTTGCGCCGCTCGCGCAGGCCATAGGCGACCTCGAAGAAGGCCTTGCCCTCCTCGGCCGTCTCGAACACGAAGGTGCTGGTCTGGAAGATGGGCGGCTTGATGGCCCCTTCGCTGAGCTCAGGCTTGTAGCCATAGCTCATCATGAGGCTCTCGGGGCGGTACTTGCGGCGCTTGTCCATGGGTTCTGCTGATGCACGGCGAAGCTACCCGGCCGTGCGGGGCCGCAAGGCAACGATCATCAGGCCGGAGCGCCAACCATCCGTCACGGGACGGCCCTGTGCCGGGAGCCGGTACTTTCGGCCACGGCGCTCCCACTTGCGCCCCCGACCATGAGACACGTGCCCCTCGCCTTTCTCTCCGCCATCCTGAGCACGGGACCGGCCGTCGCGCAATCCGGACCCGACGAAGCCCTGTGGCTTCGCTATCCGGCCATCTCGCCTGACGGCGGCACCATCGTATTCTGCTACCAGGGCGACCTGTGGCGCGTGGCCGCCAGCGGCGGCACCGCCAGCCTGCTCACCACGCACGAGGCCTACGACTGCAATCCGGTGTGGTCGCGCGACGGGAAGACGATCGCCTTCAGCAGCGACCGCTTCGGCAACAACGATGTGTTCGTGATGCCTGCGGAGGGCGGGCCCGCCACGCGCCTCACCTTCCATTCGGCCAGCGACATCCCCACGGACTTCAGCCCCGATGGCCGGCAAGTCCTCTTCAGCTCCAGCCGGCTGGACGACCGCCGCAACCAGGAATTCCCCAGCCCGGGCCTGGGCGAGCTCTACAGCGTGCCCGTGGCCGGCGGCCGGGTGACCCGCGTGATGACCACGGTGGCCGAGGATGCCCGCTACAGCCCCGATGGCAGCCTGATCGCCTACCACGACTGGAAGGGCTACGAGGATGAATTCCGCAAGCACCATGTGAGCAGCGTGACGCGGGACATCTGGACCTTCAGCCCCGCCACCGGCCAGTACCAGCGGATCAGCGGCTTCGCCGGCGAGGACCGCGAACCCGTCTTCGGCCCCGACGGGCGCAGCGTGTACTACCTCAGCGAGGAGAAGGGGGACTTCAACGTGCACCGGATGCCCGCCACGGGCGGAGCCTCCACGCAGCTCACCTTCCTGAAGCACCATCCCGTGCGCCACCTGAGCATCAGCGCCGACGGCACCCTCTGCTTCAACCACCACGGCACGCTCTACACCTTCAAGGAAGGCGGCCAGCCCCGGAAGGTGGCTGTGCGCATCGCCGTGGACCAGCGCTACAATCCGGAGCGCACCGTGAAGGTGACCGGTGAGGTCCGCGACTTCCACGTGGCGCCCAGCGGCAAGGAGGTGGCCTTCGTCCACCGCGGAGAGGTCTTCGTCACCAGCGTGAAGGAAGGCACCACCCGCCGCATCACGAATACGCCCGAACAGGAGCGCGATGTGCGCTTCAGCCCCGACGGCCGCACGCTGCTCTACGCCACCGAGCGCAACGGCAGCTGGGACCTCTACACCACCGCCATCGCGCGGAAGGAAGAGCCCTACTTCTTCACCGCCACCGTGCTGAAGGAGGAGGCGCTGCTGGCCACGCCCGCCGAGGAGTTCCAGCCGCGTTGGAGCCCGGATGGCAAGGAGGTGGCCTACCTCGAGGAGCGCACCACCGTCAGGGTGTTCGACATCGCCGGCAAGAAGAGCCGCACGGTGCTTCCTGGCGACCGCAACTACAGCTATGCCGATGGCGACCAGCACTTCGACTGGAGCCCCGACAGCAAGTGGCTCCTGGTGAACTTCCTGAATCCCGACCAGTGGATCGACCAGTCCGGGCTGGTGAAGGCCGATGGCAGCGGCACGGTGACCGATCTGAGCAAGAGCGGCTATGGCCACTGGGGCCCCACCTGGACCATGGGCGGGAAGGCCATGCTCACCTACAGCAGCCGCGATGGCATGAAGAACCATGCGAGCTGGGGCGGCCAGATGGACGCCTATGCCACCTTCTTCACGCAGGAAGCGCTGGACCGCTTCAAACTGAGCAAGGAGGAGTTCGAGCTGCTCAAGGAAGTGGAGGACGAGAAGAAGAAGGACGAGGAGAAGAAAGAAGCCGACAAGGCGAAAGCCGGCAAGGGCGGCAAGGGCGGGGATGAAGCGGAGCAGCCGGAGCCGGTGAAGATCGATCTGGAGCACATCGAGGACCGGCGCGTGCGGCTCACCATCCACAGCAGCAATCTGGCCGGTGCCGTGCTGAGCAAGGACGGCGAGAAGCTCTACTACCTCGCCCGCTTCGAGAAGGGATACGACCTGTGGGAGACCGCGCTGCGCACCAAGGAGACCAAGGTGGCGGCCAAGATGGGCGCCGGGAACGCCGGCGGGCTCCTGCTGGACAAGGAGGGGAAGAACCTCTTCTTCATGAAGGACGGCGGCATCGCGCGCTTCGATATCGAGAAGGGCACCGTGGAGAGCGTGGGCATCAACGGCGAGATGACCCTGAACGAAGCGAAGGAGCGCGAGTACCTCTTCGAGCACGCCTGGAGGCAGGTGGTGAAGAAGTTCTACGACCCCAAGCTGCACGGCGTGGACTGGGGTTTCTACAAGCAGGAGTACGCCCGCGTGCTGCCCCACGTGAACAACAATTGGGACTTCGCCGAGCTGCTGAGCGAGATGCTCGGCGAGCTCAACGCCTCGCACACCGGATCGGGCTACCGCCGCCGCGACCCCAACGGCGATGCCACCGCCTCGCTGGGCCTGTTCTACGACGATGCGCACGCCGGAAGCGGCCTGAAGGTGGCCGAAGTGATGCAGAAAGGCCCCTGCGTAAAGGAGGGCTCACGCATCAAGGCCGGCGTGGTGATCGAGCGGATCGACGGCCAGCCGATCGGCCAGAACGAGGACGCGGCACGGCTGCTGAACCGGAAGGCCGACAAGCCCACGCTGCTCGGCCTCCTCGATCCCAAGAGCGGCCAACGCTGGGAGGAGACCGTGAAGCCCATCAGCCGCGGCGAGGAGATGGACCTGCTCTACCACCGCTGGACGGACCGCTGCGCCTTCCTGGTGGACAGCCTGAGCGGGGGGCGCATCGGCTACGTGCATGTGGAGGGCATGAACGACCCCAGCTACAGGAAGGTCTATGAGGACGCCTTGGGCAAGCATCACGGCAAGGAGGCCCTGGTGGTCGACACCCGCTTCAACGGCGGCGGATGGCTGCACGACGACCTGGCCACCTTCCTTGGCGGCAAGGTGTACATGCGCATCGAGCCGCGCGGGCAGAAGCTGGGCAAGGAGCCCCAGTTCAAATGGCACAAGCCCAGTGCGGTGGTCATGAGCGAGAGCAACTACAGCGATGCCCACCTCTTCCCCGTGACCTACAAGGCGCTCGGCGTAGGCCCGCTCGTGGGCATGCCCGTTCCCGGCACCGGCACAGCCGTGTGGTGGGAAGGCCTGCAGAACGGCATGTACTTCGGCATCCCCCAGGTGGGCATGATCGACAACGCCGGCAACTTCATGGAGAACACGCAGCTGGAGCCCGACATCCGCCAGCCGCTGGAGCCCGAGGAGGTGGCGAGGGGGCGCGACCAGCAGCTGGAAGCCGCCGTGAGGGCCTTGCTGGAGCAGCTGGGGCGTTGAGCCCAGGGCGGCCGGGGGACGATCGTCAGCCTGCAGGCCGGCGCAGCGCCTATATTGGCCGCCGGCTTGACCGATGCGGCAAGCCGGATGCATGCGTCAACAAGGCCAGGTCAAGTTCGTCCCGAAGGACCGTTCCGCTTTCCATGCCACCCTTCGGCAGCGCGTGGATGAGCATTTCCGCACCACCGGCCGCAGCCGGCACGCCAATGCGGCCATGATCGTGAAGACGGTGGTGCTGCTCACCATGTACCTGGCGCCCTTCGTGCTGCTGCTCACCCTGCAGCCGGGCGCGGGGGCCTCCATCGCCTTGTGGGCCATCATGGGCTTCGGGCTGGCCGGCATCGGCATGAGCGTGATGCACGATGCCAACCATGGCGCCTATTCCGCCAACGAGCGCGTGAACTGGTGGCTGGGCCACACGCTGAACCTGCTCGGCGGCAGCACCCACAACTGGAAGCTGCAGCACAACATCCTGCACCACACCTACACCAACATCACGCACGTCGACGACGACATCGCCGACCGCCTGGTGCTGAAGTTCTCGCCGCACACCGGCAAGCGCTGGTACCACCGCTTCCAATGGCTCTATGCCACCCTCTTCTATGGCTTGCTCACGCTCTATTGGGTGGTGGCCAAGGACTTCGTGCAGTTCAAGCAGTACGCGGCGCGCGGCGTGATGGCGGGAAGCGCCAGCGCGAAGCGCAGCGCCCTGCTGCGCATCATCGGGCTCAAGGTGGTGTACCTCGCCCTCGTCATCGGGCTGCCCCTCGCGCTGGGCCTGCCCTGGCTGCAGGTGGTCCTGGGCTTCCTGCTCATGCACTTCATCGCGGGCGCCATCCTCACCCTTGTGTTCCAATTGGCGCATACCGTCGAGGGCACGGACCATCCGCTGCCCGACGCGCACGGCGTGATCGCCGACGACTGGGCTGCGCACCAGCTGCGCACCACGGTCGACTTCAGTCCGGGCAACGGCCTGCTCAGCTGGTACGTGGGCGGGCTCAACTACCAGATCGAGCACCACCTCTTCCCGCGCATCGCCCACGTGCATTACCCGGACATCGCGCCCATCGTGGAGCGCACCGCGCGCGAATTCGGGCTGCCCTACATGGTGAACCCCACCCTGCTCAGCGCGCTGCGCTCGCACTTCGCGCTCATGCGGAGGATCGGGCTTCCGAGCTTGAATGAGGCGATCGGGTAGGCGCGAGGGGGGCGGGGGGGGTAACGACTACCCCGACTGCGCCACTCCTTCGCTCCACTTCGGAGAGCGAGGCAACGCTATGGTCAGCGAAGCATCAGGCCGCTCTTCCAGCCAGAGGTTGGCGGCCTGGGTCGTGCCTCAACGCTGAATGATCACGCGCTGCACCACCGGCGCGCGCCCCTTGCTCCGAACCGCCACCGTGTACAGCCCTTCGGCTTGCCGCGATAAGTCCAACACCATGCTGGCACTGGTGATGCGCTGTTGCAATACCGTGCGGCCAAGGGCGTCGCGCACTTCCACTTCTTCCGCCCCTCACTGCGCGTAGCCTGTGGCTACGCGCCACAACGCAGATCCATCGTAGCCTGCGGCTGCAACCGTTGCTCGTTCTACTCCACAACAACCCGCTCATCCCCCACCCGCCGCCCCTTGCTCCACAGCTCCATCAGGTACACGCCGCTGCCCAGCCCGTGCAGGCCCAGCGTGTGCTGGTGGGTGGTCACGCGCTCGCGTAGCACTTCGCGTCCCAGCGCATCGCGCAGCAACAGAACGCTAGCAGCAGGCAATTGCCCCAATTCGAGCGTGACCGATGCACTGGCCGGGTTGGGGTAGAGCGTGAAACTGATCTCCTCGTGCTCCCGCACCCCCACATCCAACCCGTACAGCCTGCTCACGAAGCGCTGCGTGGGGTCGTTGGTGGTGCCATCGTCGTAGCCGTGGTAGGCACCGTGGATGTAGTAGCTGCCATCGAACGAGGGTGCAATGCCTGCAACAACCAGATATAATGTGCCATTGTAGTTGTACATGCCGCATCCTTCGCCCTCGAATACACCAGGCAGCAACGCTCCATCAGCCGATAGCATCGCGATGCCCCCGCGGGTCTGGCCGTCTATCCGATCAAACCAGCCCGTCACGATCATGCGGCCATCGCTCAGCAAGTGAATATCCCTAACACTTGGCAAATCGCTGTTCGGATTGAAGGCAACCCCGAAGTCAAGCAGGTTGAAGGTTGGGTCGATGGAGCCATCCGGCATGAACCGCAAAAGGCTGTAAATCGTGTCGTTGCCGGGAAGCTTGAACAAGCCGCCCGCCAGTATGCGCCCATCCGCAAGGGTCAGGAACTTGTAAGCGCCTCCCCACGACTGCAGGACGGGGCTGAACGACGGGTCCAATCCGCCGTCAGGATGCACTCGGAAAACAGGACTAACCGGGACTCCTTCATACTCGGTCATCGTTCCCGAGCACAGGAACTTCCCATCCGGCTGCTCCTCGAACTCGAAGAGCACCTCGTCGCATCGCCGGTGGTGCTTGGTGGTATCCAACTGGCCCGTATTGGTGAACCAGATCAGGTTGTACAAGCCCACGAAGCCATGCTCCGGGTCGTTCAGCGTGTGCGCACCGCTGATCACGATGCGCCCATCGGGGTACACATGGTAGTCCCCGCCTTGGAGCGAGGAAAATAGTGGAGCATTAGCGTTTAGATGTTGAAACGAAGGATCCACATTGCCATTCAGAAGCAACCTCCGAACGGTCTGCGAAAGACCGACATAGATCTTATCCTGCCACGGCGTAATCCTACCACCCATAGAGGGGTAAGCTGGGAAGGTGGGGTCCAAAGCTCCGTCCTGCATCAAGCGCGCACCAGTTCTCCAAGATGCATCACCCGGATACCGAAACATGCCGGAAATCAGAACATTCCCATCCGGCAATGGAAGAACACTATTCACGGAAACCTGTTGTATGCTCGTCCTGAAGCCCATATCCAGATTGAAGGGCTGTTGGGCAAGGCCCAGCGTGGCCACCACCAGGGTGGCCACGCCAGACGTTGCTCGTTTGAGTTCCTCGATCACTCTACGCTGAGTTTGCGCGCATCCAAGGTAAGGCCTAGCTGCTGCAGCTCCACGGTGTACTGCCCGGCAGCAAGGCCGCGCAGGTCGAGGACCTGATCCATACCGTTGGCAACCACACGTTGGCGAAGCGCGATCCGGCCAAGCGCGTCGCGCAGCACGAATTCACCTTCGTCAATTCGGCCAGCGAGCTTGGCCGAGGTCCAGTTGCGCGCGGGGTTGGGCGCCAGCGTGAAGCTGGCTGCCGCAGCTGCTTCTTGAACGGGCAGCTTGCGCGCCTTGGGGCCTTCTTCCTCGCTGCCGCCGGTGAGCGGTGCGCGGCAGATGCCGTAGTGGAAGCAGAGGATGTTCTGCGCCCAGGTGGCAGGGCGGTCGTATTGATTGTTCACCAATGCCTGCAGCTGCGCTTGTTCCACTGGGCTCAGCTCGCCCTCATCACGCCCATCGGCATGCACCGCGTCAAGCAAATCAATCAAGTTCAGCATGCCCTGGCGCTCAATAGCCCCTCAACCTCGGCAGGGTCTCCCGCAGGGGACCCTGCCGCACCAACGCAACTATCACCTCTGCCGCGGCGCGCCCGCACCGTTGCTCGTTCTATTCCACCACCACCTTCGCACCCGCCAACCACCGTGTGCCATCGGTGAGGTGCAGGTAGTGCAGGCCGGTTGCGAGGTTGGAGGCTGCAAGGTTGCAGGTTGTGCCGCGCATCTGTTCCTCGTGCACCCTGCGGCCGGTGGCATCCAGCAGCACCACCCGTAATGGGCCGTTGGGCGTGAACGTTGGTGGCGGCTCGAAGCGGATGCGCAGCGGCTGGCCAGCGGCCACAGGGTTGGGTGCGATGCTCAGGTATTGGTTCATATCCAACGCGTATTCCTGCACGCCCACCGTGTGGCAGCCCGGCACCACGCAGCCAAGGCTGTCGGTCTTCACCACGTAGATGGTCTGCGATTGCTGGAAGTTGGGCGCGTCTATCGGCATCATGCGGTTGGCCTCGCCGGTGCAGACGAAGCCGCCATCGCTGGTGAGGGTCACATCGTTGAGGTAATGCGGGCCATGGGCCACCTGATAGCCCCGCGTCCACAGGCTATCGCCTTGCGGAGAGAACTTGCAGAGCATGCCGTTGAGGCCCGCCGCCGCGCTGAAGGCCACCCCAATGAAGGAGCCATCGGGCAGCACCTCGAAGTCACGGGCTCCCACATTAAAACCATAGTGGCTTTCCTTCTGCCAGACGATGTCCCCGACCGCGTTCCATTTGGTGAGCATCACCTGGCTGTATTCCGACGGCCAACTCGGCTCGCGGTAATTGCTCCAGGTCACGATGCCGCCATCTGCCGTTACCTTCACTGAACCATTCTGCGTAGCGTAACCGCCGTAGTAGCGCGTCCAGATCGGGTTGCCATTGGCATCGGTGCGGATCAGGAAGCTGGAGTTGAAGATGCTCGTGGCTTGGCGGTAGCCCGTGAGCACGAAGCCGCCATCGGTGTACTGATCCAGACCTAGTATGACCTCGTTCTGAGACGCGAGGCCGATGCGCCTCGTCCACAACGTGTCGCACTGCGCGTTCAGCCTGATCAAGAAAGCCTGTACGTCACCGGGCTGCTGCCAGAACCCCCCGAGCACATACCCATCATCCATTGTCGCGCGCGACTGACGGATGGCTCTGTTCACGGAATCCTCGGCCGGATACACCAGAAATGGCAACCGGAATATCCTATTCCCGCTCGCATCGAACCTATAGATGAAGGTCGTGTCCCCGTAGCCCCATCCTTCAGGGACACTGGCCAGGAAACTCCCATCGTTCCCATCGGCCAGCGCATCGATGTAGCCGATATCGTAGTGGCGGTTGTCGCCGTAGGTGTACTCCAATTCGCCCTGCACTGTGCCTTCTTGATCAAGCCTTCGGGTGAATACGTGCAGCTTCCCCGTGCCATCGTGCGAATATTGATGGCAGAATGCGAGGTATCCATCCGGCACCTCCCTTACAGAGATGCCCGCTCCGCTACGCCCCGCCTGCAGATCGTTGAAATGAACGATGAAACCCCCTTGGGCGGATGCCCGAAGGCACCCACCCAAGAGGATCATCATCAAAACTTGCCGGAAGCTCATCGGACCACGTTGAACTTGGTGCTGCCCAAGTTATAGCCATCGAGCATAAGACGCACCACGTAGAGGCCATCGGCCCAGCCGCGCACGTTGCTCTCCACCAAACCCTTGCGGCCATTGAGCGCAATGGTCCGCATTAGACGGCCTTGCGCATCGTGGATCTCCAGCACGCCTTCTTCGAGCCCCTCGCCGTAGGTGAAGGCGATGCGGTCCGTAGCCGGATTGGGCATCGCGGTAATCACTGGAATGGCCGTCAACTCATCCATGGAGTTCCGCCCGCGCGGCCGGCTCTTGAACATCACCGGCAGCTCTGGGGTCGGCAGGCTGTCGATCTCTGCCAATTGGTAGAGCGTGGCCCAGGCCAGGGCGCCGCCCGAGGGTGCGTGGCTCATGGCCATCTGGTAGAGTTCGTCGCGATCGGCCGGGGTGCTCTGGGTCCAATCGCCGTTGTGGTTCTGGTACAGAGCGCCCCATTCCAAGAGGCCCTCAACGCCCTTCGCGTAGGTGAGGGCAGCGGCCAGTTGCGCGGCTTTCGCGTCATCGCCGTTCAAAAGCGCCAAGAGGTAGCGGCCTCGCAAGCCATCGCCAAGGGAATCGGCCTGTAGCAGACCGTCAATCAATTGAAGGCAATTGAGCACCGTGCTGTCGTTAGCGAGCGAATCGAGCAGCAGCACCTTGGTGAACTGCGCCTCCTGCTGGCGCGCAACGATCTCCTGCTCCAGCAACTGCTTCAGGCCCATGCCCTGGTCGTACTGCTTCAGCAGGTTGTAGAAATAGAGCGGGATCAGGTTCGGATCCTCCACATAGCCCCACACCCATGGGCTCAGCGGACTATTCTGGATGAGCACTTGCGTGAGGTGCCACGCGTCCATGGGCTGCTCGCGCTTAAGCATGTTGATCATCACTGAATCGCTCAAGGGGTAGTTGCCCAGCAGCGTATCCCGGAGCAGATGGCTGGGGTGCCAGGGCTGGTGATGGATCATGCCCACCAGGTCGCCGGTCTTCATGCGGTCCATGGTGCCCCGGTAGTTCTGCCAGGCGCTGGCCAGCTCCGCCTGCCGCAAGGTGTACTGGCCCGCCAAGGCCATGTGCCCGCCACCGGGTGAAACAGCATCGAGCTTGCCCGAATGACAATCCCGCTCTTTGTCGAATTCAACAGCCTGCTCATGCCTGTTCAGGTCGTAGAACACTTCCCCGGTATAGGAGAGCGGGTTTCCGAACTGATCCTCTATGCAGTCCTGTCGTTGCTGGGGGCTGCTGGCATGGCCATAGTAGTGGTAGTTCACGTAGAGGCCGGTGGGTTGCCATGCCGCCACGTAGGTGTGCACACTGGGTGCAGTGCTGTTACCGGGGTCGCAGGTAACGCTGCTGAGGAAGCGGTTGTTGGCGAGCTTCTGGGTGTTCTCGCCAAGGCCTTGGTTGTGGCGGATCCAGCCGTTCCAGAGGATTACCTGGTCGGCCAGGTTGCCTAAATGGTCGCCGCAGCGCATTTGCAGGCCGGGCACAAGGCTTTCACCAGCAGGCGCGTTGTACGCCGCATGCCTGCCTTCCACCAGGCAGCCCACATTGAGGTTGTTGAACTCGTTGTCGTATACCTCATTGTTCTGGTAGCTCTGCCCCAGGAAATGGATGCCCACGCTGGGAACGCTGGTGCCCTGGTCGGTGAAGGTGTTGCGCTCCACGGTGTAGCCCTCGGCATTGAAGAGGCTGAGGCCCACGCTGGTCTGGCCCAAAGAGGGCATATTGGCCATGGTGGTGAAGCGGTTATTCGTGACCACGCCTCCCGTGCTGCCCCAATCGAGCAGGCCGTGGCTGTTGTTGAAGAAGCGCATGCCATCCACCCTATACACCTCCGCCGGATCCGGCACGTGGGCCGAGACACCGAGTGTGAGGCTCTCGAAGCGGCTGTTGGCGTTGCCATAGCCCAAGCAGCGGAAGGCCGCATCGTAGGAACGGATGCCCACGCCGCGCTGCCAGCGGTTCCAGTTCTGCGGCACCTGGTTCACGAAGCGGCTGTTGGTGACGAGCACGCCGTTCACGTCCTGAATGTCGATGTGGGCGCCGGGGTTTCCACCCGGCCAATCGGCGGTGGTCTCGAAGGTGCAGTTGTGGAAGTTCCCGAAGTAGTTCGCTTCCGCACCATTCAGGTACCGGTGGTAGTTCGTGATGCGCGCACCGTTGATGCAATCGCGGAAAGTGGTGCTCTGGACAAGCGCCCTCCCACCGAAGTAGCCGTTCACAGGTGTACTGATGTCCAACTCGCGGGCGGTCCACAGGCCTACTTGAGCATTGGCAACCGTGGAACTGGTCATGGTGATCTTCCCCTGAATGCTTTGGGATTGTGTTGGGTCGTTGGAGTCGCCCTCCACGCGTATACCAGGCCAGCGCTCACCAGGGCAAGTGATGCTGGTGAAGGTGGTGTTGTTCGTAGTGAGCGAGCCGGCACGCTTCACGATGACCTTAGCACCGTTGGTGAACTTGAGCGTGAGGTTGTTGAGCGTGAGGCTGGCACCACTTTCCACCACCAGGTCACAGTTGAACACGAGCGTGTTGCTCCCGGGCTGCAGCGGGTTGGTGGCCGCATTCCAGGTGCTGGGCTGCATGCCTTGCAATTGGGTATGACCTCCCACCACGGCGCCTGGCACCGTCTGGAAGTAGGTGCAGCAAGCGGCGAGGTTGGTGGCCGAGAGGTGGGTGTCACCTTGGACGGCGATGTCCAGGAAGCGCGGATATGGCGTGAAGCTGCTCGGTGCCATGTCGGGCGAGACCTGCAGCTGCGGCGCGTGGCCAGCCAATGCGCCGTTCACCACCGCGATGGAGGCCGGGTTGGCAATGCCGGTGATGGCATCGACCCCTCCCGCACGAGGGACGTAGATGGCCTCGCCGGATCCGGAAGGCGCACGGTTCCTGTAGAAACGGCTCTCGGTGTAGGCTGCCACGTTCGGCAAAGCGGCAGTGAGGTTCGTAGCGGCGCCCGTGATGAGGTCCACGTAGCCGAACCAAGGGGATGAGGTTGTGCAATCCGCGCTGATGCGGCCTACGATGTAGGCACCCGCGCCATCCGGGCTGAGGGCGCAACCGGCAAAGCCTGTAACCCCTGACGGAAAGGCATTGCAATAGAAGAGCTGATGCCCACGAACGGCGTAGTTGCCGCCGCTTTGGACCACCTGCCCTGTATTGGGGTCGAAGTCCATGGACAGCACGTTGTAGGACGTGCTGGCGTTGTTGTTCGGGTAGGCTCTGTAGCCCCCGAGATCAACCTGCACTAAACGCACATGGCCATTCGGGAGCAGTCTGGCATCGGCATCGCGCTGGTAGTTCTTGAAGGTGGAGACATCGCCGGTGCTGCCGGTGGGCAAGTGGTCGTGCGTGGGCACCGGGTTCACGCGGAACACCCCATTGCCCGTGATCTTGTAAACGGTTGTCTTGGTGACCATGATGGCGAAGAGCCAGGACGGAGACCCAGGCGCAGAACCCTCGACTACGCGTAGCATGGGCGATGTGCTCTTGCCGAACTGGTCGATGGGCAAGCGCGCTACGTATGGGGTCGTGGTCACAACGCCCGGCTCGAAGGCCAGGGCGCCGGAGTTGGCCCATTCGGAGAACTGAGGCATGTCGAGGAGCTCGCCATCCAGCATGCCCAGGAGCCGGCCTTTCTTCGGATTGCAGGTGCTGCCTTGGTTACCGAATCTGGGGTTGTCCTCGCCCATGTCCAGAATTGCCGCTTGCACGTAGGAGTAGTCGTAGGTGCCTTTAGGAACACTGCTGAACAGATAGTACTTGTCGCAGCTTCCTGGTACGGGTACACTCACGAACTCCATCACTCCGGGAGCCAGGCACTCCGAGCAGGTCTGGCTGCGCGCGTCTGCGATCAGATATCCATCCCCATCGTACAGGTTGCCATCCACCTCGAAGAAGATGAGCTGGCCGCTGCCGTTGGTGCGGATGTGCTGGGAGTAGCGGGCGGCCTGGCCGTTGTAGCCCAAGGCTCCGCCGGGCGCAGGCAAGGCCACTGTACTCCCGGGCGCGCCCAGCATGTTCGTCCAATTGCCACTGCCATTGCTCGCTGCTGTGGAGGTAATCCACGCATCGGCCTGCCCCATCACCTCCATCCCGCCCCAGCCGCACCATGCGGCCAGGCTTGCTGCAAAGGCAGCGGTTCGTCCCGCTTTCCAGCGGGATGACATCGTGTTTCTCATGGTCCAACGGGTTTTGGGTTAAGGCCGGTGTTGGCCTTGCCCAAACCTTTCGGACCAGGAGCCGCAACTCCACGCAACCGCGTTGCGGATCTGTTGCGAAAGCGTGCGCCCGTTGCGCAATAGCGCCTTCCTCTCCTCAATCGGGATGCGCCACTCTCCGCTACCGGGTTGCGAATCCACCCTCCCTGCGCTATGTTCAATCCGCCGTATGGCGCATCCTATTCCGTATCATGTCGTCCTCCAAGGCGGCGCGCTTCACCCCTTCCGCATGCCATGAGCCGATTCCCGGAACGATTCAAGGAGCTCCTGCTCTCCCTGGGCCTCACGTTGAAAGCGGCCGGCGAGCGCTTGAGCATGGATAAGAGCAACGTGTCGCGCCTGTTGCGCAACCCGCATCCGAAGCCGCACCTCCTCGCCCGCATCAAGAAGGCCTTCGGCGTGGATGCGGAGCGCTGGGTGCATGAGGATGGCTCCCCGGCCGCGGCACAGGCCGAACCCTCTGCGGATGAGCAGTTGCGCATCGTTCACCTGGAGAGCTCCGACGCATCGCGGCGGAAACCCAAGGACAAGCGGAAGCACCGCAAGCGCAAGGCCTTTCTGCGCGCCTTCGAGGAGTACGTGCGCCTAAAGGCGAAGCAGGATGACTGGAAGCGCGAGAAGAAGCGCCGGAAGCGTGATGGACGAAGTGGCGGGAACCAGCTTGGGGGGGGGGGGGGGGGTAATTGACTGGCGCTCAGCTGCGTAATCGCCATTGGGGCGAGCCCAGCACAGTGCGCACCCAGGCGCATGAGCGCGGTCCGATACCCTACTGCGCCCGCTCCAGCTTCAGGTCCCTCACTTGCAGCATCACCGCATACTCGTTGCGGAAGCCGTTCTCCGGGCCCGTGCGACTCATGCGGAAGCCCATGTGCAATGGCTCGGCCGACGTGGCGGGCCATCGCCACCCCTCCGCACCCTCAGTGCCCAGCAGGCCCAGCAGGCTCTGGTAGGTGACATCGAACCCCAAAGCGGCATATTCATCCACGTCGGTGTGGAAGCGCTCGCGGAACCGGCGCATGAAGGCCGCGGTGCGGGGCTCCAGCGGATCGATGAAGGACCCGGCGGCGAAGGAGAAGCCCAGTGCATCGAGGTCGGCGGCCGCCACCGGTGCCATGCCCAGCCAGGCCTCCGTGCCCACCAGCAGGATGCGCTGCTTGGCGGCGATGGGCTTCAGCTTCGTCACCAAGGAGGTCACGAACTCCACGTCCTCGCTCGGCGCCACGATCACGTTGAGCGCCGACGCATCAAGCCGCGCCGCCAAGGCACCGATGTCGCGACGGCCCGTGGCCACGATGCTGACGCTGTCGCGCAGGCGCGCGGGCTGGCTGCCCACCGCCGTGTTGAGCGCAGCCAGCACCTGCTCCTGCAGGTCGCGCTCACCGGCGATGTCGGGGCGCAGCACGATGATGTTCTCGCGGGCATGCTTCGCGGCCACGAAGCGGGCGGCATGCTTCAGCAGGTCGCTGCGCGAGGCGGAGGCCTTGCTGACGTTGGGCAGGCCGAGCACGATCTTGTTGGACTGGGGCACCGGGCAGATCACCGGCAGCCGCGGCTGCGCGCGGGCGAGCTGCTCGATGGCCGATCGATGGAAGGGCCCGATGCACAGCTCGACCCCCGCGATGGCCGGATCCTTGAGCGCAGCGGTCCATTGCGCGGGATCATCGCCCACATCGATCACGGTCACCTCGGCGCGGAGCCCCTGCCGCTCGAGCGAATCGAGGGCGAGCAGCGCGCCGGCGTAGAACTGCGCCGCGATGCGCGATGCCTCATGGAACCGCGGGCCGCCGGTCGCCAGGGCCGTGGCCTCCAGCGCGCTGTCGTTGCGCTGCACCGAGAAGGGCAGCAGGAAGCCGATGCGGCGCACCTCGCCCGGCGGACGGACGGGCTCCACCGCACGGATCACCGGGGGCGCCTCGCCCCGTTGCGGGATGCGGACGATGGCCCCGGCCTTGAGGCCTTCCGGCAGCCCATCGTTCGCGCGCTGGATCTCCTCCGGCCGCACGCCGTAGCGCTGCCCGATGCCGAAGAGCGTCTCACCCGGCTGCACCGTGTGCTCCACCAGGTGCACCGGCTCAGCAGGACGCAGCGCGGCATCGGCGCCCGGAGGCGCCGCCTTCACCGGGATGACCACCTGCACGCCTTCCTTCAGGCCTTCCGTGAGCTCCGGATTGCGCTCGAGCAGGTCGTTGATGTCGAGGCCATAGCGCCGTGCGATGCCGAAGAGGGTCTCCTTCCGCGCCACGGTGTGGATGAGCTCGCCATCCTTGGCCATGACCGGCGCCGTGCGCGCCTCCTTCTTCACCACCGCCGCCTGCGGTATGAGCAGCTCCTGGCCGATGGACAATCCATCGCGGGCCGCGGGATTGGCCTTGAGGAGCTCCTCCACGGGAACGGCGTAGGCGCGGGAGATGGCGAAGAGGGTCTGCCCCTGCTGCACGGCATGCACGGTGAACCGCTTCCCATCGATGGTGCGCACCTCCTGCGCCCGGGAAGCGAGCGGGGAGAGCAGGAGGCACACCGCGAGCAGCAGCCTGCAAGGTGCGCCGGCGGCGCCCGGAAGGCCGGCACTGAACCCCTCAACGCGTGCGATCATTCCCATTCGATGGTGGCGGGCGGCTTGCTGCTGATGTCGTACACCACGCGGTTCACGCCCTTCACCCGGTTGATGATGGCGTTCGAGATCCGTGCCAGGAATTCATAGGGCAGGTGGCACCAATCGGCGGTCATGCCATCGGTGCTGGTGACGGCGCGCAGGGCCACCGCATTCTCATAGGTGCGCTCATCGCCCATCACGCCCACGCTGCGCACCGGCAGCAGGATAGCACCGGCCTGCCACACCTGGTCGTAGAGGCCCTCATCGCGGAGGCCTTGGATGAAGATGTGATCGACCTCCTGCAGCAGGGCCACCTTCTCGGGCGTGATCTCGCCGAGGATGCGGATGGCCAGGCCGGGCCCCGGGAAGGGATGGCGGCCGAGGATGTTGGGGTCGAGGCCGAGCTCGCGGCCCACGCGCCGCACCTCGTCCTTGAAGAGCAGGCGCAGCGGCTCCACCACCTGCAGCTTCATGCGCTCGGGAAGGCCGCCCACGTTGTGGTGGCTCTTGATGGTGACGCTGGGGCCGTTCACGCTCACGCTCTCGATCACGTCGGGATAGATAGTGCCCTGGCCCAGCCATTTCACATCCTGGATGCGGTGCGCCTCGCGGTCGAAGACCTCGATGAAGGTGCGGCCGATGGCCTTGCGCTTGGCTTCGGGCTCCTCGAGCCCCTTCAGCGCGGCATAGAACTCGGCCTTCGCGTCCACGCCGGTGATGTTGAGGCCAAGGTGACGGTAGCTCTCCAGCACGCGCGCGAACTCATCCTTCCGCAGCAGTCCGTTATCGACGAAGATGCAATGGAGGCGATCGCCGATGGCACGGTCGAGCAGGAGCGCGGCCACGCTGCTGTCCACGCCGCCGCTCAGGGCCAGCACCACCTGGTCATCGCCGAGCTGCTGCTGCAGGCTGGCCACGGTGTGCTCCACGAAGCCGTGCGGCGTCCAGTCGCCCGCGCATCCGCAGATGCCGATGACGAAGTTGTGGAGCAGCTGCAGCCCGTCGGTGGTGTGGTACACCTCGGGGTGGAACTGCACGGCGAAGGTCATGTGGTCCTTCAGCCGGTAGGCGGCCACGGGGACATCCTTGGTGCTGGCGATCACGTCCATGGCCTCGCTGGGCGCGGTGATGCTGTCGCCGTGGCTCATCCAGACCTGGGTTCCGGCCTGGATGCCGTCGAAGAGGTGGCTGTCGACGATGGTGCTCAGGTGGGCCCTGCCATACTCCCGCACCCGGCTGCGCTCCACCGGTGCACCGGCGCGCTTGGCGAGCAGCTGGGCGCCATAGCAGACCGCCAGCACGGGTATCCGGCCGAGGATGCCGTCCAGGTCCGTATCCGGCGCATGGGCATCGTGCACGCTGCTCGGGCTCCCGCTGAGGATGACTCCCTTCACCGCCGGATCGGCAGCCAGCTCGCGGGCCCGGGTGTAGGGATGGATCTCGCAGTAGACGTTCAGTTCGCGGACACGGCGGGCGATGAGCTGCGTATACTGCGAACCATGATCGAGGATGAGGATGCGCTCGGACAAGACAGTGGCGGGATACGTGAACGGTAGGGTCGGCCAAAAGTAGCCAGCCCGCCCGGAGTGGCCCGCTCAGCCGTCCACCACCATCGTGAAGCGCGCATCCAGCGGGTCCAGTGCGTCCAGCAGCGCATCGAGCGCCCCGGGGCCGCTGGCGGCCAGCATGGGCAGGATGCCGTGGCGCCGCTCCTGCAGCCCGCCCCCGGGGAACAGGGCGTCGAGCATGGCCTGCACACGGCCCAGGTGCACCGCCTCGCGCCGGCGCAGGGCCCTGGCCATGCGGGCCTCCGCTTGCGCCAGGATCCGCTGCATGCGCACCGCTGCGGCATCGATGCTCGGGCCCAAGGTGGGGTCGATGGCCGTGGCACGCGCGCGGATCGAAGCTGACAGGCTGTCGAGCAGCGCGCGCTCCTGCGGCAGCGCGCTCGAGCGACCGGATGCCGCATGGGCCACGCGGTCCATGAGCGCGTGGGCGGGCAGGAAGAGGTCCTCCAGCGCGAGCCCGAGCTCACGGCGCTGGCGGTCGTGCTTGACCGTGAGGAAGGCGGCGCTGGTGCGCAGCAGCACCGCGGGCATGGGCAGCCGAACCGCTTGGAAGAGCCACTTCAGCTGCATCCAATAGGCCAGCTCCCCTCCTCCGCCGATGTAGGCGATGCCGGGCAGGATGGTCTCCTGGTAGAGCGGGCGCATCAGCACGTTGGGCGAGAAGCGCTCCGGATGCTGCTCCAGTTCCGCCAGCAGGCCATCCAGGTCGAATCGCGGCCCGCCGTGCAGCACCTGATAGCCTTCGCCGTCGCGCTCGATGCGCGCACGGTGCCCCGGCCTGAGGTGGAACAGGTTGATCGGTCGCGCATGGGCCTGCACGGCATGGCGCACGGCGAGCCGCTCATTGGCGTACCGCACCGCCTGCTCGGTGATCCCATTCAGCAGCTCCTCGCGCATCACCGGCGCGAACAGCGCCTTGAGCGCGGGATCGTCGCCATCGAGGATCAGCAGCCCGAACCGACCGAAGAGCGCATGGACGAACCGGCGCGTGGCATCGGCCAGCGTGCGGCCAGGCTGATAGCATTCGCGCAGCAAGCGCCCCAGGGCCTCGGCTTCGCTTCCGCTGCCGAGGAGGGTGCAGGCCTGCTCCACCACGGGGGCGATGCCCTCCAGGGGCAGGCGGCCCACGGCCCCGGCGGCGGTACCCGGCCAGTGCACCTGTCGCTCACCGAGCCATGCGTGGTCGATCTCGGCGCGGTCGTGGTCCTCCGTGGCCATCCAGAACACCGGCACCACCGGCCGACCCAGATCGTCGCTGAGGGTGCGCGCCAGGCGGATGGCATTCAGCAGCTTGAACGGGACGTAGAGCGGCCCCGTGAACAGGCAGAGCTGATGACCGGTGGTGACGGCGAGCGCATCAGGACGTGCCAGGAGCGCCAGATTGCGCTCCACGGCGGCCATGGGCTCCGATCCCCTGTACTGCCGGCGCAGCGCCTCCACCAGAACGGTGCGCGATGCCGCCGGGAAGGACCGCTGCTGCGCGGCTGCCCTCAACCCGTCCAGCGTGGGCGGGAAGGAGCGGAACGCATCCAGGAAAGCATCGCCCCCGGCGTGCTCCTCCACCAGCCGGGTGAAGCGCCTGGTGGCGGCATAGCCGATGCGCGTGCACTCCATGAGGGCGGCAAAGGTACCCGCAGGCCGCCGCCCGATGGATCAGCACTTGCCCGTGCCCCGCGCCTCCAAGTGCACGTTGAGGAACTCCGCGCCCTTGTCCACCCGCGCGGATTGCAGCAGCCGGCGGACATAGGTGATGGCATCCGCCCGGTCCGACAGCGGCACATCGGTGAGCTTGAGCACCACCACGCCGCTCCATTCACAGGCATACTCCAGGCTCATGGACCGATCCTTGGCCACCTCGGCCTGCAAGCGCGCATGCGCATCGGCATCGAATGCCTGCAGCTTGAGCACCAGGTGCGCATCCTGATTCTGCGCCACCGCGATGCTCGGCGCCCACGCCACCAGCATCGGCAGGAGAAGGAAGAGGGCAATCGTTCTGCTCAATGACATGGAATCCGCATTTGTGAGCGAAATTCGACCACGTCATCCATAACCACCATGACGGATGACAGGCCTCCCGGCCACCCCTACAGGAGGCGGCTGCAAGCCCCACCGTCCAACCCCCTGCGCGATGCCCATACGAATGACCCCTGACCGCCCCGGCGGCGGCACGAGCAATCGGCCCAGCATGCCCTCCGGCGGAGGCCGTCGCGGTGGCGGTGCCGGCCTCCTGGGAGCGCTCCTCCCCTTGCTGCTGCGCAACCCCAAGTTGCTGCTCATCGGCGCGGTGATCCTCGGCCTCGTCTGGCTCCTCGGCGGGCTGGATGGCTGCGGCGGCATGATGCAGCAGGCCGATGGCGGCAACCTGCTGGCCCAGCTCACCCGCGGTGCCACGCTCGATCCCGCCGAATACGACAAAGCCGAGGTGTATGAGCCCCTCACCGACAACGTGCGGTCCCCGCTTCCCGAGCGCGCCAGCCTGGAGCGCTTCGCGCCAGAGCGGCGGAACCAGGGCCGCCAGGGCAGCTGCGTGGCGTGGGCCAGTGCCTACGCGGCCAGGAGCATCATCCACAACCAGGCGTCCGGCGACGGAGGGACGACGGCCTTCAGCCCCAGCTTCATGTACAATCGCATCAAGATCGACGGGAGCGATTGCCAGGGCAGCTACATCCTGCGCGCCATGGACGACATGCTGCAGCGCGGTGCCGTCCCCTTCAGCCGCTTCGCCTATACCGATAGCGACTGCAGCGCCCAGCCCGATGCCGAGACCGAGCGCAGCGCCACGCGCTTCCGCATCAAGGGCTACCAGCGCCTCAGCCGCACCGACGACCCCAACAGCCCGGTGGACATGGTCGCCATGAAGCAATACCTGGCCCAGGGCTCGCCCGTGGTCATCGGCATGCTGGTCGGCGGCAGCTTCATGGAAGGCATGGCCGGCCAGGAGGTGTGGCTGCCCACGCAGCAGGACACCCGCATGCAGGGCTTCGGCGGGCACGCCATGTGCGTGATCGGCTACGACGACTACAAGCTCGGAGCCGGACAGGGCGGAGCCTTCCAGATCATGAACAGCTGGGGGCCGGAGTGGGGGCGCAACGGCATCGCCTGGGTGCCCTACGACGCCTTCGCCTTCTTCACCAAGGAGGCCTATGCTGTATATCCCATGGGCGCCAGCGCCGAGGAGCGCCCCGACCGCTACGACCTGCGGTTCGGCCTGGCCGTGGTGGATGCGGAAGGCGCGGCCACCGGCGAGCACATCGCGCTTCAGCACCGGGGCGGCCGAACCTTCCGCACGGAACGGCCGGTGCCGGCGGGCACGCGCTTCAAGGTGGAGCTGACCAACAACCTGGAGTGCTACACCTACCTCTTCGGCGAGGAGACCGATGGCAGCACCTATGTGCTCTTCCCGTACACGCCGAAGCATTCGCCCTATTGCGGCACCACCGGCATGCGCCAGTTCCCCAGGGACCACAGCCTCACCGTGGATGAGGCCGGAAGCCGCGATGCGATGGCGATCCTGGTGGCCAACCAGCCGCTCGACTATCCGCTCATCAACCAGCGCATGATGGCAGCGGGAGGTGCCGGACTCGCCCAGCGACTGGAAGCGGCACTGGGCGAAGAGCTGATGCCGGGCGAACAGGCCGCCTATCGCGCCGGGGAGACCTTCGGCCTCTCGGCCCCCGCCTCGCACAACGCCGTGGCCGTGATCCTGGAGATCGAGAAGCGCTGAGGCACCATCGACCGCTTACAGCATGCGACCCGCGCCGCTGATCGCCAGCCTGCTCCTGCTCGCCGCACCGGCAGCGGGCCAGGACCTGCTCTTCGATCACCTCGCCCGCACCGATGGGCTTCCGGGCGACGAGGTGCTTGCGCTGCACGAGGACCGGCATGGATTCATCTGGATCGGCACCGCCACGGGACTGGCGCGCCATGAAGGGATCCGCATCCGGACCTGGCATCACGACCGCAAGGACCCGCGGAGCCTGCCGAACAGCACCATCTGGGACATCGCGGAGGACGATGCCGGCACCATCTGGATCGCCACCGACCACGGCCTGGCCGCCTACGATGAGCGGCGCGGCGATTTCCAGCGGGTATACGTGACCGATGGCCGGAGGAACCCCACCAGCGCCAACCGCATCCACGGCATGGCACCGGATGGGAACGGCCTGCTGTGGCTGGCCACGGAGGACGGCGCGCACACCATCGACCTGCGCACACGCACATGGCGCCCGCTGCCGCCTGGCGCCGACAGCCCCCGGCTCACCAGGCCGCCACGCGCCACCCACCTGGTGCGCGACACCGTGCTCAACGGCCTATGGATCACGGCGGCAGACGGCATCGTGTTCTATGATGCCGCGGCCCAGCGGTTGGTGGAGCGGCCCACGGCCGGCTTCCCCTACCCCTGCCTCGCGGACCCGCGCGCCTCAACGCCCACCCCCGACCCCGCCTGCGGCCTCATCTGGCTTTCCACCGCGGACTACCGGCTGCACGGCATGGACCGCACGGGGCGCATCACCCTCGATGAGCCGATCGGCCAGGGACTGCCCAAGGCCACGCTCCAATTCCTGGCCCGCGACCGCACGGGGCGTCTCTGGGCGAGCCGCTGGACGCACGACCTGCAGCTCCGCCGGCGCGATGGCGGATGGATGCCGGTGAGGCATGCGCCCGATGAGCCTTGGAGCATCACCTCGGCCAATGCCAAGAGCTGGCTGGAGGACAGACAGGGCCGCATCTGGATCGGCACGATCGACGGGCTCAACGTGCTCGACCCGCGCAATGCAGGGATCGAAGCGTGGACCGTGCCGATGCAGGCGGCGCGGTCAGCGCTCGCCTTGGTGGCCGCCGCCGATGAGCTCCTCGTCTGCACGGACGGCGACGGGCTCGCCGTGCTCGACCGGGCCAAGGGCCGCTGGCGCACCGCCAGCCTGGAGAAGGCCTCGCGCGATGCCGAAGCGCTGCGCTGGGGCAACATGCCCGTGGCCGCCGAGCCGTGGAACGACGGCTGGCTGGTGGGCAGCGCCGCCGGGGTGTTCCATTGGGATGGTGCCTCCCCGGCCTACCGGTCGCTCCCCTGGCTCATCGACTCGGCCGGGGCCATGATGGCCACGCGTACCGCCTTCATCAAGCGCATCGCTCCGGGCAAGGCCTGGGTGGGCACCTGGACCAAGGGGCTGTTCGAGGTCACCGGCAACGGACCGGCCGTGCGCAGGGCCGCATTCGGGGGCGAACCGCTGCCCACCGCCCAGCTGCTCGCTGCGGCCAGCGCGGGCCGGGAGGTCTGGCTGGGCTTCAACAACGGATACGGCGCCATGCGCATCGCCGGTGAGGCCATCGTGCAGCGCATCCTTCACGAGCCCGACAGCACCGGCACCGCCTACGGCGTGGTGCGCAGCCTGGAGGTGCACCCCGATGGCACCCTCTACATCGGCACGCTCACGGGCGGCTTGGGCGTGCTGCCCCCGGGATCGGACGGAATCGGATGGCTCACCCGCAGCGACGGCCTTGCAGGGGACCGCATCGAACAGCTGGCCCTTGACCGGGAGGGCCTCCTCTGGATCCGGACGAATGAAGGCCTTTCGCGGCTGACGCCGTCCACCGGCGAACTGCGCACCATCGAGCTGCCGCGTTCCATCGCCTCGCAGGGGCGGCTGTCGGCCATCGCCGCCGACCACGATGGGTCGCTGCTCTGCGCCATCGGCCGCTACATCCTCGACCTCCCGCCGGACTGGGCCGGGCAGGCCATCGCGCCGGCCCCGGTGGTCACCGACATCCGATTCCTGGGCGCACAGCATGCCGCGTGGCCAGCGGACAGCACCGTGCAGCTGCCCTACGACCGGCGATCGCTCTCCATCGAGCTGGGCACACTGCCCTTCCCTGCCGGCCAGGGCATCCGCATGGCGTACCGGCTGCCCGCCACGGACAGCGCCTGGCGCACCTTGGGGGAGGATGCGCGGATCAACCTGGACCAGCTGCCGATCGGCGAGCACCGGGTGGAGATCCGCGCGGGGACCGGGGGCAACCGGTGGTCGGCCCGCCCCCTGGGCATCCGCCTGCAGGTGCTGCCGCCCCTGTGGGCCACCTGGTGGTTCAGGCTCGGAGCGGCTGCCGTTGCGGCCTTGGCAGCCTTTCTCGGCCTGCGCGCCTACACGCGGCGCAGGCTGCGCGAACAGCGCCAGCGCTTCGAGCGCGAGCAGGCCGTGCTGCGCGAGCGGGAACGCATCGCGAGCGACATGCACGACGACCTCGGCGCCGGCCTCAGCGGCCTGAAGCTGCGCAGCGAGATGGCCCTGCGGGTGGAGCAGGACCCCGTCAAGCGCGAGCAGCTCGCCTCCCTGGCCGCAACAGCGGGAGAACTCATCGGCAGCATGCGCCAGATGATCTGGGCGCTCGATCGCGAGCAGGCCAGCCTGGAGGACCTGCTCGTGTACGCCACCAGTTACGCCCGCACCTATTGCGACCATCACGGGCTGGCGCTCACCATCGACATCGCACCGGACCTCCCGCAGGCCGAGCTCACCACCGAGCAGCGGCGCAGCCTCTTCCTGATCATGAAGGAAGCCCTGCACAACACCGTGAAGCACGCCCGGGCCGGGCGCTTCACCATCACGGTGCGCTGGTCCGATGGCCTGCTCCTCACCCTGGCCGACGATGGGCTGGGGCTGCCCGCCGCCACCGAGCACGGCACGGGCAACGGCATGCGCAATATGCGCCGGCGCATCACCGCCCTCGGCGGCTCCATGGAACTGCGCGCCGAGCGGGGCACGGCCATCCACCTCCGCCTGCCGCTGCGCGCGGGCACTAACCTTCGTTCTATTGCCACGGCCTGAACAGCGGCGCAGCTTTGCCCCGATGCCCGAGGAACATACCATTCAAGTGAGCATCGTCGAGGACGATGAGATCATCCGCGAGACGCTGCGGACCCTTTTCGAACTCGAGGAGGGCATGGAGCCCTTCACGATACACAGCACCGCAGAGGACGCCTTGCTCCGCTTGAAGGCCAACTGCCCCGATGTGGTGCTCATGGACATCAACCTTCCCGGCCAGAGCGGCATCGACTGCGTGCGGCAGCTGAGCGTGCGCTGCACAGGCACGCAATTCCTCATGTACACCGTGCACGACGATGACCAGCGCGTGCTGGAGGCGCTCAAGGCAGGCGCCAACGGGTACATCCTGAAGCACAGCACGCCCGATGAGATCATCACCGCCGTCCGCGAACTGCACGCCGGCGGAGCGCCCATGAGCGCCCATGTGGCGCGGCGCGTGGTGCAGCAGTTCCGGCCGTCGCCCAGCGGCGCAGGAACCGAGGCGGACCTCAGCGAGCGGGAGCGCGCGGTGCTGGAACTCCTGGCACAGGGGCTGCTCTATAAAGAGATCGGCGAGCGCATGGGCATCACCACCGGCACCGTGAAGCAGCACATCCACCGCATCTATGGCAAGCTGCACGTGCAGAACCGCACCGAGGCGGTGAACCGCTACTTCGGACGATGAGCCGCCGCGCGCTCGGCCTGGTCCTGGCGCTGGCCTGCCTGGCCGCTGAAGGCACGCTCGCCCAGCCCGCCGTGCTCGGCATGCGCCGGCTGCCGCCCTTCGCCAATGCCGATCTGGACCGCCAGATGGCGCGCATCATCGCCCAGATGGACGCCTTCCATGGCGATTCGGCCACCATGCTGCTGAACGCGGCCTTGGCGATGACCGACCCCGAGAAGGACCATGAAGAGCGGCACTACCTGCTCGCCTACCGCGCCGAGGTGCTCTACTACGAAGGCCTCTTCAACAAGGCCATGCGCGACCTGGAGGAAGCGGAACGGCTGGCGCAGCGGCTCGGCGACAGCACGCTCATCGCGAACGCGCTCAACCTGAAGGGCCTGCTGCATGAGAATATCCAGGACAGCCGGGAGGCCCTGCCCTACCTGCGATCCGCCCTGCACTGGTTCCCGCACCATCCTGCCGCGCGCTACCCGGTCACGGAGCTGCATCATATCCACGGCAACCTGGGCAGCTACCTCAGCGCGCTGGGCATGCTCGACAGCGCCCGCCACCATGCGCGGCTCTCGCTGCGCCTGGCCGAGCAGGTGGAAGCGGCGCGCGCCATCGCCGTGGCCCATTGGACCCTCGGCAACATCGCGCTCAAGGCCGGCCATGCCGATTCCGCGCTGATGCGGTATGATCATGCCTGGGCCACGGCCGATGCAGCGCGCGACCACGACATCGGCGTGGATGCCCTGGTGGGCCGCGCGCTGGCGCTTGCCGAGGCCGGCCGAGCCGCTCAGGCACGCGAAGCGCTCCGGCTCGCGGGCGACTACCTGGAGGCCCATCGCGCGGGGGTCGGCCTGGTCACCCAGCGCAACTTCGCCCGCATGGCCGCGCAGGCCAGCCGCACCATCGGCGACCCCGAGGGCGCGCTCGGCCACATGGCCGCCTGGCACCGCATCGACAGCACCATCACCGCCAACAACATCCGTTCGGCGCTGGCCACGCAGGCCGAGCTGATCCGCGCGGACAACGCGCTGGAAGTGGAGCGCATGGAGCGTGAGCGCATGGAGGTGCGACTTGAGGGCGAGCGG
Source organism: Flavobacteriales bacterium (assembly GCA_030584065.1). Taxonomy (NCBI): domain Bacteria; kingdom Pseudomonadati; phylum Bacteroidota; class Flavobacteriia; order Flavobacteriales; species Flavobacteriales bacterium. The sequence goes on from CP129489.1 coordinate 1,568,104, forward strand.
CGCACGCGCCTGCTGCTGATCGTGGCGGGCGTGCTCGCCTTCGCCGCGCTCACGGGCATCTACCTGGTGGTGAGCGCCCGCCAGCGCCACCAGCGGCACCTCGCCGAGCTGCACGCCCAGCGCGCCGAGCAGGAGCGCACCATCGCCGAGCTGCGCGTGCGCGAGCAGGTGAGCCGCGACCTGCACGACGACCTCGGCGTGGGCCTCAGCGCCCTGAAGCTGCGGAGCGAGATGGCCCTGCAGCGGGGCCTTGCCGGCGATGCCGGCGCCTTGCTGCGCGAGCAGGCCGGCACTGCCGAGGAGCTCATCGCCAGCATGCGCCACATCATCTGGTCGCTGCAGGACGACCAAGGGAGCCTGGATGACCTTGTGGCCTACATCGGCTCCTATGCGCGCGGGTACCTGGATGCCTACCGGATCGCCCTGGAGCTGCGCGCCGATGCCGCGCTCCCCGACCTGCAGCTCACCGCGCAGCAGCGCCGCAACCTCTTCCTCATCGTGAAGGAGGCCCTGCACAACGTGGTGAAGCATGCCGATGCGCGCCACGTGCGCCTCACCCTGAGCTGGGAGGGGGCCTTCCACGTGGAGATCGCCGACGACGGCAAGGGCCTGGAGCGGTCGGACCGCAAGCCGCGCGGCCACGGCCTGCAGAACATGCGGAAGCGCGCGGAGGAGATCGGCGCCGACCTGCGCATCACCGGCGAGGAACGCGGCACCCGGGTGCTGCTGCGCGCAGGGCTGAACGAAAGTTAGCTTGATGCGCGTGCCGTGGGCCCGCACCTTCGCATCATCGCCCGCGCCAAACGGCCGCGGCGAGCCCTGCATGAACCAGCCATTGACCCTGCGCATCGTGGAGGATGATGAGCGCATCCGCGAGATGCTCGCCGCGGTGTTCCTGGCCACGCCCGGGATGCGGCTGGCGGGCACGCACGACTGCGTGGAGGATGCCGAGACCGTGGCCGATGACGACGCACCCGCCGTGGTGCTGATGGATGTGAACCTGCCCGGCGCGGATGGCATCGAGGGCGTGCGGCGGCTCAGCGCGCGGTGGCCCGCCACGCAGTTCATGATGTACACGGTGAACGATACCGATGACAAGGTCTTCGAGGCCCTCAAGGCCGGCGCCAACGGCTACCTGCTCAAGAACGCATCGCCAGATGAGATCGTGCAGGGCGTGCGCGAGGTGGCCCAAGGCGGCTCGCCCATGAGCATGAGCGTGGCCCGGCGCGTGGTGCGGCACTTCAGGCCCGTGCCCGCCGCGCGCCACCCGCTGAGCGTGGAGCTGGGTGAGCGGGAATTCGCCGTGCTGGAGCAGCTGGCGCAGGGGCTGCTCTACAAGGAGATCGCGCAGCGGCTCGGCATCACCGAAGGGGCGGTGAAACAGCACATCCACCGCATCTACGGCAAGCTGCACGTGAGCAACCGCACCGAAGCGGTGAACCGCTACTACGAGCGGTAGGCATCCGGCTGAAAGAGTGGTAGCGGCCCTTCCTGTTCCCTACCATCAAGGGCAGAAGCCTTCGCGATAGCGAATGCCACCACCGGCGCCACTGCCCTTGTCAACCAATGTTCTATTGACCGGACCGATCCGCGCAGCGTGCTTTGAGGCATCGGTTCCTCGGCCATGCTGACCGGCTTCATCCATCCCGCTCCGCTGCTGATCAATGTGTACCCGAACGGGAGCACGCCTCCGGAGCCCGCCCGAAACCCAAGCTGATGGACTCAGGAAGCAGCCGGTTCGGAAGGCCGCATCTCCACGTGGTGCGCGATGCGGATGCGTGCCCTGCCCGTGCTTCATCCATCGCGGAGGCCACGCGCGATAGCGCATGCCATTGCGACCAGATCCCGGTGCTGCTGGAAGCCCTGATGCATCAACGGGTGGAGATCGCGAAGCTGCGCGAGCGCCTGCTGCTGCAGCTGCAGGACCAAGCAGGGCCGCTTGCCGGCAGTGAAGGCTGAGCCTGAGCTGGCCCCATCATCACAACTTCCGATGCTAGACGACCTCCGCCCGCAGGTCGTGCTCGTTGGCCTCGGTGATGCGCACCTCGGCGAAGTCGCCCACCCGCAGGTAGCTGCCCTTGGTGGAGATCAGCACCTCGTTGTCCACTTCGGGTGAATCGAACTCGGTGCGGGCGATGTAGTGGCCGCCCTCGGCCTTGTCCACGAGCACCTTGAAGACCTTGCCCACCTTGGCCTGGTTCAGCTCGAGGCTGATGCCCCCCTGCAGCTCCATGATCTCCTGGGCGCGCTGCGCCTTCACCTCGTCGGGCACGTCATCGTCCATGGTGAAGGCGTGGGTCTGCTCCTCGTGGCTGTAGGTGAAGGCGCCCAAGCGGTCGAAGCGCATGCGCTCGATCCAGCGCAGGTTGTCCTCGTGATCGGCCTCGGTCTCGCCGGGGAAGCCGGCGATGAGCGTGGTGCGGATGGCGATGCCGGGCACCTTGTCGCGGATGGTGTTCACCAGCGCCTCGGTCTTCTCCTGCGTGATGCCCCGGCGCATGCGGGTGAGCATGCGGGTGCTGCCGTGCTGCAGCGGCATGTCCAGGTAGTTGCAGATGTTGCTCCGCTCGCGCATCACGTCCAGGATATCCATGGGGAAGCCCGATGGGAAGGCGTAGTGCAGGCGGATCCAGTCGATGCCCTCTACATCGCTGAGGCGCGCGAGAAGCTCACTGAGGTTACGCTTCTTGTAGAGGTCCAGCCCGTAGTAGGTGAGGTCCTGCGCGATGAGGATGAGCTCCTTCACCCCTTGCCTGGCCAGGTTCTGCGCGTTGGTCACCAGCTGCTCGATGGGCGTGCTGACATGCTGGCCGCGCATGAGGGGGATGGCGCAGAAGGAGCACTTGCGGTCGCAGCCCTCGCTGATCTTGAAGTAGGCGAAGTGGGCGGGGGTGGTGAGCAGCCGCTCCCCCACCAGTTCATGCTTGTAGTCGGCCTTCAGGGTCTTGAGCAGGCGGGGCAGGTCGCGTGTGCCGAACCAGGCGTCCACCTGGGGGATGCCCTCCTTGAGCTCGGGGGCGTAGCGCTGGCTGAGGCAGCCGGTCACGTACACCTTCTCCACCTCGCCGCGGTCCTTGGCGTTGGCCCAGGAGAGGATGGTATCGATGCTCTCCTGCTTGGCGTTCTCGATGAAGCCGCAGGTGTTGATCACCACCACGTTGTGGTCGCCGCGCTCGGCCTCGTGCTCCACGGCGATGCCGTTGGCCTTCAGCTGGGCCATCATCACCTCGCTGTCGAAGGTGTTCTTGGAGCAGCCCAGGGTGACGACGTTGACCTTGGTGCGCTTGAGGGTGCGGGCTTTCATGCGGGGCCGCAAAGCTAGCCCACCTTGCGCGGCAGGTGCCGAGGGGCGCTCAATCGAAGGCCCCGCTGAACCACTCCTGGAAGCGCTCGCCCAGCAGCGGCACGGGCTTCATCTCCGCATTGGCGGCGGCCACGATGCCCATGATCCACATCACCAGGATGCCGATGCCCAGCACGGGCAGCACCAGGCAACCCACGAAGGGGATGATGCCGAGGATGCTCATCACCACCGAGCATACCACGATGCCCAGGGCCTGGCGCAGGTGGTAGGCCCCCAGCGCGCTCTTGCGCTGGTTGTGGAGCACCAGGGCCACCACGAAGCCGATCAGGGAGAGGTAGGCCACGATGGCCACCGTCTTGTCATCAGCGCCGCCCGGGGCCGGCGGCGGAACCTGGACTGGTGTCTCGCTCATCGCCCGAAAGTAGGGCGAAGGGGGGCACGCGGCGCCCTCGGCGGCCCGGCTTTGCCGATCCGGGGCCGTTTCTATCTTGTGAGCCGAATGCCCCGTGCGCCCTTGCGCGGAGCGAAAAAAACCAAACCTACTCAAGCATGGAAAACAGCAACGCACCCACCGAAGGCAAGGATTGGCTCACCACCCTGCTCCTCAACCTGTTCCTGGGGAACCTCGGCGTGCACCGGTTCTACACCGGCCACACCATGACCGGTGTGATCCAACTGCTCACCCTCGGCGGCTGCGGCATCTGGTCGCTCGTGGACCTCATCATGGTGGCCACGAACAAGTTCAAGGATGCCAAGGGCAACCCGCTGGTGAAGAAGTAAGCGGAGCCGCCAGGCTTACGGCAAGGGGCGCTGCTGCGGTGGCGCCCCTTCGCGTTGGCGCCGGTCACGCCTTGAACAGCGCATCCACGAAGGCGCGCTTGTCGAAGACCTGCAGGTGGTCGATGCCCTCGCCCACCCCGAGGTACTTGATGGGGATGCTGAACTGGTCGCTGATGCCGATGGCCACGCCGCCCTTGGCGGTGCCGTCGATCTTGGTGAGGGCCAGTGCGGTGACGTCCGTGGCCTTGGTGAACTGCTTCGCCTGCTCGATGGCGTTCTGGCCGGTGCTGGCGTCGAGCACCAGCAGCACCTCATGGGGCGCATCGGGCACCACCTTGCGCATCACGTTGCGGATCTTGGTGAGCTCGTTCATGAGGCCCACCTTGTTGTGCAGGCGCCCGGCGGTGTCGATGATCACCACGTCGGCGCCCTTCGCCTTGGCGCTCTCCACGGCATCGTAGGCCACGGCGGCCGGGTCGGCGTTCATGCCCTGCGACACGATGGGCACGCCCACGCGCTGGCTCCAGATGGTGAGCTGGTCCACGGCGGCGGCTCGGAAGGTGTCGGCGGCGCCCAGCAGCACGCTGCGGCCCTCCTTCTTGAAGGCGTGCGCCAGCTTGCCGATCGTCGTGGTCTTGCCCACGCCGTTCACGCCCACCACCATGATCACGTAGGGCTTCACCGCCGGGTCCATGGGTGCGGGATCCTTCATCAGCGCGGCGATCTCCTCGCGCAGCAGGGCATTGAGCTCGCCCGTGCCCACGTATTTGTCGCGCTTCACGCGCTGCTGGATGCGGTCGATGATGCGCAGGGTGGTCTCCACGCCCACGTCGCTCCCCACAAGCACCTCCTCCAGGTTGTCGAGCACCTCCTCATCCACCGTGCTCTTGCCGGCGATGGCGCGCGTGAGCTTGCCGAAGAAGCCCTCGCGCGAGCGCTCCAGCCCGCTGTCCAGGTCCTTCCGTTCAGCCTCGGCCTGGGCCGCTTCCTTCTTCCTTCCGAAGAGTCCGAACAATGCCATGGTCCGTCACAATGCTCGAAAAGGCCTTCCCGGCACGCCAGGAGGGCCTTTTCGCGATGGTAGGGGGAATCACTTTCCGGCGAGGAGCTTGTCCGCCTCGTCGGTGGGCAGCACCTGCTCCACGAAGGCGTAGCCGCCGGTGTCCTTCTTCACCATGCGGATGACCTTGGTGAAGGTCTTGGCATCCGCCTTCTTCAGGGTAGCAACGGTCTTCTTTGCCATGGCTTACTTGATCTCTTTGTGAACGGTCATCTTCCGCAGGATCGGGTTGTACTTCTTCAACTCGATGCGCTCGGAGGTGTTCTTGCGGTTCTTGGTGGTGACGTAGCGGCTGGTGCCGGGCTGGCCCGAGGTCTTGTGCTCGGTGCATTCCAGGATCACCTGTACGCGGTTCCCTTTCTTGGCCATGGCTTCGGGGTGCTAGCGGTTGAGAATCAGGCGCTGAGGAAGCCCTTTGCGCGGGCGCGCTTGAGGGCCTCGGCGATGCCGATCTTGTTGATGGTGCGCATGCCGGCGGTGCTCACGCGCAGGGTCACCCACTTGTTCTCCTGGGGGATGAAGAACTTGCGGTCCTGGAGGTTGGGGGCGAAGGTGCGCTTGGTCTTGATGTTCGAGTGCGACACCTTGTGGCCGGTGATGACCTTCTTGCCGGTGATTTGGCAGACTTTGGACATGGCGTTCCGGATTGCGGGGGCGCAAATGTAGGGAATGGAACCGTAGGTTGTTGCATGGCCTGATGTTCATCGGCGTCTGTCCGATGCGCAACCCCTTCCTTCGGGCAGCGAGACCTTCTACTTTTGCGGCCTCGCGCCGGCAACCCGGCGCTCACGGCCTGCGGGCCACCCTCTCGCCCGCCCCCCCCATGCGTAACCCCGAGCAATGGCGCCCTACCAGGCTGGTGAGGGACCCTGCCACCGGCGAATTCCGGCTCAACCTGCGCCGCACCTATCCGGGATCGTTCTATATCGCTGAGCTTCAGCGCAAAGCCTACCTGCCGCTGCTCCAGGCGCACCTGCGGGGGGCGCTGCTCGACATCGGTTGCGGCCCGGCGCCCTACTACGAGGTGTATGCGCCCCTCACCACCGAATCCATGTGCGTGGACTACCCCGGATCGGTGCATGGGCTGGATAACCTCGACCTCCAGCTCGACCTGAACGCGGCGGACCGCCTGCCCTTCCCCGATGGCCGCTTCGACTCCGTGCTGGCCACGGACATGATCCCGCACATCCAGCGCCCGGATGCCTTCATGCGGGAGCTGGCGCGCGTGCTGAAGCCCGGCGGCAAGCTCATCATCACCAGCACCTTCATCAACTGGATCGGCGAGTATCCCTACGAATACAGCCACCCCACCGGCCCGGGGCTGCGCTGGCTGGCGGAGCAGGCCGGCCTGGAGGTGCAGCACCTGGAGTCGTTCGGCGGGCATGCCGATGTGCTCATGGACACCCTGAACAAGTTCTTCCCGAGCGGCTGGGGGAACCGGTTCTTCCGGGCCTTCGCCTGGGCGGTGGAACGCACCGGATGGCCCGCACGCAACCGCAAGCGCACGCGCGACCGCTACGCGCTGGGCAATGCCATGGTGGCCTACAAGCCTTAGGCTTCAGCCGTTCAGCTTCTTGCGCAGCAGGTTGAGGGCCGCCAGGGCGCTTCGCTTGATGACCAGGTCGCGCGTGCCGGGGAAGTAGCCCTTGAGGGCCTCCACGCCATCGGGGCCGGCCACAGCGATCCACACCGTGCCCACGGGCTTCTCCGGGGTTCCGCCCTCCGGCCCGGCCACGCCGCTCAGGGCCAGGCTCCAGTCCGTGCGCAGGGCCGTGCGCACGCCCGAGGCCATGCGCTCCACCACAGGCTGGCTCACGGCTCCGTTCAGCTCCAGCATGTCGCTGGGGATGCCCAGCTCCTCCATCTTCACCGCATTGGCATAGCTCACCACGCCGCCGGTGAAGTAGGCCGAGCTGCCCGGGATGCTGGTGATGAGGTGGCTGACATAGCCTCCGGTGCAGCTCTCGGCCATGGAAAGGGTCTGGCCGCGCTCTTTGAGCATCCGCCCCACCACCTGCTCCAGGCGCTCCTCCCCTTCGCCGAAGATGAGCTCGGGGATGAGCCGGTAGAGCTGGTCGGACTTGCGGTCCACCCGGTCGCGCGCCCCGCGCGGGTCGTTGTTCGCATAGGTGCTCAGCCGCAGCTTCACCAGGCCGGGGCTCGGCAGGTAGGCCAGCTTGATGCCCTCTTCGGCGAGGCTGTCCTCCCAGGCGGCGATGCGCTGGGCCAGGTGGCTCTCGCCGAGGCCCGTGGTGAGGATGGTGCGGTGCACGATGGCGGGCGGTGCGAAGGCCCTGCGGAGCTCGGGGAGCACGTGCTTCTCCATCATGGCCTTCATCTCGTAGGGCACCCCGGGCATGCTCACGAATACGCGGCCGTCGCGCTCGAACCACATGCCGCTGGCCGTGCCGCGCTCATTGGGCACCACGGTGCAGGCCTCGGGCAGGTCGGCCTGGGCGAGGTTCACCTCCAACGGATCCCGCCCGATGCTCTGGAAATAGGCCGCGATGCGCGCCTCGATGTGCGGATGGCGGATGAGCCGCGTGCCGAAGTGCTCGCACAGCACCCGCTTGGTGATGTCGTCCTTGGTGGGACCGAGTCCGCCGGTGATGAGGACCACGTGCGCCGTGGCATCGCCAAGGGCGTCGAGGATGGCTTGGCGGTCGTCGCCGATGGTGCGCACGCGCACCGGCCGGATGCCGATGAGCGAGAGCTGCTCACCCATCCACCCGGCATTGGTGTTGATGGTCTGGCCGATGAGCAGCTCATCGCCGATGGAGATCACCTCGGCGGTGATCTCGCGGGGGGCGCGCGCCTCAGCCATGCATCGTGGGGGCTTTGCCGTAGCGGCTCACCACCTCGGCCTCGTACGCCAGGAACTCCCTCCAGCGCTGGTCCACGTCAACCCGGCCGCCGTAGGCCCGGGCAAAGCCGATGAAGGTGGCGTAGTGCCCCGCCTCGCTCTCCATGAGGTCGCGGTAGAAGGCGCGCAGCTCCGGGTCGTCGCACTCCTGGGTGAGCAGCTTGAACCGCTCGCAGCTGCGGGCCTCGATCATGGCGCTGAAGAGGAGGCGGTCCACCAGGCGCTCCTCGCGACCGCCCTCCTTGCGCACGAACTGCATGAGCTCGTTCACGTAGTGGTCCTTGCGCTCGGGGCCCAGCGTCCAGCCCCGTGCGTGGATGCGGTCCACCACCTGGCCGAAGTGCTCCAGCTCCTCCTGGGCGATGCGGGTGAGCTCGGTGACCAGCTCGCTCAGCTCGGGATAGCGCACGATCATGCTGATGGCGTTGCTGGCGGCTTTCTGCTCGCACCAGGCATGATCGGTGAGCAGCTCGGGCAGGTCCTGGCGGACGAGCTGCGCCCAGCGCGGGTCGGTGGGGAGTTGAAGGCCGAGCATGGTGCGCGAAGGTCGGTAAAAGCCGAAGCCCCCGCGCCTGTCGGCACGGGGGCTCCGTTTCAGCGATGAACGAGCTACTTCTGGATCACCAGCCGCTCGGTGTAGCTGTCGGTACCGGCGGTGATGCTCACCACATACATGCCGTTGGCGAGCTCGCCGTTCAGTTCCAGCACGCTGTTCACGAAGCCGTCCTGCACGGGGATGGTGCGGGCCGCCACGCGCTTGCCGAACAGGTCGAAGATGTCGATGCTCACCGTCTGCACGCCCTCAGCCACCGCGCTCAGGCCCAGCATCAGCTGGTCGCCCTGGTTGGGGTTGGGGTACATGCGCAGGGTGCCGGCTGCGGTGCCGGTGCCGGTGCCCTCCTCAGCCAGTGCATTGCTGCAGGTGGTGGTGAGCAGGCACACATCGCCCCAGGGATTGCTGCTGTGGCACCAGGTGGCGCCGCCATCGAAGCTGGCGCGCACGTCCACCTCGTAGGTCTTGTCGCACTGCAGTCCATTGGTGTTCACGAAGTACTTGCCCAGCGCGCTGGTCTTCACCAGCTCGAAGTTCTCGGAGGGCAGGCGGAAGCGGAACTGGTAGCGGTTGGCGCTCACCCAGTTGCAGTTGGCGTTCATGCGGCGCACGGGCCTGGCATGCACCAGGCTGGCCTGGCTGGTGCCCACCGGGCGGGTCTGTCCGCAGCTCAGGTATTGGTTGCCGGGGATGTCCATGAGCTTGGTGCGGGGGCATTGCGCAGCGGCGTTGTTCACCGTGAGTCGGCAGGCCGGTCCCCAAGGCAGGTAGTTGCCGGCGATGCGGCCGCGCACCTTCACGTTGTACACCACGCCCTCCTGCAGCTGGTTGCCGCTCCAGCTGTTGAGCTGGAAGTGGCAGGCGCGGGTGGCGCTGGCGGGCAGGCCGTTGGAGGTATTGTGGCTCTGGAAGCGCTTGAAGCTGTAGCCGCCGTTGGGGTCGAACCACCACATCTGGTAGCCGCTGTTGGCATTGCTCACGCCGTACTGGGCGCTCACGGCCGCGTTGGTGTTGGCCACCACGAACTCGCCGCCGCAGGGGCTGGTCTTCCAGTCCACGCGGTCGCAGCTGGTGAAGATCAGGCGGTCGCTTCCCAGGGGCAGGCAGAAGCCCTCGCCATTGGCCACCTGGCTGGTGTAGCCGGTAGTGAATCCGCCGCTGCCGAAGGCATCGGTGAGGTTGTCGATGATGCGCGCGCCGCTGTTGATCTTCAGCTGGTAGCCGCCGCCGGCGATGCCGTCGCCGGCATCATCGGTCACCACCAGGTAGAAGCAGCCGTCGGGCAGGCAGGTGGCCTCGCTGTAGGCGGGGGTCTCCGGATAGATGCCGCCGCCGGCCTGCACCAGGATGTCGGTGCCCTGCTGGCGGAGCTCCCAGGTGATGCTGCTCACGCCATCGGGCTGCCAGATCAGGTCGAGGTCGGTGGTGCAGGCCTGGCCCGCGCACGTGCAGCTGCCGTCGAGGACATCGAGCACCGTGTTCGGGTTGCTGTCGTCGCAGGCCGAGCCGATCTGGCCGGGCGTGGTGGGGCAGCTGTCCACACAGTCGGGAATCAGGTCGCCGTCGGTGTCGAGGTTCAGGTAACCGACCGTGAAGGTCTCCGTCACCGTGCAACCGCCCATGGTGACGGTCACCGTGTAGGAAGCGGCAGGCAGGCCACTGAGGTCCTCGGTGAGGTTCATGCCTCCGCAAACCCCCATCTGGCAGATGCCGATGGAACCCGGGCATTGCGCAGCGAAGGAGCATGGGATGGTGCTCACCCAATCGAAGGTCGGCGAACCGGTCCCGCCGGTCACCGTCAGGTCGATCGCACCGTCGCTCTGGCCCGGGCAGCTGGCCGGGGTGATGGCCGCAGAGAGCGTGGGCGGGGCGTTCACGACCACCTCCACGGGCACCGTGGTGCTGCCGCAGCCGCTCGAGACGGTGGCGTAGTAGGTTCCCGTTGCCGCACCGAGGAAGGACACATTGGGTGAGGCGGGATCCACCGGCACGAGGGTCCCCGTGCCTTGCCAGAAGTAGGACAGGGTCCCCACCCCTGTCGCGTTCGCCGTAAGGGTGAGCGCATCGCCCGCGCAGATGGGGCTGTTCGTGGTCACGTTCACCACCGGCGGATCGCAATCCTGCGGGGCCAGGGCCACGCCGCGGAAGGCGGTGTTCGCAGGTGCGGTGGCCAGGGTGACGGCGGAGCTCCCCGCGCCGGTGTCATCGATGCGGATCAGGCGTCCGCCGCCATCGGCGGTGATGCCGTAGACGATGGGGACGACACCGCTGAAGTCGACCTCCACGCCGCGCGCGCCGGAGGTGCCGCCGGTGCCCAGGGTGTAGCTCAGCGTCCACACGCCGCCCACCAGGTCCCAGCGCTGGATACCGCCGCCCGAGGCCACGGCGCGGTCGTCGGCGATGTAGCAGGTGGTGCCGCCGGCGTTGAACACGAACTCATAGGGGCTGGAGGTGCCGCCGGTGTTGATCACGTTGGTGCTGGTGGTGCCAGTGCCCGTGGGCAGCCCGGTGCCCACCGCCCAGATGCCGCGCGTGGCGCCGGACCCGGTGCTGAAGTAGAGCTGGCCGCCATACACCTCGGTGCTGCGGTTGTTGGTGAGCGTGGTGCTCACGATGGCCGGTGCGCCCGGTCCGTAGTACACCACGCCCGTGTTGGAACCGGCACCCCAATAGCCGGTGCCGTCACCGCCTGCCGAGCGGGGGTTGCCGCCACTGAAGAAGCTGGACGAGACCGCTTCGCGCGCATAGGCCGCACTGGCGCTTACCGTGCCCACGGCACGACCCACGGTGGCCGCGGTGGTGCCAGGCAGGTTGCTGGCGCCGGGCAGGGTCTGGGCGTAACCGGCGAAGACCAGCTCGCGACGGTCGCTGGACCGGGAGAGCAGGCCTTCGGAAGTCGCCGTTCCGCTCACCACCAAGGGATCCGCACCGCTCGAAGGGATGGGGAGGTCGAAGGTGCTGGTGCCCGTGGGGGTGAACTCGCGCAGCACGATCGGGTTGCCCGTGTTGGTGAGGCTGCCCGTTCCATTGCCGGCCTGGAGCACCACCACGTTGCCCACGCCATAGCTCACCGGCGTGCCGGCGCAGACGCAGCCGTTGTCCCACACATCGTTGAAGGTGCCCGGATTGCCATCGTTGCAGGCCGAGCCGGGAATGGCCGGCCCGCCGGGCACGCCTTCGCAGTCCAGCGCCAGTCCCACGCAGACGCAGTTGGCATCCCAGGTATCGTTCCCGGTGGCGCCATCGCCATCATCGCAGGGCGTGCCGGGGAGTGCGGGTCCGCCAACGACGTTCTCGCAGTCGATGAGCTGGCCCACGCAGTTGCAGGCATTGTCCCAGGTGTCGTTGCCCGTGGCGGGATCCTCGTCATCGCAGGGGGATCCGGGAAGCGCCGGACCATTGGGCGTGCCCTCGCAGTCCACGTTCTGGCCCGCGCAGGTGCAATCGCCCTGGATCTGGTCGTTGATGGTGTCGTCATCCCCATCGTTGCATGGCGAACCCACGGTGCCGGATACCAAGGGGCATGCATCGCCGGCCACAGCGACATGGTCCTCCGGTTGCGCGCAGGCCAGCTGCGTATCGTTCGGGTCACCGAGGCCATCCCCGTCGGCGTCGGCGTACCACGTGGTGGGCGCATCGAAATTCGCATCTCCGGTGGTGAAGGCGATGGGCGTGGTGCCCGCGCTCGGGTTGACGGTGCTTCCTGCGCCTGACCAGATGCCGTTCGGGCTCAGTCCAGGGCAGTCCACCAGGTCGCCCGTGGCCGTGCTGCGCTGCTCGATGCGCCGGATGCCATTGGGCAGGGTGGTGGGCAGGTAGGCGGCCCAACGGCCGGCCTGTCCGTCCACGTTCCCATCATGCCAGGTGCTGTAGGTCTGATCGATGCCGTCGCTCTCGGCCCAGCTGCCCCAGATGGGACGGCCGGTGCCGGCTTCGTTGTCGTAGAGGAACACCATGTTCTCCGCCGCCGCCGATGAGCTGCCGTAGGCCGCGCGCGCCGTGCTGGTCGGGATGATCATCCGGATCGTGTTCGTGGTGCGCACCGAGTTCGTGATGGTGAGCCCGCCGAAGCCGTTGTTCAGCTGCACATAGAAGTACACGTCGTTCCCGTTGTCGAACACGGCATTGCCCGTGGGCACCATGCTGAACCAGCCGGTGTAGGCACCATTGGCGTCGGTGGTCAGCTCGGCGAAGCGGCTGCCCGAGGGCGCGAATTCATCACCGGTGAGCAACTGGCCATTCATCCCTTTGCTGGCCGTATGGCCCGCCACATGGCCGAAGGCATCAGCCGCATTGTTGATCGCGTACATGTTGCCGGCGGCGGTGCTCAGGCCCAGGCTGGGGTTCGTGCTCGCGCCCACGATGTAGCGATAGGTGGCGTTGGGCACCAGATTGGAGAGCTCCAACCGGCATACGTAAGGCAGGCGCACGCCCGAGGTGGCACCGTTCACCGCATACTGCGGGAGGATGAGCTCGATCATGGCCGGCACATCGGTGATCACGATGGCCGGGCTGTTGCTCCCGTTGAGGCCCACGGCGCTCGCGCTGAGGATGTACTGGCCCGGGGCATCGAAGCTGATGTCGTTGAAGGTGGCCGATCCGTTAATGGCATTCTGGGTGAGCGTGCCCAGCAGGTTGCCGGGGCCGCTGAGCAGGGAAAGGGTGATGGCTCCCGCATACTCCGTGGCCACCGTGGCATCGAACCGCAACGCGTCAACCTGGAATGCGCCGATGGCCTGGCCCGTGAGGCCCGAGGGCGCCACGTTGGCGAAGCTGAGGTCCTGCGCAGGGCCGAGCACGTCGAAGGGGTCACTGAAAGCATCGGCCAGCGCATCGCCGGCAGTGGCCTGCGCGCGCAGCACCACACCGAAGTCGAAGGGCGAATAGGTGAGGTTGGTGAACGTGACGCTGTTGGTGCCGCTGAGGATGGTGCCGGTGAGGGTGCCGCCGAGGGCGCCGAAGCCCTGGTCGACCGATAGCTGCACGGTGGTATTCTGCGACACGTTCTGCAGGTTGTCATCGTCGTCCCGCGCCTCCACCGTTACGCTGAAGGGCAGGTTGTCCACCACGGGGTTGCCGCCGTTCACCGGGGTCATGACGAGCTTGGTGGGCGCTGCCACCGCGATGCCATTGCCCTGCACGGCGACGTTCTGCGTGGTGGCGCCGGTGCTGGAGCAGGCGACGTCCGCCGCGAAGGGTCCGGCCGCGCCCGGGCTGAAGCGCACGTAGATGGGGGTGGCGGCCACATTGCCGCCGCTGGGCGTGAGCACCACCGGATTCACGTTCCAGGTGCTGCCATCCAGCGACACCTCGAAACCGGCGGGTGCCAGCACCTCCAGGTTGGCCGTGAGGTTGTTGCCGCTCACGCTGAAGGTGGAAGACGCGCTGCTGCTGCCCACGTTCACGTTGCCGAAATCGGCGGTGAAGCCGGTGAGGTCGGTGAGCACCGTGGGCGTTGAGGTGGCGACGATGGAGAATTCACCGATACCGGCCGTGGCATCGCTCCCGCCCTCATCGGTATCCTCCCAGCGGATGTAGAGGTACTCGCCGTTGTCCCAGCCCAGGCCGGTGAGGTCGGCCGTGATGGGCGCCCCACCGATGAGGAACAGCGGGCTGATGGCCGCCTGGGTGGCATTGGGAGCGCCGGTGCCGGTTGTGGGGGTGTTGAAGCCCGTGCTGCTGATCCAAGAGCCGGCGGCATCGTTGAAGGTCCCATCACCGGTGCCGCTCCCGGCCAGAACGCCGGCAGCGCTGACCCGGTACGACATCGGGAAGCTGTTGACCGTGGTGGAGGGGTTGCGGTTGATGTAGGCGCTGTAGGTGATGGAGACGTTGTTGATGGTGCTCCCGGAGGTGTTCTGCAGCACCACGCCGAGCGCGGTGGCCACACTGCCCGAGGCCAAGGAGCCCAAGGCCCGCTTCGGCGTGGGCTGGCCATCGAACATAACGAAGAAGGAACCCGTGCTCGCAGCGCCATTCGTCCTGCCCCAGCGCGGCGTGCCGCTATTCTGATGGTAGACGTACCACCCGGTCACCGAACCGCCTCCATTCTGGGCGCTCACCTCCAGCATGGTGGTGGCCGAAATGCCCGCCGGGGTCAAGTTGGTCGCCGTCATGCTCTGGAAATCCTGGGTGTAAGCGGCACCGGTGAAGGGCACCGGCTGCGCCTGTGCGGTCAAGGCCGCGCCGAAAGCTGCGGCGCCAAGCAGTGTGCGCATCGGGGCTCCAAGCAGGTGCATCACCGCACCGCTCAGCGAGCGCGTCCGTCCGGCACCGTGCCATCGATTTCGTTCAGAACAGATCATGGGTTGGGGAATTGGGGTGGGCAAATGAAGCGGGGCAAGGTTTCCCGCATGTGAAGAGAGCCCGAAATTGAGGCGAATGCCGCTCCCGGCGAGGGAGAATGGGCAACTTGTTGAAAAAACGCGGCAGGAAGCCGGCCCGGCGGCAGGATCACTCCTTCACCAAGCGCAGCGCGTGACCGGAGCCGCTCCCTTGGATGAGCACCGCATAGGCACCGGGTGCCAGGCCGCTCACCGGGAGCTCCAAGCGGTCCGTGTCACCTGAACGGCTCAGGGAAACCGCCACGCGCCCGGAGGCGTCCACGATGCGCACCTCCTGCCAATCCACCGGCAGGCCGGCCAGCTGCGCCAGGTTCCGGGCCGGGTTGGGATAGATCACTGGCGCGGCCGTGGTCCCGAACCGGATGGGCACGGCATCGCTCTCGGTCCACGTGCCGTCGAAATCCGTCTGGCGGAGCTTGTAGTAGGACAGGCCGTCCCATGGAGCGGGGTCCTTGGCGTGGTAGTCCCGCACCACCTGGCTGTTGCCGGCCCCGGCCACCCGGGTCACCGGTTCATAGGTATGGCCATCGCGGCTGCGGAGCACGGTGAAGTGCGCGTTGTTGAGCTCAGAGGCCGTGGTCCAGGCCAACTGCACGGCATCCCCTTCCGGCCAGGCGGTGAAGCGCAGCAGCTCCACGGGCAGCGGGGAGATGATGTTGGTGAGGGTGAAGGGGCCGAAGCCAGTCACGGTATCGGCATCGGCCCAGTAGGCGGCTGCCGTTCCCTCCAGCTGCTCTTCCCAATAAGGCACGGTGCTGTTCCACCGCTGCGCGCGCATCGACAGCGGATTGTCGAAGGGCGCGGCGGGCAGCTCCGTGGGCGCATAGGTGAAGGTGAGCTTGGCCATGGGCGACCCGGTGGGGTCGATCTGCCAGAAGCGGTCCACCGTGGCGGGGCTGTTGTCCGGCTGGATGTAGCCCAGGTAGCTGGGCAGCACCGTGACCAGGGTGGGCGTGGTGGGCAGCGGCTGGTTATCCGGCGGGGTGCCGTAGGTGGCCATGGTGACGCTGCCGGCATCGCCGTTCAGCAGGTCGAAGGTGAAGGGGATGTAGGCCGCCGAGGTGCCGAAGGGCACCAGGTGCGGACCGGCGGTGGTGCCGATGTCCCATCGCACACGCGAACTGTTGTCGGTGCGCTCGCTGCGGATGTGGCGCGTGGTGCCGAAGGAGCCCGATGCCGTGGAAATGGCGCCCGCCGCCGGGTTGTACATGGTCAGCTGGTGGCCGTTGAGGTCGAGGATGGCACCGAAGAAGTTCACCGCGGCCCCCAATTCCAGGTTGCTCAGCACCTGCACCGGGCTGCCCATGGTCACCAGCGGCTGCGCCGTGGTCTTGTGGATGCGCCAGTTGAAGAATTGCTCGCCCGTGCCGCCGGTGGTGATGGTCTGCGGCACTGTGGAGCCGTTGCCGAAGAGCACCAGGCCGGTGCGCTCGTTGAATCCCGCAGGTCCGTAGTTGGTCCAGTTCCCCCACACGGTCACCTGGAAATTCGACACCGACACGTCCAGCTCCGGCGAGCCGGTGGTGTTCAGGATCTCGAGGTCGCCCTTCACCAGAAGCGTCCCAAGGATCTGCTTCACGCCGCTGCCCTGGATGCGCAGGTTGCCGTACCCGCCGTTCACGTTGCGGATGTCCTGCGAACCGAGAGCCGGGTAGATGGTTTGGCTGCTATTGACGAACTGAAACTGGTTGTTCGTGGTGGAATAAGCGGGCCAGGCCGTCGGCGTCCCCGTGATCTCCAAGGTCCCTCCTGCATTCACGATCATCCGATGCCAAGCAGTACCGGAGGGGCCCGCGGAAATCTGCGACACGCGCACCAAGCCGCCGTTGTTGATCTCCAATCGGCACACGTATGTCGCCGAAGCATTGTTCGTCGTGGCGTAGTAGATGCCCGGGATGATGAGGGTGCCGTTCACCGTGATGGTGCCGCCCAATTGCGCGGCATCGCTACCGGCCAACCCATCCATGGAGACATTGCCCGTACCGACACCCACCAGTGTGACGGTGGATCCGGCGTTGATGGTGACGTTGAAGTTGCAGGCCGCCCCCGCGCCGTTGTACAGCATGGTGGTGGTCCCCGAGCTGAACCGGAGGTTCACGTTGCGGGCGATGGTGAAATTGGTGGTGGTGAGCGCCGCCAGCGTGGTGGGATGCGCGGTCAAGGTCTTCCGGATCCGCGCCACATCCACGGTGCCGGTTCCGCTGAGGGTCACATTCGCCCCGTCGATGCTGAGGCTGATGCCATCCAGGGTGGCGCCGTTGCCGATCTGGCCATCGCAGACGATCTGCCCGGTGTAGCCGGGCGCGGTGCCCAGCACGTGCACATAGGACAGGTTGGTGCCGCCGGTGTTGTTGTTGTAGAGCCGCCCGCCGGCCTCCACGAAGAGGTTCTGGCAGTAGTACTGGGAGCCGAAGGCGGCCGTTACCGTGGTGCCCGTGCGGATGTAGACATTGTTGGTGGCTCCGGGAGCCGATGCTGCAGCCGGCGAGGTGGCCCAGCTGCTGCCATCATAGACGCGCCAGGTGGCGGCGGTATTCCATGCCCCCGAGGCCCATGAGCCGTAATCTCCAGCGCTCTGCGACCAGGCCACCACGGCGGCAAAGACCCCCGCAACCGCCATGGCTGCACGCAGCAGCCCCGGGCGGAACCTTCGCAGGGGAGGCAAGGCAGGCAAGGAAGGCGTCACCGGTGGATGGGGCGTTCCCTTGGAACGTATGCAAAAGTAAACAAACCCCTGTGCCATGGGAAGGACGAAAAAGGGACAGGTTTGGAACACAGCCGCCGAGCTGGCCTCCCCCCCTGGCCGCCGAGCCGCCAACCCCGGTGCTGGTTCCATCCAGCTGGAAAGACGCGCGACCTCGGATGGGATGCCTCGGACCACGGCCACCGCGAGACCACCCCGCCTCCGCCATCCGGTCAGCGACCCGTTCATGGCGCAAAGGACCCTCCGGCGGGTGAACCGCCTGTTGCGCCCAGGCAAAGCGCATGTGAAAAGGCCATCCGGCAGGCCGCCGCCCTACCGCCGCTTCAGCGCAGCGCACAAGGTGCCGGTGGAAGCCACCGGAGGAGAATAGCTTTGACCGATCCACGACGACAAGGAATAGAGCAGAGCTATCATGACGCTGCAGCAGCTCCACTACATCGTTGCCTTGGCCGAGCACCGGCAATTCGTCCGGGCCGCTGAAGCGTGCCACGTGACCCAGCCCACGCTCACCATGCAGGTGCGCAAGCTGGAGGAGGACCTGGATGTGGAGCTCTTCGACCGCAGGACCCTGCCGGTGCGCCCCACGGAGGCGGGTGAACGGGTGGTGGCGCAGGCCCGGGCGGTGCTCCGCGAGGCGGAGCAGTTGCGGGCGCTGGTGGCGGAGATGCATACGGGACTGGCGGGCACCTGCCGCATCGGCGTCATCCACACGCTGGCCCCCTACCTCATGCCACTGTTCCTGCCGCGCTTCGCCGAGGAGCATCCGGACCTGCGCCTGATCATCGACGAGCGGAAGACCAGCCGCATCCTGAAGGGGCTCCGCCGCGGCGAGCTGGACCTGGGCATCGTGGTGACGCCGGTGGACGCACCGGACATCGAAGAGGTACCGCTCTTCGTGGAGCGCTTCCTCGCCTACCTCCCCGCCGGGCACCGCCTCTGGCGCCAGCGCGAGGTGCGGCGCGAGCAGCTGAAGCGCGAGTCCCTCTGGGTGCTCGGCGAAGGGCATTGCTTCCGCGAGCAGACCCTCAGCCTTTGCGGCAGCCCCAGTTCGGGGACGCATGCGAACCTGCTCTACGAGAGCGGCAGCATCGAGACCCTGAAGCAGCTGGTGCGCAATGGCGAGGCGATGACCCTGGTGCCGGAGCTGAGCGTATCGCCCGACGATCCGCACGTGCGGTGCTTCGCCGATCCGGAGCCGGTGCGGCAAGTGAGCCTGGTGGCGCGCAGGCCCTTCGTCCGCCGGCGCCTCATCGAGGCGCTTGCCGGGGCCATCAAGCGCAGCACCGCACCGGCGCTGGCCGCTTCCTCAGGGGACCGCCGGCGCGTGGCCGTGGTGCCGATCCATTGAACGGGGCCACGCCTCACCGCAAGCGGTCGGCGCTGCGCACCAGATGCTCATCCTTGCGGATGGCGCGCTCGGCGAGGACCGCGAAAACCACCACCCCGATGGGCAGGAAGAAGGAGGCGCCATAGGTGCCGGTGGCCTTCGCGCCCTCACCGAGGTAAGCATCCAGCGAATTCGAGGAGATGAACTGCAGCACGCCGGCCAGCAGGGCCACGAGCCATCCGCCGCGCACCACGCGGGCCTGGCGCGGCCTGTTGCCATAGAGGAATACCGCCACCAGCAGCACCGCCGCCACCACCGTATGCAGTATGGAATACGGGATGGGCAGCGCGGCATCGGCCATGGGCGTCCCATCGGCCATGAATACGCCGGAGGGCCGATAGACGACCGCCGCTTCGCCCAAGGCCCATCGGCGCACGGGGAAGAGCCAGGTGAGCCCGCTGAGCAGCGCGGCGATGAACAGGAAGACGGATTGGATGCGCTGGAGCATGAGGGGTTGCCGGTGCGCAAAGATGGCGGTGGACCGCTTGCGGGGATCCCTGTTCACCTTAGGTTTGCGCCGTTCATACCGGCGGGCCCCACCTCGGTGGCCTACCCAAACCTGACCGCTTACTGACCCTCGGAGGCCCCCACGGGCTCCACGCAGGCGGAATGCCTGCGCACCTTCCACCAACCGCACGTTCATGTACGATCATGATGCGCTCAATGGCCTGAAGCTGGCCGAGCTGAAGGACATCGCCAAGAAGCTGAACCTGAAGAAAGCGGACACGCTGAAGAAGCAGGACCTCATCGCCCGCATCCTGGAGGCCCAGGGTGCCAAGAAGGACGAAGGCGAAAAGCACATCGGGCCCGCCTTCCGGGGCGACGAGAAGGACCTGATCGCCCTGGCCGATGCGGACGAGCCGGTGGTGGAGCCCGACCCGGAACCCGTGGCCCCGCCCGTGGATGACGATGACGACGATGACGACGACGAGGAGGAGGACGGCGATGAGGAGGAGGAGGAGGAGGACGATGCCGATGAGAAGGAAGAGCCGGCCCCCTCGGAACGGCCCGCTGGCACCATGGCGCCAAGCGCCCCGGGCGAAGCGCGGCCGGCCCCCGCACCGGGCGAACAGCGGCGCGAGAGCTGGCGGGAGCGCCGAGAGCGCATGCGCCAGGAGCGCGGGCAGGCGGCGCAAGGCGAGCAGCGGCCGCGCGACGACCGGAACGAGCCGGGCGACCGGCGGCGCGAGCAGAACGACCGTGGCCCACGCGAGGAGCGCCGCGACCAGCCCCGCCAGGAGCGGCAGCCGGGCGGCGAGCAGCAGCGCCCGGGCGAGGGCGCCCCGCGGCAGGACCGCCCCTTCCAGCCGCAGCGCGAGCAGATCACCTTCGATGCATTCGTGGAATGCGAGGGCGTGCTGGAGGTGATGCCCGAAGGGTACGGCTTCCTGCGCAGCAGCGACTACAACTACCTGGCGTCGCCCGACGACGTGTATGTGACGCAGCAGCAGATCAAGCAGTACGGCCTCAAGCTGGGCGATTCGGTGAGCGGCTTCGTGCGCCCGCCGCGCGAGGGCGACAAGTTCTTCCCGCTGGTGAAGATCGACCGCATCAATGGCCGCGACCCCGAATGGGTGCGCGACCGGGTGCCGTTCAAGTTCCTGACGCCGCTGTTCCCCGACGAGAAATTCAACCTCGCGCCGAAGGGGGCCGACATCAGCATGCGCGTGCTCGACCTCTTCGCGCCCATCGGCAAAGGGCAGCGCGGCCTCATCGTGGCGCAGCCGAAGACCGGAAAGACGGTGCTGCTGAAGGATGTGGCCAACGCCATCGCCGCCAACCACCCGGAGGCCTACCTGATCGTGCTGCTCATCGACGAGCGGCCCGAGGAGGTGACCGACATGGCGCGCAGCGTGAAGGCCGAGGTGATCGCCAGCACCTTCGACGAGCCGGCCTCACGGCACGTGCAGGTGGCGGGCATCGTCCTGGAGAAGGCCAAGGCCCTGGTGGAATGCGGCCACGACGTGGTGATCCTGCTGGACTCCATCACCCGCCTGGCACGCGCGTACAACACCGTGCAGCCCGCCAGCGGCAAGATCCTCAGCGGCGGCGTGGATGCCAACGCCCTGCAGAAGCCCAAGCGCTTCTTCGGCGCGGCCCGGAAGATCGAGAACGGCGGATCGCTCACCATCCTCGCCACCGCGCTGGTGGATACCGGCAGCAAGATGGACGAGGTGATCTTCGAGGAGTTCAAGGGCACCGGCAACATGGAGCTCCAGCTCGACCGGAAGATCTCCAACCGCCGCATCTTCCCCGCCATCGACATCCTCAGCTCGGGCACCCGCCGCGACGACCTGCTGCACGGCAAGGAGGTGCTGCAGCGCACCTGGATCCTGCGCAAGCACCTGGCCGACATGAACAGCGTGGAGGCCATGGAATTCGTGAAGAAGCACATGGAGGGCACGCGCAGCAACGAGGAGTTCCTGGTGTCGATGAATGGATGAGCAGGACTGCAGGTCGATGGTTGAACCGCTTGGCTGAGGGTTGAAATGGTACTCGCGCTACTCACCGCGCTGGCCGTGATCGCCCTGCGGCTCATCCTGCACACCATCGGAGCGCCGCCCCAGGGCACGGACTTCATGCTCGTGCACTTCCTGGCCATCGTCACCATCGTCTTCTTCATCGACATGCGCCTGCTCCGGAGGAACCGGGCCGCCGGCTTCCCGGACCTGATGCGCGAGGGCTTCAAGGGCGCCGCCCTGTACGCCCTGCTGCTGATGGCCTACCTCTGGTTCCATTACACCGCCATCGAGGACGATGCCTTCAGCAAGCGGATCGAGGCCATGGTGCTGCAGGCCGTTGAGGAAGGGCAGCCGGAGCGGATCGTGAGGCCGAGGCTGACGCGCTTCTTCACGCCGTTCAACTACGCCAGCATCAGCTTCTTCGCCCTCCTGGCCACCGGTGCCTTCAATGCGCTCCTGATCGGCGCCATCCACCACAAGCTGCTGCGCCGCGCTATGCGGTGAAGGCCTCGCTCAGCGCCTGCAGGTCGAGCCCGCCGAAGTTGCCGCTGCTCATCATCAGCAGCACGCTGTCGCCGCCGATGCCATCGCGCACGGCGCCCATGACGGCGATGGGGTCATTGAGCACCACGAGGTCCTCGCGGGCGAAGGCCCTCTTCACGCGCTCCACCGGGATGGCCGGAAGGCGCTTCAGCTGCACGGCGTGCGGGTCGTAGAACACGATGGCGCTGTCCGCGGCATCCATGCAGCCGGCGTACTGGTCGATGAAGCCCTCACTGAGGCTGCTGTAGGTGTGCAGCTCCATGCAGGCCACCAGGCGGCGCTGCGGGAACTGCTCGCGCACAGCCTCGAGCGTCGCCTTCAGCTTGCTGGGCGAATGCGCGAAGTCCTTGAATACGGCACGGCCCGGCACCTCGGCCAGCTTCTCCAGGCGCTTGGCGGCGCCGTGGAAGGTGCTGATGGCCGCGTGGAACTCCTTGTCGCCGATGCCGAGCAGATGGCACACGTGCCGCGCGCCCTCGAGGTTCTGCAGGTTGTGCCTGCCGAAGACCTGCAGGGGCACATCGCCGTGGGCGGTCTCCAGGATGGTGACGCCATCCACGATGCGGTGGCTCGGAATCCCATACGGAATGCGCTGCGCGCCCACCTGCGGCTCCTCGGCCAGCGCCTTCACCTCGGCATCCGCAGCGCAGTGCACCAGCTTGCCGCCCGGCTCGATGCAGGCGATGAACCTCCGGAACTGGTCCACGTAGCTCCCGAAGGTCTTGAAGACGTTGATGTGGTCCCACGCGATGCCGCTGATGAGCGCGATGTCAGGCCGGTACAGGTGGAACTTGGGCACGGGCTCCAGGGCCGAAGCGAGGTACTCATCGCCCTCGATGATCGCCACCTGGCTCGTATCGCTGAGCTTCACCATGCAATCGAAGCCGTCGAGCTGCGCGCCCACGAGGTAGTCGAATTCCACACCGGCCTGACGCAGCACGTGCACGATCATGCTCGTGATGGTGGTCTTGCCATGGCTCCCGCCGATCACCACGCGGGTCTTGCCCTTGGTGCGCTCGTAGAAGTACGAGGGGTAGCTGTAGATGGGGATGCCGAGCTCCTGCGCACGCAGCAGTTCCGGATTGTCGATGCGGGCGTGCATGCCGAGGATGACGGCATCGATATCCTTGGTGATGTCCTCCGGATGCCAGCCGAGCGAATCCGGCAGCAGGCCTAGGCGATCCAGGCGGCTGCGGCTCGGCTCGAAGATCTCGTCATCGCTGCCGGTGACGTCGAAGCCCTGGCGGTGCAGCGCGATGGCCAGGTTGTGCATGGCGCTGCCGCCGATGGCGATGAAGTGGACGCGCTTGGTCATGGGCGCACGCGGACATGGGCGCATGTGCCCGTATCCGTGCCGCGAAGCTGCGCGCAGAGTTCCTTGCGCCGTCGCGCTGCAACGGATGTTCGTGAACGCCGCGGTGTGGAATCCTCGCGGCTTCACCTGCAGCACCTGGCCATCCGCCTCCTGGCGATGCGCGTGCCGTGCAATCGGGCGGTCCTGCGAGCATCCTTGGCGCAGGAGACCGATCTTCGCCCCTATGAAGCTCCATGTGATCGACACCGGCTACTTCAAGCTCGACGGCGGCGCCATGTTCGGCGTGGTGCCCAAGACCCTCTGGAGCAGGCAGCACCCGCCCGACGAGAAGAACCTGTGCACCTGGGCCATGCGCTGCCTGCTGGTGGAGGACGGCGACCGGCTGATCCTGATCGACAACGGCATCGGCGACAAGCAGGATGCGCGGTTCTTCGGGCACTACGACCTGCACGGGGATGCCACGCTGGACGGTTCCCTGCGCAAGGCCGGCTTCAGCCGTGACGATGTGACGGACGTCTTCCTCACGCACCTCCACTTCGACCATTGCGGGGGCAGCATCCGCTGGAACAGCCGGCGCGATGGCTATGAGCCCGCGTTCCGCAATGCGCGCTACTGGAGCAATGAGCACCATTGGGCCTGGGCCACGAAGCCCAATCCGCGCGAGAAGGCCTCATTCCTGAAGGAGAACATCCTGCCGATCGAGGAGAGCGGGCAGCTGCGCTTCGTGGAACTCGGCCGCCGCAGCGAGGAGGAGAACTACTACCTGCGGGATGCGTTCCCCGGCTTCGATGTGTTCGTGGTGAACGGCCACACGGATGCGATGATGGTCCCGCACATCCGCTACAAGGGCCGCACGGTGGCCTTCATGGCCGACCTGCTGCCCAGCGTGCACCACATCCCGGTGCCCTGGGTGATGGCCTATGACACGCGCCCGCTGCTCACCCTGCAGGAGAAGGCCGACTTCCTCGACTCCGCGGCGGAGGAGGACATCGTGCTCTTCTTCGAGCACGACGCCCACCATGAGTGCTGCACCGTGGAGCGCACGGAGAAGGGCGTGCGCCTGAAGGAGGCCTTCCCCTTGAGCGCGCTAGGGTGAGCCGCGCCTCAGGATGAACGCGCCCTGACGGCGCACATCGTGACAGGGCACCCCCGCCTCCGCGCAGCGCTTGTTCATCCAGCGCCTTGCGGTGCCGCTGAGGCCGCTGGCGAGCACCACTTGCCGTGCACCGCCCAGGATGCCGTCCGCCACCGCATCGTCCAAGCGATGCAGGTCATGCAGCACCACCGCATCGTAGGGCTCCGTGCGGGTTGGCCGGAAGGGCGACCGGTCGGAGACGAAGAGCACATCGAGCCGCGGACTGCGCAATCGGCCTTGCGCCATCCAGGCGTGGCCGTGGCGGGCGGGCTCCGGACGGAACAGGTCGGTGCCGACGGGCACCAGCGCATCGATCCCGTGCGCGCGCATGTGCCGTTCGATGCGGGCGGCGGCGAACGGCGCGGCCAGCGCGCTGTCCGCGCCCGCAACCACTGCAAGCGACCGGCCGGCGACATGGCCGGCGAGCATCGCACGCGCATCGTCATACACCACGAGCGCCTCACCCTCGTTCACGGAGCGCGCACGTGACCAAGCCGCGCCCGCGATGCCGATGGCGCACCAGAGCACCACGGGGCGCATGCGGGTCCAGCCCCACTGCCACCAGGCCCCTGCGGCGAAGATGAGCACGTAGAGCAGCGCAGCCTCCCAGAGACCGATGCGTATGGCCGGATAGGCATGGGGCAACCCGGCGAAGAAGGCGGTGGACTCCCCGACGATGCGCAGCAGCCATTCCATCGCCGTGGTGAGCGCGGCGCCCACCAACGGGACCTTGTGGAGGGCGAGCAGCGCCACGCCGCCATAGACGGCCATGCTCGCTGCGGTGACCACGATGAGGTTGGCTGGCAGGAACCAGACCGGGAACGCCTGGAAGAGGAAGAGCGAAAGCGGCGTGGTGAGCACCTGCGCACTGATGGACACCACCGCCAAGCGCCATGCCTGATGGGGCAGCCAGCCGGCTGGCGACCAGAGCCCGGCTATGGGGCGGTAGAACAGGATGATGCCGAGCACGGCCAGGAAGGACAACTGGAAGCCGGCCTGAACGATCATGGAGGGATCCCAGACGACCAGCACCAGCGCCGCCGCAAAGAGGTTGTTGATATGGTCCGTCCGCTGCAAGCCCATGCCCGCCACCGTGAACAGGGTGAACATGACCGTGGCCCGCAGCACGCTGGGCGATGCACCGGTGAGACCTGCATAGCACCACAGCGCGATGAGGATGATGATGCCCCGGGCCAGCCTGGCCCGACCGCTCCGCCCCCACCAGCCGAGCAGGAAGGCCAGGACGGCGTAGATGAGGCCCACATGCATGCCGGAGACCGCCAGCACGTGGATGGTGCCGCTGCGCGCGAAGGCGGTGCGCTGTCCGCCATCGAGCTCATCGCGCAACCCCAGCACCAGGGCCTTCACCAATGCGCGCTCGCGCACCGGCAGGGCGCTCTCATCGAGCCAGCGGGATACGGACGCGCGCATCCCATCGAAGGCATCGGTCCATGACCAGTCCTGGCCGGCCAGGGCCCACGCGCCCGACGGCGCGAAGAACTCGTGGGCGATGCCGCGCGTGGCGGCCCATGCGCGACGGTCGAACCCGCCGGGGTCGGGGGCGCGGTCGATGGGCCGCGGATCGCGCCTGACCAGTACGAGATCGCCGATGCCCAGGCCGGCCGCACCATCGGTGAGCAGCGTGAGCATGGCCGCCCCCCGGGCCGGTTCGAGACCATCGCCCCCCAGGCGCGCCACCACCTCCGCATCGCCTCGCCAAACGCGCTCACCCGTGCCGCTCACTGCCGCGATGCGAAGCACCCAGGCCTCCGCCGCCGGGGCGCGGTGGAAGTGCAGGGAATCGCTCTTCGGATCCCGGAAAGCCGACCAGGTGACGCCGAACGCCGCATACCAGCCCATCAGCGCAGCGCCCCGCCACCAGCGGCGCCCAGGATGCAGGGCTGCGAGGATCACGGCCAGTGCCGCAGCCGAAGCTGCGCTCAGCAGCACCGCCGCCGATGCCGGCGATAGGACCAGCCAGCGACCGACGGCCACGCCGGCCACCAAGGGCAGCGCCATCCGCACGAACGGCGCGCGCCGTATGGCGCTCCAAGGGCCGTGCAGGTCGGATACGAGCATGGCTGCCAGCGAAAAGGTAGCAGCCCTGGCGATCCGCTCAGCGCACCTCCAGCACCAGGCACTTCAGGTAGCGCGTTTCCGGCACGCCCCAGAGCACGGGGTGGTCGGCCGGCTGCCCGCCATCATGCACTTCGCGCAGCCGCCGGCCCGCATCGTGGGCGGCCTCGGCCACCATGCGCCGGAAGAGCTCGGGCGTCATGTGCTGCGAGCAGCTGCAGGTGACGAGGAAGCCCCCCTGCGGGATGCTCTTGAGGGCCCTGAGGTTGATCTCCTTGTAGCCGCGGTAGGCATTCTCCAGCGCGCCCTTGCTCTTGGCGAAGGCCGGGGGATCGAGCACGATGATGTCCCATTGCCGTCCGCTTCGGCTCGCCTCGGTCAGGTAATCGAAGACGTTCACCTCCTGGAAAGCACAGTTCCCCAAGCCATTGAGGGCGGCATTGCGGGTGGCGAGCGCCACGGCATCGGCGCTGATGTCCAGCCCGAGCACGCTGCGCGCGCCGGCCTTCGCAGCGTGCAGGGCGAAGCCCCCGGTATGCGTGAAGCAGTCGAGCACCTCCCTTCCTGCGGCGATGCGCTGCACGGCGAGGTGATTGCCCACCTGGTCGAGGAAGTGCCCGGTCTTCTGCCCGCCCGCCACATCGACGTGCATGAGCACGGACTGCGGGCCATCGCCCTCGGCGATCGTCAGGTCGGTGCTGAAGGCCTTGCCCAGCGGGCCCTTCTCCAGTGCCAGCCCCTCCTTCTCGCGGACGGCCACATCGTTGCGCAGGAAGATGCCATCCGGGCGCACCTGCTCCTGCAGCGCCTCCAGCACCACCTCGCGCCAGCGCTCCATCCCCAGCGTCAGGATCTGCACGCTCAGCACCCGCTGGCCGGTGCGCGCATCCTGGAAGAGGTCCGCCACGAGGCCGGGCAGGAAATCCGCCTCCCCGAAGACCACCCGGCAGCTCCCGGTGAATCCGAGGCGCTGGCGGAACTCCCACGCCCTGCGGATGCGGTCGCGGATGAACTCCCGGTTCACCCGGGCCTCTGGAAGGCGCGTGAGCATGCGTACGCGGATCATGCTCGCCGGGTTGATGTAGCCTTGGCCGAGCGGCCTGCCCTTGATGTCCGTCACCTGCACGACATCGCCGGGGGAACAGGCGCCCTCCTGCCCCGCCACCTGCGTGGCGAACACCCAAGGGTGGCCGTTGCGGACGCGGTCGCCCTTGTCGTCGATGCGGATGCGTGCCTGTGCCATGGTGATCAGCGCGCCTGCGGACCAGCCCCCCGGCCCGGCGGCCGGAGCGTATCCCCCTCATCGCGGAAGAAGTCGAGCGTGGAGAGGTCCACGAGGTGCACATTGGAATAGTAGTGGTGCAGGATGTCGGTGTAGGTGCGGCCGGCCTTGGCCATGGCCATGGCGCCCTCCTGGCAGAGGCCCACCGCATGCCCGAATCCCCGGCCGCGCAGCAGCACCCGATCGCCATCGGCACGGACGGAGAAGTAGGTGCTCTTGAGCTTCAGGTCCTCACGCACATGCTTCAAGGGCAGCAGGGGCCAGGTATTGCCCAGATAGAGGTCGCGGCATTGCGGCTCGTACTGGAGGACGGCGTGCACTTGGCCGGAATCCGCCGGATTGAAGCCGAATCGGCGATCGAGGTAGCCGAGCCACTCGCGCCGGCTGAGCGAACGCTCCCAGGTGGCATGGGGGGCGGCCAGGCAGAAGGTGTCGCGGGTGGCGCGCAGGTAGGGCTCCTGCTTGCTCCAGAGGTCCTCCGCGTTCATGGTCTCGCCGCCGCAGTTGCTGTGGAAGGTGGCGTGGATGAGCTTGATGTCGGAATCCACCAGCACCAGCCCTTTCGTGGCATCAACGGCCATGCCGATGCTGTCGTTGCGATTGCGGCCGTGGTACACCTGGCAATGCACCCCATCGCAGAGCTCGAAGCCCTCCGGCAGGTGCTTGCGCTGGTTGGTGAGGGCATAGGTGCGGCAGCTCACCGCCTGCAGCTTGTAGTACTCCTGGTGGTGCTCCTTGCCCGCCTCCGCGCTGACCACTCCGGCGGTATAGGGCTCCAGCGGCACGCGGTTCACCAGCATGAGGGCCCCATTGGCGGGCACCACCTCCAGCCTGCCCGGGTAGTCGCGCTCGCTGCCCTTGCGGTCGGTGGCCTTCAATCGGAATCCCCCGGTGGCCAGCACGGGCACCACCTCGATGCGCTTGGCCGTGAACGACATGGCCAGTGAGCGCGCGCTGAGCGCCTTGCCCGCCGGCTCGATCCGCAGTCCGTCCGTGGCCGGGAGCTCGCCCATGCGCACTCCGTCCGCGAACACCTGGCAGGCGCCGCGATGGCTCATCACCAGGGCCTGGCTAACGGTCCGTTCCCGGTGCAACCCGATCCGTACCTCACGCTCCGCAGCGGGCACCTGAGCGAAGCCGCGGACCGCCGTCATCGCGAAAGGGAGCCACAGGAAACGCCTCGCCATCCTCATCATCGGTCGGCAAAGCTACCGGGGTGCGCTCCCGGCGTCAGACGCGGGGAGGCAGACTTTTCCACACGGCCGAAGCCACCTTGGCGGAGGCGCCCGGCCCGCCGAGCCGTGCGGCCAGCTGGGCGTAATCCGCCAGCATGCGCTCCCGGCCCGGCCCTTCGTCGAGGAGCATGCGGAGCTCACGCTCCAGCGCGTCCGCGGTGAGGTCGGATTGGATGAGTTCGCGGACGACCTCTCGGTCCATGATGAGGTTGACCAGGCTGATGAACCGGATGTCCACGAGCCGCTTGGCGATCCAGACATTGAGGGCACCGCCGCTGTAGCAGACCACCTCGGGCACGCCGAAGAGGGCCGTCTCCAAGGTGGCGGTGCCACTGGTGACGAGTGCGGCGCGGGCCTGCCGGAGCACATCGTAGGTGCGGCCCTTGACCACTGCGATGCCGGTTCCGGCCAGGTGCTGCCGGAAGGCATCATCCGGCATGGAGGGGGCTGCGGCGAGCACGAAGCGGTGGCCTGGGAAGCGCGTGGAAACGGCCGCCATCAAGGGCAGCACGCGACTGACCTCCTGCCGCCTGCTGCCGGGCAGCAGGGCCACCATGGGCCGGCCATCGTCGCCTGGCAGCGGCGTGAGCGGGCTCCTCCCCTCCTGCTCGATGGCGTCGAGGAGCGGGTGCCCCACGAAGTCGACCTCCATGCCATAGCCGGCGTACCACGCCTTCTCGAAGGGCAGGATGCAGTACATGCGGTCCACCACGCGCTTGATGGCATGCACCCGTCCCTTCTTCCACGCCCACACCTGCGGGCTGATGTAATAGTGCACGGGGATGCCCTTTGCGTGCGCCCATTCGGCGATGCGCAGGTTGAAGCCCGGGTAGTCGATGAGCACCAGCGCCTCGGGCCGGAAGTCGGCGATGTCGCGCTTGCACGCATCGATGTTGCGCAGGATCGTGCGCAGGTTCATCACTACCTGCGTGAAGCCCATGAAGGCGAGGTCGCGGTAGTGCTTCACTACCTCGGCACCGGCAGCGGCCATGCGGTCGCCGCCCCATGCGCGCACCACGAGCCCCCCGGGACCCGCCTGCGCGTGCAGCGCACGGACCAGGTTGCCGCCGTGCAGGTCGCCGCTGGCCTCGCCCGCGATGATGTAGATCCGCCGCGCGCTCATGGCTCCAGGAGGCTGCTTCCGAGCGCGATGACGATATAGGCCCCGTAGACGAGCATGGCCAGGATGACGCCGCGCATGGCCCGCTGCATGCCCATTCGGTCTAGGAGGAAGAAGAGGAAGGCGTCGGCGATGAGGCTGAGGCTGACCACGCGGGGCCGGAAGACGGGCGTGCCCAGGAAGAGTTCCTGCACGAACCACTGGAAATCGTGGTGCGGGCGGATGGCGGTGACGTAGATGGTGCCATAGGCGACGAAGCCGAGCACCGGCGCCAGCATGCCCAGCACGAAGCCGAGCAGCGGACTATCCCACCGCATGGTCCCAGGTGTTCAGCTGCGCGATGGCGTGGTGGGCGGTCATGTCGTACTGCGTGGGCACGATGCTCACGTAGCCGTTCTCCACGGCGTACACATCCGTATCATGTCCCTGGTCCTCGCTGCGGAACTCGCCTTTGAGCCAGTAGTACTCCTTGCGGCCGGGATCGAGGCGCGTCTCGAACTCATCCTCCCAGTTGGCCTTGGCCTGCCGGCACACCCGCATTCCCTTGAGCGGTTCGCCGGTGCTCTTCGGCACGTTCACATTCAGGCAGGTTCCCATGGGGATGCCGTGACGGAGGACGTTGCCCACCACGTTGCGCACCACGGGCCTGGCCTGGCTGAAATCCGCCTCTATGGCATGGTCCATCAGGCTGAAGCCGATGCTGGGGATGCCCTCCATGGCCCCCTCCACAGCGGCGCTCATGGTGCCGCTGTAGAGCACATTGATGCTGATGTTGGCGCCGTGGTTGATGCCGCTCACCAGGAGATCGGGCTTGCTGCCGCCGAGCAGCTTGTAGATGGCGAGCTTCACGCAATCCACCGGGGTTCCCGAGCAGCTCCAGGCCTCCACGCCATCGAGGAGGTCGGTGCGGTGGAGCCGGAGGAAGCTGTGGATGGTGATGGCATGGCCCATGGCGCTCTGCGGCTTGTCCGGTGCCACCACCAGCACCCGGCCGAAGGGCATCACCTCCTCCACCAGGGTGCGGATGCCGGGGGCGAAGATGCCGTCGTCGTTGGTGACGAGGATGAGGGGGCGCTGGTCCATGGGCCGGCAAAGCTAGGATGCAGCACGGCCCGGTACCGGCCGCGCTCACGCCCGGTGGATGGACCACCAGCTGGCCAGCGCGTAGTGCGGCCAAAGGCGCATGCCGGTGACGCGCCCCGCGGCGAGTTCCTTGCGGAAGCCGGGTGAATAGAGCCGCAACGCATCGTCCATGGCGAGGATGAGGTGGCGCTGTGCGAGGGCCTCGCGCGCATTGAGCACCTCGTGGAGGGGGATCGTGAATCCGACCTTCGGCCGGTCGATGATGGCATCGGGCAGCAGGCCGCGGGCGAACCGCTTGAGGGCGAGCTTCTCCCCTGCCTTCCCCACGAGCAGCCGCAGCGGAAGGCGCATGGCCTGCTCCACCAGCCGGTGGTCGAGGTAGGGCACGCGGGCCTCGACGGAGGCGGCCATGGACATGCGGTCCACGCGGGCCAGCAGGTTCTCGGGCAGCCTGAACTGAAGGTCGAAGGCGCTGAGCCGCTGCAGGAGATCGGCGCTGCCGCAGGCAGGAGCATCGCAGTGGGCGGCCACTGCCGCGTAGGGGTCCCGCGCATCGGCCAGGAAAGCCGGGCTGAAGAGCGCATCGGGATCCTCGCGCAGCAGCGCATCGTTCCCGCCCCAGATGATGCGGCGGCCTTCGGCGTGGCGCTTCATCCAGGCCACCCAATCCGGCTTGCGGGCGGCGAGCCCGGGTGCGCCCAGCGCGAGGAACGCCTTCACCCCGGCACGCGGCAGCGCGCCCAGCATCCGCTGCACGCGGTGCGCATCGTGCCAGTGCCGGTAGCCGATGAAGATCTCATCAGACCCCTCGCCGCTCAGGCACACGGTGACGCCCTCGGCGCGCGCCTTCTCCGACAGCAGCAGCAGGGGACCGCACGCCTCGTTGGCGATGGGCTCGTCCAGGATGCGGAACACGCGCTGCTGCGCGGTGAGGTACTCCTGTGGCGTGATGGTGATGGGATGATGCCGGCTGTCCAGGTGGCGCGCCACCAGCTCCGCATGCCGCAGTTCGCTGGCGTAACCCGGGACATCGTCCGTGAATCCGATGCTGAAGGTGCTGATCCGCCGCCCGCGCGAGGCCAGCGCCGCCACCACCGACGAGTCGAGCCCGCCCGAGAGGTAGGTCCCCACCTCCACATCGGCCACCATCTGCAGCTCCACGGCTTCCTGCAGCAGGCCCATGCACGCATCCGCATCGGCCAGGTCCCGCCCGTGCGCGGCGGCCTGCAGGGGGTGCCACCAGCGCTCGGGCACGGGCTCCGCGCCACGCACCAGCTCGAAGCAGTGGGCGGCGGGCAGCTTCCTGATCGACGCATCGAAGGTGGAGGCGCCCTCGATCTGGAGGAAGTTGAAGTAATCCAGCAGCGCGCTGCGGTTCACCTCGCCGCGCTGCAGGAATGCCTTGGGCTCGCTCGCGAAGCTGAGCACGCCATCCGCCCAGCGGTAGTAGAACGGCTTGATGCCCAGGCGGTCACGCGCGGCGAGGATGCGCCCGGCGACCTGGTCAACGAACACGAAGGCGAACATCCCGTTGAGCCGATCGAGGCATCCGCGTCCCCACTGCACGCACGCGTTGAGCAGGGTCTCGGTATCGGAATGGTCGGTGCGGAAGACATGCCCCAGGCGGATCAGCTCAGCCCGGATGGGCGCGTGGTTGTAGATCTCGCCGTTGAAGACGATCCAGTAGCGGCCGTCCGCCGAGGACATGGGCTGGTTGGCCGCATCGGCAAGGTCGAGGATGGAGAGCCGGGCGTGCGCCAGCTTCCAGCGCAATGCGACGGGCGGAGCCGGCAGCTCGGCGGACCGCACGGTGATCAGCGCGTCCGGCCCCCGATAGGAGAGACGGGCGATATCGACCGTATCGAGGTCCGCCTCGGGCCCCGATCGCCAGGAAACGCTGCCGGCTATGCCGCACATGCCGAATAAGGGGCGGGATTCACGGCTGCGAAGAACGGTATCCCGCGATCAATGCCTTCACGGTTTCGGCACCGGCGAATCCGAGCAGTCGGAAGGCGGCCGCATAGGCGCGCGTACTGGCGCCGCCCGCCTCCGGCACGAAGCCATGCGGCTCTAGCCACCGCCGGTAGAGGCGCAGCGCCAGGTCGCGGTCGTGCGGGTACAGCATGCGCAACCCGCCGAAGAAGGCCTGGCGCACCCGCGGCCAATCCACCGTGCCCTGGCGCCGCACGAAGGCCTCCAGCATGCGCTCCTGCACCTGCACGAGCACCTTCCAGAGCCGGCCCTCGGCGCCCTGCGAGATCCGGCCCGATGGCCGCTCGCGCACGACGGTGCGGCAGCCTCCCAGCCGGCGGAACCTGCATCCCGCCTCGTAGAGCCGCAGCATGAGGTCGTACTCCTGGCTGCTGGCGAGGCCCGGGTCCCATCCGCTCACGGCGCGAAGGGCCTCCGTGCGCCACAGGTTGGCGCAGGTGTTCCCCAGGTTGCCGGCCACCAGCCCCACCTCGACATCGGCATCCGGGACCTTCATCCGTTCGCTGCCATCGAGGCTCCTGTACACCGCGCTCTCGTAGAGCACATCCGCGTCAGCCGCAGCGGCCAGCTGCGCAGCGATCTTCCCTGGCAGGAGCAGGTCATCGGCATCGAGGAACTGCACCCACTCCGTCTCCACGCGCGGCAGCGGATGGTTCCTCGCCGAGCTGGCGCCCCTGCGCGGCTCATGCTCCGTGATCACCCGCAGGCCGGGATTCGCCCTGCTCCAGGCATCGATGGCCTGGATCGTGCCGTCCGACGATCCGTTGTCCACGCAATGCACCGCATGCACCGCCGCCCCCTGCTCAAGCACGGATGCAAGGCATTCACCCACGTACTCCGCCACGTTGAAGCATGGGATGATGACCGTGGCGCGGTCGCGGATCGTAGGATGGGCCATGGCCATGCGGTCACCTGCCTCCCCTGCGGCAAGGCGGCCAAAACTACCGCGCTCGAGGGTGCCATGGCCCGACGAAGCGTAGCGCGGATCGCCCAACTTCGCAGGCGCAGCGCTTCACCCTCGCGCCTGCCTAGCATCATGAAGCAACCCGTGTTCCCGCCCAATGCGGCCAAGCCCCTCGCTCCGTACACGCCCGCCATCGCAGCCGGCGGATTCGTCTTCCTCAGCGGGCAGATCGCCCTGGATGAGCACGGCCACCTGCATACGTCCGACATCGCCACCGAGACGCGGAAGGTGATGGAGAACATCGGCCATCTGCTCAAGGCCGCCGGGCTCGGCTATGAGCACCTGGTGAAGGTGACGATCTTCCTCAGCGACATGGCGCACTACGCGGCGGTGAACGAGGTGTATGGCGGGTACTTCGGCGAAGCGCCCCCGGCACGCGAGGCGGTGGCCGTCAAAGGGCTCCCGCGTGGCGTGAACGTGGAGATCAGCGGGATCGCGGTGCGCGACTGAGGTCGATCACGCCCCCGCACCCAGCAGGGCCATCAAGGCCGCCACCAGCGCCAACTGGATGGCGAAGACGATGAGCCCGAAGCCGAGCCCTTTGCGGCCGGACCGGAACAGTTCGGCAAAGCTCACCTTGAGGCCGATGGCGGCCAGCGCGATGGTCAAGGCCAGCTTGCCTCCCAGTTCCATCGCATCGAGCAGGGGTGCAGAAAGCTGCACCACGGAGGTGAGGACCGTGATCGCGAGGAAGCCCCAGAGGTACCATGGCAGCCTGAGATGCTCGCGCCAGCTGCGGGCCTCATCGCGGTTCACCAGGTAGTTGAAGAGGACGAGCGCCGGCGACAGCAGCGCCACCCGCGCCAGCTTGATGGTGGTGGCGGCCTCTCCTGTCGCCGTGTCGATGGCATACCCCGCCCCTACCACGTTGCCCACGGAATGCAGGGTGCCCCCGATGAGCAGTCCCATCCGCGTGGGCCCGAGCCCCAGTTCGGCCAAGGCGAAGGGAAGGGCGATCATGCCCACGCTGCCGAAGAGGTTGACCACGGCCATGGCGATGCCCACGTCCTCCTTGTTGCGCGCCACGCGCGGAGCCAGCGCGGCGATCGCCGATGACCCGCAGATGGCCGTGCCGAATCCGACGAGCCAGCCCGTCGCGCCCGGGCACCGCACCCTTCGCGCCAGGAAGTACGTGATGAGCACCATGGCCGCCACCACGATGGCGATGACGGTGAACGAGGCCGCGCCCAGGTCAGCGATGCGCGCATAGTCGATGCCGAAGGCCAGGAAGATCACCGAGGCCTCGAGCAGCCTCCCGCTGGTGAGCCCGATGCCGGGCGAAAGGGCAGCCGGCAGCCTGACCAGGTTGCCGACCAGCATGCCCAGCAGCAGCGCCAACAGGATGCCATTGAGCGCGGAAGGCGTGAAGGCCGAGAGGAAATGGCCGATCGATCCAATGGCCGCGGCCAGCATAAAACCCGGCAGGTGGGAGCGCATGGATGCCATTCGCGATGCGGCCTCAGCGGCGCTCGGCAAAGCTACCCGCACCCTGGTGAGGCGGTGTGGGCCTTTGGTCACCGAGCCGCAGCCGCCTGCGACCTATCGGCGCCCGCCCTCAGCCATCCAGCGCAGGCCATCCAACAGGGCCTGGTGCATGATCGCGGCATGATCGAAGGCCGAGAGCCGTGCGAAGCCGACCCTCGTGCGCGGCGATCGGCGCACCAGATCGGCAAGCCGCTTCGCACCCTTCACCATCACCGGATGCTCCCTGCCCACCGCCACGAACACCCGTGCAGGCGCCAGCGATCGGTCGGCGGTGAACCGGGCATCGCGCCGAAGCACGGTGCCATCGTCCCACCACAGGCTCGGGCTCACGATGAGGTAGTCGGTGAACAGGTCAGGCCGCTCCATCAGCACCTCCGTGGCGAAGAGCCCGCCCAGCGACTGCCCGATGAGCATGCGCCGCGGCTCCGTGCGGAACCGGGCATCCACCGATGGGATGGCCTCTTCGGCTAGGAAACGGAGGAAAGCCGCCGATCCTCCCGCCGTGGGAAAGTCCGCCTTGTCCTTGGCGATGGAGGTCGGATGCGTGAAGTCCCGCTTGCGATCGATGCTGACCACGCCCACCACGATGCTCTGCGGCATCCATGCGACCCACGGGAACGCGGCGAACTGCACCGCTCCGGAGGTGTGCAGGATGTCCTCGTCCAAGCCGCCATCGAGAACGAAGATGACCGGGTAACGCGCAGCGCCATCCGGCGAATAGCCGTGGGGCAAGACGACATTCAGGACGCGCTGCTCGCCCAACACAGCAGATTGAAGCTCGAGCACTTCGCCCACAACCAGCGGCTTGCTGCTGACCTGGGCCCGCAGCCCCGGGGAGAGTCCGACGATCATGGCGGCAATCGCGCCCCATAGCGGACGGTGTGCGTTCATCGCCGGCAATGTAGCGCGGCCGGCAGCTGGCGTTGGAAGCCGGCCCAGCGGACGGCTCAGTTGCCGCCGCCGTTATCATCGCCCGGCGGGTCGTCTCCGCCATGGCCGCCGTGGTCATCGGCAGCGGTCGCCGGCGAGGGCGCGGCGGAATCATCCTTCGTGCAGGAAGGCAGCACAGCGGTCAACGCGAGCAGGGCCAGCATGTAGAGCACGAGGGAGAGCAGCGCGTTCCGCTGCCAGCGGTGCGTGGAGGAGGCTTGGTGGTACATGGCTTCGGTGTCTGATGGCGCCAAGCTCCCTCTGCCCGGTGCCGGGGCCAACCCATATGCGATGGAACCGGACGAAGGGCCGATGAACCGGGCAGCGTCGCATTCCTTCCTTTGCGCCATGGACGAGATCACCTTCGAGCTGCGGGACGAGCACATCGAACTGAACCAGCTGCTGAAGCTCGCCGGCGTGTGCGAGAGCGGCGGTCAGGGCAAGCAGCTGGTGGCCGAGGGCCGCGTGAAGGTGGATGGCCAGGTGGAACTGCGCAAGACCAACAAGATCCGCGCGGGGCAGGTGGTGGAGTGCGGGCGGGTGAGGATCACGGTGGTGGCTCAAGGGGCCGGTTGATCCCCGACTGCGACGAGAAGGCCCTTGCGGTACCGTGCATCGAACAGCAGGACGACCAGCGCAAGCGTCGCCAACGCGATGAAGCCCGCCACGCCCACCGGCGAGCCCCAGAGCGGATGTCCGCCCCATGCAAAGAGCACCACGCCGCCAGCGCTGCCATTGATGATGCCGTGGAGCAGCGCAGAGGACCAGATGCTACCGCTCCGGGTGCGCGTCCAATCGAAGAGGATCGCCGCCAACGCGCAGAAGGCCACCATCATCGCCACGCCGATCCAGGGAAAGCCGGGATAGTTGTGGCCCATGAGGATGAGCGGTGCATGCCACAGGCCCCATGCGGCACCCGTGAAGGCGATGCGCCGCATGCCGCTCCAATGGGCGGTGGCTCGCCACAGGTAACCCCGCCATCCGAGCTCCTCGCCCAGCATGAAGAGCAGGTTGACGCTGCAGGCGGAAAGCAGGGCAGCGAACTGGATAATCGCCAGCACCAGCCATGGCGGCCAGCCTGCCAGCACGCTCTCCTCCTCCCCGGCCTGCACCCCCGCTTGGTGCGCCAATTCGCTCAGCGATGCGGCCATGCGCTCCGCCGTAAAGCTCACATGGCCGAAGCGGACCATGCCCAGCCCGTCCCCCAGCAGATGCTGCACCAGCAGGTACAGGGGCATGATGATCATGCCGGCCACTGCCGTGAACGCCACGATGCGCCAGTCCGTGACCTTGAATCCGAGGCCGAGCCAGTTCCAGCTGCGATGCTCACGCAGGCGTGCCTGCACCACCGCCCCTGCAGCGGGCCCCAGCATGCAGGCACCCGCCAGCACCAGATAAGGGAGGCCTGAATCCGCCCTGATGCCCAGCAGCGCACCCAGGCCCGCCAGGATCCATGTGAAGCCGAAGGCTGCTGCAAGGAAGCCCGCAACGCCACGAGTCGAATCGCGCATGCCGCAAGATTAGCCCCCCCCGGCCTTAGTGCGAAGCGCGCGTCACGCGCACCTGGTCGATGCGGAGCACCTCATTGCCCGGCAATGGGTTCACCAATCGGAGCGCACCGGCCCGTTTGCCTCCGGCTGTCACCTGGTCCATGCGCAGTGAGGCATGGCAGCGGTCGGCGTTGATCCGTGGCCAGGCCACCCGCGTGGCGATATGGAAGGTCTCATCCCACCAGCCCACCTGGCTCAGATTCAACTGCCCGCTCACGTAGGCGATCACAGGCGCCTCGAAGCGCCCGTTCCAGTAAACATGGCTGAGGTCCACGATCGCGCGGGGCGGCATGTTCACGTGTATGCTGGCCTTGCGGACGGCATGCTCCACATGGAAATTGGCGAGCGTGAACTGCTTCACCACGGTATTCTTCGCCGGCACATCATCCTCGCCCCCGATGGCCGCGCTCAGGAACAGGTCATGATCGCAGGGATGACCCTCGCTGATGCAGTCGGTCATACGGACGCCGTTGCAGTGGAGCACCGTGAAGGCCTGCGTGGTGGTGGGTGCGGCATAGACCCGGCAGCGTTCGAGCACCGTGTGGTTGCTCTGGCTGTTGCTCCATGTTGCCCCCGGCCAATCGCCTTGGCGCACCACGATGCCCCGGCGGACAGGGCTGGTCACGAGCACGCCGCTCACCTTGGCCAGCAGGCAGAAACGCAGGTCGATGGCCGCCTCCGATTGACCCGTGCAGCGCACGTTCTCCACGGCGCTGCCCAGCGTGGCCTGGAGGTCGATGGCCTTGCGCCCGCCTTCGATGGCGGCGAAATCCCGGATCGCATAGCGGCTCCCCGTTCGGGCCTCCGCGTCCTTCTGGTCGCGGATCCGGCGCGTGAAGCCGAGGCTGGCGGGCCCCAGCACCAGCCGCGCCCCCGCACCGTCCACCACGAGGAACTGCGCATCGGGCAGCACGATGTCCGCTTCGCATCGGTACACCGCGGCCGCTGAGAAGACCACGCGCGTGGCGTCCTTCGGCAGCTTGGCGAAGAAACCGGCCACATCGGAAGGCGGCACCACGTAATCCTTGGCGCTTATCTTTCCCACGAGGAGGGCCGCCAGCGACAGCAGTGCGAGGCGAAGGTCCATGAGCGCTAAGTTCGACCGCTCCGCAGCGACGGCCAAATGAGCCATGCACAGGACGCTCCTTTGCATACACGGCTTCCCGCATGATGGGAGCTTCTGGCGGGGCCAGGAAGAGGCACTTGCAGGAGCCGCTACGGTGATGGCGCCCGATCTCCGCGGCTTCGGGCATGACCGGGCCCCGCTGCCGACGGCCATGAGCATGGAGGCCTATGCGACCGACCTGCACGACCTGCTCGATGCGGCGGGCAGGGAGCGGGTGGTGCTCTGCGGATTGAGCATGGGCGGCTATGTAGCCCTGAGCTTCATCGACCAGTGGCCCGAACGGGTGGAGGGCCTCATCCTGTGCAATACCCGCGCAACGGCCGACGGACCCGAGGGCCGCACCGCGCGCGAGCAAACCGCCCGCGATGCGGAGGACAAGGGAGCCGCGGTGATCGCGCGGGCCATGGCGCCGAAGCTGCTCTCGGAACGCACGCGGATGCTCCATCCGGAAATCTGCTCCCGGATGGAGCGGATGATGGCCGAACAGCGCCCGGAGGCCATCGCCGCCGCAGCGCGCGGAATGGCTGAGCGACCTGACCGGAGCGAGCTGCTGCCGCGCATCGAGGTGCCCACGTTGATCATCACCGGGAGCGACGATGCGCTGATGCCGCTGGAAACGAGCGAAGCCCTGCACCGTGCCATCCCCGGGAGCCGCATGATGGTCATCCAAGGCGCTGGCCACCTGAGCCCGGTGGAGGCCCCTGCACTGTTCAACGAGGCCGTGGAGCTATTCCTCGACGAACTGGAGGACCTCCATCGGCCGATGCGGTGAGCCCGGCGGACGCCAGACGAGTTTCATCGCATTCCGTCGAACAGTGCGTTCCGCAGGGTAGTTTCACCCGCACAACGCACCCTCCCATGCGCCTCCTTCTACGCTCGATCCTCCTGGCCCCGGCCACCCTTGCGGCCGCCCTCTGCACAGCCCAATGCCCGGCTGGGCAGCTCGAAGTGACCATCGAGGTGGTCACCGACGACTGGGGCAATGAGACCTATTGGCAGCTGGTCCCCTACGGCAACACCTGCGGGCAATCGCCGCTCTTCATCGGCGGAAACACGGCAGCGCTCACCTGCACGAGCGGTGGGACCCAGACCTCCCCTTCAGGCGGATATGCCAGCAACACGACCATCAACGCCGGGCCCTGGTGCCTGGACGAGGGCTCGCAATGGTCCATCGTGGCCATCGACAGCTACGGCGATGCACAAGCCACCTACCGTGTCTTCGCCGATGGCGCCTCCATCGGCGAGTTCAATGAGGACGGCGGGTTCCACATCTTCTCCTTCACCGTCATGGCTCCGGAGGCCCATGACCTGGGCGTCATCGCCCTGACCACGCCCCTCTACAACACCGAGGGCCTGCCGACGGCCATCACGGGCACGCTGCGGAACTTCGGCTCCGAGACCATCACCGCCTTCACGCTCAATGCAGCCCTCGACGGGGCGCTCGTGCTGAGCCAAGGGTTCACCGGAGTCAGCATCCCTTCGGGCAACATATACGAATTCACCACGTCGGACCTGTGGACGCCCGATGCGCCAGGCTCCGCAACGCTCACCGTATGGGCAACGGACCTCAATGGCCAGCCCGATGCAGTGCCCAGCAACGATATCGCCTCAGCGGGCCTCGTCGTGAACGAACCGACGCCCGACCTTGTCAACGATTACCTGGCCGCAGTGCCCACCATCGCCATCGTGGCCGATGATGACGAGGACCTGCTCACCCCACGCGACCTGGCCTTCCACCCCGACCGGAGCCGTGACGAACTCTGGGTGATCAACAAGGATGTGGCGAATACGGGCGGCAGTACGGTGCGCTTCTTCAGCCCGGGCCAGCCCCAGCAGACGCACCTCTGGCAGCGCGACCCCAACGCCTGGCACTTCATGAGCCTACCCACCGCCATCGCCTTCGGTGACAACGGCAACTTCGCCACCTGCCCGGGCATCTTCGATGCCAACCAGAACGGCGGCGACCCCTTCACCGGGCCGTCGCTCTGGAGCGGCGATCCCGCCATCTACGCGCAGCCCGGGGAAGGTCCGTTGGGCAGCCATCTGGACATGCTCCACGTGAACCCGCGCAGCCAGGGAATCGCGCATGAACGCTGGAACCGCTACTGGGTGGTGGACGGGCACTACGGCGATGTGGTGATGAACGACTTCCGCGAGGACCATGGCCCCGGGAACACCTGGCACGGCGATGCGGTCATCCGCCGCTATACCGGAATCAACATCCAGCGCGACCCCAACGACCACATCGTCAGCCACTGCGAGTTCGACAAGCGCACGGGTTGGCTGTACGTGGTGGACCACGGCAATCAGCGCGTGGTGCGGCTCGATACGCGCAGCGGCAGCGTGAGCGGCCCCGGTGCGCATGGCCCGT
The DNA here is from genome assembly GCA_030584065.1 of Flavobacteriales bacterium. Classification (NCBI taxonomy): domain Bacteria; kingdom Pseudomonadati; phylum Bacteroidota; class Flavobacteriia; order Flavobacteriales; species Flavobacteriales bacterium. The sequence continues at coordinate 1,609,768 of CP129489.1, forward strand.
GGGAGAGCTATGTGGAATACAGCCAGATGAGCGGCCACACCTGGGAGACCGTGGCCTCCTCCGGGCTGCAGCAGCCGGCAGGCATCGCCCTCAGTGGTAACCACCTGCTCGTCAGCGACCACGCGAACGGCGATATCGTGGTGTACGACCTGACGGCTGGCGGATTCCCTGAGGTGGGGCGCATCGCCACCGGGTTGCCCGGCATCATGGGGATCGAGGTGGGACCTGATGGCCGCATCTGGTTCGTGAATGCCTCCACCCATGCCTTGGGGCGCCTCGATCCGGCCGTGAGCACCGGTGTGCACGAACCGGTCACGGCTTCGGCCTTCAGTGCCTATCCGAACCCGGCGAGCGACCGCCTCTTCATCGCCGCAGCGCCGGGAACGCCGGCCGATGCGATAGTGACCCTGCTGGACGCCTCGGGACGCAAGGTGATGGAGGGAACCTATGCGGCGATGCGCAATGGCATCGATGTGAGCAGCCTCGGGGCCGGTGCGTACGCCCTGGCCATCGGTGAGACGGCCATCAGGCTGTGCATCCAGCACTGATCCGGGCGATCGAGGCCTCGCGAGCATGCCTACATTCGTTGCATGAGAAAGCACTTCATCGCCGCCTGCCTTGCCGTTGCAGCCGTCGGCATGCAGGCCCAAGAGCCGGCCACTGCCCCGGCCGCGCCGCAGGCATCCGCCCAACGCCCCGCCCCGGTCGTCATCACCCCGGAGTCCCTCACCAAGGAACTTGGGCTCACACCGGAGCAGCATGAGCAACTGGAGCGGGTGTTCAGCGAGCATGCCGCCGGCGCCAAGGCCATCAACCGGGAGAATCTCGAGCCCGCCGTGAAGCGCGAGCGCACCGTGGCCTTGCGCGAGAAGAAGGAGAAAGGCATCCTCGCCATCCTCACGGAGGAGCAGCGCACCCGCTACAACGCGTTGAAGCAAGGCATGCACGATGCCCGCAAGGAACAGCGGAAAGCCGTGCAGAAGCCGCACCAGGAGTAGCAACCCAGGGCGCGGCGTGAAGCCCGTTCACACGCAATCGGCCCTGCGCATGGCGCAGGGCCGGTTGCATGCGGACTTGGCTACTCTCTTCCCGCCCGCTTGTGAGGATTTCCATGTCCCGATTCAGGGGCTCGGCCGCACCTTGGTCTGCATGCGTGTCCGCACCTTGCTGTAGCCGATTCGGCCGGGCTCCCAGGCTGATGATCGCATCGCGGCGCACTCGACCCTGCGGTTGAGCCCCGTGCAGCCTCCCTTCACCACCTGCGCATCGGTGATGGTGCCGTCGCGTTCAACGGTATAGCGGAGCACCAATGCACTCTGTGCGGCGCACTGGCGGACCGTGGTATCCGCCGGGCAGCCTTCCATCCGCAGTAAGGCCTCCGTCCATCGCTCCAGCCCTTCCGTGCAGCGCGGTTCGATATCCAGTTCGCGGAGGGAGTAGAGCGCCAGCGTGTCCGGTACCGTACCTATGCGATGCGTGCTCCGGCCTACCGGAATCCGCACCCCGATGCCGAACTGCGCGCTGGCTTCCACCGCCATCAGCACAAGCAGGAGGAAGGTGAATCGCATGACCAAAGTTAGGCCTGCGGAAGAGGCCCCGGCTACATTTGGCCGCAACCCCGCCTGCATGCGCACATGAGCGCGCGCATCCGGGCACCAGCGCGCATGAGCAACGTCTATTACCCCGACTACCTCCAGCTCGACAAGATCCTGGAGGCTCAGCATCCCGAGAGCGCCAAGCATGGAGAGCCGGCGCACGACGAGATGCTCTTCATCATCATCCACCAGAGCTACGAGCTGTGGTTCAAGCAGGTGCTGCATGAGGTGGGCAGCGTGATGGCGCTCTTCGCGGATGGGCATATCGACGACAACGCCGGCGAGCTCAGCATCGCGGTGCACCGCCTGAGCCGGGTGCATACCATCCTGCAGGTGCTGGTGCAGAAGATCGACATCCTGGAGACGTTGACGCCGCTGGACTTCCTGGACTTCCGCGACATGCTGCGCCCTGCGAGCGGGTTCCAGAGCATGCAGTTCAAGATCCTGGAGGCGAAGCTGGGCCTTCGCATGGAGCAGCGCTTCGGCAAGCAGTACTACACCAGCCAGCTGAAGCCCGAGCACAAGGCGGAGATCGAGGCGCTCGAGGGACAGCCCACCTTCCTCGACCTGATCAACGGCTGGCTGGGGCGCATGCCTTATTTCGACGCGCGCTACTGGCCGCAGGGCGAAGCGCCGCTCTGGGACCGGTTGAAGGGCATCTACGCCGCATCATTGGTGCAGGGCGAAGAGGGCAATCTGGCCCTGTGGGAGAAGCTCTTCGAGACCGGCGAGGGCCGCCGCCTCACCCCGGCCGCCGCACGCAGCGCCGTCTTCATCATGCTCTACCGCGACGAGCCCATCCTGCAGATGCCCTTCCGCCTGCTGGAATGCCTGCTCGATATCGACGAGGCGCTGGCCACCTGGCGCTACCGCCACATGAGCATGGTGCACCGGACCATCGGCCTGCGCGTGGGCACGGGCGGAAGCACGGGCAAGCAATACCTGGCCGGTGCGCTCCACAGCCACCATATCTTCCAGGAGCTCGCGGACCTCAGCAGCTTCCTCTTCCAGCGCCAGCGGCTCCCGCCCCTGCCCCAGCAGCTGCGCAGCGCATTGCGCTTCCAGCCTTGAACTGCGGCGCGCAGAACGACTTGCGCGAGGCGCCCATCGCCCTCCCCCGCGGAGCTTGACACGGCGGGAGCGGTGCAGGCTTATTCCCCTGCGACGAAAGCCTGCGGCGATGCCCTTGAGCGCTCATCATGCGGTTGCGCCAGGCACCGGTATACAAATCCTCCGCGCGACGGTCCTATCCTGCCTCATTGCCGGTGAGCCATGGTGCCTGGCCCCCCACGTGGCTGTCACTCCTGCCCCACGCGGGCAAGCACCCCTAGTACGATGTCCAGCGCCTTCACGAACTGCTGCTCCGCGGTGATGTCGCTGTTGTCGATCTCCACCGCATCCGGCGCCTTCACGAGTGGGTCGGCGGCGCGGGTGGTATCATCCTCATCGCGCCGGGCGATGTTCTCCAGCACGCTGGCGTAGTCCACCTCGACACCTTTCTGCTTCAGCTCGTGATAACGGCGCTGGGCGCGCACCTCGGGCCGAGCGGTCATGTAGAGCTTCACCTCCGCATCAGGGAACACCACGGTGCCGATATCGCGCCCATCCATCACCACGCCCTTGTCACGCCCGAACGCCTGCTGCAGCCGCACGAGCTTGGCCCGCACCTCGGGCACCGGGCTCACCAGGGTCACGTGCCGGCTCACCTCCATGCCACGGATCTCGCGCTCCACGTTGCGGCCGTTGAGGTAGGTCGCGCTGCGATCGGCCAACGGGTCGTGCTGAAAGCGGATGTCGATGCCATCGAGCGCATCGAGGAGGCCTTCGCGGTCGAGCCGGCCATCGCGCACCAGGCCGTGCTCGATCACGTAGAGCGCCACGGCCCTGTACATGGCGCCGCTATCGATGTAGGTATAGCCGAGGTGGGCCGCCAGCTGCTTGGCCAGGGTGCTCTTTCCGCAAGAGGAGAAGCCGTCGATGGCGATCGTGATGCGATTCATCCGGGCCCCAATGATAGCGCAGGGCGCCGTGATGCAGGCGGGATCAGACGCCCTCCTTGCGGAAATCGGAGAAGCGCACCGCCAGCGTGATGGTGTTGCTGATGCCGGCCAGGTGCAGCTGCGAGAAGCCGTAGCTCAGGTGCACCTTGCTCACCCGCAGGCCGAGCCCGAAGCTCAGGCCCACGGCCCCTGGCCGGTTGTCAACCTGCATTTCGTAGCGGGTCCTGAAGTTGTAGGCTACACGGAGCATGAAATTCCTGCTCAGCAGGATCTCGGCGCTGGGGACGGCATGCAGCAGCGCCTTTCGCGCATTGGAGATCTTCTTCTCCACCACTTCGCCTGTAGTGGGGTCGATCTGCGCGCTGGCGGTCGGATCCTCGTAGGTGAGGTCCCAGCGCTGCAGCTCCTCCAGCATCAGGCCGAGCCGGAACGGCGCGTGCTTGAACTTGTAGGTGACCCCCAGCTGCACCTGGAAGGGCAGGTCCTCGTATTCGTCGGAATAGCGATTGGTCTGCCGCCCGATGTTGCGCAGCATGGCCGCCACGGTAAGCCCGATGGAGCGCTTGGTGAAGACCCCGCCCACGTCGAGCGCCACGCCTGAGGCGGTATACGCTTCGAGGTTGCTGGTGATGAACTTGGCATTGGCGCCGATGCTGAAGAGGCTGTCGATGGCGCGGCCGGCCCCGACCTGCAGTACGTACTCGCCGGCACGGAACTCGCCCAGCTCATGCCCCACCTCATCGGTACGCGTGAAGCTCCCGTAATCCACGTACTGCACCGTGCCCGAGAAGGTGGTCCGGATGCTGTCGAAGTGATGGCCGTAACTCGCGTATCCGATGTTGATGCCGTCGATGTAAGGCAGGTAGCTCAGGGCCGCCTGCTTCCCCATCTCGGAGTTGAGCAGTGCGGGGTTGAATATGCCCAGGTTGAGGTCGTTGTCCTGCACCGCGATGTAGTTGCCGCCGAGGGCGGAGACCCGTGCTGAGGAAGGGACATCCAGCACGCGGAATACCTGCTGGCCGCCCAATTGGGCCGCCGAGGTGAGGTGCAGCAGGAAGAGGCAGGGGAGTATGGCTCGTCGCATCCGGGTGGGGAACGAAGGTAGCGCGCGGGTATTGTCCGCCGGCCCCGGTCCCAACGCCTTCGCGGGCGCCTTGTTCAACACCGGCCTGTTGGAATAAGCGCCTGAGCCCCTGCCCTTCGCCGCGGGCACCCCGGATACTTTTGATCGCGAGCCTGCGCAGGACCCTTTCCGCTTGCGCACCTGACCCAGACCGCACCATGGTGAACCAACTCGTCCTGTTGATCAACGTGGTCGGCATCCTGCTCGTGGATGCCTTCCTCGCCGCCAACCTCAGCATCACCCAGAATGTGCCGGCCGCCTTGGCACCAGGCAGCGAGGTGAAGGTGACGGTCACGGTGGAGAAGGGCGACCTCACGGGCTTCGCCAAGCTGCAGATCGACCTGCCCGATGGCCTTACGGCCACCGCCATCGAGACCAAGGGCGCCTCCTTCACCTTCTCCGACGGCAAGGCCAAGTTCATCTGGATGTCGCTGCCCGCCTCGCCCACCTTCAAGGTCACTTACACCCTCTCCGCCGCCGCGAATGCCTCCGGTATAAAGACCATCAACGGCCGCCTTTCCTACATCGAGGACAATGAGCGCAAGGTGTTCGAATTGCCCGCCAGCACGGTGGACCTCGGCGCTCCGGGCGCGGTGGCCGCCATCACCCAGCCGATAACGGCGGAAGACCCGACGGCCAATGACGTGGTGAGCGCAGCTGGCGCCGCCCCCGTGGGCACCATCCCCGTGATGGTGATCGACGATGCCAGCGGCGTGGCCCCGATCCAGGGCGCCGGTGGCGTGACCGGCCAACGGACCATCACACCCGTCACCGAGAAGGAGATGCTGGTGGAAGTGGTGGTCAGCAAGGGGAGCATCCGCGGATTCGGCAAGCTGCAGGAGGTCATCCCGCAGGGATTCACGGCCATGGAGAAGAACAGCGCCGAGGCCATCTTCACCACACAGGACCGCATCGTGAAGTTCGTTTGGCTCAATCTGCCCGCGAGCAGCGAAGTGAAGATCGTCTACAAGCTGCGCGCGAACGAGCGTCCTGATGGGGAGTACACCATCGATGGGGAGTTCGGCTACCTGCTCAACGACGAGACCCAGAAGGCCGTGCTCGGCAGCAGCAAGTTCATCGTGGGCGCCCGGGCGTTCGAGGCGCTCGCCCAGGACACCAGCTCCATGGGACAGCAGGAGGTGGAGGACCCCGAATTGGCCTTGCGCCTGAAGGAGGAGGCTGAGCGCAAGGCCCGCGCCGAGGCAGAGGCCCGTGCCGCTGAGGCCGTGAAGCCCGTGGTGAAGGAGAAGCCCGAGACCGCAACGGCCGCTCAGCAGCCCAAGGCCGCCGGACGCATCCCGGCACCTGAGAAAGGCGTTACCTACAAGGTGCAGATCACCGCAGCGCACCGCGAGGTGGGGAAGGCCTACTTCAAGGCGCGCCACAACTACGGCGGCGACTTCCAGATCGAGCGGCATCAGGGCTGGATCAAGTATGTAACCGGCAGCTATGCCGAGTACAAGGATGCCCGCGATCAGCGCGTGGGCTACGTGCAGGCCGGCCACAACTTCCCCGGCCCGTTCGTAACGGCCTACAACAATGGCGAGCGCATCACCGTGCAGGAGGCCCTCCTGATCACCAAGCAGCAGTGGGTGCAATGATCCGGACCTGATGCGCAGCCACCGCTCGGTCCTGTCGTCATCCTTGTGCCGCGTCGCCGGCATCGCAGCCCTCTTCGCCCTTCCCTATCTCGCCTGCGGGCAATCCGACAGCCTCTCCGCCCCTCCAGTCCAGCAGCCGCCTGCGTCCGCCGCGCTCAAGCCCGGACGATTCCTGCCCACCATCGGCCTTGGCGCGGGCATGTTCGCCTTCTACGGCGATGTGGGAAACGACCACGCGGGCCGCTCGCCGCTGGTCACGCGGCCGGGATACGAGATCCGCGCATCCGCTCCGATCACCGATTGGCTCGAGGCCGACCTCTATGCACTGCATGGCCGCTTGGGCGTCAATGAGCGCGACTTCCGGCGCAACCTCAACTTCGAATCGCGGATCACCATCGGCGGCTTCCAGTTCCGGTACAACTTCCTGCAGCTCCTGAACCGCGACCGCGTAGTGGAGCCCTACCTCAACGCAGGCTTCGAGAGCGTGGAGTTCCTCACGAAGACGGACCTCTTCGACGCGCAGGGACGCCGTTATCATTATTGGGATGACGGCACCATCCGCGACATCGCGGAGGATGCTCCGGATGCGGCGAACGCCGTGGAGATTCAGCGCGACTACCGCTACGAGACCGATGTGCGCGAATTGAATGCCGACGGCTTCGGGAAGTACCTGGAGCGCACTTGGGCCGTGCCCGTGGGGATCGGCGCCCGCATGGACATCGGATCCGGGCTCGACCTCCGCATCGGCACCACCCTTCACCTCACCTTCAGCGACCTGGTGGACGGCGTCACGGACAAGAGCGTGGGCGACCGGCAGGGCAAGGCCGGGAACGACCGCTTCCTCTTCAGCTCCGTGAGCCTGGGGTATGCCATTCCCATGGAGCGCAAGCCGAAGCCGCTGCGCTTCACCACACCGCTCAGCAATGAGCAGCTCGATGTGATCGTGCTCAACGACGATGAGGACGGCGATGGCGTGAAGGACTTCCACGACCGCTGCCCGGGCACGCCTGCCGGGGTGAAGGTGGACGCCTTCGGCTGCGCCTTGGACGGCGACGGGGACGGGGTGCCCGACGACCGGGACGACGAGCTCAACTCCGCACCGGGGGCGCTGGTGGATGGTCGCGGCGTCACCCTCAGCGAGGAGGCGCTGCTGAAGGCATGGCTCAATTGGAAGGACAGCGCGAACGTGAACATCGTCACCTCCCGGGTGGAGAGCTTCGGCCCAAAGCGCGAGAAGCCACCGGTCAAGCGGGTCTACGTGGTGAAGGTGGGCACCCACACCGAGGGCATCAGCGAGGAGATGATCCAGCGCATCCTGAGCATCCCGGATGTGCGCACCATCGAGAAAGGCGACACCACCTACTACGTCGTGGGCAGCTACGATGCCATCCCGGAAGCGCTTCGCCGGGAGCTCGAGCTGAAGGGCATGGGCATCGAGAGCGTGGTAATGGCCGAGGAGGGCGGAAGGCTCATCGATGTGAGCAAGGAGACCGCTGCGGAGCGCGCCAAGATGGCGGGCATGGGTGCGGGCGATGACAGCCGCGATGTCATCATACGCGTGCAGCTGGGCGCCTTCCGCAACAAGCTCTCGAAGAACATCTTCGGAGGGATCAAAGACCTCGTGGTCATCAATGGCGACGATGGCCTCACGCGTTACTACACCGGGTCATTCAAGGAGGTGAACCCTGCCGCTGCGCACCGCGTGCAGATGCTCACCCAAGGGTTCGAGGGCGCCTTCCTGGTGGCCTTCCGCGAGGGAAAGCGCATCACCATGAAGGAAGCCGGCGCCCAGGTGCTGCGGCCCGAGGACCTCAGCACGCGGGTGACCCCCGGCAGCGTGGCGCGCGATAAAGTGCGCTACCGGGTGCAGGTGGCCACCTTCGCCGGGAACGTCCCCATGGAGACCATGGACAAGCTGCTCGGCCTCGGCGACCTGGAACCGGTGACCAGTGACCAGACCACGCGCTACTTCTATGGCAGCTTCGTGGAGCGCGGAGAAGCCGACGAGGCCATGCAGGCCATCCGGGCGAAGGGCTTCATTGATGCCTTCGTGGTGGGATCGGTCAACGGCGTGATCACGCCGGCCGAGGATGCGGACAGCCTGATCGGGAAGTAAGGCCGGGCAGAAGGCGGCCGCAGCCCTGCACAGTGTCCATCGATTTCCCGCAATGGCCGCAATAGCGCAAGCGGTGCCGCCGTTGCACCGGTCGTAGCGCGTACGCCATGGGACCCGCACCGCTACTTTCACCACCTCTTCCTACCACCATGCCATCGCTGCCCCGCCCTGCGCGCGCGACCGTCTTCGCCTTGCTGTGCATCCTCGCGCTCGCCGCCTGCCACACCAACGAGAAAGGCACGCGCCCGGATGCGGCCTTCACGCCCTACATCCCCGCCTTCACGGCCGGGCATATCAGCGCGCGCTCCCCCATCATCGTGCGGATCGCCGAGGGGCAGATCTGGAGGGACAGCTCAGCGGCTGCCGTCCAATCCCTCTTCGCACTCTCTCCCCAGGTCAAGGGAACGGTGCAATGGCAGGATGAGCTCACCCTGGCATTCGTTCCCGGGGAGCGCCTCGAACAGGACCGGACCTACCAGGTCGAATTCGCCCTGGGACGGCTCATCGATGTACCGAAAGGCCTCGAAACCTTCCGCTTCGAGGTCACCACATTCCGGCAAGGGATCGATGTGAAGGTGAACGAGATGCAGGCCCTCAGCGCAGCGGACCTCACCTGGCAGCGGCTCATCGCCAGCGTATACACCAGCGACGATGCGACCGGGCAGGACCTGGAAGCCTGCTTTACCGCCGAACAGGAAGGCCGGAGGCTGCCGCTGACCTGGGAGCACGAGCCCAATGGGCGGTACCATCGCTTCAGCGTGGACAGCGTGCGCCGTGGCGAGTCCGCATCGCGGGTCGAGATTGCGTGGAACGGCAGGGCCATTGGCAGCAGCGATGCCGCCACGCTTCCCTTCGAGGTGCCCGCCATCGGCGAACTCACCCTCATCAGCGCCACCACCTTCAGCGATGGCGAGCAGTACGCCACGTTGCTCTTCAGCGATCCGCTCGACCCCGAACAGGACCTGCGCGGCCTGGTGGGCATCGCGGGCGCGGATGAGCTGCGCATCGCGCACGACGGAAGCAAGCTCGTGCTCTACCCCGTGCAGCGCCTCAGCGGCAAGCAGGACGGCTTCGTGAGCGCGGGCCTGCGCAACGTGAACGGGCGAAAGCTCGGTAAGGACCTCAGCGTCGAGCTTGAATTCGAGGAGCTCAAGCCCGCGGTGCGCTTCACCGGAAAGGGCACCGTCCTGCCCAGCACCGACGGCCTCCTGCTCCCCTTCCAGGCCGTCAACCTGAAAGCTGTTGACGTCCGCGTGGTCCGTATCCACGAGAGCAACGTGTCCCAGTTCCTGCAGGTGAATGCGCTCGACGGCAGCCGTGAGCTCGCGCGCGTGGGACGCCTGGTCTCCCGCAAGACCATTTCACTGAAGACCGCGGACAGCCCCGATCTCGGGCGCTGGAACACCTTCTACCTCAACCTCGCCGATCACATCAAGACCGAGCCCGGCGCCGTGTACCGCGTGGAGATCGCCTTTGGCCGCCACCAGAGCGTTTACCCATGCGCCGGCAACGAGGAGGCGGAAGCACCGCGCGAGAAGAGCTGGGAGGAGGAGCAGGCTGCCTATGACCACCAGCAGGACTACTGGTACTACGACGACGACTACTACGATTACGAGGAGGAGTACAACCACCAGGAGCGGGAGGATCCGTGCAAGGCCAGTTACTACCGCCGCAACACGAGCACCGCCCGCAACATCCTGGCGAGCGATATCGGCCTGATCGCCAAGGTGGGCAACGATGGCAGCATGCTCATGGCCGTGAGCGATCTGCGCACCGCTGCGCCCCTGAGCGGCGTGAAGCTCGACGTGCTCGACTTCCAGCGCCGCTCCATGGGCCAGGTAGTGACCGACGGCGAGGGGCTGGCCACGCTTCCCGCCACAAGGCACAAGCCCTTCCTGCTGGTGGCGAGCAAGGGCAGCCAGCGCGGCTATCTCAAGCTCGACGACGGCGGCTCCCTCAGCGTGAGCAGTTACGATGTCCAGGGCGAATCCATCGAAAGGGGCCTGAAGGGCTTCCTCTACGGCGAACGAGGCGTCTGGCGCCCGGGGGATTCGCTCTACCTCAGCTTCATGCTCCAGGACGCCCAAGGCAGGCTGCCGAAGGACCACCCGGTGGTGCTGGAGCTGAGCGATCCGCGCGGCCGGCTCGACCAGAAGCATGTGCGCACCGCCGGCGTCAACGGCGTCTACGGCTTCCGCTGCGCCACCTCGCCCGATGCCCCGACGGGCTACTGGAACGCCGTGGTGCGCGTCGGCGGCACCGCCTTCCACAAGAGCGTGCGCATCGAAACCGTGAAGCCCAATCGGCTGAAGGTGCTGCTGGAGTTCCCCGACGGGCCCTCCGGCACCGAAGGGGAACGGCTCAGCGCGGAGGGGGCGCGGACGATCACGCTGCGCTCGCACTGGCTGCACGGAGCGCCGGCCCGCAACCTCAAGAGCCGCGTAACGGTGACCATGAGCGCGGGAAGTGCGGCCTTCAAGGGCTACGACGGTTTCCAGTTCAACGACCTGAGGACATGGGTGCCTGAGGAGGAGCAGGTCGCCTTCGAGGGCGCCCTCAATGAGCAGGGCGAGGCGCAGTTCGACCTGAACCTGCAGATGGGCCGCAGCGCACCCGCCGTGGTCAGCACCAACATCGTCACCCGGGTATTCGAGGCGGGCGGCGATGCCAGCATGGACCGGGTGACCGTGCCCTACTATCCCTACACCAGCTATGCCGGCATCCGCGCACCCGATGCGGGCAGCGCCTGGGGGACCTTCGTCACGGACACCACCTACCGGTTCTCGGTGGCCAGCGTGGATGCCAAGGGGAAGCCGCTCGCCGGCCACCAGCTGAAGGCGCAGGTCTACAAGCTCAACTACAACTGGTGGTGGGATGGAAGCCTCACGGGCAGCGCGAGCTACATCAGCTCTCCCAGCGTGGAACTGCAGCAGGAGCATGCCCTCATCACCGATGCCAAAGGGAAGGCGGTGCTCAGCCTGCGCATCAACCGCCCGCAATGGGGCCGATTCGCCGTGCGCGTCACCGACCCCGCCAGCGGCCACGCCAGCGCGGTGCAGGTCTACATGGATTGGCCGGGCTGGGAAGGGCGTAGCCGTAGGCAGGACCCCGACCAGGCCGCGGTGCTCAGCTTCAATGCCGACAAGGAAAAGTACCAGGTCGGCGAACAGGCCACACTCATCATTCCCAGCGGCGGCACAGGGCGTGCGCTGGTGAGCCTGGAGACAGGGAGCCGGGTGCTCGATGCCGCATGGATCGACCTGAAGGCCAAGGAGACGCGCTACACCTTCCCCATCACTGCGGACATGGCGCCGAACGTCTTCGCGCATGTCACACTCGTGCAGCCGCATGCGAGCACGGCCAACGACCTTCCCATCCGGCTGTACGGTGTCATCCCCATCCTCGTGGAGGATGCCCAGACCCACCTCAGCCCGGTGGCCCAGGCACCGAAGGAGATCAGGACCGATTCGCCCTTCAGCGTGGAGGTGAGCGAGCGGACCGGCCGCGCCATGACCTACACGCTGGCCATCGTGGACGAAGGCCTGCTCGACCTGACGCGCTTCAGGACGCCCGATCCCTGGAAGCATTTCTATGCGCGTGAGGCGCTCGGCGTGCGCACCTGGGACCTCTACGACCAGGTGATCGGATCCTTCGGCCAGCAGCTCCAGCGTGTGCTCGCGCTCGGCGGCAGCGATGAAGGGGCCAAGGGCGATGCCGCCCGGGCCAACCGCTTCAAGCCCGTGGTACGCTTCGTCGGGCCCTTCAAGCTGGAGCGCGGGAAGAAAGCCCGGCACGACTTCACGATCAGCAACTACGTGGGCAGCGTGCGCGTGATGGTGGTGGCCACGGACGGCGAAACGGCCTACGGACATGCCGAGCAGACGGTGCCCGTGCGCAAACCGCTCATGGTGCTGGCCACACTGCCGCGCGTGCTCGCGCCCGGCGAAACCGCCGACCTGCCCGTGACCGTCTTCGCCATGGACCCCAAAGTGAGGGACGTGACGGTGAAGCTGGAGCCCAATGAGCTGCTGACCCCCGAAGGGCCATCGCAGAAGTCGATCCGCTTCACGGCCATGGGCGACCAGGTCGTCACCTTCAAGGTGAAGGTGAAGGATGCCGTGGGCGTTGCGCGGATGAAGGTGAGCGTGAGCGGTGCCGGCGAGAGCGCAAGCGAGAGGATCGAGCTGCAGGTGCGCCAACCGAACCTGCCGGCCACCGAGGTGACCGAGGCCCTCGTGGAGGCTGGCCGGAGCTTCAGCGCCACGCCAGCGCCGATCGGCGTGGCAGGCACCAACAGCGCCTACCTCGAGGTCAGCACGATCCCGCCCGTGGATATGGGACGGCGCCTGCAATACCTGCTCGACTATCCGCACGGCTGCCTGGAACAGACCACGAGCAAGGCCTTCCCGCAGCTCTTCCTCGCCCAAGTGATGGAATTGCCTCCGCGCGGCGAACAGATGGCACGCGCCAATGTAGAGGCCGCCCTCCGCCGGATGGTGCAGTTCCAGCGCAGCGATGGCGGCTTCAACTATTGGCCCGGTGGCGACCACTATGACACCTGGACGAGCATCTATGCGGGCCATTTCCTCGTGGAAGCCGAGCGGGCCGGCTATGCCATGCCCGGACAGGTGAAGGCCAACTGGCTCGGCTTCCAGCGCAAGCAGGCCCGCGATTGGAACGGGTCGGTGCCTCAGGGTTGGCAGCGCAGCGGTACCCAGCTCGTCCAAGCCTATCGGCTGTATGTGCTTGCCCTGGCCAAGGCGCAGGAGCTGCCCGCCATGAACAGGCTGCGTGAGCAGAAAGACCTTGGCCTGCAGGCCAAGTGGATGCTGGCTGCGGCGTATACGCATGCCGGCCGCAAGGATGCGGCTCAGCAGCTCATCAGCGGCATCCCGCTGCAGGTGCCCGCCTACACCGAGCAAGCATTGACCTATGGCAGCGACCTCCGCGACGAGGCGCTCATCGTGGAGGCCCTCATCGCCATGGGCGAGACCGAGAAAGCCGCGCCGGTCGTGGCCCGCATCGCCAAACGGCTCAGCAGCAGCGACTGGTGGAGCACCCAGAGCACCGCTTTCGGGCTGCTGGCCGTATCGCGCCTTGCACAGCAGGGCCAGCTGGGGAAGGGCATGAGCTACACCCTCACGGTGAATGGCAAAGCCACGGAGAGGTTCTCGGAACGGGCCATCAGCCGCATCGAGCTGCCCACGCCCAACGGCAAGGCCTCCGTGCAACTGGAGAACACGGGCAAGAACCTCCTGTACGCACGGCTCGTGCGGACGGGGACTCCCTTGGCCGGCGAGGAGCAGGCCAGCAGCAGGGGCCTAGGCCTCACCGTGTCGTACACCCTGATGGACGGAACGCCCGTCGATCCCCGCCGGATCGAACAGGGCACCGATTTCATGGCGGTGGTGACCATCGCGCACCCGGGCGTGGTGAACGGCTATCAGCAACTGGCCCTCTCACAGCTCTTCCCAAGCGGCTGGGAGATCCGGAATACCCGCTTGGAGGGAACGCTGGCCGGCGCATCGCAGGGCCCCTTCACCTACCAGGATATCCGCGATGACCGGGTGCTCACCTACTTCGACCTCTGGAAAGGACAGAGCCACACCTACCGCGTGCTCCTGAACGCCAGCTATACGGGCCGGTACTACCTGCCAGGCGCGCATTGCGAGGCGATGTACGAGCATACGATACAGGCCCGCAGCAAAGGCCAATGGGTGGAGGTTGTGCCGGCCGGCGGAGAAACGGCGGCAATGCCGTAGCCCAGCCGCCAGCATAGGCAAGGCCGGACCGGGGCCTGTGCGCGGCCGGGACCGATGCGCCGATTGGCCGTGGTGGGTGCCGTTGGCGCATCCGTCGATTCGCCATCGCCGATCCGTCGAAGATCCCGCTACTTCCAGCGCCGGCCTGCGTTCAGGGACCCAAACACCTCCACCCATGGCTCCCGCCGTCCTCACCCGTCCTTTGCTGGTCTTCACCGCCCTCCTGGTCAGCGCCGGTGCGGTGCGCGCTATTGCCCCGCCCGATGGCGATGTCGTGCTCACGGGCTGGATCCATGTCGAGGACCACACCTGGCAGGATGCCACGGTGGCCGTTGAGGTCAATGGCTCCACACGTACGGCACGCGTATCGGAAACCGGCCGCTTCACGCTTTCCCTTCCCGCTGGAGCCGATGTGGTGCTGCGATTCGAGAAGCCCGGTCACCTGGCCAAGGAAGTGGTGGTGGACACACGCCATGCGGGTCAAGGACCGGCGGGCCGCCGGAAGCGCCACGTGAAGTTCGCCGTGGTCCTGGAACTGGAGCGGCACATGGCAGGCTTCACCTATCACAGCCCCGTGGGCAGCATCGGCTTCGACCAGGAGGGGGGGTGCCTGGCCGTTACCCGGCACCGCGACAAGGTGCCGCCGACCCGCCAACAGCCCATGGTTTTCTGACCATCTTCCCGGGCCCACGCACCGCTGTTCGCGAACATCTGACGAGGATCAGTCGCACATGGCTCCGGATCTCATTATCTTCATCGCATGAGCCCCTTACGCATCATCCGCAAGAAGCCACGCAAGCGGGCGTCGCGCGTGCCCGAGGAGTTGCTCGTCGCATTGCCAGGCCGGAATGGCGCCAAGCCGGAGCGTGTGGCGCTTCAATGGCACGACGGAGCCGGTGAGCTGCACGTCGCCACCTTGACCCCCGCGCAGAGCTGGCCTTACCTCAACTGAGGCACCGCCTTCCTGCGGGGCGATGGAGGATGTCCATCGCATGCTGCGGCTGAAGGCCCGTGCGGTCCTTGGTGCACCATTCCCGTTTCGCGCTTCCAGCCGCTCAGCGGTGCCAGATGAACCGCGTCGCAGCTGAATGCGCTCCGCTTCCGGGATCAAGGATCCGGAAGAGGCAGATGCCCTCCCCTGCCGCGGTCATGTCCACCCATAACGGCCCTTCGGCAGAGAGGGTCCCGGTGCGCACCAAGCGCCCCTGCGCATCGGTGATGTGCCATGGCGTACCTGCCGGCAATGACCCCGTCCAATCGACTCGGAGCATCGGCGATAGGACCTGCACGGAGAGCTTGCGGCGAGGAGCCGCCTCATCGAAGCCTGTGGAGAGGTAGGGCTCCGACGGCACATGGCAGCCATTGGCGTAGGCTACGCTCACCGTGTAGGATCCAGGCGCAACGGGCACGATGCAGCCCTGGTTGCTGTTGGCCAGTTCCACGCCGTTCAGGTACCACGCATAGGCTGGGCCCGGCGGGGTAGCGCACAGCTCGCCATCCTCAGCCGTGATCACGGGCTGCGTGGGCGGCACGAAGACGATGTCCACGGTGACGCCCAGTCCCACTACGTAGTCCGGGCAGATGGCGGGGGCCCCGCTGACGTGGTAGCTCCCGCTTTCCGTCACCACCAGCACGGGAGCATCCGCGCCATCAATGGGCTGCCCGTTGCGCGTCCACTCGATGCTCTCGGTGTAGGGCATGCCGAGCGTAAGCTGCACGAAGGCGCCCTCACAATACTGTGCCGCGCCTTCCCCGGTGATGCCCAATGGCTCATCGCCCTCCGTCATCACTACGGGCGGGAGGAAGACCCAGCCATCCACCAGCACGGGGGCGCTCATTTCAGCGCAGCCATCCAGCTCAGCCAGCACGCTGAAGCTGTAGCCGCTGCTCTGCTGGTAGTCGACGGGCAGGGTCTGCCCCATCGCACCCGGGATGGGCTGCCCCTCCCTATACCATTGGTAACTGTCGTAGACCTGGGTACTCAGCAGCGCGTTCTCAAGCGGGCAAAGCACCAGGTCGCTCGGGCTGATGGTGGGCGTGAATTCGCATTGTGCGCAAAGCCTGATGGCGAGCGCGAAACCTGTGAGTGATGTGAGGTACCGGTTCATCCTTTACTGCCTGTTCGCCAAAAGACGCACTACAATCGCAGGGCGCGGCCTGGCCGGTGATGAGCGGTGAATCCGATGGATGAACACCCGGCTGGCTCCTCCGCGGGATGCGTGCCCATTCACCGGCGAAACCTGATTCCGGCCAATTGCCTGGATGGGATGCATCGCTAGCCTCCGAAACCGCTTCAGCGCATTCCCATGGCCAACAAGTGAACCCTCAACCCTGCCTCGCCGCGCAAAGCCGGCAAGGCCGCACCCTCGCCCAGAGACCGCCGGCTTCCGGGATTGCAGCATCCGGGGCGGGTCGGAGCCAGGAACCGTCAGTGAGACCAGTCCGGCTCACAGCTTGATCGGGAGCGACATGGCCACCAGTGCCATCACGAAAGCCGGTGCCGCGCCCACGGACAAGGAGGCGGTGGCACGCAGCCGATCGAAGCAGCAGGGTCGCTCAGCGCTTGACGAAGGCCCTTCGCCTGCCTTCGGCGAACTCAAGCACGTAATACCCGGGAGCGAGGGCCGAGGCATCGACGGGTGATGCACCAAGGCCGTCGGCGACGATGCGGCCCTGGGCATCGGTGACGCGCACCGCCGGCAGTTCCCCCATCCAATGCAGCAGGTCCTCAACGGGCTGCGGGAATACCTGCGGTGCCGGGCGCCCATCATGATCGTTCACCCCCAACACCGACTCCACGGTGAGGATCGTGTCCACGGGCGCGCAAAGTGAATCGGCCAGGAAACTGACATGATAGCTGCCTGCGGGCAGGTCCTCCCAGAACGCTGAAACCCCGACCTGGTCGCCGCCGGCAGGCTCCATGGAAGGCCATGCACGAATCTGGAACCAGCCTGTGATCGGCGCTGGGGGCGGTAGCACCGCTGCAGGGTCGGGCACCACCCCGAGGATGGCAATGCTGCCCCCAGTTCCAGCGCTGACGGCTTCAACCTGCGCATCGAGCACGGCCCCATCGCAGGAGTACGCGAGCACCAATTGACTGTACCCGGATGACCCGCAGGCGCCATGATCGATGAGGTGCAGCTGGTATGCGGACCCGAAGGGCAGGCCATCCCACAGCTCGAAGCCGGCCAAGCAGGAGACCGGCCAGAGGCTATCGACGGGCACGCCATCCTGTAGCAGGTATAGCACCGTGGAGTCCGGATCCGGTGCGCAATGATGGTGATGGAAGATGCTCGTGCCGCAAAAGGGCAGGCTGGCGGTTGCATAGAAGTCGGCACCGTTCGGCCCGCCGACCGGTGAGAGATGAAGCATCCATGCGAGCTGCAGGATCTCGAAGGAGAGGGTGTCAATGGGCGCCGTGCCCTGCAGGAGCACCACCTGGTGCATTCCAACCCCGAGGCCATCGGTTGACCAATCGGTGCCGCCATTGTCCCATAAGCACGCATCGATATCGCCGAGATCACCGCACTCGAACGGGTTCAGGTAGGCCAACCCCACTGAATCGGGCCACACCGGATGGTGCATATACGGGCCGCACTGGGCGACTCCGGCGTGGGTGATCAGGGCGGCGAGGAAGCCGGCAGTGATGCGCATGGGGCATGGTCTCTTCGAAAAGACGGAAAGCCACCATCCGGTTGCCCCTGGAACGGCGGAAGGCACGGCCCGTCGCGGGTGCGAGCCGGCGCCAGGCGGCAGCCCTTCACAGCCGCTGCAAGGCGGATCCTCTCGCACCCCTGAGGCTAAGGTGCCTCCGCATCATCGGAAACACGCGGTGGACCGCTCACCCGGCCGGAACCGTCCTCCGGCTGCAGCCTTGCCTTCCTGACCTGCTCCCAATACCGGTAGTGCATGCGGCGGGCCAAGGCCAGCAAGTCATCCGCGGCGATGCGAGCGGTGTGCAGCTGGATAGGGCGGCGCTCCTCGAACACACGCCCCTGGTCGTCGACCGTGTAGATGCCGGCATAGCGGGGAAGCACGATCGGGGAGGCGGTGCGGTATACCCGGCAGGGCATGGCGAAGCAGAAGTAATTGGGGCGGCGGCAATGAGCGGACCCAGCCCGATCACGCGCCCGCTCATGGGCCTCCACCCGTGTGCGCGTTGCATCGTCGCGCTCCACCGGGAATGCGCCATTGAGGAGCAGGCCCTGGCTGTGCTTGGGCTTCAGCAGGTCGTGCTTCAGGTCATTCCGGCTCACCTTGATCTCCACCTCGCAGACATGCCCCTCCGGCGTCACGGTGAGGAGGTCGCTCTCCCAGGCGTAGAGCCTGGCATTCGGGGTGATCCACTCGTGCCGCAGCCCCATCGCGTGAAGGCGCATGTGCCAGGCGATGTCCGCTGCTTTCATCGCCTCTAAATCTAAGGCGCGGCGGGCGGGCATGCAGGTGGGCCGACGCGCACGCATCAAGCCGCGGCTCCTTATCTTCAGGCCATGGAGCGCAGGATCAGCACCCGATTGGCGGAGATGATGCTATCCGATGGCGACCGCATCATCGAGGTGCGCTACCGGGCGGGACTGGACCTGGACGTGGAAGGGCTCCTGGAGGTGCAGCAGCGACGCGGTGAATTGACGGATGCACGGTGCGCGATGCTCGCTTTCTTCCAGCCCGGTACGTTGGCGGACCTCTCCGTGATGGACATGGACTTCTTCGGCGCCACGCGTGCAGGCGAGCAGCTCATCGCACTGGCCATCGTCACCGAGGATGACCTCGGAGAGGCCATGTCATCCATCTACTACAGCTACCATCCGCAGCCTTTCCCCACGCGCATGTTCAGGAGCGAGCGGGAGGCACGGACGTGGATCGCGGAGCAGCTGCGCATGGCTGGGATCTGAAATCGGCTCCTGAGCGCTGCGCTCGCGCGAACAGAGGAGAAAGGTGGGTCAGCTGCCCAACGGTTGCGCTGAGGGCGCCCCTGGTTCACGGCACCTGCGTCGGAATGCTCGATGTGTGCTTCCAATCAGCGGGTGCCCCACTTCCGGTGAGGCCGTACTTGAGAAGGGCGAGCACACCCAGCAGAATGACCAACGGAATGATCACTTGACGAACGAGGCGGTCCACCCAATGCATGAGGCTACCTTCCATGGAATGCGGATTGTGGGCGCGCTTTCAAGCAAAGCTCACGCGCCGTCAAGCTATACGCGCCTGGCGCGCCAATGGTTGCAGGCAGCCTATTGCGGCCGCGTCGCCTGGTGCGGTGCGCATGCACGAACCGATCGGGGAGGCTTCAGGCTGCAACGGCGGCGGCGGCAATGCACCGGCGCGGGAAGCTCCCGGCCAGGTGGCGCCTGACGAAACGTGCCGAGCCATCGCTGCCCACGAACTTGTTGTAGGTATTGGGCGGAACACCATAGAACGCGTGCTCACTGCCGTCGCCGAGGCAGACCCGCAGGACCTGTCCCTTGTACTGCCAGTTGGCCACGCCGCTAAGAAGGGCCACCTCGAATTCGGCCGCCTTTGCAGCCTGCGTCTCCGGATGCAGCGCTTCCAGCAGCTTGTAGGCCGCGATGATGCGCTGGCTCATGGCCTCAGCCGCCTCCCTTTCCGCTTCCTCCTGGAAACGGTCCGGGTGATGGCGTTTCATCAGGCCCTTGTATAGCCCGTTGAGCTCCTTCAGGCTCAGGCCCGAGGCGGCGCCGAGCAGCAAGCGGCTCTCATTGATTTCCTTCATGGCGGCGTGTTCACGGGAAAAACGGCCGCAAAGGTCGGCAAAAAGACCGCTGTTCTGTTCAACGAACCATCCGCACGCTCCCGGTGCGCACACCTCCTTGGAACACGCTGAGCACATAGGTGCCCTCGTTCCAGGCCATCGCCTCAACGGTGCAGGTGGAGGAACTGATGCGTGCGGCATGCAGCAGGCGCCCGGTGGCATCGGTCACTTCCAGCCGATCGGCCCCTTGCAAGGACTCTGGCAGGCGCACGGTGAAGCGGTCGGTGAAGGGATTGGGGAACACCTCCGGTTCGGGAAGGCGCACCTCATCGATGCCGATGGTCGCGCACGGGTTGTAGCTGCCATTGAGCGTGGTGGCGTTGAACACCGGCGACAGCCAATTCCTGAGCTCCTCGGCTGCCGGATTGGGGTTCGCCGTGCCGAAATGGAAGCTCATCTTGCCGAAGTAATCCGGTGCCGTGGGCGTATCACAGAAGGATGAGCCGCCCGTGAGGGTGCCGATGATTCGTTTCGATGCGTTGAACAGCGGGGCCCCGGAAGATCCGGGTTCCGTGACCCCATGGCCGTTCACGGTGGCCGCCCAGGTCACGCGCCAATGCGATCCGCTGGGTCCGCCCCACGTCGTGCTCACAAGGTTGGAAGTGTAGGTGCTGATCTTCTTGTAATCCCCATCGGGGTGGTGGATGCACACACCGGAATTCGACCCCGTTCCTGTGGCGTCCCAGCCGGCATAGTAGGCGCCGACCGAGGCCGGCACGGCACTGGTGAGCTCGAGCAGCGCGAAATCGGAGCCGCTATCCCCACCGTTGTCGTTGCTGTCAGCCCGCCGCGTACAGCCCACCATGTTGAACCCGTTGGTGGTACCGCCATCGCAGGATGCACGCTGGTAGTTCCAGCGGAACTGGAATGTGGCGAAGTTCGAGTCCTGGCTGTCCACGATGCAATGGTGCGCCGTGAGCACATAGGGCTTGCAATCCTGGGCGGTGTTGTTGACCAGTGCCCCGGTGCAGAAACCGGTGCCTGAGGGATCCACCACCCGGATCCGGACCACCGAGTTCCGCTGGTCCACCCAGTTGTCGCCCTCCGGGCAGAGTACATCCACCTCGCACTCACCGGAGAGCATGTCCGCCATCCGATAGGCGTGGGCCAGCCGCCGCAGCCTCAGCGCTCCCTCTCCGCGCACGGCGGCCGGTTCGTGATACTCCAGCACGCAGGCATCGCCGCGGGTGAGATCGGTGGCCAACGCACCGTTCTCCTGGACGTGCGCAGCCGTGTACCCGCCGTATACCTCGTCGCCGGAGGCGGAATAGACGTGGAGCTGAGCGCCGGGCGGCAGATGCACTTCCTCGAGGAAGAGCTCCATGGCGATCGCCCCGGGTGAGGTGATGCGAAGCCGCCAGAGGCGGTCGCCACCAGGCAGCTCGAGCCAGGTTCCATCGGTGCCGAGCGATGCCTCCAGCGCCACGAATCGCCCGTAGAGCGGAACCTTGCCCATGGCATCGCGCTGGCGGTCGTCCGCGCCTGCGGCATCGGCGTCGAAGGGAGCGGCCTCCACACCCGCCACCGCATGGGGGTCTAGGCCGAGGCGCATGCTCAGCGGCAGCGCACCCGTGGTTTCCTGGCCGAGGGCACCGGATGCGAAACCGAGGAGCACGACGTTGAGGGAAAGAGCAAGTCTCATGCAGATAGGGATGAATGGGGCGAATGTAGACGAGCGGTTGCCGGAACCCAACGAACTTTCGCCCATGGTTCCGGTGAACGGAGGAGGCCCGCGCCGGATGCGGAATGCCCCTTGGATCCGCAGGCTGCGCTGGCACGCCGTTGCTGCGGCCCTGGTTCTAGCCTGGGGGCGGTGGGGGCCGATGGAGCCGCTCTTCGAAGGGCCGCGCAGCACGGTGCTGCTCGACCGCGATGGTGGCCTGCTGGGTGCCACGGTGGCCGCGGACGGCCAGTGGCGCATGCCCCCCGGCGATAGCATCCCCCACCGGTTCGAGCGCTGCCTCATCGCGTTCGAGGACCGCCGGTTCCGCGAGCATTGGGGCGTGCGCCTCCCTTCCCTCCTCCGCGCGGCGCGCCAGAACCTGCAGGCCGGCCGCACGGTGAGCGGAGGCAGCACCCTTACCATGCAGGTGGCGCGCATGGCACTGGGGCATCGGGAGCGCACGGTGCTGAACAAGCTCGAGGAGATCATGATGGCCCTGAGGCTGGAGCTGCGGTTCAGCAAGGATGAGATCCTGCGGATCTACGCTGCCAACGCGCCCTTCGGCGGCAATGTGGTGGGCCTGGAGGCCGCAGCATGGCGCTGGTACGGCCGGGACCCGCACTCCCTGGGCTGGGGTGAATGCGCCACCCTGGCCGTGCTTCCCAACGCCCCCGCCCGTATCCACCCGGGCCGCAACCGCGAGAGCCTGCGCGCCAAGCGGGACCGATTGCTGGACCGGCTGCTGGCCGCGGAGGCCCTGGATACACTGGCCTGGTCGTTGGCGCGCGAGGAACCGTTGCCTGAGGCACCTCACCCGCTGCCCCGGCTCGCCCCCCACCTCCTGGCCACGCTGCAGTCCTCGGGCCTCGAGGGGAAGCGCATCCGGAGCACGATTGACAGGGTCCTGCAGCAGCGGGTAATCGACCTGAGCCAGCGCTATGGCCACCTGCTGCGGGCCAATGAGGTGCATAACGCAGCTGTCCTGATCCTGGATGTCCCGACAGGCGAGGTGCTCGCCTACCTGGGCAACCTGCCCGATGCCGATGCCGCCCATGCCGGCCATGTGGATATCGTGCGTGCGCCCCGGAGCACCGGAAGCCTGCTGAAGCCCTTCCTCCATGCCGCCATGCTGCAGGCCGGGGAGCGCATGCCCGACCAGCTCGTGGCCGACCTGCCCACCAGCTACGACGGGTTCGCGCCACGGAACTTCGACGAGCGCTACAGCGGTGCGGTGCCGGCATCGCAGGCCCTGGCCCGCTCGCTCAACGTGCCTGCGGTGCGTGCGCTGCGCGAGCATGGCGTGGAGCGTACACGCGGCATGCTCATGGCCATGGGGCTCCTGCACCTGGACCGCAGTTCGGCCCATTACGGCCTGTCGCTGATCCTCGGCGGGGGCGAAGGCACCCTCTGGGAGCTCACCGGCGCCTATGCCTCCATGGCCAGGGTGGTGCAGCGCTACACCGGGAGCGATGAGGCCTTGGCCGGCGCCGTGCATCCCCCCGTGGTGCATGGGGCCGAGCAGGCGGGGAACGATGCGCGACCCGTGCTGGGCGCCGGGGCGCTCTATCACACACTGATGGCCCTGCAGCAGGTGAACCGTCCGGAGAATGAGGCCGGCTGGCACCGATTCGATGGGGCGCGGCGCATCGCTTGGAAGACAGGCACCAGCTTCGGCCAGCGCGATGCTTGGGCAATCGGCACCACGGACCGCCATACCGTGGGGGTATGGACCGGAAACGCAAGCGGCGAGGGCCGGCCCGGGCTCACCGGCACCTTGGCTGCCGCCCCCCTCCTCTTCGACCTCTTCGGCGCGCTGCCCCAAGGCGGCGGATTCGAGCCGCCCTACGATGCACTGGAACCCATTTCCGTTTGCCGGGCGAGCGGCTACCGGGCAGGAATGGACTGCGACGATGCGGAGGAGCGACTGACCTTGCGCGAAGCGCTCCGCACCGCCCCCTGCCCCTATCACCGCCGGATCCTGGTGAACGCCAACGGCACCTGCCGCGTGCCCCCGGGGCCGGATGCACAGGTCCGCGCTTGGTTCTGCCTGCCACCGGCCATGGAGCACTACTACGCCCCTGAGCACCCTGCCTATCGCCCCTTGCCGCCCTGGGAGCCCGGCTCGGCAGTCCCTTCCATGCAGGACCAGCCCATGCAGATGATCTATCCCGAGCAGAGCGCCACCCTCTACGTTCCGGTGCAGCTGAACGGCGAGCCGGGCCGGGTGGTGCTGCGGGCCGCGCATCGGAACCCCCGCACCAAGGTCCATTGGGACCTGGATGGCGCCCCGATCGGCACCACGGTGGGCGACCATCAGCTGGCGGTGGAGTTGGGCGACGGCGACCACATCCTCACCTTGACGGATGAGGCCGGCGCCTACCACCGCACCGGGTTCCGCACCATCTCCGCATCGCCTCGCCCCCCAACCGGTCCGTGAAGCCGATTCGATGGCCATGGCTTGACAGTTGTTGGGAGTGCCAAGGCAACCGCACCGCCATCCCATGCGTTACATTGGCGTCTCATACCGCACTCCATTGATCGTCCCCTTCCGCCACGCCGCCCTGGTCGGCGCTTTGGTGCTATCCGCAGCGCTCACGGCACAACCGGTGCCGCCCCCGTCAGCTGCCGACCCTGCCACCACCGGAAAGCTCGAATCCCTGCTCTACCACATCGACCGCATGTACGTGGACGATGTGGACAAGCAGAAGCTCGTTGACGCGGCCATCGTGCGGATGCTCGAGGAGCTGGACCCGCATTCGATCTACATCCCCAAAGAGGAGCTTGAGGAGGTGAACGAGCCGCTGAAGGGCAACTTCGAGGGCGTCGGCATCCAGTTCAACATCATCCGCGATACGATCTACGTGGTGGATGCCATACCTGGCGGTCCCAGCGAACGCCTCGGAATCCGGGCAGGCGACCGCATCCTCTCCATCGAGGGCGAGAATGCCGCCGGTGCGGGCTTCAAGAACAGCGATGTGATGAAGCGCCTGCGCGGGAAGAAGGGGACCAAGGTGGCGGTGGCAGTGGCACGCAAGGGCGAGCCGGCCCCGCTGGATTTCGTGATCACCCGGGACAAGATCCCCATCTACAGCGTGGAGGCCAGCTACATGGCCTCGCCCCAGGTGGGCTACATCAAGGTGAGCCGCTTCAGCGCCACCACCATGAAGGAATTCCGGGAGAAGATGGACGAACTGAAAGCCAAGGGTATGCAGGACCTGATCCTCGACCTGCAGGGCAATGGCGGCGGCTATCTGCGGACGGCCATCGAGATGAGCGATGAATTCCTCGGCGACCGCAAGCTCATCGTGTACACGCAGGGGCGCACCTCGGCCCGCGAGGACACCTATTCCACGAAGGAGGGCCGCTTCGAGAAGGGCCGGCTGGTGGTGCTCGTGGACGAAGGCAGCGCCAGTGCCAGCGAGATCGTGAGCGGTGCGATCCAGGACTGGGACCGTGGACTCATCGTAGGCCGCAGGAGCTTCGGCAAAGGGCTCGTGCAGCGGCCGGTGATGCTCCCCGATGGCAGTGCCGTGCGGCTCACGGTGAGCCGCTACTACACCCCCAGCGGCCGCTGCATCCAGAAACCCTATGACGACGGCGTGGAGGCCTATCGCGGCGAGAAGGTCGCCCGGCTGGCAGCGGGCGAGCTCACCAGCGCCGACAGCGTGCACCTGGCCGATACGGTGAAGTACTACACGATGAACAAGCGCGTGGTCTACGGTGGAGGAGGCATCCTGCCCGACGTTTTCGTGCCGATCGATACCACCCAGAGCAGCGCCTACTTCGGCCAGCTGGTGCGCAAAGGGGTGCTGAACACCTTCGCCCTCTCCTATGTGGATGACCATCGCGAGGAGCTCAAGCAGCGTTATGCGGGACCGGATCAGTTCCGCCAAGCCTTCCAGGTGGGCGACGTGATGCTCGATGCCTTGGAAGCCTATGCCGCCAAGGAGGGCATCGCTCCCGATGCCGCGGGGATGGATCGCTCCCAGGCCCTGATCGCCCTGCGGCTGAAGGCCCTGCTGGCACGCGACCTCTGGGACACCAGCGCCTACTGGCAGATGATCAATGCGGAGAATCCCGTGGACCGCAGCTTCCAGAAGGCCCTGGAGGTGCTGTCCGATGACAGCTTCCAGCGGCTGGGCATGTCGCGTTGACGCCAAATGCAAAGGGATCGTTAAGGCGCGCTTGCGCGGACGGCCTTGGCCTATTTTCGCAACCCGAAACACCGCATGACGAAACCCGCTACTCCCATGAAAGACAAGATCCAGATCGCATTGCTCGGCGTCATCGCCGTGGCGCTCGGCGTCATCGCCTGGGGCCAGCTCTCCGGCACGGGAAGCGACTCCGGCAGCAACGTTGTGGCCGCCGCGAGCAGCGCAGCCTCCCCTGCAGGCCAGTCGTTCGACCCTATGGCCAACACCAGCGCTCCCGTGGTGGACAACACCCCGAAGACGACGCTGAACTTCGGCAAGTACGAGCACGATTTCGGCACCGTGAAGCAGGACTCGAAGAACAAGTACGTCTTCACCTTCACCAACACCGGCAAGGAGCCGCTGATCATCGAGAGCGCCACCGGCAGCTGCGGCTGCACGGTGCCCAACTACCCCAAGGCGCCGATCCCCCCGGGCGGCACGGGCGACATTGAAGTGGAGTACAGCCCCGGCAAGCAGGAGAACGCCCAGACGAAGACGGTGAAGGTGGTGGCCAACACCGAGCCCAAGGAGACCGAGCTCCGCATCAAGGCCTTCGTGCAACCCGGCACCGGCAACCCCAACGCCGGCGGCGAAGGCCAGACCATCACCATCGGTCAGTAATCAACCGCATCGCATCGAAGAAGCCCTGCCTGCCGGCGGGGTTTCTTGCTTTGACAAGGGCGGACGAGCAGCGGCCTGATCCGCGCAGCCATCGCCCGGCGCGACGGGGTCGCCACCAACCAGCTGATTCCGGCCTGGACGCCTCGCAACCAGCGGCACCTAGCCCACCAACCGGTCAATCGCAGCCGCCAGCCGGTGGTCCTTCTCGGTGACAGCCCCACCGGCATCGTGCGTGCTCAGCCGGATGGTCACGGTATTCCACACGTTGGTCCACTCCGGATGGTGGCCGTGCTGCTCGGCCAGCAGCGCCACCCTGGTCATGAATGCGAACGCCTCGCTGAAGTCGGCGAAACGGAAGGTGCGACAGAGGGCGCCCTGCGCCTCTACCCAAGCGCTCATCGGTGAATGGGCAGGTCGATCATATGGGGCGGTTCGCGGCGCACCAAGGTCATCTCCTGCACCAGATGCCCGGCCCCGGCGAACTTGTCGATGATGAAGAGGAGGTAGCGCGCGTCCACGCAGATATTGCGGCACTTCCCGGGGTCGAACTGGATATCGCTCATCGTGCTCTCCCAGGTGCGGTCGAAGTTCAGGCCGATGAGCT
This sequence comes from Flavobacteriales bacterium, assembly GCA_030584065.1. NCBI lineage: Bacteria > Pseudomonadati > Bacteroidota > Flavobacteriia > Flavobacteriales > Flavobacteriales bacterium. The sequence goes on from CP129489.1 coordinate 1,636,813, forward strand.
CGCCACGCCCGTTGAGCACCGGACTGCCGCTATTGCCGCCCGTGGTGTGCAGCGAGGAAGTGAAGCAGACGGGCATCTCATCGCCTTCGCCATAAGGACCGTAGTCCTTGGTCCGATGGAGCTCGAGCAGCCGCTGGGGCACATCGAACTCGGCATCGCCCGGCACGTACTTCTCCAGAACGCCGTCGAGCGTGGTCCTGTGGACGTAGCGGACGCCATCACGCGGCAGGCTGCCCTCCACGGCACCATAGCTCAAGCGCAGGGTGCTGTTCGCGTCGGGCCAATATGTCCGCTCCGGATACATCTCCATCATGCCTTTCACGTAGGTGCGCATGGCGGTCTCGATGCGGTCGCTGAGCTGCGCATGAGGCGGCCGGACCTGGTCGAGGAAGGTGCTGAAGAAGCTGCGCGACACCCGGAAGGCGGGGTCCTTGGCCAATCGCTTCATGGCCCCGGCGGATGGATTGCCCAGTGCCTTGCGCAGCCTGCCCTCATCGGTGAAGGCGCTCCGCGCGTAGATCGCATCCACCCAGGCATCGGTATCGCCGCGGTAACGCGTGTCCACCTCCTTCAATACCGGTGGCAGCAGGTGCGCCGGCATGTGCTTCCGGTAGATGGGCAGCAGGGCCTTGAACACGCGCTTGTCCACTTCGGCATCGTAGTTGGCGAAGTAGGCCTTCGCGGCCTCCATGGCCTTCAGGGACTCCGGGGCCAGCTTCCCCTCCTTCCGCAATGCATCGTGCTGCTCCACCACCTCCTTGAAGCCATCGGCGAAGCGCAGCACCTCCGGACCGTAGTAGGCCATCTCCACGAACAGGTCGCGGGCCGTAGCAAAAGGCACGTAATCGCCGTAGAGCTGCTTCAGCTGCGGCAGGGCCTCGGCATAGGGCGCCATGCCGGCTGCACGGGCCTTCTCCTGGTACTCGCGCTCGTAGGCCCGCTTCCGCTCGAGCGTGCCCAGTTCCTTCAGCCCTCTGAGCTCGCCGATCCACTTCTTCCAGGCATTGCTGATGCCCGCCTGCTTGTCGGCGTACTGAAGGCGCGTACGGTCGCTGGCCCGCATGGCGGCATCGATCACCGCCAGGCTGGCGGTCCGCATCTCGATGCGCATGGGGTCGGACTTCTCCATCACATACTCCACGGCATAGCTGCTCAAGTAGCGCTGCGTCTGGCCCGGGAATCCGAAGATCATGGCGAAATCCCCCTCCTTCACGCCGTCAAGGCTGATGGGAAGCACGTGCCTCGGCTTCATGGGGATGTTCGCATCACTGGGCTCGGCGGGCTTGCCGTCCGGCCCGGTGTAGATCCGGAAGAGGCTGAAGTCGGCATTGTGCCTGGGCCACATCCAATTGTCCGTGTCGCCACCGAACTTGCCGATGGCCGCAGGCGGCGCCCCCACCAGTCGCACATCCCGGAAGGTCTCCGTGACGATGAGGTAGAAGCTGTTGCCGTAGTTGAAGGGGCGCACCACGGCCTTGAAGTGGGTGCCCGCCACCGCCTCGTCCACCAGCGGCTTGGCGGCCTTTACCAGGAGTTCCCTGCGCGCCGCCTCATCGGGCGCTCCGCTCAGCTGCGGCGCGATCCGCTCGGTGACATCCTCCATGCGCACGATGAAGGTGGCCGTGAGCCCGGGGTTCTTCAGCTCTTCGGACTTCCCGGCCGCCCAGAAACCGTTCTTGAGCCGATCGTTCTCCACGGTGCTGTGGTCGGTGATGGCACCGAAGCCGCAATGGTGATTGGTGAGGATGAGGCCCTGCCCGCTGACCACCTCCGCGGTGCAGCCGCCGCCGAAGAGCACGATGGCATCCTTCAGGCTGCCGCGATTGATGCTGTAGATATCCTCGGCGCTCAGCTTGAGGCCCGCCGCCTGCAGGTCGCCCTCGATGCCCTTGAGGAGCGTGGGCAGCCACATGCCCTCATGGGCGGATGCGGCAGACGCCTGCACGAACAGGCCAAGAAGGAATAGCCGGATGTAGCGCATGGATTCACCGAGATTGCGGCGAAGGTAGGCCGCACCACCCGGAGCGAGGGCTGCAGCAGCGGGCCCGGCATCACTGCCCAGGCGCCGGGGGCGACTGCTCCGGAACAGGGCTGCCGCCGCTATCCGGATGCGGGCCTTCCAGCAGGCCCTCGCTGAGCAGCCAGGCCAGCAGCACGATCAGCAGCAGTGCGAAGAACGCCTTCGGGTCCCGATAGATCGGCCGCCGGTGCAGCAGGTCGCGCGCCCGCTGGTAGTTGTAGAGGAGCCTGCCCTTATCCCGGTAGCGCAGGATCTCGGCATCAGTGGGCTCTGGCCCGCTGCCCTGGGGCGTTATGCGGTATCGGTGCTTCATGCCCGCTTGGAAAGATAGGCCCGCAGGACGGCGAGGGCGCGATGGGTGCGCATCTTGGCGGCATCCTCTCCGATGCCCAGCACCTGGCCCACCTCCAGGTAGCTCATGCCATCCATGAATCGCAGCTGGATCAGCTGAGCGCGGGCTTCATCGAGGTGGGAGAGCGCGGCGGCCAGCCGCTGCATGTCGTCGGGGTCGGGATTCAGTTCCAGCTCTTCGCCCAAACCGCGGACGCGCTGGTAGTCCAGGTCGATCACCACCTCGCGGCGCTTGCGCCAATGCATGCGCAGCTCGTTGAGCGCGATGCGGAAGAGCCAGGCGCGGAAGGGCAGGCCGCGGTCCTGGTAGCGCGACAACGACAAAAGGGCCTTCAGGAAGCACTGCTGGGTGATGTCCGCGGTGAGCTCACGGTCGCCGGCACGCCGGAGCACGAATCGGAACACATCGGCGAAATAGCGGTCGTACAGCGGGCCGAACCGAGCCGGATCAGCTTGGGCGCGCCGTATCTCCTCCGGTTCCGTTGGCGGTGCGGGCATGTTCAACAGCGAAGGAATGCAACCCCCGGCCTTTGGTAACGCTGAAAGCGCTCGTCGATGGCGAAAATGCACCCATCGACTTAACCGCTGGATGTGTCGGAAACACCGGGTTGGCTTCCTGCGTATGACGCTCACTCTCCAAAACGATGCGCCGATCACGAAACCGCTATGCATGCGGTCACGACTGCCTGACACGCTGTGCGGTCCTCGCGTTCGCAGCATTGGCTTGCGTGGGTGCCTCAGTGCACGCGCAGCCCTTCGCCTGGCCATGGACAGCCAACCTATCAGGCACCCATCAGGAGGAGGTGAAGGGGGTTGCCATGGATGAGCAAGGGGCCGTGGTGGCCGCGGGCTACACGCGCTCAACGGGCCTTTTCGCAGGGACCACCGGACAGGTCACCGGGAACCAGGATGCGTTCATCGCACGATACAGTCCAACCGGAGCCCTGCTCTGGGCAGTCACCCCGGACAATGCCGCTGAAAGCGCCGCGATGGATGTGGCGGTGGATGAATCGGGAAATGCCTATGCCTGCGGATGGTTCAAGAACACGATCAGCTTCGCGAATCCCACCATCGCCACAGGCAGCCAGTCGCTCACCAGTGCCGGAAAAGAGGATTGGTTCATCGCCTCCTGGACACCATCAGGTGAGCTCCGCTGGGCAATCAGACTGGGGGGCAGCGAGGCCGATTTCCCCTCCTGCATCCGGTTCGGAGAAGATGGACCCGTAGTGCTCGGCACAATCGAGGGACGCATCACCACCGGCTTCGGCTCCATACCGGCTGCGCTGCCGAGCGGGAAGGATAACCTGGCGATCGCCAAGCTCACCACCTACGGCGTGGGAGAGTGGCTCATATCCGGCGGAAGCGGGGATGATGAGCTGCCCCGAAGCCTGGCCGTCGATGGTGACCGGGTCTATGCCGGGTACCACGCACGCAACGCAACCATGACCTGGTATGGGCCGAGCGGTGCGGTACTGGGCACGCATACCTCAACGGCCTCGAGCGGAATCCGGGTCACCGCGCTCTCGGCCCCGGGTGCGGCCCTTTGGACGACTCAGGTAGCGGAGCTGTCATCAGCGCTCCAAGGGCCCGCTGCGCTGGCAGCCGGCTGCGGAGCGGTGTACCTCACCGGCATCACCCACTCACCGAGCCTCTTCCCTGGCCAAGGAACCATCGCGACCGGCACCCATGACTACGGCTACCTGGCCCGACTGAACCAAGCCAATGGTGAATTCCAATGGGTGAGCACCGGCACGTCGACGGGCGGGGACCACCTATTCGGCGGTACGGGCCTGGCCCTGACCGGACAGGGCTTGGTGCTCCTTTCCGGCCAGTACAGCACAACCTTCACGTTGGGCGGCATCACCCTCTCGGCGCCGAACAACAAGACCCAACCCTTCGTAGCGGCGTACCTTCCATCGGGCCAGGTGGCGCGCATCGACCGGTTCACCAGCGAGAAGGATGCCACGCCGCCAGCCATCGCCGCCAACCGGAACGGGAGGTTCGCAATTGGCGGTGCATACGAGACCAACCTCGACCTCGGCACCTTCAGCATCACCGGTGCCTCCAACCTGAATGGCTTTGTGGCATCCGGGCAGATCGACCTGATGGCCATGCCGAACCGCTCGGTTTGGCAACCGCCAGGGCCCGTATGCACCAGCGCCGCTCCATTGAACCTCATGGGCTTCCTGGTCCCGTTCACCAGGGGCCATGCCGTTTCGGTGATGGCATCGACGGGGGTGAGCAACGCCGCCGGTGCCGTTGATGGGCTGTCCGGCACCTATGCGGCCTTTGCCAATGCCGGAAATTCCATCACCGTGGACCTTGGATCCGTGGTGCCAGCAGGCGGCACCGTGGGACTCACCTGGGGCGCGGATGCAGGCAATGCCATTGCCATCATCACCACAGGCCTGACGATGCCTCCCACGCACAATGCCGGCAGCCTTGCCATCGGCGGCATGGTGGACCAATACAGCGGCCTGCAACTGGTGGAACCCGCACGCTACGTGACCATCTCCAGGCCCCTGACGGGGAGCCTCAGCTTCCGCTTGGATGCCGTGGACTTCGCGTTCGGCAACGACCTTTCGGGCACCTGGTCGGGGCCCGGCGTTACAGGCAGCGCATTCAGTCCGGTAGGGCTCAGTGGCGCCATCCCAGTCACCTATTCCGTGGGTCATGGGGCTTGCAGCACAAGCACCACAGGCACTATCCAGGTTGAATCACCACCGAATGCCGGAATCGATGGCGTGCTCAGCCTTTGCACGCCCACCGGCACCTTCAACCTGTTCGCGGCGCTTGGAGGAAACCCGCAGCCGGGTGGCACTTGGAGCGGACCCAGTGCGGTGAGCGGCAACACATTCGATGCCGCCACCATGTCCGGGGGCGAATACACTTACTCATTGGCTGGATCCGGCGGTTGCATGAACACCGCCGCCAGCGCCCAGGTGTCGGTGAGCATCGGCCTCCCACCTGGCGGTGGCAACTTCACCGGATCAGGCGAGGTATGCCCCCCACCTTCCAGCGGCATGCTGTCCATCTCGGGCTATGGTGGATCCATCGTGCGATGGCAGTGGAGCGAGAACGGCACGACCTGGAACAACACTTCGATCACAACGCCGTCCATCACCTGGAGCAACCTCACATCGCCTAGGAGGTACCGGGTGGAGCTCAGTTCGCCCCTATGCCCGAACGGCTTCAGCAATGTGGCCGTCATCACCCCGTCTGACAACACGCCGCCCGTGCTGCAGTGCCCGGCGGTGAGCCCCATGGAGGATGCGCAAGCGGATGCCAATTGCATGCTGCAGGTGCCTGACTTCACATCCTATTTCATCGGCACCGACAATTGCACCCCAACCCCGCAGATGGTGCAGTCACCTGCCGCGGGAACCACCATCCCATTCGCGGAGATCACCGTCATTGAGGTGCGGGCCGTGGATGCTACCGGGAATCCCTCCGCTCCCTGCCAAGCGTTCCTGCTCGGACTGGATGCTTCACCGCCCATCGTGAGCTGCCCCGGGGATGCCGTGATCTCTGTCGCCCCGGGCTCATGTTCGGCAGCCTTCATTCCCGTTGCAGCGACCTACAGCGATAACTGCCTCGGGACCGGAACAGCAGACCGGATCCACCTGCGAACCGGCCTCCACAGCATCGCACCCTTCTCGCTCTTTGATGATGCCGGTTGGACGGACATTTCCGGTATTGGCAGCGTGGACCTCGCTCCTGGAACCTACACCATCGCGCACATCGCACTGAGCGGCACCAGCCCCATCGCCCTCTGCAGCAACACGGTCACCGTGGGAGACCCCTACCCACCGATCGCCACCTGCCCCCCTGCGCATACGCTGCTCTATACGCCATCAGGAAGCTGTGTAGCCCTCTATACATTGCCTGCAATCAGCTCATCCGACAATTGCCCCATCGGAATCACGCCTGATGGCGCTTTCATTCAGGACGGCTCCGGGGTCCTGGTGATTGGCGGGCCGACAGCGCCAGCGGAAATCGACGAGCCGCTCCCGGAGGGAACCCAGCTGCTCCTGCCTCCCGGCATGCATCTCTTCTCCGATTCCATTGCGGATGCCGCAGGGAACCTGGCCATTTGCACATGGGTGGTGGAAGTCCGGGATACCATCGCACCGGTGTTCACGAACTGTCCGGCAGCCCTGGATACCATCGCCCTGGTGAACGGAGGATGCATGGCGCAATACATCTTCCCCGTCCTTCAATCGACGGACGCATGCGACTCCGATACGGATAGCGACTACCGCACATGGCACAGCCTGGATGGCGGAAACAACTGGGGGGAAGTCACTGGGCAGTGGTCAATCGATCTTGGCCCGGGAGCGCATCGATTCCGCGAGGAGCATCGGGATGACGCCGGTCGGGTGGCGACCTGCTCCTGGACCATGATCGTCATGGACCAGGAGGCGCCGGCCATCATTTGCCCTGCAGGCCTATCACTCAATGATGCGGACGGTGATTGCCTGGAACTGTTACCTGTGCTGAGCGCCACCGCCACGGACAACTGCGGACCAGTGCTGATTGTGCAGACCGCCGGCCCCATGGCCGGATCGTCGGTCGGGATCGGATCGCACACCATCGGCTACACCGCAACTGACGGTGCCGGCCTAACCGCCACCTGCACCTTCGAGCTGGAAGTGATCGACCTGGCGCCCCCCACCGTGTGGTGCCCACTGATGGATACCATCCACCTCTCGACGGGCGCAGGCTGCGCGATCGCATTCCCCGACCTGCGCGATTCCCTGACAATCACGGATTGCAGCGCCTGGACCAACACGATGACGCCTTCACCCGGCACCGTGCTGGGACCCGGTCCGGCCTTCCTGATGACGATGTGGATCGAGGACGCGCATGGCAACGGCCTTTGGAACAACCATTGGGTGCGCGTAGTGGATCAGAGCGCTCCCTCGGTCTCTTGTCCCAGCATCATTGCTACGCTGCATGCCGGACCGGATTGCACCGCATCCCTCCCGGACTACCGCTCCTCGGCGGCCGTGAGCGACAACTGCGGCAGCGCTGGCCTTGCATTGACCCAGGCCCCTGCCCCGGGCGCATCGCTCCCTCCCGGTGCGCATAGCGTGACCCTTACCGTCCGCGACGCCGCAGGTCTGTCGGCCTCATGCACATTCTCCGTGACCGTGACAGACGCAACGCCGCCGGTGATCACCGGATGCCCATCCGCGCCGCTCACGATGTCGACACCATTCGGCTCATGCAACGCTGTGGTGAGCTGGAATCCGCCGCTCGCCTCCGACGCATGCGGAGCCGCGAACATCACACAGACCGGTGGCCCAGCACCAGGAAGTGCTTTCAGCGTGGGGACGCATGCGGTCGCCTACACTGCCGTGGATGCAGCCGGGAATGCCTCGACCTGCAGCTTCAGCGTGGTCGTTATCGACCAGACCGCACCGACAATCACCTGCCCCACCGTCATTCCGGGCATCCCCGCCACTTCTGGGCTTTCGGGCTCCATGCCGGACTGGCGCAGCCTGGTCCTCATAGCGGATAACTGCGGTACTGCTGCAGCCGGAATCAGTCAGAACCCGGCGCCCGGAACCACGGTTACCGGCTCATTCACGGTCACCTTCTCCATCGCGGACCTGCACGGTCTCTCAGCGCAATGCAGCGTCACCGCCATGGTGGTTGACTGCACCGGCTCACTCGCCGCCGGGGCCTACCTGGACAATTGCGGACAGTGCGTTGGAGGCAATAGCGGATCAACCCCGTGCGCGCAGGACTGCCTTGGCGCATGGGGCGGCTCGGCCCTGCCCGGTACGCCTTGCGATGACGGAGATGCCTCCACCGGCAACGACAGCTGGAACAGCAGCTGCCAGTGCGTCGGCCAGCTCATCGATTGCAGCGGCAGCGCCGGCGGATCGGCCCTGCCCGGTACGCCTTGCGATGACGGCGATGCGGCTACCGGCAACGACAGCTGGAACAGCAGCTGCCAGTGCGCAGGCCAGCTCATCGATTGCACCGGCAGCGCCGGCGGCACCGCCCTGCCCGGTACGCCTTGCGATGACGGCGATGCCTCCACCGGCAACGACAGCTGGAACAGCAGCTGCCAGTGCGCAGGCCAGCTCATCGATTGCAGCGGCAGCGCCGGCGGATCGGCCCTGCCCGGTACGCCTTGCGATGACGGCGATGCGGCTACCGGCAACGACAGCTGGAACAGCAGCTGCCAGTGCGCAGGCCAGCTCATCGATTGCACCGGCAGCGCCGGCGGATCGGCCCTGCCCGGAACGCCTTGCGATGACGGCGATGCGGCTACCGGCAACGACAGCTGGAACAGCAGCTGCCAGTGCGCAGGCCAGCTCATCGATTGCACCGGCAGCGCCGGCGGATCGGCCCTGCCCGGAACGCCTTGCGATGACGGCGATGCGGCTACCGGCAACGACAGCTGGAACAGCAGCTGCCAGTGCGTCGGCCAGCTCATCGATTGCAGCGGCAGCGCCGGCGGATCGGCCCTGCCCGGTACGCCTTGCGATGACGGCGATGCGGCTACCGGCAACGACAGCTGGAACAGCAGCTGCCAGTGCGCAGGCCAGCTCATCGATTGCACCGGCAGCGCCGGCGGATCGGCCCTGCCCGGTACGCCTTGCGATGACGGCGATGCCTCCACCGGCAACGACAGCTGGAACAGCAGCTGCCAGTGCATCGGCCAGCTCATCGATTGCACCGGCAGCGCGGGCGGCAGCGCCCTGCCCGGAACGCCTTGCGATGACGGCGATGCCTCCACCGGCAACGACAGCTGGAACAGCAGCTGCCAGTGCATCGGCCAGCTCATCGATTGCACCGGCAGCGCCGGCGGATCGGCCCTGCCCGGTACGCCCTGCGATGACGGCGATGCCTCCACCGGCAACGACAGCTGGAACAGCAGCTGCCAGTGCGCAGGCCAGCTCATCGATTGCACCGGCAGCGCCGGCGGATCGGCCCTGCCCGGTACGCCTTGCGATGACGGCGATGCCTCCACCGGCAACGACAGCTGGAACAGCAGCTGCCAGTGCATCGGCCAGCTCATCGATTGCAGCGGCAGCGCCGGCGGATCGGCCCTGCCCGGAACGCCTTGCGATGACGGCGATGCGGCTACCGGCAACGACAGCTGGAACAGCAGCTGCCAGTGCGCAGGCCAGCTCATCGATTGCACCGGCAGCGCCGGCGGATCGGCCCTGCCCGGAACGCCTTGCGATGACGGCGATGCGGCTACCGGCAACGACAGCTGGAACAGCAGCTGCCAGTGCGTCGGCCAGCTCATCGATTGCAGCGGCAGCGCCGGCGGATCGGCCCTGCCCGGTACGCCTTGCGATGACGGCGATGCGGCTACCGGCAACGACAGCTGGAACAGCAGCTGCCAGTGCGCAGGCCAGCTCATCGATTGCACCGGCAGCGCCGGCGGATCGGCCCTGCCCGGTACGCCCTGCGATGACGGCGATGCCTCCACCGGCAACGACAGCTGGAACAGCAGCTGCCAGTGCGCAGGCCAGCTCATCGATTGCACCGGCAGCGCGGGAGGCAGCGCCCTGCCCGGAACGCTCTGCGACGACGGCGATGCCTCCACCGGCAACGACAGCTGGAACAGCAGCTGCCAGTGCGCAGGCCAGCTCATCGATTGCACCGGCAGCGCCGGCGGATCGGCCCTGCCCGGAACTCCTTGCGATGACGGCGATGCGGCTACCGGCAACGACAGCTGGAACAGCAGCTGCCAGTGCGTCGGCCAGCTCATCGATTGCAGCGGCAGCGCCGGCGGCAGCGCCCTGCCCGGAACGCCCTGCGACGACGGCGATGCCTCCACCGGCAACGACAGCTGGAACAGCAGCTGCCAGTGCATCGGCCAGCTCATCGATTGCACCGGCAGCGCGGGAGGCAGCGCCCTGCCCGGAACTCCTTGCGATGACGGCGATGCGGCTACCGGCAACGACAGCTGGAACAGCAGCTGCCAGTGCGTCGGCCAGCTCATCGATTGCAGCGGCAGCGCCGGCGGATCGGCCCTGCCCGGTACGCCTTGCGATGACGGCGATGCCTCCACCGGCAACGACAGCTGGAACAGCAGCTGCCAGTGCGCAGGCCAGCTCATCGATTGCACCGGCAGCGCCGGCGAATCGGCCCTGCCCGGTACGCCCTGCGATGACGGCGATGCCTCCACCGGCAACGACAGCTGGAACAGCAGCTGCCAGTGCGCAGGCCAGCTCATCGATTGCACCGGCAGCGCCGGCGGCAGCGCCCTGCCCGGAACTCCTTGCGATGACGGCGATGCCTCCACCGGCAACGACAGCTGGAACAGCAGCTGCCAGTGCGCAGGCCAGCTCATCGATTGCACCGGTGTCCCCGGAGGCAGTGCCCTGCCCGGAACGCCTTGCGATGACGGCGATGCCTCCACCGGCAACGACAGCTGGAACAGCAGCTGCCAGTGCGTCGGCCAGCTCATCGATTGCACCGGCATCGCGGGAGGCAGCGCCCTGCCCGGTACGCCTTGCGATGACGGCGATGCCTCCACCGGCAACGACAGCTGGAACAGCAGCTGCCAGTGCGCAGGCCAGCTCATCGATTGCACCGGCAGCGCCGGCGGATCGGCCCTGCCCGGAACTCCTTGCGATGACGGCGATGCCTCCACCGGCAACGACAGCTGGAACAGCAGCTGCCAGTGCGCAGGCCAGCTCATCGATTGCACCGGCAGCGCCGGCGGATCGGCCCTGCCCGGAACTCCTTGCGATGACGGCGATGCCTCCACCGGCAACGACAGCTGGAACAGCAGCTGCCAGTGCGCAGGCCAGCTCATCGATTGCACCGGCAGCGCCGGCGGATCGGCCCTGCCCGGTACGCCTTGCGATGACGGCGATGCCTCCACCGGCAACGACAGCTGGAACAGCAGCTGCCAGTGCGCAGGCCAGCTCATCGATTGCACCGGCAGCGCGGGCGGCAGCGCCCTGCCCGGAACGCCCTGCGACGACGGAAACGAGCAAACCATCGATGATGCATGGACCACCGACTGTGGCTGCGCCGGAACGCCTGTGGATTGCACCAGTGATGCTGGCCCCGACCAGACCGTTTGCGGCACATCAACCACAATGGCCGCATCCGGCTCCGGCATCTGGACCGCACCCACCGGTGTCAGCCTCAGTTCGGTGACGGACCCAACGGCGCAAGTATCGGCTGCGACCCCTGGTGCCTTCGACCTGCTGTGGACTGTGGCAATCGGCGGTTGCGTTGATACCGACACGGTGCGCATCACCTTCCACCCCACGAGCGACGCCGCCTTCGCCTATGGTGCAGCACAATACTGCGTCAACGGACCTTCGCCTGCACCGTGGACGGCGGAGGCGGGAGGCACCTTCAGCGCAGTACCCGCCGGCCTGGCCATCGATGCCCTCAGCGGAAGCATCGACCTTTCCGCGAGCGTACCAGGCGACTACCTCGTGAGCCACCTGATCGGCGGTGCGTGCCCCGCATCTGCGGTCGCCGAACTGACCATCATCGCCGCACCGAATGCGGCCTGGACGCCCGGCTCGGTGATCTGCAGCAACCACAGCCCCATCAACCTGGATGGGTGGAACACCGGCACGCCGGGCGGTACATGGTCGGGCCAGAACGTTTCCGGAGGCGTCTTCGACCCCAGCGGCCTCTCCGGCAGCATCCCCCTCACCTACACCATTGAAACGGCCGGATGCACCGCGCAATCCACACAGCCGGTGATCGTCCAATCCGCTCCTGCCGCGAATGCTGGACCCGACCAGAGCATCTGCGGAGATGCTGCCGACCTGAGCGGGACCGGGCAAGGCCAATGGACCGCCCCATCGGGCGTCACGTTCTATGGCTCGCCGCAGCAGCCCAGCGTCATCGCAACGGCCACCGCTTATGGTACATATGCCATCATCTGGACGGAGGCCCAAGGGTCCTGCTCCGCCAGCGACACGGTGCTGGTGACCTTCCTCGACCCAGGCACGGCCCTATGGGTGGAAGCCGGCGAGGATCAGCGCCTGGAGGTGACCACGGAATCGCTGGTGACCGGCAGCGCTTCGCCCGGCGCGAGCCTGATATGGACCATCCTCAGCGGGTCGGGCTCCTTCGCACAACCGACGGACAGCTCCACCAGCATCACCGGCCTCGCCATCGGCGACAACGTGGTGGTCCTTACCGCCAGCCTGGGGATCTGCGCCTCGGTCAGCGACACCCTGCTGATCCACGTGGCCGACCTCTTCATTCCCCAAGGCTACTCCCCGAATGGCGATGGCACGAACGACCGCTGGGTCATCACCGGGCTCGAAGCCTACCCGGCGAGCGAACTGCGGATCTTCAACCGATGGGGACATCCCGTGTATGCGACGGATCGCTACGGCAACGATTGGGAAGGGCGCTCCCACAACGGTCAGGCCCTTCCGGATGACACCTACTTCTACGTGCTGAACCTTGGTGGGAACCGAACGTACAACGGCCACGTGATCATCAAGCGATGAGGATCATCCGCCGCTCTATCCCGTTGGTAGCGCTGTGCCTCACCGCTGCGGTCCGCGCACAGCACTCTCCGCTCACCAGCCAGTACCTATTCAACGGCTTGACCATCAACCCCGCTTATGCCGGCAGCCGCGATGTGCTCAGCGCCACGCTGACGCACCGCCAGCAATGGGTGGGCTTTGACGGGGCGCCGGTCACGCAGATGGCTTCCGTGCACGCCCCCGTGAAGCGAAGTCCGCTCGGGCTGGGCCTGGTGGTCTACAACGACCGTATCGGAGTGACCAACGAATCGGGGATCCTCTCGAACTACGCGTACCGCATCCGCACACCCAGGGGCAAGCTTGCCTTGGGCGTAGGCGCAGGCCTCACGGTTCTCCGGGCGAATTGGACCGAGGTGTCCCTGCAGCAGACAGACGATGCCGCCTATGCGGGCGCCACGCGAGCCGCGCTCCGACCCAACTTCAGTGCGGGAGCCTTGTATCAGACCAAGACATGGTTCCTCGGCGCATCGGTCCCCTTCCTGGTCGCTCACCGATACGATCCAACGGATGGCGCATACCGCCTCACGAACGAACGCATCAGCATGCAACCGATGCTCACAGGCGGATGGCTGATGAAGCTCAACGACGACCTGAAGCTGAAGCCCAGCGCGCTGCTGCGCTACCGCTTGGACAGTGGATTGCAGGGTGACCTCAGCACGAATGTCATCTACAAGGACCGGATCTGGCTGGGCGTGAGCTACCGCACGCGCGATGCGGTGGTCGGGATGCTGGAGGTGCTGCCTACGCCGCAGTGGCGCCTCGGCTACGCCTACGACCTGGGCATATCCGCCCTGCGCCCGTATCACCGCGGCACGCATGAACTGCTGGTCCAGTATGAATTCGGCTACCGCATCCGGGTAAGGGACCCGCGCTACTTCTAACATGCCACGCTTCCTCCTCGCCCCCCTTCTCTCCTTCAGCGCGCTGGCTGCCACCGCGCAGGTGGTGCATGAGGTGCGACCTTTGGGGATCCGTCCGGCAGGGGAGGATTACGCGCCGCTATTCATGGACAGCGGCTTCGTGATGTGCTCGGTGCGCGAGAACAGCTCACTCATCGGGTTCGTGGACGCGGAGACCGGAAAGCCGCTGAGCGATCTCTACTGGGTGCCGATGCGCGAAGGCCGAACGGGCACCCCGGTGCTCTTCAGCGCCAACCTCGCCACTCCCGTGAACGAGGGCCCCGCCAGCTTCACCGATGGCGGACGCACCATCTGCTACACCCGCAACCAGGTGCTGCCCAAGAAGCTGACAAACATGCGCCGATCCAGTAGCCAGCTGGGCCTCTTCTTCTCGCACCTGGAGGATGGGGCTTGGACCGCACCCGTGCCATTCGCCCACAATGATCCCGCTCATGCCCATGTGCACCCCTGCTTCTCTCCCGACGGGCGCACCTTGCTCTTCGCCAGCGACCGGCCCGGCGGCTTCGGCGGCATGGACCTGTACCGATCCACACGCACAGCTGATGGATGGAGCGCACCGGAGAACCTGGGGCCGGGCATCAACAGCGCCAGCAATGAGGCTTATCCCAGGCTGCAGGCCGATGGGCGTTTGCATTTCGCCAGCGACCGGCCCGGCGGGCTGGGCGGCCTCGACATCCTCGTCTGCGAACCTCATGGGGACGGCTGGGCGACGCCGAAATGGATGCCGGAGCCCGTCAACAGCGCCGCCCACGACCATGGCTATGCCGAGATGCAGGACCGCTACAACGCGCTCTTCTCCTCCAACCGCTCCGGGACGGATGCCATCCACCAGGCCAAGGTCACCGTGCCGCGCTTCCGTGATTGCACGGAGCAGCAGCAGAACAACTACTGCTACTCCCTGCGGAAGCGCCCGCATGCCGCCACTAGCGCTCTCCCCCTGGATCATTACTGGGACATGGGCGATGGCACACGCATCAAGGGCTATCATGCGCAGCACTGCTACGAACAGCCCGGAACCTATACGGTGCGCTCGGTGCTGATGGACCGCAAGACCAACGCCGTGTTCCACGTGCTGACCGAGAAGGAACTGGTGGTGGCCGACCTGACCCAGGCGTGGATCGCGGCCCCGGATACGGTGCGGACCGGTCGTCGCCTGGAGCTCCATGGGGGCATGAGCAACCTGCCAGGCATGAAGCCCGGCGAGTACCATTGGGACCTCGGGGACGGCACATTGCTCGAAGGCCTGAAAGCACATCATGCGTTCAAGGCGGAAGGCACCTATGAGGTCAAGCTAGATGTGATCGCTTGGCCGGATGGAGAGGGCACGATCACCAACCGCTGCAACACCAAACGCATCGTCGTCATCGACCGCTTCCGCGACCACGAGGACATGGCCGTGGTGGCAACCTACCAGGATGCACTGGGCAAGACCCATAGCTTCGAATACCAGGAGCTGCCCTTCGATGATGCCAGCCTGCAAGGCGTGGACCTTGCCGATGCGGTGTTCTCCGTGCAGCTCTTCACGAGCAAGGCCCGTGTGGACCTCGATGATCCGCGCTTCGCGCAGATCCGGAAGCTCTACCGCGTGGTGGAGCGCTTCGATCCCCTGCAAGGCACCTACACCTATTCCGTGGGAGAGACCAAGAGCGCAGAGGAACTCTACGAGGTCTTCAGGAAGGTGAAGGAACTGCAGTTCCTGGATGCGGAGGTGTTCGCCCTGCGCGTGGAGCAGCTCCTGGACCTGAGCCAGCTGGATTTGAGCCGCCTCGAAGACCTCAACCACAAGAAGCTGCGCACCAGCGCCATCCACTTCGCTTACAAGAGCGCCGACCTGGAGCGCAGTGCGGAGCCTATCCTGGAGCAGATCATCGTCCTGCTCCGACAGCATCCGGAACTGCAGCTGGTGATCGAAGCCCACACCGACGACATCGGCAGCCGCCAGTACAATCTAGGCCTATCGCAGGATCGCGCCGATGCGGTGGTGAGGCACCTGGTGGATCGGGGCGTGGCCGCCGAACGGCTGGTGCCGATCGGACACGGAAAGAACCAGCCCCTTGCCAGCAACAGGACCGAGGAGGGGCGCAGCCAGAACCGCCGTGTGGAGTTCCGCATGGTGGTGAGAGGGGATGCCGCGCCGATGCAGGACCAGCTCTCGGGTGCGACGCCGCGGAAGGCACGGCGCCCCTAGCCGGGGAGCAGCGCGGACCGCCGTTCACCATCGTCCCAAGCTACCTTCGTGCGGCCAGCCCATGGGACCCTCGCGTGCCTTCGCCATCCTTGCCACCCTGCTCATCGGGGCCAGGGCCGATGGCCAGGCGCGCTTCATCGAGAATCGCGGACAATGGGAGGCGGGCATCCTCTACCAGGCGGAAATGGATGGAGCGGTGGCCTGGTGCGAGCGGGACGCCATCGTCTTCGACCTCTTCGATGCCGCGGCCATGGCAGGCACACATGCCCGGGTAGAGGCGCCATTGCCAGCGGCGATCAGACGGCATGCCGTTCGGATGCGCTTCCTCAGCGCCGATGAGGGCACGCGCCCCGAGGCGTCGGATGAGCTGCGGGGATACCACAACTACCTTCTCGGCCGCGACCGCTCAAGGTGGGCCTCCAGAGCCAAGGGCTTCGCGCAGGTCACCTACAGACGGATCGCACCGGGATGCGATGCCGTGCTCAGGGCCGGCCGCGGAGGAGCGAAATACGACCTGGTGGTCGAAGCCGGCGCTGACCCCTCCGGCATACGCATCGCCTTCGAAGGCGCCGACAAGGTGGAGCTGCTCGGCGCATCGCTTGTCGTGCACACTTCACTGGGCAGGCTCACCGAGCGCATCCCGCTGGCCTACCAAGTCATCAACGGTGAGCAGCGGCCCGTGCAATGCCGTTACGTGGTGCAGGATGGCATCGTCGGATTCATGCCCGGCGACTATGACACGCGGCACCCGCTGGTCATCGACCCCACCCTCTCCTTCGCCACATACTCGGGATCATTCAGCAACAACTTCGGATACACCGCCACATTCGACCAGCTCGGATTCCTGTACGCGGGCAGCACGGCCTTCGGCAACCAGTTCCCCGTGACCCTCGGCGCCTACCAGACGCAATGGGCCGGCGGTGCGGGTCAGCAGAACGGCGGCACCGACATCGCTGTCACCAAATACGACACCACCGGCAGCTTCCTCGTCTGGAGCACCTACCTCGGCGGCAACGGCGACGAGATGCCGCACAGTCTCTATGTGGACGGCAACGACCAGCTCGTGCTGCTCGGCACTACCGGCTCCGATGATTTCCCCACCACGGCCGGCTGCTTCGACAACAGCTTCGGCGGAGGCTCAGCGGTGACGCCGGCCGGCCTCGGCATCTCCTATCCGAACGGATCGGACATGGTGGTGGCTCGCTTGGCCAGCGATGGCAGCGCCCTCATCGGCAGCACCTACCTCGGCGGCACGGCGAACGATGGCTTGAACTCGGCCGCCGGCCTCAAGTTCAACTATGCGGATGAGGTGCGCGGCGAAGTGCTCCTGGACCCTCAGGGCCGCGTTTGGGTGGTGAGCTGCACGCAGACGCAGAACATGCCCGTGACGGCTGACGCCGCACAGGCCGCTTACGGCGGCGGAAGCCACGATGGCTTCGTGGCGCGCTTCAATCCGCAGCTCACGCAGCTGCAATATGGCAGCTATCTCGGGGGGACCGCAGCAGATGCGCTCTACAACGGCGACCTGGATACGCAGGGGCGGCTGTATGTGTGCGGGGGCACGTTGAGCACCAACCTGCCCGTGAGCTCCGGCGCGGTGCAGGGCGCGTTCAACGGCGGTCCGGCCGATGCCTTCGCGGCGCGCTTGAGCGTGGGCGGAAACGCGGTGGAGCGGCTCACCTACTGGGGAAGCGCGGGCTACGACCAAGCCTACTTCATCGAGCTGGACGGCAGCGGCAACGCCTTCCTCTTCGGGCAGACCAACGCTCCCAGCGGCCAGCTGATCCAGAACGCGCCGTACAACATACCGGCAGGCGGTCAATTCATCACCAAGCTGAACCCCGAGCTGAGCGCGGTGCTGCTCAGCTCGCGCGTGGGCGCCGGCGATGGCACTCCGGACATCTCGCCCACCGCTTTCCTGGTGGATGTGTGCGACAAGATCTACACGAGCGGCTGGGGCAGCAGCAGCGGAGGCCTGGGCGGCAGCCTCACCACGGCCGGCCTGCCCGTAACGCCGGACGCCATCCAGTCCGCCACGGACGGCCACGATCTCTACCTGGCCGTCTTCGACATCGATATGCAGGCGCTGACCTATGCCACCTACTACGGCGGCAGCCAGAGCCCGGAGCATGTGGATGGCGGCACCAGCCGGTTCGACCGCCGCGGGCGCGTTTACCAGAGCGTGTGCGCAGGTTGCCAGAACAACGATGACTTCCCCACCACCCCGGGCGCCTGGAGCGCCACCAACAACAGCAGCGGGTGCAACAACGGGGTGCTGAAGATCGATTTCGATGCTCCGCTCACCATCGCCGCATTCCTGGCGCCCGACACGGTGTGCGCACCGCTCAGCGTGCCCTTCACCAACCTGAGCAGCGGCGCAACAGGCTACCTCTGGGATTTCGGCGATGGGGAGACCAGCACCGCCGCATCGCCATCGCACACCTACGCGCAGCCCGGCACCTACACGGTCACGCTCACAGCCACCAGCCCGCTCACCTGCAACGGACAGGACATCGCCACGCGCACGGTCACCCTGGCGCCGTCCGGACCGCTGCTGCAGGCCATGAGCGACACGCTCATCTGCGGGCCGGCCAACTCCTTCACGCTCATGGCCACCAGCTTCGGTACGGCGAGCACATGGCATTGGAGCAGCGATCCGCAGTTCACCGACACGCTCAACGCATCCTTCAGCGACAGCACGGCCACGGTGGCGCCCGCCGTCAGCGGCACCTACCACATCCGCGCGAGCAGCGGATCCGCCTGTTCCACGCGTGATAGCGTTCATGTGACCGTGCAGCTGGCCATCATACAGTTGACCGTTGAGCAGGGCATCTGCGTGGGTGACACGGCCCAGATCGCCATCAGTGGGAGTCTGGGAGACGCGACGATCGAGTGGTTGCCTGCCGATGAGATCATCAGCGGTCAAGGCGAGACGACCGCCTTGGTCGCACCCACGTCACAAACCACATACGGGGTCAACCTCACAACCAGCCTTGGTTGCACGTGGAGCGGCACCGTGACCGTGAACGTCTCGCCGCTGTTCGGGAGCGCGGTCAGCGCCAGCGCCGACCAGACGCTCGTGCTGCCCGGCACCACGGTGCAATTGCTGGCCACTCCGGGCACGGGGGTCACCTACTCCTGGCAGCCGGCCGGCGCGGTGAGCGACCCCGGCATCGCGAACCCGACGGCCGTGGTGCAGCAGACCACCACCTTCATCGCCACGGTGAGCGACGGCATCTGCACGCGGTCGATCCCGGTCACGGTGCGCGTGTACGAGCTGCGCTGCGAGGACCCGGACATCTTCGTGCCCAACACCTTCACACCGAACGGCGATGGAGCGAATGACGTGCTCTTCGTGCGGGGCCGGCACATCGCGCGCATGGAGTTCAAGGTCTTCGATCGCTGGGGCGAGAAGGTCTTCGAGACCAATGACCCCGCCATCGGCTGGGACGGCCAATACAAGGGCATGCTGGTGGACCCTGCGGTATTCGTGTACCATCTGCGGGCCTGGTGCATCGATGGACAGGAGTTCTTCACGAAGGGCAATGTGACCGTGGTGCGATGAAGAGCTGCGCATCCCTGCTGCTCGCACTCACCGCAGCCCTCAGCTGCACGGCGCAGGACATCCATTTCTCGCAGTTCTTCAACGTGCCGACGGGCCTCAATCCCGGGTGCATCGGCCAGTTCGAGGGCGACTACCGCGCGCATGGCGTGTTCCGCCAGCAATGGCGGTCGGTCACCGTGCCCTACCGCACCTTCGGCCTGGGCGGCGATGCGCGCGACTTCACGGGCGCGAAAGGCCTTGGCTTCGGAGCCTGGCTGTTCAACGACCGCGCGGGCGATAGCCGCATGAACCAGTTCCACTTCAGCCTGGGCGCGAGCTGGACCGGGATGCTCGATGCCCGCAAGCGCCACAGCCTCACCGTGGGCGCGCAGCTCGGCGTCACCTCGCTCACCATCGACAACAGCGGCCTCACCTTCGATGCCCAGTACAACGGCTTCAGCTACGATCCCAGCCGCGACAATGGCGAGGACTTCCGCCGCTACGGCCTGGCGCACGAGGACGTGCATGCAGGGCTCGTGTACCGCTACGTGAAGTCCTCACGGCAATGGCTGCAGGCCGGCTTCGCGCTGTTCAACCTCACGCGGCCGGGCGTGGGCTTCCTCGGCGAGCCCAGCATCCCGTTGGACCGCCGGAGCGATGTCCATGCGATGGCCTCCTTCACCGTGCACGAGGACATCGATGTGCTGCCCGTGATGCGCTGGATGGCGCAGGGAACCTTCCGCGAGCTCGACCTGGGCGCCAACGCGCGCTACATCCTCCTGGAGCGCTACGGGCTGAAGCGCGCGCTGCTCGCGGGGCTCCACCTGCGGGCGCGTGATGCAGGCTTCGTCTTCGCCGGACTGGAGCGCGATGACTGGACCTTCGGCATGAGCTACGACATCAACTCCAGCGACCTGGTGCCCGCGAGCCGCTACAGGGGCGCGATCGAGTTCACAGCGGTGCGCATCTGGAGGAAGCGCCCGCCGGTGCCGGTGCGCTTCAAGGCATGTCCCGAGCAGCTGTGATGACCGCGCCTATGAGGACCGAAGGCCCCGTTCCAGCCAAGCGCCCGGTGCTGTTCGCGGCGGCGGCCTTCCTCCTGGCCCTCACTGCCGCAACCGCGTCGGCGCAGAGCATCGAGCAATGGACGCAATGGGGCGATGCTGCCATGGCACGCGGCGAGTACTACGGTGCCACCCGGTTCTACGATGGCGCGCTGGCCATCGATGCCGGCCGCATGAGCCTGCAATGGAAACAGGCCGAAGCCTGCAGGCTGAGCCACCAATACGACCGTGCCGCCGCGCTCTACGACCGCGTCCACCGGAAGGACCAGGGACGCACCCATCGCGAAGCGCTCCGCTGGCTGGGCGAGATGCAGCTGTGCATGGGCGACCCCGGAGCCGCCGAGCGCACCTGGAACAGGGTGCTGCAGAAGGAGAAGGATACGTCCTCGGTCCTGGCGCAGCGCGCTGCCAATGCCCTCATCGGCTGCGGAATGGCCCGGACGCTGCGCGCCGACAGCGCGATCCGCTTGGAGCATCTGCCCCAGCCCGTGAACGGCTACGACAGCGAGTACGGCGCGCGCATCGGGCCTGACAGCCTGCTTTGGTTCGCCAGCCTGCGCGGGAAGCTGAACAAGGAGGGCGAGGTGGAGGATACCGCCGCCTATCGGTCGGCACTGCTGCACGTATCCCTGCGCCAGCCGTGGCAACAGGCGACCCAGGCGGCGGATGCCATCAATGCCATCGGCGACAACGCGAATGCGGCATGGAGCCTGGATGGCCGGTGGATCCTCTTCACGCGGTGCGCGCCGCTGTGCCGCATCCACATCGCGCCGGTGGACGAACAGGGGCGCATCGGCGAAGCCACGCTGCTGCCGGGGATCGGCGAGGGGCAGACGAGCACCCAGCCCATGATCGCCTGGTGGGACGAACGTGAGATGCTGCTCTTCGCAAGCGACAGGGAAGGCGGCGCCGGCGGATTCGACCTCTGGATGGCAGAGTTCCACAACGGCACGGCACGCAACCTCTTCCCGCTCGACCGCTTCGTGAATTCGCCGGGCAATGAGCGCTGCCCGTGGTACGATGCCGATTCGCGCACGCTCTGGTTCAGCAGCGACTTTCATCCCGGGCTGGGCGGCTACGACATCTTCCGCAGCCGATGGGGGGCCGATGTCTTCTCCGCCCCCATGCACGCCGGCCTGCCCGTCAACAGCCCCGCCAACGACCTCTATCCCGCGTGGTATCCCGCTCGCAACGAGCTCTGGCTCACCAGCAACCGTGCCGGCTCCTTCGCCAGCAAGGGCGAGACCTGCTGCAATGACCTCTATCGGCTCCGGCTTGAGCGCCTCGACACCGCCGCTGATCTGGCCTCTGCCGATACCGCAACAGCCCCCATCCGGCCCCTGACCGCGCTCGAGCGGCTCGTGGGCTGGCAGCGCGAACCGCCCCTCGTACTCTACTTCCACAATGACGATCCCGAACCGCGCAGCTGGAGCCCCACCACTGCTCAACCCTACAGCGAGGCCTACCTCCGTTACAAGCGCCTGCAGGTCGACTACGAATCGCTCGCCGGCGATTCCGCGGCGGTCCGGCGCTTCTTCACCGATGAGGTGGACCGCGGATTCGAGCGACTGGGTGAGTTGGCACGCAGCCTCGCTCCGGTCCTGGCTGAGGGCACATCCATCACCTTGGAGGTGCGCGGCCATGCCAGCCCGCTCGCGCGCAACGACTACAACCGTTACCTCAGCATGCGCCGCATCCAGAGCCTGCGCAACCACCTGCGCATCGCCGAAGGCGGCGCACTCACCGCCTACCTCGACGGAACCGCACCCAATGGCGCGCGCCTTTCCGTGCAGAACCTGCCCTTCGGCGAGGAGCGCTCGCAGGCCGGTGTGAGCGATGACGTGCGCGACCCGCAGCGCAGCGTGCACAGCGTGGAAGCCATGCGCGAGCGAAGGATCGAGGTGGTGCGCATCGGCCTTACACGCCGCGAGGAGACCACGGAGGCCGTGCGTATCGTGCAGCACGTGGGAGCGATGGCCCAAGGCGCCGAGCGCAAGGTGCCTTTCACCATCTCCAACACCGGCAACCGTCCGCTGCGACTGGTGAAAGCCGAGGCCGATTGCGGCTGCACCACCGCCGACCTGCCCAAGGCCCCGCTCGCACCGGGCGGCTCGGCCGTGGTGGAGGTCACCTTCAATGGCCGGGCGCAACCGGGGCCGCTCACCCGCATCGTGGTGGTGGAGACCGATGGCGAGCACCTGCGCTTCGACCTTGTTCTGCAAGGCGAGGTGGTTCCGTAACATAGCGGCATGGAACTGCTGCTGCTCTCCAACTCCACGCTCCCTGGCGAACCCTTCTTCACCTGGCCCCAGCCCTATGCGGCAGCGTTCCTCAAGAACCGCAGGCGCATCGCCTTCGTACCCTTCGCCGCCCCGGACGCTATGCTCGACGCCTATGCGGACAAGGTGGCGCAGGTCTTCGGCGGATTCGGCTGCGAGCTGCTCAGCCTGCACCGCGAGTCCGATCCGGTAGCCGCTCTGAATGGAGCCGACGCGGTGGCGGTGGGCGGCGGCAACACCTTCCTGCTCCTGCGCGCGCTCTACCGTTCGCACCTGCTCAAGGCCATCGCCGACCGTGTGCGGAACGGCTTGCCCTACATCGGCTGGAGCGCCGGCAGCAACGTGGCCTGCCCCACCATCATGACCACGAACGACATGCCCATCGTGGAGCCGCCGAGCCTGCGTGCCATGCACCTGGTCCAGTTCCAGATCAACCCGCACTACACCGAGGCCACCATTCCAGGGCATGGCGGCGAGAGCCGCGATCAGCGCATCGCCGAGTTCCTGGCGCTCAACCCCCGGATGACCGTGGCCGGCCTGCGCGAAGGGGCCCTGCTGCATGTCCAGGGCGGCACGGTGCGCCTGGAAGGCAGCGGCATGAAGGTGTTCCGGCATGGAGAGCCCCCCCTTGAAGTGGCCGGGGGCACCGAGCTGCGCGCCTCCCTCGGCGGCATCTGAAACGGCCGAAGGGCGGTAACCGCGCGCCCTTACTTTCGGCCCACGGTGAAGGACCTGCTCGATACCCTCGGAATCAATCTGCTGCTCCTGCTCAAGGTGGCGCTCATCGTGGGGGGCGCCTTCGTGGCGGAGCGCATCATCCGCAAGCTGCTGCGCCGCACCTACCTGCGCAGCGAACAGGGGTACGAGGACCGCACGCGCTACCGGTTCCTGCGCAATGCCATCCGCTTCATCGTGGGCACGCTGGCCTTCACCGCGATCGTCTACAGCATCCCATCGTTCAAGCAGCTGGCCATCACCTTGTTCGCCGGCGCCGGCATCCTCGTGGCCATCCTCGGCCTGGCCACCCAGCGCGCCTTCAGCAACATCATCAGCGGCATCTTCATCGTCAGCTTCAAGCCCTTCCGCGTAGGCGATGTGATAAAAGTGGGCGCCATCGACAGCGGCGTGGTGGAGGACATCACCCTGCGGCATACCGTCATCGTCACCTTCGAGAACCGCCGCGTGATCATCCCCAACGCGGTGATCAGCGACGATGTCATCGTGAACAGCAGCATCACGGAGGAGGAGACCTGCGAGTTCGTGGAGGTGCGCGTGAGCTACGAGAGCGACCTGGACCGCGCCATGGCCCTGCTCCAGGAAGAATGCAGCGCGCACCCCGACTGCATCGATAAGCGCACGCCGGAGGAGGTGAAGCGCAACCTGCCCAAGGTGCTCGTGCGCGTGATACGGCTGGACGAGAGCGCCGTCGTGCTCCGCGCCTATGCGTGGGCGAAAGAGCCCGTGGGCGCGCGCATGATGCACTACGACCTCAACCGCAGCATCAAGCTCCGCTTCGATCGGGAGGGCATCACCATCCCCTACCCGCAGCGCACGGTGCATGTGAAGGACCTCATCGCCAGGAACCAGGCATGAAGAAGGTGAAGAGCCGGGCCGGAAAGGCCGGACTGCCGCCAGGCTCCCTGGTGATGGTTTCCGGAACGGAAGCGGCACATCCCACACTGCATCTGTTCACCTTCAGCGCGGACCGCATGGAGGAGCGGCTGCTCGACAGCCTCGCGGATTACGCGGATGCCGATGCCGAGACCACCGTCACCTGGCTCGACATCGATGGGTTGAACAGCGAGGGCTTCCTGGGCACCATCGGGGAGCGGTTCGGCCTGCATCCGTTGCTGTTGGAGGACATCCTGAACACGGACCACCGCCCGAAGGTGGAGGAATACCAGGACACGCTCTTCGTCGTGGCCAAGATGCTGGGGCTCGACAAGGAGACGGGCGGCATCGAGCAGGAGCAGATCTGCTTCGTGCTGCGCAAGGGGCTGGTCATCTCCTTCCAGGAGCGGCCGGGGGATGTGCTCGACCCCATCCGCGAGCGCATCCGCAACGATCTGGGCCGCGTAAGGCGCAGCGGCAGCGACTACCTCTTGTACGCCCTGCTCGACGTCATCGTGGACCAGTACTTCGTCATCGTGGACGACCTGGGCCGCCGCATCGAGCAATTGGAGCGCAAAGTGATGGTGCGCCCGGGCAACGAGGACCTGGTGACCATCCAGGAGCTGCGGGCCGCGCTCATCACAGTGAACCGCTACGTCACCCCAAGCCGCGAGCTGGCCGGGCGCCTCAGCACCATCCAGAGCCCGCTGATCGACAAGGCGACGCGGCGCTACATCAACGACCTGCAGGACCACACGGTCTACATCGCAGAGACCATCGGCGTGTTCCGGGAGCTGCTCACCAGCCTGGAGAACACCTACCACGCCGGGCAGAATGCCCGCATGACCCAGGTGATGAAGCTGCTCACCATCATCAGCACCATCTTCATCCCGCTCACCTTCGTGGTGGGCATCTACGGCATGAACTTCGACCACATGCCCGAGCTGCGCTGGCCTTACGGCTACTTCGGCGTGCTGGCGATCATGGCGGTGATCGCATTGGTGATGCTTGCCTGGTTCAGGAGGAAGCGTTGGCTGTGAGGGCGCAGGCATGCGCCGCCATATCATGGTTTACCATGATTGCGGCACCTTTACCTGCCCGGCATTTTTGCCCCGATGGTGACGCAACGATACTCCTTGGTGCTGGTTGACGACCAGAGCATCTTCCTCGACGGAATCGAGAGCCTGCTGGAGCGCATGCCCGAGATCCAAATCATTGGAAGAGCCCACAACGGCCGCGCTGCCCTTGATCTGGTTGCCGAGCACAGGCCAGACCTCGTGCTCATGGACATCAACATGCCGGGCATGGACGGCATCGAGGCCAGCAAACACATGCGCAAGGCCAGCCCTGACACCCGTGTGATCGTCCTGAGCATGTACGGCCATCGCGAATTCGTGCTGGAACTGCTCGATAGCGGCGTGGGCGGCTATCTCCTGAAGAGCATCGGCAAGGACGAGCTGATGACCGCCATCCGCACCGTGGCCGAAGGGAAGCAATACATCGCGCAAGCCCTGCGGGAACTGGCGTCCAAAGCCGACCGGAATGCCGACAGGGATGGCGAGCTGAAGTATGGCCCGCTCACGAAGCGGGAAATGCAGATCGTGAAGCTCATCCTCCAGGAGCGCACCACGCAGGAAATCGCGGAGACGCTCTTCCTCAGCATTCCCACCGTGGAGACCCACCGCAGGAATATTTTCCATAAACTCGACTGCCGCAACATCGCCGGCCTGGTCAAGTACGCCATGGAACGGGGGTGGGGCGAGCACTAACACCTGAACGACATGCCGGTACTCTCAGCTGAAGTGATCCTGCCAGGCCGCGGAGGCAAGGTCTCCGTGAAGGTCAAACGCACGGCCGACCTGAAACCGGTCGGCTTCGAGGTTGAACCCGTGGGTGACCCGAGCAATGATCCACCGCGGTATATGGTCGCCTTCTACGAGGAAACCGGCGGGGAACTGAGAAATGAAGTGGATGACATCCACGAGACCGAGCTGGAACATGACCCGGCCTCAGAAGCAGGAACATCCTTCTCCGCGATCGTGGTGGTCGGCCATGCCGTTGTCGCCAGGGACCGTAGGCGAGTGAGGAACGGCTTGAGCAGCATGGGCTAGAGGCGCAGGCCATGAGCTTCACGGTGAAGATCGAGCCGCCAGTAGTCGGCAAATCCATCAAGGTCCAGGGAACCTGCCAGGGCAACTACCGCTTCCTACGGGCCGATACGGACACGATAGACAGCTCATTCCTGCTGGTCCATTTCACCTGCTTGTCCGGCGCCGGGATCTCAACACGGACGATCGATACGGGCATCGTCCATCAAGGAGGCGGCAGCCTGCGCAAGTTCAATGCGCTGGTCATCGCGGACAATATGATCAAGGCCAGGGATAGGAAGACCATCCGTGACGGCCGGTCGATCACCGGTTGACCCCCGATAGCCATGGAGCCCCGGGCAGGATCAAGCGCGCTCAAGGCTGGATCCATCCGGCGCTCCGCGAATCCGCTGGGTTGGGCGATCATGGCGGTTGGGCTCACCGCCTTCCCGTTGCAGGCCCTTCCGCAAACCGGCGCTGCCCGCGCGTCGCTCGAGGGCGTATACGCCAGGTCCACGCAGCTCATCGTCCAGGAGCGGATCCATGACCATGAGCAGCTCGTTGATTCCCTGAGCGCCGTGGGGCGGCGGTCCGCAACACTTGCTCAATTGCATGCGCTCATCCAGGCCAGGCACCACCGGCACACCGGCAGGCTGCTCGTGGCGCACCACCTGCTCGATTCCGTCACGAGCAGCCTGGATGCGGCAGCGCCATACCTCTCCTACCTGAAGCACTATCAGCATGCCAAGACGCTGCTCGACCTGGAGGTCTTCGGCAAGGCGAAGCAGGAAGCACTGCAGGCCATCGTCGCGGCGGAGCGATGCGGGATGAGCGACGAGGTGCTGCAGATGAAGCTGCTGGCCTGCGAGATCGACCTGCACGCCGACCGGCTGCCGGAAGCGCAACTCGGTTTCGAGCGCGCGCTGAAGGAGTCCCGAGCGGTTGGGCATGCAGAGGGTGTCTGCCGGGCCCTGGTAGGGCTTGGCAACGTGTACTATTACCAGGAGCAGGATTCCGCGGCGCTCCACTACTACAACCAGGCCTTCAATGAAGCCCGCAAAGGCAGTGATACCGGCCTCCTGGTGAGCGCGCTGCTGAACATCGGCGCGTCACTCTCCTACACGGCCAGTCCCGATTCCGCCATCGCCCTGTACCGGTCCGTGCTGGATACCGCCACGTCCAGGAGCCTTGGGCCGCGGTTCCGGGCCGACCTGCTTGGCAATATGGCCAGCATGCACAGCGACATGGAGCGGCATGCCCAGGCCGCTGCGCTCATCGATTCGGCCCTCGCCATCTATGCGTCGCTGCGCGATACGGCCAGCATGGCCCAATCGCACCTCTACAAGGCAACGGCGCTCTGGCATCTGGGCCAGCGCGAAGCGGGCTTGGCGGAAGCGAAGCTCGCCCATGCCCGCACCCGCTCCGCAGACCTGAAGGCCAAAGCCGCACGGAAGGCTGCCGACTACCTCCGCGACCTCGGACGGATGTCCGAATCGCTCGCCTACCTCGATGAATACGCCACCCTCGCCGACAGCCTCGCGCGTTCGCGATACAGCAAAGGCATCGCCGGCGCGCAGGTCCAGTTCGAGACCGCGGAGAAGGAGCGCCGCATCGCAGAGCAGGAGCAAGCCCTGGCGCTCAGCACGGCCGAGGGCCGCCGCCGCACCGTGCAACGGAACGCCCTCATCGGCGCCACCATCGCCCTGGCCCTCATCGCCCTCCTCCTCTACCGCGTGCTGCGCCATCGCCATCGCCTGGCCCGCCAGCAGAAGGAACTGCATGACCAGCACGTGGACCAGCTGCTCAGCCAGCAGGAAATCAAAAGCATCAACGCCATGCTCGAAGGACAGGAGAAGGAACGTGAGCGCATGGCTGCGGACCTCCACGATCGTCTGGGCAGCATGCTCGGCGGCATCAAGGCCAACATGAGCGCGCTGGAGGACCGCGTGGAAGCCATGCGGCAGGACCAGCAGTACCAGAAGGTGAGCCGCCTGCTGGACCAGACCGTGAGCGAGCTGCGGCAGATCAGCCACGACATGGCCGCCGCAACCCTCAGCCGCTTCGGCTTGGAAAAGGCCTTGAAGGACCTGCGCGACACCCTGCACATCAGCGGGCGGCTGCAAGTGGAGCTCAACACATTCGGGCTGGAGCAGCGCTTGGAGCGCAGCGTGGAGATCGCCGTGTACCGCATCATCCAGGAGCTGGTGAGCAACGTGCTCAAGCACGCCAACGCCACGGAGCTCAGCATCGGCGTTACGCGCGCGCCGGGCCGGTTGAGCGTGGTGGTGAGCGACAACGGCGTGGGCTTCGACGCCGCACAAGCCGGCAACGGCATGGGCCTGGGCAATGTGCGGTCGCGCGCTGCGGCCATCGGCGCCACGGTGCAGATCGACAGCACACCCGGGAAGGGCACCACCGTGAGCGTGGAATGCCCGGTGGTGGAGTGAATGCCCAGAACCGAATCGACATCCGCAATGAACTCACCAGCCAGTGCCATTCGCGAACTGCTCGCAATCCTCGCGTTCCTCATCACGGCGTCGGCCTGCGCCCAATCGGGATGGCCCGCCTACGAGCGTTTCCGTGCGGTCATGGGGCAGAACGAACCTGCCGCCCTGGGCTCCTTGGGGAAGCAGTTGACCGGCTCAGCGGATCCCCGGGAGCGCCATCTGGGATTGCTGGCATGGGCCGCCTCCCTTCACCGTTCCGATGACCTCGTTGCGGGCATCAGCGCGTTCGATAGCGTGCTTGCCACGGTCCCTGCCACGGAATACGGCATACGCGCCACCGCGCGCCAGATGCTCTCCAATGCGTTCACCATGCTCGGCGATCCGGAGAAGGGCCTCATGGTGGCCGAAGAAGGCCTGCGCGACCTGCCCGGGAACGGACATGCCCGGGAAAGGATCGGCTTGCACATCGTTCGAGCGGAGGCCAAGCTGGTGAAGGGCGACGACCTGGCGGAGGTGTTCGACGCATTCGTCGTGGCCGCCCGTTTGGCGGGATCGGCCGGCTTCCACCTGGGCCATGCGCAGGCGGAGAACGGCATGGGCCTCGTTCGGCTGAACCAGGCCGGATACGATGAAGCCTGGTCGCACTTCAGCGAAGCGCTGCGGCATGGCAGGCTAGCGGAATCCGCTCGTTCCATGCAGAACACCGTGGCCAACCTGAGCATCACGGCCACCATGAGCGGCCACTACGACAAGGCGCTGCACCTGTGCGACAGCCTGCTCCAGGCCGGATCATTGAGCCCCGAATTCGAGGCCAACCTGTACACCGAGCGCGGCGTGATCCACAAACGGCAGGGCCTGCTGGATGCGGCCATCCGCGACTTCGAGCGCGCGCGTGCCCTCCTTGACCCGCTTCCATCGACACGCACCAAAGTGAAGCTTCCGCACCACATGGCCAGCCTGTACTGGACCCTTGGCCGGCGCGATGAGGCCTTCAGCAGCCTGCACGCGGCCCTTGCCGAGGCCGAGCGGATGAACTGGAAGGACCTCCAGGCCGAGATCCACCGCGGGCTGCACAACTACCACCACGAGCTCGGCCAGCTAGCTCCGGCACTGAAGCACATCCAGGCCTATGCCATCCTCTCCGACTCCGTGAACGCGGTGCGCTACGACGAGCAGATCGCCCGTTCCGCAGCGCTCTACGACACCGAGAAGAAGGAGCACCGCATCAAGGAGCAGGAGCAGGCCATCGCCCTTGCCGCCGCCGAGGACCGCCGAAAGGCCATGCAGCGCAACGCCCTCATCGGGACCACGGGAGCCCTGCTGCTGGTGGCGCTGCTCCTCTACCGCGCCATGCGCCACAGGCAGCGGCTCGCAGCCAAGCAGAAGGAGCTGCACGACCAGCAGGTTGACCAGCTCCTCAGCCAGCAGGAGATCAAGAGCATCAACGCCATGCTCGAGGGCCAGGAGAAAGAGCGCGAGCGCATGGCCAAGGACCTCCACGACCGCTTGGGCAGCATGCTCGGCGGCATCAAGGCCAACCTGTCGGCCTTGGAGGACCGTGTGGAGTCCATGCGCCAGGACCAGCAGTACCAGAAGGTGACGCGCTTGATGGAGCACGCCGTCGGCGAATTGCGGCAGATCAGCCACGACATGGCCGCCGCCACCCTGAGCCGCTTCGGCTTGGAGAAAGCCTTGAAGGACCTGCGCGATACCCTGCACATCAACGGGCGCCTGCAGGTGGAGCTCAACACCTTCGGGCTGGACCAACGGCTCGAGCGCGGGGTGGAGATCGCCGTGTACCGCATCGTGCAGGAATCGGTGAGCAACGTGCTCAAGCACGCCAAGGCCACGGAGCTCAGCATCGGCGTCACGCGCGCACCCGGTCGGTTGAGCGTGGTGGTGAGCGACAACGGCGTCGGATTCGACACCGCGCACGCCGGCAGCGGAATGGGCCTGGGCAATGTGCGCTCGCGCGCAGCGGCCATCGGCGCCACGGTGCAGATCGACAGCACACCCGGCAAGGGCACCACGGTGAGCGTGGAGTGCCCGGTGGTGGAGTAACAAGAGTTATCTGACAAAAAGTCCGACCCGGGCCAGAATCATGGTTTACCATTATTGCGGCCAGGCCGTGCGGCAACGTGCTTTGAAAGACCCAACCCTGCCATGCACCCGTTCCGCCTTGTCGTCCATAGGGCGAACCGCTCAGTACTCGGCCTTTGCTTGCTGCTCGTGCTCATCGCCGGGCCACTCCGCGTGGGCGTGCATTCGGCCCAGGAGTCCGCCCGCCCGCTTCCCGGCCCGTGGAAAGAGGCCCCTCAGGCGGTGACCCCATTGATCCCCATCGGCGGACCGCTCGATCCGGACCAAGCCGCCCTGGGCAGGTTGAGCGCCGCATCCGAAGCTGCCATCCCTGACGACTGGTACGCGCAGATGACCCGCCAGATCGCTTCCAGCGAGTACCACATCAACTGGCAGGAAGACGCGGGCGCCTATCAAAGCCCCAACCGTAGGCAGGACCTGCGCGTCACCTACCGCACCGATGGTTTCAGCCTGACGCCGCGCGTGGCCGACAGCCTCTGGACCGTCTCGCTCAACGTGGGACGCATCGGCCGTGCAGGCCATTGGATGCTGCCAACGGATAGTGCGGTGATCACCGTCGAGGAGAACCTGCTCGTGGCGGACCACAGCCGCTTCGCCATCGACTACCGCAACAGCGCGGAGGGCATGCGCCAGAACTTCACGGTGCGCGAGAAGCCCGCAGGCGATGGCCTCTTGGAAGTGCGGCTCCGCTACACCGGCACCTTGCACGCAGCGGACAAGGGCGGCAACGCCATCGCCTTCTGCCAACCCGTGGCGGGCACCAGCAGCCACGTGCCTGTGCTCTGGTACAAGGACCTGCACGTGTGGGACGCCCAGGGCGACACGCTCGAAGCCACAGCCAGCTTGGAGGATGACGAGATCGTGCTGGCCGTGCGTGACGACGGCGCGCAATACCCCATCACCGTGGACCCGCTGAGCACTACGGCGGCGTGGACCGCCGAAAGCGACCAAGCCAGTGCATCCTTCGGCACCAGCGTGAGCAGCGCTGGTGATGTGAACGGCGATGGCTACAGTGACATCATCGTTGGCGCAACGCGATTCGACAACGGCCAGAGCAATGAAGGCAGGGCCTTTGTCTTCCACGGCTCGGCCACAGGACCTGCAGCGGCGCCCAACTGGACCTTCGAGAGCGACTTCGCGAACGCTGAACTGGGCATCGCCGTGGCCACTGCCGGCGACGTGAACGGCGATGGCTTCAGCGATGTGGCCATCGGCGCCAACGGGTACACCAATGGCCACACCAATGAAGGTCGGATCTACGTGTTCCGGGGTTCGGCCACCGGCTTACCTGCCACCCCCAACTGGACCTTCGAGAGTGATGTGGCGTTGGCCCGCCTGGGCACTTCGGTGGCCTGCGCCGGTGATGTGAACGGTGACGGATACAGCGATGTGATCGCGGGCGCCTTTGACCTCTCCAATGGCCAGACCAATGAAGGCCGCGCCTATGTGTTCCACGGCAGTGCCGCTAACCTGCCCGCAGCACCGAGTTGGACCTTCGAGAGCAACCAGGCCAGCGCCCGTCTGGGCCGCAGCGTGGCAGGGGCTGGTGATGTGAACGGCGATGGCTTCAGCGATGTCATCATCGGTGTGTACAATTGGGACAATGGCAAAGGCCGTGCCTTGGTGTTCCACGGCGCCGGCGTCGGTTTGCCCGCCGCGCCGAACTGGAGCGAGGAGATCGACCTCCCCAATGCGTGGTTCGGATACAGCGTGGCCACTGCGGGCGATGTGAACGGCGACGGCTACAGCGACGCCATCATCGGCGCGTGGCAGTACTACGGCGGGCTGGTGGGTGAGGGCGCCGCCTTCGTCTACCACGGCAGCCCCACCGGACTGGCCGCCGCACCTGCGTGGTGGCGCGAGGGCGACCAGTTCACCGCCCACTTCGGTGAGGCGGTGGCCTGCGCGGGTGACATCAATGGTGATGGGTTCGCGGATATCCTGGTGGGGGCGCCCGATTTCGACCAGACCCTCAGCGGCACCGGCCGGGCGCAGCTCTGGCTGGGCTCTTCCACCGGCGTGCAGAGCGTGCCCCACTGGACCAGCGATGGCACCCAGGCCGCTGAAGGACTCGGCAGCAGCGCGGCCAGCGCCGGCGATGTGAACGGCGATGGATACAGCGACATCATCGTTGGCGCACCCGGCTACAATGGCGGGCAGGCGGGGGAAGGGAGGGCAGCCCTCTATTTGGGGGCTGCTGAAGGATTGACCGCCAATGCCGCTTGGACGGCCGAGAGTGACCAGGCAGGCGGCCTCTTCGGATGCGTCGCCAGTGCCGGCGATGTGAACGGCGACGGCTACAGCGATGTGATCGTGGGGGCTTCCCAATTCGACAACGGCCAGGACGCTGAGGGCCGCGCTTTCATTCACCACGGCGGCCCGGCGGGCTTGAGCCCCACCCCGGCATGGACGGCGGAGAGCGACCAGGTGGTCGCCTTGTTCGGAATCAGCGTCGCCAGTGCCGGCGATGTGAACGGCGATGGCTACAGCGACGTGATCGTGGGCGCTGACCAGTACGACAATGGGCAACTCTATGAAGGCCGCGCCTTCGTGTACCACGGCAGCCCGGCCGGATTGAGCCCCACACCAGCGTGGACGGCGGAGAGCGACCAGGACGGCGCCCGTTTCGGCTGGAGCGTGGCCAGTGCCGGCGATGTGAACGGCGATGGTTACAGCGACGTGATCGTGGGGGCTGTCTATTACGACAATGGGCAACCCGATGAAGGCCGCGCCTTCGTGTACCACGGCAGCCCGGCCGGATTGAGCCCCACACCAGCGTGGACAGCCGAGAGCGACCAGGCATACGCCTGGTTCGGCAGGAGCGTGGCCAGTGCCGGCGATGTGAACGGGGATGGCTACAGCGACGTGATTGTGGGCGCTGACCAGTACAACAATGGGCAACCCGATGAAGGCCGCGCCTTCGTGTACCACGGCAGCCCGGCCGGATTGAGCCCCACACCAGCGTGGACGGCGGAGAGCGACCAAGCAAGCGCCTTTTTCGGCTGGAGCGTGGCCAGTGCCGGCGATGTGAACGGCGATGGCTACAGCGACGTGATCGTGGGGGCTGGCTATTACGACAATGGGCAACTCTATGAAGGCCGCGCCTTCGTGTACCACGGCAGCCCGGCCGGATTGAGCCCCACACCAGCGTGGACGGCGGAGAGCGACCAGGTCGACGCCCGTTTCGGCTACAGCGTAGCCAGCGCAGGCGATGTGAACGGGGATGGGTACAGCGACGTGATCGTGGGAGCTCTACTGTTCGACAATGGGCAACTCTATGAAGGCCGCGCCTTCGTGTACCACGGCAGCCCGGCCGGATTGAGCCCCACACCAGCGTGGACGGCGGAGAGCGACCAGGTCGACGCCCGTTTCGGCGCAAGCGTGGCCAGTGCCGGCGATGTGAACGGGGATGGGTACAGCGACGTGATCGTGGGAGCTCTACTGTTCGACAATGGGCAGACCAATGAAGGCCGCGCCTTCGTCTATCACGGCAACAATGGCACGGGCCGCCGCCACAACCTTCGCCTGTACAACACCAACCTCACGGCACCCATCAGCGCCAGCAACATACCGGTCACCCAGTTCGGGGCGGGGCTGTACGCCAAACCCTTCCTGGGGCGTGGCCGCGTGCGCATGGTGTGGGAAACACGCATCCAAGGGCAGGCCTTCAGCAGCGCGGGCGGGCGCATCACCAATAGCACCGCCTTCACCGCGCAACAAGCGGCCGACTCACTCACCTTCACATCAGGCGTCGAGCTCAAGGACCTGGTGGACAAGCTCACCAGCACCCACCCCATCACCGCCACCAAGGTGCGTGCGCGCCTGCGCTACAACATGGTCACCGCGCTCACCGGCCAGGTCTTCGGCCCCTGGCGCTACATGCCGGGCTACTTGGATGGCCACGGCACGCACAACAACATCCCGCTGCCCGTGGAGATGCTGTGGATGGAGGCCGCCTGCGAGGCCAGCACCCCCACCCTCTCCTGGGCCACCGCCACCGAGCGCAACAGCAGCCACTTCATCATCGAGCGCAGCACGGATGGCCTTGCCTGGAGCGAGGCCGGGCGCTTGCCCGCCGCAGGCCACAGCCAGCAGGTGATCGAATACACCTGGCGCGATGCGGCCCCGAGCTCCTTCGCCACCGTGTACTACCGCTTGCGGCAGGTGGATCTGGATGGGCAGGAGGAGGTGCTAGCGGTGCTACCGATGGAAGCTTGCGGGGGTACCGACTTGGAGCTGGTGGTGCTCCCCAACCCCACCGATGGCCCGGTGGAGCTGCGATGGCCCCCGCAGGACGAAGCGGCAGGCATCAGCGAGCTCCGCGTGCTGGATGCGCATGGGCGGGTGCTGCGCAGCGAGCGCGTGAACGCCCAAGCCTTGTGGACCACGATGGACCTATCCGGGTTGGCCGCTGGGGTGTATTCAATCATCGGCATCAGTCCTGTGGGCGCACAGGTGAGCAGCGTGCGCGTGGTGCGTCGATGAGGCAGCGCCCGGCCATGCGCGAATTCATGGTTTCCCAGTATTGCAGGCTGCGCCTCTGCGTCATCCCTTAGCCATCCCGGTTCAGTGTCCCAAACACATTCCTCATGCGTCGTTCCACCTTCTTGCGTCTCGCGTTCATCGCACTCGGGATATCACTTTCCAGCCTCGGACTCCGCGCCCAGGAATACCGAAGCAAGGCCAGCGGCAACTGGAACGCCTTGGGCACCTGGGAACAGGACAACGGCAGCGGCTGGGTTGACGCCACGGTGATCCCGACGAATGCGAGCGGGGCGATCACCATCCGCGCGCCGCATTCGGTGACGGTGACCGCCAACGTGAGCCTCGATGATGTGACGATCGAGGCGGGCGGAACGGTGACAACAACTGCCACTGGCACGACAACATGGACCATAGCCAATGGGACCTATGGCGTGAAGGTCTTCGGGACCTTCAATGCCAATTCCAGTGCAGGGAGCTTCGGTTGCTGCGGATCGGTCAGCGTGGAGAATGGCGGTGTGATCAACCAGAATGCCGGCGGCTCTTTCTATGGTCCGACTGTGGTGCAAGAGGGCGGCACCGTGGTGGGCAACACGCCCATCAACCTGGCTGGCGGGGCCGTGGTGAACCATGGCACCTGGACGATGACCGGCAGCAACGGCCTGACAACCACTGCTGGCGGGTCATTCACGAACAATGGCATTCTCACGCTGCGGGGTTACTCACTGGCAGGCACGCTCACGAACAATGGAACAATCAACTGGAGCGCAGGGGTGATCAGTGGCAGTGGAAGTGGAAATATCCAGAACACAAGCGGTGCTGTATTCAACATCTCCTTCGCTGGCGTGAACCAGCTACAGCGACCATTCACCAACCAGACCGGAGCAACGATCAACTACACCAACGCAGGGATCTTCAATACCTGGTCAGGAACCACGTTCAACAATGCGGGCACCTTGAACGTGGTCAATGGCGTATGGCAATTCATCGGAACCGTTACCAACTCCGGCACGCTGCACATACCCAGCGGCCGTTTCATCCAGTTCGATGCCACCGCCAGCCTGAATGCCGGAACGAGCATCACCGGTGGAGGAACCATCGTGAACCAGACCGGCACTGTCGCACAGAACTTCCCGTGGACAAATAGCACTCACACCTTCAACATGAATGGAGGTGCCTGGACCAACAGCACCGGTAACCCCACTGTATTTGACGTGGGCAGCGCATTCAACTGGACCGGAGGAACGCTGGCCGGTGCAGAGGGCTATTCGATCGCCGCAGGCTTGACCGCAGCATTCAGCACCACCGCCTCGAAGACACTGAACAGCGCGCTCACCAACAACGGCACAATCAACTGGAGCGGAGGTGTGATCGGCGGTTCGGGCACCATTACGAACGCCGCTGGTGCCGAGTTCAATATCTCCTTCGCTGGCGTGAACCAGCTACAGCGACCCTTCACCAACCAAGCCGGCGCAACGATCAACTATACCAACGCCGGGGTCTTCAACACCTGGAGCGGTACCACGTTCACCAACGCGGGCACCTTGAACGTGGTCAATGGTGTATGGCAATTCATAGGAACCGTCTCCAACTCCGGCACGCTGCACATACCCAGCGGCCGTTTCATCCAGTTCGATGCCACCGCCAGCCTGAATGCCGGTACGAGCATCACCGGTGGAGGGACCATCGTGAACCAGACCGGCACTGTCGCACAGAACTTCCCGTGGACAAATAGCACTCACACCTTCAACATGAATGGAGGTGCCTGGACCAACAGCACCGGTAACCCCACTGTATTTGACGTGGGCAGCGCATTCAACTGGACCGGAGGAACGCTGGCCGGTGCAGAGGGCTATTCGATCGCCGCAGGCTTGACCGCAGCATTCAGCACCACCGCCTCGAAGACACTGAACAGCGCGCTCACCAACAACGGCACAATCAACTGGAGCGGAGGTGTGATCGGCGGTTCGGGCACCATTACGAACGCCGCTGGTGCCGAGTTCAATATCTCCTTCGCTGGCGTGAACCAGCTACAGCGACCCTTCACCAACCAAGCCGGCGCAACGATCAACTATACCAACGCCGGGGTCTTCAACACCTGGAGCGGTACCACGTTCACCAACGCGGGCACCATGAACGTGGTCAATGGTGCATGGCAATTTATGGGGACCGTCTCCAACTCCGGAACACTGCACATACCGAGCGGCCGTTCCATTCAGTTCGACGCCACCGCCAGCCTGAATGCCGGTACGAGCATCACCGGTGGAGGGACCATCGTGAACCAGACCGGCACTGTCGCACAGAACTTCCCGTGGACAAATAGCACTCACACCTTCAACATGAATGGAGGTGCCTGGACCAACAGCACCGGTAACCCCACTGTATTTGACGTGGGCAGCGCATTCAACTGGACCGGAGGGACGCTTGCTGGTACCGCAGGATACACCATAGAGAACGGATCAACCGGCACCTTCTCAACTGCCGCGAACAAGACCCTCAACAGTCTGCTCACCAACAACGGAACTATCAACTGGAATGCAGGAGTGATCGCTAATGGCACTGGTGGCACTATCCTCAACGCAAGCGAAGGCATCTTCAATATCCAGTTCACCAGCACCAATCAACTGCAGGCGCCCTTCACCAACCAGCCGGGCGGCGTGGTGAACCTGAACGGATCGGGCACCTTCACTACGTTCAACAATAGCAACGGCACCTTCACCAATAACGGCACGATCGACTTGGTGAATGGCAACTGGACCTTCCAGTCCTCCAATTCGCATAGTGCGTCCAGTGTTCTGAACATCGGCGCCTCACGCACGCTGACCTTCACCACCGCCCCAAGCTCGTTTGCGGGCACGGTCAACAATTCCGGCACCCTCGCCGGTACCATCACCTCCTTCACCGGCACCACCTTCACCAACAACGGCAGCGTAACGCTCACCAACCTGCCCTTCGCCGGCACAGCAGCCCAAACGCTGGATGGCACCGGATCCATTACCAACCTCACGCTGAACAATGCCAACGGCCTCACGCTGGGCGGCACCCAGACGGTCACGAATACGCTGACCCTTACGAATGGCCGGATCACCCTTGGCAACAACGATCTTATCCTGAGCAACACGGCGCTTGCAGGTCTCGTGGGCGGCAACGCCACCAACCACTTCGTCACGAATGGCACCGGTGCCTTCCACCGCCAATTGCCCATCGGCGGCGCCAACTACCCCTTCCCCATCGGCACGGGCACGAGCTACCTGCCGGTGACCTTGAGCAACACCAGCGGGCCTGCCGAGCGCTTCGGCGCGCGCGTGGCGAACGATGTGCACATGGAGTACAGCGCACCGGGCGTGCCCGATGGCCCCGTGGTGCTGAACGACCAGGTGGAGCGCACCTGGACACTCTCCGAACTGACGGAAGGCGGCAATCAGGCCACGGTTCAGCTTCAATGGAACACCGCGGATGAAGGCGCGAACTTCGATCGCGCGAACAGCGGCCTGCACGCGTACAACGGCACCGATTGGGTGGCCTTGGCCTTGGGTGCCGCCGGTGGCAGCAACCCCTACACGCGGAGCACGACCGGACTTACGGCCTTCCGGGAGTTCACCGTGGCCGATGGGGAGAGCACCCTGGCATTCAGCTGCCCCGGAGGGGTGATCCCCGGCACGGCCTGCGACGACGAGGATGATTGCACCACGAACGATGTGGTGAATGCGGAGTGCAACTGCGTCGGCATCTTCCAGGACAGCGACAACGATGGCACCTGCAACGCCGAGGACGGCTGCCCGAATGATGCGAACAAGACCGAGCCCGGCGCCTGCGGCTGCGGCGTGGCCGATGTGCCCCAGATCTACTACGTGGACGGTGATGGCGACGGATATGGAGCCGGCGCTCCAGTGGATGGCTTCGTGTGCGTCGTACCTGCAGGCCATGTCACGAACAACACGGATTGCAACGATGCCAATGCGAGCGTGTACCCGGGCGCACCCGAGCTCTGCGATGAACTGGACAACAATTGCAACGGCCAGGTGGATGAGCTCACGAGCTTCTCCAACGGCCTGGTGGCGCAATGGCTCTTCAACGGCAACCTGACCGACCGGACCACGAACGGGAACAATGGCAGCGCACCAAGCGGCTCCAGCTACACCACTGGGGTCGACGGCGCCGCCAATGGCGCCTTCCAATTCGGCGGTGGCCGCTATGTAGTGGTGCCGCACAATGCGGCCTACAATTTCGGCACGGGTGATTTCACCTACTCGGCCTGGCTGAAATGGAACTCCACCTCGTATGCCAGCGTGATCGACAAGAACGACTATGCGGGTGGCGGCATCAACCGTTTGAACTGCTTCGTGGACTACCCGGCCGCCGGGAACTTCATGGGCCGTCCGGGGGATGTGGTGGCAGGAACAGGGCTGGGCAACAACACCTGGCGCCATGTGGTGATGACACGCACCGGAACGACCATCCGTATCTACTTGAACGGTGTGCTCAGCAGCAGCAGCACCATCTCGCCCATCGACCTCAACAACTCCAGCAGCATCTTCATCGGCAGGCATGGCAACAGCGACATACAATTCTACACCGGCGCGATGGACAACCTGCGGCTGTACAACCGCGCGCTCTCGGCGGAAGAGGTGGCTGAACTGCGCCTGCACGAGCTGGCGGGTAATGTGGACGGCGTGAGCGAAGTGACCTATTACACCGATGCCGATGGCGACGGCTATGGCGACCCCGCCACGATCGGATCAGGATGCACCCAGCCACCCGGTACCGTGCTGCTCGGAGGTGACTGCGACGATACCGACGAGAACATCAACCCGGGTGCATCCGAGATTTGCGACGGTCTGGACAACAACTGCGCGAATGGCGTGGATGATGGACTCGCCTTCGTCGACTACTGGCCCGACACCGACGCCGACGGCTTCGGCGATGCTTCGGCCAGCAGCATTTCCGCGTGCACACCTCCTGCGAACCACGTGACCAACAACACCGACGCCTGCCCGAACGACCCCCTGAAGCAGCTCCCCGGAGCATGCGGCTGCGGCAACGTGGAGGTGGACACGGACGGAGACACCACGCCCGATTGCATCGATGCCTGTCCGAACGACCCACTGAAGATCGCGCCGCTGCAATGCGGTTGCGGCAACTTGGAAACGGATAGTGACAACGACGGCACCGCCGATTGCGTGGACGCCTGCCCGAACGACCCGCTCAAGACCACGGCCGGCCAATGCGGCTGCGGCAACCCGGATACCGACAGCGATGGTGACGGCATAGCCGATTGTGTG
Source organism: Flavobacteriales bacterium (assembly GCA_030584065.1). Lineage (NCBI taxonomy): Bacteria > Pseudomonadati > Bacteroidota > Flavobacteriia > Flavobacteriales > Flavobacteriales bacterium. Next base: position 1,677,693 of record CP129489.1, read on the forward strand.
GATGATTGTCCAAGCACTGCTGGCACGATCGGTTCACCCTGCAACGACGACGATGCTACTACCGGCAACGATGCGCTCAATGCAAGCTGTGAATGCGAAGGCCAGCTCATCGATTGCCTCGGTGTTCCTGGAGGCAGCGCGCTTGCCGGCACGGCTTGCACCACGGCAGGCCTGCCCGGGATCTGGTCGGCCAGCTGCGTATGCGAACTCGAAGGCCCGGATGTGCTGGTGCAGAACGTGAGCGCACCGAACGACACCATCGCGGGAGACGAGGTGGTGACGCTCTCGTTCGAGGTGTACAATAACGGCAACGCCGATGCCACGGTGAACTGGACCGAGCGCTTTTACATGGAAAGCGAAGCCGGTGCCTTGCGCACGCAGATCGGGCAGTCCGCGCACAGCTCCGGCAGCCCGCTCGCCGCTGGCGCTACGCTCGGCCGCAGCGTGCAGATTACCATGCCGGCCCTGATCAACGTGGGCGATCAGGCCCGCTTCGTGGTGGAGCTGGTCCCTGGTACTGGCTTGATCGAATTGCCGAACAGCGTCACCAACAACACGGGCACGCAGGCCACGCCTTGGGTGGTGCGCAAGCAGATCCGGCTCCTGGTGCCGCAGCCGGCGCTCACCGAAGGCGCAGCGGCAGGTGTCCCCATAACGGTGCAACGCACCGGTTCCATCTCCAATGCGCAAGTGGTCAGCATCGGCATTGATGAATCCGAGCGCTTCACCTTCCCCAGCACCGTGACCATCCTCGCCGGGCAAGCCGCGCGCAGCTTCACGCTGGTGGCCATGGAGAACGCGCTGCTCGAAGGCACCATCCCGGCCGTGCTCACCGCCAGCGCCACCGGGTTCAGCAGTGCCACGCGCAACCTCACCATCCTCGACAACGAGGCCCCTGCCCTCTCCTTCTCGAACGTTCCAGCGACCACGGGCGAAGGCACCAGCGTGACCTTCCAAGTGAGCACCAACTTCGCTCCTGCCTCAGCGCTGCAGGTATTCCTCACCAGCAGCGACCAGGCGCGCTTCCCCGTGCCGGCCAGCGTCACCATCGCTGCCAACACCACCTCGGCGAACGTGACCGTGAACCTGCCGCAGGACCAGCTGCCGGAGCTCGACATCACCGTGAACCTCACCGCCGGTGCCGCCAACCACACGGCTGCCAACGCTTCGCTGCAGCTCACCGACGACGACCTTCCGGGCCTTCAGCTCGTGCTGCAGACGGATACCGTGAGCGAGAGCGGAGGCGCCTTCGCCGTGCAAGCCACCTTGCAGCGCACAGCGGGCAGCCCGGCCATCGCCTTCACGGCGGTGATCACGCCCAGCCTCGCGAACACCTTGCTCCTGCCCACGAGCATCTCGCTCGCGGCTAACGCCAGCCAGCAGACCTTCACCATCGGCGTGATCGACAACGCGCTGGTGGATGGCTTCCGCACCGTGACCATCAACGCAGCGGTTCAACTGGCGGGCTGCGGATGCAACGCACCTGTATCCACCGCAGCGAATGTGAGCGCGGACCTCACCGTGGCCGACAACGATGGTCCTACGCTCACCATGTCGGTCAATCCCGCCACGCTGGCCGAAGGCCTGGCCAATGCGGGCACGATCCGTGTGCAGCGCAACACAGCAACGACCGCGGCTCTGGACGTGGCGCTGATCTCATCGGATGTCACTGAGCTCACGGTTCCCGCCACGGTGAGCATTCCCATCGGCTCGTCCTTCGTGGATGTGCCCGCTACAACCGTGAACGATGGGACCCCTGACGGCAGCCAACAGGTGTATGTGCAGGCCACGGCCGACGGCTTCTCACCCGGCATCACCTGGTGCATCGTCACCGATGTGAACCAGCCCGACCTGCTGGTGAGCGCCGTGACCCCGAGCGCAAGCCCTTGGCCGGCCTTGGTTCCCTTCACATGGCAGGCCACCATCAGCAACACGGGCTTCGCCAACTCCATCGCGGGCGTGCCCGTGCGCGGCGTGCTCTCGCAGAACAATATCGTGGATGCGAGCGACCCCGTCCTATTCGACTACACCATCAATACACCGGTGCCCGCAGGAGGCAGCGTGCAGATCAGCGGAGCGGCCGTCGCACCGAATCTCCCTGGCACCCACAAGCTGTTACTGCAAGTGAATCCGGGCGCATCGGCGACCGAGCTCACCTATACGAACAATACCTCAGCGCCGGTGAACGTGAGCATCGCGCCCAGCTACACGGCCACGGCGCAGGTGGCGGGTACCACCTTCCTGCGCGGCACGACGATCCCAGTGACAGGCACCGCCGTTCGGCCCGATGCGAGCCCTGCGGCGAACGAGTCCATTGAGGTCTACGTGCTCACCAACGGCCTGCGCCGTGAAGTGCTCACCACCACGGATGCTACGGGGGCGTTCACGGCCAGCTTCGTCCCCCTCGCGAACGAAAGCGGACACTACACCATTGGCGCCAGCTTCCCCGGCATGGGGCAGACCACGGAGCAGGATGCCTTCGACATCCACGGCGTGCGGATCAACAACGGGCAATACCCGCAATTCATCACCCTCATCGGCGATACGCTCACGGGCACGCTCGCGATCCAGAACCTGAGCGATGCGCCGCTCACCAACCTGACCTTGACACCATTGAATGTTCCTGCAGGATCAACCTTCAGCTTCACAACGATCGCCTCGCTCGCAGGCGGGGCCAGCACGACCGTCGCCTATGAAGTGAGTGGAACCGTCGTCACACCGGGCTACAACTTCCAGCCCGGCACCTTGCAAGTGACCGCCGACCAAGGCATGATCCAAAGCCAGGACCTCTACTACTACTGCATGGTGCCCGGTGGCCATATCAGCGCCGACATCACCAGCATAAACACGACCGTCTCCCAGGCCGCTGGCCAGCAACTGGTACAATTCCGCATTGTGAACACCGGCGGTGGCAATACCGGCGCACTCAGCCTCTCATTGCCGCAAGTTCCCTGGTTGCAGGCCATGACGCCGGTGAACATGGGGTCAATGGCGCCCGGCGATACGGCCCTGGTCATACTCCGCTTCCTCGCTGATGCCAGCGTGCCTTTCGACTTCCCCATCAATGGCACCATCGCCATCAACGGGGCGAACAGCAACAGTCTGGTGATCCCCTTCACCTTCACCAAGGTGAGCGTAACTACGGGCAACCTCACCGTGGACGCCGTGAACCAATTCACCTTCTTCGATGAGGACGAACCGCATGTGGAGGGTGCTAACGTTGAAGTGCGCCATGCCTATTCCAACGCACTGCTCGCCCAAGGAACCACGGATACCAATGGTCTGGTCTCGTTCGCCAACCTCCCCGAAGGACAGCACCGGTTGCTGGTGAGTAAGCCACAACACCTTCCCTCCGAACAACTGGTGACGATAAACGCCGGAGCGAGCTTGAGCCAGACAGTGTTCTTGAACTATCAGGCGATAACCTTCGGATGGAGCGTAGTTCCGACGACTGTGCAGGACCAGTACGATGTGACATTGACCATGCAATTCGAGACGAACGTGCCGATACCGGTGGTGACGATCGACATGCCAGATACGATGCCGCAACTGTTCGGCGATGAGGTGTATGCTTTCAACGTGACGCTCACGAACCATGGTTTGATCACGGCCGAAGATGTCGAGCTCATCCTACCCACCCATCCGGAATATGAGTTCCTGACGAACTACGGTACCGAGAACCTTGCAGCGTTGAGCAGCATACAGGTCCCCGTACTCATGCGCCTTCGCGATGTCCCTTTGGCCACCGCAGAAGGATCCGACATTGTCTTCATCTCCCAGTTACTTGGCATGAATGAAGAGGCATACAGAGACATTGAGATCGGAGGGTTCACTTGCAAGCTTTATACCTACACCCGGTACCACTACAACTGTAACGAAGCAACGGGGCTCTATGAAACAACTGGCAAGGAATCGTATATCAAGATGCCGGGTTGTGTACCGACAGCATCTCCAGGAAATGGGTTCCAGCCACCTCCTCCGCCCCCACCACCCGACTGTGATTGCGAATTGCTTCCTTGGTGCTGCCAGACCTATGGCCCCACACCCACTGGGGGAGCAGATTGCATCATCTGCGTTGACCCTCCAGTGGTGAACGCAAGGATAGACTGCGCCTGTGTCTCGGACCTGCTCGGTGTCATTTCTTGTCTGCCGCTTCCGGATCCGCTTACCGCGGTATTCGGAGTCCCAGGATGCGTCGATGCAATTGAAGCGGAAGATAACTTCGAGATTTTCGTAGGGTGCATAGCTCAGTTCCTTCCTGAGCCTGCAAGTAATGTGATCGGCGACCTTGACTGTCTGAGAACTGCGTACAATGCGTTCAAGCATTGCTTCCGCAATTCACCCACATCGCCAGCAATGACCTTCTCCTCTGTTGAGAGAGATGGACCGAATGGTGCATACCAACAGCCGTTCAACGATCTCGAACAGATCGTGCTCGCCTGGGAGGCTGACTCCTCACTGAATGCAATCTACTACGTCCAACTGATCGAACGTGAAGCAATCGATGAGCTGATAGCGATACTGGATCCATATATCAGCACCTTCTCCAACATTCCGGCTTCGGCTCAAACCATGACACGTACAGCCATTTCCGGCTCGGACATCGGCGAAAATGAAGCACAGTGGTTCATGGATCGTTGGAATGAGACCTTGCTAGCATGGAACCAAGGCATTACCGCACCCGATGCGCAGCACCCTGACATAATCGACCGCAACGTTGTCGAAAGCCATATCGCAACGATCATTGAGGTAATCGACTACGCATCGCAAAGAGGTTATGGATCAATCTCAGAACTCTATGGGGCATTCATGGAGTTCGTGGAAGAAATCAGCACAGCACCGGATGCCGTCTGCGCCTCCGTGACCGTGCAACTGAGCCAGACCGTGACCATGACGCGTGAGGCCTTCACCGGCACGCTCGACATCTTCAATGGCCACCCCACCGACGGCATCGACTCGCTCAGCGTGGACATCCTGATCACCGATCCGGACGGTGTGCCGAGCAACGGGCTGTTCCAGATTAACACCGAGCAGCTCACGGGCCTAAGCGATGTAACCGGCACCGGCCAGATCCCCTCGCAGGAGCATGGCATCGTGCAGTTCCTCTTCATCCCTGAGCCCGGTGCCGCGCCCACGGTGCCTGTGCCCTACTCTTTCGGCGGCTCGGTGACCTATTGGGATCCGTACAACCAGGAAATGACCACGATCCAGCTCGCAGGGATCACCCTGACGGTGAACCCGAGCCCGGACCTGATGCTTCACTACTTCATGGAGCGCAACATCCTGGGCGATGACGCGCTGACCAGTCCGGATGTGGAGCCTTCGATCCCTGCGGAACTGGCGGTGATGATCGAGAACCACGGATACGGTGCGGCGCAGAACATGAAGATCTCATCCGCACAGCCGGAGATCGTGGAGAACGAGAGCGGACTGGCCATCAACTTCGAGCTCACTGGCAGCAACCTGCAAGGGCAGCCCGCACAACTCGGCGTGCTGGACATCCCCTTCGGCACCATTCCGCCGCTGCAGACGCGCGTGGGCCAGTGGTGGTTCACCAGCAGCCTGCTCGGCAAATTCGTTAGCTACGAAGCCGAGGTGGTGCATGCCAACAGCTTCGGCAATCCGGAGCTGAGCCTGATCCAGGGCGTAGAGCTGCATGAACTCACCCGCAGCATCCGTGAGTACGGGCCACTGGCCGATGCCATGAACGACTTCCTGGTGAACGACCAATTCGACGTGAACGACGTGCCTGACATCATCTACTTCTCGCAAGGGCGCCGCACGGCGGAAGTGCTGCCTGCCGCTGCGGCGAGCTTCAACGCACCGGTCACCGCACCCACCTTCACCAACACGCTGACCGTGCAGGCGGAAGAACCCGGCTGGAACTACACGAAGCTGAACGACCCCGGCAACGGCGACTACGACATCGTGAGCGTGACGCGCAACAGCGACGCACAGGCGATACCGCTCGACAACGCCTGGCTCACCTTCGTGACGCTGCCCGTAAGCCAGCAGCCGGTGTACGAGGACAAGTTCCACTTCGTGGATACGCTGGCCACCACGACGCCGACCACCTACACGATCGTCTGGGCACCGAAGAACACCGACGTTCCTGCGGTGGACACGATCATCGGAGCGCCAGCATCGATCTCCGCGCTACAGGTCACACAACTCACCGTGGTCTTCGACAAGGCCATCGACCCTGCCACCTTCACCACGGATGACCTCACGCTCACCTTCCAGGGCGGGCCGGACATCATGGACAACAGCGCCATCATCACCCAGGTCGACCCCTTCACCTTTACCGTGGACCTCACGCCGCTCACCACCGGCGACGGGCTCTATCAGTTCATCGCACAGGCGGCCGGTATCACGGACATCTATGGCATCGCCGGGGTGGCGGGTCGCCAAGTCACATGGACACAGTTCATCTCCGTCCCGGCCATCGTCGCCTTCCAAGGACTGCCAGGAGGCACCACCGATGATGAATTCAGCACCATCGAGCTGCTCTTCAACCGGCCCATCGACGAGACGAGCCTGACTGCATCAGACATCAGCATCACCCTCGGAGGTGTGCCGCAGCCGGGAGCGCTCAGCATCACCCGCCAGAACAGCGACAGCACCTTGTTCCTGGTGAGCGGGTTGGAGAACGCGATCACCACCGATGGTGCGCATCTGTTCACCGTGAACATGCCCACCGTGCTGAGCACGGAAGGCGTCACCGGGATACAGGCGCAGAGCGTGACCTTGACACGCGACACCCAAGGTCCGACCATCGCCGAGCTCACTCCCTTGTTCACCGGCGGCCTCGATGCGCAGCACCGCACCGGCGTGAACATCCGCTTCAGCGTGCCTGCGACCGGGCTCACCATCGGCGCCATCGCGCTGAGCCGTGATGGCAACTCACTCCCACTGACGGCCGGTCAGCTCACACAGGTGGATCCCGACGAATGGCGCGTGAGCGGCTTCGGGCTGGCCAGCTACCTCGATGGCGACTACGCGTTCACCGTTGATGCAACAGGCGTCACGGATGCCATCGGGAACGCCGGCAGCGGAACCGCGAACGTGACCTGGGAAGTGGACCGCAGCACGCCGATAGCCGTCACGAACGTGGGCATCGACCCCGACCTGGGCATCAGCAACAGCGATGGCATCACCTCCTCAGGGAGCTTCAATGCCCTCTTCAACCTGAATGCGGACGCCGCACAGGTGACCATCGCCCAGACCTCCTTCGGCAGCGAGCAAGTGCTGGTGACGCTCCAGGACCTGAGCGCCGGGACACATGCTGTTCCGGTGACCTTCCCCACCGGCGGCAACACCGGATTGAAGGTGACCGCTGTGGGCAACAACGGAGGCAGTGCAGCTGGCACGCGATCGCTCTTCATCGACCAGGCACCCTTGAGCGCGAGCTGGCAGACCGCGAACAACCAGTCGCTGACCACGGACCTGAGCAGCGCCACAATCCAATTCTCGGCGGCCGTGCTGGACCCGGGTGCGATCGCGAGCGCGCTCGGCCTGCGCAAGAACGGCCTGCCCGTTCCCGCAGCGATGCTGACCGTGACGCCGGTGAACAGCACCACCTACAGCATCGGCAACCTGCCCGCCGCAGCTAACGGCACCGGCAGTTATGAGCTCACGCTCGATGCGGCCCTCCTGAACAAGTCGACCAGTGGCATCGGCGGCGCAGGCATCGCCACGCTGAACTGGACCGTGGTGCCCAGCTACTCCGCCACCCTGCGCGCCCGGGTCTTCCTCGAGGGCCCGTATGCATCCGGCTCCATGCACGATTCGCTGCGCACGCTCATCGACTTCCCGCTGATTGAGCCGTTCACCACGCTGGGTTACGGGCATGTCGGCGGAGGAGGGGGCGAGACCACCACCCCGCAAGTGCTCGCCGTACCGGGCAACGATGCCATCGTGGACTGGGTGCTCGTGGAACTGCGCGACCGGGACGATAACACTGCCGTGGTGGCGAGCCGTAGCGCCTTGCTGCAGCGCGATGGGGACGTGGTGGCCATGGATGGATTCTCTCCGGTGACGATCAGCGTGGGTGCTGGGGCGTACTATGTGGCGTTGCGGCATCGGAACCACCTGGGCGTCATGTCAGCCGATTCGGCGCGCTTCTACACGGGATCGACGCAAGTGGATTTCACCCTCCTCTCCACAGCGACCTATGGAACGGAAGGCCAGAAGCAAGTTGGCGCGCGCAGGGCGCTTTGGGCAGGTGATGTGAACTTCAACGGCATGGTGCAGTACGTTGGAGAGGGCAACGACCGCGACCCAATCCTGGTGAGCATCGGTGGAAGCACGCCCACCAGCACCGCACTCGGGTACCTCCCAACCGATGTGAACCTTGACGGCCGCGTGAAATACGTGGGTGAGGGGAACGACCGCGACCCCATCCTGGTCAATATCGGCGGTTCCATGCCCACCAACATCCGTGACGCCCAACTCCCACAGCCATGACCAATAGATCCTTCACACTCGCAACGTCATGCGCCGCATGGGCGGCATGCCTCCTGCCGGTCATGGCCATGGCCCAGCAGCGGGTGGATATCCAATTGAACCGCATCGATGATGGCTCGGACCAGGTCCTGCTGATCGCGGAACAGGACTTCGATGGCCTGATCTCCAACCTGGTGCTCACGCTGGCCTGGGATAGCACGCAATGCCTGCAAGACCCCGTACTCAGGCAGTCGGCCGAACAATCCATGGTGCTCCCCCTATCCCCATCGGGACCTGCATTCAGCAACGGCGGAATGAAATTCCGGAAATACACGGGCGTGGGCCTGGTACCGCTCCATGAATCGGCGGTTCGCTTGCAGGCGGCCAAGAGCCTGTGCATCGCGCGCATCGAAGGCGAGGCTGGCTGTGCTGCCTCGATTTCCGCTGAACCATGGCTCCGGGAACGGCGGCACAACGGCGCCTATTACGTATCGCTGAACGGCCTCGACAAGACAGGAAGGGTGATTGCGCCAGCCGCCGGTGCCGTGCCCGCTGAAGGCCCTGCAGTAGCGGTATCGCCCAACCCTTACTCCGGCGGTCCTCTGTCCTACTCCATCCATGCCGGTGCCGCCGGCAATGCAAGCATGACCCTTGAGGATTCGCAAGGCAGGCGCGTGGGCGAGTGGCCCATCACCGTAAGGCAAGGCAGCAACACCGGCACGATCTCGCCGGCATCACTTGCTGCAGGAAGGTACACCGTGCGGGTTGCCCTTCATGGGCGCGATGCCACGGTTCCGCTGGCCGTGATGGCGCGCTGAAACGGGGTTCCCCACCAGGGGCGTCCGGGTCGCAAGCCGGGGCGGAAGGATGCGCACGCGCCGATCGTTCCCGGTCTCTACCTTTACTCCCGCGATGAGCACGACCTGTGGATTGGCTCTAGCGCCGCGCCCCAACTGCGACGCCCAAGCGGTATTGCTTTGCGCTGCATTCCCCTTCCGCTGATGACCGCCCAGGCCCTCTCCGTGCTCCGGCCCCGTGCCGCGCGCGCCTCGGCCTTCCCCATCCCGCATCCCCATGGCCAATGGCGGTGGGCCATGCCATTCCTGCTCCTGCCCCAGCCTCCCGCCCCTGCTTCCTGAACAATGAAGACCCGCTACATCGACCTCATCGAGCAGACCTTCGACTTCCCGAAGGATGAGTTCAAGCTCGACGGCGACAACCTGATCTGGAACGACCTGCCGCTCATGGACCTGCTGCGGAAGCACGGCACGCCCCTGCGGATCAGCTACCTGCCCAAGATCGGCGAGAAGATCGAGATGGCCCGCGCCAGCTTCGCCAAGGCCTTCGCCGCGCACGATTATCAAGGACGCTACGAGTACTTCTACTGCACCAAGAGCAACCACTTCAGCTACGTCATCGACAAGGTGCTGGACAAGGGCGTGAACCTGGAGACCAGCAGCGCCTACGACCTGGAGATGATCGAGCTGCTCATCGAGCGCGGCCGCATCACCAAGGACAGCACCATCCTGTGCAACGGCTTCAAGGATGAGCGCTACATCAAGGGCATCGGCCGCCTGGCCAACCGCGGCTACAAGGTGGTGCCCATCATCGACAACATGGGCGAGATCTACGCGCTGGACGAGGTGATCGAGGGCACCTGCGACATCGGCATCCGCATCGCCGCCGAGGAGGCGCCCAAGTTCGAGTTCTACACCAGCCGCCTGGGAATCGGGTACAAGGACATCATCCCCTTCTACATGCGGAACATCAGCAAGCAGAAGAAGTTCCGCCTGAAGCTGATGCACTTCTTCATCAACACCGGCATCACCGACACCGCCTACTACTGGAATGAGCTCAGCAAGTGCGTGAACGTCTATTGCGATCTGTGGAAGCTCTGCCGCACGCTGGACACCCTTGACATCGGCGGCGGCCTGCCCATCAAGAACAGCCTCAACTTCAGCTTCGACACCGACTACATGATCGGCGAGATCGTGGGGCGCATCAAGGACGTGTGCGAGGAGAACAAGGTGCAGGAGCCCAACATCTTCAGCGAGTTCGGCAGCTTCACCGTGAGCGACAGCGGCGCCACCTTCTTCAGCATCGTGTACCAGAAGAAGCAGAACGAGAAGGAGCGCTGGAACATGATCGATGGGAGCTTCATGACCACGCTCCCCGACACCTGGGCCATCAGCAAGCGCTTCATCATGCTGCCCATCAACAACTGGCACGACGAGTACGAGCGCGTGTTCCTCGGCGGCATGACCTGCGACAGCGACGATTACTACAACAGCGAGCAGCACATCAACGCCATCTACCTCCCCAAGTACAGCGAGGACAAGCGGCAGTACATCGGCTACTTCAACACCGGCGCCTACCAGGACACCCTGGGCGGCTTCGGCGGCATCCAGCACTGCCTCATCCCCAAGCCCAAGCACGTGCTCATCGACCGCCGGCCCGACGGCACACTGGTCGACACCGTCTTCGCCGACACACAGAGCGCCGAGCGCATGCTGCAGCTGCTGGGCTACCTGCCCCTGGAGGAACCGGTCCGCAAGTAGGCCCCTTCGGGCTTTTGCGCCATAGGCCCGGCATCGCCGCGCCGGCATCGGGCATATATCGGCCCGCCTCTATATTTCGCCCCGAACCGCACCATGAGCCAGCCACGCCCCGTCTCCGCCTTCATCGAGAAGCACTTCCTGCACTTCAACGCCGCGGCCTTGGTGGATGCGGCCAAGGGCTACAAGGAGCACCTCGGCAAGGGCCGCAAGATGATGATCACCCTGGCCGGCGCCATGAGCACCGGCGAGCTGGGCAAGATCCTGGCAGAGATGATACGCCAGGGAAAGGTGGACATCATCAGCTGCACCGGCGCCAACCTGGAGGAGGACGTGATGAACCTGGTGGCGCACGACCATTACGAGCGCATCCCCCATTACCGCGACCTGACCCCGGAGCAGGAGCGTGCCCTGCTGGACCGCGGCATGAACCGGGTCACCGACACCTGCATCCCCGAGCATGAGGCCTTCCGGCGCCTGGAGAAGCACGTGCTCGACCTCTGGACCGCCGACGACAAGAGCGGCAACCGCCGGTTCCCCCACGAGTACTTCTATGAGATGATCCGCAGCGGCGTGCTCCAGCAGTACTACCAGATCGATCCGAAGGACAGCTGGATGGTTGCGGCCGCCGAGCGGAACCTGCCGATCATCTGCCCGGGCTGGGAGGACAGCACCCTGGGCAACATCTTCGCCGGCCATTGCATCACGGGCGACTGCAAGCCCTCCATGATGAAGAGCGGCATCGAGTACATGATGTTCCTGGCCGAGTGGTATACCGCCAACTGCGGGAAGGATGGCATCGGCTTCTTCCAGATCGGCGGCGGCATCGCGGGCGACTTCCCCATCTGCGTCGTCCCCATGCTCCATCAGGACCTCCAGCGCGACAGCATCCCTTTCTGGAGCTACTTCTGCCAGATCAGCGACAGCACCACCAGCTATGGCAGCTACAGCGGCGCCGTGCCCAACGAGAAGATCACCTGGGGCAAGCTGGACATCGACACGCCGAAGTACATCATCGAAAGTGATGCTACTATTGTGGCGCCCCTCATCTTCGCCTACGTCCTGGACATGTGAGCCCAGCAAGCCATGCAGCGACTCATCCGCTCCTTCAACACCTTGACCGACGAGCTCAAGGAGACCCTGCAGGAACAGTATCCCGACGGGATCGATGCCTCGCACATCAAGACCATCCCCACCGCCAAGGGCGACATCCTGCGCGTGATCGAGCTGCGCACGCCCGAGGCCATGTACCTCATCAAGATCAACGCGGAGAGCCGCGCCGAGATCGAGGAGTTCCTTGACCAGGAAAGCGATGCCAGCGTGCCTGCCGATGACATCGAGGAGGATGCCGGCCTGGAGGGCGCCGAGGACGCCGGGGACGAGGGCGACGAGGAGAGCGATGACATGGAGGAGGAGGACGACGAGGAAGAGGACGGCGACGAAGATGCCGGTGACGAGGGCGATGCCGGCGACGACGACGAGGATTGACCGCCACCCCTTGTGGCGCTGAGGGAAGGCCTTGGAGCGGGACGCTCCGGGGCCTTCTTACTTTTCGCCGAATCCTCAACCCATGAAAGGCACCTTCCACCTCGCCTTCGCCACCACGGACCTGAAGCGCATGAAGGCCTTCTACGGCAAGTTCCTCGGCTTGAAGGAAGGGCGCAGCGCCAAGACCTGGGTCGATTACGACTTCTTCGGCCACCAACTCACCATCCAGGAGGTACCGGTGACCTACCGCACCGCGCGCATATACAACCCCGAATCGAACGTGCCCAGCGACCACTGGGGCGTCGTGCTCTCCATGGCGGATTGGAAGAAGCTGCGCGACAAGCTCAAGAAGCTGGGCCATCCCTTCCACATCGAACCGCGAACGGTGATGAAGGGGCAAGTGGGCGAGCAGGTGAGCATGTTCATCGAGGACCCCGATGGGCATGCGATCGAGTTCAAGGCGTTCGACGACGAAGACGACCTGTTCAGGAAGGCGTGAATGCGCGCAGGGCCATCGCCCTCTTCCTGCAGGGTACCGCACGGCCAGGCTATGGCCCCGCCATCAGGCTCCGTCACCGCCCGTTCGCCAACGGGATCATCCCTGAGGGCACCACCCTGCCTGCTTCCGCCTGGGGCATCCCCGCCCTGGATCACTCCGCCAGCACGGCATGATGGAGCTCCATCGCTGCGGTCCCGGAACCGCATCATCGCGTCCTGCGAAGCGTCCGGCGCAATCCTCCGGTCAGTCAAGGAGCGACCCAGGCTCAGGCCCGGGGCGAAACCTGAAGCCGGAAATCGAAGCGCTGAGCGACCAATGATGGCCGAGGAAGCCCGGGCAATCCTGAAAAGCCTGCAGACACGGCTTCTCGCGCCACCTGGAATGTACCGCGGCATTGAGCCAGTGACTTAAGCAGCCGGCCCGGAACATCCTTGCCCTGCTGCTCGTCGGAACCGCCACCCTCACCTGCGGCGGCCTGTTCAAGACCCTGCACTGGCCCGGGGCCAATGCACAGCTCCTCCTCGGAGGTATGCTGCAGACAGCGATGGTGCTGGCGCTCAAGCTGGCCAAGGGCAACGACCCGAACTTCCAGCTCGATCGCTGGAACAAGACGCCTTGGGGAAGTCCGGCTCCGGCCGAACCGCTGATTCAATAGGAGCGCATGGCCACCAGGGCACCCTGCTCATCGTATTGCTCGCCGCGCAGGATGACGCCATCTGCGCAGGTCAAGCGACCAAGGACGTTATTGTCGTGGCCGCGGAACTCCCATACACCCTGACGCTGCCCATTGCTGAAGCCGGCCCGGGCCAGCAGCGCACCGGTATCGCTGAACTGCTTCCACACCCCATCACGGCGCCCCTTGCGGAAGCAGCCCATCTCTTTCACCCGGCCGTTCTCATGATAGGTGATGAAATGGATGCGGTCACCCTCTTGGTAGCGGGTCGCCTTCAACGTGCCATCGGGCCAGCGCTCCTGGCCGAGCAGCTCAGGCGACTGGGCAAGGCACAGGCTGGCAATCAGCAGCGCGGACAGAAGAAGAAAGTGGCGCATTTCTCCGGGTTCAGGTTCCCTTGGTACGCCCAAAGGTAGCCTAATGTTCACCCATGTTTAACATGGGCTTTACATTGAGCGAACCGGTCGGTGTTCGTCCACGGGCCCTGCCGGTCGGTCATCCGGCGCCCACCACCTCACCGCTAGAGGAAGCCCGTGCCACCGCTCCCACCCCCGAACCCAGCGGGCATGCGGGCCATGAACGGCCGCTCGCGCGGCGCCTCTCCTCAGAACGCCAATCTCCCCTGCTGCTCCATGGCCAGGCGCAGCTGCCCCACCTCCTTGCGCAGCTCCACCACGCTGCGGGCCAGTTCGTCGCGGCTCATGTTGGGCTCGGGCAGCTCGGCGCTGATGAAGTGCACGAACTTCCAGATCTCGAGCACATTGGTCACGGGCACTTCATAGGGCGCATAGAGCGGGTTGGTGCTGCAGAGCAGCAGGCTGCCCTTCTCCTTCAGCTGGTTGTACACCACCTTGAAGACGATTCCATCGTCCTTGGTGACCACGACGTAGGGCTGGCCGTCGCGGATCGTCTGCCAGTTCTGCACGTACTCGCCGGTCACCCACGAACCATCGGCCACGGGCGGCATGCTATCGCCGCTGATCTGGAAGGTGCGGTACTTGCGGTCCTTCGCGAGGAAGGGCATCTGGAAGGTGGGCAGGATGCTGATGTACTCCGGGTCAGCGTAGCCCAGCGCGTAGCCGGCCTTGGCCTTCTCGGGCACCAGCTCCACATTCTCCCGGTCCTGCTTGTCCACCGTGGTCGCCAGCACGCGCAGGCGCCGGCCGCTCAGATCGATGTCGCCGCCGCGCTCCAGGATTCCGAGCTGGCTCTCGCTGAGCTGGGTGAGGTCGTCGCGCAGCAGCTTGTCGATGCTCACCTTGTAGTACTCGCTGAGCCGCACCAGCAGGTCGAAGCTGGGCTCGGCGCTGCCGTTCTCATAGCCGCTGTAGCTCGACCGCTTCACGTCGAGGGCGATGGCCACTTCCTCCTGCGAGCGGCCGCGACGGGTGCGCAGGAGCTTGATGTTGCTTCCGAAGACTGCGTTTGCCATTGGAGTGACGGGGTTGAAGGTTGGAGGTTGGGGCGGTTGAGCGTTGTTCAGTGGCAGGTTGAAGGTTGGCTAGGATTCGCCGGGCTTGAAGCCAATGGCCCTGCGCGATTGCTCCGTGCCGGAAACCATGGCGGTCAGGTGGTTGAAGAGGGCTTGGATCTCCTCGTCGTGGCCGCTCACGCGCTCTTCCAATGCCTCCAGCCTCCGCAAGAGATCCTGCTGGGCAAGGAGGACCTCCCGCATGCGTGCGAAGACTCGGATGACATGGATACTGACTTGAATGGCCTGTTCACTGCCAAGTACGCTGGACAGCATGGCCACGCCCTGCTCGGTGAAAACCAAGGGAGCATAGCGCACCCCGCCCCAGCTTGAGGTGCCAGATCGGCTCCTCAAGATCTCGTTCTCCTCTTTGGAGAGTTCGAACATGAAATCCTCTGGGAAACGGGACAGGTTGCGCCGCACCTGCCGCTTGAGCTGCTTGGTCTCCACGCCGTAGAGCTCGGCCAAGTCCCGGTCCAGCATCACTTTGCGGCCACGGATATCATGGATGCGGCCCGTGATGGCCTCGTCGGCCGGTGGAGCAAGACCATAGCCGGCCCGCGGCTCCATTGCCAGGGTATCCGTCAGCGGCATGACCGTTTCCACGGCACAAGTATATGGCCGTTTTCCCAGAATCCAACCGACGGATATTCCGTCAACCGGTTCTTGTTGATGGAGACGGGCTGGGAATCCCTCAGCCTTCAGCAGCCTCCCGCTTCACCCACGCCTGCACCATCCTCAGCTGCCCGTAACCGAAGCGCCCCTCAAAGTAGCCCGCCGCCTCATTCAGTCCCTTGGAAGGATTCTCGCGCATCCAATCGGCGATGAGGTCGCGCTCCGAATCGGGCATCAGGCCCTCGATCCCGATTTCACCTTCAGCGATGCCGCGTGCGATATGCCCCTCGATGGTGCTCTTCGCCATCTGCCTCTTCTGCGCGATCTGCTCCAGCGTGAGGCCCTCCTTCACCAAGACGTAGGTGGTGGCGTAGGTGGCACCCTTAGCGGGTCGACCCTGTGATTCGATGCCCGTATCCTCACCAGGAGCAGCGTCATCCGTCTTGCGCTTGCGCCGCTTTCCCGTCTTGCCCTTGGGCCGGTGCTCCTCAGCCCAGGCACGCGCCTCGCCCACCATGGCGGCGCGCTTCGCGGCCAGGCCCTGCTCGATCGCCTTCTGCCGCTGAATCTCCTCGCCGCTGAGGATGCAGCGCGTGATGTAGCCCACCTTGGCGATGGTGGCGATGCGCTTCATCAGCATGCCGTCGATCTCCTTCAGCGCATTGGTGTACTCCTTCGTTCGGCTCAGCAGCTCAGCCTGCGCCATGTGCCGGAAAAGGGCCTTCATCTGCGCCTGCAGCAGGTCGCCGTAGTAGGCGCCGCCCTTCTCGATGCGCACCAGCAGCTCATCGCGCTTGTCCTCGAAGAGCAACCGCATGAGCTGGCCCTGGAACTTGCGCGTGTTCTCCTCCTCGCCCCGCAGGGTGTCGCGCAGCACCTGCAGCGCGGTCTTCATGCTTTCCTCCTCGAACTGGGCGGTCTCCGGGTGGTCCTTCTGGGTCCACTCCACCTTGCGCAGCAGCTCGCTGAGGTCGAAGGTGCTTGTGAGCAGCTGCTGCAGGTACTCGCGCTGCTTCGCCTTCAGCTGGTCCGGCAAAGGCTCCTGCTGCTCGCCCCGCTGGGTGAAGGCCACCACATCCTTGTCGCTGCTCACCACCGAGGGGTCGATGCGCGTGCGCAGTATCAGCCCGTCGAGGGATCGCAGGCGCGATAGCGCCACGTACACCTGTCCCGGCGCGAAGGCCTGCCCCACGTCGATGATGGCCCTGCTGAAGGTGAGGCCCTGGCTCTTGTGCACCGTGATGGCCCAAGCGAGCTTGATGGGGTATTGCTCGAAGGTGCCCAGCACCTCCTCTTCCTGCTCCTTCGTGGCCGCGTTCACCACGTAGCGCTTGTTCTCCCAGGTCTCCCGCTTGAGCTTGTAGGTTGTGGGGGAGAGCGCATCCCCCACCCCATCGTACATGCGCACGGTGATGCCATCGTCATCAAGCTGCTCCACGCGCGCCAGCTTGCCGTTGAAGTACATCCTGTCCGGATCGTTCTTCACGAACATGATCTGCGCGCCCGCCTTGAGCTCGATGCGCTCCAGGACCGGGTACATGCTCTGCGGGAATTCGCCTTCGATGCTGGCCTCGTAGGCGTGGGCCTTGCCCGTCAGCTGGGCCAGCGCCTGCTGGTTGATCTCGTCGGCCTTGTAGTTGTGCGTGGTGAGGGTGATGACGCCCGCGCTGTCGGCCTGGCTGATGGCGGGGCGGTAGTGCGCGTTCAGCTCAGCCACATCCTGGGGCTGCACCCGGTTGTCGCGCAGGTTGTTGAGGATGCGGATGAAGCGGTCGTCCTGCTGGCGGAAGATGCGGTCGAGCTCGATGTGCGCGTAGCCATGCTGCTTCAGCACCAGGCTCTCGAAGAAATGCATGCTCGCGTAGTACCGCTGCATCACCCGCCACTCGTCGTCCTTCACCACGGGCGGCAGCTGGTACAGGTCGCCGATGAGCAGCACCTGCGCGCCGCCGAAGCTCTCGCGGCGGTTCTGGCGCACGGCGCGCATGCGGAAGTCGATGGCGTCGAGCACATCGGCCCGGAGCATGCTCACCTCGTCGATGATGAGCAGGTCCACCTCGCGCAGCACGTTCCGCCGCAGCGCGTTGAGGGGGTGCCGGCGCGTGAGCGTATCCTGGTCGTGGTAGGCGCCTTCGGGGATGTCCAACGGCCGTTGCTTCTCGGGCAGGAAGGCCCCGAAGGGCAGCAGGAACTGGCTGTGGATGGTGACCCCTTTCGCATTGAGCGCCGCGATGCCCGTGGGCGCCAGGATTACGTAGCGCTTGTGGGTGCTGGCGGCCAGCTTGTGCAGGAAGGTGGTCTTTCCGGTGCCCGCCTTTCCGGTGAGGAAGACGTGGCGATTGGTGCTGTTGACGAAGCGCGCGGCCAAGGCGGCCATCTCGGTCTCGATGTGAGCTTCGTGGGGAACAGCGATCTGTGGCTTCACGTGGCGAAGTACGGAAGCGCTCTCTTCATGCGGTGCGTGCATGCTTCATGGCTGAACGGAACGGCTCCGGCTGTCACTGACGGAAACCCCGTCACCCGGCACGGCTGCAATGTAATCGCGCTCACCATCCGTCGCACCTCCTTGCCCGACCTTCGCGCCGCATGAATTGGACCGCCCTTACCGACGAGGCGCAGCTCGACGCCATCGACCAGCAATCCGCCGAGCGACCGGTGCTCATCTTCAAGCACAGCACGCGATGCAGCATCAGCAGCGCCGCGCTGAACCGCCTAGAGAGCGCATGGGGCGCAGCTGACGAAGACTTGGGCGCCATCTACCTGCTCGACCTCATCCGCCATCGCGGCATCTCGAATGCCATCGCCGACCGCTACGGGGTGCAGCACGAATCGCCGCAGGTGCTGGTGATCCGCCATGGTCGCTGCGTCCACCATGCCTCGCACTTCGGCATCACCTGCGCCGGAAGCAAGGAAGCCCTGCATACGGCAGGGCTTCCGGCATAGGGTCGTGCACCGCTACCGCTCCACCGCGAAGCGAACGGCCTCATCGCCGATGCGCATCACGTAGAGCCCAGCCTTCAGCACGGAGACATCGAATCGCAGCCGCTGACCGGACACCCGCTCCGTGAGCACCGCACGCCCACTGGCATCGAGCACCTCGGCTGGCGCATTCACCTCAGGCGCCTCCAGCGCCACCTCGACCATCGTGCTCGCAGGGTTCGGGAAGAGCCGGAAGCGACCCGCAGTGCGCTCATCGATGCCGATGGTGATGTTGCTGATGCGCGTGAGACCCGTGCTGGTGGCCACCCAGATGCTGTTGCTCGCATCCTTGGCCAGACGGCGCACGTTCGGCCCCGCGAGGCCATCGGGCTCCTCGTACTGGCTCCAGGCGCCGTTGGCGTACACGCTCACCCCGCCCACCGTCACCAGGTAGTCCACATACACACCGGCCCAGATGCGGCCCGCATTGTCCACCAGCATGTCGGTGATGGGATTCAGCTCATCGGGCGGCGGCAGGATGAAGACATGCTCATGGTCAGCGCTGTGCACGTTGGAGGCATCCAGCACGGAGACGCCCTCGGCGGTGCCCACCCATTTGCTCTGCTGCGCATCCACGGCAATGCTGCGGATGCGGTTGCTCAAGAGCCCGTCCGCCATTGTGATGGCCGTGAAGGCACTACCGTTGTACACGATCACGCCGCCCAGGCCGCCGCCTAGGAGCACATCGCCATTGCTGGCGAAGGCCACGTGCGTGGCGCCGCCGAAGGGGATATCCGGTGAGCCGAAGGCCGTGAAGTCGCCGGCGCCGGTGCGCCGGGTGGCGCCGTTGATGGTGGCGAACCAGATGTCGTTGTTGGGCGCCTGCTTGATGTTCTTGACCTCGTTGTCGCCAAGGCCATCGGCGGTGGTGAAGGCGGTCCACGACGATCCATCGTAGCGGCTCGCCCCGAAGTCGGTGCCGGCCCAGACATCGCCGTTGCTCATCACGGCGATGGCGTACACATCATCATTCACCAGGCCAGGACTGGTGGCCGCCGTGTAGGTGGTGAAGGTGCTTCCGTTGAAGCTCACCACGCCGGCGCCGGTCGCGAGCCAGATGGTGCCATTCGGCGCCACCGCCACATCGCGCAGGTCATCCGTGGGCAGGCCCTCGGCCATGCGCCACGTGGTGAAGGTCTGGGCTTCGGCGGAGAGCAGCCCGGCGAAGGCAAGCAGGGCGAGGAACTGTTTCATGGGATGATGATGAAGGGTTTGCTCAGGGTGGCGTCGCCGAAGGTGGCGCGCAAGGTGTAATGCCCGGCAGGAAGGCCGTAGGCATCCACTTCGACGAGCTGACGGCTGCTGCGTTTGATCGGGCCGGCCATCCTTCGGCCATCGGCGCGGAAGACCTCCACCTCGAATTCGCCATCCCGGTCGACGAAGGCGAGCACCTGCGCGGTGGCCGGATTGGGCCAGAGCTGGAAAGCCGCGTCGGTATCGAAGCCTACTACGATGTGGTTGTAGGTCTTGAAGGTCGGTGCCATCCGCTTGAACGCGCCCGTTCCGTTGGGTGACCGCGCCCAGGAGTAGATCGGGTACTGTTGGCCGAAAGCGACCTGATCGATGACGTTCTCCGCATCGTACGCCAGCAGCAGGGTCCCCCCTTCCGCATCGAGCTTGAAGCCGGCATGGTAGTCATCCACCCACTCGCGGTCGTCGGCCCAGATGATGAGGTACTCGCCGGGCGCCAGGATGAAACCGGGCATGAACCACTTCTGCGGATCATCGGGATCGTCGCTCATGTACAAGCCCGCCGTGCTGATGGTGCTGCCGCTCGCGTTGTACAGCTCGATCCAATCACCGGTGGCGCCGGAGGCATCCGCTTGGGTGCGGTTGTCGGCCATGAACTCGTTGATCACCAGCATGCCCGGCTCGATGCGCGTGAACGCGCGGTGTGTCTTGTATGCGGCGCCACGGGGGTTGAATTCGCCCGCCAGGGCATTCTCCGCGTAGATGTAATACTCGATCAGGTTCGATTCGGCGGTGATCACGGCGCCGTAGACGCCATCGTCCGTCGCGCCGTCGCCGTGCAGGCCATCGTCGAGCAGGGCGGTCTTCGCGAACCGACCATTCATACCGAACCGGTAGGCAAGGAAGGCCGTGTCGCTGCCGCTGATGGCGCTGGTGATGGTCAAGGGCTCCCCGACCACGATGTCGACCGGCGCGGTCTGCGGCCAGCCGATCGAGGGCTGCCCGGTGAAGCCCGGATAGGATTGCAGGTAGGCGGCGCGCCCGGTCATGAGCTGCGCGATGCCGGGATAGGTGATGGTGAAGCTCACCGGGTCGGCCAGGTTGTCGAGGAAGCCCTGGTAACTGTAGAACTTGTTCGGGTCGGCCTGAACATGCGCATCGATCAGCGTGCGCAGCTGCGCTGCGAGCTGGTAGATATCGCCGTTGGTGAAATGCTCATCGAGGATCGCGCGGATGTGCGCCAGGTACATGCGCCGCCGCATCGGGTCCTGGAAGAGGCTGCGCATGAGCGGCCGTTCCGACACGCTGACGCCGTTGTAGTGGCTCAGGGGATCGATGTTCATGGCCTGCGCGATGCTGAACCCGTTCCAATAAGTGCTGGCATCGGTTAGCCGGAAGGCTCCGAAGCTCATGTTCATGTCCCATGGGATCGTGTTCCACAGGCCATCGCGGTCGCGGTACAGGTAGTAGTTCTGCGCGTAGCCCACATAGCTGTCGAAGTTGATGAGGGCATAGTTGAGCGCATGCATCCAGAGGGCACGGTCCACATTGAGCACGCTGTCGATCCGGTCGGGATGTAGGTTCAGCGCGTCGATCAGGTCGAGCAGGTGGCCCCAGCCGTGCGCGCTCTGAAGCTCGTACAGGTCGAAGTAGGCCGTGCTGTCGGTGCCGGGCGCATCGCTCAGGTTGCAGTTGTCGCCGGTCAGGTCGACCGTGGGCGGATTGCCCTTCACGAAGGATCCGTCGTTGTCGCCGAAATGCGCGGCGAGGAAATCGTTGCCGACATCCTCGGTGATGACATAGAGGCCCTGGAGCGTGTCGTTCACCCACACGTTGGCATAGCCGGTCCGCGAGGCGGGCATGTACTCGCGGGCGATCGCGTAGGTGAGCGTCTCGCGCAGGAAGCTGGGGTCCTGGAACACGTTGCTGAGCTTGAGCTTATTCTGGCCCTGGTAGCTCTGGCCGCTCACCGTGTGATTGAGGTCGATGTTGAACGGGTTCTTGATCCGGCCGGCGCTGTACGAGCTGTAGCCCTTGAAGCGTACTCCGCAGCCGCTCAGCACCGTCCCGTTGATGCTCACCTGCCCGACGAGGCGGCCGTTCTGCCCCTCCGTGTAGAGGTCCTCGAGCCGCGCGCGCCAATCCGGCTCGGCGAAGCTGATGCGGATCTCATGCACCGCGCTCAGGTCGAACAAGGAGGCTTGCGGCCGCGCCTGGATCGCTGCGGCCGTGAACAGGACCGAGAGCAGGATACGCGACCGCATCAATGCGCCACCACCAGCCTGCGGGATTGTCGCTCACCGGTGCCATGCTCAAGCACCACGGTGTACACGCCATCGGGCAGGTCGCTCACGTCGATGGTCCACCCGGGAAGCTCGCGCTTCACCTCGCGGCCGCTGGCATCGTGCACCACGAAGGCGCGAAGGGTCTGCACGTCAACCCCCATAAGGTTCACTTGCTCGCGCGCCGGATTCGGGAACATGCCGAAGGCGGCCAGCTCCTCATCGGTGGGCACATCGGTGGTGATGCCGCAAGGGTCATTGAGCAGGTTGATGATGCCAGGGTGGTCGCAGGTGTACCGGAAGGCACGCTGAGGGCTGGCATTGTATTGCCAGATGACCTGATTGCCGCTGTTCACCTCGTACAGGTACTGGCCGCTGGGCGCGCAGAACACGTTGCCGTTGGGCATGATGTCGGCCGAGCTCTGCCCGCTGGCATAGGCCAGGCAGGTGTGTCTCCAGCCGTAGTTCGCCGGCCCCCACACAGTGCCGGGCGTCCACGGGTAGGTGTAGCCATTCCGGTCGGGGTTGATGGCATCGACGGTGCTGGTGCTGCTGCCGCCGCCGTTGTTGTTGAAGAAGGAGATCCAGCCGTCCATGGAGCCACCCTTCACCCATTTCACATCATGGACCGCCGCCGGGATGCGCTGCGGGCCGGCCACCGCGTAGTTGGCGGGCTTGCCCCAGCGGAAGAGGAAATCGCCGCCACGGCCCGCGTTGCCGCCGGTGTGCCCTGCGGCCTCGGCGGTGGTGGTGCTGTGGTCGATGATGAAGATCTCGCTCAGGTGGCGCGCACTGAAGGCGATCTGGTCCAGCTCCTCGTTGTAGTCGATGCCGTTCTCATGGAACCAGTCTATTCCGCCGCCCGGACCGCCGCCGCCGCTGATCGCCACATTGATGTTCATGCGCTCCGGGTGCTCCGCGATGGGCATGTAGTTGGGCTTGGCCGGGTCAGCGTACTGGATGAAGCGGTCCCACATATCCCACTGCCAGACGATCTGCGCCGTGCTGCCCGTGGGTTGGATCTCGATGATGCGCCCCGGATACTTGGCCGTGGTGCCTGTGTAACCCGCCGCCTGCAGCTCAGCGAGGGTCTTCCGGGCATACGCCAGGAGCAGCACGTTCCCGTTGGGCATGAGGCAGAAGTCGTGATGGGTGATGTAATCAGCGCTGGAGTAAACGAACTCCCACACCACCTGGCCCTGCGGATTCAGTTCCTGCACCTTGCCGCTGCCTGCGGCGGTGTTGATCTGGTTGCCTACGTTCACCGCGGATCGCACCAGATTGCCATTGGGCTTCAAGGCCATGGCGTAGCTGAAGGACGTCGGGCAGTTCCACGTGTAGGCGATCTGCTGGTTGGCGTTGATGAGCCGCGCCGTGGTCTGGTTGGTGAGGTTGTAGAGGGCGAAGCCATCGAACTGGGCGCCGGCCTCGATGGCGGCCAGGGCCCAAGCGGCTGCAATGGCCTTGCTCAGCAGGCGGTCAGGGAACATGCACATGGGGTTTGGGTGGGGGCATGCGCCCTGATGCCAGGTCGCATGCAGACAAATGTGTTAAAGGGATGGACACGCACGATTAATGATGGTTTAATGCAGTCCCCTTCGCGACCAATCAGCGCCCCGAGACGACCAACCCGGCACCGGTAAGCGCCGTCAACCCAACGGAATCGCCGCCATCAGGGCATACTCCGCCCCTGGCACCAAGGGCCGCCGCAGCAACTGCACATGCCGCACCTCCTCGGCTGCGGCGAAGCGGTGGGGCGCCAGCATGGCCCAAGCCTCCTTGAACTGATCGGGGCGGAGCCCTGCGGCAATCGTCAGGTGCGGGTGCGTGGTCTCGCGGATGGCCTGACCGATACGCGGATCAGCCAGCGCGGCAGCAGCCAGCGGTGCGCGCATTGCTCCGATGCGCTCCTTCTCCACCGGATCGATGTAGATGGTCCGCCCATCCGGGAAATGGGTGATGCCGGAGTAGGTCAGTCCGAACGGCGCCAGGGCCACAGCGGTCGCTTCAACCGCCTGCTGCAGCCGCGGCCCCAGGCCCTCTTCCAGATCAGCGAAGAACAAGGTGAGGTGCGGCACCACCCTCCTGCCACTGAAGCTTCCGATGCGCGCATGCAGCCGGTCACGAGCGGCGCAGACGAACGTGGAAACCGACTCGTCCGGCCGGATGATCAGCAGGAACCGATGGCAGGGCGCCATGGTGCAAAGCAAGGGCATCGTAACCTTGCTCCATGTGCTACGGGGTGAAGGCCCGCACCGAGATGGCCCTGCGCATCGCGAAGAGCCGCGGGAACAAGGGGGCTGCGGAGAAACTGGCACGCCTGCTCGCCCCTCCTTTGGAGGGCGATGGACCATCGGAAGGCCTCACGGACCTGCATTTTGGCAACGCCTTTTCCCACCCTCGGCTGGTGGTCTATACCGATGCCGCCCCCCACGAGCCTCAGCTGTCCATCTGGGGGCTCATCCCCTCTTGGGTTAAGGACGACGGGAAGCGCAAGCAGCTCTGGAACCAGACCCTGAACGCACGGGGAGAGACCATCTTCGAGAAACCGGCTTTCCGCGCGTCGGCCCGGGAAAAGCGCTGCCTGGTCCATGTGGAGGGCTTCTATGAGCACCACCATCTGGGCAAGCGCACCTATCCGTACTTCATCCGGCTCAAGCACCGCCCCCACTTCGCCCTCGCCGGCTTGTGGGAGCGCTGGAAGGACCCGGCAACCGGGGAGGCCCACCATACCTTCAGCATCGTCACCTGTGCAGGGAATGACCTCATGACCCGCATTCACAACAAGCCCAACGCAATGGACAGTGCCTCCAAGGAGACCGGACGCATGCCCGTGATCCTCACCGAGGCCGAAGAGGACCTCTGGCTGATGCCCATCCGGTCGGATGCGGACCAACGGGTCATTCAGGGGCTCATCAAGCCCTACCCGGCCGATGCCATGACCGCGCATCCGGTTCGGCACCTGCTGGGCAAGGATGGCATCGGCAATCATCCGGCGGCAAGCGCCCCCTTCAACTACCCGGAACTGGCCCTCGCCGACCCGCTTCATCCTTGAGAGCGGACCGCGTGAACGGCCGGCTCTTCCCCTACAACGCCACAGCGGACCAGTATGCCGCGCACATCGCCGAGCACTTCAGCGATCCGGACCTGTACGAACGGACCGCGCTTGCCGCCTTCGACCACCACGACCACCAGCTTTCGTGGGATGCCGTGGGACATCGTATCCAGGACATCCTGCTGGCCGCCATCGGGAACGGCCATGAAGTGGTCACCACCCGGTGAACCTGTCGCCTTCCGCCGTGTACTGCCGGCCATGAACTATGCGATCCTGTCCGGGTGCTTGCTGCTGACCTTGGCCGTTCGGTCACAACCCGGCCCGATGGAGCAACCCCTCCATGTGGTGGTGACCCTCGACCATGAGCTGTTCCGCAACGGCGTGGCGCAGTACATGGTGTTCTCGCCCGGGAACGACACCCTGCTGGCGGACAAGCTCCGACCTGCGCAGGGGGACAGCGTGCTTTCGTTCATAGTGCATGCCTCCAGCGCAGACCATCCGTGGCGCGTGAAGTACCTGCCCGGTGGTACCTTGATGGACCTTCACATCGACCACACCCCGTCGCTGTTCGGCTTTACCCTGCGCATGCCCTTCACGCAAGGCAACTTCGAACTGGACAGCCGTCGCCTGATGAAATGCCTTTCGGACCAGGCGGAGGACCTGCAAAGGCGCGATGCCCGGCGGCCCGGCTGGAACCTGGAGCATCCGTTCGGCGCGGCGGATACTCTGGCCTGCCATGGTGGGCTGTTGGTCTATTCACGCGGCGGTAAGATGCACTCCGAAGTGCGCATCCTTGACCTGATGCCCTTCGTGAAGCGCTACCCACGTGTGCCACCCACAGCGGCGCGTGAAACCAGCTATCCCGGCGGCCCGGCCAACTTCGATCGCTTCATCCGCGCGCACTTCAGCAAGCCATTGATCGAGCGCACCAATGCCCGGGTGAAGCTCTCGGCGCTGGTGACCATCGAGACCGATGGCAGCATCCACCGGGTGGACCTGAACGGCAGCGCCTACCCCGAACTGGACCGCGAATTCAAACGGGTGCTGCAACTCAGCAGCTGGTGGGAGCCGGCCGTGGTGGAGAACGTGCGCAGCACCATCGACCCGCGCACCTTCCGCTATGTGGAGCAGAGCCAGGTTATCGAGTTCACCGTGGACCCGGACAGCATCTGGACGGAGATCCCGGAAGCGGCGCTCACGATCATGCCGAAGGACCCCAGGAGCAGCGACGAGCTCACCGTGACCTTCCACTGGATCGGTGGCTCATGCGGGCGCTACGAGGCCTACGCCAAGGTGCAGCCGCGCACCAAGGAAAGCGAGGTGCGCGACGTCTTCCTGTATTTCGGTCAGCTGCCGGGCGAGCTCTGCACGGACATCAAGCCGCAGTCCTTCGGCTTCACCATGAAGGCATTGCCGCCGGGCCGTTACAGGTTCAGGCAGATGCCGCACCCCGAGCTGGGCAGGCCTTCGGCGCCGGACCCCTATGCGGTGCGGGTAGTGGAGGTGCGGTGATCGCGTGAGCGGGCGAAGCGGCAGCCCGGCGTAGGCAGGGCCATGTGGATGCGAGCAATGAGGAGGCTGCAAGGAACGAGCAGACCCCGCAGTGCCGCAGCCGCTGGCCATGGCAAGACGGCTACAGCGCAGCACGCGACCCCGGCTGCACTTGGGCCGGGGGCACGCCCACACCAGTCTTGAATATCTATGCGCTTAGGTAATTGATCGTCCAACACATTGGCTGATCATCGAAGTGATACTCCTCACCATCGATAAGCAGGGTCCAAAGTGGTTCATCCGGAAAATCATTCATACGGAGCCTACAGCGGTTCTCTGGGTATGCACTGGTCGAGAAATACCGATCACTTTCCTGTACTTGGGTCCAGGTGAGAACCTCCGTTAACAGTTGACTGGCTGTCGGATGCATGATGATCACCTCCCCTTCATCTCCCCGCCCGTCTGCCGGTTCCGTTCCTCCTGCATGGGGTTGGGGCGGCGCCACTCGCGTTCCTTGAAGACATCGAAACGGGTGGGCACCATGCGCGGCGGCCAGTTATTGTTGTTGAGGTCGCAATCGGCGGTCTCGAGGAAGGGATCGAGGGTGACGCTCCTGACCTCTTTGCGCTTCACGAAGACCTTGGTGACCTCGTCGCTGGTCTTCCACAGCTCGGCGGGGATGCGCTCCACCTCGGTGGTGCCGTCCGCGTAGGTCCACTCCAGGATCACCGGCATCACCAGCCCGCCGATGTTCTTCAGTGCCAGCTCGTACAGGTGCAGGTCCTGGCCCAGCAGCGCCTGTTCCTCGGCCGTGAGCGCCGCCTTCCACTTCTCATAGGCCGCCAGTTCGCGCTCGGTGGCCTTCAGCGGATCGAAGCGGTTGTAGAAGTCGCGCGTGGTGGTGTCGCGGTCCACCACGAAATCGAGTTTCGCCTCGATGTTGCGCTGGCGGCTGATGTCAACGGGTTCGGCGGCCTTGTCCTTGCGCTGCAGCTCCTTGGCGGCGATCGGATCGCGCGGGTCCATGCGCATGTACTTCAGGCCCGTGATGGCGATGTCCACATGGTCGGTGGTGTAGAACCAACCGCGCCAGAACCAGTCGAGGTCCACGCCGCTGGCATCCTCCATGCTGCGAAAGAAGTCGGCCGGTGTGGGGTGCTTGAACTTCCAGCGCTCGCAATAGGTCTTGAAGGCGTGGTCGAAGAGCTCGCGGCCCATCACCGTCTCACGCAGGATGTTGAGCGCGGTGCAGGGCTTGCCGTAGGCGTTGTTGCCGAACTGCGTGATGCTCTCGCTGTTGGTCATGATCGGCTCGATGCGCGCCTTCTCCTGGCCGGGCGCGGCGTTGGGGTCGCCCTTCATGTAGTCCACGATGTTGCGGGGCCTGCCGCGCCAGCTGGGGTAGTCCTTGTCCCACTCCTGTTCGGTGAGGTATTGCACGAAGGTGTTGAGGCCCTCATCCATCCAGGTCCACTGCCGC
The DNA here is from genome assembly GCA_030584065.1 of Flavobacteriales bacterium. NCBI lineage: Bacteria > Pseudomonadati > Bacteroidota > Flavobacteriia > Flavobacteriales > Flavobacteriales bacterium. Next base: position 1,705,917 of record CP129489.1, read on the forward strand.
TCGTCGGAGTTGATGATCATGGGGAAGAAGTTGTGCCCCACCTCGTGCGTGATCACGCCGATCATGCCATACTTGGTGCGCTCGCTGTAGGTACCGTCCTTCTCGGGCCGCCCGCCGTTGAAGCAGATCATGGGGTACTCCATGCCGATGCGGTCGGTGTGCACGCTAATGGCCACCGGGTAGGTGTAGTCGATGGTGTACTTGCTGTAGGTCTTGATGGTGTGCGCCACCACCTTGGTGCTGTACTGCTCCCACAGCGGGTTGCCCTCCTTGGGGTAGAAGCTCATGCAGAGCACGTTGTTCTTCCCCACCGGCTGGTTCATGCCGTCCCAGATGAACTTGCGGCTGCTGGCGAAGGCCACATCGCGCACGTTCTGCGACTTGAAGACCCAGGTCTTCTTCCCGGTGGCCTTGCTCTTCTCGGCCTCGGCGGCCTCGGCGGGCGTCACGATCATCACGGGGCTGTCGGCCTTGCGGGCCTTGGCGAGCCGTTCGCGCTGGGTGCCGGAGAGCACGGCGCTCTCGTTCTGCAGCGTGCCGGTGGCACCCACGATGTGATCGCTGGGCACGGTGATGCTGAGGGTGTAGTCGCCGAAATCGAGGGTGAACTCGCCCTGACCGAGGAACTGCTTGTGCATCCAGCCGCTGTAGTCCATGTAGGCGCACATGCGCGGGTAGAACTGCGCGATGGTGTAGAGGTAGTTGTCCTCCTCGGGGAAGTACTCGTAGCCGCTGCGGCCGCCCACCTTGTCGCGGTCGTTGATGGGGAACCACCAGGCCACCTTGAAGTTGTAGACCGCACCGGGCGCCAGGGGCTTGGGCAGGTCGATGCGCATCATGGTCTTGTTGATGGTGTACTTCAGCTTGGCACCAGCCGCATCGGTGACACTGGTGATGCGGAAGCCACCTTCGAAGGGCTGGGTCCAGCGCTCCAGCGTCCTTAGGCTCACGCTGTCGCCGATGGTGCCGGTACGGATGAGGTTAGCGTCGCTGCCGGGCTCGAAGATGTTCTGGTCGAGCTGCAGCCAGAGATACTCGAGCTTGTCGGGACTCTGGTTGTGATAGGTGATCGTCTCGCTGCCCGTGAGCTTCTGGGTGGCATCGTCGATCTCGACCTTGATATCGTAGTCGGCCTTCATCTGCCAATAGGCGTGGCCGGGGGCTCCGCTGGCGGTGCGCTGCTCGTTGGGCGTGGGCAGTTCCTGGTCCAACTGGCGGAACTTGTCGCGGCCGTAGCGGGGGGAGTCCTGGGCGAGGCTCGCTGTAGCGAGGAGTGTGCAAAGGGCGAGGGCGTGCGAACGGAGCATGGTCGCGAAAATACGGGGCTGCGGGCCTCGGGCTGTGAGCTGCGGGCCTCTGGCTACGGGCTACGGGCTACGGGCTACGGGCTACGGGCTGCGGGCTGTGGGCTGTGGGCTGCGGGCTGCGGGCTGTTGAACGGGTTAGCGAACTTTCGGAAAACCACACCCGATGAAAGACTTCAAGAAGCTCGACATGTGGCAGCATGGCATGAACCTCATCGATTCCGTGTACGACCTGTACGATGGTCTGCCTTGGCAGGAGGTTTCGGAATACAAGGGGCAGTCCCAGCGGGCCGCCATTTCCATCCCCTCCAACATTGCCGAGGGCAACTCGCGTCGCAGCGAAAAGGACAAATACCGCTTCATGGAGATCGCATTGGGCTCAGCGTTCGAACTGGAAACACAAGTGCTCTCAGCGATGAGAAGGAAGTGGTGTCCGGTGGCCCAAGCTGAGCGGATCATCACCGACATCGACCGGCAGCAGAAGATGATGATGGGGTTCATGGAGAAGTTGAAGGTGTGAGGGGCTGCGGGCCTCGGGCTGTGGGCTGTGGGCCTCGGGCTACGGGCGAACAGCCTCGGGCAATGCGCTTACAACGCAGTGACGCACGAACCAGCCCGTGGCCCGGAGCCCAGAGCCCGCGGCCATCCTCCATCTTTGTGCTGGCATGAAAGCCTCCCTCCTCGTACTCCTGCTCTTCGGCGCGCTCGCGCCCCACGACTTCTTTGTCTCCATCCTCACCATCCGCCATACCCCGGCCACGCAGACGCTCGACCTCACCTGGCGCATCACCGCGCACGACATCGAGCATGCCCTGGAGAACGTGGCCCCGCTGAAGCTCGGGTCCGAACGCGAGCACCCCAAGGCCGACAGCATCCTGAACGCCTACTTCCACCAGCACCTCGTGCTCTTCCAGAACAAGCAGCTCACCTGGACCTGGGTGGGCAAGGAACTCGACGGCGAAACGCTCTACTGCTACCTGCAGGTGGACAGCATCACCTCACCGAAGGACCTCCTGGTGCAGAACACCCTGCTACAGGACCTCTACTACGAGCAGCAGAACCTGGTGCATGTGGAGGGTGAGAAGCTGCCCACGCGGTCGCATACCTTCATCCAGGGATCGAGGCCGTATACGTTCGTGTGGTAGGCGCTCCTGCCACCGCCTAACTTCGCCCTACCCCAACCCGGAGACCGCCCGATGCGTCCCTCCGCCCTCAAATACGTCCTCGTCTACCTGATCCCCGCCGTGGTCGCGGCATCGCTCGCGGTGCAGAACGAATGGTCGTTTGCCGCAGTGGCCTTCGTGTTCGGGGTGCTGCCGGCCATCGAGCTGTTCCTGAAGCCCGACCCGCGCAACTTGGACGCCGTGCAGGAGGCCGTGGCCAGGCAGGATCGCGGCTACGACCTGATCCTCTACAGCCTGGTGCCCATCCAATGGGGGCTGCTGCTCTTCTTCCTGGTGCAGGTGAGCGCCGCTGAGCTTTCGTGGGTGGTGAAGCTGGGGCTCACCTCGGCCTTCGGCATGGCCTGCGGGGTGCTGGGCATCAACGCGGCGCACGAGTTGGGGCACCGGCCCACCAAGCACGAGCAGTTCATGGCGAAGGCGCTGCTGCTGACCACGCTATACATGCACTTCTTCATCGAGCACAACCGCGGGCACCACAAGCATGTGAGCACCGACGTGGATCCCGCCAGCAGCCGGCGCGGCGAGTGGCTCTACGCCTTCTTCGTGCGCACCATCACGGGCAGCTGGCTCAGCGCGTGGAAGCTGGAACACCAGCGACTTCGGAAGAAGGGCCTGCCCTTGTTCAGCGTGCACAACGAGATGCTGCGCTTCCAAGTGGTCCAGCTCGCCCTGGTGGTGGTGATCGCAGCAGTGTTCGGGCTGGAGGTGATGGGCTGGTTCCTTGGGGCCGCGCTCATCGGCATCCTGCTGTTGGAGACCGTGAACTACATCGAGCACTATGGCCTGCGGCGCAAGAAGAACGGCGACACCTACGAGCGTCCGCTACCCATCCACTCCTGGAACTCGGACCACCCGCTGGGCCGCTTGGTGCTGCTGGAACTGACGCGCCACAGCGACCACCATTACCTCGCCAGCCGGAAGTACCAGGTGCTGCGCCACTTCGACGAGAGCCCGCAGCTGCCCGCCGGCTATCCCGCCATGATGGCCCTGGCCTTCTTTCCGCCCCTGTGGTTCCGCGTGATGGACCGCGAGATCGAGCGCTTGAAGGAACGGCTGGGCAGCGAGGCGCTCGCCTGAGCGGTGCACCGGTGCGTGCAATCTTTGCGGCCGATGGCCCGCACCAGCAAAGCGCCCAACCCCAAAGTGAGCCCGCCCAAGGAGAAGATGACCCGCGCTGAAAAAGCGGCCTTCGTCTCCGCCACGCTCGCCAAGCTATACCCGCGCACGTCCATCCCCCTTGACCACGAGGACCCCTACACGCTGTTGGTGGCAGTGGTGCTGAGCGCGCAATGCACGGACAAGAAGGTGAACGAGATCACCCCGCTGCTGTTCGCCAAGGCCCACACGCCGCAGCAGATGGCGAAGCTGAGCGTGGAGCAGATCCAGGACATCATCCGGCCGTGCGGATTGTCGCCCATGAAGAGCAAGGGCATCCACGGGCTCTCCAAGATCATCGTGGAGGAACACGGCGGCCAGGTGCCCAGGACCTTCAGCGCCTTAGAGGCCCTACCCGGCGTGGGCCACAAGACCGCCAGCGTGGTGATGGCCCAGGCCTTCGGGGTGCCGGCCTTCCCCGTGGACACCCACATCCACCGCCTGGCCTGGCGCTGGACCCTGAGCACGGGCAAAAGCGTGGAACACACGGAAGCGGACCTGAAGAAGCTCTTTCCAAAGGAGAGCTGGAACGACCTGCACCTGCGCATCATCTACTTCGGCCGCGAACACTGCCCGGCCAAAGGCCATGATCCACGCAAGTGCCCCATCTGCAGCGCAATCGGGCGGAAGGAGCTGTTCAAGCAGGTCGTTGGTTGACCATCGTCATGGTCGTCGGGCTGCTGTGAGGGTACTTTGCTTGCATTGACATTGTACCCATGAGCACGACCACCCTGCACCGCGATGAACTGGTCCACCGACTGATGGCCGAACGCCAAGGCCCCTGTGTGACCCTGCTGCTTCCCACCCACCGCACCATGCCCGATGCCGGACAGGACCATTTGGTGCTGAGGCGCCTGGTGGAACAGGCCGAAAAGCGCCTGCTGGAGAAGGGTGACAAGCGGACCATGGCCCCTTGGCTGGAACGGCTGGCCACCTTGGAAAAGAGCATCGATCACACCCACAACACCGAGGGGATGGCTGTTTTCATCGCCTCCGACCTCACGGAAGTGGTGAAGCTGCCCTTCCCGGTGGCCGAGCGCTGCGTGGTGGACGGGACCTTTGCCACACGCGAGGTGGTGCGCTGGAAGTTGGGTGGCGTTGACCATCATGTACTGGTGCTGGGCACCACCGGTGCGCGGCTGTACCACGCCTCCAACGACCGCCTGCTCCACGAGGTGCGCGGCGCCTTCCCCTTGGAGAACCGCCACTACAGCACCGATGCGGTGGCCGTGAGCACCTCGCGCGGACAGGTGAACCAGTTGCGGGAGTTCCATGTGGCCGTGGACAAGGCCGTGCGCGAGGCCGTGGGCGACAACGGTCGCGTGGTGGTGGCCTGCACGCACGAACAATACCCCCAACTGGTTTCCGAAACACCACGCAAGGACCTCTATATCGGCAACCTCCCCGGCAGCCATGACCACGCCTCCCCCGCGGAAGTGGTGAAGCATGCCTGGACCATCGCCTATGAGGACCAGAAGCAGCGCCACACGGCCGATCTGGAACTGCTGAAGCGGGCCGGAGCCGGCAAGCACAGCACATCCGTCAAGGACATCTGGGCCCAGGTGCGCGAAGGCCGTGGACTTACCCTGCTGGTGGAACGCGATCTCCGCATGGCCGCGAAGGTGGACGGGGATCGAATCGAACTGGTGAACGACCCAACGGCCCTTGGTGTGGTGGACGACCTCATCGACGACATCATCGAGGAACAGCTCAGAAAGGGCGGTGATGTGCGGATCCTGCCGAACGGACTGCTGGGCGAGTACGATGGGATTGCACTGCTGCTCCGGTATTGATCGTCGGGACCAGCCCCGGCCACCGGTAATTTTACCGGCCAGTCATGGGGGCATTGGGTTACTATATGGCGCTTCCGTTCATCTACGGAATCGCGTGGTTGCCTTTTCCTGTGCTTTACGGCCTGAGCAATGGCATCCGGTTCGTCCTCTACGACCTTCTCGGCTACAGGAAGCATGTGGTTCTCAACAACTTGCGCAACAGCTTCCCGGAGAAGAGCGAAGCGGAGATAGCGAGCATTGCACGCCGATTCTACGGATGGTTCTGCGACCTCACTCTGGAGACGCTCAAGACCCTGACCATCTCGCCGGCCGAGGTTCGGGAGCGCGTCCGGTTCGAAGGCATCGACATCCTGGAGGGCTACGCCAAGCGGGGCCAGAGCGTGATTCTGGTACTGGGGCATTTCGGCAACTGGGAGCTCGCCGGCGCCCGCTACAGCCAGGAGAAGTCCATCCCGCAGCTCTACGTGATCTACCACCCGCTGCATAACAGGCGGTTCGACCAGCTCCTCCACCACATGCGCACGCGGCACGGTACCCGGCTTTACACCATGCGGGAGACCAGTAAGAGCATGATCCGGGACAAGCGCCTGCTCACTGCCACGGCCTTCATCGCCGATCAGACCCCCGCCCCGGAACGCGCCTATTGGATGACCTTCCTGAACCAGGACACCCCCGTCTTCCTCGGCACGGAGGCCCTGGCGCGAAAGCTGGGGTATCCCGTGGTCTACATCAGCATCAGCCGCCCCAGCCGTGGAAATTATGTGATGCGGGCCGAGACCCTTGTGGCCGAGCCCCAGGCCACCCGCGAAGGGGAGATCACCGAGACCCACACCCGCCGGTTGGAGCGGGATATCCGTCAGCACCCCGAACTTTGGCTCTGGACTCATCGACGATGGAAGCACAAACGGCCCCGCGCGTGACCGTGCGGCAGCAAGCCGAGCGCAAGGACCTCATCCTGGCCACCCGGCCTTTCGCTCATGAGCAGCGCGGGCGGAGCTGGCTGCACCTGCTCGTGGCGCTGGGCGTCACGGTAGGCTGCTACCTCGGCATCGTCCTGCTCGAACCCTGGTGGTCGAAAGCGGCCTTCGGAGTGCTCACCGGCCTCTCCCTGGTGCGGATGTTCATCCTCTACCACGACCACCAGCACAAGAGCATCCTCAACCGCAGCAAGGCTGCCGACGCCTTCTTCTGGTTCTTCGGCGTGTGGATGCTCAGTCCGCCGAGCATCTGGAAGCGGAGCCATGACCACCACCACAAGCACAACTGCAAGCTCTACACCAGCAGCATCGGCTCGTTCCCCGTGGTGACGGTGGAGAAATACAGGACGCTGTCGCGCGGCGAGCGGTTCGCCTACCGCTTCATCCGCAGCCCCTTCGCCATTGCCTTCGGCTACGTCTTCGTCTTCATCATCGGCATGTGCCTCAACAGCTTCATCAGCAACCGTGGGCGGCACTGGGACAGCCTCATCACGCTGATCTTCCACGCCGCCCTGGGGTGGGCCACCTGGTACTTCCTGGGGTGGGAGAACCTGGTCTTCGCCTTCTTCCTCCCCTACCTGGTCACCTTCGCCTTGGGCAGCTACCTCTTCTACGCCCAGCACAATTTCCCCGGCACCGTCTTCGCGGACAAGGACGGTTGGAGCTACGTGAAAGCCGCATTGGACAGCAGCAGCTTCATGGAGATGAGCCCGGTGATGCAGTGGTTCACCGGCAACATCGGCTTCCACCACATCCATCACCTCAATGCGCACATCCCTTTCTACCGCCTGCCGGAGGTGCACGATGCCATCCCCGAGCTGCGTGAGCGCGCCAAGCGCACCTCATTGCGGCCTGCGGATGTGGTGGCGTGCTTCCGCCTGAAGGCTTGGGACCCGGCCCAGCAGCGCATGGTGACGCTGCGGGAGCTGCGGGGCGCTTGATCCGGGCCGACGGGACCGGCCGCCTGATCAGTTCAGCACCAGATCCAGCCGGCCGATCGGCGGCGCATCCACCACCTGCAAGGCCTTGGAATAGCCCAGGATGAGCTGGATCGTGGATGCCTTAGGGCCGAGGGGGGCGTTGGGCATGGCTCGGTTGCGGCGGTTCTTGCGTCGAAGGGTAGAATTCGTCATCGAGACGGATTTGAGGGGTTGATGCGGATAGAACGGCCTCCGGTGCCTGGTATTGCATCACCCCCGGAAAATGGTGCGGCGGGCCTCTTGACAGGACCCGCCGCAGCCGCTTGCACAGGAGGGTCTATGCCCGTTCCAGCGCGATGTCGTGCTTCCGGATCAGCTTGCGCATATTGATGAGGGCATAACGCATACGGCCAAGGGCCGTGTTGATGCTCACCCCCGTATGGTCGGCAATCTCCTTGAAGCTCATGCCCAGGTAGGTTCGCATGATCACCACCTCGCGCTGTTCCTCTGGCAGGTGCTCGATGAGCTTGCGCACATCGGCATCGATCTGCACGTTCACCAGTCGCTGTTCCACGTTCTTGCCGGGCTGGGCATGCGTGGCGAACACATCGTGCGCATCGTTGCTCCGCACCATGGGCATCTTCTTGCTCCGGCGGAAGTGGTCGATGACCAGGTTATGGGCGATGCGCAGGACCCAGGGCAGGTACTTGCCCTCTTCATTGTACTTGCCGCCCTTCAGGGTGTTCACCACCTTGATGAAGGTCTCTTGGAAGAGGTCTTCCGTGAGCTCGCGGTCCCGCACCAGCAGGTAGATATGGCTCCACACCTTGCGCTTATGGCGGTGTAGCAGGGTCTCAAAGGCCGATTCCTGGCCGTTGAGGTAGAGCTGCACGAGCTCTTGGTCGTCGATGGAAACCGCCGCCTTGGCGATGGAACGCTTGGATAGCATGGCCTTACCCGTTTTGGTCCGTAATGGATCGAGAACGTCAGGGTAGTGGTCTAGCTATCGGGGGGCGGTTGTTAGGTTGACCCGGACGTACCGGGATGATATAGGAAAGACGCCTTCGCCCATGAGAACGTTGCCTCCTTCCAGTTATTGTGCGCCTTCCTCGATTTTCAGCGGCGCCAGTCAAAGATAGGCCCTGCGCTCCGGAAGCCGCAATGCCGGTCCCTAATTTCGGCGCCCCTTTCCCTCACCGCCCGCTCCCCTTGCCCGCCAAGCCCCCTCCTTCCCCCGAAGCCCTGCGAAAGCTCCGCCACGGCTCCATCCGCGTGGAAGGCGCCCGCGTGCACAACCTGAAGAACGTGAGCGTGGAGATCCCACGCGGCAAGCTGGTGGTCATCACCGGCCTGAGCGGCAGCGGGAAGAGCTCGCTGGCCTTCGACACCCTCTACGCTGAGGGCCAGCGCCGCTACGTGGAGAGCCTGAGCAGCTATGCCCGCCAGTTCATGGGGCGCTTGGAGAAGCCCGATGTGGACCGCATCATCGGCATCAGCCCGGCCATCGCCATCGAGCAGAAGGTGCAGACCAGCAACCCGCGCAGCACGGTGGGCACCAGCACCGAGGTCTACGACCACCTGAAGCTCCTCTTCGCCCGGGCGGGGCGCACCATCAGCCCGGTGAGTGGCCAGCCCGTGAAGCGCCACACCGTGGAGGACGTGGTGGCCGGGGTGAACGGCTACCCGCACGGCAGCACCGTGCTCATGCTGGCGCCGCTGGCCATCCCCAAGGGGCGCAGCATCAAGGAACACCTGGACATCCTGCAGCAGCAGGGCTATGCCCGCGTCCATGACGGCAAGGAAGTGCACCGCATCGAGGACCTGCTGGCCTCCAAGAAAGCGCTGAAAGGCACCTGGTTCCTGGTGGTGGACCGCCTGGCGGCCGTGCCCGGGGATACGGAGAACGAGAGCCGCGCGGCCGACAGCGCCGAAACCGCCTTCTTCGAAGGACAGGGTGAGCTGATCCTGCTCGGGGAGGACGGGCGCCAGATGGCGTTCAGCGACCGTTTCGAAGCCGATGGCATTGCCTTCGAGGAGCCCAGCCCCAACCTCTTCAGCTTCAACGACCCGGTGGGCGCCTGTCCGCAGTGCGAAGGGTACGGCAGCGTAATCGGCATCGATGCCGACCTGGTGGTCCCGGACAAGCGCTTGAGCGTCTATGATGACTGCGTGGCGCCGTGGCGCGGGGAAAAGCTGAGCGAGTGGAAGCAGGACTTCATCCGCGACAGCGCCCGTTACGACTTTCCCATCCACCGCCCCTACCGCGAGCTGGATGCCGGGCAGCGCCGCCTGCTCTGGCAGGGTGCCAAGGGCGTGGCCGGGATCGACCGCTTCTTCCAGTACGTGGAGGAGAAGAGCTACAAGATCCAGTACCGCGTGCTGGCCAGCCGCTACCGCGGCAAGACCACCTGCCCTGCCTGCGAAGGCACCCGGCTGCGCAAGGAGGCCCGCTATGTGCGCATTGGCGGCCGCGACATCACCGAACTGGCGCGAATGCCCATCGCCGACTGCCTGCGGTTCTTCGAGGAGCTGCGGCTCGATGAGCATGAGCAGCGCATCGCTGCAAGGCTGCTGAAGGAGATCACCAACCGGCTGCGTTATCTGGCAGATGTGGGCGTGGGCTACCTCACGCTCGACCGGCGGAGCAACACCCTCAGCGGGGGCGAGACCCAGCGCATCGACCTCGCCACCTCATTGGGCAGCAGCCTGGTGGGCAGCCTGTACATCCTGGACGAGCCCAGCATCGGCCTGCACCCGCGCGATACCGAGCGCCTCATCGGCGTACTGAAGCAGTTGCGCGACCTTGGCAACACGGTGATCGTGGTGGAGCACGACGAAGAGGTGATGCGTGCCGCGGACCACATCATTGACATGGGCCCCATGGCCGGCAGCCATGGCGGCGAAGTGGTCTTCAGCGGCCCCTTCGGGGCACTCATGGACAGCGACGGCCTCACAGCCCGCTACCTCACCGGCCGGGAGTCGATTCCCATGCCCGTGCGCCGCAGGGCCGTGCGCGACAAGCTGCTGCTGCGCGGCGCCCGTGAGCATAACCTCAAGGATATCGACGTCAGCTTCCCGCTGCATATGCTCACGGTGGTCACCGGGGTGAGCGGAAGCGGCAAGACCACCCTTGTGAAGCGCATCCTCCATCCCGCGATGAAGCGCCACCTCGATGGCTTCAGTGAGCGGCCCGGCGAGCACAGCGCGCTGGAGGGCGACCTTGGGCGCATCGAGGCCGTGGAACTGGTGGACCAGAACCCCATCGGACGGAGCAGCCGCAGCAATCCGGTCACCTACGTGAAGGCCTGGGACGAGGTCCGCCAGCTCTACAGCGAGCTCGACGTGTCAAAGGTCCGCGGCTACAAGCCGAGCCATTTCAGCTTCAACGTGGATGGTGGCCGTTGCGAGGTCTGCCAGGGCGAGGGCGAGGTGCGCATCGAGATGCAGTTCATGGCCGACATCAGCCTCACCTGCGAAGCCTGCAAGGGCCGACGGTTCCGTGACGAGATGCTGGACGTGCGCTTCCAAGGGCGGGATGTGGCGGAGCTGCTGGACATGACCGTGGATGATGCCATCGCCTTCTTCTCCGCGCATCAGGGACTATCCGCCTGCGCACGCATCGTGCAGAAGCTGCTGCCCCTGCAGCAGACCGGCCTTGGCTATGTGAAGCTCGGACAGAGCAGCAGCACGCTCTCAGGGGGCGAGGCCCAGCGCATCAAGCTGGCCAGCTTCCTCACCAAGGGCCAGGATGAGAAGCCGACCCTGTTCATCTTCGATGAGCCTACCACGGGCCTGCACTTCCACGACATCGCCAAGCTGCTGAAGGCGCTGGACATGCTCATCACGAACGGCCACAGCGTGATCTGCATCGAGCACAACACCGAGGTGATCCTGCGCGCCGACCACGTGATCGACCTGGGCCCCGAGGGGGGCGATGCCGGCGGCCGCCTGCTCTTCGCGGGCACCCCGGAGGACCTGGCCACGCAGGAATCGCACACGGGCAGGGCACTGGCGCGCAGCCTGGGCCGCTCAGCGCAGCAGCGTCACATGGCCTGAAACGGTGACCGGGCCGCCTTCCTTGCAGTACTCCTTGTAGGTGGCCACCACGTAGTACGTCCCATCGGGCACGGGGTCGCCGTTGTTCTCAAGCTTGCCGTTCCAGCCGTAGGTGCTGGTATTGCTGGCGAACACGCGCTGCCCCCATCGGTTGTACACATCCATCTGGAAGTCCGCCGCCTCAATGCCCTCCATCACGAACACCTCATTGTGCCCGTCGCCGTTCGGAGTGAACACATTGGGCAGGAATGCCCGTCCGGGCCCGAGGGTGGCGATGGTGACGCGCACGGTATCCGTCACCGTGCAACCCAAGGGGTCGGTGGCGGTGTACCAGTACTCCCCGGTCCCGTCCACCGCGATGCTCGCAGCCTGGCTCCCGGTGCTCCACGCAATGGATTGCGGCACGAAGGGCGGGGTGAGCGTGGCATCCTGGCCGGGGCAGATGGTGCGGTCCAGGAGCGGCTCATAGGTCACCGGTTCAGCGACCACCACGGTATCCGCGCCCGTGCAGAATCCATCGGTGACCACCACCACGTAGCTGCCGGGCTCGTCCACCGTGATCATCATCGAGGCATCACCGGTGCTCCAGGCGTAGGAGTCGTACCCCGAGCCGGCGTTCAGCAGCACCGAGCCGCCATCGCAGAGCCCGAGGGGCGACTCCAGATCGAGGCCGATGCCGGGAAGCCCGATGGTGATGACCTGCGAGGCATATGCTGTGTCCGCGCAGGTGGCATCCACGATGCCCAGGGTCACCGTGTAGTCGCCAGGGCCGGCGTAGGGGTGCACCGGGTTGGTCTGTGCCGAGCCCGAGCCATCGCCGAAGTCCCACAGGTAGATGCTGCTGCCGGTGCTGGAGTTGAAGAACTCCGCCGAGAACGCATCGCAGTCGCCGGTGGGCACTGCGGAGAACGCCGGCTGCAGGTCCGCGGGGGGCACCACGGTGATCTCCGCATACGCCGTGTCGATGGCGACGCAGAGGCCGGTGGCCGTTCCCACGAGCATGATCGTGTAGGTGCCCGGCGCCGCATACAGGTGGGCGAGCGTGGCCTCGGTGCTGGCCGGCGATCCATCGCCCAGGTCCCAAAGCCATTCATCGGCGGTGCCCACGGCAGTGAGCACGATGGGGTCCTCCAGGCAGAGGAGGGCGCTGCTGATGCTGGCTTCGATGTTCACCTGCACATTCTGCTCGAAGTCGATCTTGAAGACGCCGAGGTTGCAGTTCATGCCATTGTCCGTGCTGCTCCATGCGCCCGGCGTGGTGGGGAAGGTGGTGGCACCGAAGCCGCATCCGGCGCAGACGGCCTGATACACGATGCCATCCTTATCGAACCGGCTGGTGCCCCCGTCCACGTGCTCGGCGGCCGTGCCGCCGAAGAAGGTGGCATAGGCGAGCGATGAGGCGTCCGCATTCAGCACCATCAGGTAGAAATCACTGCCGTCGGTGGTGGGCTGGTAGGCATCGGCGGTCACAGGGAGCCCGATCGTGGTGCTGAAGTTGGGGGTGGCCACATTGTTGGTGGTGCCGCCCCAGCCGCTGAAGTAGATCTGCCCGCAATCGCTCACGAGGAAGGCTGAGGGCGAGATGTCCTCTGTGCCGGTGCTTCCGATGCGGGTGCTCCACTGCGAGGCGGACAGGTCGGCCGAGAGCTTATGGATGAACTGCGAGCCCGACGGATTGGCATAGACGCCGGGCGACACGGGATAAGCGCCGCTCGTCTGCCCCACCACATAGACGAGCCCGGCGGCGTCGATCTGCACGAAATAGCATTGGTCGTAGGCCGATGTGCCGAGGTAGGTGCCGCTGAGCAGCACCGTGCCCTCTGCTGCGTAGCGTGCGATGAATCCATCCACGCCTCCATTGGCCGAGGGGTCGAATGCAGGGCCCGGGAAGACCAGGTTCGCGCTGGAGGTGCCGCCGGTGACGTACACCTCGCCCGCGCTGTTGAACTGCACGCCATAGGCGGCATCGTCGATGGCGCCCCCGAGGTAGGTGGCCCAATCGAGTGCCGTGAGCCCTGCATCCAGTCGGAACACGAAGCCATCGAGGGCTCCTCCACCGAAGGCCTGCTGCGGGGCGCCGGCGGTCACCGGCATGTTGGTGCTGCCCGTGCAGGTGGCCACCACCGGGCGTTCCTGCGCATCGAGCGCAATCTCCCCGCGGAAGGGATCGCCATAGTTATAGGCGAGGTTGAAGCTGGAGTTGACTCCGTCGTTTCCCGCCCCCCCCACGTAGGTGCTGCCAATGAGCGCGGTGGCGTCGGCGCTCAGGTGGGCCACCACCACATCCACGCCGTTGTCGTGGCTGAACCCATAGCTGGCATTGAGCGAGATGAAGCTGCCGCCGTTGAACGTTGCATCGTGCGCACCCGCTGTGGCGGGGAAGTTGGCCGATCCGGTGGTGCCGAGCACATACAACTCGTCCAGGCTGTTCACCACCAGGCTGTGCGGCGCCTCGTTGAGCGAGCCGCCCAGGTAGGTGCTCCAGACCAGCGCATCGCCCGACGGGGTGAACTTGCTCACCCCGATGTCGATGGTGCCCCCTTGGAAGCTGGCCTGCTGCACGCCGGTGGTGACGGGGTACCCCATGCCGAAGACGATGCCTGCGCCATAGAGGTGCCCATCATCATCATAGGTGGCCGTGAAGCCGAAGTTGTCCGCGAAGCTGCCCACGTAACTGCTGAAGGTCACCACCGGGTCGATCACCAGCGTGAGCGATGGGTCATAGCCGTCCGGGAAGGCGTACCGCACCTGGTCGCCCTCCTGGATGAACGCGCAGGACACGGGGATGCGTCGGCCATCGGATTCGCTCCAGGCCACCGGCCGTTGCTCGATGACCGTGCCGGCCGTGGTGGCGATGTAGGCCATGCCGTCGCGCACCTCCAGGCCCTCATGGCCCTCATAGCGCAGGCCGATGCGGCCGGGATCCGCGCCCGGGGCCACCACCCAGTCGTACTTCAGGCCGCGCTCGCCATGAACGTGGAGGTCGATGCCCGGATAGACCTCCTCCAGCCGCACACCGCCGTAGATGCCGACGCCGCCGGCCCACTTGGAGGGGTCGTCGCCGATGAAGTAGTTCGCGTAATGGGGCTGTCGCTCCTCGGCCCTGTGGGCTAGTGCCGCGCCACCTACGAAGTGCGCCTTGAAGGCGTGCTCCCGGTAGGGCTCGAAGGGCTCATCCTTCGGCCGCGCGTGCTGCATCCCTCCGCTCCGCAGCACGTACGTGAAGGCGGATGGCTCGATGAAGACAGCACCGCCAGGGGTCATCGCCCGGTACAGCGCCTGTTGCGGCCATTGGCCCTTGTTCTCATGGAACTCCAAGCCTCGGCCGGCAGCGCCGTGTGCATGGTCATGGGCGACGGCCGCGATGGCCTGAGCCAGCAAGGCGCCCGAAAGGATGATTCCGCGCATGCGTCGAATGTAGCACTGAAGGGATGAACGGTTGAGGGGCTCAGCGCAACAGGGTGACATGGCCGGCCTTGCTCACCTCCGGCTGATCCGCGCAGGCATCCTTGTAGCTGATGATGTAGTAGTAGGTGCCATCCGGAACGGGCGCGTCAGCCGCATTCTCCAAGTTGCCCTTCCAGCCCTTGGTGGAATCGGCCGTGCGGTACATGAGCTGTCCCCAGCGGTTGAACACCTCCATGCTGAATTGCTGCACGCCCAGGCCGGCCACCTCGAACGTGTCGTTCACGCCGTCTCCATTGGGCGTGAAGACATTGGGGATGAATGCCTGGCCCGATGAGGTCGCGAGGTAGCTCACCACCACGGTATCCTGGAAGAGGCAGCCGAAGCCATCCGTGGCGATGAAGGAGTAGGCGCCGTCTCCGCTCACGCTGATGGTCTCGTCCGTCTCGCCGGTGCTCCACGCGATGGACTGCGGCTCGAAGTTGGGCGCGAGCATCACGGGCCTCCCCGGGCAGGTCTGGACGTCTGCCATGCCCTGCGGCGGGGCCACCGGCACCACTTGCACGTCGTCAGCGGCATCGCAGAACCCGAGCTCCACGGAAAGGGCGTACTGGCCCGGCTCGGCCACGGTGATCATCTGCGCGGTCTCCCCCGTGGACCAGGCGTAGCCGTCGAAACCGGATCCGCCATCAAGCATGACCGTGCCACCTGGGCACAGGTACACGGGCGAGGGCAGGTCGATCTCCAGGGTGGCCGGCGGCACCTCCACGGTCATGCTGTAGCTGTCGGAGACCTGGCACGCCTGGTCGATCACGGTGATGGTGTAGCTGTAGCTGCCGGGGCCGCTCAGGGTCACATAGGGGTTCGGCTGGTTGCTCGGCGTGCCGCCCAGGTCCCAGAGCACGATGCTGCTGCCCGTGCTCTGGTTGGTGAGCTGAACGCCATAGGCCGTGCAGGAACTCACCGGATCCGCGGTGAACAGCGCCTCGAGCTGCGCCGGGTCGGTGATGAGCACCGAGATGAACATGGTGTCGGCGATGTTGCAGCTCGTGCTGTCGGTGCCGATGAGCATCACTTGGTAGGTGCCGGGCTCGGTGTAGGTGTGCACGAACTGGGTGCCGCCATTCACCACGGTGCCGTCACCGAGGTCCCAGACCAGCTCGGTGGCATTGCTGCTGCCATTGAACGTGATGGTGGCCGGGGCGCACCCCGTGGTGGCGCTAGCGCTCAGGTCCACATTCACGCCGCTCTGCTCGAAGTCGATCTTGAAGACGCCGAGGTCCCATCCCACATTGTTCGTGGGGGCATAGGAACCGGGCGTGGTGGGCATGCTCTGGCCGCCGCTGCACACGCCCTGGTAGATCACGCCGCGCTTATCGAAGCGGCTGGTTCCGCCATCCACATGGCTGCCGCCATAGTAGCTGCCGAACAACAGCCCTGCCATGTCCACGTCGTAGCAGGCCAGGTAGAAGCGGCTGCTCCCGGGCCCGTACAGCGCGTCGGGGGTGGTCTCCCAGGTGCCGTTGGGATTGTACCCGCTGATGTAGATGCGGTTGCACACGTCCACCAGGAATGCCACGGGGGCGAGCATCTGGCCCGAACCGCCTTGGCTGCCGAGCTTGGTGGTGAACACCGGCGTGGTCAGCCCGGGATCGAAGCTTGCGATGAAGATGGATCCATTGGGCTGGCCGTAGATGCCGGCAGGTGCGATGGGGATGGCGCCATTGCTCTGGCCGTAGATGTAGACGTCGCTTTCGTTATCGAGCTCGATGAAGTAGGCCATGTCATCACCGCTCGTACCGAAATAGGTGCCGGCCAGCAGGGCGCTCCCGTCCAAGGAGAGCTTCACGATGTAGCCGTCGCGCCCCCCGCCTTGGTAGGCTGGCTGGTATCCGCTGCCGGACATGGGGAAGTCGCTGCTCATCGTACCGCCGCAGACATAGATACCGCCGCCATCGAGCCGCAATCCGAGGCCGTTGTCGCCGGCCGCCCCGCCGAGGTAGGTGCTCATCAGGAGCGTGGAGCAGGTGGGGTCCAGGCCGGTGACCACGGCATCCTGCGCCCCGGCAAGGGCGGGCTGGATCGCACCGGATGCCACCGGGTAATCGGCGCTCTGGGTTGCGGAGGCGATGTAGATGTTGCCGGCCGGGTCCACCATCACCTCCCCGCGATAGGTATCCCCGTAGTTGACGGTCATCGTCTGCCGGCCATCCTGCCCGGCCCCTCCGAGATAGGTGCTGCCCACGAGTGCCGTGGCATCGGCGGAGAGGTGGAACACCGCGATATCGCTGCCGCCGTTCGCGGTCGCATCGAATGCCCCGGCGGTGACGGGGAAATCGGTGCTCGTGGTGCTGCCCAGCACGCACAGGCCGCCCGAGGCATTCACGATCATGCTGTGCGGCTTGTCATCGCCGGTGCCCCCGATATAGGTAGCGTAAAGCAGCTCGGTGGCATCGGGGCTGAACTTGTTCACCACGATATCGGTGCCGCTGCCACCGGCCGGCGAAGCTTGGAACGCCCCCAGGGATGAGGGGAAACCGGCCCCGAAGTTCTGCGCTCCTCCGTAGATGTTGCCTTCGGCATCGAAGGTGCTGCAATGCCCATAGTTGCTCGCTCCGACCTGACCGCTGTAGGTGGCGCCCATCAGCACCGGATCGATCACGAAGGGCCTTCCCTCCTCCACCCCTTGAGGGAAGCTGAACCCGACCACGTCGCCGGTCAGGCTGAACGCGCACGCCAAGGGGCTGCGGTCATCGGCATACCAGGCCACCGGCCGCATCTCGGTCATCTCGCCAACGCTCGTGCGCAGCACGAGGTTCCCGCCGGCATCGACGGACACCCCATCAAGGCCCTCATAGCGGAAGGCGATCCGGGCATGGTCCGCACCTGCGGCCACCAGCAGGTCGTACTTCACCGATGCGCCCTCGCTGTGCCAGAGCATGTCGATCCCCGGCCAGACCTCCGAATAGCGCACGGCACCGTACAGCGGCACGCGCGTCGACCATTTCGAGGGGTCGTTGCCCAGATAGTAGTTGTGATGGGCGCTGTGGGGCTCCCCACCGCGGATGGCGGCCGCTCGGTTCCCCTCCACGAAGCGCATGCGCCAGGCGTGCCCGCGGAGCATGAATGCCTGCTGGCGCTCCGGATCCCACTGGATGTACTCGTGCATCAGGTCCGCCGCGTCATCCTGGTAGCGCGACCACGTGACGCCATCGGCCTGCAGGAACATGGCGCTTGTGGGGAAGGATGCCTTGAATCGGACCGCGGACGGCCACTGTCCCTGGTTCGGCACGTATCGCACCTCGGCCTCTCCAGTCCCGGCATGCGCATGGTCATGCGCCCTAGCCGGTCCGCCTCCCATCAGCAGGGCCACAGGTCCCATCAGAGCCGCCAGCGCCCGCATGCGGGCCATCCCCGCTTGGATCATGGTATTCATCATTGGAACGTATTGCTATCGGACCACGGTCACATGGCCGACCGTCTCCCGCTCTTCATTGTTGCACGCGCCGGTGTACCTGAGCACGAAGACGTACACGCCATCCTGCACCGTGCCGCCGTTGTAGCGGCCGTCCCAGAAGGGCTCCATGCCCTCATTGGCCCAGAGCTGCTCGCCCCAGCGGTTGAAGATCGACATCTTCACGGTACGCTCCCCGAAGCCGGCGATGCGGAAGACGTCATTCACGTTGTCGCCATCAGGCGTGAAGGCGTTGGGCGCGAAGACCTGCGGCAGGGAATCGAGCATGATGACCTTCACGCTGTCGGTGTGGGGGCAGCCCCACAGGTCCACCATCTCATAGGTGTACATGCCAGGCGCCCAGGCACGGGTCTCCCGCGTCTCCGCCCCATTGCTCCAGCGGAAGGCCAGTCCGTCGATGGGAACCCGGAGCTCGGCAACGGCATCCGGGCAGACCTGCACCGAATCATAGAGCGCATGGCGCGGGGCCGCCGGGATCGCCACCTGCACGGCACCCTGGCATAGTCCGTCAGACACGGTCACCGAGTAGGTGCCGGCTTCCTGCACGGCGATACTGGGGGTGGTTTCGCCGGTGCTCCAGGCATAGCTGGCCGCCGCTGGGTCCGTGTCTGGGAGGATGACATTGAGCACGGCCTCGCCATCGGGGCACAGCACTGTGTCACCCACATAGTAGACCGGCAGCACATTGTTCAGGATCACCTGCATGGATGCCGCATCATCCTGTCCGCAGCCCAGGTCGGTCACATTCAGGGTGACGATGTAGACCCCGGGCAGCGTGTACTGGTGGGAGGCCTCCGGTCCGCTGATGACGGTGCCATCGCCCATATCCCAGGTGAAGGCCAGGCTGTCGCCCGTGCTCAGGTTGCCGGTGGTGAGCGTGAGGGTGGTGCAATCCCCTACCTGCTCGGCGGTGAAGGCCGCCGCCACCGGCTCGAGCGGATCGATCTGCACATCGATGGATACCGTCTCGCTCGGCGAGCAGCCCAGCGTATCCGTCATGGTCAGCGTCACGGTATAGGTGCCGGGGCCGCTGAACACGTGCGTGATGTCCACGGTGGTGTATGACGTTCCGTCGCTCAGCTGCCACAGGTACGCGGCATTGGTGCCCGTGCTCTGGTTGGTCGTAGCGAGCAGCAGTTCATCGCAATCGAACACCTGGTCCGCCACGAACGCCGCATCGATCGGCTCGCTGGGCATCACCGTCACCTGCACGATGGCGGTATCGGCCAGGTTGCAGCTGGACGTATCGTTCACGATGAGGGTGACGGCGTAGGTGCCCACGCCCTGGAAGAGGTGAACAACGTCGGCGGTTGCATAGGTCGCTCCATCGCCCATGTCCCATTGGTAGGTCATGCTTCCCCCGGTGCTCTGGTTGGTGCATGCCACGCTGAGCTCCTCGCAGCCGGGCGATTCGCTGATGGCGAAGGCTGCGGCCACCTGGAGCGGCGGGCCGATATCGATGGGCACCTGCACCGTGTCGGCTCCGCTGCAGCCGGTGGGATCCTCGGCGATGAGCTGCACCAGATAGCTGCCGGGGCCGGGGAACTGGTGAACCACATTGGTATCCGTGTACTGCGTGCCGTCCCCCATGTCCCAGTACCAGGTGAGCGGGTCGCCGGTGCTGAGGTTGGTGGTGCTGATCTCCATCTGCGTGCAATCGATGGTCTGCGTCCAGGTGAAATCCGCATCGATGGGCTGCTGGGCGCCGATGGTGATGGGCAGGTAGATGGTATCCGCCAGGTTGCACGAGAGGGAATCCATGGCGATCAGGGTCACCGTATAGGCGCCCGGCTCCGTGTAGGCATGGCTCGGCTCGAAGGCCTCCACGGGCGGGCTCCCATCGCCGAAGTCCCACACCCAGGTATCGCCGGTACTGGCGTTGCTGAAATCGATGACGATGGGCGCACAGCCCTGGTTGAGGGTGCTGGCCCCAGCGGCATTCACCCCGCTGACCGCGAAATCGATCTTGAAGACGCCGATGTCCCAACCGCTGGGCTGCACGTTGCTGTACGCGCCCGGAGTGGTGGGAAACCCGCCGCTGGTGCAGACCGCTTGGTACACTTTGCCGTTGGCATCGAACCGGCTGGTACCGCCGTCCACATGGCCGGCGCCCTGGTAGTACGTCCCGTAGATGATGTTGGCCATGTCGGGCTCGTAGGTGGCCAGGTAGAAGCCACCCGAGGTGTAGAGGGGCGTTCCTGCTGTCGGCCAACCTGAGCCCACGCTGTAGCCGCTGATGTAGATATTGCGGCACACGTCCACGAGGAAGGCCACCGGCACCATGCTGCCGCCGAAACCGCCGGCATCAGCACCCAGCTGCGTGCGGAACACCTGTCCGGAGAGCGCCGCGTCGAATTCGGCGACGAAGATTCCGCCGGTGGCCTGCCCGTAGGTGCCCGCCGGCCAGATGCCCAGGTTGGCAGCAGGCGATTGGCCGTAGATGTACGCATTGTCATCAAGGTCCAGCTGGAGGAAGAATGCCACATCCTCGCCATTGCCGCCGAAATAGGTGCATGCCAGCACGCTGCTCGCATCCGCATCGAACTTGGCGATGAAGGCCTCGCGCCCGCCATTGGAGGCAGCCTGGTAGGCCGCCGGGCCTGCCGGCAAGGTGGACCCGAGGGTGCCGCCGCACACCACCGGCTGCCCGGCCCCATCGAGCTTGATGCCGAAGCACATGTCCGCCTGGGCGGTGCCGAAGTAGGTGCCGAAGATGAGGCTGCCCAGATCGGGCGCCAGGCAGAAGGCCACGCCATCCTGCGCACCGGCATGGGCGGGCTGGAACGCACCACCGCTCACCGGGAAGCCCGGGGAATCGGAGCAGCTGGCCACATAGATCCTTCCCGCAGCATCGCAGATCACCTCGCCGCGGTAGGTATCGCCGTAGTTGCTCGTGAATGAATTGCGGCCATCGTTGCCGGGCGTGCCCATGTAGGTGCTGCCGACCAGGGCGGTCCCCGTGGGATTCAGCTTCGTGACCACGATATCCGCGGCGCCCCCGTTGTACGTGGGATCGAACGCACCTGCGCTCACCGGATAATCCGACGATGCCGAGCTCCCGAACACCGTAAGCTCTCCATTGGTGGTCACCACCAGGCTGTGTGGATAGTCGCCGCTGTTGCCGCCGAGGTAGGTGGCAAAAAGCAGCGTGGTGCCCGTGGGGTTGAGCTTGCTCACCGCAATGTCGATGCCGCCGTTGTTGGTGCCATCGAACGCACCTGGCGTGGCCGGATAGCCCTGGCCGAAGCAGATGGCCCCGGTGTAGATGTTCCCCAGGATGTCGTAGGTGGCGGTATGCCCGTAGTTCTGCGTGGTGCCGATGTTCCCGGTACCGCTAAGCGTGCTGGCCACCAGCGTGGGGTCGATCACGATAGGGCGGTCGGCAACGACGCCCTTGCCGAAGGCAAAGCCCACGGTGCTGCCCTCCAGGGTGAAGCGGCAGGGCACCTTCTCCCGGTCGCCATCAGCATACCACGCGATGGGGGCCATCTCCTTGAGCTCTCCCACGGAGGTCTGCAGCAGGAGCCGGCCATGCTCATCGATGGCCATACCGTCCAGCCCCTCATAGCGGAAGCGAACCTGCTGCGCGGCCTCCCGGTCGGCCAGCAGCACATCATACTTGAACCCGCCGGCCTCCTCATGCAGGCGGAGGTCCACCCCCGGCCACAGCTCGCGGTAGCGCACCTCACCGAAATGATGCACCTCTGATGCCCAAGCGGCCGGGTCGGCCCCGATGAAGTAGTTGAAGTAATCCACCGATCGCCCCTCGGCGGTGACCTGCGCAGCGGCATTCGCTCCCTCGAACCAGGCATACCAAGCATGGCCATTCACCCTGACCCGCTGCATGGCTCCTGGACCCTCGTGCTGGGCATCGTGAACGCGGTCGGGCACCGCTTCATCCAGCTTGGAGAACACGAGGCGGTTGCGCTCTGCGAACAGCGCTACCACACCGAAATCGGCCCGGTAGAGGATGGGGCTCTGCCATTGGCCCTTGTTCTCCACGTACTCGCCATGTAGCGTTGGGGCCGGAGCGGATGGCCCGTGGCCGGTTGCGTGCCCATGGTCGTGCTGCGCTTTGGCGGCCAACCCGAGGATCAGGCAGCCCGAAAGGCTCCAGGTGCGAATGGTTGGGAGGTCGTACGGCATGGTCAGGGCTTCAGGGTAGATGGATGACAAGGGTTCGGCCCCGAAGGTTGCCTTGTGCCTCCCTGGAGCGCGGCGCCGAGCCACCGAGCCCGTCGGAATACCCGCTGAGGCCGGAATGCGCGCCGACGAGCCGGCTACCTGAACTGCAGGTCGTAGAGCTTGCGGTAAGCGCCTCCGCGCAGCAGCAGCTCCTGGTGGGTGCCCTGCTCGATGACGCGCCCCTTCTCAAGGACCAGGATGCGATCGGCGTGCTGCACCGTGCTCAGGCGATGGGCGATGACGATGCTGGTCCGCCCACGGGTGATGCGCTCGGTGGCCTGCTGGATCAGCTGCTCGCTCAGGCTGTCGACACTGCTTGTGGCCTCATCCAGCACGAGCACCTTGGGGTGCTGGACCGCCGCGCGGATGAACGCGAGCAGCTGCCGCTGGCCCGTGCTGAGGATGCCGCCGCGCTCGCCCACCTCGGTGTCGTAGCCCTTGGGCAGCTTCATGATGAAGTCGTGCGCGCCCACCTCCCGTGCCGCGGCCTCCACCTCAGCGCGGCTCACGGAGGGGTCGTGCAGCGTGATGTTGCTGTGGATCGTGTCGCTGAAGAGGAAGACATCCTGCAGCACCACGCTGATGCTCCGCCGCAGGTCGCCCAAGCGGTAGTCCCTGATGTCAACGCCATCCAGCAGCACTGCGCCCTTCTGGAACTCATAGGCCCGGCTGAGTACCTTGATGATGCTGCTCTTGCCACTGCCCGTGGCGCCAACCAGCGCGATCATCTGCCCCGCACGGGCCTCGAAGCTCACGTCCTGCAGCACCCACCGGGGTTCCTCCTCCGGGGTATCATCGGCATAGGCGAACCAGAGCCCATCGAAGCGGATGTCGCCCCGGAGCCCGGCGGTCGAGGCGGTTCCTTCGTCGGCGATGGCCGCCTCGGTATCCAGCACCTTGAAGACGCGCTCGCTGCCCACCATGCCCATCTGCAGCACGTTGAAGCGGTCGGCCAGCTGTCGGATGGGCCGGAAGAGCATGTTGATGAAGAGGATGTAGGCGAAGACATCGCCCAGCGTGGCATGGCCGGCCAGTACGTCCTTCACCCCCCACCATACCAGGAAGCCGAGCGAGATGGCGCTGAGGACCTCCACTACAGGGAAGAAGATGCTGTAGGCGAGCACACTGCGGATGTGCGCGGCGCGGTGCTCCCGGTTGATCTCCTTGAACTTGCGGAACTCCTGCTCCTCGCGCCCGAAGAGCTGCACCACGGCCATGCCCTGGATGTGCTCCTGCACGAACGTGTTGAGCCGCGCCACCTGCGTGCGCACATCCTGGAAGCTCTTCTGGATGCTGTTCTTGAAGATGCTGGTGCTCCACAGCAGCAGCGGGATCGGCACCATGCTCAGCAGCGCCAGCTTCCAGTTCACGATGAGCATCACGGCCACCACCACCACCAGCTTCAGGATGTCGCCCATGATCATGAGCAGGCCCTGGGAAAAGATGTCGTCGATGGTCTCGATGTCGCTGATCACGCGTGTCACCAGCTGCCCGATGGGCGTACGGTCGAACCAGCGGAGCTTGAACCCCATGATGCGGGCATAGAGCCGCTGACGCAGGTCGAAGGTGACGGCCTGCCCCAGCCAGGCGGTCCAGTAGGCCTGGTAGAATTGGACGATCGTCTCCACCAGCAGCAGGGCAACCACGATGAGCGTAACCGTCCACAGGCCCCGCTCGTCGCCGGTGAGGGCGTAGTCATCGATCATGTCGCCCATGAGGAGCGGACGCACCACCCCAATGGCCGCGAGCAGGATGGTGAGCGCGAACGTCGACCAGAAGACCGCACGGTAGGGACGCGTGAATGCGAACACGCGCCCGAAGAGCTTGCGGTCGAATGCCTTGCCTTGCGCGGAGCTCATACCAGGATGGATGGCCGCCGGGACGCCGATGCGCGGATAGCCCGATGGATTTGTGCCTCTAGCCCGTGCATCCCTCTCCGTCCTTCCGCCTGTGCGGTTTATTCCGGGCAGCAAAGATCGCTCGGCAGGAATGGATACACGACATGCTCCAGGTAAAGCCCGCAGGCAGGGGCGCTCCGGCCGGCGGTGTGGCGGTCCCGTGCAGCCAGCACCTCGGCCATGTGGGCGGCGGGCTGCTGCCCTTTGCCGATGCGGATGCAGGTGCCCACCACGGCGCGCACCATGTTGCGCAGGAAGCGATCGGCCTTGATGCGGAAGAGATAGCCGTTGGACGTCTCCTCCCAGCGCGCCTCGCGCACGTCGCAGAGGCTGGTCTTCACATCGCTGCCCACCTTCTGGAAGCTGCTGAAGTCGTGCGTGCCGATGAGGGTGCGGCAGGCCTCGTTCATCACCACCACATCCAGCGCTGGCTTCAGCTGGTGCGACAGATGCGTGAGGAAGGGATCCTTCAGCCGGTGGATGCGGTAACAATAGCCGCGCTCGGTGGCGCTGAAGCGGGCATGCGCGTCGTCCGGCACGCTGATCACGCGCTTGACGGCGATGTCGTCGGGCAGCAGGCTGTTGAGGCTGTACACGAAGCGCTCATCCAAGGGCGCATCGCTGGGCCCGTCGAAATGCAAGAAGTACCGCGTGGCGTGCACGCCGGTGTCGGTGCGGCCGCAGCCCACGGCATTCACCTTGTGCCGGTGCAGGGCGAACTGCAGCGCGCGCTCCACCTCGGCCTGCACGCTGGGCGCATAGGGCTGCCGCTGCCAGCCGCGGTAGGCCGTGCCGTTGAAGGCGATCTCGAGGAAGTAGCGCGGGAGGATCTCCATGCGGGCGGCGAAAGTACTTGGGGCAGCAGGGTTGAGCAGGCTGCGGGTCGCTTCGCGGCGACAGGCCCGATCGGTCGATGGTTGTGGGCCCAGCACCCAACCTGCCTTCACCTCAACCTTCAACCCCCGACCTTCTGTCATCTTCGCCCCATGCGCATCGGCCTCCTTTCCGACACACACGGTTGGCTCGACCCCAGGCTCCAGGAGCACTTCGCGCCATGCGATGAGATCTGGCATGCGGGCGACATCGGTGACCTGAGCGTGACCGATGAGCTCGCGCGCTGGAAGCCGCTGCGCGCGGTCTGGGGCAATATCGACGACGCCAAGGCACGCGCGTCCTTCCCCGAGCACCAGCGCTTCACCTGCGGCGGCGTGCGTGTGTGGATGACGCACATCGGCGGAAGGCCTCCGCGCTACGACCGAG
The DNA here is from genome assembly GCA_030584065.1 of Flavobacteriales bacterium. Lineage (NCBI taxonomy): Bacteria > Pseudomonadati > Bacteroidota > Flavobacteriia > Flavobacteriales > Flavobacteriales bacterium. The sequence continues at coordinate 1,731,529 of CP129489.1, forward strand.
CAGTTGCGGAAGAGCTGCGCCGCGACCCGCCCGGCCTCTTCATCTGCGGCCATTCGCACATCCTGCTGGTGCAGTTCGACCCGACGCTGAACTGCCTGCACCTCAATCCCGGCGCCGCAGGCAGGCACGGCTGGCACAAGGTGCGCACGGCGCTGCGGTTCACCCTGGCGGAGGGCCGCCCCGGGGACCTTGAGGTCATTGAGCTGGGGCCTCGCGGGCAGGCCTGAGTCAGGCTCCTGCCCCACCAAGCCTTTCCTTTGCCGCATGTCCCTCTCCTCCGCGCTGCTCGAGAACGCCGTGGACCAGCTGGCCAGCCTCCCCGGCATCGGCCGGCGCACCGCCATGCGCCTGGCGCTCGACCTGCTCCGGCGCGAGCCGCAGGAGGTGGCGCGCTTCAGCGAGGCCATCCGCCGCATGCGCGACGAGCTCCGCTACTGCGAGGTGTGCTGCAACATCAGCGACGAGCCGCGTTGCGCCATCTGCCGCGACCCCGCGCGCGATGCCGGCCTCATCTGCGTGGTGGAGGACATCCGAGACGTGATCGCCATCGAGGGTACCCGCCAATACCGCGGGCTCTACCACGTCCTCGGCGGCGTCATCAGCCCGATGGAGGGCCTCGGCCCGGATGACCTGAATACCCAGGAGCTCATGGACCGTGTGCTCCGGGGCGGTGTGCGCGAGGTGGTGCTCGCCCTGGGAGGCACCCTGGAGGGCGATACCACGGGGTTCTACCTGAACCGCCGGCTCACCGAGGCCGGCGTGCTCGTCACCGCCATCGCACGCGGCATCAGCGTGGGCAGCGGCCTTGACCAGGCAGACGAGGTGACCCTGGGGCGCAGCATCGCCGACCGGAAACCCTATGAGCAAACGATCAGGCGATAAGGCACACCGCCAAGCGCTCGCACCAGCACGCCCCCGGGCCCGCATGAAGCTCAGCGTCATCATCGTCAACTACAACGTCAAGGCCTACCTGGAGCAGTGCCTGCGCACGGTGTTCACGGCGCTCGATGGAATCGAGGGGGATGTATTCGTGGTGGACAACCTCAGTACCGACGGGAGCGTGGAGATGGTGAAGGAGAAGTTCCCGCAGGTGCGCCTGATCGCCAATGCAGAGAACGTGGGCTTCAGCCGGGCGAACAACCAGGCCATCCGCGCGAGCCGTTCGGAGTACGTGGTGCTGCTCAATCCTGATACCGTGGTGGGCGAGGACGTGTTCCACAAAGTGATCGGCTTCCTGGACGCCCATCCGACGGCCGGAGGCCTGGGCGTGAAGATGATCGATGGCAAGGGCCGCTTCCTGCCCGAGAGCAAGCGCGGCCTGCCCACCCCTGCAGTGGCCTTCTACAAGATCATCGGCCTCACGCGCCTGTTCCCCCGCAGCCGCGTCTTCGGCCGCTACCACCTGGGCCACCTGCCCGAGAATGAGCGCGCCCGCATCGAGATCCTCTCCGGGGCCTGCATGTTCCTGCGGCGGCGCACGTTGGATGAAGTGGGCCTGCTGGACGAGAGCTTCTTCATGTACGGGGAGGACATCGACCTCAGCTACCGCATCACCTTGGGCGGCTATGAGAACTGGTACCTGCCCGAGGCGCGGATCATCCACTACAAGGGCGAGAGCACCAAGAAAAGCAGCGTGAACTACGTCTTCGTCTTCTACAACGCCATGGCCATCTTCGCCAAGAAGCACTTCACGCGAAGGAGGACCGACCTGCTCAGCCTGCTCATCACCGGCAGCATCTACCTCAGCGCCGCGGCCGCGATCGTCACGCGCTTCCTGAGCCGGGCGCTGCTCCCCATGCTGGATGTGCTCCTGCTCTGGGCCTTCGCCCTCGCCTTCGGGCATTCCGGGCTCGCAGCGCCGCAGGTGCCGGAGCGCTTAGCCGCATGGACACTGCTGATGGTGGCCTGCCTCGGCCTGGCGGGCGCCTACGACAGGCCCGTGAAGCTCCTCAACCTGCTGAAGGGGTCGCTGCTCTTCGCCGCGGTCGTGCTGCTCTGGCTGGCCTTGAACGGCGAGCCTTCCGATCCCGGCCGCTGGCGCGGGCTGCCTGCGCTGCTGCAGGTGGTCCCTGTCGTGGCGGCTGGCCTCGCTTCGCGCACAGCCCTGAGCCTGCTGCGCGTGAAAGGGTACGGGCTGCGCGACCGTGAGCGTCAGCGCGTGCTCGCCATCGGGTCGGCGCAAGAGGCGCGCAGGGCACTGGCCCTCCTCTGGCAGACCCATTACGGCCTGGGGAGGCAGCTGCAGATGACGGCCGCCGAAGCCTTGGATGAGGGCGCCCTCAAGGCCATCAAGCGCACCATCCGCCGACAGGGCGTGGACGAGGTGGTCTTCTGCGCACAGGACCTTCCCTACCGCCGCATCATCGACCTCATGGAGGGGCTCAAGCGCGCCGGCGCCATGTTCAAGGTGGCCCAACCCGATGGCGAGTTCATCATCGGCCCCAGCAGCATCGAGAGCCTGGCCGATATGGACGTCCTGGAGGAGCATGCCGTGAGCAGCGCTGCGGGGAAACGGGCCAAGCGGCTGCTCGATACCGCCCTGAGCCTGACCCTGCTCGCGGGCCTGCCCATTGCCTGGCTGCTGGTGAAGGACCGCATTGGCTTGGTGCGCAACGCCTGGAGGGTGCTTCTCGGCAGGCGGAGCTGGGTGGGGTACCGCCAAGGCGGTCATCGGGTGCTACGGCTCCCGGCCATCCGGCCCGGCGTCCTGGACACGCTCACCGGAACGTCGCTCAACAGCGAACTCGCCGTGCAGCGGGCCAACGTGGAGTATGCCAAGGATTATAGCCCCTGGCGCGATCTGCGGCTGGTGATCCGGGGCTTCTCCCACCTGGGGCGGGCCTGAGCACCCGATGCCGGTGGTTACATTTGGCCGCCGCCCAACAGGGCGCACGGTTCCATGGCATCCATCGAGATCCTGCTGCCCAAGATGGGCGAGAGCGTGGCCGAGGCCACGATCACGAAATGGCTGAAGAAGCCCGGCGACGCGGTAGCGGCCGACGAGCCCATCGTGGAGATCGCCACCGACAAGGTGGATAGCGAAGTGCCCGCTCCGGAGGCCGGCATCCTCAGCGAGCAGCTGGTGAAGGAGGGCGACGTGGTGAAGGTGGGGCAGCCCATTGCGCGCATCGGCGGCTCGGCAGCCGCGCCGCCCCCTGCCCCTGCGAACGGTTCAGCAAAGGCTCCCTCCCCGGCGGCGCCCCCTGTAGCCATGCCGGCCGTGCCCGCATCCGCCGCCGCCATACCGGTGTCCCGAACCGGTGCGAGCGGGAAGTTCTACAGCCCGCTGGTGCGGAACATCGCGCAGAGCGAAGGCATCAGCATGGCCGAGCTCGAGGCCATCACCGGCACCGGCGAGGGCGGCCGAGTCACCAAGAAGGACATCCTCGGTTACCTGCCTAACCGCGGTGCTGCCCAGGCCCCTGAGCGCGTTGCCGCGCCTTCCATCGCCCCCCCGTCCGCTCCGGCCTCTGCCGCGCCGCCATCTCCGGCGCCGCCCCCCGCTCCCGCCCTGGTGGCCGCCCCAGGCGACGAGATCATCGAGATGGACCGGATGCGCCGGCTCATCGCCGACCACATGGTGATGAGCAAGCGCACCAGCCCGCACGTCACCAGCTTCGTAGAGGCCGACGTCACCAACCTGGTGCTTTGGCGCGAGAAGGCGAAGAAGGCCTTCGAGCAGAGGGAAGGCGAGAAGCTCACCTTCACCCCCGTCTTCATCATGGCCATCGTGCAGGCCATCAAGGAGATGCCCATGGTGAACGTGCAGGTGGACGGCTACAGCATCATCCGCAAGCGCGACATCAACATCGGCATGGCCGCCGCACTTCCCAGCGGGAACCTCATCGTCCCCGTGATCAAGAACGCTGACCAGTTGAACCTGGTGGGGCTGGCGAAAAAGGTGAACGACCTCGCCAACCGCGCCCGTGCCGGTAAGCTCCAGCCCGATGAGGTGAGCGGCGGCACCTATACGGTGACTAACGTAGGCACCTTCGGCAACGTGCTTGGCACGCCGGTCATCAACCAGCCCCAAGTGGCCATCATGGCCACCGGCGCCATCCGCAAGAAACCGGCCGTGGTCGAGACGCCCACCGGCGACATGATCGGTATCCGCCACATGATGTTCCTGAGCCATAGCTATGACCACCGCGTGGTGGACGGCGCGCTAGGCGGCCGCTTCGTGAGGCGCGTTGCCGACATCCTGGAGCAGTGGTCGACGGAACAGGCCTATTGACCTCGCAGGCTGAGGGAAAATCCTACTTTAGACCCCGTTCGTTCATCCCATCGCCCCCATCCGCGGATTCCATGAAGCACGGGTACTCCTTCGCCCTTTTCGCCATCCTGGCGGTCCTCTGCCTGCCTGTCAGCGCCCAGCCGAGCACATCCACAACCTGGAAGTTCGAGGAGGGCAACAAGCTGATGGAGGAGAAGCTCTTCAACCAGGCCGCGGAGATCTGGAAGGAGCTACTGGAGCAGGATGCCGAAAATGCCAACCTCAACTACAAGCTGGGCCTGAGCTACTTCAGCTCCTACAACCAGAAGGCCAAGGCCCTCCCTTACTTGGAGAAGGCCTCCATGCTCCGCAAGAGCGGCGGCTACGGCGGATTCAACACCACCGGCTACGACCCCTTCGATTCCCGGGAGCGCAATGCGCCGGTGGAGGTCGATTACTACCTGGCCCGCGCTTATCATCTCGGTGAGCAGTTCGACAAGGCCGACCAGCTCTACCAGAAATTCGTGGACGAGGTGGATGCGAAGCATGCCCTGCGGCCCATGGCGATCCGCGGCAAGGAGCAGACCGCCAGCGCGCGCGAACTACGCAAGACCCCCTTGGGCTTCCAGGTGTCGAATGTTGGTCCCGTGGTCAATGGCGACCATCCCGACTTCAGCCCGGTGCTCAGCGTGGACGGCAACGCCCTCTTCTACACCTCGCGCAGGATCCGGCCGGACAGCAGCAACAACAATGTGCTGGACCCCATCGCCGGCCTGCCGTACGAGAACATCTACGTGAGCTACAAGGACCGCGAGGGCAACTGGCAGGCGCCTGAACTCCTCAACATCAACCCCAAGGGCGCCGGTCACTTGGGCTCGTTGAATGTGGCCGCCGATGGCCAGACCCTCTACATCTACCGCGACGACGGCGGCGACGGGAACATCTACGAGAGCAAGCTGGTGGGTGAGGTCTGGACCGACCCCGTGCTCATGGGAAGCGATATCAACACGCGCTCTTGGGAGACCCACGGCGCGCTCACGGCCGACGGGAACACCTTCTACTTCATCAGCAACCGCCCGGGCGGCCAAGGCGGCCGGGACATCTACCGCGTCGTGCGCTTGCCGAACGGGGCCTGGAGCAAGGCCCAGAACCTGGGGAACGTGGTGAATACCGTTTACGACGAGGACGGCGTCTTCATCCATCCCAATGGCCGCACCATGTATTTCAGCTCCATGGGCCACAACAGCATGGGCGGGTTCGACATCTTCCAGACCGAGATGCAGGACGATGGCACTTGGACCCCGCCGGTGAACCTGGGCTATCCCCTGAACACCGTGGATGATGATGTCTTCTTCATCACCACCGCCGATGGCCGCCGCGGGTACTTCAGCAGCGACCAGATGGGCGGCTTCGGCGAGAAGGACATCTACTTCGTTGACCTGCCCAGCGAACGGGAGGCCGAGGGGCTCACCGTGCTCAAGGGCTATATCATTCCGGCCGCCGGCGAATCGCTGCCGCCCAGCACCATCCTCTACGTGACGGACAAGAGCACCGGCGAGGTGAAGGCCTACAAGCCGCGCCAGCGCGATGGCGTCTATGTCGCTATCCTGCCGCCCTGCCGCGAGTACAACCTCGATTACCGGGTGAACGACAAGACCGTTCATACGGAAGACATCTTCGTGGAGTGCGAGAGCGCCTATCAGGAGATCAACAAGGAGATCTACCTCGCTCCGGTGTCCCTCGGCGGGCCGGCGAGCATCGTGGACCTCCCGAAGGGAGCGCCGCCGGGCAAGAAGGAGAAAGGCGAACCGGTGAAGCCGAAGGATGGCGCTGTGGCCGTCGTCGAGCCTGGGAAGGAACCCAAGGAGGGCAAGGTGACCAAAGAAGGCAAGGAGAAGCCGCTCACCGATGCGGAGGTGAAGGAGAAGGCGGGCAAGCACACGGCCCCCGTGGCCACGTATGCGGATGAGTTCGCCAAGTTCTACGCCTACAACATGAAGGACATCGATCAGGGGGATGCCCGCTGGAAGGAGTTCATCGATGTTGTGGTGAAGCTCATCAATGAGAAGGGCGAGGCGCGAGTGGTGGTGGAAGCGAGCGCATCCAAGGTGCCCACCAGGACCTTCGGCACCAACGACAACCTGAGCCGGCAGCGCATGGAGGACGCCCGAAAGCGCCTGGTGGAGGCGGTGCAGGCCCGTGGCGCCGACCCAAACAAGCTGATGCTCGAGGCGGTGAACCACCTGGTGCAGGGCCCGCGGTACCTCGGCGACTACCAGAACACCGAGAAGTACGGCAAGTACCAGTACGTGAAGCTGAAGGTGCGCTGACCTGCCGATCTGTGAAGAACTCGCGGGGCCCCGGTGATGCCGGGGCCCCGTCTTTCATGCACCTTCGTGGCATGCGCCTGGCCCTTGAACGCCCACTCGCCTTCTTCGACCTCGAGACCACCGGAACCCGCATCGGTAAGGACAGGATCGTCCAGATCGGGATCGTGCGGCTCATGCCGGACAGCGCCCGGGTGACCTATCAGACCCTGGTGAATCCCGGTATCCCCATCCCTGCAGAAGCGACCGCTGTGCACGGCATCACGGACCTGGACGTGGCCATGGCGCCCCCCCTTGATGCGGTGGCGCCTGAAGTGCTCGCCGCCCTTGAGGGGTGCGACCTTGCCGGATTCAATTGCCTGCGATTCGATGTGCCCTTCCTCGCGGAGGAACTGTTCCGCGTGGGCGTGGAGTGGGACCATGCCCGTCTGCGCATCGTCGATGTGCAGCGCATCTACCACCGGATGGAGCCGCGCGACCTCAGCGCAGCGCTGCGCTATTACTGCGGCCGCGAGCATGAGGGCGCGCACGATGCACTGGCCGACGTGGAAGCCACTGCCGATGTGCTGCTGGCCCAGCTCGAGCGCTATCCCGACCGGCTGCAGGGCACGGTTGATTTCCTTGGCGAACTCAGCGGGGATCGCCAGCGCAGCCCTGATGCAGCCGGGAAGCTCCGGTTCGATGAAGCGGGGAGCATCTGCCTCACCTTCGGCAAGTACAACGGCTGGTCGCTGGAGAACATCGGCCGCAACGACCCGGGCTACCTGCAGTGGCTGATGACCAAAGCGGAGCTGCCCGGGAGCACCTTGGCCGTGATGCGGGCCGCCTTATCCGACCTCAACGCATGAAGATCATCTGCATCGGGCGCAATTACGGCGCGCATGCCAGAGAGCTGGGCAATGACCTGCCGGAAGAGCCGGTGGTCTTCCTCAAGCCGGAGTCGGCACTCATCCCGCACGGAGGCCCCATCCAGCTGCCGGCCTTCAGCACCGATGTGCACCACGAAATCGAACTGGTCTTCGCCATCGCCAGGCGCCATGGCCAGGCCCTCGCCGATCGCGTCACCATCGGACTGGACCTCACCGCCCGCGACGTGCAGCAGGAGCTGAAGGCGAAAGGCCTGCCATGGGAGAAGGCCAAGGCCTTCGACGGTTCGGCCTACGTGGCTCAGGTGTTCACTGCGGTGGAATCCTTCCCGGCAGGGCACCACCTGGAATTCATGCTCAAACGCAATGGTCAAGTAGCGCAATCCGGGCACAGCGGACAGATGATCTTCGACGTGCCCGCCCTGATTGCGCATGTGGAGCGCTACATGCGCCTCGAGACCGGCGACCTGCTCTTCACCGGCACCCCTGCCGGAGTGGGACCGCTGAACGCCGGAGATCAGCTGGAAGGCTTCCTGCTCGGGGAGCTCCTGTTCGACCTGAGCGTGGAGGGACCGGCTACCGAGCGGTAAGGTACCTTTGCCACCATGTCCAAGATCGTCCACGTCGGCAACATCGCCTGCGGCTCCGAGCAGCTCTTCCTCATCTCCGGTCCCTGCGTGATCGAGACCGAGGATGTGATGCTGCGCACCGCCGAGAAGCTCAAGGAGGTGAGCGAGCGCCTGAAGCTGCCCGTGATCTACAAGAGCAGCTTCACCAAGGACAACCGCAGCAGCGTGGACTATTACCAGGGCCCCGGCCTGGAAGAAGGGCTGAAGGTGCTGGCCCGCATCAAGAAAGACTTCGGCTTCCCGATCCTCACGGACATCCACTACCCCAGCCAGGCCAAGCCCGCCGCCGAGGTGGTGGACGTGCTGCAGATCCCGGCCTACCTGGTGATGCAGACCACCCTGGTGACCGAGGCCGCGAAGACCGGCGCCGTCATCAACCTGAAGCACGCGCAGTTCCTGGCGCCGGACAACATGGTGAAGCCGGCCGAGAAGTGCGTGAGCGTGGGGAACGACAAGATCATCCTCACCGAGCGCGGCTACACCTTCGGCTACAACGACCTCATCGTGGACCCGCGTGCCTTCTACCACATGCGGAGAACCGGCTACCCCGTGGTGTTCGACATCACGCACAGCATCCGCAAGTACGGCATCCCCAGTGCCGATCCCCGCGGCGGCAATCGCGACGTGATGCCCACCATCGCCCGGGCCGGCGTGGCCGCTGGCGTGGACGGTGTGTTCATCGAGACCCACCCCGACCCCAGCACCGCCCTCTGCGACGCCGCCAGCCAACTCTGCGTGTACGACCTGGAGGAATTCATCAAGCCCCTGCTCGACCTTCACGCCGTGGAGGTGAAGCACCGCAACGTCACTGTAACCCCATAGATTAAAGTACGGGCGACCATATGGTCGCCCCAACACACTCCGCATTCCATGGAACTCTACCTCGACAGCGCCGACATCAAGGAGATCGACGAAGCCTTCAAGCTCGGCTTCCTCACCGGCCTCACCACCACGCCCACCTTCATGCACCGGGGCGGGGTCACGAACATCGACAAGATGATCCTCGACCTCGCCAAGAAGGTCCCCATCCTGCAGGTGGAGGCCTTGGGCGAGACCGCCGAGGAAGTGGTGAAGGAGGCCAAGCGCCAGCTGAAGATGGGCCTGAAGAAGGAGACCACCGTCTTCAAGATCCCCGTGAGCCTGGAGGGCCTGCGCGCCTGCAAGATGCTGCGCAACGAAGGCATCATGGTGAACGTGCACCTGGTGTACACCATCCAGCAGGCCTACATGGCCATGCAAGCCGGGGCCACCTACGTGTGCCCGCTCGTCGGCCGCCTGCAGGATCAAGGCCACGACGCCCTCGCCCTCGTGGAGCAGTGCGTGCGCGCCGTGAACTACTACGGCTACGACACCAAGATCATGTTCAGCAGCGTGCGCACCGTGGAGCATGTGCGCAATGCGGTGGAGCTCGGCGTGCACACCATCACCGTGCCCTGGAAGCTGATGAAGCAGCTCACCGACAACCACTTCACGGCCATCGGCACCAAGCAGTTCTACGTGGATACGCGCCTGATCACCATGAAGGTGAAGGACGTGCTCTCGCGCAGCAACCCCATCGTGAAGGACAGCGCCACCGTGAGCGAGGCCCTGGTGGAGATGACCAAGCATGGCTTCGGTGCCGTGATGGTGGTTGACGGCAAGGGCAAGAACGTGGGTGTCTTCACCGATGGTGGCCTACGTCGCGGCATCGAGAAGGAGGGCAACAAGTTCCTCGCGAAGAAGCTGAGCACGCTGAAGTTCAACGCGCCCTTCACCATCAGCCCGGAGGCCCTGCTCGACGAGGCCCAGAAGGCCTTCAAGGAGCACAAGGTGGACACGTTGAGCGTGAGCGAGAACGGCAAGCAGCTCGGCATGCTCGACATCCAGGACCTGATGAAGGCGATCGCGGGGTAGGCTGCGCTCCGGCCTGCGCGCGTGGCGTGTTGACAGCTTACGCGTTACGTGTTGCGGGTCGTCCATCCAACCCGCAACACGTAACAAGCCAACACGCAACGGATCCCTGTGAGCCTCCTCCTCCCCTTCACCACCCACGGTCTCCGCACCACTGCCCCGGAGCCTGAGCTCCTGCGCCGTTTGGCCCGCACCAAGGCCGTGCTCTTCGACTGGGACGGCGTGTTCAACGACGGCTTCAAGGATGCTGAGGGAGGAAGCCCCTTCAGCGAGGTGGGCAGCATGGGTGTGAATCTGCTGCGCTTCGCCCTTTGGCTGCGGGACGGTCACCTGCCCAAGGCCGCGGTGATCACCGGTCAGCACAACCCCTATGCGGAGCGCTTCGCCCAGCGCGAGCGGCTGCACGGCGTGTACATGGGCTTCACCAACAAGCCCGAGGCCTTCGATGCCTTTCTCGCGAAGCACGGACTGCAGGCCGATGAGGTGGCCTTCTTCTTCGACGATGTGCTCGACCTGCCCGTGGCTTCGCGCTGCTGCCTGCGGGTGATGATCGGCAGTCCCGTTACCGCCTGGCTCGTGGAGCAGGTCATCGCGCGTGGCGAGGTGGATATGGTCACCGCCAACAGCGGCGGCAGCAACGGGCTGCGCGAGGCCACCGATGCCGTGATGGCCTTGCTGGGTGTGGGCCGGGACGTGCTCGCGCACCGCGCCGGTTACACGGAGAACTATCAGCGCTACCTGGGCGAGCGCCAGGCGGTTGTGCCAGAGGTCGTGCGCAACGCGCGCTGATCCGCCACCGCGATGCCTTCAACGGCCACACTGCCCAATCTGCTCTGGGGCGCATTGGCCATCACAGGGCTCATGGGGGCTGCCATCTGGAATGGCTATCCGCTCGTCTACTCCGACACCTCCTCCTACCTCGGCAGCGGCTTCACCTTGGACACGCTTGTCGACCGGCCGATCACCTACGGCCTTTTCCTGCGCATCACCAGCCTGAATGGCCTTACACTTTGGATCTCGACGCTGGCGCAATGCGCGCTGCTCTGGTGGTGCCTTTCCCTCACGCTTGCCTGGGCGGGTATCACCAGGCTGCGGAACCGCGCCATCATCGTGCTGGCGCTCTGCACGCTGTCTGGCCTCCCATTCGTGAGCGGACAGCTCATGGCCGATGCCTTCACGCCCATGCTCATCCTGAGCCTTCTGCTGCTCATTGCGGGCGAGCCGCCACGCGGCCAGCGCTGGTTGTTGCATGGGGTCTTCGTGCTTGCCTTCGCCATGCACATGTCGCACGTGCCCCTCGCTCTCCTGCTCATCCCCGTCGCGATCCGCATCAGCAGGGCGGCAGGCACGGGCAGTCACGCCTGGCGGCGCGCGGGGTTGCTCGTGCCGCTGATGGCCGTCGCCCTCATCCCCATGGGGTCCAGCCTGGCCAAGAGCAAGCACGTCTTCTTCATGGCGCACATGGCCGAGGAAGGCATCCTGCAGCGCTACCTGGAGAAGCACTGCCCCGGTGAGGATCTCGTGATCTGCGGGGCCCCAAGCATGCCATCCAGCGCCGATGCCTTCCTGTGGGGGCCCGACAGCCCGCTGAATCGCTTCCCCAGCTGGAGCGCCGCAGAACCTGAATTCAAGGCCATCATCGCGGAGTCCCTGCGCGACCCGGAGCTTCTCTTGCTCCACGGCAAGGCTTGGCTCTCCGCAGGGTCGCGTCAGCTGTTGCGGTTCGACCCGGCGGATGGCATGGGACCCTTTGCAGACGGCACGCTCCTCCAGCAGCGGATCGAAGCGCACATCCCGGGTGATGCGGTGGCCTTCGCCCATTCCCGCCAGTCGGCCGGCCTGCTGACCCCACCGCATCTCGATTCCCTCAGCCGAGTCCAAGCCGGAATCATGGCCCTTTCGGCCGTGCTGCTGCTCGCGTACGCTTTCGTACGCCGGACGTGGCGCTCCAAGGGCTGTTCGGCGGCCCTGGTTCTGATCTCGGCTTATGTGCTGAACGCCTTCCTGAATGCAGGGCTTGTGATGGTGGCCGACCGATTCGCCGCCAAGCTTGCGTGGACCATCCCGCTCGCCGCCCTGCTCGTAGCGCAGAGCCTCTTGCGGGACCGTGTCAGCCCTTCATCCTGACCCGTGCCACCTGCTCGCCGGGACCCACCCGCACCGAAGCCTGCTGGAAGGTCGGGGGTCCCATGGTGCCCAGGGCATCATTGCCGAAGCCGTAAGGCTCCCGCGGAATGCCCATCCAGTTCGTATCCAAGGTCCCGTTCGCATTCACATCATGGAACACCTTGACGGCATGCGGGCCGTGAGGCAGGTCAGCGAATACCACGCGTTCCACCGCCCCTTTCACGGGCACGCGCATGGTGCGACAGCCCTTGTCGTTCGCGAACGAATCGGCCGAAGGGCAAACCGCCAGCATGAGGTATCCGCCGGCATCCGGTTTCGAGAGCACGACCTCCACGGTAACGCCTCCTTGAGCTGCGAGGTGCCCGGCGGAGGCCATCGCGATGACGGTTACCAAGCTCCTCATTGGAATCGTGCTGTTTCGGTCAGGGCATCGGCGAGGCGCCGCTCGAATTCGGACCGGCTTACCTCGAATGCTCCGAGGGATCGTGTGAAATCGTTGATGTACTGCGTATCAAAAAGCCTGAATCCGGCCTTCCTAAGGATTCCGGACAGGGAATGGAACGCCGCTTTGCCGGCATTGTTCACGCCGAACATGCTTTCCCCGAAGAAGGCCGCACCCAGCGCGACGCCATAGATGCCGCCCACGAGCGCTCCATCACGCCAAGCCTCCACAGAATGCGCGTATCCCCTGCGATGCAGGTCCGAGTATGCCAGGACAAGGCGCTCGTCGATCCAGGTCGACTCCCGGTGCGCGCAGCCCCGCATGACCGCCTCGAACGACGTGTTCACGGTGATGCTGAATCGGCCGTTCCGCAGCTGACGCGCGGTTACGCGATCGGGCACAATGGCGCCAAGATCGAAGATGGCGCGAGGGTCCGGTCGGTGCCAATGCAGGTCGCCATCCTCTTGCACCATGGGGAAGGCCCCGATGGCATAGGCCCTCAGAAGCGTGGCGGCATCAAGCGCTTGATGCCTGGCTGCCGTATTCATGTCTTCATGACCCGCACGGTCATCGAGCCTTGGCCCAGCATGACTTGGACCAGGTAGGCACCGGAGCGCAGCGCATCCAGACCTTCCAGTCGGAGCTCACCCCCTTCGAAGCGTGCCTGGCGCTCCAGCGCAATGCGACCGGCCACATCCCGGAACTGTACGGATACCTGTCCCTCCCCTCCGGGCATGCGGACCACGAGGCGGTCATCGAACGGCACCGGATAGGCGAGCAGTTCATCGGCCTCCCGGTGACCGTCCATCCCGACCTGCATGAGCCAGGCGTGCGCCTGCAGGAAATCCGGTATGCCGTAGCCCATGCTGTCATTGGGCGTCCCGTAGAGGTGGGCGCTTCGCCTCACGGCGTCCATGACTTCGTGCGCCGTTCGCTCCGGGTGCAGCTGCCACAGGCAGGCCACCAGGCCGGCCAGGATGGGAGCTGAGAAACTCGTTCCATTCAGCGGCGCTATGCTATCGCCCTGTGCCCGCAAGCCGATGGCGCCTGCGCCGAGCGCCATCACGTCCGGCTTCACGCGGCCATCGGCGCTGGGCCCGAAACCGCTGAACCCGGCGTGCATGCCCTGGTCGCCCACGGCACCCACGGCCAGGATATCCACGGCATCCGCAGGCGCGCTGATGCGGCGCCAAGGGCTCCATCCGTTGTTGCCCGCGCTCTGCACCGGTATCATGCCCTTCTCGGAGGCGATGCCGGCCGCGATGCTGATGCGCGTGGTGGCACCATCGAGGTCGGCGTAGGCATGGCTCTGAAGGCTGTCGTCGTAGGTGGTGTAGCCAAGCGAGGTGTTGAGCACGTCGCAGCCCAGGCTATCGAGCAACTCGGCACCCGCCACCCAGTTATCCTCCTCGATGACCAGCTCGTATGCCACCTCCTCGGTACGCACCAGGGCATAGTCGGCCAAGGGGGCCGTGCCTTGAAGGAAACCCGGAAGGATGCCGGCCATGCAGGAAAGCACGCTGCGCCCATGCCAATGATCCGCATAGACATCCCCGTCGTGAGCCACCAGGTCGCGCGCGAGCACGATGCCCTCCCGTGCTCGCAGACCATCGAACGCGGCAAGCGAATCGGTGCCTTCGAACCCGGAATCGAGCACGCCGATCAGCATGCCCTGCCCTTTCGCCTCCATGGCGTGCAGTTCATGGCCATTGAGCATGCTGATCTGCGTCCACGATGCACCGTAGTCCTCGGGTTGCCCACCGCGCTGCACCATGGCAGGCGGCGCCTCCAGCGAGAACTTGTCGACAGGAGCGGGGACCGGCGCAACGGCGCGCCGGGTGCTCCGGACCGTCTGCACGAAGGGCAGCGCCTCGATGGCCGCAAGGGCAAGCTCGTCCGTCGTGCGGATGGTAATGGCGTTGAACCACTTGCTGCGGTTGACGAGCTCCACATCGCCGGTGGCCAGCACGGCTCCGATGTAGGAGGGATCCACCGGAAGGTCAAGCTCATCGATGGCGATGCCTTGGGCCTGGCGCCGCGCGATGGAGCGGGGTGAAAGGAAGGCCTCGGGTTCAGCAATGGAGTACGGCGTGCCCTCCTTATCCGAGAATCGGACCCAATAGGAATCAGGGCCTGTCTGCGCAATCAGAGACGATGCGCTGAAGAGCATCAGGAAGCCTGCCGTATGACGCGCGCGTTTCATTCCGTTCCGAAGGCCACTGCTTCCATCTCGAGCCTCCATCCCTGCGTACCGGAGGATTGCGTGGTCGATTCGTGCCATATCTTCTGGACCAAGCCCACCCCCTTTGCATAGCGCTCCTCGAAATCGCGGCGCTCCACCACATTGGCGGGCACGGTGTTCCGCACGAGCACGGTCTGGGGGAACCCGAGCGAATCACCGGTCCACGGCAGCCCCACGTTCCGGAACGCCACCTCCAGTCCCTCCGCGGCATTGAGCGAATTGATGTCCCAGCGCCGGCCATCACGCACGGGAAAGGACAGCTTCAGGCGGCGGAGATTCTCCTCAGCCACCTCGGCCGCAACGGCGTTCATGGTGCTGGTCCACACATCGCGCACCACCCACTCGCCCGATCCATCGCGCACGACGCGGTGGATGCGCCAGGCCGGGCGGCCTGCGGGATCGGTGTAGGCCTCCACCACCTTTTCCCTCAACCGGTAGCTCACGCTGCCCGTCACACCGGCCGCCTCATCCTGCCAGGTGGAATCGACCTGGTACTCGATCCAGGAACCCACCTTGCGCGGGAAATAGTCGAAGCCCAGGTCCACCGGGGAGGCCTCTTCCTTGCCGCATCCTGTAGCCAGCAATGCCAGGAACAGCGCGATCGGGATCGGTGCTTTGCTCATGCGATGGGTTGCGGGCGATCGATGAACCCTCCGCCGAGCACATCGTCCCCCATGTAGAAGACGGCGCTCTGCCCGGGTGCGATGCCTGTGACGGGCGCATGGAAATCCGCATGGACCCGGTCGCCGTCCATGCGCAGCGTAGCCGGCGTGCCCTTGTCCTTGTACCGGATCTTCACCACGGCCTCCATCTCCCCCTCCAACGCGCTAACCTTCTGGAAGTTCGGCTGCCGCACCCACATGCTGGTCCGCTGCAGGTCGGCCTTCCGCCCCAGCACCACGGTATTCGTGTCGGGCCTGATGTCCGTGACGTAAAGCGGCTCGCCTGTGGCGATGCCCAGGCCCTTGCGCTGGCCGATGGTGAAGAAGGGGTAACCGTCGTGCTCGCCGAGCACCTCACCGCTCACGCTCACGAGCTTGCCGCCCGCCAGCTTGGCGGTCGCCTCAGGCTCCTTGCGCTTGAGGAAGCCACGGTAGTCGTTGTCCGGGATGAAGCAGATCTCGTAGCTCTCGCTTTTCTGCGCCAGTTCAGGGAATCCGCTTTCGAGGGCCATCTGCCGGATCTCGCTCTTGCGGAAGTGCCCGATGGGAAAGCGCGTGCGCGCGAGGTTCCTCTGCTCGAGCCCCCACAGCACATAGCTCTGGTCCTTGGTTTCATCGCGGCCCTTCGACACCACCCAGCGCCCGCTCTCCAGCTGCCTGGCTTGGGCGTAGTGCCCGGTGGCGATGAGTTCGCAGTCCATCATGTCGGCGCGCTTGAGCAGCGCCTCCCACTTGATGAAGGTATTGCAGAGCACGCATGGATTGGGCGTGCGCCCTGCCATGTACTCGCGCGTGAAGTTGCCGATGATCGCCCCGCCGAACTCCTCGCGGATGTCGATGATCATATGGTGGAAACCGCGGCTCACGGCCATATTGCGCGCATCGCTGATGCTGTCGAGGTCGCAGCAGCCGGTGATCCGCCTGCCACCGCTGGCATCCGCATAGTCCCAGGTCTTCATGGTGACGCCGATGACCTCGTAGCCCTGCTCATGCAGCATGAGCGCGGCCACGGAGCTGTCCACGCCACCGCTCATCGCTACCAGGATTCGCCCGTGCTTGCTCATGGCTGTGCCACGCCAGCCGCGTAGCGCGTTGTCTTGACCAGCCTACCCCGCTCATCGTATTCGCGCACCTCGCCCTCCAGCTGATCATTCACATAGGTCCCCTCGAGGCGCTTCGTCTGACCCTCGAGCACGCGCTCCACATCCGCCGGAGCGCCCATCGTCGGATCAGGCTGCACCGGTTTCATCACCCAGCGGCCATTGGCATGGTACTCGGCGAAGGGGCCCTCACGGCGGCCCTTCCGGTAGGTGACCTCGCGCTTGAGCTGCTCGTCATCGTAGTACTCCCGGAATGTCCCGTTCTCCTTGCGCTCCTTGATGAGTTGACCGCGGGCGTAGAGCATCACAACCTGGATCGAGCCATCGGAATTGTAGTAGTACCACGTGCCATCGCGATCGCCGTTGATCATCTGGCCCTCGATCTCCTTGTTCCCTGAGGGATAGTAGAACACCATGCGGCCCTCCGGCTCACCGTTGCGGTAGTGCGACTCGCTCTTCACCTTGCCGCTTGGGAACCAGCTCATGCTCGGCCCTTCAAGGATGCCGGCTTTCCGCTCCTCGCGCTCTGCCACCTGCCCTCCAGGGTAGTAGGTCACCTGCTCGCCGTCGAGCTTGCCCGAAGCATACCGTTCCACTTTCCGCAGCGAACCATCCAGCGCGAAGTAGCTCCATGTGCTGTCCTTCGACTGCCCCACGTACCGGCCCCGTGCCATCACCTGGCCGTTGGCGTGGAAATGCTCCGCCCGGCTGACGCTGCCATCGCCCGCATGATGCTGCACCGTGGTGAGCTTGCCATCCTCCCCGAAGTGCCTGAAGACGCCCACCGGCATATCGTCCACGAACTGACCCGTGTACCGCAGCGTACCGTTCGGCCAAGCCTTGGACCACGGCCCCTGCTTGCGGCCCTTCGCATCCGTCGCATTCTGGCCGAACGCGCCGGACAGGCCGCCGATGAGCATGGCGCACAGCAGAAGGATGGCACGGAAGCGCATGGAAAGGCTCAAAGGTAACGGCCTGTGACAAGGCCCATGCCCTTCTCCTGTGGAGGCCGAAGGGCCGCGCACGGCCGAGCCCCTCGCCAACGCTGCAATCAGTCCATTCGCGCAAATTCGTCAGGGGGGCACCGCGAAAACTGAAGAAATGACCGGAAGCCGGGCCCCTGCGGCGCCACATCGTCCGAATCCTTACGAAGGCATTCCATTGGCTGGACTGGACGTCCGATGAGCAACTGCAAACCAAACAATACCAAGCACGCCATGACGATTGCGAAGTACCGTCCGCAGGCTGCGTTCACCAGCCCCTTCAATGATTTCGTGAATGAGTTCTTCGGTCGCGACATCACCCAGTTCCTCGGGGCCGATGAGGTGCGCAAGAGCGCGCCTGCCGTCAATATCGTTGAGCGAGAAGGCGAGTTCGAACTGCGCGTTTCCGTGCCAGGCTATGGGAAGGATGAGCTCAAGCTCAACATGGAGGCCGACATGCTCACGATCAGCGCCGAGAAGAAGACGGAAGACCTGAAGGAGTCGGAGCGCTACACGCGACGCGAGTATGTGCACAGCGCCTTCAGCCGCAGCTTCCGCCTTCCCGAAACGGTGAACCCGGATGCGATCACGGCTGAATATACCAATGGGATCCTGCACGTGCGCCTGCCGAAGGCCGAGGCAGCGAAGCCGAAGGCCCGGGAGATCGGCATCAACTGAGGCGCCATGAACGGTTCGGGAGCCCCGCTCGGCGGGGCTCCCGCGTTCGAGGAAACCCAAGCCGTACAAGTAGCGTATCGCCGTCGTGCAATCCCACTCGGCCATGAGCACCGTACCGGTCTCCTATTACCAGGAAGTCCTGGACAAGATCAGCCATGCGGACCGCGGCGTTTTCCGCAAGGAACTCCGCAAGGCATTCAAGCGCCTCCTGCCGGAGCAGCGTGAAGAGCTCAAGAGGTGGTTCAGGACAGCCTGCGTGTGCCGGGCTGCACCCACCGGGCGGCGCCGATGATCAGTTGAAGTAGCGGCTATTCCAGGCCTGCTGGCTGAACTGGCCGAAGAAGGCGAACCAGCCGAAGGTGGTGAAGCCGCTGAAGGCCATGACGGACCAGAAGAGGAAGAGGATGCGCTGACCCGTGAAGTAAGCCCCCTCCCCCCCGCCCAACCAGGACGCGGGCACCAAGGCGGTGCAAAGGAGAGCGGCCAGGAGGATGGTGGCCGCCAAATGGACCGGACTCCGGACCGGCCAGTAGCTCACCGCCCGCCACGGAGCAAGATCGCTGCCCCATCTGGCCACCAAGTAGTACCTCTCATCACTCAAAGGCACGAAGAGCAAGGGATCCACCTCGCTGTCACAAAGCCTGAACTGCACTGAAGGGGCCATGACCATGTAGCTCGTCACAGGCGCTCCCACCCGCTGCTCCAGGTCGCGCATGGCGAGCACCGCGCTGCCGGGGATGGCTCCCTTGAAGAGCCCTCCCTCCAAGAACCGGAGCCGGTACTTGATGCAGAGCGCCCTGATCGCATCCCGCGTGTATACGCGCTCGGGGTCATTCACGGGCAGATCCACGGTGACCTGCTTCCGCGACGACCGCAGCGTGGCGCGCAGGATATCGTCGCGCTTCTGCTCCTCTTCGAGCCATGCATGCACCTGCTGGACAAGCTCGGCCTGACCAAGCAGGACCTTCTCGAGCCGCTCTCGCTCCGTCTTCGCAGCCATCAGCAACCAGGTTTAGTGATTCGGATGGAATAACGCCGTGATCCGCCGATCCGTTCGCGGTTGGTCACATGTCCGCCTCGGCCTCAGGCAGCGCCTGGGGCTCGCCGGCATCGGCAGCCTCAGCCAAGCGGACGTGCTCAGGGGCATCCACCGCCACCGAGGAACGCACGGTGCTGTTGGGCGGCAGCACCCCGCACTGCGCATTCACCTCCAGGGGATTGCGGAATGTGCCCTTCTCCACCACAACGTTCCAGACCGATTCGAAGGGAACGACGAACCGCACGGGCGACTCCTCGAACAAGCCCCCGTAGTACGTGTGGGTCTTGCCCATCTTGTAGTTCTTGAAATCTCGGCCGGTCATGAACTTGACCTTGGCAGCGACATCGATGTGGACCTCGATGATCTCCTTCTTCTTGAGTTCGAAGGTCTTGTGCAGGAACTTCATGCAGGTGGCTTGTTCGGTTCAAAGATAGGCAGGTGCGCCGGGCTCAGAGCTTGACGCTGAGCACCGGGAACGTGGTGTGGTTGACGATATCCTCGGTCAGGCTTCCGTTCACGACATGGAAGAACCCTTTGCGGCCGTGGGTGGCCATGGCGATCATATCGGCATCGATGCCCCGGGCGAAGTTGAGGATGCCCTCCTCGATGCTGAGGTCGTTGTAGATGGTGGCGGTGAACTTCCGCAGCTCATGGCGCTGGAGGAAAACATCGATGGCCCGGTGGCTGTCCTCGCTCCGCTCGAAGCTCTTGGGGGTGTTCACCTTCAGCAGATGCACCTTGGGGTCCCACACCTCGAGCAGCGGGCGAAAGGCGTCGAACTTCTCGACGTCCTGCTGTGTGAAGTTGGAAGCGTACACCAGGTCGTTCACGCGAAGATCCTCCACAGGGTGCTTGATGACCAGCACGGGCATGGGTGCCGTGCGCACGATGCGCTGCGTGTTGGACCCCACGATGCCGCGCAAGCCTGTGGCGCCGTGCGACCCCATTACGATGAGGTCGGCCGCGGCGATGCGCTCATTGCGGAACATCTCAGTGAGCGCGAGCTGCCGCAGCATGAACTTCTTCAGCTCGATCCCTTCGAGGAAGGGAAGCTGCGGGACGCGGTCGAGCCGGGACTCGATCTCCTCCCTGAGCTTCTGGTTCTCGGGGTGGAAGTCGGTCATCTGCTCGTACACGTGCACCACATCGATGCAAGCACCGGTCGCACGGGCGATGGAAGCGGCCGCGCGGAGGGCATCCGTGGCGCAATCGGAGAAGTCGTAGGGGACGATGATGGTCTTGACACTCATGGCGCTGAGGTTCAATGGCCGCTGAAAGGTATGCGCTGGTGGAATAAGCCGGCCCCTCGGGCGTAAGCCGCTACCTTCGTCGCCATGCCCCTCCCCCCCGCTCCCTATCGTGCGGAGGCCACGCCGAAGACGCCCTCCATCCTCTTGGACCCCGGGGGCACCCTGTCCATCAGCGGGTGCTCCATCCCGGAGGATGCCGACCGGGTCTTCGCACCGGTGTTCGACGCCGTGGAGGCCTATTCCGCACAGCCGGCGGACCGCACCACGGTGCGCATCGCCCTTTCCTACTTCAACTCGAGTTCCGCGAAGCAATTGCTTGACCTCCTGAAGGCCTTGGAAGACCTGCATGCGAGCGGCCGATCGAAGGTGGAGCTGGAATGGTGCCACGGCCCCGGAGACCTCGACATGAAAGAGGCAGGGCGCGATTACCGCAGCCTCTTGGAGTTCCCCGTGCGGCTCGTGGAGCTTCCGGACTGAGCCCTATCGTGGCTGAAGGGCCTCGGTCCACTCCCGCTCACTGATGGCCAAGCCATCGCGGAAGTGCACCACCTGCCCCCACGGATGGGTGACCTTGCGGTACACGGCCTCCGAGCCGTTCCGCCTCACGCGTCGCTCCAAGACGACCGCGCGCCCCTCCAGGAAGGTCCGCTCCTCCACGCCATCGGGCACGTGAAGGGGCTCCGGCTCCTTGGCCACCGGGGGCACCTTGACCCGCGCCACAGAACGGACGGGGGGGGCGCGCACCACATGGGGCACTGGCGCTGGAGAAGACTCGAGCTGAACCGGCTCCACCGCCTGTGCGACATGGGCATCCTGCAGGGGAGCTGGCCGGACAGGTGCAGGGACCGAATCGCCCATTGGGCGGGAGCTTGCGCGTGGGGCGTGGGCAGGCTCTTCGGCCACCTGCTCGGTGGCCTGCTCCAACGCCTTCTTGGCAATCAGTGCCTCCAGGTCCTGGATCTTCACCTTCGGATGCACATTGTAGGGGCGCATGGCCCGGGCTTCCCGGAACCGCTCCAGGGCCTGGTCGTAGCGTTGCAGCTGGAACAGCGATTCGGCCTCCGCCATGACGGATTGGAACCGCTCGTCCTTGACCGCAGCCGCCTGCTCCTCCTGCGCGATGCGTGCACGTTCCCGGGCGCTGAGTCGGCTGAAATCCCGCGTCAGGCTGCTATCCGCTTGAGCCGCCAGGCTGAGCGAGGCGGTGAGCACGATGGCGCAGGCGGTGAAGCGCATAGTGGAACCTGGCATCAGGCGTCGCACGCGCGCCGATGGCCATTCAAGCGCCAGTATACGGCAGCGGGAGCCGCCCTGTTGCATGGTGCGGAATACCTTCGCGGCGGCGCGGCAGGGGCACGATATGGCCGCCGAACCGCGTTGAACCACCAATGCTGCATCCGATGAAGACGCTCATCCGCCTGCTTCCGCTGACCGCCTTGTTCCTGGCTTGCCAAACGGACCCCAAGGAAACCCCTCAGTATCAGCAACTGGCCGAGGACGCCGAACGCACAGCCGGTATGGTTGCCGAGCGGGACTCCACCATCAACATGCTCTTCGGCACGATCAACCGCATCAGCGACAACCTGCGCACCATCCGGGCGAAACAGGGGCAGCTCGGTGCCCCGGACCATGGGGTGGAGAAGGCCGAGATGGAGCAGCGGATCATGGACGACCTGGCCAGCATCGATGGCCTCCTGGCCGAGAACAAAGACCTGATCGCCAAGCTGCGCAAGCAGGCCAAGGCCTCGGCAGCCAGCATCACCGAACTGGAGCGGACGGTGGCCGCCTTGGAGACCAGCATTGCAGAGAAGGACACCGAGATCGGCACCCTGAAGGAACAGCTCGCCAGCACAAACAGCTCTTTGGCCACGCTCATCGAGATGTACAGGGACAAGAGCCAGCTGAGCGACATGCAGCGCAACGAACTCAACACGGCCTTCTATGCCGTCGGCACGGTCAAAGAGCTCCGCGCCAACGGGGTGCTGACCAAGGAGGGCGGGGTCGTCGGCATCGGTGCCGTGAATAAGCTCAATGCCGAGAGCCTGCCTAAGGACTACTTCACGCGCGTCGATATCACCCGTACGCTGGAGGTGCCCTTGGCTGCGAAGAAGGCCAAACTGGCCACCACGCATCCTGCAGGGAGCTACAAACTGGAGGAAGGCGCACAGAAGCTGGTCATCACCGACCCCAATGCCTTCTGGAGCGTGAGCAAATACCTGGTAGTGATTGTGGAATGACGCCCATGGGGTGCTCAATCCCCACCAGGCCGGCGGTCCATCTCAGGGGCTCTGCCGCTTGCAGCCGTAACTTCAACCGGCAGTGATCCGCGAACGATGCGCACGGAGTACCCCGCAAAGATCCTCCTCGCCTGGGGCGAGGCGATCAGCGGTCATGCCGGCCTCCGCGATTGGCTGATCAAGAATGGGTATCCGGAGCTCGGGCTGTTCACCTATGCCCTCCGCAACAAGCAGGATGCGCGGAAATGGCTCATGGATAACGGGCATCCCCACCTCATGGCCATCATCACCGGCATCGAGGGTGACAAGGAGGCTCTGGAATGGCTTGACCGGAACGGCATGCATGTGCTGAACCAGGTGGCCTTGGCCGGTGATGGCGACGAAGCGGCCTTCCGTTGGCTCGTCGATCACGGCCATCGGGAGCTGGCCATGATCGGCCATAAGATGCACGTGGTCAAGCGGGCCATGGATGAGAAGTACACAGACCCTCACCACTACCCGCAGGACTGACCTTCGGGGTGCCGCTCCGCGCACCATGCGGCCACCAGCCGATTGAGCAGCACTGCATCGATGACCGCATGGGCCGTCACCGGCACCAGGAGTCCTGCCGTATCGGAAAGCCATCCGAGCCCGATGAAGACCAGTACCATGCCTGCTCCGTAGCGCAGCATGCCGGCATCGTTTGGATTGAGATAGCCATGCACGGCCACGAAGAGGACCGCCGTTGCCGGGATGCCCAGCCAATGCTGCAAAGCCCCTCTGAAGAACAGCTCCTCTCCGACACCCGCGCAAACGGAAACCACAAGCTGCATCCCTTGTCCGGGGAACCAGGTACCTGCCAAACGGGCATAGCGAAGCCGTGCGGTTGCCATGGCCGGCGTGGCGATCCAAGCCCACGCCAAGCGCCCCACCAGCCCCCCGAGCCCAGCGCCCAATGCCAACTGGCCAGGCCAAGCCCACGGACCGGCGATCAGGTCCATGGGTGAGCGGTCCTGCCCGATGGCGATCAGCAGCGCACCGACGCCGCCGAACCCGAGGAGCGTGATGAGCGCCAATGCCCACGCCAGTCCGGCCGTCCTCGAGCTTCCAAGGGAACGATGGCGAGGCTGACTCATGGACTGCAAACGGAGGCGCCCCTCCTGGTGGAAGGGCGCGCACCAAAGCTATCCAGGATCAATGCTTCACCACGAAGCGCTGAACCTGGCGCTGGCCATCGGCACGGACCAACCGGAGGTGGTAGATCCCGGGCGGAAGCTCATCCACGGGCAGTTGATGGGTATCGCCGAGCAACCGGTGAACAGAAAGGATGCGCCCGGTGGCGTCAACGACCTCGATGCGAGCGCCCTGCGCCCCGGCGGCCCCGATGGTGAGCCATGCATCGGCCGGGTTAGGAAAGGCCGTGAACGCGATGGCATCGGCGGCGGCGTCATCGAGGCCCACGATGAAACCGTTGCCCATCCATTCCGCGCGCCGCGTAATCGCCCAGCCACCGGCATTGATCTGGGTGGAATCCACCTGGAGCTTCAGGATCGGATACCGGACCGTCGGCACGTAGAAGTAAGTGACATTGGCGATGCGCGTGGTGGTGATGATCGCTGAGGCATCCGTGAGGTTCCGACGGACGCGCACGCGCAAGGCCTCGGGATAGACCACCGCGCCGGGAAGGGACAAGGTGCCATGGGCATCCGCATGACCGGTGACAGTGCCGGTCCTGGTCACCGGGAATCCGCTCACGGTGTAATTGGAGCCGGTGGGATCCGACCAGGTGGTGCCGAATGTGCAGGGCAGCTTGAGCTCGAGCAGCGGATCCGAGAAATTCACCGCCCCACCCTCCAGGACCGTGCGCGATCCGACCTGCTCAAGCCCCTGGGCCGTGACCGCCCAGAAGGAAGTGTCCGTTCCGCCATCGGTGCTCAGCAGCGCGGCGGTGGGTATCTGTGCGCTGGTGGGCGTCACGCTGGCGGAGAACCACCGATAGTTGCGGTTCCCGGTGTTGGGGACCAGCATGTTCCAGTAATCCATGCTCACATTCGCGCCGGCGGGCCCGATACCGGTGTAGTTGTCCACACTAACGACCGGGAACTCCTGCCCGTCCTGAGGGACATGGTCGGTGGCGGTGAGTGTGGGCTGGGCAAGGGCGGCGGCGGTGCCGAGCATGCTGGCGAGCGGCAGCGAGTAGCGAAGGGTCATGGTCCTTGTTGGTTTGGGTGGCGGAAGGTATGACGTACCTCCCCCTCCGAATGCTGCCTGGGGCCTCCGCTTGCCTTCCTTTGCGGCATGAGATTCAGCGTCAGCGAGGCCAGCGCCCTCATGCGCGACCGCCGCACCATCTACCCGAAGGACTTCTCCGACCGGGAGGTGCACCGAGAACTGATCGAGCAGATCCTCACCAATGGCACTTGGGCCCCTACGCATGGCATGACCCAGCCATGGCGCTTCTTCGTCTTCCAAGGCCCGGCGCGGCAACGATTGGCCGATTTCCTCGGCGCCACGTACCGCGCCGCCACCCCACCGGAGAAGTTCCTTCAGCGCAAGTTCGACAACCTCACGGCCCGCCCACTTCAGAGCAGTGCGGTCATCGCCATCGGTTTGGTGCGCGACCCGCACGGGAAGATCAGTGAGCGCGACGAGCTGATGGCTGTGGCCTGCGCCGTTCAGAACATGCACCTCACGTGCACCGCCTATGGTCTCGGCGCCTTCTGGGCCACCGGCGGGCCGATGACGGGCGCACCGATGCGCGATTTCCTCGGCCTCGGGCCCCAGGACCAGGCCATGGGACTCCTGCACATCGGGTACCCCGCCGTCGAATGGCCCAAAGGACATCGCAGACCACTGGAGACCGTGGCCACCTGGCACCAGGCGTGACCGATGGAACTTCCGAACCTTACGAACTACGGGGAGCACCCCGCCGATCCGGAATGGCTGGTGTTCCGGTTCGCCGACACTGCGATGGCCGAGGAATTCGCCCGGGGGCTGGCAGAGGCCGGGCTGCGGCACGAGCGTGACACGGAGCCCGGTCCGCCTTTCCTGGTGGGCGTGCGGCGCGTGCACCGCGACCAGGCCGTGCGCCTCAACTACACCGTGCTCGGGCGCCACCGAAAGCACTTCCTCCCAGACGCTCGGCTGAGGTGGGGGCTCATCGGGCTGGTGGCCCTCCTGCTGGCACTGGCCGCCGCCGGAGCCTTGCTCGGTGGCTGAGCCCTCCCCTGGCGGACGTAGCCCTGCCGTTGCCGTGATTCCCGTGCCACCGAGTGCATCGTATGGACATCTTTGGACCGTGCCCCGTTCCCTCGCCTCGCGTTTGACCCTTGCAGCCTTCTTGGCCACCGCACTGCCCGGCATGGCCCAGCGCGGGGTCACTACAGTGGGTATCCAGGTGAAACCGGTGCTCGCCCTCGACTACTTCGAGCCCATGGTGAGCGCGGAGCGCGAGCACCTGCGGTTCGAGGCTGCATTGCAGGGCGGCATCGCCTACGGGATGAGCGTACGGATCGGCCTCACGGATATGCTGAGCCTCGAAACCGGCTTGGGGCAGATCCAGCGCCGGTACCGGTTCCGGACGGTGAACGACACGAGCGGGTACGACGGCAGCGAATCGTTCCGCTACGTGGGCTATGAGTTGCCGGTTACCGCCCTTGTCTATCTGCGGCTGGGTCAGCGCACCTGGATGAATACGGCCTTGGGCGCCTCGCTCGACTTCTACCCGAGCGATGTGGAAGCAGTGACCCAGGAGAGCGGCATCTACGTGTTCAGGCGCAACTGGGCCCAGGCCGGCATCCTCGGCAACATCGGCTTCGAGTACCGCTCTGAGCGGTCCGGCTACTTCTACCTCGGCGCCACCTACCACCAGCCGTTCTCGGACATGGCCTTGGCCGACTTCACCTGGAGCTACTTCGGCCCGCCCGCCATCCGGCGCTTCAATGCGCAGGCCGGCCTGTCGGGCACCTACCTCACGATGGACCTTCGCTACTATTTCCACGAGGATCCCGACCGTCGAAGGCTGCGGCGCGAGCGGTGACCGGTGCGCCGGGCATGGGCGGATATCTTCGCCAGCTCAGCCCAGCCCTTGCCATGCACCGCCCCGCAATTCTCCTGCTCGCCCTGACCCCATTCACCGCGTTCGCACAGCCTGCGAATGACGCCTGCAGCACGGCTATCGCGCTTTCCTGCGGACAACCGGTGATCGGTACAACGGAATCGGCCACAACCGATGCGGCCCCGACATGCGGCACCGGCATCACCGCGCCTGGGGCCTGGTACCGCATCACCGGCACCGGAGACCAGATCACGCTGAGCACCTGCCCGGATGAGCAATTCGACACCAAGCTGAACGTCTACACCGGCGGATGCGGCGGGTTGACCTGCGTGGCAGGCAATGATGACGCGGGCAATGGCGTGTTCTGCTCCACGGTCTCCTTCGTCTCGCAGACCGGAACGGACTATCTGATCCTGGTCCAGGGCTATGACAACGAGACCGGGCCCTTCACGCTCACCGTGGAGTGCGCGCCACCCTCCCCGGATGTATGCCAAGGGGCGTTGCCCATCGCCTGCGGAGCACCCTACACCGGCACTACGGAGGGAGCCACCCCCGATGCCGCGCCCTTCTGCGGGACCGGGATCACCGCACCCGGCGTGTGGCACTCGTTCACCGGCACTGGGCAGCAGGTCACCATCACCACCTGCCCTGATGAGCAATTCGACACGAAGCTGAACGTGTTCAGCGGAACTTGCCAGGCGCTGGCTTGCGTGGCCGGCAATGACGATGCGAGCGATGGCGCGTATTGCAGCACCGTCACGTTCGTTGCCGAAGAGGGCGTCACGTACCACGTGCTGGTGCAGGGCTATGATGGCGAAACCGGCCCCTACACCCTATCCACCGCCTGCCTCTCCTGCGGGAGCCCGCTGGATGCGACCGTCACACCGCTCGATGCGAGCGCAGTAGTGAACTGGAGCAGCACCAATGCATCGGCCGGCTTCACCGTGGAGCATGGTCCCGTGGGATTCGCGCCGGGCGCGGGGACGGCCACCACAGGCACCTTGGGCGTGGATGGCCCACCCGTGTCCATCGGAGGGCTTCTCCCGGGCACTGCGTACGAGGCGTATGTCCGTGAATCCTGCGACGGCTCAGAGAGCCCATGGGCCGGGCCGATCGCTTTCACCACGCTCCTTGAACCACCGGCGGCCAACGCCCTCTGCAGCGGAGCACTCCCGATCGCCTGCGGCGGTTCGGTGGAGGGCAATACGGAGGAGGGCATCCTCCTGCCCGGCCCCGCCTGCGGAGCGGCGAACATCACCGCCAAAGGACTCTGGTACGCCTTCACGGGAACGGGCGATGATGCCACCCTGAGCACCTGCCTGAACAGCGCCTTCGACACCAAGCTCAGCGTTTTCACCGGCGCCTGCGGCGCACTGACCTGCGTGGCCGGCAACGATGACGGTCCGGGCTGCGCGGGCAACACCAGTGCCCTCACTTTCCAGACCAGCGCGGGTACGGCGTACCTGGTGCTCGTGCACGGGTATGGCCAGGATGCCGGCGGCTTCACGCTCACGCTCACCTGCGCGCCAGCCTGCACCGCTGTCGGCAACGACGACTGCGCCTCAGCCACGCTGCTCGCCTTGCAGCCCGTAGGCGGCTGCGAGAGCAGCATGGGCTCCACGGCCTGCGCCTTTGCCCCGGCCACGCCCAACCCGCCTTGCGACCCCTACGCCAATATCGTGGATGCCTGGTACGCGTTCAACACCGGATGGGGAACCGACCTCTCGCTGATCCTCGCAGCGGAGTCGGCCGAGCGGATCCATGCTGCGCTCTATACGGCCTGCGATGCGCCTGCTTATGTGGAGTGCTGGATGGATGTGACGGCACCGATTCCGCTAGCAGAACTGGAACCCAACACGGACATGCTGGTGCGTGTATGGAACAGCGGCGGGTCCGAGGCAGGGTCCTTCTCCATCTGCGTTGAGGGGACCTTCAGCGTGGCCATGGAAGAATTGCCGGCCGGGACGGCCGTCCGGGTATGGCCCGTCCCCAGCGCGGGTGAATTGTGCATTCACACCCGGTCCCCACAACGGCGCATCGCGCTCATCGACCTGCAGGGCCGCACCGTGCTGGTTGCTCACCCGCAAGACCTGCTGCCCGCTCGCGTGGACATCTCCGGACTGGCTCCGGGCACCTACCTGGTGCACGGGGAAGACGGCTTCCTCGGGCGGTGCGTGAAGGAGTAGATCAATGGCGCACCACCTTCCGGGTGCTGCGTCCGCGAGCGGTCTCCACCACCAGCTGGTACGCGCCTTCGGCCAGGCCGCTCAGGTCAGCGAACGCACGCCCGTCCATGTGCATGGGGCCATCCTGGATGCGCAAGGCCTCGCGGCCTAACGCGTCCAGCAAGCGGATGCGGACCGGCTCACGGCCCGTTCCATCCACTGACACCACCAGGAGCCCGTTGGTGGGATTGGGGTAGGCGCCGGTGACGACCGGACCCTCCCCTTCACCGACCGCAGTGGCATCCCCCATCACCCTGAAGCGCCACCAGCCCTGCGGCGCCGTCATGGGCCGCACCTGCTGCTTACCGCTGTTGGCTGCCGCGTGGATGTAGTAGTAGATGACCGAACCAGCGGCCTGTGCGGGGATCGGGGCTGTCCAGACATCCCCTGGACCAGGCACCATCGCAATGGCCTGGTAGCCTGCCGTCGTATCCGTGGTCCAGTGGACCGTGGCTTCCGCGATACCCGATCGGTGACGGATGTAGGCGGAGACCCCATAGGGCTCGACGGTCTCATAGGTGTCGGTGAGCCGCTGGTGCCGGATGAGGAGGGGATCGGCCACCCCGATGGCCTTGGTGATGCAGTGTATCGCACCGCTCTGGCTGATGATGTTGACCCCATTGTCATCACAGTCGATACCGATGACACGGTACCCTGGAAGGCTCTCGCGCAGGATGCGCAATCCGGTGGTGTCGTACTGCTCACGGTAGGTGGGCACCAGCACGGTCCTGTTGATGAAGATGTTGTTGGCATACGTCCGGTAACTGGCGCTTGGCGGGAAGGCGCCTCCCGTGCTGGGCGGCATGGGAATCCGGACGATGCGGTAGGGCGTTCCGAAGACGGAGTTGAAGTTGCCTAGCACGTACTGGATGTTCTGCTCGATCTGAGGGCCGTCGCTCTGCCCGGCCGGGAACTGGCCGACGAGCAGGGTCTCCTCATCGAGGAGCTTCATGTGCATATCGATGTGGTTGATGTTATCGTAGGGCAACGGCGTCATCTTCACGTAGCGCCCGGGCTGGATGCCCATGAACTGGCTCATCACCGCGTCCACTCCGGCCGCATCACGGACAGTGATGTTATAGTCGCCGCCAGGGCCGTTCTCCTCCAGCACGAGCCCACTGCTGAATGCGGTTCCGAAGCCATCCGACATGAAGTTGCCGCCGGTATGCACCAGATCATAGGGCGCTGCAGTGGTGCTGAACACGGTGATGCCCTTCGCCTCTCCCACCTCATCGCTGAGCGCATCATCCAAAGGGCGCGGTCGGTTGTATATCCAATCGAGCAGGAAGAGGGAGTCCACCTCATTCTGGTAAATGGTCTCGGGGCCGAAGTCCCTCACCCAGATGGAATTGAACGGTGCGGTGAGGAAGGTGATGTTCTCGAGGTCGGGGAGCGGCCCGCCATAGCTGGAGTTCAACAGGTAGTTGACCACGGCCGACTGATCGGCGCACACGATGAGCACCTCGCACTCCTCCTTGGCCGCTCGCACGATCTGCTTGAGGATGCCCGGGAAGGATGTCCATGTGACGACGAGCGTTTGAACCTCCTCCCACTCGGCCATGGTGCGGACTTGGAACGGCGGGGGCGAAGTAATGCCCCGTGCGGCGAGCATCCGGCTCTCACGGTACGCCGGAATCAGCGGCACCTCCGCAGGGGAAAGCGCATGCGGCAGATCCTGCGCACCGAGTGCAAGACCGGACAAGGCCATTACGGCCGCGATGGAATGCTTCATGAGTGACATGGCAAGCGAATGTACATGGAAGGGCCATCGCCCGGGGCGCCCAGGGTGCGATCGCCGCTCAACGCACGGGCTTGGCGCCGCCGGTCCGAGCCACGATCTGGGCATGCACCGCCAATACCCCGCGCACGTAGCTGAAGACCTGGCTCCCCTTGCAGTAGCCGTTCTTCATCCCGGGCCGGAGGAAGTAGCGGGGCTTGGCCAACAGCATGACGGCACGCTCCACATGCCCCTCCCAGCGCGAGGGGTCCAACCCGATCTGCCCGGCCAGTCGCTGCGCGTCGATGATGTGGCCAGGGCCGGCGTTGTAGCTGGCCAGCACGAAGCGCAGCCGTTCCTCGGAATCGGGCACCGCCCGCAGCCAGATAGTGTCGAGCCGCGCCATATACTGCGCCGCAGCGCGGACATGGTCCTCCATGGCGCTGGAGGTATCGAGGCCGAAACGGGCCGCTGTGCGGGGCATGATCTGCATGATGCCCATAGCCCCCTTGCGCGAAGTGACCGTGCTGTCGAACCGCGACTCCTTCCAGGCCATGGCCGCCAGCAGGCGCCAATCGAAGGAGAACCCTTGGGCGTGCGTCTTGAAGTACTGATCGAAGGGCGAGATGCTGTCCGCCTGCAGTCCCTTGATTCGCCGGGCGCGGAGGGGACCAGGAGGGGGCACCGGGCCTGTGGCTGCCCGCTTCAGCTGAACGAAAGCCTCCCGAGCGCCGGTCCCCGCCTGCCAGGCGCGCAGCGCTGCCTCCAGCAGGGGGGCATTGCGCCGCACCGCGAACGCCCATGGAATGGGCTTGCCCACGGGACCCTCGAACTGAAGGATCGGGAACCGATTCGCCTCATGCGCGGCCCGCAGTCCGCTCACCAGGCAGGCAGGCACATGGCCGGACACCACGTCCATGAGCAATTCCTCCTCACCGGAACCAGGCTCCGCCTCCCCCACCGCGGCGCGGAGGGTGCGCGCAAATGCATAGTCAGGGTGCGCGAAAGGCGATGAGCGGGCGACCTTCGCGCTATCGATGCGGGGCTCCAGGCCAAGCCGTGCATCGGGTTCAAGCTCCAGGCGCAAGGAGGCCAGGTAGGGCTCGATCTCGGCGAATGGGTCCAGCAGGCGGATGTGGTGACGCAGATCCCGGTCATCGTGCAACGGCGCGGCAATGACATCGCCCTGGCCCCGCCATAAGGCGGCCAGGAGGGAATCGGTCTCCGTCACCGCCACCGGCCTGATGGCCAACTCATGCTCCTTCGCGAACCGCTTGAGCCAGTCGAATGCGAGTCCCCTATCGCCGCCGGGGCCAGGCTCCCACACCAAGGGGTCGCGCAGCACGAGCACGCGAAGGGTATCCGTTGCGATGAGCGGCAGGTCGCGCACCGCAGACTCTCCTTGCCATACGTGGCCATGATCATCCAGCGCGCTCCGCGACAGCACCCACGCGAAGACGAGCATGAAGGCGGCGCTCGCTGCCATGAATACCCACCAGCGCCGTTTCATGCTGCCTGCAGATGACGGATGATGGCCGGCAGGAATTCCCCGAACTCCTGCTCGAAATCGGCGATGTGATCGGCGAGCACCGCTTCGGCCCCTGCCATGCGCGCACCCAACGGAACCCGCACGGAGAGCCCATGGAGCGCGGCGCCGATGCCTTCGAGCGAAGCGTATGAGGTCAGCCAGTCGCCCTGCACCATATAAGGCAGCATGCGCCGGGTACGCTCCGGCATATGGCCCTCATGCGCACGCAGCAGGCGATACATGCGGGCGCTGAATGCCGGCAGCGGCTCATCGTGCCACCGCCTCCAATCGCGGGCAAGCAGGTGATCCCTGAACAGGTCCATCACCACTGGCGCGTAGTGCCCGGCGTGTGCCCGCAGCCGCACATGGCCGGGATGACCCATCCGATGCCCATCCGTGAACGCATCGATGCGCCGATGAAGGCGTATCCCGCGCTGCAGGCCCTCGCTGAACCGCGACAGGTCGCGGCCCTTCACGGCATCCGCCATGAAGTTGCCCGTGATCACCAGCGGATCGTCGCCGCTGAGGAACAGATGGCCCAGGAAGTTCATCGCGCCGCAAGGTAGCCCCGTGCGGGCCGGCCGGCCCCGCTGCCAGCCGCTCATGTGATCGGCGAGGAGGAGCGCGCGAGGCAGGGTACCTTTCGCACTCATCCATGGATTGGCAGCACGTCGGCATCCTGACCCGCATGCCCCGCAAGGCTTTGTATTGGGCGGCCCAAGTCGTCGGCTGGGGATTGTATTTCAGCCTCTCCGTGCTGGCCAGCTACATCGATGGCACCTACACGGCCCGGGTGTGGGATGTGCTCATCCCGGAGATGGGCGTTGGCTTGGGCGTGAGCCATGGGCTGCGCTCTGTGATCCTGCGCCGGCGATGGCTGGAGCACGGCATCGGCCATGTCCTGCCCCGCACCATCCTGGCCGCGCTCCTGCTCAGTGTGCCCGCCTTCCTGGCGGAGAGCCTGCTCGTCCCCCTCGCGCTGAGCGATGCGGCGCCGGTGCTGGACCGAGCGCCCCTTGATCACCTCGGGCGCCTGATCAACTGGACCCTCCTGCTCACGGGGTGGAGCTTCCTCTACTTCGCCTACAGCTATTTCGTGCGGCACCGCCGCGAGGAGATCCGCAACCTGCGGCTGGAGACAGCCAATCGCGAGAACCAGCTGGGCACCCTGCGCGCGCAGCTGAATCCGCATTTCATGTTCAATGCGCTCAACGGCATCCGCGCCCTGGTCGATGAGGACCCCGAGCAGGCCAAGCGGGCCATCACGCAGCTGAGCGCCATCCTGCGCAATGCCATGAGCACGGTGAAGCGGCGGACGGTGCCGCTCGGCGAAGAGATCGACATCGTGAAGAACTACCTGGCGCTGGAAGCCATGCGCTACGAGGAACGCCTGCGCGTGCGCTTCGACCTGGAGGAAGGCTTGGGGCGCGCGCAGGTCCCTCCCATGCTGCTGCAGACGCTGGTGGAGAATGCCGTGCGCCACGGCGTGGCCCAGCTCGCCGGCGGCGGTGACCTGTTGATCGGCGCCCACCGCCAGGGCGATGGCCTGCTACTCTCCGTGCGCAACAGCGGGCACTACGAGCCCGGGAAGGTCAATGGCACGGGCATCGGCCTTCGCAATACGCGCCGCAGGCTCGAGCTCATCTACGGGAGGGACGCCACCATGCGCATCAGCAACCAGGACGGCATGGTGGTCACCGAGGTTGAACTACCCATGATGAACCCAGGAGGCTGATGGACGGACGAGTGCCCGAGCCCTGTCCTCCGCCCCCCCAACGCACAACCCGAACACGCATGAAAGCCCTGATCATCGACGACGAGCGCCTGGCGCGAAAGGAACTCGCCACCCTGCTGGAAGCCCACGATGGCATCGAGATCGTCGGCGAGGCCGCGAACGCCGATGAGGCCGAGGCCCTCATCGCGGAGAAGAGGCCCGACCTCCTGTTCCTGGACATCAACATGCCGGGGCGCAATGGCTTCCAGCTTCTGGAATCCCTGGAGCATGCGCCCCATGTGATCTTCGTCACTGCCTATGACGAGCATGCCCTCGAGGCCTTCCGGGTGAATGCGCTCGACTACCTGATGAAGCCCATAGACCCCGCGCGGCTCGAAGAGGCCGTCAACAAGCTCCCGCGCACGGCCGAGGAAGGCGCTCCCCAACGCGAGGTGTTGAAGGAGACCGACCAGATCTTCCTCAAAGACGGCGAGAAGTGCTGGTTCGTGACCTTGAAGGACGTGCGTTCCTTCGAGAGCGAGGGCAACTACGTGCGCGTGCGGTTCGGCGACCAGAAGCCGCTGGTGCTGCGCTCGCTGAACAAGCTGGAGGAGAAACTGGATCCGCTCGTGTTCTTCCGCGCCAACCGCAAGCACATCATCAACCTGCGCTGGGTGGACAGGATCGAGCCTTGGTTCAGCGGCGGGCTCATGGTGAAGCTGAAGCACCAGGGCAAGGATGGCGAGCAGGAGGCCATTGAAGTGAGCCGGAGGCAGGCTGCCCGGTTCAAGGACCTGCTGAGCCTGTGAGGCGGATATTTGCGCCATGAGCGACGGCTACGTGAACACCACCACCGAGGGCGGCATCGCCACGGTCACCTTCCATCACCCCAAGAGCAACAGCCTGCCGGGCCACATCCTGCGCGGCATGGCGGATGCCATCACCAAGGCGGGCCATGACCCCGCCACCCGCGTCATCATCCTGCGCAGCGAGGGCGACAAGGCCTTTTGCGCCGGCGCCAGCTTCGATGAGCTGGTGGCTATCGCGGATGAGGCTCGCGGCCTGGAGTTCTTCAGCGGCTTCGCGCACGTGATCAACGCCATCCGCACCGTGCCGGTCTTCGTCATCGGCCGCATACACAGCCATTGCGTGGGCGGCGGCGTGGGCCTGGCCTGCGCTGTCGACATCGCCTATGCGCACAGCAGCGCCAGCGCCCGCCTCAGCGAGCTCGCCGTGGGCATCGGCCCCTTCGTGGTGGGCCCGGCCGTGGAGCGCAAGGTGGGCACCGGCCATTTCGGACTGCTCAGCGCCACGCCCGCCACGCGCCGCAGCGCACAGTGGTGCGAGCAGCACGGCATCTACGCGGAGGTCTTCGATACTGTGGAAGCACTCGATGCCCGCATCGATGCCCACGCGAAGGAACTGGCCGCTTACAGCCCCGAAGCCATGACCGACATCAAGCGCGTGCTGTGGAAGGGTACCGAGGATTGGGACAGCCTGCTCATCGAGCGCGCGAAGGTGAGCGGGCGCCTTGTGCTGTCGGAATTCACACGCAGCGCCATCGCGACGTTCAAAGCGGAGGCGGCCAGGAAGTGAGCGCGCATGCCGGTGGCGTTTCGGCATCGGTCCAGGCGTCTGGTCCGGTGCCTGTCATGAACGGCTGACAGGGCTCAGTGCAATCGCCGCATCGCCACGCCCGCTCTTCCTCACGCTGCTCCAGCTGCACGACCCGCAGGGACCCAGGAAGCGCTTCGCCCGATCGGGAGGCAGGCTACTCCTCCCCGTCCACGGGCGGCGTATCCAAGGGCTGTTCCTCGATCGGCTCCTTGTACTCCGGGACTTCGCGCTCAGGCAGATTCGTGGCGAAGAAGGCCGGCTTCAGGCCTGTGTTCAGCGTAATCGCCTTCACCTTCATCACGAGTTCGCCCATGGGTCCGCCGCTCTGGGTGATGGTCCGGGGAAAGCTGACGCCGCCCGAGGGCTCGTAATCGGCATACTCCGTCGTGATGACATAGGTGCGCTCATTCAGGTACTTCTGCTCCATCCGCTTGACCTTGAGGCCGGATTGGACATCGTAGTAGTCGCCCACGCTGCCGCCGGAGCTGAGCATCACCTGCAGCTTGTGCGCCGGCCGCCCGTCGACGCCGATGCGCCCCGCGAGGATCACTCGCTCCGCCGTGCGCGCGTAATGCAGTTCCGGCACCGCATGGCCATTGAAGATGAGCTCCCCGAGGTCCATGTCCTCCAGTTCCTGCTCGCCCTGCGGCCCGCGTCGGGCGGCCCGCTCGCCGTCGAAGACCTCTTCCTGGATGAGCGCTCCATTGCTCTTCGTCTCCGAGCGGAACAGCCCGTCAGGCCCGTACCACTGCACGATGCTCAGCGGCATGCCCTGCATCTCCGTCTCGATCTCCATCCGCAGGTCCGTGATGCGACCGATGGCCTCACGGCCGCCGATGGCGGTGAGGTAGCGCTCGATGACCTGGTCTGCGGTGAGCCCGGGCACCTGCTCGAACTGCTCCACGAAATAGTCGCCGTTGTGATCGAGCTCGAGCACGGCGGGATTCGTGGCCCAGCTGAGGGGCTGCAGCCGTTCGCGGAGCTTCTTCGCATCGCCCACCACCAGGATCACTGCGTTATCAGGGTGGAGGAAGGCCTCCGCCGCCGCTTGAACGTCCGCAGCAGTAACCGCTTCCAGCCGCTTCAGGTAGGTGGCGTAATGGTCCTTCGGCAGCTCGTTGAGGTAGGTGTTGAGTGCGAATCGCGCGATGGTGCGCGGATCCTCCAGGCTGCGGCCGAAGCTGCCGGCCATGTACCGCTTGGCCAGATCAAGTTCCTCGGCGGTGACGGCAGTGCTCCGCATGCGCTCGATCTCCCTTATGGTCTCCGCGATGGCGCTGTCGGTGACGGCCGTGCGCACATTGGCGGTGGTGTGGAAATGGCCGTTGAACCGGTCCGACTCCAGGGTCGCGTAGGTGCCATAGGTCCAGCCCTTATCCTCCCGCAGGTTCTGCATGAGCCGGGCATTGAACACACCTCCGCCCAGGATGGTGTTCATGACCTGGGCGCTGAGCGCCCGGGTATCCTTCGGATGCAGGTTGATCGGGAAGGCGACCCGGATAACGGATTGAGCTGCGCCCGGGCGATCAACCAGCACCACGCGACGGGGGCCCTGCGGCCCCTTGGGCGCATCCAGGAAGCGCACGATGCCGATGCCTTCGATGGTCTGCGTTCCGTCCTCGTTCACCACGGTGTACTTCTGTGCGGGCTTCCACTTGGCGAATCGCTGCTTGGCGAGCTCGCGCGCCTCCTTCTCGGTGATGTCCCCTACGAATACGAGGTAGCCTTTCTCCGGCCGGAAGAACTTGGCGTGGTAGGCCACCATCTGGTCGCGGTTCACCTTGCCCAGGGTCTTCTCGGTGACCACCTCCCCGTAGGGGTGCGAGCGGCCGAAGGTGACGGCCGCACCAACCGCATCGGCGATCGCCGCTGGATCCTCCCTGCGCTGCTGCACGCCGCTCAGGCTCCGCTTGCGCGCCTTCTGCACCTCCTCTTCGGGGAAGCTCGGCTCGGTCACCACGTCGGCGAACAAAGCCATGAGCTCAGGCAGGTGCTTCTTCAGGGCACTGCCGTAGACGCCCTCGCGGCTGGTGGAGAGCGTTGCCCCGATGCGGTCCACCTGTTCGTCGATCTGCGCCTTCGATCGCGTGCGGGTGCCGGCCTCGAGCAGTTCGCCCATGAGGTCGATGAAGCCCGCCCGGTCGCCCTGCGCCATGGGGGGGATATCGAACCGCGCCTGCACGCTCACCACCGGCAGCTTGTGGTTCTCCACCACAATGACCCTCAGCCCATTGGGGAGCTCGAAGCTCTTGTGCTCACCGAGCTGAACGGTGGGTGCGGAAGCGGGAGCCGGCGGCTTGGTGCGGTCGATCTGGGCGTTCATCAGTGCAGGAAGGAGGAGCAGCGCACCGGCCAGGCGCAGTCCAAGAGCGGGGATGCGGTGTTCCATGGCGGCAGGGCTAGGGTTGTTTCTGGGAAGCGGGAAGGTAGTGGAGCACGACGCGCGCATCCTGACGGAAATAGGTCAGCGCCGCGCGCTTCAGGTCCTCGGGGCCGAGCGCCAGGTAACGGTCGATCTCGGTGTTCACGAGTCGCGTATCACCAAGGAGCATATGGCAGCGCGCCAGGTCGCTGGCGATGCCCGCGATGCGGCTCTTGTCCTGCACGCTTTCCATCTCCAACTGGGCCAGGAGCTTGTCGAATTCCTCGCGGGGCACGCCCTGCTCCTGGATCCGGCGCACCTCGGCGGTCATGGCCTGCTCCAGCGGCGCGGCCTCGATGCCGGCATTGGCGATGGCATACATGATGGCCAGCCCGCCCTGTTCGAACGGGAGGCTGAAGGCGCCCGTGGCGATGGCCTTCTGCTGCTCATCCTTCAGTGCGCGGTTGAGGCGGCTGCTGTTGCCGCTGCTGAGCAGCCGGTTCACCAGGTCGACCGCATAGTAGTCGCTGGTACCCGTGGGCGGGATGCGGTAGCCGAGCACCACGGCCGGCAGCTGTATCCGGTCGTGGATGACATCCCGCACCTCCGCGCTGGGCCCTGCATCCTCCACTGCGGGCTGTGTCACCGGCTCGCCTTTGGGAATGGTGCCGAAGTACCGCGTAACCAGGTCGCGCGTGCGCACCGGGTCGATGTCGCCGGCCACCACCAGCACGGCGTTGTTGGGCACATAGAAGCGCTTGTAGAAGGCCTGGTAATCGGCCTCGCTGGCGGCGTTCAGGTCCTCCATGTAGCCGATGGTGGGCCAACGGTAGGGATGGGTGCTGTAGGCCCGGGAGAGCACCTCCATGAGGATGGTGCCATAGGGCTGGTTCTCGTACCGCTGCCGGCGCTCTTCCTTCACCACCTCACGCTGGGTATCAACGCCCTTCTGGTCCACTTTGGCGTGGAGCATGCGCTCGCTCTCGAGCCAGAGGCCCAGCTCGAGCTGATTGCTCGGCAGCACCTCGTAGTAGTAGGTGCGGTCGGCGGTGGTGTTGGCATTGAGCACGCCTCCCGCGCGCTCCACGTGCCGGCTGAACTCGCCGCGGCCGATGTTCTGGGAGCCTTCGAAAAGCAGGTGCTCGAAGAAATGCGCGAAGCCGCGGCGCGTGGGGTCCTCGTTCTTGCTCCCCACATGGTACATCACGCTCACCGTGACGATCGGCGTCCCGTGGTCCTCATGGAGGATCACGTGCAAGTCGTTGTCGAGGTCGAACTCGGTGTATTGGATGGCGCTGCGCTGCGCCGTAGCGGATGCTGCGAGCATGAGGGTCAGGATGGCGATCGGGGTCTTCATGCGGGTGACGTTGCCGCGGGGGGAATCCTCGCCGGGGCGCCGAAGGTACAAGGGCGCCACCACCTCGGGAACGCAGCAGGTCCCTGTCAGTCAGGGCGGGCCTGGCCCAGCGACCGGTCGCTCCGGCCGACGATCGCACCGCCGCGCACAGCGCCGATAACCGAGCCGCATCATTCGACGTATGAGGCCACGCACACGACCAGCGCATGGAAGTCAGTTCAGCGGAACGCACCTTGGGGCCTCGCGTGAAGGACCTTCTCACCCTGCTCCTCCAGCGTTTCGATGGACGGCGCGCGGCACTCCTGCCCTTGCGGGACCGGCGCCGCGTGCAGCTGGCATCGGGGGATGTGGACCATCTGGTGGAAACCGCCCATGTACGGCGCACGGAATGGCGCGTGGACCCCGTGCCTGACCGGCTCCTCGAGCGCCGTGTGGAACTCATCGGCGGCTGCACGCGGAGCGATGTGATCAACGGGCTGAATGCCGGCGCCAAATCGTACATCGCCGACCTCTGGAACTTCACCTGCGGCGACCCGTGGAGCATCATGCGCGCCCACCGGGTGCTGGAGCGCGCTGCGCGGCTCGACCTTGCCTACCTCGACCCCACCGAGGGGCGGGTGCGCGCGAATCCCCGCAGCGCCACGCGACTGATGGTAACGCCGCGCCCGCTGCATGTGCTGGAGCGGAGCGTCCTGCTCGACGACGAGCCCAGCCCCGCCGCCTTCCTCGACCTGGCCCTGCTGGGGGTGCATGCGCTGCGGCCGCTGACCGATCGCCAAGGCGGGCTCTACCTGGTGCTCCGCGATGTGCAGGGGCATGCTGAAGCCCGCCTGTGGGCGCAGCTGTTCGACGAGGTGGAGCAGCAGGCCGACCTCCCCCGCGGAACGATCCGCGCCACGGTGATGATCGACTCGATCGCCGGCGCCCTCGAGGCCGACGAGATCCTCTTCGAGCTCATGCACCATGCGGGGGGCCTCGCCATCGATCCACAGGGATATGCAGCGGACCATATCGCCCTGTACCATGGGCCTGATGCCCGGGTCTTCCCCGACCGCGAGGCCATCGGGCTCAACGCCCCATTCCTGCGGGCGCTGGCCCTGCACATCATCGGCCTCTGCCACCGCCGCGGCTGCCATGCCATCGGCTCGCCCTCATTCGTGCTCCCCCCGCGGGACCCGGCCAAGCTGAAGCCCGACTACATGGAGATGCTGGCCGACAAGGAGCGCGAAGCCGCAGACGGCTTCGACGGCACCATCGTGGTGCATGCCGATACGGTGAATGCGGCCATGGCCCAGTTCAACAAAGTAATGCCGCTGGCCAACCAATTCGGCTACCTGCGCGACCATGCCGTGCAGCCTGCGGAACTCATCACCAGGCCTGAGGGCGCAATCACCGTGGAGAGCCTGGTGGGCACCATCCGCACCGTCCTGCGCGCACTGGTGATGCGCTGGCAGGGCAATGCCTGGGTGGTGCAGGGCAGCCGGCTGCACGACCGCTCTTCGCTGCGCCTGGCGCTGCGGCTCCTCTGGCAGTGGTGCCATTCGCGCCAGGGTATCATCACCGCCACCCAGCTCGACATCCACGATGACCTCCTGCGCTACCTGGTGCGCAAGGAATCCGACAAGATGTTCAGCGAGTCCGATGAGCGCACCAAGGCCCTTGCCCGGCAGGCCGTTCAGCTTACGCTGGACCTGGTGCTCGCCGAAGGCGTGCCCCTCGAGCCCCAGGCCTGAGCACGCCGCCTATCTTGCCCGCGCCCAGCCCGCCGGCCATGACCTCCTGGATCCCCGTCAGCGAACGCTTGCCCGATGACGGCCAGCGTGTCCTCTGCTTCCTTCCGAAGAACACCGTGTACCTCCCCGGAAAGACCGGCGCCAGCGAGGAGCGGCACGTGGTGGTCATGCGCTTCGCGCTCGACTTCTTCGTGAAGAACCCCAGCAAGACCGGCTACCAGGGCACGCCTCATCTCTGGCTCGGCGAGGGCACCAGCAACCGCTTCTTCCACGAGGTGTCGCACTGGATGCCATTGCCCGGCCATCCTTGAGCCTCACCGAAAGAAGAAGGCGCGAGGCACAAGCCTCGCGCCTCCGCGCAGTCGCAAGGGGAAGGGATCAGCTCACGATCTCCAGCAGCTCCACTTCGAAGATGAGCACGCTGTTGGCGGGGATCTTGCCCCCGGGGGCGCCTTGCGAGCCGTAGCCCAGCTCGCTGGGGATGTAGAGCTTCCATTTGCTGCCCACGGGCATCATCTGAAGGCCTTCCACCCAGCCGCGGATGACGCCGCCGACGGGGAACTGCGCCGGCTCGCCGCGATCGACCGAGCTGTCGAACTTGGTGCCGTCGGTGAGCGTGCCGGTGTAGTGCACCTTCACGGTGCTCTCGGCCGTGGGCTTGGGCCCCTTGCCCATGGTGATGACCTCGTACTGAAGCCCGCTGGGGGTGGTCACCACCTCCTTCCGCTGGCCGTTCTCGGCCAGGAACTTCTCGCCGGCGACGCGGTTCTCCTCGCCTTGGGCGCGCTCCTCTGCCATGCGCTCCTCCTGGAGCTTCATCATGTAGCGCTGCACCACCTTCTGCACCTCGTCGTCGCTCATCATGGCGGCGCTGTCGATGCCGTCGCGCAGGCCCATGGCCAATGCGGGGATGTTCACGTTGTCCAGCTTGCTGCGCTTGAAATTGGCCCCGATGTCGGCGCCGATGGCGTAGCTCACGGAGTCGATCTCGGTCTGAAGGGTGACACGGTCCTTCTGGCCCTGGGAGCAGGCGGTGATGAAGGCGGTGCCCACAAGGGCGAAGGCGAGGCGGATGGTCATGCGGTTGTGAATGGGGCGCGAAGGTAGTCCTTCGGCCGCCAGCGAAGGGGCCGGAATGCCGCGCATCACGCCGAAGGCTCGAGGAGCCTGCGCAGGGCCTCCCTGAACCGGATGAAGCGGTACAGGTCGTTGTGGCGACCTTTCGGAAAGATGATCGCCTCGCGGTCCACGCTCGCGGGAATGGAAGCATAGAGGTCAAGGGCACAGGCCAGCGGCACCACCTGGTCGCGCTTTCCGTGGAAGATGCGCACCGGACAGCGGACGCCCCGGATGGCACGGTCGTTACGGAAGGGATACCGCAGGAGCCACCGATAAGGAAGCAGCGGCAGTTTCGCCCAAGCCACATCCAGCAGGTTGTTGAACGGCGTCTCCAGCAGCAGCATGCGTGCCTGCCGCTGAGCGGCCAGGGGCACGGCCAGCGCGCTGCCCAGAGAGCGCCCGTAGAGCACGATGCCGGCCGGCGGGACGCGCTCGGCCAGCCAGTCGAACCAGGCCGCAGCATCATCGATCAGGGCCCGCTCGGAGAGCCTGCCGCTGCTCTTGCCGTACCCGCGCGGGTCAGGCATCAGCACATCGTGCCCGAGCGCCGTGAAG
This sequence comes from Flavobacteriales bacterium, assembly GCA_030584065.1. Lineage (NCBI taxonomy): Bacteria > Pseudomonadati > Bacteroidota > Flavobacteriia > Flavobacteriales > Flavobacteriales bacterium. Next base: position 1,774,177 of record CP129489.1, read on the forward strand.
CGGGAGGCGAACTTCCCCCATCGCTTCAAGCTGCCCGAGTGGCCATGGAAATAGAGCACCGTGCCCACGGGCCGATCCGCTTTGAACCATAGCGCGTGCAACCGCGCCCCGTCGGGCCGCTCGATCCGATGCTCCGTGTGCGGCGTGGGGAAGCGGTACCGATAGCCCTGGCTCGTCCGGAACCGCAGGAAGATGAAGCGCTCCTGGAAGAGGTAGTAGAACAGCGCCAGCCCCGCGTAAGCCGCAGCAGACACAGCCAGTGCGCCCCAGAGCCAGTTCATGGGGCAAAGGTACCGGGCACGCGCCCGGCGGCCCGATCTTCGCGCCATGCGCAGACTGGTGCTCCTCATGGTGCTGGTGGGCAGCGTGCTCCCGGCGGAGGCACAGGCCATCAAGCGGCGGCACCTGGTGACGCGGCTGGGGTTCGGGGCGGGCATCGCCACGGTGAACCGCACCCCCGATTCGCTGGCGGTCGGTGCCACCGCATGCGGGTCGCTGGCCTTCGGTTTCGGCTATGCCACCGGCAATCGGTGGTCATTCGGGTTCTTATTCGATCGCATCGGTGCGGACCAGCCTGCTCCGGCGGCTGAGCGCATCCGCTTCACTACCTACCAGGTGGAGGTCGCCTACCGGCCGTGGATCGGAGACCGGTCCGCCGTTGAGCTGAGTCTCGCCCTGGGCCCCATGGTGATGGCATTGAAGCCGTACGATGCGAACCTGCCCTTGGTGTCCAACCGCGGCAGCACGCGCCTCAGCGTGCGCTACCTCCGCATGCTCACGGGCACCATCGCCGTCTTCGGCGAGCTGGCCCAGAACTGGAGCGGCCCCGGCAACGTGGTGGACTACGAAGGCCGCGCCCTGTTGAACAGTGCGGGCGAGCCGCTGCTCCTGGCCTGGAACAGCCAGCGCATCAATGCCGGCTTGGCGATGCGTTTCTAAGCCGGCTTGCGGTCACGCAGGAAGACCCACATATCGCCCGTACTCTCCTCAGGCGCGAAGCGGTAACCATCGCCATCGTAGCGCTTGAGGGCCTCAGGGTCCAGCAACCTATGGCGCACGATGTGCCGCGCCATGGCGCCGCGCTGATGCTTGGCGAAGACCATCACCATGCGGTAGCCCTGCGGCGTGCGGTCCTTGAAGACCGGGGTGATGATGCGCGCCCCGAGCCGCTCGGCACGCGCCGCCTTGAAGTACTCCGAGCTGGCCAGGTTGACGACCACGGACGTCCCTGCGGCAGCGAGGTCGGAGCGGAGCTGATCGGATATGCGGTCGCCCCAATACGCATACAGGTCCTTGGATCGGCCCACGCTCAGGGGCGTGCCCATCATCAGGCGGTAATCCTGGATGAGGTCCAGCGGCCTCAGCACGCCATAGAGCCCGCTGAGGATGCGCAGGTGGCGCTGGGCGAATCGCAGATCGGCTGCATCGAGGCTGCGTGCATCGAAGCCGCGATAGGCCTCGCCGTTGAAGGCAAAAACGGCCGGCCGCGCATTGGCCGCGGTAAAGGGCGTGGCCCAGGCCTGATAGCGCGCCCGGTTCAGCTCCGCCAGCTTGGGGCTCAGCTCCATGAGGTCGGCGAGCTTGCGGGCGCTGAGGCTGCGCAGCTTGGCGGCAAGCGGCTCTGCCCGCTCCAGCAGCGCGGGCGTGGTGAGGCCCTCCAGTCCTTGGGGAGTGGCAGCGGCGAGGTCCTTGGCAGGGGAAAGGAGCACAAGCATGGCGGCGCGAATTTGCGGCAACCGGGCAACACACCGCCTTGCACCTGGGTTCGGCCCGCTCACCGGGTCGCCTCCTCGTCCGCGAGCCGGAAGCAGTCGCACCCGAGGGCGTCATCCACGAAGTGCTTCAGGCCGAGCATGGCGCTGCGCGACCGGCGCTTGCCCTCCTGCGCCAAGAGCCAGAGCACCGCGGCCAGTGCCAGCAACGGCAGCGTGGCATAGAAGCCCCACGGCAGCTCCGTCATCATCACCTGCGCCGACCCGATGGCGATGCCGAAGACGGACAGCACCGCGATGCCGATGTAGCTGCCCAGGAACATCATCCAGATCTCCGGCGCCGGTCCGATCAGGCAGCGCACCACCGTGTAGGTCTCGTCACCCGGTTGCTGGTCCATCTCAAGGTCCATGTCGAGCTGTGGCGTCCATGGCACCTGCTGCTCCGGCGGATACTGGAGCACCAGGTGCGGGCCGGTGCCCTTAAGGCGGAAGCCGACCGGGTTCTTCTCCCGCACATGCGTCCTCAGCCGGTCGCGTATCACATCCGGGTGGAGGGTGGTGCGGAAGCGGAACCGCGGGCGGAACTCAAGCTCGGTCATGCCGATGAAGATGGCCATCGGCGCATTCCCGGATGCTGACTCCGGTCAGGAGCGGAGTACATTTGCGGGCCGGGATTGCCCGACCCTGCATCATGAGCACGCTCCTCACCACCGCCCTGCTGGGCATCGGCCTGCTGGGACTGGCCTTCGCCGGCATCGCGATCAAGATCTGGGCGAAGAAGGACGGCCAGTTCGCCGGCACCTGCGCCAGCAACAACCCCTTGGTGCAGGCAGAAGGCGGGGGCTGCGGCTTCTGCGGTGCGCGGCCCGAGGAGAAGTGCCGGAGGGAGGAAGTCGGTGGTTGACGCCCTCAACCTCACTCAGGCCAGCCCTCCGTCATCCACAACGCGTACCCGCCCTTGCCATCATCGCTGATGAGGTAGCCTTGCACCTCGGGGTGGGTGCTCAGCCATTGCTTGGCGCCATCGGTACCCATCACCATCAGCGCGGTGCCCAAGGCATCGGCGGTGGCGCAATCGTCAGCGATTACGGAGGCGCTCAGGAGGTCGCTCATGGCGGGCCGGCCCGTGCGCGGGTCGATGGTGTGGCCGTAGCGCTTGCCGTTCACCTCGATGAACTTGCGGTAGTTGCCGCTGGTGGCCAGGCTGCGCTCCCTCAGCGGCACCACGGCTTGCCGCACGTGCGCATCGCCCTCCACGGGCTTGTCGATCTGGATGGTCCAGTCCTCGTTGCGCGCATTCGATCCCGAAGCCCGCACCTCGCCGCCCACCTCCACCAGGTAGTGCTCGATGCCGCGCTGCCGGAGCAGGAGCGCCATCATGTCCACTGTGTAGCCCTGGGCGATGCCATTGGGGTCGAACTGCACGCAGGGGCCGCTCTTGCGGAAGGTGAGCGGCGCCATCGCGTTCGCCCGTTCCCAGCTGTCGGGGATGTAGATGCGGGGCATGCCCACGCAGCGCAGCAGGCTGTCCACGGCGGTGGTATCGAGCGCCGCGCGCCCCTCCTTGCCCAGGCCCCAGGCCCGCACCAGCGGCAGCACCGTGGGGTCGAAGGCGCCCGCTGTGGCGTTCCACTGCTGACGGGCGAGGGCCAGGACCACCTGGAAGTGGCGGTCGTCCGTGGCGAAGGAATCCGGGGCGGCATTGAAGCGGGTGACCGTAGAGGTGCTGTCCCAGAGGCTCAGGCTGCGGTCGATGACGCGGAACAGGCTGTCCACCGGCATCGTGAGGTCGCGGCCCACCGAATCGAGGTAGGTGATGCGGAACGTGGTGCCCTGCGCCTTGCCCTCCAGCGTGGACCACTCCGGCGCCCGCGTGCCGCACGCGGCCAATGCCAGGCCGAGCGCCATGAACGAAAAGCCCCGCGCGCGGCGGGACTTTCCGGTGCTCACCGGTACGGGCATCATCCGCCGAAGTCGTCGAAGCTCACGTTCTCCTTGGGTACGCCCCAATCGTCCACCATCTTCAGCACGGCGGCGTTCATCATGGGCGGTCCGCAGAAGTAGAACTCGATGTCCTCGGGGGCCTCGTGCTTCTTCAGGTACTGGTCGATCACGGCCTGGTGCACGAAGCCGGTGAAGCCATCGCCCTCGGCATCGTTGATGTCCTTCTTCACCTTCCAGTTGTCCTCGGGCAGGGGCTCGCTGAGCACCACGAAGAACTTGAAGTTCGGGAACTCGCGAGCGATGCTGTTGAAGTGCTCCAGGTAGAACAGCTCGCGCTTGCTTCGGCCGCCGTACCAGTAGGTCACCTTGCGGCCGCTCTTCAGCGTGTGGAAGAGGTGGAAGAGGTGCGAGCGCATGGGAGCCATGCCGGCACCGCCGCCGATGTAGAGCATCTCGGCGTTGGTCTCCTTGATGAAGAACTCGCCGTAGGGTCCGCTGATGGTGACCTTGTCGCCGGGCTTGCGGCTGAAGACGTAGCTGGAGCAGATGCCGGGGTTCACGTCCATCCAGCCGTTCTTGGCACGGTCCCAGGGCGGGGTGGCGATGCGGATGTTCAGCATCACGATGTTGCCCTCGGCCGGGTGGTTGGCCATGGAGTAGGCGCGGAAGATGGGCTCGGGGTTCTTCATCTTCAGGTCCCAGAGCTTGTACTTGTCCCACTCGCCCTTGAAGTCCATGGGGTCGCGGCCCAGCGCCTGCAGCTCCGGGTGCGCGGTGATGTCCATGTCCTTGAAGTCCACCTCGCAGGGGGGCACATCGATCTGGATGTAGCCGCCGGCCTCGAAGTGCAGCGTCTCTCCGGGCGGCAGCTTCACCACGAACTCCTTGATGAAGCTGGCCACGTTGTAGTTCGAGACCACCTCGCACTCCCACTTCTTGATGCCGAAGATCTCCTCGGGCACCTTGATGTCCATGTCCTGCTTCACCTTCACCTGGCAGCCCAAGCGCCACTTGTCGGCGATGGCCTTGCGGCTGAAGTAGGGCGCCTCGGTGGGCAGGATCTCGCCGCCGCCCTCCAGCACCTGGCACTTGCACATGGCGCAGGTGCCGCCGCCGCCGCAGGCGCTGGGCAGGAAGATCTTCTGCTCGCTCAGGGTGCTGAGGAGGCTGCTTCCCGCGGCCACCTCGATGGTCTTCTCCCCGTTGATGCGGATCTTGACGAGCCCGCTCGGCGATAGCTTGGTCTTGGCGTAGAGGAGCACGCCGACGAGCAGCAGGGTGACGATCAGGAAGACCGCCAGGGTGATGAGGATGGTGGGACCCATGCTTCAGATCAGATCTTGATGCCCATGAAGGCCATGAAGGCGATGCCCATGAGGCCGGTGAGGATGAAGGTGATGCCCAGCCCGCGCAGGGGCGCGGGGATGTCGCTGTAGCGGAGCTTCTCGCGGATGGCGGCGATGGCCACGATGGCGAGGAACCAGCCCACCCCGCTGCCCAGCGCGAAGCTGGTGGCCTCGGCGATGGTGCTGTACTGGCGCTCCTGCATGAAGAGCGCGCCACCCAGGATGGAGCAGTTCACCGCGATGAGCGGCAGGAAGATGCCGAGCGCGCCATAGAGCGCCGGCGCGAACTTCTCCACGATCATCTCCACGAGCTGCACGATGGCGGCCACCACGGCGATGAACATGATGAAGGCGAGGAAGCTCAGGTCGATGTCGGCGAAGCCAGCGCCCAGCCAGCTCAGCGCGCCCTGCTTCAGCACATAGTTCTCCAGCAGGTAGTTCACCGGCACGGTGACGCCCAGCACGAAGATCACCGCGGCTCCCAGGCCCACGGCCGTCTTCACCGTCTTGCTCACGGCGAGGTACGAGCACATGCCCAGGAAGTAGGCGAAGATCATGTTGTCGATGAAGATCGCCTTGACGAAGATGTTGACGAGGTTCATGGCGTGCTGGGGTTAGGCCTGCTCGATGAGCTTCGTGTTGCGGGAGCGCTGGATCCAGATGATGATGCCCACGATGACCAGCGCCATCGGGGGCAGGATCATCATGTTGTTGTTGAAGTAGCCCCCGCCGGCCGTGGCGTACCACGCCTCGGGGATGATGCGGAGCCCCATGATGCTGCCGTTGCCGAAGAGCTCGCGGAAGAAGGCCACCACCACCAGGATCCACGCATAGCCCAGTGAATTGCCGAGGCCGTCGAGCGCGCTGGGCCACACCTTGTTGCCCATGGCGAAGGCCTCGTAGCGGCCCATGAGGATGCAGTTGGTGATGATGAGGCCCACGTAAACGCCCACCTGCTTGCTCACGTCGTACACATAGGCCTTCAGCACGATGTCCACCAGCGTCACCAGGCCGGCGGCGATCACCAGCTGGGCGATGATGCGGATGCGGCCCGGGATCATGTTGCGCAGGGCGCTGATCACCATGTTGCCCACCACCACCACGGCCAGCACGCTAAGGCTCATCACCACGGCGTTCTGCACCTTCACGGTGATGGCCAGCGCCGAGCAGATGCCGAGCACCTGCACGGTAATGGGGTTGTTGTCGTTGAGGGGGTCGGTGATGAGCTTCCGGTTCTTCTTGCTGAAGAGCCCTTCGCTCGCCTTGGCGGGTGCTGCGGTGGCGGTGCTCATGGGTTGACGGAGGTTGTGAGGGTGGTATCGGCGGCGAGGCTGTCGGCCACGATGGGCTCGGCCACCGGTGGCGGCGGCGGCGCCACCACGGATTTCAGGTACTTGTCATAGGTGGCCAGCGTGCGCAGCAGCATCTCGCTCACGCCATCGCTGGTGATGGTGCCGCCGCTGATCCCGTCCACGCCATGCGGGTCGGTGGTGCCGGTGCCGCCCTTGTACACCTTGATGCCGGCGTAGCTCCCGTCCTCCTCGGTGAAGGTCTTACCGGGGAACTGGCCGGTGAAGACCGGGGTGGCGATTTCCGCGCCCAGGCCGGGGGTCTCGCCCTTGTGGTCGAAGGTGCTGCCGAACACGGTGCGGCCATCGCTCTCCACGCTCAGGTAGCCCCAGATGGGCCCCCAGAGGCCCGTGCCCACCACCGGCAGCACGAAGAGCTCATTGCCTTCAGCGGTAGCCTTGTACACCGGGTACTTCAGGTCCTCGGCCTTCAGCACGCCGGCCTTCCAGTCCTTGTACTGCTTCAGCACGTCGAGGCTGAAGGCATCGCCTTCCACGGGCTTCCCCTCCGCATCCACGAGCAGGGTCTCCTTCACCAGCTCCTGGTACTTGGCGGGCGCGGCATCGCGCTCCACCTTCACGTTCATGCTGGCGAGGATGTTCTGCATCTTCTCGCGCCGCACGTTCTCATCGTAGGCGGGCTTCAGCGCCAGGAAGGTCACCGCCAGCAGGGTGCCCACCACCACCACCAGCACGGTGGCGAAGATGAAGGTGAACGAGTTGCTGTTCTTGTCGAAGGCCATGGCGTTCGGTTAGGCGGTTTGCAGGGCGGCAGCGCGCTTCAGGCGGCGCTTCACATTGGCCTGCACCACGTAGTGATCGATGAGCGGTGCCATCACATTCATGAACAGGATCGCCAGCATCATGCCCTCGGGGTAGGCCGGGTTCACCACCCGGATGAGGATGGCCATGGCGCCGATGAGGAAGCCATAGATCCACTTGCCGGTGTTGGTCTGTGCGGCGGTCACCGGGTCGGTGGCCATGAACACCAGGCCGAACATGAAGCTGCCGAGCATGAGCTGGTGCAGCACGGGAATCTGCATGTAGGCGTTGCCCAGCGAGGGGCCCACCAGGTTGAAGAGGCTGCTCATGGCCGCACCGCCCAGGAACACGCTGAGCATGATGCGCCAGCTGCCGATGCCCGTGAGCAGCAGGATGGCCGCGCCGATGAGGCAGGCGAAGGCGCTGGTCTCACCGATGCTGCCGGCTTCGAAGCCCCAGAAACTGTCCAGCATGGGCACCACGCCCGCCATGTTGCCCGACGCCGCATGCCCCAGCGAGGTAGCGCCGCTGAAGCCATCCACAACGGCCTGGCCGGGCTCCAGCGCGGTGTTCACCCACACCTTATCGCCGCTCATCATGGTGGGATAAGCGAAGAAGAGGAAGGCGCGCGCGGTGAGCGCCACGTTGAGGATGTTCATGCCCGTGCCGCCGAAGACCTCCTTGCCGATCACTACCGCAAAGGCGGCGCCCACGGCCACCATCCAGAGCGGGGTGTCCACCGGCATCACCAGGGGGATGAGCATGCCGCTCACCAGGTAGCCTTCCTGGATGGGGTGCCCCTTGATGCTGGTGAAGAGGAACTCGATGCCCAGGCCCACGCCGTAGCTCACCACCACGATGGGCAGCACCTTGATGGCGCCGAAGAGGAACTTGTCCCAGAAGCCCTCGCCCGCCTGGGTGAACTCGCCCAAGGCCAGGAAGTGCTGGTGCCCCACGTTCCACATGCCGAAGAGCAGGCACGGGAGCATGGCGGTGATCACGATGCTCATGGTCCGCTTCAGGTCGATGCCATCGCGGATGTGGGCCCCCTTCTCCGTGGCGTGGCCGGGGGTGAAGAGGAAGGTCTCCAGGCCGTCGAAGACCCAATGCAGCTTCTCGAGCTTGCCCCCCTTGCTGAAGGCGGGCTTCATGCCATCGACCAGGTTGCGCAGTGCTTTCACGTCGGCAGCGGCTTAGGTGGTTTCCTTCTTCAGGGCATCGAGGCCATCGCGCACGATGCTCTGGCTGTTGATCTTGCTGGTGCACACGAACTCGCAAAGGGCGAAGTCCTCGGGCGCCACTTCGTAAAGCCCCAGCTTCTCCATTTGTTCGATGTCGTTCACCAGGATGGCCTTCAGCAGATGCACCGGGTAGATGTCGAAGGGGAACACCTTCTCGTACTGGCCGCTCATCACGAAGGCCCGCTCCTCGCCGTTCTGGTTGGTGTCGGGGGCGAACTTCTTGCCCGGCATCAGCCAGGTGGGGAAGCTGCGGTTGGCGCTGAACTTGTCGAAGCCGGGCGCCGCCCAGCCGTCGGTGATGAAGAACTTGGGCTGGTCGCCCTCGGGAAGCTGGGTCACCTGGGTGTGGTAGAAGCCCAAGAAGCCGTCGGGGCCCACGTTGTCGCCCGTGAGGCAGTTGCCGCTGATCACGCGCACCTTGCCCTCCACAGCGCCCACGATGTCCTTCATCGGCGCGCCGATAACGGTGCGCACGTACCGCGGGTTGCGCGCCTCACTGCCCGTTACGGCCACGGTGCGCGAGGCATCGTATCGGCCCTGCCGGAAGAGGCGGCCGATGAGGATCACGTCCTGCACGCTCACCGTCCATGCCACCTCGCCCTTGTTGATGGGGCTGATGTGGTGGATCTGTACGCCCACGTTGCCGGCGGGGTGCGGGCCGCTGAAGGTGTGGCGCACCACGCCCTTGGCATCGAGGAACTCGCGCGCCGCCGTCTTATCGCTCACGCTCAGGTGCACCTTGCCCTTGGTGAGCTTGGCCAGGGCATCGAGGCCCGTCTGGAAGTCGGCGCCGTGGTTGCGCACCACCAGGTCCTGGTCAGGCGCCAGCGGATTCGTATCGAAGCCCGAGATGAAGATGGCCTTCGGTTCGTGCGCGGGATTGGCCACCACATCGAAGGGGCGCTGCTTGATCACCGGCCATGCGCCGCTCTTCAGCAGCTTCTGCACGATGGTCTCGCGGTTCATGCTGGCCGGGTCGCCGCTGCCGAAATCCTCGTAGCGCGTCTGTGCATCGGCCAGCACGCGCACCTCCAGCACCTTGCGCTTCTCGCCACGGATCACCTCGGCCACCTCGCCGCTCACCGGGCTGGTCCACAGCACCCGGTCATTGTACTTGTCGGCGAAGAGCGCGGAGCCGGCCTGCACGGCGTCGCCGGGCTTCACCAGTACCTTGGGCACCAAGCCATGGAAATCGGTCGGTTTGATCGCGATGACCTTCGCGGGTTCCGCCTGCACAAGGACCTTCTCGGCTTCGCCCCTCAGGCGGATGTCGAGTCCTTTGCGGATCCGGACGATGTTCGGCATGTTTGCAAACCCTCCCTTCCCGAAAGGGCGCGGCAAATGTATGAACGGAACGTTTCGCGGTACGAACGCCGAAAATCCTTGATGGGCGCGGGATTCATGTGCATACCGACCCTCGTGGCGCTCGCTCTCATCCTACCCGCATGCGCGGGAACGGCCCCCACCGCAGGCGCTGCGCCCGCACCCGAGGAGCCTCCTTACTGGCCCCCCAGCGAGCCGGTGGCCGAGGACCGCATCTACTCCCCCACCATCCGCACCGTCCAGCTCTTCAAGGCGGGGTTCGAGCTGGCTCCGCCCGTGATCGAGCTCGGCGGCAACGACCAGGTGGTGCTCCGCTTCGACGACCTCGCTCCCACCGTGGAGGACCTCTCCTACACCCTGGTGCATTGCGACCACTTGTGGCAGCCCACCGACCTGCAGCCTGGGCAGTACCTGGAGGGCGCCACCAACGCCTACCTCCCCGCTGGGCGCACCAGCTACAACACCCTGCAGCCCTTCATCCACTACGAGCTCGCCCTCCCCAACGCCGACATGCGGCCCGCACGCAGCGGCAACTACCTCCTCAAGGTGTACCGCGGCGGTGACGAGGAAGACCTTGTGCTCACCCGCCGCCTCCTCGTCTTCGAGCCCCGTGCCACCATCGATGCGCGCATCATGGCCACGCGCCAGGTGGACCTGCGCGATGTGGCACAGCAGCTCGACTTCACCGTGAACACCAATACCCTGCCCGTGCAGGATCCCTTCGGCGAGGTGCATGTGACCCTGCTGCAGAACATGCGCTGGCACGATGCCCGCACCGGTGCACAGCCCCGATTCGTGCGCGGCACCGAGCTGGTTTACGACTTCCCGGCACAGGGCCTCTTCATGGCCGGTAACGAGTACCGCAACTTCGATGCGAAGGACCTGCGCTTCACCACCAACCGCATCCGCCGCATCGCGCCCGGCCTGGGCGAGCGCATCTATGAGGTGTGGCTGCTGCCCGAATCGCGCCGCAGCATCCGGCGCTACAACACCCTGCAGGACCTCAACGGGCGCTACCTGGTGCGCAACGACCAGGTGGACGGTGACCCCCTCGGTGCCGACTACGTGAACGTGCACTTCGCGCTGCCCATGGAGGCGCCGTTGATGCAGGAGGTGTATGTGTACGGCCAGCTCACGGACTGGCAATGCCGGCCTGAGCACCGGATGGCCTGGAGCCCCGCTGACAGCGCCTACACCGCAACCCTGCTCCTGAAGCAGGGCTTCTACGACTTCAGCTTCGTCACCCTGCCGCGCGGCGAGCAGGTGCCCGACATCACCGCCATCGAAGGCAGCCATTTCGAGACGGAGAACGACTACCTCGTACTCGTGTACTTCACCGACCGCATGCAGCGCTGCGACCGGCTGGTGGGCGTGCGCTTCGTGAACAGCCGCCGGTAGGCGCCGCAACCGTCCGGCAGGTCGCACCGCCCCGTGCACGGCTTGTGCGGACAGGCCTGCGATCGCATTAGCTTCTGGCCCGTGACCTTGACGGGAATGATGGCGATCCCCAAGACCCCCTGCCCGGTGCGCGGCCTGGTACCGTGGGGCCAGGGCATCTGGCCCATCGTGTGGCGCGGGCCGCACCCTGTGCTCGGCTGGATCTACACCATACACGAGAAGCCCGAGCACGGCCCCTTGCAGGTGCACTGGAACGTGAGCCAGGCCGACATCGTGCGGGCCATGGAGGCCTTCGCCGCCTTCAAGCCGCACCAGCGCGTGCCGCTGGGGCCCACCGCTCACGGCCGCATCGTTGCGCGCAAGTGGAGCTTCGAGCGCGGCAGCTTCTTCTACCTCATCCAAGGCGCGCGTGCCGGCAGCCAGTGGAGCGTTGAGCAGAGCGAGCTGCTGCAGCGCGTGCAGCGCTTGGGGTGAGCGCGCCGAGGCGCATGGCACGCGCACGGATGCGCTGAACGCGCCGCACCGTGGACCATGGCGCCACGCCGAGCCCCATCCCTGAAGGACCGGCCGCGGAACGCGCGGTAACTTGTTCCCCGCATGCTCAATGCCTTCCCCATCGAGGAGCTCCTCTTCCTGTGCGCGGTGCTGCTGCTCGGCAGCATCATGGCCAGCAAGACCAGCGGGCGGCTGGGCGTGCCGTCGCTGCTGCTCTTCCTGGGCGTTGGCATGCTGGTGGGCAGCGACGGGTTGGGCTGGGTGCACTTCGACGATCCGAGGCAGGCTCAGCTCATCGGCAACATCGCACTCATCTTCATCCTATTCAGCGGCGGGCTCGATACGCGGTGGGACAGCATCCGACCCGTGCTGCGGCAAGGCATGGTGCTCTCCACCTTCGGGGTGGTGGTGACGGCGGTGGTGGTGGGGCTGCTGGTGCCCTGGATCACGCCCTTGGGCTGGAAGGAGGGGCTGCTGCTGGGCGCCATCATCAGCAGCACCGATGCGCCGGCGGTATTCACCATCCTGCGCTCCAAGGGCGTGGGTCTGCGCGGCAACCTGCGGCCGCTGCTGGAGCTGGAGAGCGGCAGCAACGACCCCATGGCCTACCTGCTCACGACGGCAGCGCTGCAGCTATTCACGCTGGATGCCGAGGGCATCAGCTACTGGGCGCTGGGCGGAATGCTGCTGCAGCAGATGGTGATCGGGGCCTTGGCGGGCTGGGCCATGGGCATGCTCACCACGCGCGTCGTGAACCGCGTGCAACTCGATTTCGACGGGCTCTACCCCGTGCTGCTGATGGCGATGGTGCTGCTCACCTATGCAGGCACCCAGCTCATCGGCGGCAACGGCTTCCTGGCGGTGTACCTGGCCGGCATCGTTCTGGGCAACCGCAACTTCATCCACAAGAAGAGCCTTGTGCGCTTCTTCGACGGGCAGGCCTGGATCGTGCAGATCGGCATGTTCCTCGTGCTGGGGCTGCTGGTCTTCCCCAAGCAACTGGTGCCGGTGATGGTGCCGGGGCTGCTGGTGAGCCTGGTGCTCATGTTCGTGGCTCGGCCCATTGCCGTGCTCCTCTCGCTGCTCCCGTTCCGCACCACCTGGGCCAAGCGCGCCATGATCGGCTGGGTGGGCCTGCGCGGCGCAGTGCCCATCGTGCTGGCCACCTATCCCATGGTGATGGGCATCGACGGCGCGGCCTACATCTTCAACATCGTGTTCTTCATCGTGCTCACCTCGGTGGCCATCCAGGGCACCACACTGCCGCTGGTGGCGCGCTGGCTCAATGTGCACCGGCCCGAGGAGTCGCGCCCGCGAACGGCGCTGGAGGTGGAGATCAGCCCCGAGGCGCGCGGGGTGCCCCATGTGCTGGAGGTGCCCGTGGGCAGCGCCGCAGTGGGCCTGCCCGTGCTGCGGCTGGGACTGCCGCGCGGGACGCTCATCACCATGGTGAAGCGCGACAGCGGCTTCATCGCGCCCAGCGGATCGACCGTGGTGCTGGGCGGCGACCGGCTGGTGGTGCTCGCCCGCACCCCTGAGCTGCTCGATGAGCCGGTGGCCCGACTGGGCCTTGTCCCACTGGGGCCCGTGCAGGCCGCTGTGCCCGGTGCCGCCTAGCCGATGCGCTCGAATCGCAGCAGGTTGGGCCGCTGGTCCTTGCCCTCGTTGCTGATGAGCAGCGCACCGCCCGGCAGGAAGGTGATGCCCTCGGGCTTGGGGAAGAGCGCGGCATCGAGCACATGCAGCGCCACCACCGCGCCGGCACGGTCAACCACCAGCAGCGTGCGGTCAATGGCGCTGAGCAGGTAGTAGTGGTCGCTCACGGGATCGACCGCCACGGAACTGAAGCGCAGCTTGAGCGCTGGCACCGTGCGCCCCTTGGGCGTCACGCGCTCGGGCACGGCGAATCCCTTGGCCCGCGCCTGTTCGGCGATGCGCTCCAGGGAGAGTTCCAGCACCGGCTGCTCCAGCAGGCGCTGCGCGACCGGATCGTAGGCATGGATGGCGCGGCGGTCGCGCGCCTCGGGCCCGCCCTTCTCAACGCCCTTGGGGCTGATGAGGATGAGGCCCTTGCGCTCATCGTAGCCGAGCCCCTCCAGATTGGGCTGCGGCAGCTGCACACGGAAGGTGTCGAGCACAGTCATCGCCAGGTGGCCCATGGCCATGCGGTAGATGAGGCCGTCGCTGCGCAGCGCATAGTACTCGCCGCCCACCCGGGTGAGGCCCTCCATGTCGCCCGGCTCGCCGAAGGCCCGACGGCCGGCGATAGCGCCCGTGGCCAGGTCGATCAGGTAAACGGTTGCGGCTTCATCGTGCAGGCAGGCCACGGTGCGCGCATCCACATCGGTGAGGGCGCTCACCTCAACCAGCTCGGCAGGCAGCGCGTGCCGACGGTCGGGGTGCGCGAGATCGAAGGGCTGCGCAGCGGCGAAGAGGGGCGCCAGCAGGGCGATGATCAGCGGTCGCATGGCGCAAAGATCGGCCCATCCCGATCAGGGACCTACCGCTGGGCCAGGCCGGAGCGCCTTGAAGCGCCCGCGCTGCACACCTGATGGCGGGTGCGGCTTACGCGTACACCGCCAGCAACGCGAATGCGACCAGGGCGGTGAGGAGGGCGAGGACCAGCAGGTCGGGGTGCACGCGGCGAAGGAAAGCGGTCATGGGCGTTGTTTCGGGCGCGAAGCAAGCGCGGGCATGTTGCCGGTGGTGGGCCCGTGCATGAAGCTTGCGCTATGTCCGCTACCGCCCGAAAGGCAGCGCCCCACGCCGGGCGGAGAGCTCCGTGAACGGACGGATGTGGCCGATCAGGCGTACTGCACGTTCACCGCATTGGGCCCCTTCGGACCCTGTTCCACTCCGTGGGTGACCATGTCGCCTGCGCGGCGGGGCGCACGGGTGCCGGTCTTGTGAACGAAGAGGTCCTTGCCGCCTTCATCCGGGGATGAGATCAAACCCTTTCTCCGTGCTGAAGAACCTCACTGCAACACTTGACATGCACTGGCTGTTATTGCACACCGAACGATGCGGCACCTGGTGGTTCCGGAATAAGCACCAGGGACCGTTCTGAAGACAGGCCCTGCGCAAGCGCACCCGACGGTCGCCGGATGATGATGCTGAAGCGCAGGTGCGCCAAGCAGCGCATGAGGCTGCAATACCGAGGGCCCCTCCTTGCGGAAGGGCCCCCGAAGGAAGCCGACAGGAATCATGCATGGCAAGGACCTCCCTTCCTATCCGCCATGCCGCACCATCGGACTGCCTGCTCTTGCAGGGCCTTGCGGCCACGGTGCAAATGGAAAGCGTGGTCCCCGCTCCCGCACTGACGGTAATCATTCTCGTCGCGCGTGCCGATCGTGGGATCGATCGTGCAAAACGAAAGGCGCCCATACGGCCCCACGAAGCCTGCACGGGATACATTGCCCCCACGAACGAAGGCGAGAACGAGATGACTTTCAGCGCACAGATCGACGACCTCACCACCGCCCTGCGCCACACGCGCACGCGCCTCCTGGCCCCGGTGGACCCCTTCCAGCAACAGCTCCCGCGCGACCCCGCGATCTTCGTGGAGGACACGCTCTACTACGTGATGGACCACTGGGCGGCCGACCTGCGCGAGCAGGGCAGCGTGCTGGAGGAGGACACCGAGTGGACCGGCGACGGCCGAAGCCACTACCCGCGCTACGTGCTGCGCATGGCTGGCGGCAACCTGGTGCAGCTCCACTTCACCGGCGAGTACCCCCGGTCGCTCTTCCTCAACATCAGCAAGGGCTTCCGCAACGGCCAGCAGTTCAGCGATGCCCGCCATGTGCAGATCGAGCTGCCCATCACCACCGATGCCAACGCCCTGCTGGCCAGCCTCCTCGACGGCCTGAAAGGGGTGTCGGTGTAGCGCCGCATAGGTCATCGGTGCTTGAAGGCCCGCACGGCGGCCTGCTGCTCTGCCATTCGGGAGGCTCGTTGCACAAGGCTGCCCTCCGCGCCCATCCGGTGATGGCGCCCCATGGGCTCGATTGATATGGCCTGCATCTTGCGCGCTACGCTAACTTGGCTGCATGCGCACGCTCTACCTCTGCCGCCACGCCAAGAGCAGCTGGGCCGACCCCGGCCAGTCCGACCATGCGCGCCCGCTCAACGAGCGCGGCCTGCGCGATGCGCCAGCCATGGCGCACCACTTCCGCGGGCGGGGCGAGCCGCTCGACCTTATCGTGAGCAGCGACGCCGCGCGCGCGCTGGCCACCGCCAAGGCCTTCGCTCGCGAGCTGGGCATCGCCGGCGAACGCTTCGTGCTGGAGCCGCGGCTCTACCATGCCGATGTGCCCACCATCGGCCGCGTGGTGGCCGCGCTGCCCGACAGCGCCCAGCGCGTGATGCTCTTCGGCCACAATCCCGGCTTCTCGGCGGCCGTGGAATACTTCAGCAGCGAGGATCTTGGCGACCTGCCCACCTGCGCGCTGGTGCGCATCGATTTCGTGGCCGACGGCTGGCAGGGCACCGGGCGGGACCTGGGCACCTTGGTCTGGCACGAGTACCCCAAGCGCCTGCTGGGCCTGGAGTAGGCTCTGCCGTGCCGCTCAGTACTGGCCCGTGGCCAGCATCACCAGCGTACAGGCCTCCACCGCTTCGATGCCTTGGCGCCGCAGCGCGCGCGCAAAGGCGGCATCCTCCGTGCCGGGGTTGAAGATCACGCGCCGCGGCCCCAGCGCCATGATCCGCGCCCGCCACGGCTCCAGGTTCATGGGCGCGAGATAGAGCGTCACGGTATCCACCCGCGCATCGGCTGGCAGTTCGGTGAGGATGGGCACCGCGCCGATGCGCCCCGGCCGGCGGCCCACGGCCAGCACGGGATGGCCGGCCGCCGCCAGACGTTGCACAGCCATGTGCGCATAGCGGTGGGGCTTCTCGCTCGCGCCCAGCACCAAGGTGGTCCCGATCATGCCGCAAAGGTGGCCATCAACAGGGGGTGTTCGCGGACCGCTGAGACGTAACGCATGATTCACCTTGCGGCCACATGGCCTGGGGAGCTTCGCGGGGGATGAAACGACCCATCGACGTCCTCGTCCTTTCCGACCTCCACCTGGGCACCTACGGCAGCCGTGCCGAGGAGCTGCTCGCGTACCTGCGCGAGGTGAAGCCACGCCTGGTGATCCTGAACGGCGACATCGTCGACATCTGGCAGTTCAAGAAGAGCTACTTCCCCGCAGCGCACATGAAGGTGCTGAAGCGCCTGATGAAGCTGGCGTCGCGCGTGCCGGTGTACTACATCACCGGCAACCACGATGAGGCGCTGCGCCGCTACAGCCCGGTGCGCCTGGGCAACCTGCGTTTGGTGGACCGCCTGGAACTGACGCTCGATGGCGAGCGCTACTGGTTCTTCCACGGCGACATCTTCGACGCCAGCACCCGCCACGCCAGGTGGATCGCCAAGCTCGGCGGCATCGGCTACGACCTGCTCATCCGCATCAACGACCTGGTGAACCGCATGCTCACCCTCCTCGGACGGCCGCGCATGAGCTTCAGTGCCCGCATCAAACGCAGCGTGAAGCGCGCCGTGGCCTACATCAGCGACTTCGAGGAGACCGCCGCCGAGGTGGCCATCCACGAGGGATTCGACTACGTGGTGTGCGGCCACATCCACCAGCCGCAGCTGCGCACCATCGCCACCGACCGCGGCAGCGTCCGATACATGAACAGCGGCGACTGGATCGAGCACCTCAGCGCATTGGAGTATGCCGGCGGTGCATGGTCGCTCTACACGCATCCGCGCGGCCATGCGCATGTACCGCCCTCCGCGCTCACCTCAGCCGCAGCGCCTTCCCCGCGCAAGGTGCCTGACGCGGAACCGGAGCCATGCCAGCCGGCGTAGACGGCCGCACTCAGCCCTCCATCCCCTTCTTCAGGTCCTCCACGGTCCGCTCGGGCAGCTTGTTCAGGTCCAGCACCATCAGCCCGTCGAGCGCATCGTTGAAGCGCGGGTCGCGGTTGAATCCGATGATGCGGGCATTGAGGAGCAGGTACTTCTTGAGGAGCACGGGCATCGCCGTCTCGTGGGGGTCCACCTCGGCGATGAGGCGGTCCATCTTCTTGAGGTCGGCCATGCTGGCCTGCACCAGGGCCTCGCTATCGGCCTTGTCGGGCTTCACCCGGAAGCGGTTGCGCGGGTGCACATGCCTTGCCAGGTCCACATCATAGTGGTTCTGGCGCACGAACTCCATGATGAGGGCGCGCGAGAAGCGGCTGTAGGTGCCGCTGATGGAGACGGGGCCGATGAGGTAGTGCTGCTCGGGATTGGCGATGATGTGCAGCAGCAGGCCGCGCCAGAGCATGAAGAGCGGCAGCCGCTGGCGCTGGTACTCCTGGGCGATGAAGGAGCGGCCCAGCTCGAAGCTGCGCCGCAGCACCCGCTCCATGGGACGGTCCATGCGGAAGAGCGTGCTGGTGTAGAAGCCGCGCTTGCCGTAGCGCGCCATGATGCGTCGGCCGTCGCCGATGCGGTAGGCGCCCGCCAACCGGCCGTTGGCGCGGTCCCAGAGGAAGAGGTGGTCGTAGTAGAGGTCGAACTCGTCGAGGTCGATGGCCTTGTTGGTGCCCTCGCCCACGGCGCGGAAGGTGAGCTCGCGCAGGCGGCCGATCTCGCGCAGGAGCTGCGGGATGCGGTGGCTGGGGGCCAGGTAGAGGTCGAACTCCGCCTGGCTGTTGAGCTTGAGGTCCTCCAGCCCCGCCACCTCGCGGGCCAGCGTTGCGGAGGCGCCGGCTTCCACCACCTCCTTGGGGCGGCTGGGGAAACGCAGCGGGCTGAAGAGCTCGCGGCGCACGGTGAGGCCGCTGCCCAGGGCGTAGGTCTTGGCCCGCAGGAAGCGGGCCAGCTGCTCGGCGCTGCTGAAGGCGGCGATATCCTTGGGTGCGATGGGCTTGCCGATGCGCATGCGCACGGTGCGGCCGCGCATGCGCAGCATCTCGGTGGGCAGCGCCAGCGTGCGCAGGTTGGGGTGGATCATGCCCAGCATCTGGAACACCAGGCTGTTGGCGCCATCGAACCATACGGGCACTGCAGGCACCTGGGCGCGCTGCAGCAGCTTGATCGCGGGGGTCTTCCACCGTGTGTCGGCCACGGCCTTCACCTCGGTGCGCCAGCTGCTCACCTCACCGGCCGGGAACACGCCCAAGGCGTGGCCCTGCTTCACGTGCTCCATGGCCTGGCGCATGCCTTGGAAGCTGCTCAGCGAGCCGAGCTGCTCGAAGGGGTTGACACCGATGAAACGGTCGCGCAAAGG
The DNA here is from genome assembly GCA_030584065.1 of Flavobacteriales bacterium. Lineage (NCBI taxonomy): Bacteria > Pseudomonadati > Bacteroidota > Flavobacteriia > Flavobacteriales > Flavobacteriales bacterium. Next base: position 1,793,015 of record CP129489.1, read on the forward strand.
GGCCAGCTGCTGCAGCAGGAAATTGGCCATCACTTTCAGATCGGGCCGCACGCGCCCCAGCACATGCACCAGCGCCAGCCCGTCGATGGCGCCATAGGGATGGTTGGCCACCACCACCAGGCCCCCATCCTTGGGCACCTGCTCCAGGTCCTGCTCGGGCACCTCGATCTCCAGCTCCAGCTCGCGGAAGATGGCGGCGCAGAAATCCAGGTCGTGCAGGTGCGCGGCACTGGCGTAGATGCGCTCCAAGCGTTTCAGTCCGCTCACCTCGGTGAGCAGTGCGATGCGCGGGTCGCCCGGGCGCATGTGGCTGGCCTTGGCCAGATCGGCGGGTTCTACGAGCCGCTTCATCCGTGGAGGCGAAGGTATCCCGGGGCTTCCGGCGGCGGCCCGCTGTTGATAACGCGCCGCCCAACGCCCGACCCCGTCTGCTTGAGCCCCAAGGAGTGCAGCCCCGCCCGTTAACGTCAATTAACAGGCGGCTCGTCCCCCTCAGAACCCGCATCCGTCGCGGTGTCCGCGAAATCCGTCGACTTATCGGCGCCACTTGTGGACAGAAGAGGCAACCCCCACTTGGCTCCTTCGACTCCGCGGATAGTTTTGCCCGCCACCATGCGGCTCAACGCTCTCCTCACCCTCCTCGCCGGTGCGCTGATCAGCGCACCGCTGCGCGCCCAGGTGGACACCAGCGGATACGGCGGACCCGATGGCGTGGACATCTACGACGAGCTGGTGCCGGCCGACGAAGCGGAGGACGCCACGGTGGAAATCAGCCGTGCCGCCCGTGCTCTGGGCATCCTGAACGATGTGAACGACTCCCTCTCGGTGATTCCCGGCTACGACATGTACTGCCACTGGAACACCGAGGCCATCTTCGACCGCGGCAATACCTCCCGCTTCACGCACGACACGCTGTGCCTGCACCTGAGCGTACGCGACGACGACCATGCCCTTCCCTGTCCCGGGCATCTCACCTCCCCCTTCGGCCCCCGCAAGGGCCGCATGCACTACGGGCTCGACCTGAAGCTGCAGAAGGGTGACCCCGTGGTGTGCGCCTTCCCCGGCATGGTGCGCATCTCCAAGTACAACAAGACCTTCGGCCATGTGGTGGTGGTGCGCCACCATAACGGGCTGGAGACGCTCTATGCCCACCTGAGCAAGCGACTGGTGCAGCCCGGACAGGTCATCGCAGCAGGCGATACACTGGGCCTTGGCGGCAACACCGGCCGCAGCTACGGCAGCCACCTCCACTTCGAGGTGCGCTTCCTGGACCAGCCCATCGACCCCGCACTCATCTTCGATGTGGAGAACGGCACGCTCAAGGCGCGGACCTTCGAGATCAATAAGGACACCTTCTCCGCCATGGCAGCGGCCAAGGCGGCGGCCGGCGCGCGCCGGTACCATGTGGTGCGCCGCGGCGACACGCTCTCGGCCATCGCCCGCCGGTACGGTACCTCGGTGAGCGCCCTGTGCCGGATGAACGGCATCCGCGAGCGCTCCGTGCTCGCCATCGGGCAGCGCGTGCGCTACAACTGATCAGCCGCGGGAGCCTTGCTCCAACTTGGGATGGGGCCATGGCGCGCCGGTCGGGCGCAGCCTCCGCGCTCAGCGCCCCGCTTCCACCGCCCGTTTCACCCGGCTGATGTGCTCGAGCATGTCCTGGTTGTACTCCGGCGACAGCACCACGTCATCGCCATCGCGCGTACGCAGCAGCAGCAGGTCGGCCCGCGCGCTGGGCATGCGGTCGATCATCTGCCGGCCCAGCCCCAGGGTGTAGGAGCTCAGGCCGATGTCGATGGTGCAGAAGCGCAGGTAGGCCCGCTCGGCGGCGCGACGCGAGCCGCCGCGGTCCTCCACCCGCACCGCGGCCTTCTTGCGCACGTAGTCGCGGCAGGCGGAGCGCTCGATGAGGCTGGCATCCACGATGTCCTGCGGGGCGATGGTGCGCTGGTGGCGGCCCCGGCTCAGCATCAGCCGGCCATCGCGGATCACGTACGAAGCCCTGCGTCCACGGTCGCGCAGCACGGCCAGGGCCGTCAGCACCGCCACCACGCCGGCCGCGATGCCGATCCAGTAGAGCCGGCCTGAGGAGAACCCGTAGCTGGCCGCCACGAGGAGCAGGAACGGCGCCATGCCCAGCACCAGCAGGGTGTTGTTCCACTGCTTGCGCGTCCTGAACCGCTTGTCGGCCATGGTTATGCTGCTTTGCGTCGCCTTCAAACTCGAAGGGCGGCCCGGTGGGCCGCCCTTGCTGTACCGGAGAAGGGACTCGAACCCTTACAACCTTACGGTCACACGCCCCTGAAACGTGCGCGTCTACCAATTCCGCCACTCCGGTGAGTGCCCCTGCTGGCAGGGGGCGCAAATATAGTGGCCCGGACAATGCCGCAATGCATCACGGTGCAGCCGCGGCTTTCAAGTGCGGCTTCCCGGAAGCACGAAGCCCCCATCCCGCAAGCGGGACAGGGGCGACGTGACTCTTCAGACTGACCTTTGAACTACTTGGACAGGTGGTTGAACGGCAGCCGCTGAACGGGGGTTTCACAGCGCCGGAAAAAAATCGGAGGGTGTGCTGCTGGCTCAGGAATGCCGCTGCCGCGGGAGGCCGTCTAGCTTCGCCTCCCCCATGAGCATCGCCGACGCCCGCCACCTCGCCCTTGCCGGTCTCGGCGGCGAGGAGTATGCGCACTTCGGCAAGGCCGCCTACCGCATCGCGCCGCGCAAGCCCGGCGGCAAGGCCGGCCGCACCTTCATGACGCTGTGGATCGAGGAGGGCTTCGCCGTGCTGATGCTCGACCAGGAACTGCAGGCCGCCGCATTGGACCTCTCCCCTGCCTTTGAGCCCTACCCCGGCAAGTGGGGCGCTCACGGCGCCACCTTGGCCCGGCTCGATCGGCTCGATGCGCGCACCTTCCGCCAGGCGCTGGAGATGGCGCACCGGCATGCACGGCGATGAGGCGGCGCCTCCCGGGCTGCTGACAGCACCGGCCACGGTATGCTTGAAAGGGGCGCAGGGCCCTCCGATGGAAAGCCCTGCGCCATGGCCGACGAGCATGCTCCGGCAGTCAGAACGCCTCCGTAGAAAGGAAGCGTGGCGAATCGGAGAGGCGGATGAGCATGGCTGTTTCGCCGCGCGGGCTGCGGAGGAAGAGCCGGCTGCCCGCCACTTGGATGCCCGTCGTCGCTTGAAGCGCTTCCACCAGGTCCGCCTCCTGCTCAGCCGTGCCGGGGCAGAGCTTGTGGGTGGCGCTGACGTCGCTGAACTGGATGGCCTCCCCGCTGGCGCGCACCGACCCGTTGATCTGATTGCAGCCTGTGAATCCCGTCAGCTCACCGCCTTGGATGCGGATCCACGGCATCAGCGCAGCAGGCTGCTGCACCCGGCGCGAGAAGAGGCGCAGCACCTTCCACGTGCCCGTCTGCACGGGCGGCGCGAGGTGCTTGGCTGCGTCGGTGACCTCCGGTTCGTGACCGGTCCAATCCGTAGCATCCACCGGTGCATCGATGGGTGCACTGGTTGGAACTGCCGTTTCCTCCTTGCGGCATGCCACTGCGGCCGCGATGACCCCGATGAGGAGCAGGTAAGGCCTTCTGTTCGTTCTCATGGCATTGGGTATTGGTTCTAGAAAGCGACCGAAAGCTCCCCTTGCCATGATGCCTTCGCAATACCCACTCAGCAGGATTGTGCCGACCGGTTGAGCCGTCCTGTGGCGGCGTGCAAGGCACTGCTGTCCACGCGAGCGGAGGGCCTGCGTGCTCGGCATAGGCGGCCTGGCCTTTGCGGCCCACCACGAGCTGGAAGCGCGCATCGTTCTCTTCGAACGTGCGCACCATCCACGCGAAGGTGGAAGTGCAGTTGCAGGGTTGGGCGTGGGTGGTCAGCAGGATCGTGGTTAAAAGCAACGGATGACGCGAACAGTGCGTGCATTGCATCGAATGCGAAATACGGAGATGACGCGTCCATTCGCTGCCGCCTTGGGCGTAGATGGGGATCCCAGACTGGTAAGCGCAAGCCCCTCAATCGAGCATCATCGGCACCACCAGCTCCACCTTGGCCACGGCCGGGTGACGCGCCAGCTGCTCCAGCTGCCCGATCAGGAATGGACCCGCCAGGCCGGAGACCGGCTTCGCTTCCACACCATCGCTGACCGCCTCCGAGAGCATCGCTTCGTCCGCGTAGCCGGAAGTGGTCTCCGTCAACCGGAAGCCGAACGTATCGAGGATCCGGTTGACCTCCATCATGTAGCCGAATGCGCCTGAACGCTCCATGCCGCCCGCGTAGAAAGTGATGCGCACGATGCCCGTGAAGGGGTGCTGCTGGGTCATGCTGAGCCCCGCGTGCGGCGTAACGCCCACCCATTCATGGAGATCGCGCTTCTGGTGCTCGGCATAGAGGCCAGCCGCTTTCACCGTCGGGTTCTTGCGCACCGCTTCCAGCTCGGCATTGTGATGCAGCTTGAACTTGCCGCCGCGCTTGAGCCGCAGATAGGTACAGGTATGGGGCTCACACACCAGACCCTGTTCCGCGAACCAAGGTCGTAGGCTGTCGGTGCGAACGCCAGGGTGGCAGTCCACTTCCAAGCGGCGCTCATCGAAGACCAGCCGGGGTTGACGATACCCTTCATCGATCAGGTGATACGGCCCCGTGCGCATCGTCATCCGCACCGTGTCAGGCATGGACCCATACCACTGGCAGCCGTTCAAAAGCTTGCCGGTGGCCTTCACCTGTAGCGCGTCGTAGCCCTCCGGCACCTGCTCGAAGGTGAATACGCCGTCCTTCTTCTCTGAGGGCTTTACACCGCGGTCGCGCACATCGCGCAGGGTGATGTGGGCACCGGGGAGCGGCTTGCCCTGCTCATCGTGGACGAGCACCACGAGGCGCTGGGCGCTGGCGAGTTTGAACGCGCAGGCGAATAGGATAACGAAGGGCCCGCACGGGTAGAAGGTGAACATGGTGCGCGCTCGCTATCGTTTCGGCTTCAACCGCTTCGTACCCTGCTTCACCTGCTTGGCCTCGCTCTTCAAGCGTCGTTCGACCTTCTTCACATCCTCTCCCGGCGGGAGCTGCTCCGGCTTGATGCCACGCTGGAGCATACTGCTCCGAACAGCCTTGTTGCTGGCCACATGCTCGTCACCGATCGACTTCGTACCGCGCAGGTCCTTCTCCAATACGTTGTGGCTCGTCATCTCCGTGGCGAAATCCTTCGCCTTGATCGCCAGGGTGGAAAGGAAGTCGGCCAGCGGACGTGCGTCGGGTGCGCCCAGCTTGCGTTTCATGTCGTTGGTGCTCGCGCCGCCGAAGAGCGCTTGGTCACCCTTGCAGCGGATCACCGCGAAGCCCGCGTGGTCCACGCCACGTTCGTAGATGATGCCGCTCAACTTCTTCTCACTCTTCATCAACTTCTCCCGGGCTGTCACGCGGGCCACGTCGAGCAGGCGCTGCTCGATCACCTCCTGCTTGCGCGTCTGCACGGCGAAGTAGGTCTGTGCGAAGGCAATGGCGGGCTTGGCCGGATCACCGTTCTGAGCGATGAGGTAGCAGGCGTACCGCGTGAGGGCGATGTCCTCGATCATGCGCTCGCTTCCGGAGCCAAGGGTGACCATTTTGCCGATCCCGGCAAAATGGTCGGAGACCGCTTCCCCAGCGGCTGCACAGGCCTCTTTCGCCTTGTCGATGACCGTGGAGAAATTGCTCCACTTGGTATAGCCGAGCACGACCTGCAGCTCCCGCGCGCTCCAGCACTCCACACCGTTCACCTCACCGCTCGCCGCCTCGAAACGTGCGAACAACTCCTGGATCTGGTCCTTCTTCATGACGACCTTCCCGTCGATCGGGGTTCGGACAAGATAGTGGCGGGTCTTACTTCCCGAACACCTCCCTTCGCCTTCGCTGAAGCTGCGGCGAACGCGACCGGAGCCACTCCAGGCCTTGTCCGCCGTAGCCTGGCGGAGGCGGATACTCCGCTTTCTGGCCGGCGGCCTCCGCCGGAATGGCCAGTGGCTTGCCCGTTGTCCGCCGCAGCTTCAGCGAAGGCGGGTTCGTAGGCCTTGAAGCTCTGGCCCACGGTCGCCTCGGCGAAGTGGTCCATGCCTCCGCTAAAGCTACGGCAGGCAGGCGCGGAGCGAAGGGGCGCATACGAGCCGTAGCTCGGTATCGAAGGTGATCAGCCCGCGGTCAAAGGCCTTGTCGTGGAGGGCGTTGAGAGCGATGCCGTTCTGTGGATCAAGACGGTGCTGCTCGGCCACGTTCCACGGCACGATCCCGCGAAGCGGGACAAGTAGTGCGAGGCCACGAGCAGATCGCGGATGCCGAGTCCGGTCACCGCGCACCGACCGTTGTAAGCGTTGAGCACGGCTTGGCGGAAGTAGCGCTGGCCCCGGCGCACCTTCACCGAGGCGGTGCTTTCGGTGGGGCCTTCGGGCATACGGAGCACTTTGCCATCCGGTTGTACCACGACCGGCGCATCGGGATCGCCGGTCATCAGCTGGGCCAAGAGCGCCTCGCTCTCAGGGGCCAAGGCCTCGTGCTGGGCGTGGAACTCCGCCCACACCTGACGGTCCAGCGCACTGGCGCCGGACAAGCCCCTGATGCCCCGCGCGGCCAATCGCTCGTCCAAGGAGGCCAGGTTGCTGAGCTTCATGGCCACGCTGCCCGGCGTGCGCTCCATCCGCTGGGCCACATCGATCAGCACGGGGTTGCCCTGGTCGAACTTCCCAAAGGGGATCTTCTCGTACAGGTTCAGGAGGATCAGCAGCTCCTCGCGCGACCATGGTTTGCGGGTGGTGCTTGACGATGCCGTTCCAAGTTTTCAACAAGACTTGGACCCGCCGCAATGTGTTCCTATAATGCTGTCGAAGTACTGTTGAAAAATCCGTCAATCATGAGCGTCACCTCGAACCCCATTCCACACAGCGAGCAGGAGGCCCTGGGCATGCTGCTCCCGACACTTGGTCAACCCGTGCAGCAGCTTTCGCATGACGCGTTCAAGCAGGCATGGTCAGCTGTGTTCTATCTGTATGGCGGGTTGCATCCTGATGATGCCACCGACCACGGCACCCAGCTCATCACGGGCTTTGATGGTCCCGAGGAGTACAGGTCCATCGATCCGCGACTTGTCGTGCCCCGCTATCAGCAAAGTGGCTGGCCGGTGGTGCTTGCACCCTTGGCTGCCGAAGCATGGACTAGGTATGAACTGGGCCTGCTTAGCGAGGATGAACTCTATTGCGCTGAGGTGCAACATGCCGGGTTCATGGAGCGGATGAAGGGCTGAGCGATTCCCAGGGTCTGCCGTTGATATTTCTTTCCTCTGAGCCGACCTCCATGTTCATCCTGGTCCGAAACTTTACAACGAAGAACGAGGCATGAAGAAGACCGCAAAGCCGCTCAAGCGCAAGGCGCCGTTGAGGAGGCAAGCCGCATCGAAGAGCAAGGAGTCGAAAGAGAGCAAGGCCCCCATGGCCATCAAGCGCTACTCAGGGAAGAAGGATGAGCGCGTTGCGGTGGTTGGAGAGCCAATGGTGCCCTACGGTCAAGGGTCATTCCGCTTCATCGACCTGTTCTGTGGCATCGGTGGCTTCCACATCGCTTTCTCCAAGCAGGGTGGCGAATGTGTGTTCGCATCAGACTGGGACAAGTACGCCCAGATCTCCTACGCCGCGAATCACGGCCTTACTCCCATCGGTGACATCACCAAGGTGCCTGTGAAGGACATCCCTAAGCATGAGGTCCTTTGCGCGGGCTTCCCTTGCCAGCCCTTCAGCATTGCAGGTGTGTCTAAAAAGAACAGCCTCGGGCGCAAGCACGGCTTTGAGGATGAGCGGCAAGGCAACCTATTCTTCAACATCGCGGAGATCCTGGACCACCACCGTCCGGCGGCCTTCGTGTTGGAGAACGTGAAGAACCTGAAGAGCCATGATCGCGGGAATACCTACAAGGTGATCATGGACATCCTGCGGAACAAGCTCGGTTATCATGTCGTGGAGCCCCGCATCATCGATGCCAAGCCTTACGTGCCGCAACACCGGGAGCGCATCTTCATCGTTGGCTTCTGCGATGCCGCTGCGGCAGAGCGGTTCAAGTGGCCTACGCCTCCAAGCGAAGGCCCCAAGCTGCATACGATACTTCAACCCCGTGTGCCTGAGAAGTACACGTTGACCGACCATCTGTGGGCCTACCTCCAGAACTACGCCGCCAAGCACAAGGCTGCGGGCAATGGCTTCGGCTTCGGTCTTGTGGGGCCGGATGACACAGCGCGCACATTGAGCGCACGCTACCACAAGGATGGTTCGGAGATCCTGATCAACCAAGGCCGGGGGCGTAATCCGCGTCGACTCACTCCTGATGAATGTGCCTTGCTCATGGGCTATGAGGACTTCGAGATCGTGGTGAGCGATACGCAAGCCTATCGCCAGTTCGGCAACTCGGTCGTGGTCCCTGTTGTTACGGCGATCGCTGAGCAGGTGACCAAGGCCTTGGGCCTAACCAGTGAGCAACACAAGCTGATGGCTTCCCATGCGGCCGAGCCAAGCACCACTTACACCAAGGCCAAGGCTTCCAAAGTCGGAGCGAAGGCTGTAGTTGAACAAGATCTTAACGATCTTTCGGGGGCGATCAAGCCAGGCGCAAAGCAGAAGCGCAAGGCTGATCTTGCCCTTGCATGAGCCAGTCCCTTGCAGACGTCTTTGATGCCGTAGCGCACAAGCGCCTTGTGCAGGTCGACCTTCCCGGAATGGGGTCGAACCAGCATGAATTGAATGGTGTATCAGCGCTTCGCGAGTTCTTCCAGACCAGCGAAAAGGTCGAAGGACCATTGCATTGGCACTACTTCGCCGATGATAAGGAGGTTGAAGAGCAGGAAGGGCGTTTCAGTTTCTATGATGCGAGGGCCAAGTCCGCCGAAAGGACGGGGCGCTCTGAGTGGCGTTTCTATTACTCCGGTGAGTTCCTTGCGAAGTGTGCACCAGGCGATGAGTTGATCATTGTTCGCGCGGCAGGCAAGGTGCATGCACTTGTATTTCAGCGAGGCTCAGCTCGTTTACGCGCGGCGCTTCTCCTGTTCGGCATTAGTTCCACAGGGGAGCAGATCAGTCTTCTGTCAAGTGAAGCAATAGCCAAGAGCGACCTCGCGCTTTTTCGGCGACAAGTCATCGAAGAGCTTGAGCTCGACGTCCAGTTGCCTGTTGCCGGTAACGACAAGGACTTGGTCATTGAGCGCTTCGGTGAGAAGTTCCCTTCAACCGCTGTCATGTCAGCCTTCGCGCGTGAGCAGGTCGGTTCGGATGTTGGGGACGCCGATGCTGCCTTGGTCGCGTGGCTTGATCGTGAAGAACAGCTCTTCCGCGCTCTGGAGGAGGTGATCATTAGCAAGCGCATCCAGCAAGGCTTCAAGGAGGTGGATGACTTCATCCAGTACTCGCTTACGGTTCAGAACCGCCGCAAGTCGCGCATGGGGCATGCCTTGCAGCATCACTTGGCCGAAGTGTTTACGCTCCACAAGGTTCAGTTCAAGGCTCAGGCGAAAACCGAGGGTGGCAACAAGCCCGATTTCATCTTTCCTGGCGAGGCTGAGTATCACAACGCATCCTTCGACGAGTCGCTGCTTCTCATGCTTGGTGTGAAGTCCAGCGCGAAGGACCGTTGGCGTCAGATCCTTCCGGAAGCTTCGCGAATCGCCACCAAGCACCTATGCACGCTGCAGCCTGGGATCTCAGAGAACCAGACCGATCAGATGGCCAGCGAACGTGTGCAATTGGTGATACCTAGTTCGATACAAGCCACTTACACGGATGCCCAGCGCTCCAAACTTCTGAGCGTTGCCGGCTTTATTGACTTGGTGCGTAGCAAGCAAGCGTGATGGCCAAGCGACACGACGTCTTCACCAAGGCCAAGCGCTCGGAGGTGATGTCGAAGATCCGGGGCAAGGGCAACAAAGCCACAGAGGTCGCCCTAGCCAAGCTATTTCGGGCCAGCGGCATCACCGGCTGGCGCAGACACTATCCCATTACAGGGAAACCAGACTTTGCCTTCCCCAAGCTGAAGTTCGCCGTCTTCGTGGATGGCTGCTTCTGGCATGGCTGCCCCAAGCATGGCACCCGGCCCAAGGGTGTAAGCTTCCCCGAAGTTCGGCCATTCATTGCTGGAGGTGAAGTGATCCTTGGCCCCGCGGGGCCAAGGATCGCTTCGGCCGGCCAGGGGCTACATTCAACCACACGTAGCCATGAGAAAGAGCAAGTTCACCGAGCATCAGGTCATCGCCATCCTCAAGCGTCACGAGGCTGGCTCGAAGGTGGCCGACCTGTGCCGCGAGCACGGGATCAGCAACGCCACGTTCTACCAATGGAAGGCCAAGTATGGCGGCATGGAGCCCAACCAGGTCAAGCAGCTGCGTGACCTGCAGGAGGAGCTCAGCCGCCTGAAGCGCATGTACACCGAGCTGAGCATGGTGCATGATGCCTTGAAGCAGGTGGTGGAAAAGAAGTGGGGCGCCTGACGAGAAGCGCGAGATCGTTCAGGCGATGATACAGGAGCACAGCATCTCCGAGCGCCAAGCCTGCGGCAGCGTGGGCTTGGCGCGCAGCACCGCGCAGTACTGCAAGACCCCAGCGGATGACACGCCCATTATCCAGGTCTTGGAACAGCTCACCCAGAAGCACCCGGCCATCGGGGTGTGGCAAAGCCATCATCGGATGCGCTTGATGGGTCACCTGTGGAACTTCAAGCGGGTGTATCGGGTCTACACCGGTCTGGGCCTCAACATTCGTCGCAGGGCCAAGAAACGGCTGCCTGCACGGGTGAAGCAGGCGCTGTTCCGTCCTGCTGGTCCGGACCAGGTCTACAGCATCGACTTCATGCATGACAGCCTCTGGGACGGCCGGACCTACCGCTTGCTAAATGTGATCGACGACTACAACAGGGAGGTGCTCGCGATCGAGGTGGACACCTCACTGCCCGCACTGCGCGTGATACGCGTGCTGGAACGCATCAAAGCAGTGCGTCCGCTGCCCAAGATGATCCGCGTGGACAACGGCCCGGAGTTCATCAGCGCCAAGCTCGACCACTGGTGCCGCGAACACGGCATTACCTTGACCTACATCCAGCCAGGCAAGCCCACCCAGAACGCCTACATCGAACGCCTCAACGGCAGCATCCGTCGTGAACTGCTCAGCGCCTACGTGTTCCGTACCTTGGACGAGGTGCGCGAGAAGGCCGATGAGTGGATGACCGATTACAACCATCACCGCCCACACAAGGCGCTTGGCTACCGGCCGCCAGCGCCCATCCGATCCTAAACCTATGCCCCAGGAGCCTCTAGTTATGATCGGCCCGAAAACAGGGGAAGCTTACAAGGGCAACAGCGCGTTTTGGTCCGCGAAGCTGGACGCCAACAAGGCCCGGGACCGCAAGGTGAATCGTGAGCTTCTAGCCATGGGATGGCGCGTGCTAAGGATTTGGGAATGTAAGCTCCCCCAAGATCAGGTGCGTGGGATAGTAGAAACCCACAACCCACCTGAACTTTGGAGCAATGAAGAAGAGTAAATGGACGGAAGCGCAGATCGTAGGGATGCTGCGCGAGCATGAGCAGGGCCGCAAAGTGGCGGACATCTGCCGGGAGCACAGAGTAAGCCAGCCGACGTTCTACCAGTGGAAGGCCAAGTATGGTGGCATGGGCGCAAGCGAGCTCAAGGAGCTACGGGCATTGCGCGAGGAGAATACCAAGCTGAAGCTCAAGCTGGCCGACACGATCCTGGACCGTGACATCCTCAAGGAGATCCTGGGAAAAAAGCCCTAGGGCTCGCCGAGAAGCGTGAGATGGCACACTGGCTTGTAACGCAGTGCAAGCGCAGTGTTCGGCGGGTCTGCAAGCTGCTATGCTTGAGCCAGAGCGTGTATCGCTACGAGCCCAAGCCGAAGGACGATATCGACGTGATCGAACACATGAACCACTGGGTGACCAAGAAACCGACCTGGGGCTTTTGGAAGGTGTACACTCGTGTACGCAAGGACGGCCGTGTGGTGAACCACAAGCGCCTACACCGGCTGTACACCACAGCAGGGCTCAACCTGCGTCGACCTACGAAGAAGCGCGTTCCGGACCGGGTGAAAGAGCCACTGTGTTTGCCGATCGGCCCGAACATCACTTGGAGCATGGACTTCATGGCCGACCGGCTGCTGAACGGCAACAAGCTGCGCACGTTCAACGTCATTGACGACTTCGGCCGCGAGGCACTGAACATCACGATCGACACCTCTATCCGCGCCCAGTACGTGACGCGTGAACTGGACAAGTTGATCGAGTGGCGTGGCAAGCCAGAGCGGCTGCGAGTGGACAATGGCCCTGAGTTCATCGCCCAGGAGATGGAATTGTGGGCGGAACGCAACGGCATCGCACTTACGTTCATCGAGAAGGGGCGTCCCATGCAGAACGGCCTGATCGAGCGATTCAATCGCACCTACCGGGAAGAAGTGCTGGACGCCTACCTGTTCGAGAACCTCGAACAGCTTCGCCAGCTGACCATCGAGTTCATCTGGAGCTACAACAACGAGCGGCCCCATGATGCACTCCTGGACCTGACCCCGCGCGAGTTCCTGTTGAAATGTGGACAACTCCCTGCCCACTACGCAGGCTCACGCGCGGACTTCCCCACATTCCAACAGGATGATCACCACAGATCAACAGAAGTGGTGATCTTTAGGAATTCGCGCGCCTGATCAGGGGGAGCTTACAGGAACATGACCTAACCGATAGGCGTGTTTCCCATACCATTAACCGCATTGAAGAATACATCCAGATGTCTACCGCGAAGTAGGGTTTCGGAACAATACCATTTCCTTGAACTGAGCTGAGTCTAGTTGGTTATCGACTTCTCTCTCATTGTTCGCTGCAGTTGGTCCTCTCCAAACAGGAGATAGTCGCCAATTAATGACCCCGTTCCTTATACTATTCAGCACTGTTTCGGTCCATTCTGGGGAATAGGCGCAACCTGGCGGTGTGCTAGGTAAACTCATTGCATGAACAATCACAAATTCTAATCCTTTGTTAAACCTCTTTATGCATTGTTTCCACCACTTAGTTTTCACTGAATGCTGAAGATGTGTATCATTCTCCATATAACCGAAAAGCTCCTCCTCGAAAATCTGGCAGAGTTTATCCATATTCTTAATTTCAGCATCCCTTAAGTAACCCTCAGATTGAAATGGTGCATCAGCAGGAAGAGAATTGATGAACGCCTCTACGAACACATTCCAAGATTGGTCCGTAAGTCCGTGGTTTCTCCAATTTTCACGATAGTGTCCAAGCTCGTCAAGCTGTGAGGTTACTCTTCCAATTATACGGAGCTTGGCTTCCGACCGACTAATACCCTCCCATGCAAGAGACTCACTAGCCTCGGCGCCAAAGCGGCGCTGCGCGTTTGTGAGTTCATCTTCGCTAATTGCAGAGTACTTTAATGCCTTATGTGTATACTGGTACTTATTCTGTGTGAATTCATCATGTGCATTTGCAACAACTTCTAGAAAATCCTCATGATTTGGCCCTTTAAACACAGTAACTGGAACTGGTTGATTGGGCCGAGCGATGAGGTAAGCGCACAATCGATGATTGCCATCAAATACTTTTAACTGACCATCCGAGTATCGGCATAGAATAGGCGAAAGCAATGGATTAGATCTCAGGTGCCATGCTAGGTTGATGACCTTGCGAACATCCGCTGCGCGTGTCTGTACTTGCCTGTCTACCCATAGCAGGGCTGGAGGAACAACAGTTGAAAATGAAGTCCATCTTTTATTGGTGAACTATTGATGCATGACAGGATACTCCCTGTCTTGAAAGGTGGCTATATGTCGTTGATCATCCCATACAATATGCGCCTTGTACTCTGCAGCATCAGGTGATCTCCCCGGAAGAAGGTCGTCTGAGAATCTTGTATTGGAGGCTTTGCGATGTATTTTAATATACTCAATCCATTCCTGTCCAGTGTACTTATTGCCCTTCCCCTTGTGACAGTTCCTTCTTGCGGCAGTATCATATCCATCTTCAAAACAGGAAACTCCATCCCTTGCTGCATGAACAGGGTATTGATTGGCAACAAGGTCTGCTTGACGATCTCCGACTAATCCTTGGGCTAGCCAATGATCGAACTGGATATCTCCGAAATGTGCATATCCGTCGAAGTTTGAATGTGGTAAGCCCAAGCCGTCGCACACGTAGCATCGTGGCTTCTGCTCAAGTCTGCGCTCCTTCTCTGCTCGCGTCATGGCTTTGTTTCACTTATCGTTACATATTCCTCCGGTACTGCCCCCCCACCTCGAACATCGCTTGCGTCAACCGCCCTAGCGAGCAGTACTTCGTCGCCTCCATCAGCACCGCGAATCCCGCTCCGGCATCCGTAGGCCTCGTACCTCGGCCACGGTCGCTACGGCGGGACTTCGCGCTGCTTAGCATGGTGGTCATCACAAGTCGATCAAGGGCACAACGTAGACCCGGACGTGCGCATCCACGGTAACGATGTACGTATCGAGCAGCAGCTTCATTCCATGTACTCCTTGAAGTCATCCAAGGGTGCATCGAAGTCGTCCGGCACCGTCACCATGCCCTTGGCCAAGCCGGGCACCGGCGTCTTGCGCTTCTCCTGCGGCTCATTGCCCTGCCGGCGACGCATCAGGAACTCGATGAAGTCGAGCACCTGCTGGCGAACATCCTCCGGGAGGGAGGATAGCTGGATGTAGTTGTGCGCCTTGGCCATGACACGAAGATAAGCCCGGAGCGGGTCCGGTCACATGTTCCTCCGGTTCTGACCACCTACCTCGAACAACCTGTCCCGCCTTAGCGGATCGCTTGCGTCAACTGCCCCAGCGAGCAGTCCGTCGTCGCCTTCATCAGCACGGAGCAGTTGACGCCGATGATCATTTCAAGAACTCGTCCGTGAAGTTCCGCGCGCTCAGTATCCGTGTGTGTCCATAGCTCCGCATCGAGAGCAGGTCGTCATCGCCGGTGATCAGCAGATCAGCCTTCCCCTTCTTCGCCATCAGCAGCAGATAGTCATCCTTGGGGTCGCGGGAGAGGGGAGCCTGGCCGGTGGACCGCACCTCCACGGATTCCCCAGCTTCCGCCAGGGCGAGGATCAGTTGATGGGCGAACTCTACAGGGAAATGCTTGCGGAACCTCGCTCGTGCGGCCACATCCAGCAGCTCGGCCAGTAGTTGGGGGCTCACCAGCAGAACGAAGTCGCTGTGGCGCAAGGCAGCCACGAAGCCTCCCAGCCGCTTGCCGATCAGGAAGCTGATGAGCACGTTGACGTCAACGACGACGCGCAGCGCGGCTCGCTTCCTTTTTGGCGGCGGCATAACGTTGGGCCCTTACGATATCCACCTCCTTGCGGATGGTCTCTTCATCGATGTCCACGCCCTTGAGCTTGGACATGAGTTCCTCCAGCCGGTCGAGCGCGCGTTCCCGCTCCAAGGCCTTGACCAGGGCCGCCTTCTTTTTCTCAGGCAATTGCTTGGCCAGCTCCACCACCTGGTCGGGGGTGAGATCGATACGGAATCCGCGGTCGAATGACATGACCCAAAGATAAGCGATGCCCGGCCTTACATGTTCCTTCTGTACTGCCCACCCACCTCGAATCCCGCTCGTATGCCCGTACGCCTCGTTCCTCGGCAACGGTCATAACGGCGGGACTTCGCGCTGCTCAGCATACGCCTCATCACATATTACGTCGGTACTGTCCACCGACCTCAAACATAGCGGCGGTGAGCTGCCCCAGCGAACAATACTTCGTCGCCTCCATCAGCACCGCGAACATATTCTGGTTCCTGATCGCCGCCTGCTGAAGATCCTTGATCGCCTTGGCCGCCTCTGCCGAGTATGCCTGCTTCAAGTTCTCGACGGTGGCGATCTGCGCCTCCTTCTCCTCCTCGGTGGCGCGGATCACCTCCTTGGGCAGGATGGTGGGCGAGCCCTTGCTGCTGAGGAAGGTGTTCACGCCGATGATGGGGTATTCGCCGGTGTGCTTCAACGTTTCGTAGTAGAGGCTTTCCTCCTGGATGCGGCTGCGCTGGTACATGGTCTCCATGGCGCCCAGCACGCCGCCGCGCTCGGTGATGCGATCGAACTCGGCCAAGACGGCCTCCTCCACCAGGTCGGTGAGCTCTTCGATGATGAAGCTGCCTTGCAGCGGGTTCTCGTTCTTGGCCAGGCCGAGCTCCTTGTTGATGATGAGCTCTTGGGTACCACACCGCACCCCGTTCCGGCGCCATCCGCCTTCGGCGGCCCCTTCGGGCGGGCGCGCTCGTCCGGCCATGCTGCGTTGCTCGTCGGTCGGCTACCTCGTGGTAGCCTCCCTTCCTCGCGCCTTGCCTGGCCGAACGATCATCGCCCGTGGCATCCGTTCGGGGCACGGCGTGGTACCCTGTGGCCATGGCGCGGCGCACGCTTTCCTCGGTGCCTGAGCCTGCCCCGGCCTCCGAGCCGGGGTGGTGATGGCCTCGTCGTAGGCGTTGGTGTGCAGGCTGTTGCAGTTGTCGTAGATGGCGTAGAGCGCCTGCAACGTGGTGCGGATGTCGTTGAAGTCGATCTCCTGCGCGTGGAGGCTGCGGCCGCTGGTCTGGATGTGGTACTTCAGCATCTGGCTGCGCTCGTCGGCGCCGTAGCGGTGCTTGAGCGCCTTGGCCCGTTGGGTGCCACGAAGTCCACCGAGCAGCGCCACTGCGGTGTAGCCGCTGCCCTTCGGGTGAGCGCCGCTCATTCGCCCATACTTCGTTGCTTCCTCAGTCAGCTACCTATGGGTAGCCTCTCTTCGTCGCGCCTCGTCTGGCCGAACGATCGTCACTCATGGCATCTGCCCGGCGAACTCCGAGGCACCCCGGCGGCGCGCCACGCGGCCCATCACGGCGTACTCGGGGTCCATGCCGTTGCTGAAGAAGAAGCTCAGGTTGGGCGCGAAGGCGTTGATGTCCATGCCCCGGCTCAGGTAGTACTCCACGTAGGTGAAGCCGTTGGCCAAGGTGAAGGCAAGCTGGCTGATGGGGTTGGCGCCGGCCTCCGCGATGTGGTAGCCGCTGATGCTGACGCTGTAGAAGTTGCGGACCTTCTTGTCGATGAAGTATTGCTGCACATCGCCCATCAAGCGCAACGCGAACCTGCCTGTCCGGTAGGCAGGCTCGGTGCTGAAGATCGTTGTTCTGCGCCTGGTGGTTATGCCCGCCCTGAGCTTGTCGAAGGGTTGGGCGTGCCCCCTCGCAAAAGCCTCGGGGTCGCGTGCTTCGCTTTAGCCGGACTTGTCAGGGCCAGCATCCACGGCGCTGCGGGGTCCTCCTTCGTCGGCCTCCTCGCTGCTCGTGGTTGCAAGGCCCTTCCAGCGCCGGGCTGCCGCTTCGCCCGCTCACGCAGATCCATTGTACCACGTTGAACGTGTACTTTTGTCCCAATGCGCCGCCTCCTCTTCCTCCTAACCCTTGCCCTTTATGGCTATAGCGCCATGGATATGCGCGAGTGGGTGCGAGTGCCGCAAGTGGTACTTCATATGCTGGAGCACCACAGCGATCTGGGCCACCATGACGAGGAAGGCTCGGACCATGAGCACGGTACCGGCCACGACCACATGCCCTTCGATTGTGATTGCCATGGCGAGTTCTGCGCATGCAGCGGCACGGTGGCCTTGTCCACTGAACCACAAGCCGCGCTGATCTCGCTTGTTCCGCTCACCGCCACCTTGGGTGCCGCTGAACTTCCCATCGCTTCGGGTGCGTTCTCGGGCAACGTGTGGAACCCGCCCAAAGCCTGAGTTGCCGCCACGTGCGGTAGTTCCTGCCTGTTCCGCCTGAGCGGATCGGGCTTGTCCGCGTTCCCGCGAACGCATTCCATTTCGTTCCATCTCGAAGTCATTTCCCATGATCGACCGGATCATCAAGTTCTCCATCCACAACAAGGCCATCATCGGGCTGTTCACGCTCGTGCTGGTGCTTTACGGGGCGTACTCGCTCACGCAATTGCCGATCGATGCGGTACCCGACATCACCAACAACCAGGTGCAGGTGATCACCACCACGCCTACGCTGGCCGCGCAGGAGGTGGAACAGTTCGTTACCGCGCCCATCGAGCGGGCCATGGCCAGCCTGCCCGATCTGGTGGAGATCCGCTCCATCAGCCGCTTCGGGCTAAGTCTTGTGACCATCGTATTCGATGAGGACGTGGACGTGTACTTCGCCCGCACCTTGGTGGACCAGCGCCTGGGCGAGGCCGCCGCACTGATACCGCCCGGGGTGGGCACACCGACCATGGCCCCGGTAAGCACCGGGTTGGGCGAGGTGTACCAATACGTGCTGCACCCCAAGGAAGGGTACGAGGGCACCTTCAGCCCCAGCGAGCTGCGCACCATCCAGGAATGGATCGTAGTGCGGCAGCTGTTGGGCACACCCGGTGTGGCCGAGGTGAACAGCTACGGCGGCGAGGTGAAGCAGTACGAGGTGAGCGTGGACCCCAAGCGCTTGCAAAGCATGGGCGTCACCATCGGTGAGCTACTGCTCGCGTTGGAGAGCAACAACGAGAACACCGGCGGCGCCTACATCGAGAAACGGCCCAACAGCTACAGCATCCGGGGCGAAGGACTGCTGCGCACGCTGGACGACATCCGCAAGGTGGTGGTGAAGATCCCGCCCGGCGGTGTGCCGCTCCTGGTGGGCGATGTGGCCGAGGTGGGCTTCGGTGCGGCCCCGCGCTACGGTGCGCTCACCCGCAATGGCGAAGGCGAAGCGGTGGGCGGCACGGTGATGATGCTGAAGGGTGGCAACAGCGCCGAAGTGGTGAAGGCTATTGAAGCGCGCATACCGAACGTGCAGAAGGCCCTGCCGGAAGGGCTGATGATCGAACCCTATCTGGTGCGCAGCGAACTGGTGGGGCGGGCCATCGGCACGGTGAAGACGAACCTGATCGAGGGCGCGTTGATCGTGATCTTCGTGCTGGTGCTCTTTCTAGGAAATTGGCGCGCGGGCCTCATCGTGGCCTCGGTGATCCCACTGTGCATGCTCTTCGCCATCATCCTCATGAACGCCTTCGGCGTCAGCGGCAATTTGATGTCGCTTGGTGCCATCGATTTCGGATTGATCGTGGACGGCGCCGTGATCATCGTGGAGGCCACCCTGCACCACCTGCATGCGCGCTTCAAGGGAAGGATCCTTACCCGCGAGGAGATGGACCGCGAGGTTTTCGTGAGCGCCAGCAAGATCCGGACGAGCGCGGCCTTCGGCGAGATCATCATCCTGATCGTGTACATCCCCATCCTCACACTGGTGGGCATCGAGGGCAAGATGTTCCGCCCCATGGCCATCACCGTCAGCTTCGCCATCCTGGGTGCCCTGTTGCTCTCGCTCACCTATGTGCCCATGATGAGCGCGCTGGTGCTGCCGCGCAACACGGCGCACAAACCCAACTTCAGCGACCGCATGATGGACCGTTTCCAGAAGTGGTACGATCCCATCATCGGCTTCGCCTTGCGCAACCGGATCAAGACCGTGGGTGTGGCCGTGGCGCTCTTCATCAGCTCGGTCTTCCTGTTCGCACGCATGGGCGGCGAGTTCATTCCCACCTTGGAAGAGGGCGACTTCGCCTTCCACAGCATCCTGCCGCAGGGCGCATCGCTCAGCCAGAGCATCGCCAACAACGCCAAGGTGGAGAAGATCCTGCTGCAATTCCCGGAGGTGAAGCAGGTGGTGGGACGCACCGGCAGCGCCGAGATCCCCACGGACCCCATGCCCCCCGAAGCCACGGACCTCATGATCATCTTGAAGGACAAGGACGAATGGACCACCGCGCACGACCGCGAGGCTTTGCAGGACACCATGCTGCAAGCCTTGAGGCAGGTACCCGGCGTGTTCTACGAAGCCACCCAACCCATCCAGATGCGCTTCAACGAATTGATGACCGGCATACGGCAGGACGTGGCCGTGAAGATCTACGGTGAGAACATGGACACCCTCGCGGTGATCGCGAACAAGGTGGCGGCGATCATCGGCGAAGTGCAAGGTGCGGGTGAACCGCAGGTGGAAAAGGTGGTGGGCCTGCCACAGATCACCATCACCTACGATCGTGCACGGGTAGCGCAGTACGGCCTCAACATCCGCGAACTGAACCGCACCGTGCGCACGGCCTTCGCGGGCGAGGCCACCGGCGTCATCTACGAGAACGAGCGCCGCTTCGATCTGGTGGTGCGCCTCGGTGACCAACAGCGGCAGAGCATCGACGATGTGCGCACCCTCTTCGTGGCGCTGCCCGGTGGCGGACAGATCCAGTTGCAGCAGGTGGCCGATGTGTCCTTGACACCCGGCCCGGCCCAGATCAGCCGGGAGGATGCCAAGCGCCGCATCGCCGTGGGCGTGAACATCCGTGGCCGTGACGTGGAAAGCTTCGTGGAAGAGCTCCAAGGCCGCATCGATGCCGAAGTGCCAATGCCCGCGGCCTACTACTACACCTTCGGCGGCACCTTCGAGAACCTGCAGGCAGCTAGCAAACGCCTGATGCTGGCGGTGCCCATCGCGCTGGCCCTCATCTTCCTGCTGCTCTTCTTCACCTTCAACAGCGTGAAGCGCGCCCTGCTGATCTACACCGCCATCCCCATGAGCGCCATCGGCGGTGTGCTTGCGCTCATGGCGCGCGGCATGCCCTTCAGCATCAGCGCGGGCGTGGGCTTCATCGCGCTCTTCGGCGTGGCGGTGCTCAACGGCATCGTCCTCATCGCCACCTTCGACCAACTGGAAAAGGAAGGCATCAGCGACCTGAAGGAGCGCGTGTTGAAAGGTACCCGCACACGGCTGCGTCCCGTGCTGATGACGGCGGCGGTGGCCTCGCTCGGTTTCCTGCCCATGGCCTTGAGCGGCAACGCGGGCGCGGAAGTGCAACGCCCCCTGGCCACGGTGGTGATCGGTGGCCTCATCACCGCCACGGCCCTCACCCTCATGGTGCTGCCGGTGCTTTACCTGCTCTTCATGGGCGGAGGCAGGAGGCGCAACGATGCCAATGGCGGCAAGGCGAACGCACCGCTGATCGTCGCGACCGTGCTGTTGATCATGATCGGCGGCACCAGCAGCGCACAGGAACCGATGCCGATGGACACGGCGATCGCACGCGCCTTGCGCACCCATCCGAGCATGACCGCTGCGGAACTGCGTGTGCAGGAACAGGATGCCCTGCGTGGCACGGCCTTCGGGCTGCAGCCGCTCAACGCGCAATTCTCCCATGGCCAGACCCAGGGGCCGTATCCCAAGGACATTATCCTGGAAGCCAATACCGGGTTCGCATTTCCCACCACCATTGCCCGACGCGCGGCCTACCTGAAGGAAAGCCTGCACCTTGCGGAGAACGAAAAGCTGAACACGGCGGCCTACGTGAAGGAGAGCGCGGGAGGGGCCTACCTGCAATGGGCCATGGGCCTTGAACAGGTGCGTATCCTGCAACAGCTGGACAGCGCGTACGCATCCATGGCGGCCTTCGCGCTGCAGCGCTTCGAGCTCGGTGAGACCGGCCGCTTGGAAAGCACCAGTGCGCAAAGCCGCGCCGAGCAGGTGAAGGTGCGCTTGCGCCAGGCACAGGCTGATCTGGTGGCCTACCAGGTGGAAGTAGAACGCTGGACGGGCCCGCTCAGTGGTGCCGTGCCGGTGCCCGAGGAATTGCTCAACACCGCACGAGCGCCGGATCCCGGCGGCGGCAACGACCCGCTCCTGCTCTCCTTGCAGCAGCGCACGCAGGTGGCCGAGGCCGAATGGAAACTGCAACGCAGCCAATGGGCACCCAGCCTGCAGGGCGGCGGCTTCTACCAGACCTTCGATGGCACGTCGCCCTTTTCGGGCTTCCTCATCGGTGCTTCGATCCCCCTGCCCGGCAGCGGCCAGGGCGGTCGCACCTCGGCGGCACGTTTGCGCAGCGAGATCGCCGCGCAGGAACTGGAAGCCGCACGCCGACAGCGCAGCAGCGAGCGCGCCACCACGCAGGCGCAGCTCACTCAATTGCGCGAGAGCCTCGCCTTCTATGAAAGCACCGGTGCCGCGCTGGGTGCTACCCTGCGCGACGATGCCCTGCGTGCCTATCGCGCGGGCGAAGCCGACTACTTCCAATTCACTCAAGGCATCGAGCAGGCCTTTCAACTCAACGCCGAGCACCTGCGCGTGCGTTACGAGCTCGCACTTACCGTCCTCCACCTCCGTGCCCTCAATGGGCTCTAAGACCGCATAGACATGAAAACGCAACCGATCAACAGCGCTCTTCAGCGCATGCCGAATACGCTCTTTCTGCTCCTGCTCACCATCGCACTGGCCGCCTGTGGCGGTGGCGCGGCCTCCGGCGAAGAAGAAGGCCATGGCCACGGCGAAGAGGAGGGCCACGGCGGTGGGAGCACCGTCACCGTTTCGCCGCAACAATTCGCCGCCATCGAGGGCAAGCTTGGCAAGGTGGAGATGAAGGACCTCACCACCGCCCTCAAGGCCGTCGGCTTTTTGAAAGTGCCGCCGCAGAACGTCGCCGACATCACCGTGGCCATGGGAGGCACCGTGCGCGAAGTGCTGGTGCAGGAAGGCGACCATGTGAACAAGGGGCAGGTGCTCGCTACGGTCACCGACCCTTCGATCATCCAACTGCAACGCGACTACCTCGATGCGAAAGCACGACTGGTGTACGCCGAAACGGAATTGGAACGCCAGACCGAACTGGCCCGCGCCAACGTGAGCGCGCAGAAGACCCTGCAACAGGTCACGGCGGAACACGCCTCCTTGCGGGCCAGCGTGAACGCCCATGCCGAGCAGTTGCGCCTGATCAACATCGACCCCGAGAAGCTCACTGCCAATGCACTGCGCTCAGCCGCGGGCATCGTAAGCCCCATCGATGGCACCGTGGCGCACATCGCGGTGAACGTGGGAAGCAAGGTGAGCAACGATGCCACAATGTTCCGCGTGGTGAACAACAGCAAGCTCCACGTGGACCTCTTCCTCTACGAACAGGACATCGCCTCCGTGAAGGTGGGCCAGACCATCGACCTCAGCCTCACCAACCTGCCGGGCAAGAACTACACGGCCGTGGTCTTCGCCATCGGCAGTGCCTTCGAACGCGAGACGAAGACGATCCCGGTGCACGCGGAGATCACCGGCGACAAAGTGGGCCTGATCGACGGCATGGGCGTTACCGGGCGCATCAGCGTAGGCAACGCCACCACCACCGCCGTGCTCACCGAGGCCATCGTGAACATGGAAGGCAAGGACTACGTGTTCATCAGGACCGAAGGTGAAGAGGAGCATGGGCACGGGCATGATGAAGAGCCCGCGCACAAGGAGGAACCGGCGCACAAACACACCGAAGGGGAAGCACACGATCACGCGAAGGAGAACAAGGCAACCCATGCACAAGGTGAGGTGCACGAACATGACCATAGCGATGAACATGCGCACGAGGCCGCAACCGGCAGCATGAGCTTCCAACGCATCGAAGTGAAGCGTGGAACGACCGATGGCGCGTACACAGCAGTAACCTTCCTGCAACCGGTGGACCCGGACGCCGAAGTGGTGACCGGTGGCGCCTACTACCTGATCGCGATGATGAACACGAGTGAAGGACACGAGCATTAAGATCATGAGCACCCATCATTCCCTCGCTGCTCGTTCCACCTGGCGGACCTACCTGCCTGCTATTGTTTCGTTCATCCTGCTCCTCAGCGGCATCGCCATCGACCAGCTGGCACCGCAGCTCTGGCAACAGGCATGGTGGCGTTTCGCCTGGTACTTGGCCGCGTACCTGCCGGTAGGCTGGCCGGTGCTGGTGAATGCGGTACGTACCATCGCGAAGGGCGCGGTCTTCAGCGAGTTCTTCCTGATGAGTTTGGCCACCATCGGCGCGTTCTACATCGGCGAGTACCCCGAGGGCGTGGCGGTGATGCTGTTCTATGCCGTGGGTGAACTGTTCCAGAACGCCGCCGTTGATCGGGCCAAGCGCAATATCCAGGCCTTGCTGGATGTACGTCCGGATACCGCGAACGTGCTGCGCGACGGCATCCCGGTGGAAACGCCCGCTGCTGAGGTGAAGGTCGGTGACATCCTCCGCATCCGCGTGGGCGATCGCGTGCCGTTGGACGGTAAGCTCCTCAGCGACCAGGCCTCCTTCGATACTGCGGCCCTTACCGGTGAAAGCGTGCCGCGTACCATCGTGAAGGAAGCACCGGTGCTCGCGGGCATGATCGCCACGGACAAGGTGGTGGATATGGAAGTGACCAAGCCCTTCGGCGAAAGCAGCCTCGCACGCATCCTCGACCTTGTGCAGAACGCGGCGAAAAGCAAGTCGCCTACGGAGCTCTTCATCCGCCGCTTCGCGCGCATCTACACGCCCATCGTGGTGGCGCTGGCCGTGGGCATCGTGCTGGTGCCCATGCTCATCGTGGAACCTTACGTTTTCAATACATGGCTTTATCGCGCGCTCATCTTCCTGGTGATCTCGTGCCCTTGCGCGCTGGTCATCAGTATTCCGCTGGGTTATTTTGGTGGCATCGGCGCGGCCAGCCGAAAAGGCATCTTGCTCAAGGGCGGCAATTATCTGGACGTGCTCACCAAGGTGAACACCATCGTGATGGACAAGACCGGCACGCTCACCGAAGGCGTGTTCGCCGTGCAGGAGGTGAAGCCAGCTACGGACATCACCGAAGACCGTTTGCTGGGTGTGATCAAAGCGATGGAGACGCACAGCACGCACCCCATTGCGCAGGCGGTACTGAAACATCCGCAGGGCGATGTGGTGGGCGATGCGACGAACGTGGAAGAGATCAGTGCGCATGGCATGCGTGGCATCGTGGAAGGCAAGGAGGTGCTCGTGGGCAACACGCGCTTGCTGAAGAAGTTCAACGTGGCCTATCCAGCAGAAGTGGATGCTGTGGAAGACACCATCGT
The DNA here is from genome assembly GCA_030584065.1 of Flavobacteriales bacterium. Classification (NCBI taxonomy): domain Bacteria; kingdom Pseudomonadati; phylum Bacteroidota; class Flavobacteriia; order Flavobacteriales; species Flavobacteriales bacterium. The sequence continues at coordinate 1,817,925 of CP129489.1, forward strand.
AGTCTGCGCCATCGGCGGTGCATACGCGGGTTACCTCACCGTGGCCGACAGGATCAAGGCCGATGCGAAGGAGACGATCGGCCTGCTGAGGGCCCAAGGCATCCGGGATATCGTGATACTCAGCGGCGACAAGACGGCCATAACCCACCGCGTGGCTGCTGCACTTGGCATAACCAAAGCCTTCGGCGATCTGCTACCCGAGGACAAGGTGACCAAATTGCAAGAAGCGAAGAAGGACCCCACCGCCGTGGTCGCCTTCGTGGGCGACGGCATCAACGACGCACCCGTGTTGGCCCTCAGCGATGTGGGGATCGCCATGGGGGGCTTGGGCAGCGATGTGGCGATCGAGACCGCCGACGTGGTCCTCCAGAACGACAAGCCCAGCAGCATCGCCGAGGCCATCCGCATCGGCAAGGCCACCAAGCGGGTGGTCACGCAGAATATCGTGCTCGCCTTTGGAGTGAAGGCCATCGTGCTGGTGCTTGGCGCGGGAGGTTTGGCCACGCTTTGGGAAGCCGTGTTCGCGGATGTGGGCGTGGCGCTGTTGGCGATCCTGAACGCGAGCAGGATGCGGTGAGGGTTCTGGAACATAACTTGCGTGGCTACGAACATGAAACAGCTGACCACCCTGCTCTTTGCCTTTTGCACACTGGGCCTATCTGCACAAACCGGTGCAGTTTCCCCGCCCGCCAAAGGCAAGAAGACCGCCACCATCGCCATCCAGAGCACTGGCATCTGCGATATGTGCGAGAAGACCATCGAGACCGAACTCGTCTATACCAAGGGCGTGAAGAAGGTGGATGTGGACCTCAGCACCGCTGCCGTGAGCGTGACCTACGATCCGCGCAAGACCGACGCGGACAAATTGCGTGCAGCACTCACCAAGCTGGGGTACTCCGCTGATGGTACACCGGGTAATGCCTCAGCATTTGCCAAGTTGCCCCAATGCTGCCAGAATGAAGGCTGCGGCAAGTTGCCGGTGAAGCAATGAAGCTTCATTGGGCCATGCCGACGCAGGTGCGGCCATACTACGGAGCAGAGTTGCGCAAGAGCGAAGAGGCTCGCACGCTCGGCGATCTGCAACTCGAATGGCACCATCTCGAGCGGGCCCATATTCTCGGCCAGCGTTGGCCCTTGGAGCACAACGCGGTGCATTGGCGCATGCTGAAGTTCGGGTTCCGTACCAAGAACATGCGCGAGATCATCGGACAGTTGCCGCGTCTGGTCTTCGGTGGGGTGAAGAGCTTCGCGGGCACGGTGCCGATCGGGAATACGGGCGGAGCGAATGTGCCGGCGCTGAAGCCGCTGGCGTTACCAGACGACCTAGCAGCGATACTCAATGACACCTTTGCCGTGTGATCGATAGTGCGATCACCGTGTCCGAGAGTGAATGGAGTATCGTGCCCTTCGCGGGTCACATATTCCGCCGATACTGCCCCCCCACCTCAAACATTGCAGCAGTTAACTGACCCAGGCTGCAATACTTGGTCGCTTCCATCAAGACCGCAAACATGTTCTCGTTCTTGATCGCAGCCTCTTGAAGCTTCCGAGTGCGGCTTTCCCTTCAGCCTCATAAGCCTTCTGCACGTTCTCCACGGTGCGGATCTGCGCTTCCTTCTCCTCTTCCGTAGCACGGATCACTTCCTTCGGGAGAACGGTCGGCGATCCTTTGCTCGACAAGAACGTGTTCACCCCAATGATCGGATACTCACCCGTGTGCTTCAGGGTCTCGTAGTACAAGCTCTCTTCCTGGATCCTTGAGCGCTGGTACATGGTCTCCATGGCGCCCAGCACGCCGCCGCGCTCGGTGATGCGGTCGAACTCGCTGAGCACGGCCTCTTCCACCAGGTCGGTGAGCTCCTCGATGATGAAGCTGCCCTCGCGCGTTCCCTTGCTTTGATCACACTACGATGTACCGCTCTTGCAAATACGTTAGCCACTTATCGAAATCGGGTGATGGCGAATGCTCCTGGCAGATATCAAGAAATCGTTCATAAGTAAGCGTCATGAACCTGCCGTCCGGTGCGGCTAGGAAGGACTTGTAGCCTGTGCAAGCGTCGTCCATGTGCTTATTGCCTTTCGGGAACAAGGTGAGCGAGGTAGCGTGGGCAAATCGCTCAGGATGCTTGAGCAGAATGCTCTCCGCGAGTAGGTGGTTCCGCCAGATCTGCCGGTAATCGTCTGTGATCACCTGTGTTTCGCATCCCGGCTTGAATATCCCACAGGCAGCCATGACCTTGAAGTAAATAGAGGCTCGGTCATTCACAGTTCGCTCTTCCGTGGAGCCATGCTTCAATTTGTAGGCGCGTTCGGTGTACTTCACCTCAATCCCGATAAGCCCCCGCCGACCTTCCTTATCAGTGCTTTCGGTATATGCATCGAAAGATGTACCATCATTCAAATACTCTGAACGTGGCGACGGCGCAAACTCGATGCGAATCGGATCGACAGTGCTCAAGGGTTCTCCAAGCAAGTCTGAGAAAACCTGCAGGCGATACTTATCGTCCAAGTTCAGGGGCCAGAGCATGTTCAACGGAATGTGCTCGCTCCGAAGCATGTTCCCATAGACCTTCTCGCTCGTTATCGGATAACGCTTCCTAGCGGCTTCCAAGATGCCTAACTCGGGATAGAAGTTGCATCCTGCATCCGCGTCGCATGGCGTTAGGAAGTTGCCGTAGTTCTTCGTCTTACTCCATCCGTGTGGCAATTTCAACCGCTCTGCACGGAATCTTGATTGATGAAGGCGCGCCTTCTTCAGGAATTCGGACTTATCGAGTCCGTCATCCCCGCTGTATTGTGGTCCGATACCGTAACTCATCACATATTCCTTCTGTACTGTCCGCCGACTTCGAACATGGCCGCAGTGAGTTGACCGAGACTACAGTACTTGGTGGCTTCCATCAACACTTCGAACATGTTCTCATTCTTGATCGCAGCTTGCTGGAGGTCTTTGATGGCTTTGGCCGCCTCATCCGCATAAGCAGTTCGGAGATTCTCGACGGTCGCTATCTGGGCTTCTTTCTCCTCTTCCGTAGCTCTGATGACCTCTTTCGGCAAGATCGTCGGTGATCCTTTGCTCGACAGGAAGGTATTCACCCCGATGATGGGATACTCACCCGTGTGCTTCAAGGTCTCGTAGTACAAGCTTTCCTCCTGGATGCGGCTGCGCTGGTACATCGTTTCCATCGCACCCAAGACCCCACCACGTTCCGTGATCCGATCGAACTCCGTCAACACCGCTTCCTCGACGAGATCCGTCAATTCTTCGATGATGAAGCTGCCCTGCAACGGGTTCTCGTTCTTGGCCAGGCCGAGCTCGCGGTTGATGATGAGCTGGATGGCCATGGCGCGGCGCACGCTTTCCTCGGTGGGCGTGGTGATGGCCTCGTCGTAGGCGTTGGTGTGCAGGCTGTTGCAGTTGTCGTAGATGGCGTACAGCGCCTGCAACGTGGTGCGGATGTCGTTGAAGTCGATCTCCTGCGCGTGCAGGCTGCGGCCGCTGGTCTGGATGTGGTACTTGAGCATCTGGCTGCGCTCGTCGGCGCCGTAGCGGTGCTTGAGCGCCTTGGCCCAGAGGCGACGCGCCACGCGGCCCATCACGGCGTACTCGGGGTCCATCCCGTTGCTGAAGAAGAAGCTCAGGTTGGGCGCGAAGGCGTTGATGTCCATGCCCCGGCTGAGGTAGTACTCCACGTAGGTGAAGCCGTTGGCCAGCGTGAACGCGAGCTGCGAAATGGGGTTGGCGCCGGCCTCCGCGATGTGGTAGCCGCTGATGCTGACGCTGTAGAAGTTGCGGACCTTTTGGTCGATGAAGTACTGCTGAACGTCGCCCATCAAACGCAGCGCGAACTCGGTGCTGAAGATGCAGGTGTTCTGCGCCTGGTCCTCTTTGAGGATGTCGGCCTGCACGGTGCCGCGGACGCTCTGCAGGGTCTCCGCCTTGATCTTCTCGTAGACGTCTTTCGGGAGGACTTGGTCGCCGGTGATGCCGAGCAACAACAATCCTAGGCCATCATTGCCCGCAGGTATTTCTCCGTGGTAGCGCGGTCGAGGTGAATGGTGAATGGGAGTTGGTGAATGGGAAGAGCCCTTCCCTCCATTCGCCATTGACCATTCGCCATTCGCCTTCTCCAACTTCTCCCAGCGCTCCTTGATCTTCTTCTCCACCTCGGCCTCCAACCCGTGCTCACGGATGTACTTCTCACAGTTCTGGTCGATCGCGGCGTTCATGAAGAAGCCGAGGAGCATGGGCGCGGGACCGTTGATGGTCATGCTCACGCTGGTGTTGGGCGCGGTGAGGTCGAAGCCGCTGTAGAGCTTCTTGGCATCGTCCAGGCAGCAGATGCTCACACCGCTGTTGCCCACCTTGCCGTAGATGTCGGGCCTGCGACCGGGATCGTGGCCGTAGAGCGTCACGCTGTCGAACGCGGTGCTGAGGCGCTTGGCGGGCATGCCCTGGCTCACGTAGTGGAAGCGCTTGTTGGTGCGCTCCGGACCGCCCTCGCCGGCGAACATGCGCGCGGGGTCCTCGCCCTGGCGCTTGAAGGGATAGATGCCCGCGGTGTAGGGGTACGACCCCGGGGTGTTCTCCTGCATGGCCCAGCGCACCTTGTCGCCCCAGCTGCGGAACTTGGGCAGCGCCACCTTCGGGATCTTCAGGTGACTGAGGCTCTCGGTGTGGTTGGGCACCTTGATCTCCTTGCCGCGGACGGAGTAGGTGTAGAATTCACCGGAGTATTTCTCCTCCTCCTTCTTCCAGTTCTGGAGCATGGACCAGAGGTGGGGGTCGAGGTCTTTGCGGATGTCCTCGAACTTCTTCACCAGCTCAGTAACGAGTGGTGAGTGGCGAGTGGCGAGTGTGCCGTCGGAGGCAGCACTCGCCACTCGCGACTCGTCACTCACCACTCCGTGAAGGACGTCAGGCCCGCCGAGCGTGAGGATCGATGAGTACAGACCATAGAGTTGGTCCGCAATACGTGCCTGTTTCGTCACCCGATCATCATACCTCCGGTTGTTCTCGCTGATCTCGCTGAGGTAGCGGCTCTTGGCGGGGGGAATGATCCACACCTTCTCGCTCATCTCGTCCATCCCGTGGAAGGTGCTCTTGAAGTCCACGCCGGTCTTCTCGGCGATCTTGGTCATCAAGCGGGCGTAGAGCGTGTTGGTGCCGGGATCGTTGAACTGGCTGGCGATGGTGCCCACCACGGGGAGCGTGTCATCGTCGGCGTCCCACAGCTGGTGGTTGCGCTTATACTGCTTCTTCACGTCGCGCAGGGCATCGAGGGCGCCGCGCTTGTCGAACTTGTTGATGGCCACCACGTCGGCGAAGTCGAGCATGTCGATCTTCTCCAGCTGCGTGGCCGCGCCGAACTCCGGCGTCATGATGTAGAGGCTCACATCGCTGTGGTCCAGGATCTCGGTATCGCTCTGGCCGATGCCGCTCGTCTCCAGGATGATCAGGTCGAAGCCCGCGGCCTTCAGCACGCTCACGGCCTCCTTCACGTGCTTGCTGAGGGCCAGGTTGCTCTGGCGCGTGGCGAGGCTGCGCATGTATACACGCTCGCCGCGGATGCTGTTCATGCGGATGCGGTCGCCCAGCAGCGCGCCGCCGGTCTTGCGCTTGCTCGGGTCCACGCTGATCACGCCGATGGTCTTGCCTTGGTCCGGGCTTGACCCGGACTGGTCCAGGATGAAGCGGCGGATGAGCTCGTCCACCATGGACGATTTACCCGCGCCGCCCGTACCCGTGATGCCCAGCACGGGAGCCTTGTTCGCCTCGGCCTGCTTGTGGATCTCGTCGGCGATCTTGGCGAACACCTCGGGATGGTTCTCGGCCGTGCTGATCAACTTGGCGATGGCCGGCCAGTTCTGCGGCGTCAGCTTCTTCGCCTCGCCGTTCACCTTATCGCTCAGGTCGAAGTCGGCCTTCTCCAGCATGTCGTTGATCATGCCCTGCAGGCCCATCGCGCGACCGTCATCCGGATGGTACAGGCGCGTGATGCCGTACGCGTGCAGCTCCTCGATCTCGCTGGGCAGGATCGTCCCGCCGCCACCGCCGAAGATCTTGATGTGCCCCGCGCCCTTCTCCTTCAGCAGGTCGAACATGTACTTGAAGTACTCCACGTGCCCGCCCTGGTAGCTGGTCATGGCAATGGCGTGGGCATCCTCCTGGATCGCGGTGTTCACCACGTCCTCCACGCTGCGGTCGTGCCCCAGGTGGATCACCTCGGCGCCGGTGCTCTGGATGATCCGCCGCATGATGTTGATGGCGGCATCGTGGCCGTCGAACAACGAGGCGGCGGTGACCACGCGGATCTTGTTCTTGGGCTGGTAGGGAGGAGCTTGCACGAACGTTGACATGTACGGAGGCCGCAAGTGAGGTACGCGGCTTGCCGCGAAGGTACCGGTCCAAGTTCGATCGGTAAACGTTTGGGCGTGCCCCTTCCCCCGGATGCCACTCCGGGGCTCAGGGTCCGGCTCTTCGCTGTACTCCTCCCCCTCGCCCCCCTCGAATCCGCTCCGCTGCGCTCTGGGCCCCCGGGTGCGGGGTGCCGCTGCGATCCGTCACGCGGATCCCCGGACTACAAAGCGCTTCGGTACATTAGCCACACTACCAATGACAAGAAACATGGCAATAGCGATCAGCGGCGCGGTCATCGTAGAAAACGGCAGCCGTATAAAGTACCGGCAGAAGTGCGATAAGTGCGGCCATTCCCCTAGTACGGTCATCGCTATTGGAGCACCCACGGGTGCCAACAAGCTCACGACATCATTCAAATGCCCCAAGTGTGGAAACCAGCAGCGCTTTGAGATCGCCGGTCGTTGAACCGCAAGCCAGGACCTATTCCGCTTGGCTCGAAGTGGAGATAGGTCTTGATACCAGTTCGATAGCGCTATCATGGCGACAGCGGAAGCAACTATTCGAGGACAGGATCGAGGCCTGCCTTCAAGGGCTAGAGCGCGCCACCCCAGGAATCCGGGCCAAGCTTGAAGTGCATCCTGCCCGGCCATTCGCTTTCACGGGCGCGCTCAGCGTAGAGGATATCCGTGCGATATGGCACCTGCCTGAGCTGCGCATGCTTTCCGACCGCGATGCTCAAGAGCTACCTGTGCCCGATGATGCTGGTCGCCTGCCCTACGCCGTGGAGGTGCTCCAGCATGTCCAAGCGGAAGAGAGCACGGTCGTCGATCAAGAGCGCATGGTCGTGATCGTCCACGCGACCGATGAGGATGAGGCTAAGCGCATCGCGCTGGCTGAATGCAGCACCATGCCCGCACACTTCATGGGTGGTGACTACCGCATCCACCGCCGCTGGTGGACCGCTGAGCGCGCCATCCTCAACACCCTCTACGACGAGCGCACGCGTCACGGAGAAGCGATCGTCGTTGATCAGTGGAGCCAATCGAAGCTGAAAGACCAACTGAATTGGCGGCCAGATGCCAGCGTTGAACACGTGGCGTATGGAAGCCCGAAACAACGGCCGAGTACATGGGAATGGATGATCGCAGCGCCTTGATCGAAGCACTCAGATTCAGCTATGAATCTGAGTATTGCCGTAGCGGTGCACCAGATTGGGCTTTCCAAGGTGTCGCACCAGCGATTCCATACATCGGTGAGCGCTTCCTTGAATCTCCTATAAAGGCATTGATCTATGCCAGTGCGGAGAATCTCGCCAGTGACACTGGGCATCTAGAAGGACTTCGTACGCAAGATGTGAGGCAGCAAATGGTACGCTCATATGGACTGAAGCCACGGGCGAATCAAGACCAGAACGTGCATATCGAGCCCATCAACAATGGTGCGCTGCTCAAGGTGGCTCGCCATATTCTGTCCTACCACCCGAGCGATGAAGCGCTCTTAAAGCATTCATCGAAGTTTTTTCTTGAACAAGTAGCGGTCGCTAATCCAGGCAAGTTCAGCATCGACCCATCGAAGCACAAACAGAAGGTTAACCTGGACTACGCAAGGGACTGGAAGAAATTCAAGGACCAGATCGCCTACGTTCAGGCAGACTTGGAGCACCTAACACCTCATTGGCTGATCCTTCCAGCAACTATCCATCGCTCACTCGTTCGAGCCGGGCTGAAGTCTGCTCTTGAACGCATTCCAACCATCGTATCCATCCAACAAGTTCAACAACGAGCTATCGTCCGGAAGCATGGGAATAGAGTTCCCAAAGACGACACCATAGAGTTGCCCGGTGGGTACGGAGACTGGAAGGCCCCTCACTATTCCAACACATACATCCGTTGGATGATTGAGAATGCTGGCAGATTCGCCATGCAAGAGAAAGGCCGAATAACTCTATAGCGCAATGTTAACTACATCCTCCACGCCGCGGTCGTGCCCCAGAGCCTGCCCCGGCCTTGAGCCGGGGTGGATCACCTCGGCGCCGGTGCTCTGGATGATCCGCCGCATGATGTTGATGGCGGCATCGTGGCCATCGAACAACGAGGCGGCAGTGACGACACGGATCTTGTGTTTCGGGACGTAGGGCGGGGCTTGGACGAAGGTGGACATGCGTGAACGCCGGAGGACTGATCGCGGCTTGCCGCGAAGGTACCGGTGGAACACCGTTCCTCAAATCATCAGTAGAAGGCCACGGGAGTAGGCGTAGGTTAGTCATATGCAAGTACGCAACGCCCTCCTCTCCGGTTTCCTGCCTGCCACTCTTTCTGCGCAGAACTGGTGCGCACCCGGTGCGACTTGGAATTACGCCACGCAAGCCTCTTGGGGCGAGGGATGCTATGAGCACTTGTACGTCGGCGCCACGTTGCTAGGTGGGGTTATCGGTCAGAACATCTTCACAGCATCGAACTTCTACTACGTGGACCTTGGGGCCGTGGTGTATGAGCCCCCTCATTACTACATCACTACGCGATGGCAGGACGATATCGCATGGTGGTGGGTGCCGGACCTCATGGACTGGGACACCTTGTACAATTTCGGCGCGGTACCAGGGGACAAATGGCTCCCTCCGAACTTCGTGGGCCTGTGCCCGCCCTACGAGTGGATCGAGGTTGTCGATACCGGATCCGTCCTCGTCTCGGGTGTCTCGCTGCACTACCTCGACATCATGCAGGCCGGTACGGAGGACACCGTGTACAGCCGCATCACCGAACGGTTCGGCTGGGAGTGGGAGATCAACATTTGGCCACCGTGCGTGGGCCCACCCGAGATCATCTCGGGCCTGATCTCTTATAGCGACGATGAGATCAGTTGGACGAACCCCGCGTGGACCGAAGGGTGCTTCGGTGTTGTTGGTATCGAGGAGCAAAGCAGTTCGGGGATCCGCCTCTTCCCCAACCCCGGCAACACCCAATTCACCCTAGACCTCCCAGCCGGCCCGCACACCATCACCCTCTTCGATGCCACGGGCCGCCTAGTGCTGCAGCAACGCACCACCGACACCCGGCCGGTGGTCGGCACGGAAGTGCTGCCCGCAGGGCTTTACCGCATCAGTGTGAGCGATGAATGCGGCATGGTGACGGGCGCGATGTGGGTGAAAGCGGACTAATGGCTGATGGGACTGCACAGGCAGCATTCCATCCAACCACCCCGTCTCCTGCCTACATTCGCTCATCATGCGCGCTGCACTCTTCTCCCTGGCCCTACTGCCCGTGCTTGCCGCCGCACAGAGCTGGTGCCCGCCGGGGGCCAGGTGGACCTTCCGTTACTTGGACCAAGCCTTCGGAGGCGGACAAGGCGTGACCCGTGTGGTCTACGAAGGAGACACGCTGGTCGGTGGTTTCACTGCCCAGAAGCTGCGAGAGACGGATGTGACCGCTCCGTGGGGCTCGACCAACTACGCATCATCCACGTACTCGGCCCCCATACTGACCAGATCCGCCGATGGCATCGTGTATGTCTGGGACGGGAGCAATGCCTTCGATACCTTGATGTGGTTCAGCGCCGCGCCCGCTCAGTACTGGGCAAGCCCTGGCTTGGACAACGACCCCTACAACCGGATCACCGTCCTCGATACCTCCACCGTCGTGATCGGGGGTACGCCGTTGCGACAACTCATCGTGCAACGCGGTGACTGGGATTGGATGCCTCCTGACACGCTGCGGGAGCGCATCGGCTTCCACTTCAACTATTTGAACGGATGGTCGTGGTTTCTCACCGACCAGCCTTGGAGCGGGCTCATGTGCTACAGCGATCAGAGTATCGACTTTGTGGTACCGGGTATTACGGACTGCGGCTTCACGCTAAGCGTGAACGAGCTTTCATCGGAGGATCACCTCGGGATGTTCCCCAACCCCGGCACCACCCACTTCACCCTTGACCTCCCACCCGGCCCGCACACCCTCACCATCTTCGATGCTACAGGCCACATGGTCCTGCAACAGCGCACCTCCGATGCCCGGCCGGTGATTGCCACGGAAGCGCTGCCCGCCGGGCTGTACCGCATCACCGTGCGCGATGAACAGGGAGCAGTGGCGAGTGCGACGTGGGTGAAGGAATAGGCTAGCCCTTCGCCAGCGCCTTGATGTCCTTCACCTCCACCACGTTCTTCGGATAGCCCTTCTCGACGGCGTGGATCATGGCCAAGCCCACCTGCTTCATGCTGCAGGTCACCCAGGGCATCACCAGACCGAAGACCGGTACTAGTGCGCGCATCCACCACTTCGGGTTCTTCATGCCGGGGCTCAACGTCATGATGCCCGGACGGAAGTTGAACTGCTGCCGGAACCCGAGCCGCGAAAGTTCGTTCTCGGTGCGTCCCTTCACCCGCGCCCACATCAGGCGTCCTTTCTCCGTGCTGTCCGTGCCGCTGCCGGAAACGTAGATGAAGGTGGCCTGGGGTGAACCCGCGCGCACGGCCTTCGCGAAGGCCATGGTGGTATCGTAGGTGGCGCGCGTGTAGTCCGCCTCGTTCATGCCCACCGAACTGATGCCCGCGCAGAAGAAGCAGCCATCGTAGCCGATGAACCGGTCCTTCACCGATTCCAACTTGAGGAAATCGGGCACCAGCAGCTCGGTCAACTTCGCATGGCTGCGACCGCAGCTCCGGCGTCCAACCACGAGCACTTCCTCCACGACGGAGTTCCCGAGGCATTCGAGCAGCACCCCTTCACCCACATAACCGGTGGCACCAGTAAGGATGATCTTCATTCCCATGGGACGAAGGTACCTTTGAGGTATGCCCAAGGATATCCGCATCCGCCTGCGCCACTTGAAGCTCGAGGATTTCCAGAACCTGCGCGAGGCCATGGTGCAGGCCTATCCGGACATGGCCGGCGCCATCTGGCGGGAGGACCACATCCGCACCCTCATCGCCCGCTTCCCCGAAGGGCAGTTCTGCGTCACGGTGAACGGCAAGGTGGTGGCTTCCGCGCTATCCATCATCGTCGACTATGACCTCTATGGTGACAACCATACCTACCGCCAGATCACGGGGAACTACACGTTCAGCACCCACGACCCGTCGGGCGATGTGCTTTACGGCATCGATGTGTTCGTGCACCCCGAGTACCGCGGCATGCGACTGGCGCGGCGGCTGTACGAGGCCCGGAAGGTGCTGTGCGAGCGCCTCAACCTGAAGGCGATCGTCGCGGGCGGGCGTATCCCCAACTACGCCAAGTACGCGGATGAGCTGAGTCCGCGGGCCTACATCGAGAAAGTGCGCCTCAAGGAGATCTACGACCCTACCCTCTCCTTTCAGCTCAGCAACGATTTCCACGTGCTGAAGGTGATGAAGGGCTATCTGGAGGGCGACAGCAGCTCACGTGAGTATGCCACCCTCCTCGAATGGAACAACATCTACCATGACCAGCGGCCCAAGATCGCCGGCCGGGCCAATGAGGTGGTGCGGCTGGGACTGGTGCAATGGCAGATGAGGCCCATGACCAACCTCGGCGCCCTATGCGACCAGGTGGAGTTCTTCGTGGATGCCATCAGCAGCTACCAGGCGGATTTCTGCCTCTTCCCGGAGCTCTTCAATGCACCCCTGCTCGCCGAGTTCAACGACCTCGACGAGGCCTCGGCCATGCGCGGACTGGCGCGGTACACCGAACCGCTGCGCGACAAGTTCATCGACTACGCCATCCGGTACAATGTGAACATCATCACCGGCTCCATGCCCCTGCTTGATGGAGACCACCTGAAGAACGTGGGCTACCTCTGCCGGCGCGATGGAACCTGGGAGAAGTTCGAGAAGGTGCACATCACCCCGAACGAGGTGCAGTATTGGGGCATGACGGGCGGCGATGAGGTGAGGGTCTTCGATACGGATTGCGGCAAGGTGGGCATCCTCATCTGCTACGATGTGGAGTTCCCCGAACTCTCGCGCCTGCTGGCCCTGCAGGGCATGCAGATCCTCTTCGTGCCCTTCCTCACCGACACGCAGAACGGGTATATGCGCGTGCGACGGTGTGCGCAGGCCCGCGCCATCGAGAACGAGTGCTACGTGGCCATCGCCGGCAGCGTGGGCAACCTGCCGAAGGTGGAGAACATGGACATCCAGTTCGCCCAGAGCGCCGTGTTCACCCCCAGCGATTTCGCCTTCCCCACCAACGGCATCAAGAGCGAGGCCACCCCGAACACGGAGATGACCCTCATCGTGGATGTGGACCGCGACCTGCTGAAGGAGCTCAATGCCCATGGCAGCGTGCGCATCATGCGCGACCGCCGCACTGATCTCTACGACCTGAAGCTGCTGAAGAACCCACCGGCGATCGCAAGACCCGGCAAGGATGACCGTTCAATTCGGTCCGGTATCAGAAAGTAGTCAGCCCATCGTTACTTGCTCCATCCGATCGCATTGAGCGTTCACATGATCCGATCGGTACTCTTCTGCCTGTTCTGGCTGACGGTGAAGTTCAGTACGTTGGCCTGCACCGCCTTCAAGGTCTCCCACGAGAGCCGCACCTTCATCGGCTGCAACGAGGATTCGTGGAGCATCAACGCCAACGTGCGTTTCGAGCAGGGCCGGGATGGCGGCTACGGCACCCTCTACTTCGCGAACTACAACGGCCACCCCACGCGCGCCATGGCCGACCAGCTGGGCATGAACGAGGCCGGGCTGGCGTTCGATATCCTGATCGTGGAATACGGACCGGTGAAGCGGCGCACCAATATGCCCACGGTGGAGACCCCCGATGCCATCCGCCACATCATGCGCAGCTGCGCCACGGTGAAGGAGGTGGAAGCCTACCTGCGCACCGTGAACACGGGGCCGGCAGTCGGTCAGCTCTTCTTCTGCGATGCGCAAGGCGCTTACCTGGTGCTGGAGCCGGATACGCTATTCACCGGCAACGACCCGTGGTTCGCGCTCGGCAACTGGCGCATGAGCCGGTGCAGCGATCCCGGCACCATTCCGATCGCGCGCCTCCAGGCCGGCCGGCAGGTGCTGATGAACGGGGGCGGCACATCCTGGGAAGGCGCGGAGAACGTCCTCTACACCATGACCGCGTGCCGATCGAAGATGGGGGAAGGCACTCTGTACAGCGTGCTGTTCGATCCTGCCGAAAAGAGGGCCCACCTCTACTTCTACCACGACTTCAGCGAGCGTGTCACCTTCGACCTGAAGGAGGAACTGGCCAAGGGCGACCGTCGCGTGGACATGGCCTCGCTCTTCGGGCCGCGTCCCGAATATGATCGGCTGAAAAGCCACCTCACGCCCTTCCACCAGCGTTGGCTGTTCTGGGCCTTGCTGGCAATGGCCGCTGTGGCGGTCATTGTGGGCGCGGTGAACCTGGTGCAGCTCATCGGCCGAAGCGTGGCCAAGGTCCGAGGGCGGAGCGCCCGTTCGCTGATCACGCCCATCCTTTCAGGACTTGCCAACGCGACGGTGATCGGCCTGATCGGCGTGCTGCTGATGCAGGAAGGGGTGTACTACTTCGGGCTGGGCAGCGTGCTATCCGCGCTTGCGTGGGTACCGCTCCTCTTCATCACACTCAGCGGTCTTCACTTGTGGCGGACGAAGAGAACCAACGAGGCGGCGTGGCTGCGCATTGCGGCGATCATGATCATCTCGCCGATGACTGCCGCGCTCGCCTGCTGGGGCATGCTGCTTCCATGAGGAACACCGTTCCAAGGGCGCAGCAGCACTCAAGCGGCCGGACCCTTGGCTACCCTGCCCTGCGGAACACCAGCCCCAGCCATCCACGGTCCACGCGGATCTCCTGCAGCACGCCGTCGCGGTACACGTAGTGGTTCTTCTCCTTGTTGGGAAGCCGCAGGATGTACTCGCCCGGCGCGATGCGCTCCACGGGGCACTCGGACAGCTCGCTCTCCACGAAGACGCTGTCCTGGCCAAGCGGCTCCTCATAGTATAGCCGAGTGGTGGTCCACGGATTGGCCGGCAGCGCCGCGCTGTACACCTTGTCAGGGTGCACCACATAGAGCCCGCGCCCTCCGATGGCGCGGAGTGCGCTGCTGTCCCTCAGGGTCGCGCCATCCCGCACGATGGTATGGCAGCCGGTCACCCGCCCATCCACGTAGAGCGTGCGCACCACCGTGTTCACCTCGCGCTTCCACAGGAAGGTGAAGTTGGAGCGTGATGTCATCGAGTAGGTCACGCTATCGCCCCGGGCCACGCGCAGCACGTTGATGGTACCCAGTTTCTTCCCGTTATGCAGGATGTGGAAGAAGCCATCCTGGGCCGTGCATGCGCCGGCCACGAGGAGCAGGCAAACGGAAAGCACGCGCATCATCGGCGGGGAGGCGAGCTAAATATAGGCGTCCGCTACCGAATGCCCTCGTCGGGGAACACGAATCGGCTGGGGCCGCCCAAGGGATCCTTCTCCTCCTTCGGCTTGGCGAATACACGCTGCGAAAGGACCAGCGCGAGCACGCCGATCAGCGCCGTGAGCGCGCTTCCTGCGATGAGCCACGGATCGCCCTGGCCCTTGGCCACGGCCTTCAAGGCGCCCAACAGGCCCGATGCACCCAGCAGGTTGCCCCAGCCCACCCACTCGATCACCTGGCCCTGCCAACGGTAGATGCTCCAGCCCACGAGCAAGGAGGCGATGGGCACCAGGCTCAGGTAGGCCGTGGCCTGATCCATGCGGATCGCATCCTGCAGCACGGGCCGCAGCACGCGCACGGCTGCCGATGCGGCGATTGCCGCCATCAGGGCCATGTGCACGGTGCGGTACCGCTCGCGCGCCTGCTGCGATGGCCTGTAGCGCAGCAGTTCCGCGATCCGCTTCGGCCTGGCTTCGGGATGCTCCATCACCAGGGTCTCGAATACGGCCTGCTTGGACATGCCGAAGCCCAGCAGCTCCTTCGCCTTCGCTCGGATGGCCTTGCTCATGGATGCGGCGAAGGTCGGTGGCAGAAGCCTGCACGGGCCGCCGCCGGTTGAGCGCGGCGGCCGTTCATCCATGCTCCGAGGGTTACCTTGGTGGCATCATGCGGCCCGGCCCATTGCTCCTGATCGCCCCGTGCATCCTCGTCTCGCCATGCGCCATCGGCCAGGATTACTCAACGCCTGACCAGTACGGCTTCACCGTGGAGAGCGACCTGGTGTACGGCATCGCCGCCAACTACCTGGGCGTCGCTGACACGCTGCGGCTCGACATCTACAAGCCCATCGGCAATCCCGACACGCAGCGCCCCCTGGTGGTCTGCGCCCATGGAGGAAGCTGGCTCGCCGGGTGCAAGGACGAACCCAACGGGATCGTGCAGCTGGCCCAGCAGTTCGTGAAGCGCGGCTATGTGGTGGCCAGCATCAACTACCGCCTCGGCTGGCACAAGGACGATTACGTGAGCGACCCCGTGGCGGGCTACCCGCCCTCCCTCTGGCCCGAGGCCTACCGCGCCCTTTATGCCGCCGACACCCTGGAGATCATGCGCGCCATCTACCGCGGCATGCAGGACATGAAGGGCGCCATCCGCTACATGAAGGAACGGGCGCCGCAGGACAGCGTGTGCGTGGAGAAGGTCTTCGTGGCCGGCGAGAGCGCGGGCGCCTTCATCGCCCTGGCCACCGCCTTCCTCGACCGCGATGCGGAGAAGCCTGCCAGCTGCGCCGCCCTGCCCGATGCCCCTGCACCCTACTTCAAGTGCGCCAACCTCACCGCACTCGAATGCGTGGTGCGCGAATGGGAGGTGGACGCGCCGATGCGCGCGCGCCCCGACCTCGGCCCCGTGGAGGGCATACTGAACCTGAACGGCAGCGATGCCCGCGTGCGCGGCGTGGCGGCCTTCTACGGCGGCGTACCGCTCGATGCCCTTGCGCTTGACTGGATGCAGGGCCCCGACACGCCCTCGGTGTACCTCTATCACCAGACCTGCGATGGCGTGGTGCTCTCCGGCGCAGGCCGGCCGTATGCCACGATCAGCACGCATTGCAACCTGGGCGCCACGCCCTGGCACCATGGCCTTCCGATCATGGTGGGCAGCGCAGGCCTGCAGCAGCTCTTCAGCACGCTGGATGCTCCTCCGCCCCTGCTGGCCGATCTGCAGCCCTGCGATGCCTTCAACCCGGGCCTCGCCCTCTTCGAATGCGCGCGCTACGGCGACAACGGCAGCTACCATTACACCGCCAACCTCCCGCTCCGCGCCGCCAACCTCAGCGGCTGGTGGGCCGCCATCGCCACGGATCCGGACGCCTGCCTGAGCACGGGCCAAGGTGAGCGGTCCGCCTCTCTGCCTCTTGCCTATCCGCAGCCGGCCAGCACGCTGCTCCATGTGCCGGACTGGGCCGGTGAGCCCATCCGCATCCTCGATGCCGCGGGCCGCACCGTGGCCCGCATGCGCGTGCAGGGCGAAGCGGTGGATGTGAGCGGCCTGTCCCCGGGCATCTACCTCCTGCGGCGCGAGCGCGACGGCCTCGCGCTGCGGGCCCTGGTGCACCGCTGAGCGCACCAGCTGGTCGGAGCATCCCCTGCGCTGCGCCGCCCCATTCAGACGAGGGGCTCACGCGCCTTCGTCGCCGGCTTCAGCCCCGTCACCTCCTGGATCTCCCGCTCGTCGAGCGTCTCGCGGTCGAGCAGGGCCTTGGCCAGGGCATCCAGCTGCGCGCGGTGCGCGCTGAGCAGCCGCGTGGCCTCGGCGTGGCATTCGCCGATGATGCGGCGCACCTCCGCATCGATCCGCTGGGCGGTGTGCTCGCTGATGTCCTTGCGCCCCAGCGCGCCGTAGCCGTTGCTGAGGTAGGGGTTCTCGCGCGCGGCCAGCTCCACCATCCCCAGCTCGTCGCTCATGCCCCAGCGGGTCACCATGCGCCGCGCGATGCCGGTGGCCTGCTCGATGTCGTTCTCGGCGCCGGTGGTGCGGTCTCCGTAGACGATCTCCTCGGCCACGCGTCCGCCCAGGATGCCCACGATGCGTGCCTTGAGGAAGCCCTCCGTGTAATTGTAGCGGTCCTCGTCGGCACGCTGGTACGTGACGCCCAGGGCCTGTCCGCGCGGCACGATGCTGACGCGCTTCACGGGGTCCGAGCCGGGCACCAGCAGGCCCAGGACGGCGTGCCCTCCCTCGTGGTAGGCGATGCGCTCGCGGTCGGCGGGGTTGAGCAGGAGCGCCCGTGCCGGGCCCAACAGGACCTTCTCGAGGGCATCCATGAAATCGGCCTGCATCACCTCTTGGCGGTTCCGGCGCGCTGCCAGGAGAGCGGCCTCGTTCACCAGGTTCTTCAAGTCGGCGCCGCTGAGGCCGGGCGTGGCGGCGGATACCTCGGCGAGCACCACATCAGCCGCCAGCGGCACCTTGCGCGTGTGCACCTGCAGGATGGCCTCCCGCCCTCTCTTGTCGGGCAGGTTCACCACCACGCGGCGGTCGAAGCGGCCGGCGCGCAGCAGGGCCTTGTCCAGGATGTCCGGCTGGTTGGTGGCAGCCAGCACGATCACGCCGGTGGTGCTGCTGAAGCCGTCCATCTCGGCGAGGATCTGGTTCAGGGTCTGCTCCTGTTCCTGCGCGCCACCGAAGGCGGTGAGGCCGCGCGCCCGGCCGATGGAGTCGATCTCGTCGATGAAGATGATGGACGGCGCGTTCTCGCGGGCCTGCTTGAAGAGGTCGCGCACGCGGGCCGCCCCCACCCCCACGATCATCTCCACGAATTCCGAGCCGCTCATGCTGAAGAAGGGCACGTCGGCCTCGCCCGCCACGGCCCGCGCCAGCAGCGTCTTGCCCGTGCCCGGCGCACCGATCAGCAGCACGCCCTTGGGTGCCGCGCCGCCGAGCCGGGTATACTTCTGCGGGTCCTTCAGGAAGTCCACGATCTCCACCAGCTCGTCCTCCGCATCGTCGATGCCGGCCACGTCCTCGAAGGTCACGCGCTTGTCGGTCTCCTTGTCGAAGCGGCGCGCGCTGCTCTTGCCCAGACCGGTGAGGCCGCCCATGCCCCCTCCCAGCGGGCCCTGGCGCATGCGCCGGAACAGCCAGATATACATGGCGATGATGAGCAGCGCCGGACCGAACATGAACAGGAAGGAGAGGATCGGGTTGGTATCCTCCACGATGGGCTCGGCACTGATCTCCACGCCACGGTCGAGCAGCAGTTCCTCCAAGCGAGTGTCGGCGAAGGCGGGCAGGATGGTGGTGAAGTGCTTCACCTCGGTGGGCTTCCTGCCGCGTACATCCGCGGCGGTGGTATCCTGGGGCCAGGTGACGGGCGCGGTGAAGGTGCCGCTGATGGACTCGCCCTTGCCGTACACCTCCTTCACGTTCCCGCGCTCCACCTCGGCCTTGAAGAGCGTGTAGGGCACGGTGACGGGCTCCTCGGCGCCGCCTTTCATGAAGGAGCGCACGAACCAGATGTTGAGCAGGAGGATGATGACGAACCAGAACCACGAGATCCGCGGCAGCTGGGGCGGCTTGGGGAGGGCGTTCCGACCCGGTGGCTGCTGACGGGCGTTGCCCGGCGATGGGGTGTTGGCTGCCATTCCCGCGAAGGTATCGGCTCCGGTGCACGACCGCGGTAGATCAGCGCACCACCGCCGTCATCATCGGAACCATACCGATGCCGTCGGAGCCATCCCCGCAGTGGCCATCACCGCTCCGCCCTGCGCGCCCTCCCCTCGAACCAGAGGCAGGTGGTCATGTCGTTCATCACATTCAAGGCGGAGCGCACCATGCCCAGCAGGCGGTCCACGCCGATGATGATGCCGATGCCCTCCACGGAGATGCCCGCACTGCTGAGCATGGTGGCCAGCACGGTCACGCGGTCCCAGGTGCGGAAGGCGTGCCGATCGACGCGGTCACAGTGGTCACCACCACCATCACGATGGCCGGGGTGCCCAGTTCGAGGCCCTAGACCTGCGCGAGGTAGATGGCGGCAATCGCCTGGAACACGGCCGTGCCGCTCATGTTGATGATGGCACCCATCGCCACCACGAAGCGGGCGATGGGCTCGCGGATGCGCAAGGTCTCCAGCGCGGTGCGCAGGTTCAGCGGCATCTCCGCCCCGGAACTTGCGGCACTCAAGGCGAGCCGCATCATGTCACGGCATCCGCGCAGGAACCTTTCGGGGCGCACGCCGCACCACCACGCCAACAGCACATTCGCCAACGCCAGCAGGGCCATGGCTAGCAGCACGGCGAAGACGTGAATGCCCAGCCCGCTCAGCGCATGCCAGCCCACCGACGCCGTCACCTGGCACATGAGGCCGAACACCGCCAGCGGCGCCAGCTTCATCGCCCAGCGGATGATCGTCATGCAGATCTCCTGTACGACCCCCAAAAGGTGGATCACCGGTTCGGCGGTGGTGGCATCCAGCGACAGCATCGCAATGCCCGCGATGATGGCGAAGGCCACGATGCACACCATCTCGCCCGAGGCCATCGATGCCAGCGGGTTCTCCGGCAGCAGGTCGGTGAGGAAGCCCATGACCGAAGGCCGCACGGTGGAGATGATCGGCACCGCTGCTCCCGCGCTCCAACTCTGGGCCGCGAGCAGATCGCCGGGGCGCAGCCTGCTGGCCACGCCGATGCCGATAACGATGGCCGCCACGTGAACGCCATGAGGAACAAGCCCCCCGGGCCCAGCCCCTTCGGTTAAGCAGGGGTCGCCACCACCTACGATGCCCCGGTCACCGAGCTGACCACGGGGAGATCATGATCATCCGGATGAGCCTGATGAAGAGAAGGCCCGCTGGCGAAGGCTCACTGCACCACCAAGCGCTCGGTGAGCACGCGTCCCTCGACGCTCAGCTCCGCGACGTAGACCGCCGGGGGAAGCCCCGCCAGGTCGAGCACCGCACGCACGGTGCCGGCGGGTATGCGCTCGGTGCGCCACAGCCGCCCATCGACGCCAAGCACGCGGAGCCGCGCATCGGTGCGTAGGGCCCTGGGCAGCACCAGCTCGGTGCGGCCGCCCGCCGGGTTGGGCTGCAGGCCGAAGGCGGAAAGCCCTTCAAGCGCGCCGAGGCCCGTGCTCAGGCATTCGTTGGGCACATCGAAGGCCTCCTGCTGATCGAAGCGGCTGAAGGAATCGCCCTGGTCGGCGCCGAGGCCAAGGCCGCGCCGTGCGAATGCATGCCAGATGAGGCAGGCGTTCTGGCCGCCGGTGAGCAGCTCATCGGCCAGCAGGATCGCATCGCGCCCGTCCACGAAGCCGGGGTTGCATGGCTGCAGCTTCATGCCATCCATCACCAGCTGGAGGGCCAGGTTGTTGCCGCCGGTCCCCGCATACAGGTCCGGATCGTAACCGTACTCGTCGACCAGTGCCCAGGTGAGGTCCCAGAGCATCGAAGCCCACACGAAGCCCACGCCGTGCGGCTGGGACAGGTCCCCCTCGTTGGTGGCGCCGTAGGTGTAGGGGTTGACGGACAGGTCCGTGGTGTATGGTGCAGGCCGGATGCCCGCTCCTGCCGGCCCCTGGTCGCGGACGAAGGTGCCCACGCCGCGCGGCATGGCGGCCGCATCGCCGGGCTGCATGGTCAGCACCATGCCGATGTAGTCGCTCCAGCCCTCGCCCATCTGCTCCTCGTTCCACAGACAGTCCACGTTGGCGGGACCGCCGGTGAGGCGGTTGCTGACACCGTGGCCGTACTCGTGCGCGATGATGCCATTGTCGAATCCCGAATCCCGCAGGTCCTCCCCATCCTCGCCCACCAGGGTGGCATTCACCGGGCCGTTGAGCAGCGCCTGCTTCAGCAGAAGGCCGTCCGCCTGCGAGATCATCACGCTGGGGATCACGATGCCCTGTCCGCCAGTGCCGCCCATGGCGATGGGGTCGCCAGCCGTGTTGTTCACCACGATCACGGCCAGTGCACCGGCCGCCTGAAGGGCCTCCACCTTGCTGATGAAGGTGCATTGGCCGCGGTCCACCATGGCGATGCTGCCCGCGATGGCGCCCGCGTTGGTGAGCGCTTCGCAGGCGTTGTTCACCGGGGCCGTGCCGTCCTCGGCCAGCACGAGACCGGCCGTGATGGGCTCGGTGGGCAGCGGCGGACCGAAACCGGCCAGGGCATTCACGTACACGCCCGCCACGGTGGCCGGGGCATTCACCGTGAGCGAGCTGTCAATGCCTGCGCGCCACAGGTACATCTGCATGCGGCCGCTCTGGCCGTCGGCCGGTGTGCCGAAGTTGGCGTTGTTCATGCCGCCGCCGTCCTGCGCCTGCGCGATCACCTCATCGTTGCCCTCGCCGCCGGCATCGAGGTTGTTGGCCTGGAAGTTCCCGCTCGCCGCATCGAAGCCATAGCGATGAAGGACATCGTGCAGCGCGTTGCAGGCGAAGAAGAGATTGGTGATGGAGGCGTCCAGGTAGTCCTGCGGCCCCTGCGGCGGCGCATAGTCGAAGTCGAAGCTCAGGGCGGCGCCGCCGTCCGGGCTGTAGCCCGGCTGGTCGTCGTCGTCCGCATCCTCGTAGGCGAACACGTTGTTGCCGCGGGTGATGGTGTACTCCGCCCCCGGCACGCCATCGGTATCGTGCCAGCCGAACGGCGATGCCTGTACGTCGGCGGGCTCGCTCACCAGCACCTGCGGGCCGTGGGCCGGGCTCTCCGTTGGGAAGGGGAACACGCGGTAGCCCGAGCCGTCGAGCGGCAGCGGAGCCGGAGGCGCGTCAGCGCGCACGAGATCGCTGAGCGCGGAATACGGCCGGCCGAAGGCACCGGGCGCGTGGCTGCAGCGCACGATGCGGTCCATGGCGTGCACGATGGCGCCGTTGGATGCATCCACCGCCAAGTGCCACCAGTTGGGCGCATCGGCCGCACGGATGGTGAGCTCCCAGCAGAGCAGCACGGCACCCTCGGCGCCCACGGCATACGACAGCCGCGCCGGTATGGGGTCCAAGGAGACCCCAGCGCCATCGAGCAGCAGCTCGGTGGGCGAGCGCTCCTCGAGCACGCGGGGCGAGGCCTCGCCCAGGCCGAGCTCGCGAGCGGCACGGCGCAGCGCCCCCTGAGCATCCAAAGCCGGCTGCGGCACCGATGCGCGCTGGGTCAGGCCGCGCTGCAGGCGATCGCCGTGGCCCACCACCTGGCCTTGGCGCACGGCGAAGTTGGCCACGGCGCCCAGCACGGGCAGGCCATGGACGGTCTGCTGGATGTACACGTAGCTCACGCCCTTGCGATCGGCGTGCATGTCGGTGACGGCATAGGCGGAGGCCTCTTCGGCCGTGAGGCCGAGCGCCGTATGCCGCTCCAGCATCCAGCGCTGGACAACGGTTTCAGCATCCTGTGACCAGGCCGGGGCGGCGAAGGCGCAGGCGATGAGGAGCGGCAGGCGGTTGGAATGGAGCATGGTGACAGGGAAGCGGGATGCCCGGTTCCGGGCCCAACGAATGTAGCGGGCCTCCGCCATCACCGATCGACCGTTCCGCTTGCCAGGCTTGGGGAGCAGCACGCCATGCCGCTCCGGCCCGCCGCTGCCGGAGAGCCGTGGCGGCGAAGACCCGCCTCTCCATCCTGCGCGTCGACGACCGCCATGCCCCTGGCCTGCACCGCTTGCGCAGGGGCGGGCTTCATGACCGACGCCAGCCTGATCCCCGCCATCGCAAGGAATGGCGCAGTCCACCTGGACCGCCGCCTTCCAGAGCCCCCCTCGGACCTCCGGGTCCCCATGCTCATTGTTCGCGGATCAATCGGCCGCTGCCGGTGATGGCACTGGTCACCAGCGCCGGATCCCCAGCGTAGTACACGTCACCCACGCTCCGCACCTGCGCATCGAGCGACTCCCGGGCACGGCAGCGGATGTCGGCTACGCTGCTGTTGTTCACGTTCACCCATCGGGCATCCATGGCCGCAGCGTCGATGGGCGCCATGATGCCGCTGTAGAGGTTGAGCTCGCCGCACCGTCCGCGCAGGATCACCGTACCCGCACCGGTGTGGAGGGCGATGTCGGCGCGGTCGGCGCGCAGCAGCAGCATGCACTCGCCCTGCCCCCCGCGCTGCTCGAGCAGGAATGACGGCGCCCGCAACGTGTCCGCACAGCTCACTCGTCCGGTGCCGTTCAGCTGCAGCCGCTCCAGGGCGGCCGCCGGGGCGCGCACGGTGATGCGCGGCTTGAAGCTGCGCACCCAATTGCAGGTGTTGCGGTTGCGGATGCGCAGCGTGCCGCCCTCCAGCTCCGTGTCCACCTGCCCCAGCAGGTTGGCCCCCGCCTCCACGATCACCGTGCCCGGCGTGCGGTCCTCGAGCACCAGATCCACGCGGTCGTCGAGCACGATGGCCCGGAAGGCGCCCACCGCGCGCTCCTCCGCCGCCATGGGGCCGGTGGGCGTGAAGCAATCATCCAAGCGCTCGCGCTGGCAGCCGGCCATCACCAAGGCCAGAAGGCCCGCAAGGGCGAAGCGGATGCGGATCGGATTCATGGCCAACGGTAGCCGATGCCGAACTCCCAATGGTCGGCGGCGGCGAAATGGGACTTGAGGCAGACGCTCGCCAGCAGGCGGCGCCCCAGCCGGTAGCGCGCTCCCAGCCGCTGGTACACCGGGGCATCGTCGGTGATCGGCGAGATCAGGTAGGCGCCGAAATGCAGCAGCAGCTCGCCCCGGCCGAAGAGCAGCGCCCCGCCGCCATGTACGCCCAGCTGCGTATAGACGATCCGCGGCCGGCCCTCCAGCTCGGCATGCACCGTGGGCAGGTCGCCTTTGTTGAAAAGGTCCATGCCCGCGCTCCAGGCGCCCTTGCGGCCGGCGCGCCAGCTGGCATCGGCGCTGATGGAGACGGCATCGCGCTGGCCGTTCAGCGGACGGCCGCTCTCGCTCAGGCCGAATGCCGCCACCACGCTGATCTCGCGCCGGGGCCGCTCGTAGCGCGCGGTATCAAGCGGCAGCGGCCCGGGGGACGGTGCGCCCAGTGCGCAGGCGGCGCCGATGGAGGCCGAGATGTAGTTGAGGCCCAGGTTGGGCTGCTTGGCGCTGCCGTTGCTCCAATGGTCGAGGCCCAGCGCGGCGTGCAGGCTCAGGCGCCCGGCCTGCCACCGCAGCTCGGGCATGAGCTGGATGGCGGTGTTGAGGCGCGAGCCGATGGCGATCTGCACGGTGTTGCTGCGGCGGTCGAAGGGCTTGGCCACATAGCCCACGCCCCAGCCCATGCGCAGCCCGAGGACCAGGCGGTCGCCCTGTGCCACGGGCAGCACCAGGTAGGGCACGGCACCGATGGCGTCTCCGATATGCCGGGGATTGGCCAGGCGCGTATGCACCAGCAGCGCCCCATAGCGGGGCCTGCCGAAGGCGCGGTGCCAGGGCCTGTCGCCGCTCACTTGGCGCTCGACGAAGACCTCGGCGGCACCTGCATGGCCCTCCACCAGGATCCAGCTGGCGGGGCGGTGCGCCCACAGGAAACCGTAGTGGCCGCGCGCGCCCACGGACCAGGGCTGCTGACCCGCAGCGGCAGCCGCACCGAGCAGGAAGGCGAGCGCGAGGGCGTGGCGCATGCCTGCGGGAGGGTCAGGCCCCGACGGGCTCGTTGCGGGGGTAGCGCACGTTGCCGCGCTGCCGCATGTACAGGTCGTAGATGATGCCGTCGGCGAGGCCCACCTTGGGCACGAAGACCTCCTCGATGTCGGCGAACTCCATGATGCGGAGGAAGATGTCGGCGGCGGGGACGATCACGTCGGCGCGGTCCGGGCGCAGCCGCAGCAGGCGGATGCGGTCCTCGTAGGAATGGCCCGCGATGCGGTCGCGCTGCCGCTGGATGTCGGACCGCGAGAGGGGCTCGCCGAAGAGGTTGCCGTTCTCCTTGAAGATGCGGTTGATGTTGCCGCCGGTGCCGATGGCCATGAGCTGGCCGTGCTGCGCGCGCAGGTCGTCGAGGAACTCCTGCATGTCCGCCCACACGTCGGGGTTCACCTTGCCCTTGAGCGTGCGCACGGTGCCTACCTTGAAGCTCGCGCTCTTCACGCGGCGGCCGTGCTCCAGCCAGGTGAGCTCGGTGCTGCCGCCGCCCACATCGATGTAGAGGTAGCTGCGGTCCTTCAGCAGGTCCTGCGTCCAGAAGGTGTTCGTGATAAGGTCGGCCTCTTTCTTGCCGGAGATGGTCTCGATGTGCACGCCGCTCTCCATCTCCACCCGCGCGCGCACGTCGTCGCCGTTGGTGGCCTCGCGCATGGCGCTGGTGGCGCAGCAGCGCAGGTACTGCACGCCATGCACCTCGGCGAGCAGACGGAAGGCCTTGAGGCTCTTGATGAGGTAGTCGCGCTTGGTGCTGCTGATGGCGCCGCCATCGAACACATCCTCGCCGAGGCGGATGGGCACGCGCACCAGCGCCTGCTTCTTGACCACGGGATGGTCATCGCGCTCGATGACCTCGCCGATGAGGAGGCGCACCGCGTTGGACCCGATGTCGATGGCCGCGTATGTGAGGTCGCGTGCGATGCCGCGAAGCTAGGGCGCGGCATCGCCACGGCGCATGGCCGCGGCCATCCGATCGCCCGAACCGCTTTCTTCGCCGTCCACAACCGCATCCATGAGCACCACCAAGCGCAGCGGCGTGGACCGCTTCCTCTCCATCATCGAACGCGCCGGCAATGCCCTTCCCCATCCGGCCACGCTCTTCGCCATCCTGGCCGGCGTGGTGGTGGTGCTGAGCTGGGCGGCCGAGCTGGCCGGACTGAGCGCCACCCACCCCGCCACCGGCGAGCCCGTGGTTCCGGTGAACCTGCTGAGCGCCGAGGGCCTGCACCTGATCCTCACCAAGACGGTGACCAACTTCACCGGGTTCGCGCCGCTGGGCACGGTGCTGGTGGCCCTGCTGGGCATCGGCATCGCCGAGGGCAGCGGCCTCATCGGGGCGGTGCTGCGCGCGGTGGTGCTGGCCTCGCCCAAGCGCCTGCTCACCTTCGTCATCGTCTTCGCCGGGGTGATGAGCAACGCCGCCAGCGAGGTGGGCTACGTGCTGCTGGTGCCCCTGGCCGCGGTGATCTTCCTCGCCGCCGGGCGCCACCCCCTGGCGGGCCTCGCCGCCGCCTTCGCCGGGGTGAGCGGCGGCTACAGCGCCAACCTGCTCCTGGGCACCATCGACCCGCTGCTCGCAGGCCTCAGCCAGGAGGCCGCCCGCATCATCCAGCCCGACTACCTGGTGAACCCCGCCTGCAACTACTACTTCATGGCGGCGAGCACCTTCGTGATCGCGCTGCTCGGCACCTGGGTCACCGAGCGCATCGTGGTGCCGCGCCTGGGCGCCTACTCCGGCAGTGAGAAGGCCGAGGAGATCCGCAGCGCCACCAAAGAGGAGAAGCGGGGCATGCGCTTCGCCGCCGTCACCGTGGCGGGGGTAATCGCCTTCGTGCTCGCCGGGCTGCTCCCCGAGCAGGGCTTCCTGCGCGACCCCAAGACCTTCGAGGTGCTGCATTCACCCTTCATGAGCGGCATCGTCACGCTCATCTTCATCAGCGCCGCGCTCGCGGGCATCGCTTACGGCATCGGTGCGGGCACCTTCAAGAGCGATAACGACGTGATGAAGGGCATGGCCAAGAGCATGGAGACCCTCGGCAGCTACATCGTGCTCGTCTTCTTCGCCGCACAGTTCGTGGCCTACTTCAACTGGACCAACCTCGGGCTCATCCTCGCCATCAAAGGGGCCGGTGCATTGAAAGCGGCCAACCTCGGTCCCATCCCCCTGTTGCTCGGCTTCGTGCTCATCAGTGCGGCCATCAACCTCATCATGGGCAGCGCCAGCGCCAAGTGGGCCATCATGGCGCCCGTCTTCATCCCCATGTTCATGCTGCTGGGCTTCTCGCCGGAGCTCACCCAGATGGCCTACCGTGTGGGCGACAGCGTCACCAACATCATCAGCCCCATGATGAGCTATTTCGCGCTCATCGTGGCCTTCATCGGGCGCTACGACAACAAGGCCGGCATCGGCACGGTGATCAGCACCATGCTCCCCTACTCCATCGTCTTCCTCATCGGTTGGAGCATCATGCTCATCATCTGGGTGCTGCTGGAGCTTCCCATCGGGCCGGGGGCGGGCATGTTCCTGCAGCCGTAGGCGGCATCCATTGGTCGAAAACCGTATCCCGGGCTTGCGGATGCGGCCGGTGTGAGGCACCTTCACACAACGGTATCGGCGCACCTGCGTCTTCACCGTGTGAAGCCCTTCGCATGATCCGGACCCCTACCCTCGCCTGCCTCCTTCTCCTCCAACTGCCGCTGCATGCCGTGCAGGTCACGCTGTACGTGCAGCCCGCGCGCTGCGGGCTCAACAACGGGCAGATCACCAGCAACGCCTTCGGCGGTTTGCCGCCGTACAGCTACGCATGGAGCAACGGCGCCACCACCGCTTCGATCGGCAACCTGGCGCCGGGCGACTACACACTGACGGTGACGGACGGACAAGGCGGGACCGCCGAGGCCAGCGCGACCGTGCAGGCCGTACAGGAGCTGGGAGCGCCCGGTCAGCAATTGATGCAGGCAGCCTGTGCGGGGGCCTGCTCCGGCCACGTGCTCATCTTCGAAGCGAGCCTCGGGGGCACGCCGCCCTACAGCTACAGCTACTGGTCCGTGTACCCCGAGGCGCCCGGCGTGCAGCGCTTCACCTCCCTCTGCCCCGACGCCACTACGCCCTTCACCGTCACCGACGCCACCGGCTGCGCGGGTTCCTTCACCACCCTCCCCTCCGAATTCCCGGAGGTCCGGGTGCCGGTGCTCGTCGGCAGCTCACCGAGTTGTGGTGAAGCTGGCGGCTCCATGCTGCTCGACCAACCGGAACAACTGAATTCCTACTGGGTAACGAATCTGGAAGGCACTTACGACGAGCTGCATATCTATTGGGAAACCCCGGGGCCCCATGCCATCACCGGGCTGCCGCCCGGGAACTATACCGTCCAGCTCTGGGACCCGCAGAACCTCATGGTCGGGTATTGCACGGGCGCACTCACCGATGTGATCATCGAAGCGCTGGAGGAACCATGCGGCTCGGTCAGCGGGCGCGTGTTCCACGATGCCGATCAGGATTGCGCGTTCAACGGCGATGACATCGGATTGCCCTACCGGGTGCTCCCCATTGAACCGGGAGCGCAGCTGGCCATCACCGATGGGGCCGGCGACTACTTCCGTGCGCTGGAGCCGGGCGCCTACACCCTGGCACAGCCGCTCGTCGACGCGGTGCAATTGTGCCCGCCCGTAGCTCCCGTACCCTTCATCATTCCCGGCAGCGGTGGCGAGGTCACCGTGGATCTCGCCGACAGCAGCACCGTGCCGCACGACGTCCGGATCTTCGTCTCCACGCATACCGCAGCGCGACCCGGCTTTCCCACGAGCGTGGGGATCACCGTCCGCAACCTGTCGTACTACCCCAGCGGAGCCCTGGACATCGCGCTCAGCTACGATCCGCTGCTGCAATCGCCGGGCACCTCCACCTGGTCCCACCCCGGACTGCCGCCCTTCGGTGAGGCGCAGTTCGATTTCGGTGCCATGGTGCCTGCGGATGTGGGCCTGCTGGGCCAGGAACTGGTCTATACCGCCACGGTGAGCAACACCGCCCCCGAGCAGAACACCGTCAACAACGCCTACACGGCCACGCGCACCATCACCGGCAGCTACGACCCCAACGTCAAGCGCGGCGTGGCGAACGCCAGCGGCAGCGATACGCAGTTCTTCCTGGACAGCGATATGTGGATCGACTACACCGTGCGTTTCCAGAACACGGGTACGGACACCGCCTTCACCGTGGTCATCCGCGATGAGATCGAACCGGACCTGGACCTTCTGAGCCTCGAGATCCTCGGAGCCTCGCACGCATTCACTCCATCCTTTGGAACAGGGCGCGAGCTGGTCTTCACCTTCACCGGCATCCAGCTGCCCGACAGCACCACCGACCTCCCAGGCAGTCAGGGTTACGTGGCCTTCCGCATGAAGCCCCGGCCAGGCCTGCTCCCCGGTGACCTGATCGAGAACGCCGCCGCCATCTTCTTCGACTTCAACCCGCCGATCATCACCGAGCCGAGCGTACTGGTGGTGGAGACCAGCACCGGAATGGGGGAAGCAGGTCCAGATGACCCGCGCGCTTACCCCAATCCGGCAAATGACATCCTTTTCATCGCTGGACTGAACGGCACTGAGCGTGGAAGGGTCGACGTGCACGCCATGGATGGCCGCCTCGTACTGTCCGCTCCGGTCAACGCGGACCCTGCATCTCTCTCCATCGCGCACCTGTCCCCCGGCGCCTATCGGCTGCTGATGTCGACCCCTGATGGCCGCACATACCGGAACCTCTTCATCAAACAGTGATTCCATGTGCCGCACTCCTGCAACCGCGTTGGTGCTTCTGCACGCCTTGTCAGCATCCGCCATTGAGGTGAATGTGCAGTTCCTGCCGGCCACGTGCGGTCAATGCAACGGTGCGGCCCAGGCGTTCGTGTCCGGAGGCACGCCGCCCTATTCGTATGCGTGGTCGCCGAGCCCACCCAATGGCCAGGGCACACCCGGCATCTCGGGCCTCTGTCCCGGCCAATGGTCAGTGCTGGTCACCGATGCCATCGGAGCCACGGCCACGGCCGATCTCACCATCGACGGCCTGCCCGGCCTGTCTCCCTTCCTGGTGGCGCAGCAGACCCTCTTCGCCTGCGATGGCCAGTGCAACGGGTGGGCCACGGCCAACGAAGGCTCCTTCGGTGGCACACCGCCATACAGCTACGATTGGCAGATGATGGATCCAGGCCTCATGGGCCCGGGCACCGTGACCTTCCAAGGACTTTGTCCAGGAACCACATCCATCACCGTCATCGATTCCGAAGGCTGTCTTGGTTTGGTCCAGGCCATGGTGGATCTCGGAGGCCCATTCTACACCACCGCAGGCGCAACGCCTGCATGCGGTGCGGCTCCGGATGGGACCATTTACGCCACGGGGCCAGGTGATAATGGCATCTTCCGCGTGCAGGGCTTGGGGTTCGATTCCCTGTACATCCAATCCGGCTTCCCGCCTTTCGCATTGGGGGGTGTGCCCGCCGGGGAATACACCGTGTCACCGTTGGGGTGGGCGCCTTGGAGCGGAGGCTACCTGGACCTATGGTGCACGGTACCGGCAATGGTCACCGTGCCCGCGCTGCCCGAACCGTGCGGCACGCTGACAGGCCTGATCTATCACGATGCGGATCAGGACTGCGTGCTGAACAACTTCGACATCCGCCTGCCCTACCGGGTGTTCAGCATCGAGCCGGGAGAGGCCTTCACGATAAGTGGGGGCAACGGACAGTTCGCCCGCAACCTGCCCAACGGCAACTTCACGATCGCACAGGGTCCGCTAACGGATGAGGTGGCGTTCTGCCCGGCATCGGGTTCCGCAGCGTTCAGCATCGACACGGGCACGCCCACCGCATATGTCGAGTTCGCCAACCTCAGCACGGCACCGCACGACGTGAGCATCCATCTCACCAGTTCCGCGGCACGGCCCGGCTTTCCCACGCAGGTATGGGTCACGGTGAGCAACAACTCCGCCTTCCCGAGCGGCGATGTGACGGTCGATCTGTACTTCGATCCACTGCTGCAGGACCCGAACCCGGCAGCACCGTGGAGCATCGGCGTCATCGCACCCTATCAGTCCGTAACGCTGCCCTTCACGGCGGACCTGCCGCCGGATGTGGGCCTGGTGGGCAACGTGCTCACCTACACGGCCACGGCTGGCAACACCAGCAGTGAACCCGATCTCGCGAATAACACCGCAACGCTCAACGTGACCATCACGGCCAGCTACGACCCCAACGACAAGGTGGGAACCTCGAACTCAAGCGGGAGTACGTCCCAATATTTCATAGGGGCTGATGCGTGGATCGACTACACCGTGCGCTTCCAGAACACGGGCACGGACACGGCCTTCACCGTGGTCATCCGCGACGAGATCGAACCGGACCTGGACCTTCTGAGCCTCGAGATACTCGGAGCCTCGCACGAATTCACTCCATCCTTTGGCACAGCGCGCGAGCTGGTCTTCACCTTCACCGGCATCCAACTGCCCGACAGCACCACCGACCTCCCAGGCAGTCAGGGTTACGTGGCCTTCCGCATGAAGCCCCGGCCAGGCCTGCTCCCCGGTGACCTGATCGAGAACGCCGCCGCCATCTTCTTCGACTTCAACCCGCCGATCATCACCGAGCCGAGCGTGCTGGTGGCGGAGTTCAGCACGGGGGTGTGGGAGGAACGTATCCCACGGATCCATGCATCGCCTTCGCCCGCGAGCGAATGGATCACTGTGAGCGCCGACCAGGTGATCGATCATATCGCGGTGCACGCCGCCGACGGACGCATGGTGCAGGATCTTGCGGTGCGCGCTGATCGTGCGCGGGTCGATGTGATGGGCCTGCGTGACGGCCCTTTCCTGCTCGTCGTCACTCTTTCTGATGGCACCACGTGCTCCCTCAAGACCCTTGTCCTTCACGACTGAAGAACCTGCATCCATGAACAGGGCTTTCCTCCGGCTTATCACAGCCTCACTGGCCTTCGCGCCGTTTCTCGCGAACGCGATCAGCGTGAGCGCCACTTTGGTGAACCCTTCCGCCTGCGGTGCGCCCACAGGAGCTATAGTGATCCAGGTTTGGGGCGGCACGCCGCCCTACACGTTCGCATGGAGCAATGGCGCCACCACGTCGAACATCTACAACCTGCTGCCGGGCAACTACTCCGTTACCGTGACGGATGCCAATTCGGATCAGGCCACGGGGGCATGGGATGTTGGTGTTTCCATCTTGGCGCCAGCTCCGAATGCGCAGGATGGCCATTGCAGCTGCAATGGAAGCATGAGCGGGCAGGTGCAGATCATTGAATGGGGCATCGGAGGCACACCGCCGTACACCTACAACCCGCCGCCCGATGGCTTCGATCCGCAAGGTGATCCCTACTTCGTCTACTTCGGGATGCCAGCGGGCACCACGGTGGCCATTGAGGTCACTGACGCGAACGGATGCGCGGGCATCTCCTACCAGACCATCCTTGGGCCGATGCCGCCAGGTGGGCCTTCGATGCAGGTCTTGAGCACCTCCGGTTCCTGTACAGGCACCTCGGGCGGATCGGTGACCATAGGCAACGTGAGCGATCCGCAGTTCTTCCTCAATCCCAGCCCGCAGCTCACGGTCCTCGATCAAGCGCAGCAATTCGTCACCAGCCTTGCGCAAGCCGGCAGCACCGCCACGATCAACGGCCTCGCGCCCGGCAACTATACGGTGGTGCGCGATTGGGATCCGACCGATTACCTGATGGCATACAACTGCGATGGCAATCCGTACGATGTGCTCGCCTTCACCATCGCGGACCTTGGCAACAACTGCGGCAGCCTGAGCGGATCGGTCTTCATCGACAACAGTGATGATTGCGTGCAGGACCCTGCTGAAGTGGGCGTGCCGTACCAGGTGCTCGCCATCGAGCCGGGAGGGCTGTTGGCGATCACCGATGGCGATGGCGCCTTTGCGCGCGATCTTCCCAGCGGCAACTACACGCTCGCGCAGACCGATCCCACGCTGGTGCAGCAATGCCCGGTGGCCGCGCCGGTGCCCTTCACCATGGGGACCGTTCCGATCGAGATCCATCTGGCGGACAGCAGCACCGTGCCTTTGGACCTGAGCGCACAGCTCCAGAGCAGCGCCATGCGGCCCGGCTTCGCAGGCAACTATTGGGGCTGGGTGCGCAACCTCTCTCCACAGGTGAGCGGGGCGGTCACGGTCACCCTCAGCATCGATGCGGACCTGATCTACACGGGCGCCGCACCGCCGCCGACCACCGTCCTGGGCAATACGCTGACCTGGGACCTCCCGCCCTTCACGGCGCTGCAAGTGCTGCCCATTACCGTGAACGTGGCCGTGCCAGCGGGCACTACGCTGGGCACACCGGTCTCCACGGGGCTATCCGTGGTGAACACGCTGAATGACGGCAATGCCTTTAACAATACCGCCACAAGCAGCACGGTCGTTACCGGAAGCTACGACCCCAACGATAAGACGGCGATCACGAGCAGCGGCTGGAGCCAGGAGCTGTACTACATCGATCAGGATGAATGGATCGACTACCTGATCCGCTTCCAGAACACCGGCACCGACACGGCCTTTACGGTGGTGGTCACCGATACGCTGAGCGAGGAGCTCGACATGGCCAGCTTCCAGCAGGGCGTGGCATCGCATGCGTTCCATGTTGCATTCAAGCCCGGCCGCGTGGTGGAATGGACATTCCCCAACATCCTATTGCCTGATAGCAACGTGAATGAAGCGGCGAGCCATGGCGCGGTAAGCTTCCGGATCAAACCGGTCCTGCCACTCCTGGCGGGCACCACCATCGAGAACATCGCCAACATCTACTTCGACTTCAACCCGCCGGTGATCACCGAACCGAGCGTTCTGGTGGCGGAGTTCAGCACGGGGGTGGTGCAGCGCGATGGCGGGACCCGGTTGCAGCTGTTCCCGAATCCTGCGCGCGATGCGGTCACCATCTCCGCAGGGAAGGAGCGGATCGTTCGTTGGATGGTGACGGCCAGCGATTCGCGCCTGGTGCTTTCCGGAAGTTCCGACGGGGTCATGGCCATGATCGATCTGGACGGACTCGCGCCAGGAACGTACTGCATCCATGCCGAGAGCGGTTCCGGAACGCGTCTTCAGGCCAGCCTGATCAAACAATGAACCCATGAGCCTTCGCACGCCTTTCCTGACCTCATTGCTTGCACCAAGCTTCGCCATTGCGCTCAACGTCAGCATAGTGGACCAAGCCGACTGCCTCTGTGGCAATCCCAACGGCTATGCCACGGCCTCTGCGTCAGGCGGAACGCCGCCCTATGGTTACCTCTGGAGCAATGGGGCCACCACGGAGACCGCGCAGGGCCTGGCACCGGGCATCTACACGGTGACCGTGACGGATGCCGTGATGGACGAGGCCACCGCACAGGTGACGATCGGCGAAGTGCCGAGCACGCTGTACGCCAGTTTCTCCGGGGCGGGTCTGCACGGATGCAACGGCCTGTGCAATGGCGGGCGCAACATCGGCGTTTACCCTTTGCCCCCGAACCTCACACCTCCGGTCACCTTCTGGCCGCCGCTCAGCGTGGACAACGGTGGCCTGGTCGGCGGGTCCTATGGCCTGTACACAGGCCTGTGCCCAGGCGAGATCCTGCAGTTCACCGTCACCGATGGGACGGGCTGCCAATTGGTGGTGATCGACAATTGGACACCGGAAAGCAGCACCCCTTCGCCCATGAGCATCCTGGGGGTCACACCCGCGTGCGGTACGCTCGCCACAGGCAGCGTCACCATCGATGCCGGTCTGGACGCGACCAGCCCCTTTGGGATGATCTGGGAGGTGGTGATCCTGAACGAGGCCATGCAACAGGTGGGCGGGTCCATCAGTGGACTGAACACCGCACCCGACCAGAACGTGGCCACCCGTGAAGGATTGGCGGCCGGGAACTATTTCGCCAAACGCTACTTCAGTTGGCATCCAGAGGACTGCCAGGACCTCGTGCCCTTCACCATCCCCGACCTGGGCATCGATTGCGGGCTGCTCACCGGTACCGCATTCGTGGATTACGACCTCAGCTGCACCCGGCAAATGAACGAGCCCTGGGTGCCCAATGCGGTGTTGGAGGTGCTGCCCGGTCCCTATTACACGGCCACCAACGCCAACGGCCAGTACAACCTCGTGCTGCCCCCCGGTGCCTATACCGTGCAGCAGCAAGGCAACGTCCTGAGCGAGCATTGTGCGGGTGCGCCCATCCCGTTCACTATCACCAACGGCGCTTCGTCCACAGTCCATCACCCGGACACCGCATTGGTGCCACTGGACGTGAGCATCTCGCTCTCCAGCGGGGCCGCCCGCCCGGGCTTCCAGTTCGACTACGCGCTGGTCGTATGGAACCAGACACCGGCCACCAGCGGTGCGGCCACGGTCACCTTCACCTACGACCCTGCCCTCACGTTCGTCTCGGCATCGCCCACGGGCATTGTGAACGGCAACACCATCACGTGGAACCAGGCGCAGCTCTTCGCTTGGCAGGCCCGGTACTTCTCCGTCCGCTTCCAGGTGCCGCCCGATGTGGGCCTGCTGGGCTACGAACTGGTGGCCACGGCGAATGTGAGCACCGCCAACAGCGACGGCGACCTCTCCAACAACACGGCCACCAATCTGCGCACCATCACCGGTGCGTACGACCCCAACGACAAGATTGCCTACACCAGCAGTGGGAACACCTCGGTCTGGCAGATCAACGAGGATGATTGGATCGACTACACCATCCGATTCCAGAACACGGGCACCGATACCGCATTCAATGTGCTCATCACCGACACCCTGCCCCCCACGCTCGATCCGGGCAGCATCATCTGGGGCGCGGCCTCGCACACCCATTCCCGCATCATCGAAGGACAGGGAGTGCTGAAGTTCCACTTCCCGAACATCCAGCTGCCCGACAGCAACGTGAACGAACCGCTGAGCCACGGCTTCGTGGGCTTCCGCATCCGGCCGCGGCTGCCCCTGCTGCCCGGCGACGATATCATCAATATCGCCAACATCTACTTCGACTTCAACCCGCCGGTGATCACCGAGCCGAGCGTGCTGGTGGCGGAGTTCAGCACGGGGGTGGAAGGCGTTCGTACGTCCGGTGTGAGCATCGCCCCGAATCCGGTCGATCACAGTCTGCAGGTGAGGTGCGCTGGCGGCCGCATCGCTCAGCTTCAGATCCACTCCACGGATGGTCGGCGGGTATCCGCTCCGTACGACCACCACCTGGGTTTGGTCGATACCAGCGCGCTGGATCCGGGTGGCTATGTTCTTACGGTGCGCTTAGCCGACGGCACGGTCCATCACGAACGATTCATCCGGCAATGAGATCACTGCTCACCCTGTTCCTGGTACTCGCCGCAATTGCGTCGAGCGCCATCACCGTGAGCATCCAGGTGACCGAGCAACCCATCTGCGCGTACAGCAACGGTATCCTCACCGCGAGCGCCAGTGGGGGTGTCGGGCCATACACCTACCTCTGGTCCACGGGGGCCACTTCAGTCACCATCAATGGCCTTACGGCCGGCACCTATTCGGTGACCGTCACGGATGCGAACCTTGACGAAGCCACTGACGAGGTCACCGTGACGGCCACGGACTTCGGCCCGTCGTTCAGCGCCATGAACTGGTCGGGCGATGCCTGGTGCAGCGGTTTCCTCGTTCCGCAGCCCTTCTTCCGCTGGGCGCCGTCCTGGCCGATGACGCCCCCATACACCTTCAACGGAGTACCGCCCTTGGACGACCCCCTCAGCATGGATGGCTGGCACTATGTGGGCATCCCCGGAGCACCGGGCCAGATTGTGACCATGAACTTCATGGACGGCACCGGTTGCGCCGCGACCTTCCAGATCGAGGCCCTTCATGAGGTGGAGTGGCCGATCGTGACGGTCATGCAGGTGGAGGGTGCGTGCGCGGGCGGCGCGAATGGCAGCGTGCAGGTGGCCTTCGGGCCAGAAGGGCATGGATATCCTGTTTCAGCGGAGATCCGGAACATGCAGGACCAGGTCGTGTTGCAGGGCGGCTATGACTGGTACGGCAGCGCGGTCTTCTACAAGACCTATACGGGCCTTGGTCCAGGCACGTACCGGCTCATCCAGCGCCTTACCATGAGCTCACCCAGCCAGTTCTATTCGGGCTGCAGCGACGAGACCTTGTTCACCATCCCGGACCTGGGGCCCACCTGCGGAACGGTGAGCGGGCAGGTGTTCGTGGATGGCAACTACAACTGCACCAAGCAGACCAACGAAGCCGCGGTGCCCAGCGCGATCCTGGAGGTGCAGCC
Organism: Flavobacteriales bacterium; assembly: GCA_030584065.1. Taxonomy (NCBI): domain Bacteria; kingdom Pseudomonadati; phylum Bacteroidota; class Flavobacteriia; order Flavobacteriales; species Flavobacteriales bacterium. The sequence continues at coordinate 1,855,016 of CP129489.1, forward strand.
CGGCCCCTACTACATCACCGCGAATGCGCAGGGGAGCTACGCGACGAACCTGCCCATCGGCGCTTACACCATCGCCCAGGTGAGCGCGCAGTTCGAGGAGCATTGCGCCGGCGTGCCCCAGCCTTTCACGATCAGCGGGTCCCCTGGATCCGTGACCGTGAACTTCCCGGATTCATCGCTCGTGCCGCTCGATGTGAGCGTGGAGATGGCCAGCGGGGCCGCCCGTCCCGGATTCCAGCTGCAGTACGGCATCAACGTGCGCAACCACACGCCCACCAACAGCGGGGCCACGCAGGTGGTGATGACCTTCGATCCGGCCCTGGGCTACCTGAGCGCCAACCCTGCGCCGAGCAATGTGAACGGCAACGTCATCACTTGGAACCAGTCGCAGCTCACGGCCTGGCAGCAGCGCCACTACAGTGTGCGCCTGCAGGTGCCACCCGATATCGGTCTGCTCGGAACGGTATTCAACGGCAGTGCCACCGTTTCAACGGCGAACGCCGATGCCGCCCCGGCCAACAACAGCAGCAACCACGCGGTCACCGTGACGGGCAGCTACGACCCGAACGACAAGCTGGCGCGCACCAGCAGCCAGTACAGCGATGCCATCTACTACATCGGCACCGATGAATGGATCGATTACACGATACGCTTCCAGAACACCGGCACCGACACCGCCTTCAATGTGGTGATCACCGATACGCTGCCGCCCACCTTGGATCCCGCTTCCTTGGTCATCGGCGCCGGGTCGCATCCGTTCACCTGGGAGGTGCGGGACGATGGTGTGCTCAAGTTCTACTTCATCAACATCCTCCTCCCGGACAGCAACGTGAACGAGCCTGCCAGCAATGGCTTCGTCGGTTTCCGGATCCGCCCGCGCCTGCCGCTCACCCCAGGCACGTTGATCGAGAACATCGCCAACATCTACTTCGACTTCAACCCGCCGGTGATCACCGAGCCGAGTGTGCTGGTGGCGGAGTTCAGTACGGGGGTGGGGGAGGAAAGCACCCCTCGCATGACCATTCAGCCCAATCCGGCCATGGACAGGCTGTACGTCCTTACCCAAGCGCCGACCTCTGGATCCTACAGTGTTCTCGCCGCCGACGGGCGTGAAGTGCGGCCGCCCGGCAACTGGCATGGCCATCGGCTCGAACTGGATGTGAGCTTGTTGACGCCGGGGCTTTACATGCTCCAACTGGACGGATACGTCGAGCGATTCATCAAACAATGATCATGATGAGGACCTCCTTGTTCCTTGCTCTGGGTCTGTGCATCACGTCAAGTGTAGTGGCTTTGGATGTGCAGGTGAACGTGTACGCAGCCAGTTGCAGCAGCGGCATGGGATACGCTGTCGCCACGGCCAGCGGCGGTACACCGCCTTATACGTACAACTGGAGCGATGGCAGCACCGGTCCCGAAGCATCGTTGCCTCCGGGCCAGGGCTACACCATCACCGTGACCGACAACGCCGGTGCCACCGGGTCACAGACCTTTGATGTCCAACAGGCTTCCGGTTGTTGCTCCTTCCAGGACATCTATTTCGCCGGTTTGGAGCCGTGCCAGGGTGAATGCAACGGAGGCTTTCGGATCTACCTGCCGCTTGTGGTGGGGGGCTATACCTTCAGTACCACTCCGCCCATGCAAGTGCAGGAGTCTTTTCCGTCATCAGGCCAGCAGGTGGAGTATTTCACCTTGTTCGTGTTTACCGGCGCCTGCCCGGGCCAAAGCGTCAGCCTCTCCTTGAGCAATGATTGCGGTTCAGCTTCGACCGAAGTGACCATTCCTGCCGCCTTGGTGGACCCTACGGTGGACGTACTGCAGATCACCGGCAGCTGCACGAATTCTAGCAATGGATACCTGTCTGGCGTCATGAATTATTCGGGGGCCGGCCTGACCGCAGGGTGGAACATGCAGGCGGTGGATGACGTGGGGGCCACTGTGCCCAGCCAGCCGATGAACTTCGGCGGTTTCCCACCCATTCCTGTTGAGCTCTTCGGACTGCATCCGGGCAACTGGGTGATGCGCTTCACCAGCCAGGAGAGCTTTGGCTCCATCCAATCGCCGTGTGTGGTGGACATCCCCTTCACGATCACCGATCTCGGTTCCGACTGTGGCGCGCTCTCGGGAAGGGCTTATGTGGATGCCAACGAGAATTGCGTCCAAGGCTCCGGAGAGCCCAACCTTCGGCAGACGGTCGTGGTGGCCCAGCCCGGCGATCACCATGCCCTCACGAACGCGTCCGGACAATACACCATGAGCTTGCCGTATGGGACCTACACCGTCACCACCGCCAGTGCGGTGTACCAGGAGCACTGCGGTGTGAGCGCCACGCCCTTCACCCTGAGCGCTGGACAACCCAACCTGGTACGAAACCTCGCCGACACGAGCCTGGTGGGGCTGGATGTGATGGTCGGCCTGGGGAGCGGACCGGCGCGTCCCGGGTTCCCCATGACCATGGGCATGGAGGTCCGCAACCTCACCGGTGTGCTGCCCGGGACCACCACGGTGACGCTCACCTACGATCCCGTTCTGGCGTTTGTAAGCGCCAACCCCGCACCGACCTCAGTGAATGGCAATACGCTCACCTGGACAAGCGCGAACCTGGGGGCGTTGCAGGACTGGGACTACGTCGTGAACTTCACGGTGCCGCCCGATGTGGGTCTCCTGGGCACCTTCCTCGCCAGTACGGCGACCGTGAGTGTCTCGAACCCGGAAGCCAACCTCACGAACAACAGTTACACCGACCTGATCCTGGTGACCGGTTCCTATGACCCGAACGACAAGACCGCGCTGACCAGTTCGCGTCAGAGCACGGAGCAGTATGTCCTCGGCACCGATGAGTGGATCGACTACACCATCCGCTTCCAGAACACCGGCACCGACACGGCCTTCTTCGTGGTGATCACCGATACGCTGCCCCCCACGCTGGACCCCGCCACCTTCCTGCCCATGGCCGCTTCCCATCCGCATGCCGTTTCGCTTTCGGGCCAGGGCATCCTGCGGTGGAACTTCCCCACCATCCTGCTGCCCGACAGCAATACGAACGAACCGCGCAGCCACGGCTTCGTCACCTTCCGCATCCGGCCCAAACAACCCGTGCTGCCCGGCACCGCCATCGAGAACATCGCCAACATCTACTTCGACTTCAACCCGCCGGTGATCACCGAGCCGAGCGTGCTGGTGGCGGAGTTCAGTACGGGGGCGGGGGAAGGAGGCACTGAAGGTGGAATGCTGCTCTACCCGAACCCGGCCGAGCGGCTGCTGAATATCGATGTGCCCGGAGCGGAGGGGCCGTTGCAGATCGAAGCGCACGCCCTCGACGGCAGGCTGGTGGCTTCGACCCGATCGCAGGGGCTCCGCTGCTCTCTGACAGTGGGGCACCTTTCAGCCGGGCTATACAGTCTGCAGGTCACTAGCGCTGATGGTCGCACGACCAACCGCCTCTTCATCAAACAGTGAACGCATGAACCGCATCACAGCCACGCTGCTCTTCGCCCTGTGCGTTGCCTCCGCCGAGGCCGTCACGGTGACCATTCAAGTGCTGAAGACGCCAACGTGCACGTATGCCAATGGGCAGCTGCGCGCCAGTGTGAGCGGCGGCACCGGCCCTTACACCTACGCATGGAGCAACGGCGCCACCACGCAGATCATTGATGGCCTGTTGCCTGGGGCGTATTCCGTGACGGTGACGGACTTCGGCGGAGAACAGGCCTCGGCCAACCTCAGCAACCTGGCCGCAGGGGATTACGGCTACATGACCGGCATCTTCTTGGGCGATTACTTCAACTGGGGGCAGCCGCTGTGCAACTCCTGGACGACCATCGGCTTCGACCCGGCCGCAGCGGAATTGGCAGGGCCCGGCCCCTACACCCTTGGCGGCGTGCAGATGGATACGATGTGGATACCGAACGATGTGGAACCGTGGTTGCCGGACTACCCTGTGCTGGCCCGGCCCTTGTTCAACCCGACCCACGGGCAAACGAATGAATTCGATTTCGCGGATGCGAACGGGTGCCCGGGCATCTACCACGTGCAGATCGGCTGGCCCGTGCAGTTCCCGCAGACCACCATCGATGACATACAGGGCGCCTGCACGGGAACAACCAGCGGGAGCGTCACGCTGTCCTTCACCGCGGAGGGCCACGACCAGCAGTTGCAAGGCATGATCGAGCCACAGCCGAATGGCATCAACCCGTATTTCAGCTGCGGCAACGGTCCAAGCACGCACACCTATTCCGGATTGCCTGCTGGCGACTACACCGTGACGCTTTTCATCAGCAACTCGAGCTTCCTGCCCAGTTCAGGCTGCAACACGCAGATCAGCTTCACCGTCCCGGACGTGGGGCCCACCTGCGGCGTGGTGAGCGGCCGTGTCTTCGTGGACAACAACCAGAACTGCGTCTCCAATTCGGGCGAAGCCGCGGTGGTGGGCACCATCCTGGAGATCCTCCCCGGACCGCACTACCTCACCACCGACGCGCAAGGGCACTATGCCAAGGTGCTGCCCCTGGGCAGCTACACCGTGGAGCAGCAGAGCACGCAGTTCGACGCGCATTGCGAGAGCGGTCCCACGCCGTTCACCATTTCCGCAGGCACGCCCTTGGTAACGCGCAACATCGCCGACACGAGCCTGGTGGGCCTGGATGCCATGGTGTCGATCGGCAGTGGTGCGGCGCGGCCCGGCTTCGAGTTCAGCTACGGCCTCCAGGTGCGCAACCTCACGCCCACGAGCACCGGCGCCCTCACCGTCACGCTCACGATTGATCCCACGCTCATCTACCAGAGCGCCACGCCCGCGCCGAGCAGCGTGAACGGCAACACGCTCACCTGGAACCAGACCGCGCTGGGCGCGTGGCAGCAGCGGGGCCTCAACGTGCGCACCCAGGTGCCTCCTGACGTCGGCCTGCTGGGAACGGTGCTCTCGTCAACGGTCTCACTGACCACCACCACCAACGACGGCGAGCTCTCCAACAACACCGCCACCAACCTGCGCACCATCACCGGCGCGTACGACCCCAATGACAAGCTGGCCTACACCAGCAGTGGCAGCACATCGGCGTGGCTGATCGATGAGGATGAGTGGATCGAGTACACCATCCGCTTCCAGAACACCGGCACCGACACGGCCTTCAATGTGGTGATCACCGATACGCTGCCACCGAACCTGGATCCGGGCAGCATCATCGTGGGTGCGGCTTCCCACAACTTCACCTGGGAGTTGCGCGATGCGGGCACCCTGAAGTTCTACTTCCCCAACATCCTCCTGCCCGATAGCAACGTGAACGAACCCCGTAGCCACGGCTTCGTCGGCTTCCGCATACGGCCGCACGAAGGACTCAGTGCGGGCGATCAGATCACCAACATCGCCAACATCTACTTCGACTTCAACCCGCCGGTGATCACCGAGCCGAGCGTGCTGGTGGCGACGCCCGTGGTGAAGGCCGACGTGCGCGCCTTCCTCCAGGGGCCTTTTGATGCGCAGACCGGGATGATGCGCGACCTCCTGCGCGCTCAAGGCCTGGTGCCGCCTTCGGAACCCTATACCGAGCTGGGCTACGCGCACACGGGCGGCGGCGGCAACGAGAGCGCCCGACCCGGCACGCTCGATGCCACCGGCCCGCAAGCCATCGTGGACTGGGTGGTGGTGGAGCTCCGAAGCGCCGCCCAGCCGGCCACGGTGCTGCACAGCCGCGCAGGGCTGCTGCGGTGCGACGGCCGCGTGACGGACAAGGACGGCACCAGCCCTCTTTCCTTTCCGGCACCTGCGGCCAGCTATGCGGTCAGCATCCGCCACCGCAACCACCTGGGCGCCATGATGGCGGCGCCGATCGGCCTCTCCCCCACGCCTGCGCTGATCGACTTCACCGATCCGGGCAGCGCGCTACACGGGCTGGAAGCCACCGATACCGCCAACGGTGTGCGGCTCCTCTGGGCGGGCGATGCCGATGGCAACGGGATCATGAAGTACGTGGGGGCCGGCAACGACCGCGATCCCATCCTGGTGGGCATCGGCGGCAACACCCCCACGCAGGTCATCCCCGGTGTGTACAGCCCGCTCGACATCAACCTCGACGGACAGATCAAGTATGTCGGCAGCGGCAACGACCGGGACCCCATCCTGCAGACCATCGGGAGCGTGGTGCCTACGGCAACCCGGGTGCAGCAACTGCCCTAGCCCAGCGCCGAAAGCCGGACGAAGCCTACTTCAGCACCGCCAGCCGCTCCTCCAGCGCCTTGATCTTCGCCTCCGCATCCGCCTTCTTCTTGCGCTCGTTCTCCAGCACCTGCGGCGGCGCGCCGCTCACGAAGCGCTCGTTGCTGAGCTTCTTGTCCACGCTGGCCAGGAAGCCGCGCAGGTAGTTGAGCTCCTCCTCGGCCTTCTTCGCCTCGGCGGCGGCGTCCACGTTGCTGCCCAGGTCGATGGCGTACTCGGTTGTGCCGACCAGGAAAGTGACACTGCCCTCACTGGCTTTCTCCACCCCGTGGATGGCACCCACGTTGGCGAGCTTGTTCACCAGGGATGCAACAGCGGCCCGCAGCGGGGCGGAGCCCTTCACCTGAAGGTCCAACGCTTCCTTGGGGCTCATGCCGCGCTCATTGCGGGTGTTACGCACGGCGCTCACCAGGTCGAAGGCATGCTGCACCTCGGCCTCCAGCTCCGCGTCGCCTGCACCGCCCTTCGGCCATGCCGCGATGATGATGTCCTCGCCCGCCTTGCGCTCGCGCAGGTGGTGCCACAGCTCCTCGGTGAGGAAGGGCATGTAGGGGTGCAGCAGCTTCAGCACATCCTCGAAGAGACCGATGGTGGCCTCGTAGGTCGCCGCATCGATCGGCTGCGCCACGCCGTCCACGAAGGCGGGCTTGATGCTCTCGAGGTACCAGCTGCAGAGCTCGTCCCAGATCAGCTTGTAGGTGGTCATCAGCGCCTCGCTGATGCGGAACTGGTCGTACAGGCCATCGAGCTCGGCGGTGGTGCGCACCACGCGGCTGCGCATCCAGGCCACGGCCGCCGCATTGCCTGCGGGTTGTTCCTGCTGAGCTACCGTCCAGCCCTTCACCAGGCGGAAGGCGTTCCAGATCTTGTTGCTGAAGTTGCGGCCCTGCTCGCAGAGGCTCTCGTCGAAGGGCAGGTCGTTACCGGCCGGTGAGGAGAAGAGCATGCCGGTGCGCACGCCGTCAGCGCCGTACTTGGCGATGAGGTCGAGCGGGTCGGGGCTATTGCCCAGGCTCTTGCTCATCTTCCGGCCGAGCTTGTCGCGCACGATGCCCGTGAGGTACACGTTCTTGAAGGGGATCTCGCCGCGGTACTCCATGCCCGCCATGATCATGCGCGCCACCCAGAAGAAGAGGATCTCCGGCGCGGTCACCAGGTCGTTGGTGGGGTAGTAGTACTTGATGTCGGCGTTGTCCGGGTCCTTGAAGCCGTCGAACACGCTGATGGGCCAGAGCCAGCTGCTGAACCAGGTGTCCACCACGTCCTCGTCCTGCTTGATCCCGTTGGTGCTTTGCCCTGCCTTGGTGAACTGGTCAATGGCCTCCTGTTCGGTGCGGCACACGGCCACATCACCGGCCTCGTTGTACCACGCCGGGATCTGCTGGCCCCACCACAACTGGCGGCTGATGCACCAGTCGCGCACGTTCTCCATCCAGTAGGTGTAGGTGTTCACGAACTTCTGCGGGTGCAGCTTCACGCGGCCGTCCTTCACCACTTCCAGCGCGGGCTTGGCGAGCTCGCCCATCTTCACGAACCACTGCAGGCTCAGGCGCGGCTCGATCACGGCATCGGTGCGCTCGCTGGTGCCCACCTTGTTCACGATGTCCTCGGTCTTCACGAGGTGCCCCTTCTCCTCCAGTTCCTTCGCGATCTTCTTGCGCACCACGAAGCGGTCCTCGCCCACGTAGAGCTGCGCGGCGGCGCTCAGCGTGCCGTTGGGTTCCAGGATGTCGATGGTCTCCAGGTCGTGCTTCTTGCCCAGCTCGTGGTCGTTCACGTCGTGCGCGGGCGTCACCTTCAAGGCCCCGGTGCCGAACTCGCGCTCCACGTACGCATCGAAGATCACGGGGATGCTGCGTTCGATCAGCGGCACGAGCACGCGCTTGCCCTTGAGGCGCGCATAGCGCTCGTCTTCGGGGTGCACGGCCACGGCCGTATCGCCGAGGATGGTCTCCGGGCGCGTGGTGGCGATGGTTACCCACTCGTCCGCGGTGCCTTCCACCTTGTATCGCACATGGTAGAGCTTGGAGTTGACCTCTTTGTAGATCACCTCCTCGTCGCTCACGGCCGTCAACGCCACCGGGTCCCAGTTCACCATCCGCAGGCCGCGGTACACGAGGCCCTTCCTGTGCAGGTCGATGAACACGTCGATCACCGCGTCGCTGAGGTCGGGCTCCATGGTGAAGCGCGTGCGGTCCCAGTCGCAGCTGGCGCCGAGCTTCTTCAACTGCTCCAGGATCACGCCGCCGTACTTCTCCTTCCACGCGAAGGCGTGCTCCAGGAACTTCTCGCGGCCGATCGCGCTCTTCTTGATGCCCTGCTCGCCGAGCAGCCGCACCACCTTCGCCTCGGTGGCGATGCTCGCATGGTCGGTGCCCGGCACCCAGCAGGCGTTCTTCCCCAGCATGCGGGCGCGGCGCACCAGCACGTCCTGGATGGTGTTGTTGAGCATGTGCCCCATGTGCAGCACGCCGGTGACGTTGGGCGGCGGGATCACCACGGTGTAGGGCTCGCGGCCGTCGGGCACGCTGCGGAAGTAGCCCTTCTCCATCCAATGCTGGTACCACTTGCCTTCGGCCTGCTGCGGCTCGTATCGCTTGGGGATCTCCATCTGCTGAAAATGAGGCGCGAAAGTAGCCGCGCCGGCCCACCAGGCGCGGATGCGGCCTTCGGCGGGACGCGATACGGCCGCTGTTAATGTCCTGTTAAGGTCCCGGCGACGGTTCAACGCGGCATCACCTTTGGCGTACGCAATCCACGAAAACCAACCAATCGCATGAACAAGCTTCTCCTCTCCCTCGGTTTCGGCCTGGCCGTGCTCACGGCTGCCGCTCAGACCACCGCCAAGCCCGTGGGCGGCTCCGGCCCCATGATCAGCGTGGACAAGGAATCGCACGACTACGGCACCATCCCGCAGGGCGCCAACGGCACCTGCGAGTTCACGGTGACCAACACCGGCGATGCCCCCCTGATCATCACCCAGTGCCAGGGCAGCTGCGGCTGCACCGTGCCCAAGTGCGACACCACCCCCATCAAGCCCGGTGAGAAGAGCACCATCACGGTGAAGTACGACACCAACCGCGTGGGCCCCATCAACAAGAGCGTCACCATCACCAGCAACGCCACCAACGCCCCCAGCAAGATCGTCACGATCAAGGGCACCGTGGAGGCCGCTGCCTCCACCCCCACCTCGCCGGTGAAGGAGGCCAGCCCGATGGCCCCGGTGGAGAAGCACTAAGCACCCTGCCGCATCCATGAAGAAGCTCCTGCTCCCCTTCGTCCTGCTGCTCGCCACCGCCACGGCCCACGCCCAGGTGGAAGGCAAGCCCGTGGGCGGAACCGGCCCCATGATCAGCGTGGACAAGGACGTGCACGACTACGGCACCATCGCCCAGGGCGCCAACGGCGAATGCACCTTCACGGTGACCAACACCGGCGATGCGCCCCTGATCATCACCAACTGCAAGGGCAGCTGCGGCTGCACGGTGCCCAAGTGCGACACCGAGCCCATCAAGCCCGGCGGCAAGAGCGCCATCACCGTGCGCTACGACACCAAGCGCACCGGCCCCATCAACAAGAGCGTCACCATCACCAGCAACGCCACCAACGCACCGGACAAGGTGGTGCGCATCAAGGGCATGGTGGAGGGCTCCGCGGCCGCGCCCGCAACGAACTGACCACTCCCCGGAGCGCACGCCGAAGGGCCCCTCCCGCCAGGAGGGGCCCTTCGCTTTGTCCGGCTATGCCGATCTTCGCGCCCCTCAACCGAACCCGCCATGCCCGCGATCTCCTCCAAAGGCCGGATGATGCCCCCCTCGCCCATCCGCAAGCTCGTGCCCTATGCCGAAGCGGCCAAGAAGCGCGGCACCTCGGTCATCCACCTCAACATCGGGCAGCCCGACATCGCCACGCCCCAAGTGGCCCTCGACGCCATCCGCAGGCTCGACCGCACGGTGATCGAATACAGCCACAGCGCCGGCTACGAGAGCTACCGCAAGGGCCTGGCCGCCTACTACGCCGGGCACGGCATCGCCGTCACCCACGAGCAGATCATCGTCACCAACGGCGGCAGCGAGGCGCTGCTCTTCGCCATGATGGCCTGCTTCGAGCCCGGCGACGAGGTGATCATCCCCGAGCCCTACTACGCCAACTACAACAGCTTCGCCGTCAGCGCCGGCGTCACCGTGGTGCCCGTGCGCTGCACCATCGGCGACGGCTTCGCCCTGCCGCCCATCAGCGCCTTCGAGGCCCTGATCACCCCGCGCACCAAGGGCATCCTCATCTGCAACCCCGGCAACCCCACCGGCTACCTCTACAGCCGCGCCGAGCTGGAGACCCTCCGCGCCATCGTCCTCAAGCACGACCTCTTCCTCTTCGCCGACGAGGTCTACCGCGAATTCTGCTACGACGGCGCCACCCCCGTGAGCGCCCTGGCGCTGGAGGGGCTGGAGCAGCATGCCGTGCTGGTGGACAGCGTGAGCAAGCGCTACAGCATGTGCGGTGCACGCGTGGGCGCCTTCGTCACCCGCAACGCCGAACTGCTCGCCGCCGTGCTCAAGTTCGCCCAGGCCCGCCTCAGCCCGCCCACCTTCGGGCAGATCGCCAGCGAGGCCGCCCTGCGCACACCCCAGTCGTACTTCGATGACGTGAAGGCCGAGTACGTGCAGCGCCGCGACATCCTCGTCGACGGCCTCAACGCCATCCCCGGCGTCACCTGCCCCAAGCCCAAGGGCGCCTTCTACTGCGTGGCTGAACTGCCCATCGACGACAGCGACGCCTTCTGCCAGTGGCTCCTGGAGTCCTTCAGCCACGAAGGGCATACCGTGATGATGGCCCCCGCCACCGGCTTCTACGCCGACCCGGCCACCGGCCGCCGGCAGGTGCGCCTGGCTTACGTGCTGGAGCAGCCCCTGCTGCGGCGCGCCGTGGAATGCCTGCGCCGTGCCCTGGAGGTCTACCCCGGCCGCACCGCCCTTGCGCCGGCCGCCGCCGTCGCCGCCCGCTGAGCCCCTTCCGCTCATCCGCTGCGCCCGGCCGCTTCATCGGCCTGTAACCCCCATTCGTCGGCGCCCGTTGAAGCGGGCCGGCTCGGACCACTCATCCGGGCCGTGAATACGACCGACATGCGCACGATCCATTGGACCCTCAGCCTGCTGCTGGCCCTCGCCGCCCTCACCGGCCGCGCCCAGGAGGGACAGGAAGGCGAAGAGCACCGCTACCAGTTCCAGGTGAACGGGGAGCTGAGCGCTTACACCGAGAAGCTCCTGCTCGAATCCATGTCCGGCTTCGATCCCGCCATGCGCGTGGACATCGACCGGCCCACCCGGGCGATGAAGGTGCTGGCCTACCGCCCCCTCGACCCCCAGGCCGTGGTGGACCTGGCCGCTCAGTTCGGCGTGGCCCTCGCGCCCCGCCGCCTCCATCCTGCGCCCCGCGTGGACAACCCCATCCAATAAGCACCATGGCACGCTCCTCCCGCACCCTGGCGCTCCGCTCGCTCCTGCTCCTCGGCCTGGCCGCCGCAACCCTTGCCGCCAGCGCGCAGACCGCCACCGACGCCTGCGGCTACAACGCCGGCAATGAATACCCCGTGGGCACCTCCTGCGCCTACAACGACTTCGACAAGCCGGGCTCCTTCACCGCCACCTACACCGCCAGCGGCTGCACCGGCGGCAGCTACGACGACGCGTGGGGCTGGTTCACCGCCATCTACAGCACCACCAACATCACCTACGACCCCGACGACAACCACCGCGCCATCGTGCACGTGTACACCGGCACCTGCACCGCGGGGCTCACCCAGGTGGCCTGCCTCAACTCCGGCGGCGGCGGCAACAACGTCAACATCACCGGCCTCACCACCACCCCGGGCACCACCTACATGATCCGGGTGCAGCGCCACAACGACAACAGCGGCATGAACGGCCGCATCTGCATCTGGAGCCCCATCCCGCCGGCCAACGACGAGCCCTGCGGCGCCACGCCCCTCACCGTGGGCCAGACCTGCTCGCTCACCGCCACCACTACGCAGAACAGCACCGCCACCGCGGGCATCCCCGCACCGGGCTGCGCCAACTTCACCGGCAACGATGTGTGGTACTCCTTCGTGGCGCCCGCCAACGGCATCGCCAACATCGAGACCACCGCCGGCTCGCTCACCGACTCGGGCATGGCCCTCTACAGCGCCACCGCCTGCAACGGCACCTTCACCCTCATCGAGTGCGACGCCAATGACGGCCCCGGCAGCATGAGCGAGATCAACCGCACCGGCCTCACCCCCAACCAGACCTACTACGTGCGCATGTGGGGCGAGGGCAGCAACACGGGCACCTTCAACATCTGCATCTGGTCGCCGCCCGTGAACGACGATCCCTGCGGCGCCATCGCCCTCACCCTGGACGCCACCTGCAGCTACACGGCCTACGCCAACACCAATGCCTCCGCAACAGCGGGCATCCCCGTGCCCGGCTGCGGCAATGGCACCTACAACGACGTGTGGTTCACCTTCACGGCGCCCGCCAACGGCCTGGTCACCCTGCGCACCACCACCGGCTCCCTCGGCAATCCGCAGTTCGCCGTGTATGCGGCCACCAGCTGCAGCGGCCCCTTCACCCTGGTGAAATGCGACAACGCCAGCGGCCCGGGCAATGCCCCCTTCATGACGCTCACCCCGCTGGAGCTCGTGGCCGGCCAGACCTACTACGTGCGCGTGTGGGGCAGCTTCGGCAGCCGGGGCTCCTTCAACCTCTGCGCGTCCACCGCGCCCGCCGCGGGCGATTGCATCTATGTGCTGCGCATGTGGGACAGCCAGGGCGACGGATGGGGCAACAGCTACGTGTCGGTGCAGGTGGGCGCCGCACCCGCCGTGAACTACAGCATCGCCAACGGCGACGAGGATGTGGCCTACATCCCCGTGGCCACCGGCCAGACCGTGCAGCTCTCCTACGCCACCGGCGGCTCGGGCAACCAGGGCGAGATCCGCTACGTGCTGCAGCTCATGTACGGCGCCGTTTACATGGATGGGCCCACGCCCGGCACCGGCCTGCGCTACGCCGGGGTGGCCGACTGCCAGTCCGCCGCGCCATCCAACAGCGATTGCTACGGCCGCTCCGCCATCTGCGGCGCCCAGCAGATCAGCGCCAACCCCAACAACACCGGCCTCACCGCCGACCTCAACGTGCACAGCCGCGGCTGCCTGGGCTCCAACGAGCGCCAGGGCTACTGGTACCAGTTCACCCCTTCCAACGGCGGCACCGTCGGCTTCACCATCGCACCCGATAACCCCGCCGACGATTACGACTTCGCCGTGTGGGGGCCATTCGGCTCGGCCAGCTGTCCGCCCACCATCGCGCCGGTGCGCTGCAACTACAGCGGCACCACCGGCAACACCGGCCTCTCCACCCTGGGCACCAATCCCAGCGAGGGCGGCAGCGGCAACAAGTGGAGCACCCTGCTGCCGGTGAACACCGGGGAGACCTACTTCCTCTACATCAGCAACTACAGCCAGAGCGGCCTCGCCTTCAACCTCTCCTGGCAGCTCACCAATGGCGCCAGCCTTGACTGCTTCCTCCTGCCCGTGGAGCTGCTCGGCCTCAACGGCTACCCCGTGCCCCAGGGCATCCGGCTGGAATGGACCACCGCCACCGAGGCCAACAGCGCCTTCTTCGCCGTGGAGCGCATGGACGAGACCGGCGCCTTCCAGCAGATCGGCCAGGTGGCCGCCGCCGGCTACAGCACCAGCGCCAACGACTACGCCTTCCTCGACCCCCTGCCGCTGCCCGGCTTCAACTACTACCGCCTGAAGATGGTGGACGCCGACGGCAGCGCCGCCCTCAGCGACGTGGTGGCCGTGGCCAACCGCTTCGGCTCGGTGGTGAGCGGGCTGCACCCCAACCCCGCCACCGACCAGGTGAGCGTGGTGATCGACGCGCAGGCCGACGGCGAGGCCCTCGTCTCCGTGCACGATGCCAGCGGCCGCCTCGCGCGCCAGCAGCGCATCGCCCTGGTGGAAGGCCAGCAGCGCGTGAGCGCATCGGTGCTCGGCCTCGAGCCCGGGCCCTACACGCTCTCCCTGCACCTGCCCGGCGGACAGGCCCTGCATGCCGGCCGCTTCCTGGTGGAGTAAGCAGCCCATGATCGCAAGTGCGCGCGGCCGGGCCCCTGCCCGGCCGCGCGCACTTGCGCCCCGGCACTTGCGCCGTCGGGACGAATCACTATTTTGGGCAGGCCAACGCTCTGTGGGACAACCTGTGCGGGTGATGAGCGTCTCTACTTCAAGCCACCTCGCATGCGCACGCCCTACCGTTCCTCCGCCCTGCGGCCGCTCCGTGCCGCATTCGCCATGGCCGCGCTCATCGCGCTCACCGGCAGCGCCGCCGCGCAGACCCCCGCCATCCACCACTTCCGGTGCGATGCCCCGCTCGACGGCCTCGCGCTGAAGACCGCGGCGGAGAACCTGCGCGCCCTCGACGACAAGGCCCTGCTCTCCAACGACCACGACCGGCTGAAGGTGCGCATCGACGCCGCAGTGCCGCACGAGCTGGTGCTGCGCGCCCTCAACGCCGGGCCCCGCCAGTTCCGCAGCGATGGCACCGCCGCCGTGGGCCAGGGCTTCCCCGTGCGCATCGACACCGGCGACCCCGCCGCCGACGACCAGCGCCACGCCGCCGCCAAGGCCGCCTGGATGCAGGCCCACCCCCAGGAGTACCAGCGCATGATCGATGCGCCCACCGCACCCCGCAATCCCTGAGCCCATGATCGGACGTTACGCCCGCATTGCCCTCCTCGGCGCCGCGCTCACCGCCTCCGGCTCGGCCCGCAGCCAGTGCGCCAACGACAACACCTACTGGCAGACCACCACCCCGGCCTGCCCCGGCAGCACCGTGGCCAGCACCTGCCTCTTCGGCGGGGAGTACCAGCTCATCAACGTGGTGGCCGGCAACACCTACACCTTCAGCACCTGCGGCACCACCACCTGGGACACCCAGATCACCCTCTACAACAACGCCGGCGGCGGTTTCCTCGGCTACAACGATGACGCCTGCGGCGTGCAGAGCAGCGTCACCTGGACGGCCACCTTCACCGGCCAGCTGCGCGTGCTCATCGATGCCTTCCCCTGCCTGCCCAACGCCTCCTGCGCCACCCTTACCGTGGGCTGCACCGCCCCCGTGACGCCTCCGCCCGGCGGCTGCGTGTACTACCTCAACCTCTACGACAGCTTCGGCGACGGCTGGGGCAGCTCCTTCGTGAGCGTGAGCATCAACGGCGGGCCCGCCACCAACTACACCGTGGCCGGCAGCGCCAACTCCATCCCCATCCCCGTCACCCCCGGCGCGGTAATCGTGCTCACCTACAACAACTCCGGCCCCTGGCAGGGCGAGAACTCCTACAGCCTCACCCTGGGCGGCAGCGCCGTGTTCAACTCCGGCACCCCGCCCGTGGCCGGCCTCGCCTATGCCGGCACCCTCACCTGCGTGCCGCCGCCCGCCCCGCCCGAGGACTGCGTGGGCTCCATCACCATCTGCAACGGGCAGAGCTTCAACAACACCACCACCAACACCGGCAACGTTGCCGACCTCACCCTCACCACCGCCGGCTGCCTCGGCGCGCTGGAGCGGCAGGGCACCTGGTACAACTTCACCCCCAGCAGCAGCGGCCAGATCGGCTTCACGATCAACCCCGCCGACCCGCTCGACGATTACGACTTCGCCATCTGGGGCCCCTTCCCGCCCGGCAGCACCCCCAGCAGCATCTGTCCGCCGCTGAGCGCCCCCCTGCGCTGCTCCTTCGCCGCGCCCCCCGGCGCCACCGGCCTCAACTTCAGCGCCACCGACCTCTCCGAGACCCCCCTCGGCGACAAGTGGGTGCGCTACCTCGATGTCACCGTGGGGCAGGTGTACCTGCTCTACATCAGCAATTTCTCCCAGAGCGGACTGGCCTTCAGCCTCGATTGGAACCTGCAGGGCGGCGCCTCGCTCGACTGCACCATCCTGGGCGCTGAGCTCATGGGCCCCCATGCCGCCGACCAGCCGGACCACGTGGATGTGCACTGGACCACCCTCAGCGAAGGCGGCACCGCCCGCTTCGTGGTGGAGCGCGCCGCCACCGGCACCGCCTTCGCCCCCGTGGGCGAGCTCGCCGCCACCGGCAGCGCGCACCACAGCGCCGAATACCGCTTCGTGGACCCCGCACCCCTCGCCGGCCTCAACCGCTACCGCCTGCGGCTGATCCACGCCGACGGCTCCTTCGCCTACAGCAGCGAGGCAGCCGTGGTGCACGGACGGCTCGTGGCAGAAGCCACCGTGCGCCCCAACCCCGCCCAAGGCCAGGCCACGGTAGCCTTCCAATCCGCCGCCGAAGCCGAGGGCACCGTGGAGCTCTTCGACCCCGCAGGCCGCCTGCGCCACAGCCAGCGCCTGCTGGCCCAGCCCGGCTACAACGAAGCCGCCCTGCCCCTGGCGGGATTGGCCGAGGGCGCCTACACCGTGCGCATCACCGTGGGCGGCGCTCCGGTGCACCTGCGCCTGGCCGTGGTGCGCTGAGCCGAAGGCAACGAAAAGCACGGTCATCCGTCTAAATGGGAGCCCACGGATGGCGCCCCATTGATAGCCTGCCGTTGACAACCTGGTCATGGACGCTATTCCTTGGGGGTCAGAAACATCTAAATTGGGCGCCGACTTCCCAACCTGTTCATCCATGATGCTACGCACCACGGCCCTGATGCTCGTGCTCGGCGCAGGGCTGATTGCCCGCGCCCAGGCGCCCGGCTTCCACTATTTCCAGGCCGCGCAGCCCCTCACCACCGCACAGCTGAAGCTGGCCACCGAAGCGGTGATGAACGCCGACCCCTATGCGGAGCTCTTCCATTCCGACGACCGCACCATCGTGCAGGTGAAATCGCCGCTGCTGCAGCCCGAGGCGCTCTACCGCGCCGCCATCGCCGCGCAGGCGGTGACGCTGCTGCCCGGCACCCGCACGCCCGATGAACTGGGCGTGAACACCGCGCCCGCCGTGCCCGTTTACGTTCCCACCGGCGATGAGGCCGCCGACCTGGCCCGCTACCGCGCTGCGGTGGAGGCCTGGAACGCCGCCCACCCCGACCAGCCGCTGAGCCCCACCCCCGTTCACGCCCGCTAACCGCCGGATGCCCATGAAGCAGCTCTACGCGCTCCCGCTCCTCGCCCTTGCCCTGCTGGCGGCCACGGCCCAGGCCCAGGTGCCGCCCTGCCTGACGAATTTGACCACACCAGCTGGCCAATCCGCTGTAGCCGCCGGCTCCTGGGGCGGTGCCACACTGCCGCCCAGCACGACGATCAACATGAACCTGACCACCACGGCTGGTTCCAACCTGGCCACGATCACCAGTTGCAATGCGGCACTGATCACGAATCTGGCGGGCATCTCCGGGCCCAACGTGCCGGCGGGCACCAGCATCAGCGGCGGCGCCTGCGGCACCAACACGGTGCAGCTGAGCCAGAACGCCACCGTAACGGGAGCGGCGGTGCACACCTTCACGATGCCAGCCTACGCCTCCAACTTCCCCCCCACCAACCAAGGGGTGCCCACCGGCCTCAACTGCTCGGTCTGCCCCGCGCTCTTCACCGTGCCCATGTGCGCCGGCCAGCGCTTCAACTACTACATGTGCGTGGGCAACATCTACACCTTCAGCATGTGCAGCTCGGCTGCCAGCTGGGATTCGTACATCTCCATCACCACCACCAACGGCATCGCGCTGGCAACGGGATCGCCCACCTCCGATGATGATGGCTGCGGCACCGCCAACGGCCACGCCACCCTCTCCTTCGTGCCCACCGCGACCAGCACCTACATGATCCGGGTGTGGAACGGCAACTGCCTCACCACGCCGGCGGGCACCTGCGGCACCATGCAGGTGGCCTGCAACCCCGTGCCCCCGCCCCCCTCGAACGACGAGCCGCAGAACGCCATCAGCCTGGGCGCAACGGCCAGCACCGTGTGCACCTTCGTCAACGGCACCACCACCTGGGCCACGCAGAGCGCAGGTACTCCAGGAATTGCCAGCGGGAATGCGGCCAACTGCAACCTCAACGGTGGTGGCTGCGGCACTTGGTCGGGCACGTTCTCGGGGGCCGATGTGTGGTATTCGGTGGGTGTCCCCGCTAGCGGCAACCTGAGCATCATCTTCCAAGACAATAGCCAGACGAACGGTGCCTTCGCGGTGTATACCGGTGTGCCCGGCACGCTCACCCAGGTGGTGGGCAGCTGCCGCTGCAATGACTTCGTCTCGCTCAGCGGCCTGCCGGCCAACCAGACGGTTTATATCCGCGTTTGGCCAGAGGCCGGCCAGGTGAATTCGGGCACCTTCCAGATCTGCGCCTACGAGCCCATTCCGCCGCCCAATGACAACCCCTGCGGCGCCAGCAGCGGCACCTATGCACTGACGGTGAACGCCACGTGCAGCAACACCACCTTCAGCACCGAGAGCGCCACGGACATCGCGGCCCTCTACACCGTGCCCGCCCCCGGCTGCGCTACCGTGAACAACAACGATGTGTGGTTCAGCGCCGTGATGCCCGGCACCGGCTCCATGACCATCAACACCCAGGCGGGCACGCTCACGGACATGGCCATGGCGGTGTACACCGTTTCGGCCGGCACCGTCACGGACTGCGCCTCGCAGGGCCCGGCCAGCCTGCAACTGGTGCAGTGCAACGCCGTGAACAACGGCGACCCCATGCCGAGCCTCACCATCTCGGGCACGTCGGGCGTGCGCTACTACATCCGCATGTGGAACCAGGGCACGGGCTTCGGCACGGCCAACATCTGCGCCGTCGTGAACACCCCGCCGGCGAACGACAACCCCTGCGGCGCCATACCCCTCACGGTGACCAACGGCTGCGTCTTCCCCGCGCCCTTCTCCACGCAGTTCGCCACCCTCGGGCCCACCATCCCACCATGGCCCGCCGGCGTCTCGGGCATCACCAACATCGGCGGCTGCACGGGCCCCTTCAACAGCGACGTGTGGTTCACCGCGGTGGTGCCGGCCAGCGGCCAGCTGCAGCTGAACACCGACGACCTGGGCATGACCTCGGCCGGCATGGCGGTGTATACCGCGGGCGGCACCAGCTGCCCCAACCTGACGCTGAACCAGGTGGCCGGCACCTGCTACATCAACGGCAGCACCTACTCGTCGCAGATGCCCGGCGGCACCATCTCGCTGCCGGCCGGCACCGTGGTGTACATCCGCGTGTGGCGCCGCAACAACAACGACGGCACCTTCCTGCTCTGTGCGCGCAACCCGGTGAACCCGCCGGGCTGCTACTACACGCTGAACCTGGCCGATGCGGCCGGTGACGGCTGGAACGGCGGCTACGTGCGCCTCTGCGTGGGCGGCAGCTGCACCAACTACACCGTGTACGGCAACGGCGGCAACCTGGTCTTCCCGGCCAGCCTGGGCCAGACGGTGACGCTGGAGTATTTCCCGGTGGGCGGCTTCCAGAACCAGGTCTCCTTCGGCATCCAGGCCAACAACGGCTTCAACATCTTCAACAGCGCCAACCCGCCGGTCGCCGGCTTCAACACGGCCTTCATCGTCAACGCCGACTGCAACGTGCCGCCGGCGCCCATCAGCGACTGCATCGGCTCGCAGCAGGTGTGCAATACGCAGACCTTCTCCTATGCGCCGGGCAACTTCGGCAACAGCCAGGACCTGGGCCCCACCAACCGCGGCTGCCTCAGCAGCAACGAGCGGCAGGGCGCGTGGTACCGCTTCACCACCAACGCGGCGGGCACCATCGCCTTCACCATCGGCATCGGCATGGGCACTGACTACGACTTCGCCGTGTGGGGCCCCTTCAGCGGCGCGCCCACCTGCCCGCCCCCGGGGCCGCCCCTGCGCTGCAACTGGTCGGGCACCACGGGCCCCACGGGCCTCAACTACACCGCGCTGGGCACCAGCGAGGGCGCCGGCGGCCCGCCCTTCTCCCGGTGGATCGATGCCCTGGCCAACCAGACCTACCTGCTCTACATCGACAACTACACGATGAACGGCCTCACGTTCTCGCTCTCGTGGAACACCAACCCGGCCAACCTGCTGGATTGCGTGCTGCTGCCGGTGGAGTGGCTGGCATTGGAAGCCGAGCCGAAGGGCACCGAGGTGAACCTCACCTGGGCCACGGCCAGCGAGCACAACAGCGACTTCTTCCGCATCCAGCGCTCGGCGGATGGGGAGCGCTACGCCACCGTGGGCGTGGTGGAGGCCGCGGGCAGCAGCAGCGTGCGCACCGACTACCTCTTCACCGACAAGGCGCCGCACGCGGGCCTCAACTACTACCGCGTGGAGCAGGTGGATGCCGATGGCCGCACCTACGCCAGCAACGTGGTCACGGCCCTCTTCCGCCCCGGCGCGGGCCTGAGCGTGTACCCCAACCCGGCGGGCGAGAGCCTCTGGGCCAGCTTCGACCTGGTGGATGAGGGCCTGGTGGCCTGGCGGATCCTGGATGCCAGCGGCCGCGAGGTGGGCGCCGGTCGTGCCGATGCCGCCGCCGGGGTGAACCAGGTGGAGATCCCCTTGGGCATCGAATCGGGCACCTACGCGCTGCTGCTCACCGACAGCCGCGGCAATCCGCTGGGCACGGCGCGCTTCATCAAGCGCTGAGCGGCGCCATCGCCTTTCCCTGCGAGGGACCGATCGGGCAACCGGTCGGTCCCTCGTCGCTTGGGGGAGGAACCACGAGTTATCAACCCCGCGCAACCCCGGGGGGCAAGCGCCGTCACCCGGATGCGGGGTCCTCTTGGCCCCGCACCAGGCCATGCACCCGGCGAACCGGACAGCCCCCCCGGCGGTTATCCACCGGGAATCGGTGATATCTTCACCTCCTCGTCCGTTCGTCCGCCCGTTCCGTCCCTCACCCTCATCCGCCCTGCCCATGAGGATCATTACCCTTCGCCGCCCCCTCCTCCGCATCGCAAGCGCCTTCGGCACCGCCCTGGCCCTGATGTGCGCGGCCGGGCCTGAAGCGGCGGCCCAGTGCACCGGTGTGGCCATGGGGGGCACGGCGGCCGTACCCGCCGGCAACTGGAGCCCGGCCACCGTGCCGCCCACGCAGTCGGTGAACCTGAACATGACCACCACGGCGGGCTCCAACCTGGCCACCATCACGGGCTGCAACGCGGTGCTGATCACCAACCTGGCGGCCATCAGCGGCCCCAACGTGCCCGGCGGCACCACCATCAGCGGGGGGGTGTGCGGCGCCAACACCGTGCAGCTGAGCGCCAACGCCACGGTGACGGGCGCGGCCATCCACACCTTCACCATCCCGGCCTACGGCTCCAACGTGCCGCCGGCCAACCAGGGCATCCCCGCGGGCATCAACTGCTCGGTATGCCCCAGCACCTTCACGGCGAGCATCTGCGCCAACCAGTACGTGCAGTTCTATGCCTGCGCCGGCAATGTGTACACGATCAGCATGTGCAGCAGCGCGCCCGCCTCGGATTTCACCCTGAGCGTGACCAACAGCGATGCGGGCTTCACGGCCGTTCCGGTGGGCTACTTCGGATCCACCTTCGACAACGACGGCTGCGGCACCGGCAACGGCCCCAGCACGCTCACCTTCAGCCCGCAGACCTCGGGCACCTTCCGCGCCCGCGTCTTCCAGGACCCCTGCGTGGTGAACACGCTGCTCTGCGGCACCATCAGCATCTCCTGCAGCATCCCCACGCCGCCGCCCAACGACGTGGCGTGCAATGCCATCGCGCTGCCCGTGCCCACGGCCTGCTCCTACCAGCTGGCCGATGCGTCGTGGGGCAACACCGAAACGGGGATCCCCGCCCCGGGCTGCGGCGCCTACTTCGGCCGCGACAGCTGGTACTCGGCGGTGGTGCCCGCCAGCGGCAACCTGCGCATCCAGACCACCCTGGTGAGCGCCAACAGCCTGGGCATGGCGGTGTACACCGCGCCGGCCTGCAACGCCCCGCAGATCAACTGGAGCGTGGTGCTGTGCAGCCCCGGTCCATCGCCCCTGCTGGATGTGAGCGGCCTGGTGACGCCCAACACCACGGTGTACATCCGCGTGTGGCCGAACAGCAACATCGGCAACATGGGCACCTTCAACATCTGCGCCTTCGAGCCCACGCCGCCCTTCAACGACCTGCCCTGCGGCGCCTTCAACCTGCCCACGCCGGCGGTGTGCGCGCCCAACACCTACACCACCGAGTTCGCCACCAATAACATCCCGCTGGGCATCACGGCCGATCCCCCCGGATGCGGCGGCGCCATCAACAACGACGTGTGGTTCGCGGTGACGGTGCCGCCCACCGGCGCCTTCACCATCAACACCTTCGCCGGCAGCATGAGCGACCTGGCCATGGCCTGGTACCGGCTGAACACGGGCGGCTCGCTGTGCAACCCGCCGGGCTTCGCCGGCAACCTCACGCTGATCGCCTGCAACGACGACCAGTTCGCGCCCACCAACCTGATGCCGCGCATCAACAGCCAGACCACCGCGCCGGCCATCACCCCGGCCCTGGTGGCGGGCGAGACCATCTACGTGCGCATCTGGCCGAAGGGCGCCGCCAACACCCCGGCCACCAACGGCACCTTCAGCATCTGCGCCACCGAGAACGTGCCGCCGCCCAACGATGAGGCCTGCGGCGCCATCCCGCTGCCCACCAGCCTCAGCTGCAACCTGATCCCCACCACCAACGAGGGCGCCTCCACCAACAACGCCTACCCCGTTCCGCCCTGCGGGGTGCCGGTGCAGAACGATGTGTGGTACACCTTCACCGTGCCACCCAACGGGCAGATCGAATTCAACACCCAGGCCGTGGGCCTCACCGATGCGGCCTTCGCCCTGTACGAGAGCAGCGGCGGCTGCGCGCCGGCCAACCTCACCCTGGTGACGGCGCCGAATTGCCAGGTCGGCGGCAGCTCCTTCGGAGCGCTCATGCCGCAGCAGCTCTTCGCCGGGCTGAGCGCCTCCACCACCTACTACCTGCGGGTGTGGCGGCAGGGCGGCAATGTGGGCCCCTTCAACATCTGCGCGCGGCAGACGGCGGCGGCGCCCATCAGCGGCTGCGACCTCAACTCCAGCGACAGCGGCGGCCCGCTGGGCAACTACGGCAACAACGAGGTGTATGAGCAGACCTTCTGCCCGGTGAACCCCGGCGATGTGGTGGCCATCGACTTCACCGCCTTCAGCACCCAGGCCAACAACGACTTCCTCACGGTGTACAACGGCCCCAGCACGGCCTCGCCGGTGCTCGGCGTCTTCTCCGGCGGAACGCTGCCCCCGGGCCTCGTCTCCACCGCCGTCGGCGGCTGCCTCACCATCCGCTTCACCAGCAACGCCTCGGTGGTGAGCAGCGGCTGGGTGATCAGCGTGAGCTGCGGCCCGCCCCTGCCGCCCATCCCCGCCGCACCCGCGCCCTGCAACACCACCATCTACGACAGCGGCGGCGCCTCGGGCAACTACACCAACAACGAGTTCGTGACGCAGACCTATTGCCCGCCCACCCCGGGCGAGGTGGTGACGCTCACCTTCACGCAGTTCGCGCTGGAGCAGAACTGGGATTTCCTTACGGTCTTCAACGGCCCCACGGTGGGCGCGCCTTCGCTGGGCACCTTCACCGGCACGAACAACCCCGGCAGCTTCACCAGCACGCACCCCAGCGGCTGCCTCACCATCCGCTTCACCAGCGACGCCAGCATCGTTACGCCGGGCTACGCCGCCACCATCCGCTGCGGGCTGCCCCAGCCGCCGCCGCCCATTCCACCTGTGAACTTGTGCGGTTCTATAGTTTATGATCCTGGGGGGCCAACTAATAACTATCCTAATGCTGTGAACCAGAACCCAAACAACCAAGGTGGAAACGGTTGTTGGGATCCGCCTGGGCCTCAAGGCCCGTGCGCACCGGCAGGACCTTATCCGCCGCCGGCTGGTACTTGGGGGCAATATTGGTCTGAAACTTATTGTCCACCTATCGCAGGTACAGCTGTTACGCTGTCATTCCTCACTTTCGATATGGAGAGTGCCTTCACGAATTGGGATAATGTCTATATCTACAATGGCCCCACGGTAGACCCCTACAACGTGAACGGCACCCAGTTCCTCAGCGGTGCCGGTCTGCCCAATTGTGGAGGACCTGTGGGTTGGTGCAATCAAACGCTCGGGCCTGGAGGCTTCTCAGGATCAGCGAATCCAGGATCATTCACTTCAACTCACCCGAGCGGATGTATCACAATCGCCATGACCAGCGATGATATCGTAAGTTTCTCGGGATGGTCTGCTGTGGTTGAATGCCAGAGCGTCTTCAACCCCAACGCCGACTGCATCTACGCGCTGCGCCTCTATGACAGCTTCGGCGACGGCTGGGCCGGCTCCACCCTCACCGTGGTGGTGAACGGCGGCGCGCCCGCCACCTACACCATCCAAACGGGCACCTTCCAGCAGGTGCTGCTCAGCTTCGACAACGGCGACAACGTGCAGATCACCTACAACGGCGCCGGCTACTTCCCCGGCGACAACTACTGGACGCTGGACCTGGTGGGCACCGAGTACTCGCTCTACCACAGTGCCATCCCGGCGGTGAGCGGGCCGCAGAGCTTCACCATCAACTGCGCCCTGCCCATCGGCCCGCCGCAGGAGGACTGCCCCGGCGCCCAGATCCTGTGCAACACCAACCCGGTGACGGTGCAGACCAGCAACTTCGGCAGCATCGGCGACCTCACCCCCGCCAACAATGGCTGCCTGAGCATCAACGAGCGCCAGGGCGAGTGGTTCGTGTTCCGCGCGGGCGCCGTCACCCCCAGCCTGGGCTTCTCCATCGCCCCCACCGGCAGCGCCGACATCAACTGGGCCATCTGGGGGCCCTACTCCGTGGCCCTTACGGTGGACCAGATGTGCGATGCCATGACCGCGCCGCCCATCCGCTGCTCCTTCGCCACGGCCGCCAGCACCTTCGCGGCCACCGGCAGCTACAATACGGGCATGGGCTCGCCCACCTATTCGGCGCCCCAGTTCAACCCCGCCGCCACGCCCACCTCGCAGGGTGCCGGCGGCAACGGCTGGGTGCCGGGCCTCACCGCCACCCCGGGCGATGTGTACATCCTTTACGTGAGCAACTTCACTCAGAACGGCACGCCCGCCACCCTCACCTGGACCAACGGCACGCTCGACTGCTTCCTGCCGGTGGAACTGCTCAGCTTCGACGCCAAGGCCCTGGAGGATGAGGTGGAGGTGCACTGGAGCACCGCCAGCGAGGTGAACAGCGCCTGGTTCATGGTGCAGCGCTCCGCCGACAACGAAACCTTCGAGACCATCGGGCGCGTGCAGGCGCGCGGCACGGTGAGCAGCCAGACGGACTACGCGTTCACCGACCGCAGCCCGCTGCCCGGCCTCTCGTACTACCGGCTGGAGCAGGTGGACCTCGACGGCACCGTGACCTACACGCACAGCGTGCCTGTCCGCTTCAAGCCGGCCGGCGCCACGCTGCAGCTCTACCCCAACCCGGTGCGCGAGGAACTGAACCTGCTGTTCGAGGCCAGCGTCGGCACCGTGCATTGGCTGGTGCTCGATGCCTCGGGCCGCACGGCGCTCCACGGCAACGCGGGAGCCTCCGATGGCCCGCAGCAGCTGGTGCTCCCCACTGGCGCCCTGGAGTCCGGCGCCTACCTGCTCATCCTCACGCAGGAGGGCAACGAACTGGGCCGCCGCCGCTTCGTGAAGCACTGAGGCGCCGCCCCGCCCACTGGACCTGCGGGCGGCACCGGGCGTACCTTAGCGGCTAGAGCCATGAAGCGCCTGCTGGTCATCCCGCTGCTCCTGCTCGCCCTCGCGGCCCGCGCGGGGGGCGGCGAGCCGCCGGTGGCCACCTACAC
Organism: Flavobacteriales bacterium; assembly: GCA_030584065.1. NCBI lineage: Bacteria > Pseudomonadati > Bacteroidota > Flavobacteriia > Flavobacteriales > Flavobacteriales bacterium. The sequence goes on from CP129489.1 coordinate 1,881,085, forward strand.
CTTCGGCATGAGCCTGATGACGGGCATGAACAGCGAGCTCTTCACGCTCTTCATCGTGAAGGAGTTCGAGGGCCGCATCATCCAGACCGAGCCCATCACGCGCGGCCAGTTCATGATGCAGGCGCAGGGCACCGTGCCCAGCAAGGCCAACCCCGGCGGCGTCAACCTGTTCCGCAAGTACGAGGTGGCCGGCTGCCTGCTGCCGCCCGAGCTGGACGACGGCACGCGCACGGTGAGCGACTGCGGCGTGTTCGACGAGCTGTGGAAGCTGCGCTTCTGGGAGTACCCCTTCAAGCAGCGCGAGGGCCAGCACCCCGGCCAGGGCTGGGCCGAGAGCCGCACCCAGCCGAGCCCGCGCCAGATGCTGCTGCTCTCGGGCTACGGCATCAACAGCCTGCACGACCTGGCCTGCGGCGAAGACCTCTTCCGGCTGCTGCGCGACATCGGCGACCCCGACTGGGTGGACAACTACCGCAAGGGCTACTGAGGCCATGGCTGACCTGGACGCGCTGCACGAGGCCCTGCTGCTGGGCGACCGCGCGGCGCTGGGGCGTGCCATCACCTTGGTGGAGAGCCGGCGCGCCGAGGACCGGGCCGCTGCGGCGGAGCTGGTGGAGCGCTGCCGGCCCCGCGCGGGCCATGCGCTGCGGCTGGGCATCACCGGCATACCCGGTGCCGGCAAGAGCACGCTGATCGACGCGCTGGGCCTCTGGCTCATCGGGCAGGGCCATCGGGTGGCCGTGCTGGCCGTCGACCCCAGCAGCGCCCGCAGCGGCGGCAGCATCCTGGGCGACAAGACGCGCATGGAGCGCCTGGCGCAGCGCCCCGAGGCCTTCATCCGCCCCACCGCCGCCGGCGGCACACTGGGGGGCGTGGCACAGCGCACGCGCGAGGCCATCGTGCTGTGCGAGGCCGCCGGCTACGACCGCATCGTGGTGGAGACCGTGGGCACCGGCCAGAACGAGCTGGAGGTGGACCGCATGACCGACCTGAACCTGCTGCTGCTCATCGCCGGCGCCGGGGACGAGCTGCAGGGCATCAAGCGCGGCATCATGGAGAGCGCCGATGCCATCGCCTTCACCAAGTGCGAAGGCGAGGCCCGTGACCGCGCCGAGGCGGCGCGCCGCGAGCTGCGCGGGGCGATCCAGCTGCTGCCGCCGCGGCCCAGCGGCCGGCGGCCGGAAGCGCTGCTCACCAGCGCGCTCACCGGGGCGGGCATCGCCGAGCTGGGAGCGCGCCTGGAGGCCCTGCACGCGCAGGACCTCGCCAGTGGCCTGGTGGACGAGCGGCGGCGCGAGCAGGCGCTGCACTGGATGGAGCAGTCCATCGACCTGGGTCTGCAGGAGGCCTTCTACGCCGATCCGCGCGTGGCACACGCGCTGCCCGCGCTGCGCGAGGCCGTGCGCCGCGGGGAGCGGAGCCCTGTTGATGCCGCGGCCGCGCTGCTCGCGCTCTTCAGAACAGGCGGCGCACCTCTTCCTTGATGGCCACCAGGCCCTCCTGCGAGGGCGTGTGCGAGAGCCGGGAGGCATTCTCGAACACCTTGCGCGACAGGTCGGTGCCCGCCGCCCCTTCGCCCACCTGCTCAAAGCTCATGTTCACCAGGCGGATGGTCTCCTCCTTGGCCTGCCGCACCTTCTGCCAGGCGCGGTCGCTCACGTAGATCTGCTGCGTCACGTTGTGGTCGAACTCCTCGCGGATGGTGGCCACCAGCGCCGATTGCAGGGCCCGGGCATCCATGCTGCCCCGGTGCACGCGCAGCACCAGGGGGCCGGGCTGGATGCGCTCGAGCAGGAGCGTGAGCCGCTCGTAGGCCTGCAGCCGCAGCGGCAGCACCTGCTTGCGGTCGTCCTGCCGCAGCTCGGCCATGCGCTCGGCGCCGCGCTCGGCGGAGCGGGCGCGCAGGAAGTGCCGGATGGTGTAGAACGCGGTGAGGAAGACCACCACGCTGGGCATGATGGCCACCAGGACGAGCACAACGGGATCGTTCATCGTGGGAAAAACGGTGGACGAATATCGGCCAAACGCGGGGGAAGCGCCGGTGCGGGCTTCGTTAGCTTCGCGCCTTCGCCGCCAGCCAGGCGGTGCACGGCATGCATTTATCCCCGCTCGTCCAGTCCATCGTGGAGCCCGCCACACTGCTCATGGCCCGCCGGGCCCGCGAGCTGCGCGCCCAGGGCCGCGACATCATCGACCTCAGCCTCGGCGAACCTGACCACGACCCGCCCGCCTTCGCCCTGGAGGCAGCCCACGAGGCGCTGCGCGGCCCCTGGCACAAGTACCCGCCCGTGAACGGCTTCCTCGATGTGCGCCAGGCCATCGCGGACAAGTTCCAGCGCGACAACGGCCTCGCCTATTCGCCCGAGCAGATCGTGATCAGCACCGGCGCCAAGCACAGCATCATGAACGTGGTGATGAGCCTCTGCGGGCCGGGTGATGAGGTGGTGATCCCGGCACCCTACTGGGTGAGCTACTCCGAGCAGGTGAAGCTGGCCGGCGCCACCCCCGTGCTGGTGCGCAGCACGCTGGAGGAGGACTGGAAGGCGCCGGTGGAGCGCATCGCCGCCGCCATCACGCCGCGCACGCGCCTGCTGATGTTCAGCTCGCCCTGCAACCCCAGCGGCTCGGTGCTCTCCCTGGCCGAGCTGGAGGCGCTGGCCGAGGTGGTGCGCCGCCATCCGGATCTGTACGTGATCTCCGACGAGATCTACGAGCACATCGTCTTCGAGGGCCGCCACCTGAGCTTCGCCGCCCTGCCGGGCATGATGGAGCGCACCATCACCGTGAACGGGCTGAGCAAGGCCTTCGCCCTCACCGGCTGGCGCATCGGCTACATCGGCGCGCCGCTGTGGATCGCGCAGGCCTGCACCAAGATCCAGGGCCAGTTCACCAGCGGCGCCAACAGCATCGCCCAGCGCGTCACCATGGCCTGCGTGGCCGCCGACCCCGCGGTGCTGGCGCCCATGCGCGCCGACTTCCTGCGCCGCCGCGACCTCACCCTGAAGGCCATGGAGGCCATCCCCGGCTGGCGCTGCAATGTGCCGCAGGGCGCCTTCTACCTGATGCCCGATGTGAGCGCCTCCATTGATGGGAGGACCATCAAGGGCTCGGTTGACCTGAGCCTGTACCTGCTCGACGCCGCGGGCGTGAGCCTGGTGGAGGGCCGCTCCTTCGGCGCCGAGGGCACCTTGCGCATCAGCTACGCCACCAGCGACGACAAGCTCACCGAGGCCATGGCGCGCGTAGCGCGGGCCATCGAACAGCTGCGCACGGCATGAGCGGAGCCGGCCGTTTCCTCGATCGCGCCGCAGGCACCACCGTGCTGGTGGTGGGCGACGTGATGGTGGACGCCTACCTCTGGGGCCGCGTGGACCGCATCAGCCCCGAGGCGCCGGTGCCCGTGGTGCAGGTGACGCACCGCAGCGCGCGCCTGGGCGGCGCCGCCAACGTGGCGCTGAACGTGAAGGCCCTCGGCGGCCGCGCGATCATCGCCGCCACCGTGGGCGAGGACGCCAACGCCGACCTCATCACGCGCCTCTTCCACGAGCAGGAGCTGGTCACCGATGGGCTCGTGCGCTCGCCCTTCCGCCGCACCACGGTGAAGACCCGCGTGATCAGCGGTCACCAGCACGTGGTGCGCGTGGACGAGGAGCAGGAGGACGACCTGCGCGCCGAGGACGAGGAGCTGCTGCTGGAGCGCATCGCCCTGGTGATCCGCAACGACCGGCCCGGCGTGATGGTGCTGGAGGACTACAACAAGGGCGTGCTCACCGCCCGCGTCATCGAAGGCGCGGTGGCCCTGGCCCGTGAGGCGGGCATCCCCGTGGCCGTGGACCCGAAGAAGAAGAACTTCCTCGCCTACCGCGGCGTTACCCTCTTCAAGCCCAACCTCAAGGAATTGCGCGAAGGCCTGAAGACCGATGTGGACCCGGCGGACGACGCCAGCGTGGAGCGCGCCGTGCGCAAGCTGGCCGAGCAGCTGGGCAACGCCCTCTCGCTGGTGACCTTGAGCGAGCACGGCGCCTACGTGCACGACGGGGCGCACGGCACGCGCATCGCCGCCCACAAGCGCCGCATCGTGGATGTGAGCGGCGCGGGCGATACGGTGATCGCCGTGGCCGCGCTGTGCCTGGCGCAGGGCCTGCCGCCCGTGCCGATGGCCGCGCTGGCCAACCTGGCCGGCGGCCTGGTGTGCGAGGAGGTGGGCGTGGTGCCCATCGACCGTGAGCGCTTCCGCGCCGAATGCGAACGCCTGGGACTGCCCGCATGACCGTGAAGCCCTACACCGACGAAGGCTCGAAGCGCGAGCAGGTCGAGCACATGTTCGACGCCATCTCGCCGAAGTACGACCTGCTGAACCGTGCCTTCTCCCTGGGCATCGACCAGGGCTGGCGCCGCAAGGTGATCCGCCTGGTGAAGCAGGAGCCTGTGGCGCGGCTCCTCGACGTGGCCACCGGCACGGCCGACCTGGCCATCCTGGCCGCTCGCCGCGGCGCCGCCAGCGAGGTGATCGGCGTGGACATCAGCGAGGGCATGCTGGGCCACGGCCGGCAGAAGGTGAAGGCCGCTGCGCTCGATGCGCGCATCACGCTCCAGCGCGCCGACAGCACCGCACTCCCCTTCGCCGACGGCAGCTTCGACGCGGTGACCGTGGCCTTCGGCGTGCGCAACTTCGAGGACCTGGAGAAGGGCCTGCGCGAGATGCTCCGCGTGCTGCGCCCCGGCGGCCGCCTTTTCGTGCTGGAGTTCAGCAAGCCGCGCCGGGCGCCGATGAAGCAGCTCTTCCGCTTCTACTTCCACCGCGTGATGCCCGCCGTGGGCCGCCTGGTGAGCCGCGACAGCGCCGCCTACACCTACCTGCCCCAGAGCGTGGATGCCTTCCCCGAGGGCGCGGACTTCCTGCGGATTATGGAGCGCTGCGGCGGCCGCGAGGCCCGTGCGCGGCCGCTAACCGGCGGCATCGCCACCCTGTACACCGCGCGCCGCTGATCGCCGTGCGCACGGATCGCGCCCTACTTTCGTTGCCCCCACCGATGATGCGCCCGCTCCTTCTCTGCGCCCTGCTGCTAGCCGGCCATGCCGTGCACGCCCAGCGCGGCAACCGCATCGTGCAGGAGAACCTGCCCAATTTCGACCTGCGCCGTTTCCACTTCGGCTTCCTGCTCAGCTACAACACCAGCGACCTCTTCGTGAAGCTGAAGCCGGACGTACCCTTCCGGGACTCGCTCCTGGTGCTGGACCACATCAAGCAGCCGGGCTTCAACCTGGGCATCGTGGCCAGCTACAACGCCAACAAGAACCTGAGCTTCCGCTTCCTCCCCACCCTGAGCTTCCAGGAGCGCAAGCTGCAGTACCAGTTCCGCCGCGGCGACGGGCGCGTGGTGTACTTCCAGAAGCCCGTGGAGAGCACCTACCTCGAGTTCCCCCTCCTGGCCAAGCTGCGCAGCGACCGCATCAACAACTTCGCGGTGTACCTGCTCGCCGGCGGCAAATTCGCCATCGACATGGCCAGCCAGAAGGACGTGGACAATGCGCTGGACGACGAGATCGTGGTGAAGCTGGCCAAGTACGACTACGCCGCCGAGGTGGGCGGGGGCTTCGACATGTTCCTCCCCTACTTCAAGTTCGGCATCGAGCTCAAGGGAAGCTTCGGCATACCCAACCTGCACATCGACGATGAGACGCGCTTCAGCCGTCCCATCGACAGCATCCGCAGCAAGGCCTTCATCCTCACCTTCACCTTCGAGGGCTGAGCCATGGAGCGCACGGTGGACATCGTGCTGCCCCCCGTGGAGGCCGCCGATCCCGTGCTGGTGCGGCAGGCGGCGGAGGAGGCGGCGGGCCTCGCCCGCGGCCGTTCGCGCACCGCCCGCGTGCTGAAGCGCTCCATCGATGCCCGCAGCCGGCAGCCCCGCATCCGCCTGCGCGTGCTGGTGAGCGATGCGGCGCTCGCCGAGGCGCCCATCGCGCCGCCGGCGCTCCCCGATGCGGGCGCGGCGCCCCCGGTGGTCATCGTGGGCGCGGGGCCCGCAGGCCTCTTCTGCGCGCTGCGCGCGATCGAGCGCGGGCTGCGCCCCATCGTGCTCGAGCGCGGCAAGGACGTGCGCGCCCGGCGCCGCGACCTGGCCGCGATCAACCGGCTGCACACGGTGGACCCCGACAGCAACTACTGCTTCGGCGAAGGCGGTGCCGGCACTTACAGCGACGGCAAGCTGTACACGCGCAGCCACAAGCGCGGCGACGTGGAGGGCGTGCTGCGCACCCTGGTGGCCTACGGGGCCTCGCCCGATATCCTGGTGGATGCGCATCCGCACATCGGCACCAACAAGCTGCCGGGCATCATCACCGCCATGCGCGAGGCCATCCTGGGGGCGGGCGGCGCGGTGCATTTCGGCACGCGCGTCACCGACCTGGTGCTGGAACAGGGCCGTGTGCGCGGCGTGCGCACGGCGACAGGGGCGGAGCACCTGGCCGATGCCGTGGTGCTGGCCACCGGCCATTCGGCGCGCGACATCTTCGGGCTCCTGAGGGCGAAGGGCATCCGCATCGAGCGCAAGGACTTCGCCCTGGGCGTGCGCGTAGAGCACCCGCAGGCCATCATCGACCGGGCCCAGTACCACTGCGCCGTGCGCGACCCCTACCTGCCACCGGCGAGCTACAGCCTGGTACAGCAGGTGGAGGGGCTGGGGGTCTACTCCTTCTGCATGTGCCCGGGCGGCATCATCGCGCCCTGCGCCACCGCGCCGGACGAGGTGGTGACCAACGGCTGGAGCCCCAGCAAGCGCAACAATCCCTTCGCGAACAGCGGCGTGGTGGTGGAGGCGCGGGGGAACTTCGCGGCGGCTGACCCGCTGGCCGGCATGGCCTACCAGCGCGACGTGGAACACGCCGCGTGGATCGCGGGCGGTCGCACCCAGGTGGCACCGGCCCAGCGGCTGGAGGACTTCATCCAAGGGCGCCTCTCTGCGGACCTGCCGGAATGCAGCTATCCGCCGGGCATCCTCTCCCACCGCGTGGACCAGCTGCTGCCGCGCGAGATCGGCCAGCGGCTGCGCGAGGGCTTCAAGGCCTTCGGGCAGAAGATGCGGGGCTACCGCACCAACGAGGCGGTGGTGGTGGCGGTGGAGAGCCGCACGAGCTCGCCGGTGCGCATCCCGCGCGACCCGCAGAGCCTCCAGCATGCGAGCGCGCCGGGACTGTTCCCTTGCGGCGAAGGCGCGGGCTATGCGGGAGGCATCGTGAGCGCCGCGATGGACGGGCAGCGCGTGGCGGATGCAGTGGCGGCCGCCGTGCTGCGCCGCTGAGCTCCTCCCGGGTCTACACAGTGCGCGCTTGCCGCATGAACTCCATGCACAGGGCGCTGGCCGCCATGGCCACGTTCAGCGATTCCGCTTGGCCGGCGCGAGGCACGGCGATTGCCTTGGCCTGCAGCGCCCGCACCGCGGGCGAAGGCCCATGCGACTCGCTCCCCAGGATCAGCACCGCCGGCCGCCGCAGCGCCGCATCGAAGGCCTCGGCGCCCTCCATGGTGGCCAGGTAGAGCCCAGCGCCTGCGGCCCGCAAGCGGTCCAGCTCGGGCGCCAGCACGGCACGGTGCACCGCCACGCGGAACAGCGAGCCCATGCTCGCCTGCACGCACTTGGGGTTGAACTCCTCCACGCAATCGGCGCTGCACAGGATGCGCCGCACCCCGAACCAGTCCGCGATGCGCAGCAGGGTGCCCAGGTTGCCGGGGTCGGCGATGCCATCGAGCGCCAGCACCAGCTCGCTGCTCTCCAAGGGCGCCATGGCGCCCCGGCGCGGCATCTCCGCCACGGCCACCACCTGGTTGCCGCTCTCCAGGGTGCCCATGCGCTCGAGGTCGTGCGCCGCATGCACCTGCACCCCTTCATGCATGATGCGGGCCGCGGCCTCGGCGGTGGCATGGATGGCGCGCACAGGCCAGCCGGAGGCCAGCAGCTCGGCCACCAGCTTAGGTCCCTGCACCAGGAAGAGGCCCTGCTCGGCGCGGTGCTTCTTCTGATGCAGGGCACGCACGGCACGCAGCGCGGGAGCGGTGGTCAAGGCTCGGATATATTTGGCACTGAGCGCAACCAGCGCCCAGTAAGCCGCCGAAATTAGGCAGCACCCTCCTCTCCTTGGGGCTCACCGCGCAGCATATCATGGCAGGACTGGCCGCAGTGGTCCTGCTGGCCGGCTGCGACCCCACCCGGCGGCTTGCCGGCGATGAGGCCCTGCTGAAGCGCAACAAGGTGCACCTGACGGAACGCGCCGATGTGGAGCGCTCGCAGCTCGAGGCGATCATCAAGCAGAAGCCCAACAAGCGGGTGCTCGCGGTGCCCTTCTACCTCCATGTCCACAACCTGCCGGATCCCGCCCGGATACCCGTCTGGCAGGCCCGCAAGAACGCCCGCATCGACCGGGTGAACCTGCGGCGGAAGGCCCGCGGCAAGGACACACTGGCCTACAAGCGGACCCGCGCGGACTGGCTGCGCGAGACCGTGGGCGAGCCGCCCGTGGTGCTCGACACCGGCCTCACCGACCGCAGCAGCGAGCAGATGCGGCTCTACCTGGCGAAGGAAGGCTACTTCCACGCGGCGGTGCAGGACACCGTGACGCTGACCCATCACGCGTGGTACGGCCGGCGGCTGCACCGGCCCAAGGCACAGGTGACCTACACGGTGACCCCCGGGCAGCCCTACCGGCTGCGCACGATCCGGTTCGAGGTGGACGATACGCGCATCAAGCACCTTGTAGCCTCGGCTTGGGAGGCCTCGTTGCTGAAGCCGGGCGACCGGTTCGACGGTGACCGGCTCGATGCCGAGCGGACCCGCATCTCCGATCACCTGCGGGGCGAGGGCTACCTCTACTTCCACCGCGACCTGATCCAGTACAACGCGGACACCACGGCAGGGGGCCGGCAGATCGACCTGACGCTCTCCTTCGAGCGGCCTGTTGCCCGCCACGAGCGCGGGTTGGCCGGCACCCCGGAAGCGACGGTCTACGACATCCGGGAGGTGTACGTGAGCACCTTCCGCAGCGCCCGCGGCAGCGTGGCGGGGTCGGACACCCTGCGGGAGAGCGGGTACACCTTCCTCTTCCACGACCGGCTGCGCTACCGCACCAAGGCGCTCCTGCACCCCCTCTTCATCCACCCCGGGGCGCGCTTCGACCACCGCCTGACGGACCGGACCTACCGGCGCCTGGTGAGCACCGGCGTATTCGATCGGGTGGACATCGCCTACGACACCACCGGGGCCATGGGGCGCGGCTTGGCCGATGCACGCATCTCGCTGCTACCCGGCAAGCAGCAGACCCTTTCCACCGAGGGCTTCTTGACCAACCGCGGCGGCGTATTGGGCACCTCGGTCAACGTGGGATACCGCCATCGCAACCTCTTCGGTACGCTCGGCTCGCTGCAGGCCCAGGTGAGCGTGGGCCTCGAGGCCCAGCAGCGGATCGCCGGCGGCGGCGGCGCCGAGCAGAGCACGGGCGATGTGCGCTCCCTGACGGCCCTGAACACCGTGACCATCGGCCCCGAGGTCACCCTCTCCTTCCCGCGCCCCTTCGCCGGGCTGTTCAGCAAGTCGAGCGGCTCCATGCTGCTGGTGAACGCGCTCTTCAACTACCAGCGCCGTCCCGACTTCACGCGCGACCTGCTCAAGCTCTCGGCGGGGGTGCAATGGCAGGAATCGCGGGCCAACACCATCGGGCTGTTCCCGATCGAGCTCAATACCATCCGCATCCCGCAGATCTCCGATGCGTTCCGGGACTACCTGGTCCGCTCGAACAACCCGGTGCTGCTGAACAGCTACACCGACTACCTCATCGCAAGCATGCGCGGCACCCTGCAGCACAATGCCCCCGACGCCTCCGCGCGGCGCAACGCCTTCTACGCGCGCACCGTGCTGGAATGGGCGGGCCACCCCCTGCTCCTGCTCATGGCCGAGGATGCCCGCGACACCACCGGCACCGAATTCCGCACCGTGGCCGGTGTGCGCTACGCGGAGTACATCAAGGGCGAGGTGGACCTGCGCTGGCGGCGCACCCTGCACGAGCGCAGCAGCCTGGCCTTCAGGCTGGCGGGCGGCGCTGCCCTGCCTTACGGCAACCTGGGCGTACTGCCCTTCGAGAGCAGCTTCTTCGTGGGCGGGGCCAACGGCCTGCGTGCCTGGCGGGCGCGCTCCATCGGCCCGGGCTCCTTCAGCGAGCCGCTGGTGGCCTTCGACCGCATCGGCGAGATGCGCCTGGAGGGCAACGCCGAATACCGCTTCAAGCTCATCGGCTTCCTCGAGGGCGCACTCTTCGCCGATGTGGGCAACATCTGGAACCTGCGCAGCAATGCGCAGCAGCCCGGCGCGGCCATCAGCTCCGACTTCCTGAGCGAGCTGGCGGTGGGCACGGGCGTGGGCGCGCGGTTCAACTTCGACTTCTTCATCGTGCGATTCGACCTGGGCCTGCAGACCAAGGACCCCTCACTGCCCAAGGGCGAGCGCTGGCTCTTCCAGCCGAAGGAGGGCCACGAGGCACGCATGGCTCTGCTCACGGGAACGGCCTACAGCTATCGGCCGGAGGTCAACTTCAACCTGGGAATCGGCTATCCGTTCTGAGGGCGTGCGCCGGCCGGCCTGCCCGTCATGCTTGCCGCCCTTCCCTACATTCGCGGCCGCGGTAAACGGAATCCACCGCATCTGCCGACCATGAGCAAGATCGAAGAACTCCTCGGCGCCGACGCCAAGAGCCTGCTGGGACACCAGTGCAAGACCATCGACAAGGGCGCGCTCAACCTGCCGGGCCCGGATTTCGTGGACCGCTGCTTCATGCAGAGCAACCGCAGCCCCCAGGTGCTGCGCAGCCTGCAGGCCCTCTACGGCACGGGCCGCCTGGCCAACACCGGCTACATGAGCATCCTCCCGGTGGACCAGGGCATCGAGCACAGCGCCGCGGCCAGCTTCGCCCCCAACCCCATCTACTTCGACGGGGAGAGCATCGTTAAGCTCGCCATCGAAGGCGGCTGCAACGCGGTGGCCAGCACCTACGGCGTGCTGGGCAGCGTGGCGCGCAAGTACGCCCACCGGATCCCCTTCATCGTGAAGATCAACCACAACGAGCTGATGACCCTGCCGAACAAGTTCGACCAGGTGCTCTTCGGCACGGTGGAGAGCGCGTGGGACATGGGCGCGGTGGCTGTGGGCGCGACCATCTACTTCGGGAGCGACGAGAGCACCCGGCAGATCACCGAGATCGCCGAGGCCTTCCAGCTCGCTCACGAGCTGGGCATGGCCACTATCCTGTGGTGCTACCTGCGCAACCCGGGCTTCAAGAAGGATGGCGTGGACTACCACACCGCCGCCGACCTCACCGCACAGGCCAACCACCTCGGTGTCACCATCCAGGCGGACATCATCAAGCAGAAGCTCCCCGAGGTGAACGGCGGCTACAATGCGCTGAGCGGCTACGGCAAGACGCATAAGAAGGTGTACAGCGACCTGACCACCGACCACCCGATCGACCTGTGCCGCTACCAGGTGGCCAACTGCTACATGGGCCGCATCGGCCTGATCAACAGCGGTGGCGCCAGCAGCGGTGCCGGCGACATGGCCGAGGCCGTGAGGACCGCCGTGATCAACAAGCGCGCCGGGGGCCAGGGCCTCATCAGCGGCCGCAAGGCCTTCCAGCGCCCCATGGGCGAAGGCGTGCAGCTGCTCAACGCGATCCAGGACGTGTACCTGGACAAGGGCATCACCATCGCCTGATCCGGGGAGGACCGGGCAATGGCTGAAGGCGAGCATCCCCGCCTCATCCCAGGCCCGGCCCCGCGGCACAGGAACTAACTTCGTCATCCCGAACACGCACCCATGGGCTGGTTCACACGCACCAAGGAAGGCATCACCACCTCCACGGAGGAGAAGAAGGAGACGCCGGAGGGCCTCTGGTACAAGTGCCCGAGCTGCGATGAGATCGTGACCAGCGAGGACCACGAGAACAACCTCTGGGTCTGCGCGAAGTGCAGCTACCACGAGAAGATCGGCAGCGCGGAGTACTTCGCCATCCTCTTCGATGACCAGAAGTACACGGAGGTCGGCGCCGACCTGGTCGCCGGCGACCCGCTCGCCTTCGAGGACACGAAGAAGTACACCGACCGCTTGGTGAGGACGCGCAAGGAGACGGGGCTGAACGATGCCCTGCGCGCCGCCGAGGGCAAGCTGGACAAGCACTCGGTGGTGATCGCCTGCATGGACTTCCGCTTCATCGGCGGCAGCATGGGCAGCGTGGTGGGCGAGAAGATCGCCCTGGCCGCCGACCAGGCCTTGAAGCGCAAATGCCCGCTGGTGATCATCAGCAAGAGCGGCGGCGCCCGGATGATGGAGGCCGGCTTCTCCCTGATGCAGATGGCCAAGACCAGCGCGAAGCTGGCGCAGCTGGCTGCGAAGAAGCTGCCCTACATCAGCATCCTCACCGACCCCACCACCGGGGGCGTCACCGCCAGCTTCGCCATGCTGGGCGACCTGAACATCGCCGAGCCCAAGGCCCTGATCGGCTTCGCCGGCCCGCGTGTGGTGAAGGAGACGATCGGCCGCGACCTGCCCGAGGGCTTCCAGACCAGCGAATTCGTATTGGAGCACGGCTTCTTGGACAAGATCGTGGAGCGCAAGGACCTGAAGGCCACCCTGAGCCGGCTCTTCACCCTATTCCGGAGCTGATACCCAGTATTTTACGCCGGAGCGGTGGCGGGTAAGGCTCCTCCGCTTATCTTCGCGGCCTGTTACGAATGACCATGTACCTGACCACGGAGGCCAAGAAGGCCATTTTCAAGGAGCACGGCGGCAGCGAGACGAACACCGGTGGGGCCGAGAGCCAGATCGCGCTGTTCACCAAGCGCATCGACCACCTGACCGGGCACCTGAAGCAGAACAAGAAGGACCACGGCACCGAGAAGGCGCTGATGGACCTGGTGGGCAAGCGCAAGCAGCTGCTCAACTACCTGAAGACGCACGACATCGAACGCTACCGGGCCATCATCGGCAAGCTCGGGCTGCGCAAGTGAGCCGGCACATGGCCGCCCACGCGGCACCGGCATCTGTATCCTGATCGAAGGGGGGCGATCGCGAAACGGTCGCCCCTTCTCTTTTGGATCCACCGGCCGCCGAGAACGGGGGCCTTATTGAGGAGAAACACAACCACAAAACCGGCGCGAAAGGCGCGCCCAAGAACATGAGACCACAAGGCATCACCAAGACCATCGACCTGGGCGATGGCAAACCCCCGATCATCATCGAGACCGGCGTCCTGGCCAAGCAGGCGGACGGCAGCGTAACGGTGCGGATGGGCGACACCATCCTGCTGGCCACCGTGGTGGCCACCAAGGAGGCCCGCGAGGGCATCGACTTCCTCCCCCTCCAGGTGGAGTACCGCGAGAAATTCAGCGCTGCCGGACGCTTCCCCGGCGGCTTCTTCAAGCGCGAGAACCGCCCCAGCGACCACGAGATCCTCGTGAGCCGCCTGGTTGACCGCGCGCTGCGCCCGCTCTTCCCCGACGATTTCCACGGGGACACGCAGGTGCAGGTGATGCTGATGAGCACCGACAAGAAGAACCACAGCGACGCCCTGGCCTGCCTGGCCGGCGCCGCCGCCCTGGCCGTGAGCGACATCCCCTTCGGCGGGCCGGTGAGCGAGGTGCGTGTGGCCCGCATCGATGGCCGTATCGTCATCAACCCCGATATGGAGGAGGTGGCCAAGGCCGACATGGACCTGATCGTGGCCGCCACCGAGCGCGACATCCTGATGGTGGAGGGCGAGATGAAGGAGGTGCAGGAGGCCGACATGATCGAAGCGATCAAGGCCGCCCACGAGGCCATCAAGGTGCACTGCCGCGTGCTCAACGAGCTCAGCGCCGCTGTGCCCAAGAGCCAGACGAAGCGCACCTACAGCCACGAGCACAACGACCCCGCCGTGGAGCAGCTGATCCACGACTTCTGCTACCAGCGCTTCTACGACATCGCGCTGGTCCCCTCCGCCAAGGAGCAGCGGCATGAGAGATTCAACGCCGTGAAGGAGGAGTGCCTGGCCACGCTGACCGACGAGCAGAAGGCTGACAAGGCCATGCTGGCGCGCTTCTTCAAGAAGACGCAGAAGAAGGCCGTGCGCAACGTGGTGCTCGACAAGGGCATCCGCCTCGACGGCCGCAAGACCACCGAGATCCGCCCCATCTGGTGCGAGATCGACATGCTGCCCGGCACGCACGGCAGCGCCATCTTCACCCGGGGCGAGACGCAGGCCATCAACACGGTGACCTTGGGCAGCAGCATGGATGAGCAGACCATCGACCTCGCCACCCGCAAGGGCAGCGAGCGCTTCATGCTCCACTACAACTTCCCCAGCTTCAGCACCGGTGAGGTGAAGCCCATCCGCGGGCCCGGACGCCGCGAGGTGGGCCACGGCAACCTGGCGCTGCGCGCCCTGAAGCCGGTGATCCCCGGAACGGAGTCCAACCCCTACACCATCCGCCTGAACTGCGACATCCTGGAGAGCAACGGCAGCAGCTCCATGGCCACCGTATGCAGCGGCACCCTGGCCCTGATGGACGCCGGCGTGAAGATCACCGCCCCGGTGAGCGGCATCGCCATGGGCATGATCAGCGACGGCAAGCGCCATGCGATCCTCAGCGACATCCTCGGCGACGAGGACTTCCTGGGCGACATGGACTTCAAGATCTGCGGCACCGCCAAGGGCATCACCGCCACGCAGATGGACATGAAGGTGGACGGCCTGCCCTACGAGGTGCTGGCACAGGCGCTCGAGCAGGCGCGCCAGGGCCGCATGCACATCATGGGCGAGATGCTCAAGACCATCGACAAGCCGCGCGCCGACTACAAGGACCATGCGCCGCGCATCATCACCATCACCATTCCGAAGGAGAGCATCGGCGCGGTGATCGGACCCGGCGGCCGCGTGATCCAGGAGATCCAGGCCGAGACGGGCGCCCACATCAGCATCGACGAGATCGACGGCATGGGCCATGTGGAGATCATGAGCGAGAACAAGGCGAGCATCGACGCCGCCCTGGCCCGCGTGAACGCCATCGCCAACCCGCCGCAAGCGGAGGTGGGCGCCACCTACAAGGGCAAGGTGAAGACCATCATGCCGTATGGCGCCTTCGTGGAGGTGCTGCCCGGCACCGATGGCCTGCTGCACGTGAGCGAGCTGGACTGGAAGCGCATCGAGCGCGTGGAGGATGTGCTGAAGGAAGGCGACATGGTCGAGTTCCAGGTGGTGGGCAAGGACCCGCGCAGCGGCAAGCTGAAGCTGAGCCGCCGCGTGCTGCTGCCCAAGCCCGAGGGCTGGGTGGACCGCGAGCCCGCCATGGCCGGTGAGCGCCGCGACCGTGGCGACCGCCCGCGCCGCGATGACCGCCCCCGCCGTGACGACCGCCCGCGCCGCGACGACCGGCCCCGCCGCGATGACGGCGGCGAGCCCAGCCACAACTGAGGCCCGCCCGGATGATTCCATGCGAAGGCCGCCCCCAGGGGCGGCCTTCGCCGTTCGGCGCAGCATCGGTAACCCTGCCCCGAGCGCCGCCGTTCAAAGCGCCTCATCCCATATCCCACGCCCGAATGGCACGCATGCGTCAGTTGAAGATCGTGAAGCAGGTGACGAACCGCGACACCCCGTCCCTGGACAAATACCTCCAGGAGATCGGCAAGGTGAAGCTCATCACCGCGCAGGAGGAGGTGGAGCTGGCGCGCCGCATCAAGCAGGGCGACAACGATGCCCTGGAGGCCCTCTGCAAGGCCAACCTGCGCTTCGTGGTCTCCGTGGCCAAGCAGTACCAGGGCCAGGGCCTGAGCCTGCCGGACCTGATCAGCGAAGGCAACCTCGGCCTCATCAAGGCGGCCGGCCGCTTCGACGAGACACGCGGCTTCAAGTTCATCAGCTATGCCGTGTGGTGGATCCGCCAGCAGATCCTGCAGAGCCTGGCCGAGCAGGCCCGCATCGTGCGCCTGCCCCTGAACAAGATCGGCTCCATCAACAAGATCAACAAGGCCTTCGCCAAGCTGGAGCAGGAGCACGAGCGCCCGCCCACCGCCCATGAGCTGGCCGAGGTGCTGGAGATGACCCTTGAGGAGGTGAAGACCAGCCTCAACAACACCGGCCGGCACCTGAGCATGGATGCCCCCTTGCGCGACGACGGCGACAGCGGCACCATGATGGATGTGATGTCGAACGACGACCTCCCCAGCCCGCTGGAGAGCCTGATGACCGACAGCCTCAGGAACGAGATCGAGCGCAGCCTGCGCGCGCTGGCCGGCCGCGAGGCCGATGTGATCCGCCTCTATTTCGGGCTCAACGGCAACCAGCCGCACACCTTGGAGGAGATCGGCCAGAAGTTCGACCTCACCCGCGAGCGTGTGCGCCAGATCAAGGAGAAGGCGATCCGCCGCATGAAGCATACGAGCCGAAGCAGCGTGCTGAAGGCCTACCTGGGCTGAAGGGTACCTCATTGTCGGTTGTCAGTTGCCGGTTGCCGGGGTGTGTTGTACCCGGTAATGGACAGCTGACAACTGCTTTTCAGGGTCCACCTACCTTCGCGCCATGCCCCACCTCCTCGCCCCCTCCCTGCTCTCCGCCGACTTCGCCGAGCTGGGCGCAGCGGTCCGGCTCATCGAGGAGAGCGATGCGGGCTGGCACCACATCGACGTGATGGACGGCGTCTTCGTGCCCAACATCAGCTTCGGCCTGCCCGTGATCAGGAGCATCCGCAAGCATGCGAGGAAGCCCTTCGATGTGCACCTGATGATCGTGGAGCCCGATAAGTACATCGGCGCGTTCCGCGATGCGGGCGCGGACCACCTCACCGTGCATTACGAGGCCTGCCCGCACCTGCACCGCAGCATCCAGGCCATCAAGGCGGCAGGCATGAAGGCGGGCGTGGCCATCAATCCCCACACGCGTGTCGACCTGCTCGAGGACGTCCTCGCCGACATCGACCTCGTCTGCCTCATGAGCGTGAACCCCGGATTCGGCGGCCAGCGGTTCATCGAGCGGACCTACGAGAAGATCGCCGCGCTGAAGCTGCTGCGCAGCAGGACCGGGTCCGCTGCCCTGATCGAGATCGACGGTGGCGTGGATGCGGGCAACGCCGCGCGGCTGGCGGATGCCGGCGCCGATGTGCTCGTGGCCGGCAACAGCGTGTTCGGAGCGGGGGATCCGCGCTCGGCCATCACTCAGTTGGCCGCCGCGCGGTGAGCGCATCCGTCGTAGCCTTGGCCCGATCCGTGGGCGACCGGGCGACGATCGGCGAATTGCCGGCCATTGCGGAAACCCGCGGGGACCTGGCCTGCGTAAAGCACCCGTGAAACCGGTCCCGATGCGTCCCCTGCTGCTCCCCCTGCTCGCCCTCACCGCAGCGCCCCTGTGCGCGCAACGCTCCGGCCTCGGCGTGAAGGGCGGCATCCTGGCCTGTGAGACACGCACCGGAGCGGTATCCACCCGCATGATCCCCGGCGGGGCCGCTGGCGCCTATTTCGCGCTGCGGGCGGCTCCGCGCATGGAGATCCAGCCGGAGCTGCTCATCACGGCTCTGGGCTCCGGCTACACCCTGCCCGATGGCGACCGCAGCAGCGTGCGCACGCTGTACGCCCAGGTTCCGCTGTCCGTCAAGCTCTACGTGGGCAACGCGTTCAACGTGCAAGGCGGCTTCCAGGTGGGACGCCTGCTGCTGGCGCAGCAGCACGGCCCCGAGGGCGATGCCGACGTGACGTCCAGCTACAAGAGCTGGGATCAGGGCCTCATCCTCGGCGCCGGCGTGGACCTCGTGAGCGGCCTCGACCTGGGCGTGCGCTACTACAACGGGCTCTCCACCATCCTCGCGGATGACCAGGCCATCTTCCCGCGCAACCGGTCGCTGATGCTCTCGGCCGGCTACCGCATCACCGGCATGCGGGCCCCAAAGCTGATCCGCAAGCGCCACTGAGCGCTCCGGTGCCACCGGGTATCTTCGCCCCCGATGGCCAAGGCACCCGTCATCGCATTGCTGGGCGGCGGCCAGTTGGGCCGCATGTTCATCGAGAATGCCCTGCGCTACGGCGTGGCGGTGCATGTGCTCGATCCGGACGCCAAAGCACCCTGCGCAGGGATCGCCACGCGCTTCGTCACCGGCGATTTCCGCGACCGCGACACGGTGCTGGCCTTCGCCCGGGATGCGGATGTCGTCGGCATCGAGATCGAGCAGGTCTCCGTGGAAGCGCTGGAGGCGCTCCAGCGCATGGGCAAGCGCGTCATCCCCGACCCCGGGGTGCTCCGAATCATCCAGGACAAAGGGCTGCAGAAGCGCTTCTATGCCGAGCACGGCATACCCACCGCCCCCTTCGCGCTCATCGAGGCGCCCGGCGGGATCGCTGCGCATGCCCGGCTGCTGCCCGCCTTCCTGAAGACGCGGACGGGCGGATACGACGGGAAGGGCGTGATGCCCATCGACACGGTAGCGGATGCTGCCAAGGCCTTCGACGCACCGGCGGTGCTCGAGGAGCGCGCTGACATCGCGCTCGAACTGGCCGTGATCGTGGTGCGCAACGAAAAGGGCACCGAGGCCGTGTACGACCCCGTGGAGATGGTCTTCGACCCGCGGCTCAATCTGGTGGACCACCTGAGGGCGCCGGCCCGCATACCGCATCACACGAGCGATGCGGCGCGCCGGCTCGCGAAGCGCGTGGCGGAGGCCTTCGGCGCGCCCGGGCTGTATGCCGTGGAGATGTTCCTGACCAAGGATGATGAGCTGCTCGTGAACGAGACGGCGCCCCGCGCCCACAACAGCGGCCACCACACCATCGAGGCCTGTGCCAGCTCCCAGTTCGACCAGCTGCTGCGGGTCTACATGGGATGGCCGCTGGGCGATACGGCCTTGCGGGGCCGCGCGGCCATGATCAACCTGGTGGGCGAAGGCGGAACCGGCGAACCCGAGGTGAAGGGCCTGGACGACATCCTGCACATCCCTGGCACCTTCGTGCACCACTACGGCAAGCACGAGACGCGCACCGGCCGGAAGATGGGCCATGTGACCGCGATCGCCGCGGACGACTCCGGCCTGGACCAGGCCATCGCCGTCACCAAGGTGCATGGGCGCGTGGTACCGCGCACCTCTCCCCCGAGCAACGCAACAACCTGACAACCCCAACCGCATGGTAGGCATCATCATGGGCAGCCGCAGCGATCTGGAGACGATGCGCGAGGCCGTGGACACGATGAAGGAATTCGGCGTACCGCATGAGCTCACGGTGGTGAGCGCGCACCGCACGCCCGACCGCATGTTCGCCTACGCCAAGGGCGCTGCCGCGCGCGGCGTGAAGGTGATCATCGCCGGAGCCGGAGGCGCCGCGCACCTGCCGGGCATGGTGGCCTCGCTCACCACCCTTCCTGTCATCGGCGTGCCCATCAAGAGCCGGAACAGCATCGATGGCTGGGATTCGCTCCTCAGCATCGTGCAGATGCCGGCCGGCGTGCCGGTGGCCACCGTGGCGGTGAATGGCGCGCGCAACGCAGGGCTGCTGGCGGTGCAGATCCTCGCCATCCACGATGCGCAGCTCGCCGGCCGGCTGGCCGCCTTCAGGGGCGAGCAGGAGGACCGGGTGCGCGATGGCATCGCCGCACTCAAGCAGCAGTTCCCCAACGGCTTCGACGCATGATCACGGCCGCCGGCAGGCCCTATGCGCTGCATGCCCTGCGCTTGCTGCCCGGCGCCGATGTGAGAGCGACGCTGCGCGACTGGGCCCATCAGAACGGCTTGGAGGCCGGCGTGATCGTGAGCGCGGTGGGCAGCCTGAGCATCGCAGCATTGCGGTTCGGGGGGCGCTCATCCGCCGAATCCATCAGCGGCGACCTGGAAGTGTGCGCGCTCAGCGGCACCTTGTCACGGCATGGGCTGCACCTTCATCTGGCCGTGGCCGACAGCGAGGGGCGCATGAGCGGCGGCCACCTGCTGGAGGGCTCCCTTGTCCGCACCACCTTGGAGGTGGTCATCCAGGAGATCGGGGGCATGCGCTTCGCGCGACGGCGCGATGAGCGCACGGGATACGACGAACTCTTCCCGGAAGCCATCGTGCCCTGAGCCTCACGGCACCACCTCGATCAGGGTGCGTCCCGGGATGATCCAGGGGTAGATCTCGTCCACGTCGGCATTGCGCAGGGCGATGCAGCCCCAGGTCCAATCGGCGCCGGCTGTGATCCAATGGTCCATGCCCTCCGGCACGCCATGGATGCCGATCTCCCCGCCGATATCCCTGCCGGCCGGAATCAGCCCCTTCGCCTTCCGCTCACGATAGCGCCTCCAGCTTTCGGCATTGGGGTAATCGAGCCAGATGAAACGGTGCCAGCGGTCGTGAACGCGCTTGCCACGGATGCCGAAGACGCCCTCGGGGGTGCGGCGGTCGCCTTGATGCCGCTTGTCGCCCTCAGGCACCTCGCCGAGCACGCAGGGATAGCTCTTCACCACCGCACCGCCCGCCAGCACGGAGAAGCGGCGCTCGCTCTTTTCGACCCGGAAGGACACCTCGGCGGGCCGCGCCACGAAGGTGTCCAGCAGGGCCTGCAGCGTCGCGCGCTCGCGCTGTTCGGTGGCTGCTGCGGGCGCTTCCGGAGGGGAACCGCCGCTCTGGCAGGCCAGCAAGGCCGGCACCGCCCAGGCCAGGAGGAGGGGCGCGATGCGCGCTCGCTTCATGGCCATGCAATGCGCTCCCCCTTCCGGCGTAACGGCTATTGGATGACCAGCGGGAAGGTCACCTCGATATCGGTCTCGCCGCCCGCATTGGTGATGTCGCCGGCCGCAACGCCAGGCGCGCCCTTGTTCGGTTCGTGGCGCAGGGTGACGGTGATGGTGCCGGTGCTGGATGCGCCGGTGATGGCCGTATTGAGCACGCCGACTGGCTGGCCGTTGGCATCCTGGTCGGCGTAGGCCACAGTCATCGCCGCGCCGCTCACCTGGAAGAAGAACTGGTGTTCCTCGTCCTCGGCCTGCACTTCATGGGTCACCGTGTCGGCGGGGTTGACGCTCTCATCGAGCAAGCCCACGAGCAGCCCAAAGGTGCGCCCGGCGGGCAGGGTGTCGATGTGCAGCACGGCTGCGGCACCGCCGTCGCCGTCGCTATCGGTGAAGCGCAGCTCGTAGGTCTGCGACGGGTCGGCGATGTCGGCGAAGGTGAGGATCAGCGTGGTGATGAGCTCCTCCTCATTCGGCGGGCCGCCTCCGGAAGGACGGTTCGGCTCCTCCTCCTTCTTGCAGGCGGTGAGGCTGGCGGCAGCGGCCATGGCGATGGCCAGAATGATGCGGTTGGTCTTCATGGTCTTCGGGTTTCAAGGTTCTTTGTCGATTCTGCTGCTTCGATTGCTGTTGCGTGCCCGCTGCGCGGTGGCGCGCGGGCCGGCGATGCAGGCGGTGCGGCCGGCTGAAGGGCATTCGCTTGCACCGGCATCGGTGATGGACGGCGCGGCGCGCAGTGTGAGGCGATGCATAGGCACTTTGGGTTCATGGTCGGGCCACGCGGCCGAAGCGGTATGTGATCCACAGGCTCACATCCAGCCCGCGGGCATCGGCGTAGTACCTGAAGCGGTCGAGGTAGTCGCGGTAGGCCATATTGAGCGCATTGGCGGCACGCAGGCCGAAGCGGATCTCGCCGGTGCCCCAGGGGCGCGCGGCGGAGGCCGTGAAGCCCAGCAGGTGGTAGCCTCCTGGCGGAGCGGCGAAATCGAGGGCTTCGGGGATGCGCTGCTGGCGGCCTACGATGCCGCTGATGGCACCTGCGGCCAGCTCGGTCCAGGCGCCGCGGGGCCGGTTCAGGCGCAGCTCTTGCTCCACCCGGTCGGAGGGCATCTGGAAGAGCCATTCATCGCGGCCGAGGTCGCGTCCGCGCACCGTGGAGCCGCGCAGATGCCAGGCGAGGCCGCGAGCGAGGCGCACGCGCACGGCAAGGTCGGCACCGGTGACCCAGGCGTCGGTGGCCACGTAGCGAAACACGGGGAAGGCACCGCGGATGGTGAGGCGCGTGCCGTCAGGGCGCAGGTAGATGAAGTCGTCGATCAGCGCGGCGTGGAGGGTGGCATCGATCCGCACGCGACCAGCGGAGGCCTGGGCATCGAGCACGCCCTTCAGAGCGCGCTCGCTGCCCAGCGCGGGGTCGCCCAGCTCGATGGCGGCGGCGCCATGGTGGAGCCCTTCGCTGTAGAGCTCGCTCACATGCGGCGGGCGGAAGGCGGAACTGAGGTTGAAGCGGAGACCGACTCTGTCGGCGGGGCTCCAGTTGGCACCGATGCTCAGCGCATGGTTGAGGAAGGCGTGCTCCGGTTGCTCGAGCCGGCCATCGGCGGCAAATCGGGCCACGGCCAACCGCGTGGTCTCGATGCGCGCACCGGCCTCCAATTCGAAGCGGTCGCCTACCGGCAGGTGCTCCAGGATGAAGAAGCCCGTGCTCTCCTTCCGGTAGTCGGGCAGAAGCGGGCGCACGCCGGTGCCCGGGATATTCGCGTTGTCCTGAAGCAGGGCATTCACACCAACCTTGCCGTGCAACCGGGGCCCGATCCAGTGCTTGAGGACGGCCTCGGCGGTGTGCGTAGCCAGATAGAGGTCGAGCGAGGGCAAGGCGCTGCGGCCGCTGCGCCGGATATCGTACTCCTGCCGATCGTTGGCCTGGTAGGCATAGGTGAGCGCCAGGCGGCTGCGGTCGCTCACGGCCATGGTGGCCTCGGCCTTGAGAAGATGGTGCTGCACCACCTGCCGCGGGGCTTCGATGGCATAAGTGGGGTCGGCGATGTACCAAGGACGCCCTGATGCGATGGCGTTGGCCAGGTCGGTGAGGTTGCCGATGTGAGCCGCTCGCAGTATGCCGAGCTCCCGGCCGAACCAGCTGTAGTAGAGCTGCGCGCTCCAGCGGTGGTCGCGGTAGCCGATTGCGGCCGAGGCGCCCGCCTCACGGAGTCCGGTGTTGCTCAGGGTGTAGCGGGCCGATTCGCTGTCGCCCAGCATGCGCCCGCTTCCCTGCACGCGCCAGCCCAGGCCGCGCAAGCCCTTCACGCCGCCCTGCAGCACGCCGCTCGCTCCGCCGCCGCGTCCGTTGAGCACGCCAAGGCTGCGCAGCTCGCCGCCGATCCCCGCTTCGCGCGGGAGCTCCACCGGCTCGGTGACCACCACCCCTCCGATGGCATCACTGCCGTACTGCACGCTGGCAGCGCCCTTCACCACGGTGATCCGGTCGCTGCTCAGCGGATCAAGGCTGGGCGCATGCTCCGTTCCCCACTGCTGGTCCTCCTGGCGGACCCCTTGGTTGAGCGTTAGCACCCGGTTGCCGCTGAGCCCGTGCACCATGGGCTTGGCGATGGTGGGCCCACTGGACTGGATGGCCACGCCGGGCACCACGGTGATCATATCGGCCAGCGCACCGCCTGCACGTTCATCCATGGCGCGCCGATCGAGCCCTTGCCGCGCATGGCCCACATTCTCGTCAGGCCGCTTCTGGACCACCTCCAGTTCGCGCAGCTCCTCCGCGTGATGCTCCAGCATGAAGTCAGCGGTGATGGACCGGCTCAGGGTCATCTGGCGCATCACCGGCTCGCATCCGAGGTGCGCGACCTTCACCAGGTAGGTGCCGGCGCAGAGGCCTTCGATCCGGTACCGGCCCATCGCGTCGGCCACGCTGCCCTTGCCCAAGGCAGGGATGAATACCTCGGAATAGGAAAGAGGCTGCCGGTCATGCTCGTCCAGGACGACGCCGGAGAGCACGATTGCGCACGAATCCGCCGGTTGCGCCGTCACCCCTTGGGTGGCGACGAACGTCAGGACGAGGAAAAGGGACAAGAGCCGATGCAACGACATGGTTTGGATTCGACCTGAAAGGCGGGAATGCATGCAGCAGCATGCGGAATGGTGC
Source organism: Flavobacteriales bacterium (assembly GCA_030584065.1). Classification (NCBI taxonomy): domain Bacteria; kingdom Pseudomonadati; phylum Bacteroidota; class Flavobacteriia; order Flavobacteriales; species Flavobacteriales bacterium. The sequence continues at coordinate 1,904,997 of CP129489.1, forward strand.
GCCTCAGCGCATCACTGCGTCAGCAGCGGGTCACGCTTGCGGCGGACCTCTTCCCTTGTGGTCGAATCCGGGGGCCGGCAGGACCTGCTGTGCGCAGGGAGCCCATCGCCCTTCCATGGGCTGCTCAGGCTCGGCCATCCCAATGGCTGGAGCAGCCAGGAAGCCCGGCAGGACGAGATCGCAGATGCTGCAGTCACCGTGCACGATTGCCGCACCGGAGGCCCCCTCGACGGGCACAGCCTCGGCGTGCTCGTCGCAATGGTGCGGAATCACAGGCCCGACGAGCAGGACCCCCATGAGCAACGCCATGAGAGCGGCCGTACCCCTTTCGAGCAGCAACCTGAGCATTGTGCAAAGTTACAGTGCCCCAGATACGTTCCAGACCTATTTTCGCAGCCCCACCCCCCTCTCCATGAATCGACTTCTCCTCTCGGCTGCCGCAGCGGCCATCATCTTCGTGAACAGCGCCATTGCGCAGTGGACGCAGATCAACCACCCCGGCTACACCGCCGTTCAGAGCATCACCACCTCACCCGGTGCCATCTACATGGTTAGCTACCCCAACGGGGTGATCATGAGCACGGATAACGGCGCATCCTGGAACCCGGCGAACACGGGGCTGCCCACCACCCTCACGCAGATCCACTCGGTATTCTACAACGGCACCGTCCTGCTTTGCGGAACGGAATCGGGCATCTACCGCAGCACCAATGGCGGCGCTTCCTGGAGCCTTGCGAATACCAGCCTGCCGACCGCGAGTTCCTCGAACTACGCGAAGAAGTTCATCCGTGCCGGGTCCACCACCCTTGCGGTGTACAGCGCCACCATCGGCGGCGGCGGCGGCATCTACCGCACCACCGACAATGGCGACTTCTGGTTCAGCGGCAACAATGGCCTGGCCCTGAACATGACGGTCTACCAAGTGGCGCAGGTGGGAAGCCTGCTCTATGCGGCCACGAGCACCGGCCTTTCCTCCTCCAGCAACCTGGCGGTGACGTGGAGCCCGATCGCCTCGGCCAACTTCACGTGCTACGCCGTGCAGGGCACCCCTGCGCGCCTCATGGTGATCTCGGGGCTCGGCTTCCGCTACAGCAACAATGGCGGCTCCACCTGGATCGGTTCCAGCGGGGCACCAGCGGCGCCGCAGGCAGGGGAGCTCATTCTCTACGATGGGAAGTATTGGGCGCTCACCGGGGCGCCGGACAACAATGTGCTTCGCTCCACCGACAATGGTGCGACCTTCAGCGTCTACGAGACCGGACTCAACGGCCCCGATGTCATCTCCCAGAACACCTTCCACGCCAGCGGCAACACGCTGTACCTGGGCTGCATCTTCAACCTTTACAGCCACCCTGGCACCACCACCGGAATCGAACAGCCGGCGGCAGGCGCGATGGCCAAGCCCTATCCCACCGTCTTCACCGATGGCTTCAACCTGGACCTCGGCCGGACCAGCCAGGGTGCGCAAGTGGTCCTGATCGATGCGGCAGGCCGTGAGGCTGCTCGGCATCCTCTGGTCTTCGGCCCCACGGCGTGGATCGAGCGCGGCAACCTGCCGGGGGGCACCTACCGGGTGCTGCTTGCCGAGGGGCTCAACGGCCAGCCCCGCTGGGTGGGCACGGTGATCGCCCAATGAGCGCAGGCCCGGGCATCGGGCACATCGGCGTCTTCACCTCGGGCGGAGACAGCCCAGGGATGAATGCCGCGATACGCGCCGTGGTGCGCAGCGCGGCCTATCATGGGCTGCGGTGCTCGGGCATCATGGGCGGCTACGATGGGATGATCCGCGATGAGGTGCGACCGCTCGGGCCGCGTGATGTGAGCAACATCATCCAGCGCGGAGGCACCATCCTGCGGTCGGCGCGGAGCGATGGGTTCCGGACGCTCGAGGGCCGCAGCCAAGCGACCGCCACGCTCCAGCGGCACGGCATCGATGCCCTCGTGGCGATCGGCGGGGACGGCACCTTCGCAGGAGCCCGCGCGCTGTTCCAGGAGCATGAGATCCGCATCATCGGCTTGCCTGGCACCATCGACAACGACCTGGCCGGAACGGACCGCACCATCGGTTTCGATACCGCCGTGAACACCGCGGTGGAGGCCATCGACAAGCTGCGCGATACGGCGGCGTCCCACGACAGGCTCTTCTTCGTGGAGGTCATGGGACGGGATACAGGATTCATTGCGCTGGCCAGCGCAATCGCCGCCGGAGCGGAGTACGTGATGCTCCCAGAAGTGCCGCAACGCATCGAGGAACTGGCGGCCGCATTGGCCCGTGCCGAGCAGAGCAAATCATCCAGCATCGTGGTGGTGGCCGAAGGCGATGAGGAGGGCGGCGCCGCCGAGGTTGCGCGGAAAGTGAAGCTCATCCATCCGCAGTATGACATGCGCGTGACGGTGCTGGGCCACCTGCAACGTGGCGGCTCGCCCACCGTGGTCGACCGTGTGATGGCCAGCCGGATGGGCGTCGCTGCCGTGGACCAGCTGCTCCAGGGCGCGCGCGATGCCATGGTCGGCGAGGTCTGCGGGCAGATCGTGCTCACCCCCTTCGCTGAAGCCATCGGCCATCGGAAGCGCATCCCGGATGACCTCCTCCGGTTGATGCCTGTGCTGGCAACTTGAGGACAGGCAACCTTGCGGGTTGGGCGGCGGTCGTTATACTTGGAACACCTAGCCCCTTCCCGCGTGCCCTCCTTCCGATCGCTCCTCTGCATTGCAGCGCTCGCCATCGGCATTGCAGGCCATGCACAGCCCTGCCTGGTCGCCTACAATTTCACGCAATCGCCGCCACCGGTGAACGGCACCTATGGTTGCGGAGAGACGGTCACCTTCTGCTTCACCGTCACCAACTGGAATTCCACCAACGCCAATTGGTTCCACGGCATCGCGGCCAGCTTCGGCCCGGGCTGGGACCTGAGCACGCTCACTCCCGGACCTCCGCCGGCCTCATGCTCCGGCACCGGCACCTGGGCCTGGTACCCCAGCGTGCAAGGCACGGCGGGCACGAACATCGGACCGCAGGGCCCGGGGTTCTTCTACAACTATTCCGTCCCGGCCGATGGCAACCCGGGGAACAACTTCGGCGATTTCTGCGTGGGCGCCGTGAACTGGCAGTTCTGCTGGACGATCAGTGTGCTGAGCGGCCCAGCGTGCTTGAATGGCCTGGGCCTCGGCGTCACCTTCAACACCTTCGGCGACAGCGAGACCGGCGGCTGGAGCGGCGCCGGCTGCGGCGGGGATGCCGTGGTGCCCTCCTCGCCCGCGGTCATCCAGGCGTGCCCGGCCAACGCAGGCTCCAACGGCAGCCTTTCGGCATGCAGCAGCGGGGCGGCGCAATCGCTCTTCAGCGCCCTCGGCGGCTCGCCGCAAGCCGGTGGCGCATGGACCGGACCTTCGGGCGCAGCGCACAGCGGCTCGCTCGATCCGTCCGTTGATGCAAGCGGGGCCTATGTCTACACCGTGACCAGCGCAGCACCGGTTTGCTCTGCTTCCGCGACGGTGACGGTGACCATCGCGCAGCAGCCCGATGCAGGAGCCGATGCGACCACCACCGTGTGTGCTGGCGATGCCCCCTTCGGATTGACCAGCGCCCTTGGAGGCACTCCCGCACCGGGTGGGAGCTGGTCCGGCCCCGCCGGTGCCTTCGCCGGTCTCTTCAGCCCTGCCACAGATGCATCTGGCGTGTACACCTACACGGTGAACGGCACCGCCCCATGCCCGAATGCGAGCGCCAGCGTTACGGTCACCGTGAATCCTTCGCCGAGCGCTGGGTCGGATGGGGCCCTCACCCTCTGCTCCAGCGATGCGCCGGTGGACCTCGTCACCGCCTTGGGTGGAAGCCCCGACCCCGGTGGTGCCTGGACCTCGCCGAGCGGCACAACGGTCACCGGGCTCTTCTCCCCGGGCATCGATGCGGCTGGCGCCTACACCTATGCCGTGCCCGGAACACCCCCTTGCCCCACGAGCTCAGCGACGGTGGCGGTAACGGTGAATGCCTTGCCCAACGCTGGTTCCGATGCGACGGCGGTGCTCTGCGAAACAGCAGGGCTCACCGACCTGCTCGGCCTTCTGGGAGGTAGCCCCGACGCCTCGGGGCAATGGACCGACCCAACCGGTGCTGCGATCGGCGGCTCGGCGCTTCCTTCAGCGCTCGTGGACGGGGATTACCAATACACGGCGACGGGTGCGGTACCCTGTCCGAACGCTGTGGCGACCTTGAGCCTGACGGTAAGCGATCAGCCGGATGCCGGATCGGATGCTTCCGTCACCTTGTGCGAAGCCTCGGCACCGTTGGACCTCCTTTCCGCGCTGGCCGGTGCACCGGATGCCGGCGGTGATTGGACGGGGCCCGGCGGTGCGGCAGTGAGCGGAACGTTCTCGCCGGGATCCTCCACCCCTGGCGTCTACATCTATACCCTCTCCGCTTCACCGCCCTGCACCACTGCTCAAGCCATCCTTACGATCACCGTGAACCCCGAGCCCTATGCCGGTATTGACGGCACCGTGGCGGTATGCAGCGAGGATGCTGCCGTCGATCTGCTGGCCGCACTGGGTGCCGGGGCGCAACCCGGTGGCACATGGACCGACCCGGTCGGCGCCCCCACCAGCGGAAGCTTCTCGCCCGGGTCATCAGTTGACGGAACCTACACCTATACGATTCCAGCAGCGGCACCCTGTCCAGCAGCCAGCGCCACGGTGAGCATTACCACCACTCCCGCAAGCGACCCGGGAACCGATGGCGTCCTCTCGATATGCAGCAGCGATGCGGCAATCGCGCTGATCGACTACCTCGGCGGCGCACCGCAGGCCGGGGGGACTTGGACGGGCCCTGGTGGATGGGGCGTGGCCGGAACGCTGGACCCGGCGATTGAAGCCAGCGGCGTGTATTCCTATACCCTTCCGTCGAACGGACCGTGCCCAGCGGCTACGGCGGCCGTGACCGTGACCATCGCTCAAGCGGTAAGCAGCGGACTGGATGGCTCGCTGACGGTGTGCAGCAGCGCTGGAGCCCCTGCCAGCCTATTCAACGCACTTGGAGGCTCGCCTGCGGCCGGAGGCGCATGGTCAGCCCCGGATGGCAGTCCGCATGGCCCCACGTTCGCTGCTGCTGCTGACCAGCCAGGTATCTATACCTATTCGGTACAGGGCATCGCCCCCTGCCCCGCCGCATCGAGCACCGTGGATGTTGCCGTAACCCCGGCGCCATCCGCCGGCACGGGGGGAAGCGTAACCCTTTGCGCGGACGAACCGCCGGTGGACCCCTTCAGCTGGCTTGGGGGATCACCGGAGGCCGGCGGCTCGTGGACAGGGCCTGACGGACCTGTGGCCGTGCCGATCGATCCGCCTACCGCTGCAGCCGGGGCTTACACTTACACCGTGCCCGGCACCGCGCCCTGCCCTTCCGCTCAGGCGGTCATCCAGCTGACCGTTGACCAGCTGCCGCAAGCGGGCGTGGACGGCATCCTGAACATCTGCGCCGATGGACCATCGACCAATCTGCTGGGCCTGTTGAGCGGCGCGCAGGCGGGCGGCACATGGGCAGGCCCCGCAGGCACCGCCAGCGGCACCTTCTCGCCGGGTTCTGACATCCCTGGCACCTACACCTACCTCCTTTACGGTACCGGGGCCTGCGCGGGGGCCTTCGATCAGGCCACCGTGGCCGTCACCGTTCACCCGCTGCCCTTGCCCTCCTTCTCGGTGGCGGAGGGCGCTGGTTGCGCACCGCATCAAGCGGAATTCACCAATACCACGGCCGGCAGCCTGCTGAGCGCGGCTTGGGCATTCGGGGATGGCGCGGCGGGGAACAGCACGGCCGTGGCCTATCACACCTATACGGGTGCAGGCGCTTACGATGTCGCCCTCACCGTGACCGACGCGAACGGATGCGTTGGAAGCACCACCATGGAGGGGGCCGTGCTCGTCTCCGCGGGACCTGAAGCCTCCTTCTATGCCTTGCCGCCGCGGGTCAGCATCGAGTCACCAACCGTCACCGTATTCCACGCCGCGGATTCACTCGCCCTCTACAGCTGGACGATAGATGACCTTGTGCTGGACACCAGCGGGACCTTTCAATGGACCTTCAGCGCGGAGGTGGGTGAGCGCGTGATCTGCCTGACCGCAACGGATACGCTCGGGTGCGCGAACTCGGAATGCCTGCGTGTGCTGGTGGACGACAACCTCACCATCCATGTGCCCAATGCATTCACCCCGAATGCGGATGACATAAACGAGGTATTCCGCCCCTCCATCATCGGCGTCCAGGAGGACTGGTATGAATTCATGGTCTTCGACCGATGGGGGCAGCTGGTCTTCCGGACAACCGATCCTGCGCAGGGATGGGATGGCAGCTACCTGAACGGCGGGCAGGAACTCCCGACAGGGGTGTACGTGTGGACGCTGAAGGCCAAGGATCAATTCACGCCGGATAAGGCGGACCTCATCGGATCGGTGACCCTGCTGCGGTGAGGGCGTGAAAAGGAAAGGCCCCGGCATCCGCCGAGGCCCGTCCATCCAACACAGGTCCATCATTGATTGACGAACCGGGCGTGCGCCAGCGGTCTGCCTTCCGCATCCAGCGCAACGATCGTATACAGGCCCGGCGCCAGGGCATCCACATCCAGGAACCGGTGCCAGGGAATATCCAGGACCAGGCTGCCCGTGGCGCTCAGCATCCGCAAGCGCTGAACATGCCTGTCATCCATATCGAGCCTTACCAGGCCGCCGCGGGCCGGATTCGGGATGACGGCCAGGACTGACTGCTGACCGGGCTCTTCCAACCCCGTGGTGATATCGCAGGCATCGCCCTGCCCATTCACATCCGTATCGGCCTGGTCAGGATTGTAGACCCAGACGCAATTGTCGCAGGCATCGCCGATGCCGTCACCATCGAAGTCGTCCTGGCCAGGGTTGAAGGAGGTGGCGCAGTTGTCCATGCAGTCAAGCAGGCCATCGCCGTCGCCATCCGGGTTGGGGATGATGCCTGTGGTGCCGCCCGCACAGGTGCCGCAGGCATCCAGGAAGGCTCCGCCGCCGACCACACCCGCGCAATCAACAGCCTGCAACACGCCCACGCAGAAGCACTGCTCATTCCAGGTGTCGTCCACCGTATTCGGGTTCCCGTCGTTGCAGGGCGTACCAGGGAGGGCGCTGCCGCCGATGGTGCCCGTGCAATCGATGAGGACACCCGTGCATTCGCAGTTGGCATTCCACGTGTCGTTGCCGGTGTTCGCGTTGCCGTCGTTGCAGGGCGTACCGGGCAGGGCCGTGCCGTTCGCCACTCCGAGGCAGTCGAAGGTCACGGGCGTTCCGGCACAGGTGCAGTTCGCACCCCACACGTCGTTGATGGTGTTCGCATTGTTGTCGTTGCAGGCCGTGCCAGGTAGAGCGCTTCCACCGGCCACGCCAAGGCAGTCGATCACTTGACCCACGCACTGGCAGCTGGCGTTCCACGTGTCGTTGCCGGTGTTCGCGTTGCCGTCGTTGCAGGGCGTACCGGGCATGGCCGTGCCGTTCGCCACTCCGAGGCAGTCGAAGGTCACGGGCGTTCCGGCACAGGTGCAGTTCGCACCCCACACGTCGTTGATGGTGTTCGCGTTGTTGTCGTTGCAAGCCGTGCCGGGCAGAGCGCTTCCACCGGCCACGCCCAGGCAGTCGATCACTTGACCCACGCACTGGCAGTTGGCGTTCCACGTGTCGTTGCCGGTGTTCGCGTTGCCGTCGTTGCAGGGCGTACCGGGCATGGCCGTGCCGTTCGCCACTCCGAGGCAGTCGAAGGTCACGGGCGTTCCGGCACAGGTGCAGTTCGCACCCCACACGTCGTTGATGGTGTTCGCGTTGTTGTCGTTGCAAGCCGTGCCGGGCAGAGCGTTTCCACCGGCCACGCCCAGGCAGTCGATCACTTGACCCAGGCACTGGCAGCTGGCATTCCACGTGTCGTTGCCGGTGTTCGCGTTGCCGTCGTTGCAGGGCGTACCGGGCAGGGCCGTGCCGTTCGCCACTCCGAGGCAGTCGAAGGTCACGGGCGTTCCGGCACAGGTGCAGTTCGCACCCCACACGTCGTTGATGGTGTTCGCGTTGTTGTCGTTGCAAGCCGTGCCGGGCAGAGCGCTTCCACCGGCCACGCCAAGGCAGTCGATCACGTCACCCACGCACTGGCAGTTGGCATTCCACGTATCGTTGCCGGTGTTCGCGTTGCCGTCGTTGCAGGGCGTGCCGGGCAGCGCAGTGCCATTGGCCACACCCAGGCAGTCGAAGGTCACGGGCGTTCCGGCACAGGTGCAGTTCGCGCCCCACACGTCGTTGATGGTGTTCGCGTTGTTGTCGTTGCAGGCCGTGCCGGGCAGCGCGGTGCCACCGGCCACACCGAGGCAGTCGATCAGCTGGCCCACGCACTGGCAGTTGGCATTCCACGTATCGTTGCCGGTATTCGCGTTGCCGTCGTTGCAGGGCGTGCCGGGCAGCGCAGTGCCATTGGCCACACCCAGGCAGTCGAAGGTCACGGGCGTTCCGGCACAGGTGCAGTTCGCACCCCACACGTCGTTGATGGTGTTGGCGTTGTTGTCGTTGCAGGCCGTGCCGGGCAGCGCGGTGCCGCCGGCCACATCGAGGCAGTCGATCAGCTGGCCCACGCACTGGCAGTTGGCATTCCACGTGTCGTTGCCGGTGTTCGCGTTGCCGTCGTTGCAGGGCGTACCGGGCAGGGCCGTGCCGTTCGCCACGCCGAGGCAGTCAAATACCACCGGGGTACCAGCGCACTGGCAGTTCGCGCCCCACACATCGTTGATGGTGTTCGCATTGTTGTCGTTGCAGGCCGTGCCAGGCAGAGCGGTGCCGCCGGCCACACCGAGGCAGTCGATCAGCTGGCCCACGCACTGGCAGCTGGCATTCCACGTATCGTTGCCGGTGTTCGCGTTGCCGTCGTTGCAGGCCGTGCCGGGCAGGGCCGTGCCGTTCGCCACGCCGAGGCAGTCGAAGGTCACGGGCGTTCCGGCACAGGTGCAGTTCGCGCCCCACACGTCGTTGATGGTGTTGGCGTTGTTGTCGTTGCAGGCCGTGCCGGGCAGCGCGGTGCCGCCGGCCACATCGAGGCAGTCGATCAGCTGGCCCACGCACTGGCAGCTGGCATTCCACGTATCGTTGCCGGTGTTCGCGTTGCCGTCGTTGCAAGCCGTGCCGGGCAGGGCCGTGCCGTTCGCCACTCCGAGGCAGTCAAATACCACCGGGGTACCAGCGCACTGGCAGTTCGCGCCCCACACGTCGTTGATGGTGTTTGCGTTGTTGTCGTTGCAGGCCGTGCCGGGCAGAGCGCTTCCACCGGCCACGCCAAGGCAGTCGATCATTTGACCCACGCACTGGCAGCTGGCATTCCACGTATCGTTGCCGGTGTTCGCGTTGCCGTCGTTGCAGGGCGTGCCGGGCAGCGCAGTGCCATTGGCCACACCCAGGCAGTCGAAGGTCACGGGCGTTCCGGCACAGGTGCAGTTCGCACCCCACACATCGTTGATGGTGTTCGCGTTGTTGTCGTTGCAAGCCGTGCCGGGCAGCGCGGTGCCGCCGGCCACGCCAAGGCAGTCGATCACTTCACCCACGCACTGGCAGTTGGCATTCCACGTATCGTTGCCGGTGTTCGCGTTGCCGTCGTTGCAGGGCGTGCCGGGCAGCGCAGTGCCGTTCGCCACTCCGAGGCAGTCGAAGGTCACGGGCGTTCCGGCACAGGTGCAGTTCGCACCCCACACGTCGTTGATGGTGTTCGCGTTGTTGTCGTTGCAAGCCGTGCCGGGCAGAGCGTTTCCACCGGCCACGCCCAGGCAGTCGATCAGCTGGCCCACGCACTGGCAGCTGGCATTCCACGTATCGTTGCCGGTGTTCGCGTTGCCGTCGTTGCAGGCCGTGCCGGGCAGGGCCGTGCCGTTCGCCACGCCGAGGCAGTCAAATACCACCGGGGTACCAGCGCACTGGCAGTTCGCGCCCCACACGTCGTTGATGGTGTTCGCGTTGTTGTCGTTGCAGGCCGTGCCGGGCAGCGCGGTGCCACCGGCCACACCGAGGCAGTCGATCAGCTGGCCCACGCACTGGCAGCTGGCATTCCAGGTATCGTTGCCGGTATTCGCGTTGCCGTCGTTGCAGGGCGTGCCGGGCAGCGCAGTGCCATTGGCCACACCCAGGCAGTCGAAGGTCACGGGCGTTCCGGCACAGGTGCAGTTCGCGCCCCACACATCGTTGATGGTGTTCGCGTTGTTGTCGTTGCAAGCCGTGCCGGGCAGCGCGGTGCCGCCGGCCACACCGAGGCAGTCGATCAGCTGGCCCACGCACTGGCAGCTGGCATTCCACGTATCGTTGCCGGTGTTCGCGTTGCCGTCGTTGCAGGCCGTGCCGGGCAGGGCCGTGCCGTTCGCCACGCCGAGGCAGTCAAATACCACCGGGGTACCAGCGCACTGGCAGTTCGCGCCCCACACGTCGTTGATGGTGTTCGCGTTGCTGTCGTTGCAGGCCGTGCCGGGCAGCGCGGTGCCGCCGGCCACACCGAGGCAGTCGATCAGCTGGCCCACGCACTGGCAGCTGGCATTCCACGTATCGTTGCCGGTGTTCGCGTTGCCGTCGTTGCAGGCCGTGCCGGGCAGGGCCGTGCCGTTCGCCACGCCGAGGCAGTCGAAGGTCACGGGCGTTCCGGCACAGGTGCAGTTCGCGCCCCACACGTCGTTGATGGTGTTGGCGTTGTTGTCGTTGCAGGCCGTGCCGGGCAGCGCGGTGCCGCCGGCCACACCGAGGCAGTCGATCAGCTGGCCCACGCACTGGCAGCTGGCGCCGATCGCATCATTACCGGTTGCGGGATTGCCATCATTGCACGCGGTTCCCGGCTCAGGGTTCCCGCAACCGCAACTGCCCGGGGAGGTCTTCTGCGGGTCGCTGGGGCAGCCGTCCCCACCAGCAGCGATGTAGCCGTTGGGTGCCGTGCAGGCCTGAGTTGCCGTAGCCGGATCACCGGCGCCATCGCCATCCGCATCGGCGTACCAGGTGCTGGCCGCCACAATGGTCACATTCGCCGTGGTGCTGAAGGCGGAGCAGCCGCCGCTGGCCGCGATGGCATAGGTCACCGTATAGTTCCCGGGCGAGCTGCCCGAAGGGTTAATTGCTCCGGTGCTGCTGTTGATGGAGAGCCCGGTCGGTGAGGCGCTGTACGCGCCACCGGCCGTTCCTGTCCGCACCACACTGACCGGACCGCCAGCTGAACAGACCGGTGCAGCCCCGTAAGAGATTGTGGCCGACGGCGATGTCATGATGACAACCGTCGCCGTGGTGCTGAATGCCGGGCATCCACCCGAAGCGGCCAGCGTGTAGGTCACCGTGTAGTTGCCTGGTGTGCTGGAGACCGGCGCGATATTGCCATTGAAGGTGTTGATGGAAAGGCCTGCAGGGGTCACGCTGTAGGATCCGCCGGAAGCCCCGGTGCGCGTGACGCTCACACCCGCCACCGTGGTGCAGAATGGAGAGCCCACGTAGTTGATGGTGGAGGACTGCTGGGCGTTCACGGCCACATTGATGCTCTGCTGGGCGCTGCCGCAACCGTTGCTCACGGTCACCGTGTAGGTTCCTGCTGCAGCCGTCGTAGCTGCTGCAATGGATGGGCTCTGCTGGCTGGAGGTGAAGCCGTTGGGGCCCGTCCAGCTGTAGGAAAGGGGAGCGGCACCCGTGACGGAGAGCGTGAAGGCCAGGTTGCTGCCGGTGCACACCGGGCTGTTGCTCACAAGGGAGGCGATCACCGGCGCCGAGGCATTCACACCGACGCACTGGCAGCTCGCATTCCATGCATCGTTGGTGGTGCAGGGGTTGCCATCGTTGCAGGCGGTGCCCGGCACGGCCGCACCACCGGGAACGCCCAGGCAATCATTCGCCGTAGCGCCTCCTGCGGTGCCGATGGCGCCGAGCGAGAGGTTGTAGTAGCTGCCGCTCGTGCTCACCTGCAGCTTGACCGCCCGAACCATGTACTGGCGCCCGTTCACGAAGGGAATGGCGGGGTTGACATAGCTGTTGCCCGTGACCGGTGAGCCCGTCAACCGCGTGACTCCCCCATCCGAAGCGAGCTCGTATACATGATAGCCCGCGAGCCCGGGCTCGCTGCTCGCTGTCCAGCTGAAGGCCGCCGCTCCCGCGCTATTGCTGACGATGAGGTCCTGAGGAGGAGCGACCATGGCCATCCGCAGCGAGGGATCGCCCATCAGGCCCAGGTGGACCCGTCCAATCGAGCCTTGCCAGCCATCCGTCAGCGGCGTGTAGAGGCTCGTGTTGTTCATGGTGACCCATGTGCTGTAGCCGATGTTCTCTCCCAGGCCCATGTGGTGGAAGTACCAGCCCGGGATGGCCGACCACACATTGGTGAGGGCCTGACCGCTGCAGAGCGGGGCCCGCAGGAAGTTGTTCTTGTTGTCCCAGTCGCCGAAGTAGCTGCCGAAGGCCATGTTGAACACGCCGTTCATGTTGCTGGCGGCATAATCATGGACCGAACCCACATTGCCGGCGCCGTGATAGGTGATGACACCCTGGTAGGTCTCCTGCGCGCCACCGCCGCTGCTGTAGGTCCAGAGGTAGCTGTTGTTGTTCACCAGCGTATAGAACGGCCAAGCCGACTGCTGCGCGGTGGTGATGTTGGATGGTCCAACGAGCGGCGCGATGCTCCGCCAGCCCGAGGCCGCCAAGGGATTGCTCACCCACTGGAGATTGTCGAACATGATGCCCCGCACCTGGGGCGTCCATGTCTTCACCTTGAAGTCATGCGCCTTGTTGAGGTAGTTGCGCATCAGCTGCACATAGGAGGCGCTGAAGGCAGGCATGTCCGAGAGGTCCACACGGCCCACCTGCAGCTCAACCGCCGTGGGGAAGTTGTTCTGGTCGAACTTGCCGTCGCCCGGGACATTGGTATTCTGCGGGCGCTGCATGCCGCCGCTGTTCACCGTGTTGTCTGTCCAGGTGCCGTTGAGCTCGCCGTAGTAGCCGTCGCAGGGCCAGGCGCCGCTGTGCTCGCCATGGCCATCGGGGGCCTGGTTCCCCGAATAGGGTACCGGTACATGGCCGACGATGTACACGGCCCTCACATTGGCGGGGTCGCTGTTGTAGTGGCCGATGATGGTGTTCCGCACGCTCGACACGGTGGCCGTGGGCGCCACATCGCTCCGCAGCACCCCCCAGCCATCGGCGCGGAGGTCCTGCTCGAGCTGCTGCAGCTCGGTGTAGAGGGGCGTGCTGAGCGTGTTGTCGACGAGCAGCACCATCTTGCCGCGGTAGTCCACCGCCGGGACCTCGATGCCGGTGCAGATGTAGCCGTTCCCGGTCACCCCGTTGCTCACGCGCACCACCCGGTACTCGTAAGCCGTGCCCACGGCAACGGCGTTATCCTGCCAGCTCAGGTCGCTCGCTGCGGGGTTGGCGATGGCGCTGCCCCAGCTCGTGGCCGACTTGAGCTTGCGGTAGATGGTGATGCTGGTGGTGCCGGCCATGGTGGGCCAGGCCAGGGTGATGCGCGCCGGAGCGGCCTGCACCGTGGCGGAAAGCTGGACGGCCGCCCGTTGAGAGCTCGTCTGGCCGAGCAGGAGCGCAACGGACAGCACGAACGTGAAGGACAGGATGTAGCGCAGCATGGGATGCGGTGTTGGATGGACCAACCGGGCATCACCGTCGGCTTTCGCCGGGAGCGTCGCGAGGCAGCGCGAGCGTTCCCCGATGGATGAGCGGCTGAACCGAGGCTTTCTACCCCGGAAGCCGGTATCGGGTTACATGGAGCGGCCCGGGCTTGCAGGGGCGCCCCCCTGCCCACCCGTTGATCAGTGCTTCACGATGCGTGCGCGGCCAAGGACCTGGCCGTTGGCATCGAGCACGGCCAGGGTATAGGTGCCTGGGGCAAGCCCCTGCAGGTCCACCTGCGGCGTGAAGCGGAGGTCGAGCGCCCGGCGGCCCACGGCATCCCAGAACAGGATGCGCTGCGCGAAGGCGACCCGTCCGATGTGGAGGATGTCCCGTGTCGGATTCGGATGCACGACGAGTTGCGGTGCCGCCGCCACCTCATCGATGCCGATGTCCTCGCAGGCATCGCCCACGCCATTCCCATTGGCATCCGCCTGCGCGGGATTCGCCACCCAGGGACAATTGTCGCATACGTTCCCGATGCCGTCCCAATCGAAATCCTCCTGGTCGGGGTTGGACAGGCCCGGGCAATTGTCCAGGCAATCCGCAACCTGGTCGCTATCGGCATCGGGATTCGGCTCCACCCCGGTGGTTCCGCCTGCGCAGGCCCCGCAGTCATCGATGAACGCCGTTCCGTTCGGCACTCCGGCGCAATCCAGTGGCAGGCCCAGGCAGGTGCAATCCAGGGTCCAGGCGTCATCGACCGTCTGCGGATTCCCGTCATCACAAGGGGTGCCGGGCAAGGCTGTGCCACCGGCGGCACCGGTGCAATCGAATGCTTCCCCGAGGCATTGGCACAGACTGTTCCAAGCGTCATTGCCCGTTGCCGGATTGCCATCATCACATGGAGTGCCCGGCAAAGCGGCTCCGCCAGGCTCGCCCTCGCAGTCGATGAGCAGGCCCAGGCATTCACAATCGGCCGTGAAGGCATCGTTCGCTGTCGCCGGATCACCATCATCGCAGGGGGTGCCGGGCAGATTGGGGCCTGCGATCACCCCCAGGCAGTCGGGGTACTGACCGAGGCAATCGCACCCATCGGTCCAGGCATCGTTCACCGAGACCGGGTCCCCGTCATCGCAAGGGGTGCCGGGCTGAGCGGGCCCGCCGGGCTCACCCTCGCAGTCGTAGACGAGGCCGGCGCATGTGCAGTCCTGCTGCCACCGGTCGTCGCCTGTGAAGAAGTCCCCATCATCGCAGGGCGTTCCAGGGAGCGCTGCGCCGCCCGGGACACCCGTGCAGTCGATAAGCAGGCCGGCACAATCGCAATCCGCCGTCCACGCATCGTTCGCTGTGGCCGGATCGCCGTCATCGCAGGGCGTCCCTGCGAAGGAAGCCCCCCCGGGGACGCCGGCGCAGTCGATCAGGAGGCCGGCGCACGCGCAATCAGCGGTCCAGCGGTCATCGCCGGTCAGGGGGTCGCCGTCATCGCAGGGACTTCCAGGCAGGGCGGAACCGCCCGGCACGCCTGTACAATCGATGAGGTCGCCGCTGCATGCGCACGCGATGGTCCACTGGTCATTCCCGGTTGCGGCGTTGCCGTCGTCGCAGGGTGACCCGGGCAGCGCCGGGCCGCCGGCCATACCGAGGCAATCGATCACCTGGCCTTGGCATTGGCAGTCCGCTGTCCAGGTATCCCCCCCGGTGCCGGCATCGCCGTCGTCGCACGGGGTTCCGGGCAGTTGCGGCCCACTCGGAACACCCTCGCAATCCAAGGGCACGCCCATGCAGATGCAGGCTTCGTTCCAGGCATCACCACCGGTCGAGGGATCGCCATCATCGCATGGGCTTCCTGGAAGCGCTGCCCCACCCGGAACGCCGGCACAGTCCAGCGGGAGCCCGGCGCAGAGGCAGTCGGCGTCCCAGGTGTCCCCTCCGGTGGCCGGGTCACCGTCGTCGCAGGGGGTGCCGGGCAGCGCGGTGCCACCGGGCAGGCCAGCGCAATCCAGCGGCAGCCCCACGCAGCTGCATTGATTCGACCAGAGGTCCCCACCGGTGAGCGGATCCCCGTCGTCGCAAGGGGTGCCGGGCAGCGCGGCGCCGAATGGCGTGCCCTCGCAATCCGCATCCAACGGCTGGCCTGTGCACAGGCAATCCACGCCATAGGCATCGCCGATGGTGAGCGCCAGGCCATCATCGCAAGGAGTACCGGGCAGAGCGGAGCCACCGGCCTCTCCTGCGCAGTCCAGCGGCAGCCCAGCGCAGGTGCAATCAATTTGCCAGGTGTCCGCCCCGGTAGCGGGATCCCCATCGTCGCAGGGGCTCGCGGGAAGCGCGGAGCCACCGGGCACGCCGGCGCAATCCAGCGGCAGCCCGGCGCAGGTGCAATCCGATTGCCAGGTATCCAGCCCCGTCAAGGGGTTGCCATCGTCGCACGGTGCACCCGGCACTGATGGACCGCCGGCAACGCCTTCGCAATCCAAGGGTGGCAGGGCGTAGTCGACGCAGAGCCGCGCCGACCGTGCGGGGTCCTGGTCCCAGCTCCAGCTCGAGCGCCGGCCGGTGCCCCTGACGATGGCTACCACGCTGTTCCCCTGCTGCCATCCCTGCCGGTCGATGACCGCCTGCAGGATGCCGGCCAGGTTCGGTGTGCGCTGGGCCGCACCGGCCTGGTTCGCGGTAGGCCATAGCGGAGGGGCCCAAGGCACGGCTGCGGTGAGCGGACGGCTGCTGAAGTTGAATGGTGTCCATCCCAGGGTCGCCGCATCATCAGCATCCTGGAAGGCCACTTCCAGCGCGCAGGGATTGATGCCGCTGGTGCCCCGCGAGGTGAACTGCAGGTATGCATTGACGATGGTGGATCCAGCGGGGATGCCGACATCGCCGTAATGGAGGGCGGTCACCTGGTGCCCGCGCCACGGATTCGACTCGCTGTCGAACACCAGATCTAGCGCCCCGGTGTTGTTGTAGATGTTGCCGTTTCCGGCCTCCTCCCCATCCGGGTTGGAGGGCCCCGCCAGCGTGAAGCACGTGCTGACGTCGATGCAGTCGTTGCTGCCTCCGCACACCCCGCAGAGGTCGAACATGGCGGTGCCTCCGGGTACACCGTTGCAGTCGATCGGCAGGCCTGCGCATTGGCATTCGGTGCTCCAGGCATCATTGCCGGTGGCTGGATTCCCGTCGTCGCATGGCGCTCCCGGAAGAGCAGGCCCATTGAGCGTCCCCTGGCAATCGACCGGTAGGCCAGCGCACTGGCAATCCGTGCTCCATGCATCGTTCGCCGTGAGCGGATCGCCATCGTTGCAAGGCGTTCCGGGCAGCGCCGGACCACCGGCCACGCCCAGGCAATCGATCAGCTGGCCCACGCACTGGCAGGCAGCGCTCCACGCATCACCGCCCGTTGCCGGGTTGCCGTCATCGCATGGGGTACCGGGCAATGCCGGACCGCCTGGCGTGCCGAGGCAATCCACCAGTTGGCCGGCACAGACGCAGTTGGGCCCCACCACATCACCGGTGGTGGAGGGGTTGTTGTCGTTGCACAGCGCGCCTGGCTCAGGATTCCCGCATCCGCATTGGCCAGGGGCGGTCTTGTTGGGGTCGCTGGGACAGCCGTCCTGCGCATTGCACACCCCATCGCCGTCAGTATCTCCGCTGAATACCCCTGCGCACTGGCAGGTGGCGCTCCAGACATCGTTGAGCGTGCAGGCATTGCCGTCGTTGCACGGGGTTCCGGGCAGGGCACTGCCGCCCGGCTGACCGGTGCAGTCCGTGACCGTCTGATTGAGGTTCACCTGTCCGGATGCGCCCAGGCTGAGGTTCCAGTAGCTGCCGCTCGGGGACACCTGCAGCTTGAGCGCCCGTACCATGTACCGCACGGTGCCGCCAAGCCCGGTGGTATTGTCCGTGAACGAGGTGCCGGTAACCGCAGCGGACGTCCGCCGCTCCCACAGCTGCGTGGCCGTGTTGAAGCGGTAGACATGGTAGCCGGCAAGGCCGGGCTCCGGCGAGGCGGTCCATGCAACAGTGGTGCTGGTGCCATTCGCCGAGGAGGCCTGCACGGCGCTGGGCGGCGCCACCACATGCATGCGGAGGCTGGGATCGCCCAGGAGCGAAATGTGCACACGGCCTGCCTGGGGGTTCGCCGGCTCGTAGTGGCCGTTGCCGTTGTTCTGGGTGAGCGTGGTGGCGTAGCCGATGGTCTCGCCCATGCCCATGTGGTGGAAGTACCAATTGGGATATCCCGCCCAGAAATTGGTGAGCGCCGTGCCCGAGGCAAGCGAGGCCCGCATCAGGTTGTTGGTGAAATCCCAGTCTCCGAAATAGCTGCCGAAGAGAATGGTGAAGATGCTCTGCGGGCTGGTACTGGCGAACTGCGCGGTGTTGCCCACGCCGTTGGAGTTGGTCCACCATCCGCCGCCGCAGCCATAGCTCCAGAGGTAGCTGCCTGAGGTGAGCGCTGTGAAGTAATCGCCGGCGGCCACGTTGTTCGGGTTCACCAGCGGCGCGAAACCCCGCCACGCATTCTGCGAGAAGGCATCGCCATAGCCGGTGAAGTTGTCGTCCACCACGGCCCGCTCCTGCGCGGTGATCTGCTTCACCTTCCATTGATGGAGCTTGTTCAGGTAGCTCGCAGTGAGTTGGGTCTCGGTCTGACTGAACGCTGGCAGGTCGTAGAAGTCGATCCGGCCCACGGCCAGTTCAACGGCCGTAGGGATGATGCTCTGGTCGAACTTGCCGTCGCCGGGCACATTGTGGTTCCGTGTCCAGGCTGCGGACGTGCTGTTCACGCTATTGTCCGTCCAGTTCCCGTTCATCTCCCCGTAGTACGCATCGGCCACCCAGGCGCCGTAATGCTCACCATGGCCATCGGGAGCCAGGTTCCCGCTCATGGGGATGGGTACGTGCCCGACGATGAAGACCGCCTTCACATTGGCCGGGTCAGCGCTGTAGGCCGATGACACCAGGGCCTTCACCGAAGTGACAGGTGCCGTCCGGCTCACATCGTGCCGTATCACCCGCCATCCGTCGGCCTCGAAGTCCTCCGTGAGCTGGGTGAGCTGGGCGGCCAGCGATGCCGTGAACGTGTTGTCCACCAGCAGGATGAGCTTGCCACGGCTCTCCACCATCGCCAGTTCGATCCCTGCGTTGATGTAGCCGAAGCCATTGCCCAGATTGCTGGTGGTGCGCACCACTTTGTACTCGTAGCTGGTATTCACCGCCACGTTGTCATCCACGTATTGTTGCGCCCCAGCACCCAAGGTGGCGACGGCGCTACCCCAGGAGGTCCCGCCCTTCAGCTTCCGGAAAACGGTGAATCCCGTGGTGTTGGCATGCCCCAGCCAGTTGAGGGTGATGCGGGGCGGTGATGCCTGCACAGCGGCCCACATCCGTACCGACCGGTCATGGCCGACCGTTTGAGCCATGGCTGCATCCAGCAGGAACAGCAGGGGCAGAAGAAGGCCGGCTCTGCGCAAGTAGGCGGTCATGGTCCGGAAAAGGCCGGCTAAGATAGGTCCCATGGCAAGCATCGGAGTAGACGGCGGTGGTGATATTCCCGGTTGGACGAAGGAGCCGAATGAATCGACCAAGGCCCGCCAGCCTCCAACCAATACCACTCAAGACCGAAGCATGGCCAGCACCGCAGGCTACCTTCGCCAGCGTTCGGAACCACTGGCAACCCGGGCACCTGCACTGCCGTTGAAGGTCCTCTTCATGCAATCTAGCATCACGGTTGATTCCAGCAGGCGACTCACGCCATGGGCTCCGTGACCTGAATCCTGAATCCACCCGCATGGCACGTCCTCGCCCAATGAATCTCACGGAACTGGTCGATCTCAACCGCATTCTCCTCGCCGACCGCCCCGCACTCATAGCCGATTCGAAGACGCTGACCTACACCGCATTGCGTGCTCATAGCGGGCGTATGGCACAGCTACTGATCCATGCTGGCACTGGCCCCGGCTACACCATCGGCCTCTGCCTCGACCGCTCCCCCGAGCTCATCGTCTCCGTCCTCGGCATCGTGCAGGCCGGCGCCGCCTACGTGCCCATCGACCCCACCTACCCCGCCGAGCGCATCGCCGGTATGCTGGAGGATGCGAACCCGCCGGTGGTGATCACCAGCAAGGCCCACCAGCACCTCTTCAAGGGCACCTCGGCCAAGGTCATCCTCATCGAGGAGATCGACCTGAACAATGGACCCGTGTTCGAAGGCCCCTGCCCCGCCACGGCGGACGACCTGCTCTACGTGCTCTTCACCAGCGGCAGCACCGGCCGGCCCAAGGGCGTGGCCATGCACCACGCGCCGCTCACCAACCTGATCCAATGGCAGCTGCGCACCAGCGTGTGCAAGGCCGGTGACCGAACGCTCCAATTCGCGCCCATCAGCTTCGACGTCAGCTTCCAGGAGATCTTCACCACGTTCGCCCAGGGCGGCACACTGGTGCTGATCACCGATGAGGACCGCCTGAACAGCACGCAGCTGCTGCGGAAGATCATCGCGCAGAAGATCAACCGCATCATCGTGCCCTTCGTGGCGCTGCAGTACCTCGCGGAAGCGGTGGAGCGCACGGGCGAAGTGCCGTCCACGCTGAAGGAGGTCTTCACAAGCGGCGAGCAACTGAAGATCACGCCTGCCATCGCGAACCTCTTCAAGCATTTGCCCGGCTGCCGCTTCTGCAACCAGTACGGCCCCACCGAAGGCCACGTGGTGAGCGAGCTCGAGCTGAAGGGTGACCCCTCCAGCTGGCCTGCGCTGCCCAACATCGGCACCGCCATCGACAACGTGAAGCTCTACGTGCTCGATGAGCAGATGAAGCCCGTCGCGAAGGGCGAGGAAGGTGAGCTGTACCTCGGCGGCGCCTGCGTGGCAAAAGGCTACATCGGTCGCGACGACCTCACGGCGGAGCGCTTCCTGGCGGATCCGTTCATCCCCGGCGGACGCCTCTACAAGACCGGCGACCGCGCGGCGGAACTCCCCAACGGCGAGGTCGACTACAAGGGCCGCATCGACGGCCAGGTGAAGGTGCGAGGCTACCGGATCGAACTGGGCGAGGTGGAGGTGGCCATGGAGAAACATCCCGCGGTGGAGCAGGCCGTGGCCACCGTCCGCGAGGACCGTCCGGGTCTCAAGCGCCTGATCGGTTACTACGTCGCCAAGAGCGAGTTGAGCACGAACGAACTGCGGAAGCACCTCGCCTCCCTCCTGCCCGACTACATGCAGCCTTCCGCCTTCGTGGCCGTGAAGGAACTGCCGCGCACGCCCAGCGGAAAGATCGACCGCAAGGCCCTGCCCGCACCCGATGTGAAACGCCCCGACCTCGACGTGGCCTTTGCCGCACCGGCGACCAGCGTGCAGAAGACGCTCACCAACGTATGGGCCGACCTGCTCGGCATCGACCGCGTGGGCATCGACGACAACTTCTTCGACCTCGGTGGCAACTCGCTCCTGAGCATCCAATGCGTGGCGCAGCTGGAAGGCCACGGCCTGAAGCTGCCGATCGTGAAGCTGTATCAGCACCCGACGGTGCGCGCCTGCGCAGCCTTTCTGGAAGGGGATGCAACGGCAATATCCCCCGCCGAAATGGCGTCGGCACGCGTAGGGGCGCGTCATGACGCGCCCAAGCGTGCCGACGTAGCCATCATTGGCATGTCGGGAAGGTTCCCCGGCGCCGAGAACGTGGAGCAGCTCTGGAAGAACCTGCTCGCGAAGAAGAACAGCATCAGCACGTGGACGGTGGACGAGCTCGACCCGAGCATCCCCGCCGAGCTGCGCAACGACCCGGATTACGTGAAGGCCCGCGGCGTGATCGCCGATGCCGACAAGTTCGACCATGCCTTCTTCGGTGTGAACCCCAAGGTGGCCGCGCTGATGGACCCGCAGCAACGCGTGTTCCTGGAGACCGCCTGGGCCGCGCTGGAGGATGCCGCCTACGACCCTGCGCAGTTCGCCGGGCTCATCGGCGTGTACGCCGGCATGGGCAACAACACCTACTTCACCCGCAACGTCATCGGCCACCCCGAGCTCATCGAGCAGGTCGGCGACTTCGCGGTGATGACGGCCAACGAGAAGGACTACATCGCCACGCGCCTGGCCTTCGAGTTCGACCTGCGCGGTCCGGCCCTGAGCATCCACACCGCGTGCAGCACCTCGCTCGTGGCGATCGCACAGGCGTTCAAGGCGCTGCGCGATGGCGAGTGCGACATGGCGCTGGCCGGTGGCATCGCCCTGACGGTGCCGTTCAACAGCGGCATCGTGTACAACGAGGGCGGTATGTACAGCCCCGACGGCCACACGCGCACCTTCGACGCCAACGGCAAGGGCACCTCGTTCAGCGACGGTTGCGGCATCATCGTGCTGAAGCGCCTGGACGATGCAGTGCGCGACAAGGACCACATCTACGCGGTGATCAAGGGCGCCGCGCTGAACAACGACGGCAGCGACAAGGCCAGCTTCACCGCACCCAGCGTGCGTGGACAGGCCGAAGTGATCGCCATGGCGCAGGCCGATGCGGGTGTGGCACCGGGCCAGATCACCTATGTCGAAGCGCACGGCACCGCCACACCCCTCGGCGACCCGATCGAGGTGGAGGCGTTGACGTTGGCCTTCCGATCAGATGATCAGACGATCAGACGATCAGATGATGGGAATGCACACCCTTGTGCGATCGGTTCGATCAAATCGAACATCGGTCACCTAACCGCCGCCGCTGGTGCTGCGGGTGTGATCAAGACCGCGCTCGCCCTTCAGCAGGAGAAGATCCCGGCGAGCATCGGCTTTGAGAAGCCGAACCCCGCGATCGACTTCGCGAATTCGCCGTTCCGCGTCGCGCAGGACAACCTCGCCTGGCCGCGTGTACCGGGCACACCGCGCATCGCCGGCGTGAGCAGCTTCGGCGTGGGCGGCACGAACGCGCACGTGATCCTCGCGGAACCGCCGGTGGCCGTGGCCTCCAGTGCCTCGCGCAGCAAGCAGTTGTTCCTGCTCAGCGCGAAGAGCAAGACCAGTCTCGACGCCATGACGGACAACCTCCGCACCTGGCTTGAGGCACACCCGGAAGCATCGCTCGCGGACGCCGCGTACACCCTGCAGGTGGGCCGCCGACACTTCAAACACCGTCGCCTCATCGTAGGCGGTTCGCATGGTGAACTGATCGAGGCCATCGCCAACAAGGACACCAACCTGATCGGCACGCGCGAGCTGCACGAGGCCGCGCCCGGCGTGGTGTTCATGTTCCCCGGCCAGGGTTCTCAGTACGTGAACATGGGCCGCGACCTCTGCGACAGCGAGCCCGTCTTCAAGCAGCACTTCGATCAGTGCTGCGAGCTCTTCACGAAGGAGTTCGGTACCGACCTCAACGCCATCATCTTCCCGAAGGCCGGTGAAGAGGAGAAGGCCGCCGAGCAACTGAAGCAGACCATCTACACGCAGGCCTCGCTCTTCACCATGCACTACAGCCTCGCCAAGCTGTGGATGCACTGGGGCATCACGCCGGATGCGATGATGGGCCACAGCATCGGCGAGTTCGCCGCTGCCTGCCTGGCCGGCGTGTTCTCGCTGGAGGATGCCGTGAAGCTCGTGGCCAACCGCGGCCGCATGATGCAGGAACTGCCCGGTGGCAGCATGCTCAGCGTGCGCGCGGCGGAGGAGGATGTGCTGAAGAAACTCCCCGCCGGCTGCAGCATCGCCGCTAACAACGGTCCGCAGCTCTGCGTGGCCAGCGGTCCGCACGAGGCGATCGCGAAGCTGCAGGCCGACCTGGAGAAGGATGGCATCACCTGCAAGCTACTGGTGACCAGCCATGCGTTCCACAGCCCCATGATGGACGCCATCGTGGAGCCCTACCGGAAGGTGGTGGAAGGCGTGAAGCTGAGCGCGCCCCGCATCCCGATCGTCAGCACCGTGACCGCCGATTGGCTGAAGGACGACGAGGCCACCTCACCCAAGTACTGGAGCGACCACCTGCGCGCCACGGTGCGCTTCGCACAGGCCGTGAAGTTCGCCTGGAGCGATGCCGACAGGGTGATGCTCGAAGTGGGTCCGCGCACCACCGCGACCACGTTGGCACGCCAGCAGAGCGCGGACACCAAGAAGCAGGTGGCCGTGGCTTCGCTGGGCGATTCCGCCGGCAACGGCAACGAGCTCACGCAACTGTTGAAAGCCGTCGGCGGCCTGTGGCAGAGCGGCGTGCTCATCGACTGGAACAAGTTCTACGAGCGCGAGGAGCGGTGCCGCATCTCGATGCCGACCTATGCCTTCGAGCGCATCCGCCACTGGGTGGACCCCGTAGCCATGGTGGCCGATGGTGGAAGGGCAGTTGCCTCCACCGCGATCGAGGCACCCGTTCCCAACAGTGGCGATGCCAACCTCAGCCCCAAGGAGGCGCTGATCGCACAGATCAAGCACCTGCTGGAAGAGAGCTCCGGCCTGGAACTGGCGGAGGTCAGCAACGAGGAGACCTTCCTGGAGATGGGCCTCGACTCGTTGTTCCTCACGCAGGTGGCGACCTCGCTGAGCAAGAAGTTCGGCGTGAAGATCTCGTTCCGTCAACTGAACGAGGAAGTGCCGAACCTGGACAAGCTGGCGGACTACATACTGCCACATTGGAACGGTGGCACGTCTTCCGCAGCGGCAAGCGGCACGTCACAAGCGGCAAGTGCTGCCCCTGCAGTGAATGCGCTTGAAGACGCCCCCGAACTGAAGAAGGTATTCGGTGCGCAAGCGCGGATCAGCAAGGAGAAGGTGGACGACATGACGCCGCAGCAACGCGCGTGGTTCGATGCCTTCGTGAAGCGCTACGTGGCGAAGACCGCGAAGAGCAAGGCCTTCACCCAGGAGAACCGCAAGCCGATGGCCGACCCGCGCGTGGTCACCGGGTTCAAGCCACAGACCAAGGAGCTCATCTACCAGGTGGTGGTGGACAAGAGCGTGGGCTGCCACCTGTGGGACATCGACGGCAACGAGTACGTGGACATCCTCAGCGGCTTCGGCTCATCGATGTTCGGCTACATGCCCGACTTCATCAAGAAGGCCTGCCACGAGCAGCTGGAGCAAGGCATCGAGATCGGCCCCATGCATCCGCTGGCCGCAGAGGTCTCGAAGCTGTTGTGCGAGCTCACCGGCGCCGATCGCGCAGCGGTGTGCAACACCGGTTCCGAAGCGGTGCTCGGCGCCATGCGCATGGCCCGCACGGTGACCGGTCGCAGCCTCATCATCTCCTTCAGCGGCAGCTACCACGGCATCAACGACGAGGTGATCATACGCGGCAGCAAGAGCAAGAAGAGCTACCCCGGTGCGCCCGGCATCATGCCCGAGAGCGTGCAGAACATGCTCGTGCTTGACTACGGCACACCCGAGAGCCTGGAGATCATCAAGCAACGCTGCCATGAAGCAGCGGCCGTGCTGGTGGAGCCGGTGCAGAGCCGCCGCATGGAGTTCCGTCCGGTGGACTTCCTCCGCGAGGTGCGCCGCATCACCCAGGAGAACGGCACCGCGCTCATCTTCGACGAGGTGATCACCGGCTTCCGCACGCACCCCAACGGCACGCAGGCGCTCTTCGGCATCCAGGCCGACATCGGCACCTACGGCAAGGTGATCGGCGGCGGCATGCCCGTGGGCGCCATGATCGGCAAGAGCGAATGGATGGACGCCCTCGACGGCGGCCACTGGCAGTATGGCGACGACAGCGTGCCGCCCGCCGGTGTGACCTACTTCGCCGGCACCTTCGTGCGCCACCCGCTGACGCTGGCCGCGATGAAGGCCGCGCTGGTGTACATGAAGAACGAAGGCCCGGCCCTGCAGGAGCGCCTCAACACCATCACCGAGGACATGGTGGCCCGCGTGAACGGGCTCTTCGACCAGTACCAGCTCCCCTACCGCTGGGTGAACTTCGGCAGCGCCTTCAAGACGAAGTACGACGAGAGCGTCAACTACACCGAGCTCTTCTTCATGCTGATGCGCTACCACGGGGTGCACGTGCTGGACTTCCCGCACTTCATCACCACCGCGCACACCACGGCGGACATCGAGTTCATCATCAATGCGGTGGAGAAGACCTGCAAGGAGCTGCGTGAGAGCGGATTCATGCCGGAGCGCACCTACCCCATCCCCGTGGTGAACAGTGTGCTGGGCGGGCATCTGCGCAAGCTGAGCGAGCGCGTGATCAGCGCCATGGAGCCGCCGGTGCCGGGTGCGCGCATGGGCCGCACGCCGAAGGGCGAGCCCGCGTGGTTCGTACCCGACCCGAAGCGGGAAGGCAAGTACCTCATGGTTGAACTGGACGAGAACTGAGCGAATAGCACCTACGCCGAGGCTTCGGCGCTTGAAAATGGAGAAGTTCATCCAAGACCCCCGATTCGTCGCCGTCGACTTCGACCCCTTCACCGGGCCGGCGATCGAACGCACCATCCCCACCACGGAAGCACAGCGCGAAGTGCTCACCGCCTCCGAGATGGGCGTCGATGCCAGCTGCGCCTACAATGAGAGCGTGTCGCTGGAACTGAAGGGCACGCTCGACCGGTCCGCCCTGGAGCACGCGATGCACGAGCTCGTGAAGCGCCACGAATCACTGCGCTCCACGCTCAATGCCAGCGGCACACGCATGCTGGTGACCGACGAGGTGAAGTTCGAACTGCCCTTCACCGACCTCTCGGTGCTGAGCGAGGCGGACCGCACCAGGCAGCTCGACGCCATCGCGCAGAAGGACATGACCACGCCCTTCGACCTGCGCAACGGCCCGCTCTTCCGCGCGCAGCTGATCCAGGTCGCGAGCGATGTCCATCTGCTCCGCCTCTCCGGCCACCACGTGGTGTGCGACGGCTGGAGCCTCGGCATCATGATGGCCGAGATCAGCGCGTTGTACAACGCAGCGAAGAACGGCGGTGCACCGAAGCTGCCCGAAGCGAGCACCTTCAGCGCTTACAGCCTGGCGACGATCGACTTCGCCAAGAGCCCCGACCACGCGGCTGTCGAGCGCTACTGGCTCGACCTCTACAAAGGGTCCGTCCCGCGCCTCGACCTGCCCACCGACCGTCCGCGGCCCAAACAGAAGACCTACAAGGGCCACCGCCTCGACCTGCTGCTCCAGCAGGACCTGGTACGCGGTCTGAAGGAAGTGGCCACGCGCAGCGGCGCCAGCTTCGTGACCACCTTGATGACCACCTTCGAGGTGCTGCTTCACAAGCTCACCGGCGACAGCGACATCGTGGTGGGCCTGCCCGCCGCCGGTCAGAGCGACCTGGGCATGAAGCACCTGGTGGGCCATTGCGTGAACCTGCTCGCGCTGCGCAGCCGCATCGATGAGGAAAGACCCTTCATCGAGCACCTGAAGGCCCGGCGCACCGGCGTGCTCGACGCCTTCGACAACCAGAAGTACACCTTCGGCACCCTGCTGCGCAAGCTGAACGTGCCGCGCGAGCCCGGCCGCATCCCGCTCTGCCCGGTGGTGTTCAACATCGACATGAACATGGACGATGGCGTGGCCTTCGACGAGCTGCAGCATCGCTTCATCAGCAACCCGCGCGCCTTCGAGAACTTCGAGCTCTTCCTCAATGCCACCGGCAACGAGGGGCACCTCACGCTCGAATGGAGCTACAACACCGACCTCTTCGACGAGGCCACGGTGCGCGGCTGGATGGACCAGTTAGTGTCGCTGATCAAACGCGTGAGCGCCGCGCCGAATGCCACCATCGCAGACCTGATCAGTGACGCTGCCCTTGTTGGTGAGCAACAGATGCCGAAGCCTGAGTGGACCGGTCGTGCCACGGCGTATCCGAAGGTGGACATCGGCAGCCTCTTCGATGAGGTGGCTGTGAAGCACGCCGATCGCACCGCCGTGGAACTGCTCGATCAAAAGCTGAGCTACCGCGAGCTGCAGCAGCGTGTGCATGCGTTGAGCGCCGCGCTCATCGGCATGGGCGTGAAGCCCGGCGAGCCGGTGGGCCTGTGCATGGACCGCAGCTTCGACATGGTGGTGGCCATGCTCGCCACGCTTCGCGCCGGCGGCTGCTTCGTGCCCTTCGATCCCGCCTACCCAGCCGACCGCCTAGCCTTCATGTTCAGCGACACCGACGTGAAGGTGATGCTGACGCAGCGCCACCTGGCGAATGCATTGCCGAGGCACAACGCGCGCAGCATCTTCCTCGATGAAGTGAAGCCAAGCGGTGATTCACCCGCGCCTAAGGTCTCGCCGGACTCACCCGCTTACATCATGTACACCAGCGGGAGCACCGGCACACCGAAAGGCGTGGTGGTGCCGCATCGTGCCATCCTCCGCCTGGTGCGCGAGCAGAACTTCGTCGCCTTCGGCCCCGACCTCTGCTGGCTGCAGCTCTCGAACATCAGCTTCGATGCGAGCACCCTGGAGATCTGGGGCGCCCTGCTCAACGGCGGAAGGCTCGCCCTGCAAGCCCAGCAGAAGCCCACGCTGCCGGAGATCTGCGATGCCATCGCCAAGCACAAGGTCACCAGCGCGTGGTTCACCGTGGGGCTCTTCAACATGCTGGTGGATGAGCAGCTCGACCGCTTGCGCGGACTGAAGCACATCCTCACGGGTGGCGATGTGCTGAGCGTGCCGCACGTGAAGAAGGCCTTGAAGGCACTCGGCCCCAACGTGCTCATCAACGGCTATGGCCCCACGGAGAACACCACCTTCACCTGCTGCTTCCCCATCAACAGCGAAGCGAGCATCACCGACAGCGTGCCCATCGGCTTCCCGCTGAACAACACCACCGTGCATGTGCTCGACGAGCAGCGCAATCCCGTGCCCGTGGGCCGCAAGGGCGAGCTCTACACCGGTGGCGACGGCGTGGCGCTGGGCTATTGGAGGCGCGACGACCTCACGGCGGAGAAGTTCATCGACGACCCCTTCAGCGGGAAGAGCGGCGCCAAGCTCTACCGCACCGGCGACATCGTGAAGTGGCAGGCCGATGGCAGCATCGCCTTCGTCGGCCGCGCCGATGGGCAGGTGAAGATCCGCGGCTTCCGCGTGGAGCTCGGCGAGATCGAGAACGCGCTGAACGACCTGCCCGCCGTGAAGGACAAGGTGGTCATCGCCCGTCAGGATGGTCCTGGCGAGAAGCAGCTGGCCTGCTATGTCGTGCCCTCGGAAGCGCACAAGGGCCCACAGGACGAGCTCCTCGACACGGTGCGTGAGCACTTGCGCGGGAAGCTGCCCACCTACATGGTGCCCACGGGTTTCGTGGTGATGACCGAATTGCCGCTCACCGCGAACGGAAAGGTCGACCGCCGATCCTTGCCCGCACCCACCGCGCAGACCAGCGCGCTGAAGGCCGAGCACGTGGCGCCGCGCAACAACATCGAGCGCGCGCTCGCCGCCATCTGGGGCAAGGTGCTCAACACAGCGGACATCGGCATTCACGACGACTTCTTCGACCTCGGCGGCCACTCGCTCATCGGGATCCAACTGCTCGGGCAGGTGGAGCAGCAGTTCAACCGGACGCTGCCGCTGAAGTCGCTCTTCGAGGCCCCGACCATCGCGCAGTTCGCGGAGCTGCTGAAGGGCGAAGGCGCAACCCACGATTGGAAGAACCTCTCGCTCATCCAGCCCGAGGGCGATGGGCTTCCGCTATTCTGCGTGCACGGCGATGAGGCCAGCCACTTCATCCCGAAGCACCTCGGAAATACGCGGCCTTTCTATGCCTTCTTCCACCAAGGCGAGGACGGCAGGCGCATCGAATACGCATCCGTGGAAGCGATCGCCGCGCACTTCATCCGCGAGTTGAAGCAGGCGAAGCCCAAGGGCCCGTACCTCCTCAGCGGATACTCCTTCGGCGGCATCGTGGCCTACGAGATGGCCCAGCAGCTCACCGCGGCTGGCGAGGAAGTGCCGGTGCTCGCCGTGTTCGACACCTATGCGCCCGGGCTGCACATGAAGGCGGTCCAGGCGGATGCGAAGCCCTGGGACGGCCTGAAGAAGGCGGTGATGCGGGGCATCGTGGGCAGGGCCTTGCGCAACGGGGGCATCGTGCCCGCGCGATTCCGGAACTTCTACATCACCGATACCTACGACCAAGCGGTCATGTCCTATCGCGCGAAACCATACCGCGGCAGGCTCACCGTGTTCAAGGCCGAACGGTCATGGGGCCCCCAACAGATGGGATGGGAATCCCTCGCCTCAGGCGGCCTTGAGGTGGCGGTGGTGCCCGGCGACCACTACGACCTGATCAAGGAGCCCAACGTGGCCGTGCTGACGGAGCGCCTGACCGCGATCCTCGACCATGCCGGTGCACTCGAGCGCCGCGCCGCAGGCTGAATCCGGCAGGCCGTGCATCCATCGAATCGGCCGATGCATCGAACGGGATGCCGTCTCGGTCGAAGTGGCACGGCCGGCACCGGCTGAATCCTAAAGTTCGCGTGGTGATAACGCTGGACGGATGGGCTGGACGAACCTGATGGTCATCCGTCGGTCGGGAAAAGGCGCGCCCTTGGTATGCGTGCAATGCGACGCGGGCAACCGCCTGCTTCCTAGATACCTTCAACAGGACCGTCCGGCGTTCGCATTCAAGCACCAGGGCGATGACGGCAAGCGCATCGCCCTGAAGACCGTGCCCGCCATCGCCGCGCACTACCTCGACGAGCTCCGGGAGGCGCAACCGAGCGGCCCCTATATCCTCTGCGGCTATTCATTCGGAGGCATCGTGGCCTACGAGATGGCGCAGCAGTTGTCGGCTGCCGGTGAGCGGGTGCCCCTTTTGGCCATCATCGATTCCTACGCCCCATCGCTGCACAGCGAGGCCATGCGCGAGGGACGTCGGCTGCATACCCTCCTGAAGGATGCGGTGATGCGCCGGATCGTGGAGGATTGCCTGGCAAAGGGACTGCCCCTCTCCGGGAAGCTCCGCCACTTCCACATCATCGACACTTACAGCAAGGCGGTGACGGCGTACCGCCCGCTTCCGTATGCCGGGCACCTCGCCGTGCTCCGCTCAGCCGACGGCTGGGGCCGCGTGGACCTGGGCTGGAAGCCATTGGCCGCAGGAGGGTTCAGCCTCCACCTCGTGCCCGGCGATCACTACGACCTGGTGAAGGAGCCGAATGTGCGCCGCCTGGCGGGCTACCTCGGGGAGTGCATCGCTGCGGCGGAGGATCTGCCGCCCTCCGCCGTTCCTTCGCGGTCGTGACCGTCCGGACCATCACCCTTCATTGCGCCCTGCCTGAGCCGGCCGGCACCGTCGCCCACCGTGCGCAGGGCCTTCCAGCGCCCGGCTCCGTCCACCTGTGGTTCGCCCCCCTCCGCGATCTGGAGGCCTTCCATGACCGCTACCTGGGCATGCTGGATGCCGAGGAGCACGAGCGTGCAGCCCGCTTCAGGCAGGAAGCGGACCGCATGCGCTACATCCTCGGCCATGGATTCCTGCGCGAAACGCTTGCGCACTGCCTCCAGGCGCAGCCCGAAGCCCTCCGCTTCAGCCGCGGGCCGTTCGGCAAGCCCGCCGTTGACGGGAGCGGAATTCGGTTCAACTTCAGCGACACCAAGGATGCCGTGCTCATCGGCGCTTCCTCCGACGAGGAGATCGGGGTGGACCTGGAGACGGCGCACCGGCGCGTGGAGCACGATGCCGTGGCCCAGCACTACTTCACCCCCGAGGAAGTGGAGGAACTGGAGGCGCTCGCGCAAACGGCTGCGAAGGAGCGCTTCCTGGAGCTATGGACCCGCAAGGAGGCCGTGCTGAAGGCCAGCGGCGTGGGCATCATGGATGACCTCCGCGCCATGCGCGTGAGCACGGGCCGCCACTGCATGCGCGTGCAGCACCCCGCATTCGCGGCGCATGCGGCGGCGGAATACCACATCGGCACCTGGCGGATCGGCGATGCCCACATCGCGAGCCTTGCATCCGCGCGCCCGCTGACCCCGATCTGGGTGCGGCTAGGTGCTTGATCAAGCCTCCTCGCCCCAGAACCGGGGGTGGAAATTGAGGAGGTACAGCCTATCGGTGGCCCTGGTGACAGCGGTGTAGAGCCATCGGATGTACTCCCGGTCGATCATCTCCTCCGTGATGTAGCCCTGGTCCACGAACACCGTGCGCCATTGGCCGCCTTGGGCCTTGTGGCCGGTGACCGCGTAGGCATACTTCACCTGCAGGGCATTCGCATAGGGGTCCTCGCGGAGCTGCTTCATGCGCGCGGATCGCGAGCTGCTTGGCACGCCTTCGGCCACCGCCTGCGCAAGCAAACGCATGCGGGGCAGAGGGAGCGCTGGGCTCTCCAAGGCCAGCGTATCGAGCATCACCTTCGCCTCCAGCTCGCGCTCCTCGAGGCCGGTCCACCAGCCGAGCACCATGTCGGCGAACCGCAGCCCATGGCGCTCCTCGATGCCGCGCACGCGCTTCACCAGCACCTGCTCGCCGTTGGCGATGAGCCCGGGACGGCCATTGAGGCCTGCCCAGAGGTAATTGTTGCGCACCACCATGAGCCGGTCGCCAGGGGAGACCTCCTCCTCGTAGCCATGGATGCGGACGCGCACCTGCTGGTTGTAGAGGTAGGCCCGCTTGTTGCTCCGGCACACCACGCACACCTCGTCATCCCCATCCCGTGCATAGGCGGACTCCAGGGCCTCCTGGAGCTCATGCCCATTCACACGGATGACATCGCTGAAGGGCATGAAGCGCGGCAGGAGCACCGCTGAGGCGCCGCCGGAATCGTCCGCCGGGCCGTGCTCACCCAGCGCAACCGAGCGCCCGAGCAGCGCCCGCAGCGCAGTGGCGTTGCGCAGGATACCCGAGGCATCGGCCTGCCGCACCACCTCGGTGAGGTCCACTGCGCCCGCAGTGAGGCCGAGGGCCCGCAGGTCGGCGACGGTGAGCGCCGGGCTGCGGTCGCTGCCCACGGGTGGCAGCTGCGCCGGGTCGCCCACCAGCAAGAGGCGGCATCCGGGGGCGCCGAAGACATGCTCAAGGAGGTCGCGCAGGAGGTCGCGCGTCCCGAAGGCTTCGTCGCCGCCGGCAGCGCCGATCATGCTGGCCTCGTCGACGATGAAGAGCGCGCCTGCATCCTTGTTCGCCGCGATGCTCACGCCCGGGCCATCTTCCCCCTCACCCACCCGATAGATGCGGCGATGGATGGTACTGGCCTCCGCACCCGCGTGCGCCGCCAGCACCTTGGCCGCCCTGCCCGTGGGTGCCAGCAGGATAACGGGCGACCGCATGGCTTTGAGCGCCCGCACCAAGGCACCCACCAAGGTGGTCTTGCCCGTGCCGGCGTAGCCCCGCAGCACGAGCGTCGGCAGCTCGCGCTGCGTGAGGAGCAGGCGCTCGAATGCCTCGATAGCCCGCTGCTGGCCCGCGGTGGGCGCATGGCCCAGGTCGGCGAGCAAGCGTTGGGAAAGGGGCCTGGCTGCGGTGTTCTGGGGCATCGGCTTCGGAACAGGGAACGGCCTCGCGGGGGCAGCCAACGCGCCAAGGCACGGGGTGAAATTATTCTACTTTTGACCGCCTTCCAGGGCACCCTTGACCACCATGAAGAGCATCGGCGGCTACATCTTCCCGGTATTGCTGATCATCCTCGGCGGGATCATCTTCGTGATCGGCCTTTCCTCCGGACAGAACATGTGGGTGAAGCTCGGCTCCTTCCTCACCCTGCTCACCGGGGTCATCGCGCTGCTGCTGCAGCTGGGAATCCTGGGGCGCAAGGCCGGGATGGCCATCGGCATCGCCTTCGGCCTGATCGCGGTTTTCCTGGCCTTCCGGAACTACCGGTCCATCGCGGAGGTGATCGAGTTCAACGAACGGAAGGCCGCCTATGACGCGCGCATCATCCAGGCCTTGAAGGACATCCGCGATGCGCAGTCGAAATACAAGGAGGCCAACAACGCCTACACGGGGAACCTGGCGGTGCTCCGCGATTTCGTCAAGAACGGCACCTACCCGATGGTTCGCAAGGAGGGCCAGGTGCCCGACACCCTGACCGAGCTGCAAGCGCTGCAAATGGGGATCATCGTGCGTGACACCATCCGCGCTTCCGTGCTCGATTCCGTTTTCCGCACAGCGCGCGCCTTGGAGAAGCGCGTCTATCCCTTCAACCCGGACAGCCTGGGCTTCTCCCCGGTCTCCGGAAAGCCCTTCCTGCTCACCGCTGGCATGATCAACTCCAGCGGCCGCAACGTGCCGGTGATGCTGTGCAAGGACCCCAGCCCGATGGTGGCCGGCGACACCCTGCTCTTCGGCAGCATGGAGAAGGCCACGGTGGCGGGCAACTGGAAGGGCGACTGACCCCCATGAAGAGCGGAGGCTGGTCGTCGCCGCGCTACCAGAGCGCCCGGGAACGGGCGTGGCACCTGAGCATCCTGATGGCGCACGAAGCCATCGCCTGGTGCGCCCACGCCATGGACACCGGCGAGCCCACGGCGCTGCAGTGGTCGGCCGATGCCTCGGCCCTCGATTCGGAGGCGCTGCCTCAGGCGCCGGCATCCGTCTCCTTCGTCACCCTGCCGGAGTGGAGCACGCTGGTGCCCGAAGCCGCCTTGGAGCCGGGCACCGAGGCCGCGCACCTGCGCCTGGTGCATGGCGGCCTGCCCACCGGGGCCTTGCGCAACGAGCCGTTCGACAGCCTGGGGGCGGTATGCATCTATGTGCACGACGACGAGAGCGAGCGCATGGTGCTGGACCGCTTCCCTGGGGCGCAGCCGGTACCCATGCAGGCGCTCATGCTGCGCGGCGCGCTGGCGCTGGCCGGCGAGGGGCCTGCCCTCCTCCTCCATCGGAGCCACGACCGGCTGGATGCGGCCGTCGCCGACCAAGGCCGGGTGCTTCTCACCAACACCTATCCGGCGAAGAGCTCGCAGGATGCGCTGTACTACGCGCTGCTGGCCGCGGAGGGGTGCGGGCTGCGCCCCGGCGACCTCATGCTGCATCATGGCGGCACACACCTCACCGCGCACGAGCGTGACCTGCTGAAGCGCTATTTCCCTCGGGAGCGCGATGCAGCGGCACGCTGGCCCGCGCTCCAAGGCGCCGGCCTTGATCCGTTCCGCTGGTCGGCGCTGCTGGAACAGTTCGCATGCGCGTCATAGGCGGCAAATACCGCAACCGCCGGATCCATCCGCCGGCCGGCACCGATGCCCGGCCGACCACCGACTTCGCCAAGGAAGGGCTCTTCAACGTGCTCCGCAACAGCGTGCCCCTCGAAGGCATCCGCGTGCTCGACCTGTTCGCCGGCACCGGCAACATGTCGCTCGAGTTCCTCTCCCAAGGGGCCGACGAGGTGATCAGCGTGGAGAGCGACCGAAAGCTCTTCGACTTCATGCAGCGCACGGCCCGCGAGCTCGGCGAAACGCGCTGGCGGATGGTGAAGGGCGACGCATTCTCCTTCCTCGCCGGCCACCGCGGCCAGTACGACATCATCTTCGCCGACCCCCCCTTCGCCATGGAAGGCATCGAACGCATCCCTACCTTGGTGCAGCAGGCCGGATCGCTCGGGACGGAAGGGCTGCTGATCGTGGAGCACTCGGAGCGGGTGAGCCTTGCGCACCTGCCGGGGTTCCAGCGCCAGCGGAGCTACGGCCTGGTGCAGTTCAGCTTCTTCGCCCCCCTCCCCGCCACGAACCCTGCATCCGCATGAACGCCCCGATCGCCGTCTTCCCCGGCACCTTCGATCCGATCACCATCGGGCACGTGAGCATCGTGCGCCGCGCACTGCCGCTCTTCAGCCGGATGATCATCGGCATCGGCGTGAACACCACGAAGCGGACCATGTTCAACGAGGCGCAGCGCGCCGCTTGGGTGCGCGAGGCGTTCCAGGGCGAGCCCAAGGTGGAGGTGGTGGCCTTCGAGGGCCTCACGGTGGACCTCTGCCGGCGCGTGGGCGCCACCTTCATCGTGCGCGGCCTGCGCAACAGCACCGACCACGGCTACGAGCGCAGCATCGCCCTGATGAACCGCCAGCTCGCCGGGGTGGAAACGCTCTTCCTGCCCTCCGCACCGGAGCATGCCCACATCAGCAGCACCATCGTCCGGGAGCTCATCGCCAACAAAGCGGATGTGGCTGCGTTGGTACCCATGGATATCCGCGCCGCCCTGGGATGAGGAAGGCCCTTGCCGCATTCGCTTTCATCAGCGCGCTCGCCGCAACCGCGCAGGAGGCGGTGATCGATGTGCATGCGCCCGCCTACGCGGGCAAGGCCATCCTGCTCTACCGCTATCAGGACCTCTTCACCCTGCGGACCGAGCGGCTCGCCACAGCGCCGATCGGCGAGGACGGGCACGCCCGGCTCTCCGCCCCGGTGGAGGGCACGGCGAAGCTGCGGCTGCGCGTGGGCGAGGCCTTCGCTGACCTCTACGCCCGGCCGGGAGCGCGGTACAGCGTGGCCTTCCATCCGCCCGCGAAGGGCATGGCCACCAGCCTGGGCGGCAGCACCCGCGCCGCCCTGGTGTTCACCGCCCTGGATGCGCTGGACGCCAATGCGCTCACCGCCGACCTCAACGGCCGGATCGATGCCTTCATCGCGGAGGACCTGGCCACCGACCAGGCGGCCGGGATGCAGGCGCTGGAGGTGCAGCGCAAGCAGGGCGCAGCGCCCGACTCGGCCAAGCGGCCGCCCACGCTGTTCGTGATGCCCACCTGGAGCAAGGTGCGCGTCGACACCTTCGAGCAGAAGGTGAGGCGCTACTACCGCGATGTGGATGACCCCTGGTTCGCGCATTACCTCACCTACAGCTTCGCCGGCCTGCGGCACGGCCCCCGGGTGAATGAGGCCGAGCTCTTCGCCCAGTACCTGAAGGGGCAGCCGGTGCGGTACGACGACCCGGAGTACGTGCGGTTCATCCGCAGTTTCTTCGCCGAGCAGCTGGTTGCAGCGGAGCGCTTCCATGGCCCCGCCTTGGCCCGCGCCTTCGAGCTGGGCCAACCGGACAGCCTTGGTGCCATCCTCGCCGCGAACGACTTCCTCCGCGACGATGCCCGCCTGCGGGAGCTGGTGATGATCGACCTGCTGCACCAGCAGTACCACGGCCGCATCGTGAAGCGCGCCGGCGCCGAGGCCATCCTGCGCCGCGTGAGCGAGGCCTCGCCGTTCCCGGAGCACCGGCTCATCGCGGCCAACATGCTCTGGGACCTGACATCCATGCGCGTGGGGCAGCGGCTGCCGCCGATGCGGCTGGAGGATATGCAGGGGCGGGATCTGGCGCTCGACAGCCTGCTGGCCGGGCCGGTCTGCATCGTCTTCACCGCCAGCTGGTGCAGCTACTGCGACCTGGAGATGCAGGGCCTGGAGCAGCTCCACAGCGAGTACAAGGGCATCGTGCCCATCATCGCCATCGGCCTCGACCAGGACCCCGAGCCGCTCCGGCGCTACATCAAGGCGCACCCGGGCATGGGGTTCCGGTGGCTCCGCGCCCAGGCCGAGCAGCAGGTGCGCGACGACCTCCGGCTGAAGAGCCTGCCGGCCGTCTTCCTCCTCAACGATGGCGTGCTCGCACGCTCGCCTGCACCATTGCCCAGCAGAGGCCTCGGTGCCGTGTTCCACCAGGTGAAGGCCGAGGCGGAGCGCAGCGGCCGCATCAAGGTGTGGGACGAATGAGCGCTGCTCAGCGGCGGAGCGCCGCCCACGCCTCGAACACCGGCCGCAGGGAGGGATAGGTGTCGCGGATGAGGGCCGGCAGCTCCTCGCGCTCCGCCCATCGCACCTCCTCGATCCCCTCCTCGGCCTGCGCGGTCAAGGGCTCCGACGAGGATGCACGCATCAGGTACCAGTCCGTCCGCTTCAGGTGGTCCGCTCCCTTACGGCGGTAGGTGTGCCAGGTGGCGTGCAGGGGCGCGATGAGCCGGATGCCGTGCACGCCGCACTCCTCCTGCACCTCGCGCACGGCGGCCTCCTCCAGGCCCTCGCCCTCCTCCACCTTGCCCTTGGGCAGGTCCCACTTGCCCAGGCGCCGGATCACCAGCAGGCGCCCGCGCTCATCCTCCACCGCCCCGCCCGCCGCGGGCACGAAGCGGTAGCCTGCACGGAACGCGTCCCACACGGGAAGGCCGGATGAGGAGTAGAGGCGCACGCCCGCCACCTCGGGGCGCTCAAGGGCCGCCACCGCAGGCGCGATCTCCTGAGCCTCACGCACATTCACCACCAGCCAGTGCTCACGGAGCACCGTATCAGGGTCGCCCTCGATGACCTCCAGCGGCTTCCCCTCCATCCAAACGACATACTTTCGCTCCATGGCTTCCCCGCTCGATCCTTCGCTGAAAGTCGCCGAATTCCTGCTCCAGATCAAGGCCGTCAAACTTAGCCCGAAGAAGCCCTTCACCTGGGCCAGCGGCTGGAAGAGCCCCATCTACTGCGACAACCGGAAGACGCTCTCCTACCCGGCGGTGCGCACCTACATCCGGCAGCAGTTCGTGCACATCATCAACAGCGAGTTCGGGCGTCCGGACATGATCGCCGGTGTGGCCACCGGCGGCATCGCGCATGGCGCGCTGGTGGCCCACGACCTGGGCCTTCCCTTCCTCTATGTGCGCAGCGGCGCCAAGGAGCACGGCATGAAGAACCAGGTGGAGGGCGACCTTACCGTGGGGCGCAGCGTGGTGGTGGTGGAGGACCTGGTGAGCACCGGGCAGAGCAGCCTCAACGCCGTTCAGGCCCTGCGCGACGCCGGCTGCGAGGTGAAGGGGATGGTGGCCATCTTCTCCTACGGCTTCGATGCGGCGAACAAGGCCTTCGCCGAAGCCAAGGTGAACCTGCACTCCCTCACGAACTACAGCATCCTGCTCGACCAGGCGCTGCGCAGCGACTACATCACCGAGAAGGACCTGCTGCCGCTGAACGAATGGAGGAAGGACCCTGCGAACTGGGGCGTGGGGAGCAAGGTGTAGCGGCCCAGCGGGTGCGCGTGGATGCCGCTGAAGGCTGACGCTCCCCGTCCCGGACTGCCGCTGGCCCTCTACGGCGGTAGCGCCCACTCTTCCATCGCCCACCATCGGAAAACCCATCCATCATGACGCGCATCGAGAGCAAGAGAGTCACCATCGCCAAGCCGGCTTCCGAGCTGCACGCCTTCCTGCAGGACATGAACAACTTCAGGCAGCTGCTGCCCGAAGGGCGCATCAGCGATTGGCAGAGCGATGGGAAATCGTGCTCGTTCAAGGTGCAGGGCGCCGCGACCATCGGCCTGGAGCTGGCGGGCGGCGATGCCCCTGGCCTGCTGAAGCTGAAGGCCACCGAGCGCAGTCCCTTCCCCTTCACGCTCGATGTGCACCTGAAGGAGGAGAACGGCGCCACCACAGCCTGGCAGGAGTTCAATGCCGAGCTCAACCCCTTCATCAAGATGATGGTGGAGAAGCCGCTGGGGAACCTCTTCGATCATATCGCGGATAGGATGGCGGCGGTGCATGGGTAGCCCACGTGTTCATGCGGTCCTGTGCAGATGGGCTCACGGTCTCAAGTGCTCTCGTATGGATATGGGCAGAATAGCGGACAGGACCAACGGGGGTTCCATACAGCTCGTTGACTAACGATGGCGGGTCGCAGGAACCGAGTGAGCGACGATGATGCGAAGCCTGCGAAGCTCTCCAGAGCCGCGCTGCGCAAGTTCTTCCGCGTGTTCCGCTACATGCGCGAGCAGCGTGGGCTCTTCGCGGTGGGGATGCTGTGCCTGCTGCTCACCAGCCTGCTGAGCGCGGCCTTCCCCTGGCTCATCGGCCACCTGATCGATGCGCGCGCCACCACGGGCTTCTGGGAGGCGCCGTTGATGGACACCGCCAATGTGCACTCCATCCTCAAGCTGCTGCTGCTGGTCTTCGCCGCGCAGGCCTTCTTCGGGTTCTGGCGCATCTGGAGCTTCGGGGCGGTGACCGAGAACGCCCTCACCCGACTGCGGCGCGACACCTACGCCCACCTGCTGAAGCTGCCCATGTCCTTCTTCGCGCAGCGCCGCGTGGGCGAACTGAACAGCCGCATCAGCGCCGATGTGGCCCTGCTGCAGGACGCCTTCACCAGCGTGCTAGCCGAATTCCTCCGGCAGTTCGTGGTGCTCACCGTGTGCATCGTGGCGCTCACCTACCTCAGCACCGAACTGATGCTCACCATGCTGGCCACGCTGCCCGTGGTGATGCTCGTGGCCGTCTTCTTCGGGCGCTTCATCCGCAAGCTGAGCAAGCAGGTGCAGGACCGTATCGCCGAAAGCAACGTGATCGTGGACGAGACGCTGCAGGGCATCCAGAGCGTGAAGGCCTTCAGCAACGAGGGCCACGAGACGCAGCGCTACAGCGCCAGTGTGCTCGGCGCGCGCCAACTGGCCCTGAAGAGCTTGCGCTGGCGGGGCGGCTTCGTCAGCTTCATCATCTTCTGCATGTTCGGCGTGGTGGTCTTCGTGGTGTACCGCGCGGCCCTGCTGAAGGAGGCCGGCGAGATGAGCGTGGGCGGCATCACCTCCTTCGTGGCCTTCAGCATCATGATCGGCGCCAGCATCGCGGGCATCCCCGAACAGGTCACTTCCCTGTTGAAGGCCGTGGGCGCCACCGAGCGCCTGATGGACCTGCACGACGAGGCCACCGAGCCCGTGAGCCTGGCCGCCCGCAAGGAGCACCTGCCGCTGCGGGGCGCCATCACCTTCCAGCGCGTGGCCTTCCACTACGCCTCACGGCCCGACATGTCCGTGCTGCACGAGGTGTCGTTCCATGCCGAGCCCGGACAGCGCATCGCGCTGGTGGGCCCCAGCGGCGCCGGCAAGAGCACGGTGGCCTCATTGGTGCTGCGCTTCTACGATCCGGTGAGCGGGCGCGTGCTGATCGATGGCCAGGATGCACGCGAATACGACCTTTCGGCGCTGCGCGACCGCATGGCCATCGTCCCGCAAGAGGTGCTGCTCTTCGGGGGCAGCATCCGCGAGAACATCGCCTACGGCAGGCCCGGCGCGAGCGATGCCGAGATCGAGGCGGCGGCGCGCAAGGCCAATGCGCACGATTTCATCGCCTCCTTCCCCGAGGGCTACAAGACCATCGTGGGCGAGCGCGGCATCCAGCTCAGCGGCGGCCAGCGGCAGCGCATCGCCATTGCCCGCGCGGTGCTGAAGGACCCCGCGATCCTCATCCTCGACGAGGCCACCAGCGCATTGGACAGCGAGAGCGAGCGCCTGGTGCAGGAGGCCTTGGAGCAATTGATGAAGGGCCGCACGAGCCTCGTGATCGCGCATCGGTTGAGCACCATCCGGGATGCCGATCGCATCCTTGTGCTCGACAAGGGCGTGGTGGCGGAGAGTGGCACGCACGAGGAGCTGATCGCGAATGCGAACGGCTTGTACAGCAGCTTGAGCCGCCTGCAGTTCGACCAGAGCTTGGCCTAGTCAGGCACTCATTCAATCCAATGCGACGAAACGCCTGACCCGCGTAGCGGAAGCGTTGCGAAGCAGAGCCAGCCGCACGCCGCCAGAGAAGCCAGGAGGTGCTGGGATCGTTTCCTGGCCCCCGCTCACCTGCTGCTGAAACAGGACTCGACCGGATGCATCCGTGATCATGAGGTCACCACCGGAATGTCCACCCAGCCGGATCAGTCCATTGGCATAGTGCACAGAGAAATCGTCAGCAGCTTCCGCGTCCTCGATGCCCACGGCGCTTTCGTAGCTGATCAAGCAGACCGTCCCTGAATACTGAAAGATGTCAACGATGTCGAGGTATGCCGTGCCCAGGTGCCTGAACACATGCCGATTGGCAACCGACCAGGGGAAGTGATGCAGCAACTCACCCGGTGTGTCCGACGCACCGCAGGCATCGAACACCTTCATCCTCGGATAAATGCCACCGCAATACATGTTCTGATCGAGGTCAACGACGATTGAATCGCCGGGAGTGAGGTATACGGTGAGCCCCACCATGAAGCTGGAAGGAGAGACATTGGCCAACAACTCAATGGAGCCATCCGCCCGTTTGATCGACACCGTGAAAGGAACAAGGCAATCCTTCGCGAAGGCTGCTGGCAAACCCGATCCAACGCCCAAGCAGAGCCCGAGCAACGCGCGACAAACCGGTGATCGTATCAGCATGACCACGATACAACGATAACTGCGCTGGATCATTGCCGCTGCCGGCAGCACATGGCTCACAATACCACCTCCACCACCTTCTTCGTCGCGAAGAACTCCTCCTCGAAGTGCTCGGATAGTTCGTGCACCCGGTAGCGCTGCTTGATCGGCAGCAGCTCATCGGCGAGCTCGCCGCCCTTGAGGTAGTAGAGCTTCCCCTCCCCTTTCGGCACCAGGTGCCTGGTCATGCGCAGGAACTCGGGCAGGGTGGTCACCGCGCGGCTCACGATGAAGTCGTAGCGCTGCTTGTGGTCCTCGCTGCGCACCTGTTCGGCCGTGCAGTTGGTGAGGCCCAGGCCCTGGATGACGCCCTGCACGGCGGCGATCTTCTTGCCGATGCCATCGATGCCGTGGAAGGTGCAGTGCGGAAAGAGCACGGCGAGCGGCACCAAGGGGAAGCCACCGCCGGTGCCCACATCCACGATGCGCGTCCCTTTCTTGAACTGGACCACCTTGGCGATGCCGAGCGAGTGCAGGATGTGCCGCTCGTAGAGGTGCTCGAAGTCCTTGCGCGAGATGAGGTTGACGCGGGCGTTCCATTCGGCGTAGAGCGGGCCGAGGCGGGTGAAGAGCTCGCGCTGGTGGGCAGTGAGCTCGGGGAAGTACTTCAGGAGGAGGTCCATAATCAGATGATCAGATGATCAGAGAATCAGAATATCAGATGACCCGCTGCGGAAGAAGCATATGCGTATGGCGCGGCCGCTTGCTGTTCGGTCGCATCGTGCTTCGATGAACGGCGGTCTTCATCCGCGCCATAGCCGACCTCGCCTAAGCCGCCGATCAAGCCGATTCATTGAAGCAGGACCCGAACGCGCATTCCATTCTCTGATCCTCTGATTCTCTGATCATCTGATCGGGCTCAGATCGTGTCCTTGCGCGCGTCGAGGAGGCCCATGAGGAATTCGCGGGCGCGGAAGAGCTGGGCCTTGACGGTGCCCAGGGGCAGGTCGAGCTCCTCGGCGATCTCCTCGTAGCTGTATTCCTTGTAGTAGCGCAGCTCCACGAGGGTGCGGTAACGCGGCTTCAGCTTCTCCACCACCTCGCGCATGATGGCGTTCTTCTGCTCGCGGATGGTGACCTCGGCGGGATCGAGGCCATGACCCTTGAGCTCGATGGTCATCTCATCGCCGTCGTCGGTGCCGATGGGCGCATCGATGGAGAAGGTCTTCTTCTTCTGCTTGCGGATCCAGTCGATGCAGTTGTTGGAGGCGATCTTGAAGAGCCAGGTGCTGAAGGCGTAGTTGGGGGTGTACTGCTTCAGGCGGTTGAAGGCCTTCCCGAAGGCCTCGATGGTGAGGTCCTCCGCGTCGTCCTTGTTGTTGATCATCTTCAACAGCATGAAGTAGATGGAGTCGCGGTAGCGGCTCATCAACTCGGCATAGGCCTTCTGGTCGCCCTTGTCCACGGCGCGCCGCACGAGGAGGTAGTCGTATCGGGCCTTCTCGCTGAGGTTCTCGTTCACTTCCATCGCTTGGGCTTTACGAGGATCGTGCTGGCATAGAGCAACGGATCCAAAAGTAGGAACAGCCATTCCAGGGGCAGCGCGAACCACGCCACGGCCCCGGCCTGGAGCCGGCGCAGCGCGCTGATGGTGACCGGCAGGAGCAGGAGCAGCTGGGCGCCCAGGCCGATGGCGGCCTCGGCCCAGCGCTGCTGGTGCGCGAGAAGGGCCAGCGCCGCCCAGAACACGAGCCGGGCGAGCGGCAGCAGCATGAGCAGCACCTGGTGACCGAAGCGGTAGTGCACCGCAGTGGTGTAGTGCCGCCGCTTCCTGCGGATCCAGGCGGCGAGGCCGGGGGTGGGGCGCGTGGTCATGAAGCTGCGCGGATCGGCCACCACAGCGGTGTTGCCGCGCCGGGCCACCTCGTTGATGAA
The DNA here is from genome assembly GCA_030584065.1 of Flavobacteriales bacterium. Classification (NCBI taxonomy): domain Bacteria; kingdom Pseudomonadati; phylum Bacteroidota; class Flavobacteriia; order Flavobacteriales; species Flavobacteriales bacterium. The sequence goes on from CP129489.1 coordinate 1,948,500, forward strand.
GAGGTCGTCATCGCCGCTCATGAGGTGGTTGTGGCGGCGCGGGCCGCTGGCGCCGAAGAAGACCTCGCTGGCGTAGCCCAGGTTGCGCCCCACGCCCATGTACGGCACGCCGGCCTGCGCGAAGCCCATGAACTGCATGGCCTTGACGGCCCCATCGTAGCGCTCCAGGATGGAGCCCAGGCCCGGCGACTTGGCGTAGGGGCTGTGCCCGATGACGATGCGGCGGCCGCTGCGGAAGCCCGCCGCCATCACCGAGATCCAGTCGCGGCCGGGGGGTACGCAGTCGGCATCGGTGAGCAGCACGAAGGGGTGCCTGGCGGCCCGTACGCCCACGCCCAGGGCGATCTTCTTGCCGTAATTGAATTTCTCGTCGGCCTGGATGTTCACCGGCCGGAGCCTCGGGTGATGGGGCTTCATCCATTGCAGGATCTCCCAGGTGTCGTCGTCGCTGCGGTCGTTCACCACCACCACCTCGAACTCGCGGTGGTCCTGGTCCATGAGCACCGGGATGAGCTCCTCCAGCGTGCGGGCCTCGTTGCGTGCGCAGATCACCACGCTCACGGGGAGGTCGCGGTCGGGCTCCACCTCGCGCTTGCCGAAAGCCAGCCGGGTGAACATGAGGGCGTGGTAGGCCAGCAGCACGATGAGCGCGCCCAGCAGCACCTGGAATTCGATGGACCACATGGAGAACGGCCGGTGCGCAAGCGGCCCCGGAGCGCTGGCGAAGCTATCCGGGGGCCTCGCGGGCGTCCCCCTGCGGGCGGGCCAGTTATGAACACCGGCAGCGGGGAAGACCCAGCGCCGGGCCCTCTACCTTCGCGGCCCTTCGCCCATGCGCTTCGACCTCCTGGCCACGGACCCGGCCTCCAACGCCCGCGCCGGGCTGCTGCACACCGACCACGGCGCCATCCCCACCCCCGTGTTCATGCCCGTGGGCACCCTGGGCGCCGTGAAGGCCGTGCATCCGCGCGAGCTGCGCAACGACCTGGACGCGCCGATCATGCTGAGCAACACCTACCACCTGTACCTGCGGCCCGGGACGGAGGTGCTGGAGCATGCGGGCGGGCTGCACCGGTTCAACGGGTGGGACCGCCCCATCCTCACCGACAGCGGGGGCTTCCAGGTGCACTCGCTCAGCGACATCCGCAAGATCACCGAGGAGGGCGTGAAGTTCCAGAGCCACATCGACGGCAGCCGCCACCTCTTCACCCCCGAGCGCGTGATGGACATCCAGCGCAGCATCGGGGCCGACATCTGCATGGCCTTCGACGAGTGCACGCCCTGGCCCTGCGAGCAGGCCTATGCCGAGAAGAGCATGCACCTGACCCACCGCTGGCTGGACCGCTGCATCGCGCGCTTCAGCAGCACCGCCCCCAGGTACGGGCACGAGCAGGCGCTCTTCCCCATCGTGCAGGGCAGCACCTTCCCCGAGCTGCGCAAGCGGAGCAGCGAGTACATCGCCGCCAAGGGTGCCGTGGGCAATGCCATCGGAGGCCTCAGCGTGGGCGAGCCCGAGGAGGAGATGTATGCCATGGCGGAACTGTGCTGCGGCATCCTGCCGAATGACAGGCCCCGCTACCTGATGGGCGTGGGCACCCCCTGGAACCTGCTGGAGAATATGGCCCGCGGCGTGGACATGTTCGATTGCGTGATGCCCACCCGCAACGGCCGCAACGGCATGCTCTTCACGCGGGAAGGCGTGGTGAACATCAAGAACAAGCAGTGGGCCGACGACCATTCGCCCTTGGACCCCGGCGGACACAGCTGGGTGGACACCGCCTACTCCCGCGCCTTCGTGCGCCACCTCTTCCAGAGCGGGGAGATGCTGGGGCAGCAGATCGCCAGCCTGCACAACCTGGGCTTCTACCTGGCGTTGATGCAGGAGGCCCGCGAACGCATCCTGGACGGTAGCTTCACCAGCTGGAAGAACACGTTGCTGCCGAAACTGAAGGTGAGACAATGATGATGCGCCACATCGACGTTCAGCTTCGGGCTTCGGGCCGCGGGCTTGTCCCGGATCCAGCCCGCAGCCCGAGGCCCGTGGCCCGTGCGCAGGCCCTTGCGCGATAGCCCTGCACATGCTCCGCATCCTCGACCGCTACATCCTGAGCCGGTTCCTCGGCACCTTCTTCTTCATGCTGGTGCTGATCATGCTCATCGCGGTGGTCTTCGACCTCAGTGAGAAGACCGAGGATTTCGCCGGAACGAAGGCCACCACGGGCGAGATCATCCTCGACTACTACGTCAACTTCGTGGTGTTCTACGCCAACCGGTTCAGCGGCCTGTTCACCTTCCTCGCGGTGCTGCTCTTCACCAGCCGGCTGGCGCACCGCAGCGAGGTGATCGCCATGCTCAGCAGCGGGGTGAGCTTCCCGCGCATCATGTGGCCCTACTTCCTGGGCGCAACGCTCCTCACCATCCTCTCCCTGGTCATCAACCACCTGGTGCTGCCCAAGGCCAACGAGGTGCGCCTCGCCTTCGAGGAAGCCTACATCCGCGTCACCTTCTCGGTGAAGGACCGGCACCTGCACCGCGAGATCGAGCCGGGCACCATCGCCTATTGCGAGCGCTACGGCGCCAAGGAGCGCACCCTCTACACCTTCGGCCTGGAGCGGTGGGAGAACGGCGCGCTGCGCAGCAAGCTCGATGCCGACCGTGCCGAGTACGACAGCCTGGGCGGCCGCTGGCGCATCATCAACTACAGCGCCCGCACCATGGGGCCCGAGGGCGACCGCCTCACGCGCGGCGCCCTCCTCGACACCGTGCTGCCCCTGCGCCCCGAGGACCTGGGCCAGCGCGTGGAGATGGCCATGGCCATGAGCACGCCCGAACTGAACGCCTACATCGAGAAGAAGCTGCGCCAGGGCGACGGCAAGGTGGGCCCCTACCTCATCGAGAAGCACCAGCGCACCGCCTATCCCCTGGCCACCTACATCTTCACGCTCATCGGCGTGGGCATCGCCAGCCGCAAGGTGCGCGGCGGCACGGGACTCCACCTCGCGCTCGGCGTCATGCTGGTGCTGGTGTACTTCTTCGTGGTGCAATTCACCACGGTGGCGGCCACCAATGCGGGGCTCGACCCCTTCCTGGCCGTCTGGATCCCCAACATCGGGTACGCCCTCATCGGCGCCTGGATCTACCGGAACGCGCCCAAGTAGCCTTCCCATCCTGAACGGGGATATTCATCGGCATTTGCCGATGATTCGCCTCTATATCGTAATATTGCGATCTATTCAGCATCCTCCATGGGCGTCACCAAGACCGACCTCTTCACCGCGCCGCAGAACCAGCTGGCCACCTGGGCCAAGGTGCTGGGACACCCCGCGCGCATCGCCATCCTCCAGTACCTCTTGAAACAGAACGCCTGCGTGTGCGGCAGCCTGGTGGAGGAGCTGGGACTGGCGCAGGCCACCATCAGCCAGCACCTGCGGGAGCTGAAGGATGCCGGCCTGATCACCGGCACCGTGGAAGGCACCAGCGTGTGCTACTGCATCGAACCCAAGGCCTGGGCCAAGGCGGAGGCCGCCTTCGCCAAGCTCTTCGCCGCCTACAAACCCATCGATACCTGCTGCTAGAACAAGCAATGGGCGGATCATGATCCGCCCCAACGACGCGTACGGGCGCGTCATGACGCGCCCCAACAAGCAACAACCAATGAATACCCCCCAAGAGACCAAGGACCTCGTCCGCGCCAAGTACGCCGAGATCGCCCGCCAGGACAAGGCCACCAACGCCAGCAGCTGCTGCGGCGCCGGCGGCTGCAGCACCGAGGTGGCCACCATCATGAGCGACGACTACACCAAGCTCGCGGGCTACAACCCCGACGCCGACCTCTCCCTGGGCTGCGGACTCCCCACGGAGTTCGCGCAGATCACCCCCGGCCACACCGTGCTCGACCTCGGCAGCGGCGCCGGCAACGACTGCTTCGTGGCCCGCGCGGCAACCGGTCCCGATGGGCGCGTGATCGGCGTGGACTTCACCCCCGAGATGATCGCCAAGGCCAGGGACAACGCCCGCAAGCTGGACTACCAGAACGTGGAGTTCCGGCAGGGCGACATCGAGGCGCTGCCCCTTTCCGCCTGCATGGTGGACGTGGTGGTGAGCAACTGCGTGCTGAACCTGGTGCCCGACAAGCGGAAGGCGTTCAGCGAGGTGCTGCGCGTGCTGAAGCCCGGCGGGCACTTCAGCATCAGCGATGTGGTGCTGGTGGGCGAACTGCCCCCTGCGATCCAGGGCGCAGCCGAGATGTACGCGGGTTGCGTGAGCGGCGCGCTGCAGGAGAGCGAATACCTCGGCATCATCCGCGAGCTGGGCTTCGAGGATATCACCGTACAGAAGCGCAAGCCCATCGTGGTGCCGGACGATATCCTCACGAACTACCTGAACGCCGAGGAGCTCGCCGCCTTCAAGGCCAGCGGCACGGGCATCTTCAGCATCACCGTGTTTGCCCGCAAGAGCAGCGTGGACTGCTGCGCGCCCAAAGCGGAAAAGCAGGCCCTGAAGGCCCCCACCCCCGCCAACCCCGAAGGCATCCATGCCCTGCCGGGCTGCGACCTGGGCGCGGGCTGCTGCTGAGCGTACGATTCTGCCACCATGCTGCTTCCCACCCTGCTCCTGTCGCTGCTCTTGCCTGACGCACCCATGGACCGCACCCTGTACCCCGACCTGCAACGCTATGTGGACGACCGTGTGGTGCCCGCCATGACCGCCATCCCTGCCGAGCGCAAGGAAAGCCTCGACCTCATCGCGGCCTTCGTGAAGGAGCGCAAGGCCGCCGGTGCCACGGCCGACCTCACCTTCATCTGCACGCACAACAGCCGGCGCAGTCACCTGAGCCAGCTGTGGGCGGCCACCGCGGCCTGGAGCTTTGGTCAGGACCATGTGCGCACCTACAGCGGCGGCACGGAGGCCACGGCCTTCAACCCGCGTGCGGTGGCGGCGGTGGAGCGCGCTGGATTCCAGGTGGTGAAGCCCGAAGGGAAGAACCCGATGTACGAGGTGTCGTTCGCGAAGGACCGCGCGGCGGAACGCTGCTGGAGCAAGGTGTACAACGACCCCGCCAATCCGCAGAAAGAGTTCTGCGCGGTGATGACCTGCTCGGAGGCGGACAAGAATTGCCCGATCGTGTTCGGCGCCATGGACCGCATCAGCCTGCCCTACAACGACCCCAAGGAGGCTGATGGCACGCCCGAGGAGGCCACGCGCTACGACGAGCGCTGCCTGCAGATCGCGGCGGAACTGTGGTACGTGATGCAGCAGGCCGCGCGTTGACAGCTCACCACAGAGGCACAGAGGGCACGGAGCACCTATGCCGGAGCACCTGCTCATCTTTTCTCTGTGTCCTCCGTGCCTCTGTGGTGAATGAACCGACTCCTCGATGAACTCCTCCCGACCCTCCATCGGCTTCTTCGAGAAGTACCTCACCGCCTGGGTGCTGCTGTGCATCGCAGCAGGTATCGCCCTGGGCCAGGTGGCCGGCAGCGGCATGCAGGTCATCGCCGACCTCGAGGTGAACACGGTGAACATCCCCGTTGCCATCCTCATCTGGCTGATGATCTACCCCATGATGGTGCAGGTGGACTTCGACAGCGTGCGGCGTATCGGTCCGCAACTGAAAGGGCTTGGGCTCACCGTGGTGGTCAACTGGCTCATCAAGCCCTTCACCATGGCCTTCTTCGCGTGGGTCTTCTTCACCAAGCTCTACGCGGCCTGGATCACGCCCGAGCTGGCGCAGGAATACATCGCCGGAGCCATCCTGCTCGGCGCGGCGCCCTGCACCGCCATGGTCTTCGTGTGGAGCTACCTCAGCGGCGGCGACCCCAACTACACGCTGGTGCAGGTCAGCGTGAACGACCTGATCCTGCTCGTGCTTTTCATCCCCATCGTGCAATTGCTCCTCGGCATCACGGGCATCGCCATCCCCTGGGGCGTGCTCAGCACCTCGGTCATCGTCTTCGTGGTGATCCCCTTGGTGGCCGGATACCTCACCCACCGCTGGCTGATGCGCACCAAGGGCGAAGCCTGGTTCAAGACCCGCTTCCTGCCCGCGCTGAAGCCGCTCTCCATCACCGCGCTGCTGCTGACCTTGATCCTGCTCTTCGCCTTCCAAGGCCAGAAGATATTGGCCAACCCCTTCGACATCCTGCTCATCGCCATCCCGCTCGCGCTGCAGACCTATTTCATCTTCTTCCTCAGCTGGAAGGGTGGTCGCTGGCTGGGACTGAACTACCGCACCTGCGCTCCGGCCAGCATGATCGGCGCCAGCAACTTCTTCGAGCTGGCGGTGGCCGTGGCCATCGCGCTCTTCGGGCTGAACAGCGGCGCGGCGCTCGTCACCGTGGTGGGGGTGCTGATCGAAGTGCCCATCATGCTGCATCTCGTACGCATCGCCAAGCGGTGGAAGTACGATGCCGCATAGGGATATCTTCAAGCCATGGACGCCCGCACCGCCTCCCTCCTCGCCCTCTTCACCGAAGGCCGCACCCGTTTCACCAACCTGCTGGACAAGCTCACCGAGGCCGACCTGCCGAAGAAGCTCGCTCCCGCGCCCAACAGCATCGGCTTCCTGGTGCGGCACATCGGCGATGTGGAACTGCTCTTCGCCAAGAACGTGTTCGGCTTGCAAGGCGTGAACGTGCATGCCAGTACCGTTGCGAAGGGGCACGACACCGGCGAGTGGACCGACCTGGCCGCACTGAAAACCTACGTGCAGCAGAGCGCCGATACCCTGCGCCGTGCCATCGAAGCAACGAGCGCAGCCGACTGGGACACCGTGATCGAGACGAAGGAATTCGGGAAGAAGACCAAGGCCGAAGCGCTGGGCCGCATCGTGACGCACACGGCCTACCATGCCGGGCAGATCGGGATTATCCTCAAGTACGGCGCTTGATTCCGCGGTGCGCCCATGGACGCCTCCCACCTCCTCATCCCCGCTGTAGCACTGGCCGCCTCGCTGGTCACGCTGATCAGCGGCTTCGGGCTGGGCACCTTGCTGCTGCCGGTGTTCGCGCTGTTCTTCCCGCTGGAAGTGGCCATCGGGCTCACGGCGGTGGTGCACCTGCTCAACAACCTCTTCAAGCTGGGCCTGCTGTGGAAGGACATCCATTGGAGCACCGTGCTGCGCTTCGGTGTGCCGGGCATCGTGGGGGCCTACCTCGGCGCGCGGCTCATGCTGCTATTGGGCGCGCGTGATGCGCTCTACCAAGGCCTGGTCCATCCCGTGGACCCGCTCGATCTGGTCATCGCCGGGCTGATGCTCGTCTTCGGCCTGTTCGAGCTCTCGAAGACCCTCAACACGCTCTCCCTGCCACCGCGCTGGATGGTGCCCGGCGGACTGATCAGCGGATTCTTCGGCGGACTCAGCGGACACCAGGGTGCATTGCGCAGCCTCTTCCTGTTGCGCAGCGGACTCGCCAAGGAGGCCTTCATCGCCAGCGGCGTCGCCATCGCCTGCCTGGTGGACCTCACCCGCCTGCCCGCCTACGCCACCAAGGACCTGGAGGCCGTCGCGCAGGAACAAGGCCTGCTGCTGCTGGCCAGCACGCTCGCGGCCTTCCTCGGTGCCTGGTGGGGCAAGAAGCTCATCCCCAAGGTGACCATGCGCGGCGTGCAGCTCACCGTAGGTGTGCTGATCCTCGCCATCTCTGTGATGCTCGCAACGGGCATCATCTAGCGGTCAACGCAACCTGCCATGGCCCAGTCCACCACTCTCGGCCTCCGCGCCAACTGGAAGCAGTTCACCCTGCTCGTCATCGTCAACGCCTTCGTGGGCGGCATGGTGGGCATCGAACGCACCGTGCTGCCCGTGCTCGCCGAGCTGGAGTTCGGCATCGCTTCGCACGCGGCCGCGCTCAGCTTCATCCTGGCCTTCGGCGTCAGCAAGGCGCTGGCCAACTACTTCACCGGCCGGCTGGCGGGGCGCTACGGACGCAAGGCCTTGCTCGTCACCGGCTGGCTGCTCGCACTTCCCGTTCCCTTCCTGCTCATTTACGCCGATGCGTGGGCCTGGGTGGTGGCGGCCAACATCCTGCTGGGCATCCACCAGGGCTTCGCGTGGAGCAGCACCGTGGTGATGAAGATGGACCTCGTGGGCGAAAAGGACCGCGGCCTCGCCATGGGCCTCAACGAGTTCGCCGGCTACCTCGCCGTTGGGGCGATGGCCTTCCTCACCGGCTACCTCGCCGCGCACTACGGACCGCGTCCCGTGCCCTTCCAGGTGGGCATCGGCATCGCGGTGGTCGGTCTGCTGCTCACCCTGCTGTGGGTGAAGGACACCGTGCACCACGTGGCGGCCGAGGGCGCCACCAGCGTCCTCCCCAAGCTGAAGCGCGTGTTCGTGGAGACCAGCCTCACGCACCGCACGCTGGGGCCCGTGACCCAGGCCGGGCTGGTGAACAACCTGAACGACGGCATGCTGTGGGGCCTGCTGCCCGTGCTGCTGCTGCACGAGGGCCTCGGCCCCGACCGCATCGGCCTCATCGCCGCCGTGTACCCCGCCGTGTGGGGCCTCGGCCAGCTCTTCACCGGCAAGCTCGCCGATGTGGTGAACCGCCGCTCCCTGCTCATCATCGGCATGGTGCTGCAAGGCGTGGCCATCCTCGGCCTGCCCTTCGTGCATGCCCAGGGCGCCTACATCGCGCTCAGCGCCGCGCTCGGCCTGGGCACCGCGCTGGTCTACCCCACCTTCCTGGCCGTGCTGGCCGCGCATACGCATCCGCAGCAGCGCAGCGAGGCCGTGGGCGTGTTCCGCCTGTGGCGCGACCTGGGCTATGCCATCGGCGCGCTGCTCACCGGCCTCATCGCCGACCGTTTCGGCATCACCGCCTCCATCGGCGCCATCGGTGCGGTCACCGTGGGCAGCGGCGTGGTGGTGTGGCTGCGCATGCCCAGCGAAAGGAAGTGCCTGCAACCGGAGGACCTGAAGCCGCTGCTGAACCAACCCGGTGTGCGCGTGGTGGATGTGCGCAGCCCCGAGGAGTATGCCACCGGCCACTTGCCCCAGGCCATCAACATCCCCCTGCCCGAACTGCTGGAGCGCGCACGCAGCTGGTCGCCGCGGGAGCGCATCATCACCGTGTGCGCCAAGGGCGGCGGGCGCAGTGCCCAGGCCGCGCAGGTGCTGCGGGACATGGGGTTTGGGCGCACGTGGTGGTTGTGCGGGGGAACGGTGAGGTGGCGGTGAGGATGGGTAAGTGACCTTCCACCCGACAACTTGAATGGGAGCCTTCGCGGAGATCCGAGGATCGGCTCACTCCTTCGCGAAGCGCGCTACTGCCCGACCGTGCTCGGTGATCACCGCTGCGGTATAGAGGCCGGTCGGAAGCCTGCCCACGTCGAGAGAACTGAGGGAACCAGACCATCGGCCTTGCAACACCACGCGACCCTGAGCATCGTGGACGAGCCATTGCCCCGTGCCGCTCGAGCTCAACAGCAAACGGATCTCGTCGCTCGCTGGATTCGGAGCGATCACGAGCGATGATGCCTGGTGCGCTGGAACGCGCGTGCTGAGCTCCGCCACCACGGTAGCCGTGTTCGTGCGGATAGGCGGATTCACATCAAAGTAGATATCGGCCTTGTTAGCCAGCACCGTACCGGGCACTATCCAAGGGTGTGGCGCGATGGCAAAGGAGAAGGCCCCTTGGCTGCCCATCAGGTCGCTGGTGCTATCAGGGAGCATGATGTCCGGGAAGTCGATGATGAGGATGGAGTCGCTCTCCAAGCGCGCCTCAAAGGCATGTGTTGCGCCAAGGATCCGCAAGCTCGCCACATCAAGCACGTGCGACAGCGTGTCCACCAAGCGCACATGCAGTGCTTCTGCGTTGCCCGTGTTCTGGAAACGGATGGTGTAGGCCAGCGACGTATCGGCATCGAGAAAGAAGTGCGACCCGCTCAGGCGCGAGCTCGTGCTCACCAACTTATCGTTCGGGTCGTAGGCGCCCACCACCAGGGTACTGAGCGTTGCCACATCGTTCACCGGATCGGCATCCGCGGGCGATGGCGCCAGCGTGAGCGTGGCGTTCACGTTCGTACCGATCAGCAACGGGTCGGGGGGCACCTGCAGCACCACCGCGATGTTCAGCTGCCCGAAGGCAGTGAGCGAAGGCACCGTGAACTGCAATTGCCCGGGCGTGTTCACCGTGGGCGGCATACTGCTGCTCACGTAGCTGAGCACCGGGTCGTAGTCCAGCGTTGCGGTGAAGGGGCCGAAGGAATACGCACCGTTGTTGAGCGCGCGCAGGCCATAGCCGAACGTGAAGCCCGGTCGCGGCGTGCCGGACCAGAGCACCGCCTCCATGTCCGGGCCGTAGAGCGGCTGCAGCGCCATGTCCATCGTCACGTTGGGCGTGACGGCATTGAGCGTGAAGGGCGCAGGCAGCACGGCCGGACAGAGCGGCGCATGGTTGCCCGCATCGGCGATGGTGGCGGTGTACACACCATAGGGCAGCGCTTCGCTGTAGTATCCCGCGCCATCGGTGAGCTCGTAATGCCCGCCGGGGGCGCATTGCACCACGCGCCAGGGATAGGGCACATCACCGGGGTCCTGGATGCAATCGCCGTTGAGATCAACATACACTGTGCCATCCACCTGGCCGCAGGGAGCCGCACTCACGGGGATGGTGAACTGCACCAGCGCGCCGCAGGAGCCCATCATTGGCGGCGCGCCCCCTCCGCTCGGATCGAAGGGGTAGGCCTCCACGCCGTAGTCCCCCGGAGCCAGGTGGTCGATCGTCACCTGGTTGCCATTGGGATAGTAGTAGGTAAAGAGCCCTGTCCAGAAGAACATGCTCACGATGCCCACCTGATCGAAGGTGAGCACCGCGCTGCCCGTCTCCCCACCCGCGCAACTGGGCGTCACCACCACGTTCTGAAGCACCGGTGTGCTCAGGTCCATCACCTCGATGTTGCTGAACGTGCTCGCGCAGCCGTTGGCATCGGTCACGGTGCAGGTGTACGTGGTGCCCGGACAAAGGCCGCTCAGGAATACGTTGTTCGCGCCCACGCTGCCGCTGCCACCGGGGGTGACACTTGCGCTGTGTGGCGGAGCACCGCCCCAGGCGAAGCCGAAATAGCTCAGCGCACCGCTGCCGTTGCAGGCTCCATCGCAACTGGTCACAGCGCCCGTGAAGGTGTTGCCCGGCAACAAGGTGCCGATGGCCTGCACCGTGCCCGTGGCCATGGCAGTACCACCCAGCGCATCTTCGACCGTGACGGTGTAGCTCCCCGCGAACAGCTCCCGCGCAGTACTGGTACCCTGCCCGATGGGCGGAGCGGGGCTCCACGTATACGTGTACGGGCCTTGTCCGCCACTGACGATGGCGTGGATCCAGCCGGTGCCGTTGCCGCAGGCGTCATTGAAGACGTTCAGTGTGACGGAAAGCGCCGCGTTAGCCTTCAAGGCGCAGAGGAGCAGTAGCCAGGCGAGGTGACGCATAAGGTGGATCTTACCACCAAGTTAGGCCGATCTAAAGCATCGGAACCGAACCGTTGCAAGGAACTTATCCACCACCCGCATCGGCTCTTGGTTGGTCTTTGCATGGCGTCACGGCCACACCGTTCTACCGAAGCACCTTGCCAGGGAAGAGCTCCATAGCGCATCGCTTCGCGTTCACCATCGGCGCGCTGCTCACCGGCCTCATCGCCGACCGCTTCGGCATCACGGCCTCCATCCTCGCCATCGGCGCGGTCACCGTGGGCAGCGGCGTGGTGGTGTGGCTGCGCATGCCCAGCGAACGCAAGTGCCTGGAGCCCGCCGACCTGAAACCGCTGCTGGACCAACCCGGTGTGCGCGTGGTGGACGTGCGCAGCCCCGCCGAGTACGCCAGCGGCCACCTGCCGCAGGCCATCAACATCCCCCTCACCGAACTGCTGGAACGCGCGCGCAGCTGGTCGCCCCGGGAGCGCATCATCACCGTGTGCGCCAAGGGCGGCGGGCGCAGCGCCCAGGCCGCGCAGATCCTTCGCGACCTGGGCTTCGGACGCACGTGGTGGTTGTGCGGGGGGACGTTGGGGTGGCGGTAAGGAGAGCCCGCCGGTACACCATGCTACATGGCGCAGGGTCCCCTGCGGGAGACCCTGCTCAGGTATGGGCTTCGGACGCACGTGGTGGTTGTGCGGGGGGACGTTGGGGTGGCGGTGATCGGCCCCATACCTTGCAGAATACCACAACACCAGCTGCATCACCTTCCGCAGCTCCATGCAGCACGTTCATGGACATACCCTCGCAACGGCTTAAATTAGGGGCATGGCACTCGTGAACGGCCACCTCATTCTGAAGAACCCGCGCCTACCGGAGTTGGAGCCCGTGCCCGTGAATGCCTTGGTGGATACCGGGGCCGTTCATCTCTGCATCCCCGAGCATGTGCGCATTCAGCTGAAGCTGGAAGCCATTGACCAGAAGGAAGTGACCCTGGCGGATGGGAGCCGCAAGCTGGTGCCCTATGTGGGTCCCATCGAGATCCGCTTCAAGAACAGAACCGGGTTCGCAGGGGCTTTGGTGCTCGGCGACCAGGTGTTGATGGGGGCCATTCCCATGGAGGACATGGATCTGGTGGTGATCCCCAAGACACGCACCATCGACGTGAACCCGGACAGTCCCAATGTGGCCTCCAGCGTGGCCATGGGTGTTCTACCGGCACGTCGTTCTTGATCGGCCAAGGCACATCACCAACCGCATCCTTGGAACGAACCGAGGCTGACAGGTTCCCGTTGGCACAACCACCGAAGGAGCGCATCATCACCGTGTGCGCGAAGGGTGGCGGACGCAGCGCCCAGGCCGCGCAGGTGTTGCGGGACATGGGTTACAGACGGACGTGGTGGTTGTGCGGGGGCACGGTGGGGTGGCGGTGAGCAGCTGCCGCCGGTTCACCAGGCTACCTGGTGCAGGGTCCCCAGCGGGAGACCCGGCACAGGTCTGGGGCGCAGGGTGCACTTCGTGAGGCCCTGCTCAGGTATGGGTTACCCTGCACAGGCCTGTGTGACCCGGCTCACCCCGGCTGCAAAGCCCACCGCATACCTTGCACCGTGGCAGGGATCACCTGCCGATCTTTAAGGACCAGGAACAAGGCCCCCGGGACGGGACGGCGCATGGCCGCTGGAGTCCGGTGGCCGCAGGAACAGAACAACACAACAGGGCAACCCCTGAGCGATCACGATCAACACCCTTTCCCATGAAGAAGACCAACACCATCGGCCTGGATGCGAAGAAAGCCGACAAGCTCGTGAGCGGGTTGAACCGGCTGCTGGCCAACTACGCCGTCTTTTACCAGAACGCCCGGGGCTACCACTGGAACATCAAGGGCGAGAAGTTCTTCGAACTGCACCTGAAGTTCGAGGAGCTGTACAACGACCTGCTGTTGAAGATCGACGATGTGGCTGAGCGCATCCTCACCCTGGGCGGTACCCCCGAGCACAACTACTCGCACTACCACAAGGTGGCCACCATCAAGGAGAGCAGGCACGTGAGCGACGGGGTCGCCGCCGTAAAGGAGGTCCTGGCGGCCTTCAAGACCGTGATCCTGCTGCAGCGCGAGCTCTTGGAACTGAGCGCTGACGCCAAGGACGAGGGGACCAATGCCCTCATGAGCGACTACATCCGCGCGCAGGAAAAGCTGGTGTGGATGTACTCCGCCTTCCTGGCCAAGTAAGGGCGGCCTGTGCCCCCTGGGCCTGCCCTTGGAAGGCACACCTGCCCCGCATCCGCAGCGCCGCTGTGCGATCCCCGCCGTGCATGCTGGCGGCCTGGTGCCCCAGGCCATCAACATCCCATCACCGAACTGCTGGAGCGTGCGCGCAGCTGGTCGCCCCGGGAGCGCATCATCACCGTGTGCGCCAAAGGCGGCGGGCGCAGCGCCCAGGCCGCGCAGATGCTGCGCGATAGGGGCTTTGGATGGACGTGGTGGTTGTGCGGGGGGACCGTGGGGTGGCGGTGAGGAGAGGCCACCGGTTCAACATGCTACCTGGTGCAGGGTCCCCTGCGGGAGACCCTGCGGAGGAACGCGCTTTGAGGAATTACTTTGAGAATATTGCCTTCAGCAAGTGGCCAATTAGGATGATTGCCCCAACAGCCAAAGCCGCATTGAGGATCTCATCAGCATTCCGGCCTGCGCGGTAATCGTTGTACTGCTGCCGGGTGATGCTTCCATTGCGATAGAGGAGTTCCATGTATTCATCGCGCTCCTGATTGGTAGCCGAACCAGCCCTGACCTTCTCACCCAGGGTCGCCAGCCGCATGTAATCCAGCTGATTCATGGGTTCTGCTTTTCTACGGTTTGCTTCATGGCCGCGAGTAGGGCAGGGAACAACTCCTTCAGCTGGTCAATGGTCTGTTGCTGAAGCGCATCCGTTCGCTCAAGATTCTTCATCTCGAGTTGAAGGTCATTGAGACCATCCTTGGTAGCATACCCTTCGCACTTCTTCTCAAGAGCATGTATCTGATCCTTGAGTGCGTGGATGCTCCGGAAATGCCAGACAAGGAAGCCAGCGACGATGACCACTACGCCGAGAACCGTTCCGATCTGTTGCCAGAGTTCCATGTGCACCGAAGGTATCTCAGGCTGTTTCCAGTTGCATGGCATCAAGCTCCTTCCGCACCACCTCCCACTCCCCCAAATACCCACGCATCAAGCTTTTCCAAAGCTTCCCGTGGTTGGGCACGCGCAGGTGCAGAAGCTCATGCACAATGACATAATCCTGCAAGCGGGTTGGCATGGAGAGCAATTCATCGTTAAAGTTCAGGTGCCCGTTCATGGAGCAGCTGGCCCACTTGCGGCGCATGGGGCGGATGCCCAGCCACACCACCTCCACTTGGAGCTTGGCGGCCCAGTCGTGGACCCGTTGCTTGAAGGCGGCCTTGGTGTCCATCAGATGCGGTCCGCTTTCTCCAACAACGTGAACAGGTCATCCACCAATCTTGCCACGGCCTCGGGGTCGTCCACCTGGCTGTAGATGGCGAAGGTGACCTTGGCGCGCAGCTCGCGCAGTTCCTTCTCGCTCGTCTTCCAGTGCGGGAAGGCCACGAAGGCGTCCTTGATCTTGCGGCTCACGGTCTCGCTCTCGGGCACCTGCGCATCCAGCAGGGTGCGGTACACGAAGTAGGTGAGCCCGTCGAAGCCCTTCTCGGCCTGCTCCCGCTTGCGGTCCTCGTTCTGTTGCACCAGGCGCAGCAGGTCGTCCAGGGCCTCTTTGGTTCCCGTCTGGCGGTTCTCGAAGCTCTCCTGGACGGCCTTGGCACGCTCGGCCATGGCGATCAGGAAGGGGTCGTCGCTTTCGGACTCGGCCTTCTTCTCGATGCTCTTGATCAGGTTGATCACCTTGGTGCCGTCGCCCGCATTCTTCTGCTTGATCAGCTCGATGGTGCGCTCGTTGATCTCCACCAGCTCCAGCGGCGCGTTCACGTTGTAGGTGCCCACGTGCTCCTGCACCAGGTTGTTGGTCTTGCGCTGGAAGTCGCGGTCCACCTCCACGCGCTTGGTGTAGGCCTTGCGCACCACGTCGTAGATGGCGCTGAGCGTGGCGTAGGGCTCGATGTAGGGTCGCAGGAAGGCATCGGGGCTGATGATCTCGTAGAGCATCTCCACCTCCTTGTACTCCTTGAAGAACTCCTTGCGGCGCTCGGGGTCGCGGAAGTGCTCGATCAGCGCGTCCACGTCGCGGTCGTCGAAGCGGCCGCCCACCAGCGCGAGGTAGGCGGGTACCTTCTGCTCCATCTTGTTCTTGAACAGGCCCTTCAGCAGGGCGATGTCCTTCACGATGGCGTTGATCTCCTCGCTGTCGAAGGCCAGGGCTTTCTCCAGCTTGTCGAAGATGCCCACGAAGTCCAGCACGAAACCGTGGGGCTTCACCATCTCGGCCTGCTCGTTCTCGTACGGACGGTTCACCCGGGCGATGGCCTGCAGCAGCGTGTGGTCGCGCATGGGCTTGTCCAGGTACATGGCGTAGAGCAGCGGCGCGTCGTAGCCGGTGAGCAGCTTCTCGGTAACGATGAGGATCTTGGGCTGCTGGTCCAGTTTGGTGAAGGCCTTGCGGATCTGCCGCTCCTTCTTCTCGTCCAGGTGCCACTCCTTCAGCGCGGCGCTGTCGTTGTTGTTGCCGGTGTACACCACGGCGCTGTACTCGGGCGGCAGGAACTTGTCGAGGGCGTGCTTGTACAGCGCGCAGGCCTCGCGGTCCACGCCAACGAGGAAGGCCTTGTAGCCGAGCGGCTCCACGTTCTCGGTGTAGTGCTTGGCCACGAACTCGGCCACCTTGGGGATGCGCTCCCTGCCCTTCAGGAAGTTCTTCAGGTTCACGGCGCGGTCCAGCACCTTGTTCAGGTGCTCGATGTCCGCCAGGCCCTCGGCTTCGGCCAGCGAAAGGAACTCCTTGTCCAGCGTTTCGTGGGGCACCAGCAGGTCGTTGGGGGCCAGGTTGTAGTACAGGGGTAGCGTGGTACCGTCGCTGATGCTGTCGGCGATGCTGTACTTGTGCAGGTAGCCCTTGTCGTCCTCGTGTAAGCTTCCCCGAAGTTCGGCCATTCATTGCTGGAGGTGAAGTGATCCTTGGCCCCGCGGGGCCAAGGATCGCTTCGGCCGGCCAGGGGCTACATTCAACCACACGTAGCCATGAGAAAGAGCAAGTTCACCGAGCATCAGGTCATCGCCATCCTCAAGCGTCACGAGGCTGGCTCGAAGGTGGCCGACCTGTGCCGCGAGCACGGGATCAGCAACGCCACGTTCTACCAATGGAAGGCCAAGTATGGCGGCATGGAGCCCAACCAGGTCAAGCAGCTGCGTGACCTGCAGGAGGAGCTCAGCCGCCTGAAGCGCATGTACACCGAGCTGAGCATGGTGCATGATGCCTTGAAGCAGGTGGTGGAAAAGAAGTGGGGCGCCTGACGAGAAGCGCGAGATCGTTCAGGCGATGATACAGGAGCACAGCATCTCCGAGCGCCAAGCCTGCGGCAGCGTGGGCTTGGCGCGCAGCACCGCGCAGTACTGCAAGACCCCAGCGGATGACACGCCCATTATCCAGGTCTTGGAACAGCTCACCCAGAAGCACCCGGCCATCGGGGTGTGGCAAAGCCATCATCGGATGCGCTTGATGGGTCACCTGTGGAACTTCAAGCGGGTGTATCGGGTCTACACCGGTCTGGGCCTCAACATTCGTCGCAGGGCCAAGAAACGGCTGCCTGCACGGGTGAAGCAGGCGCTGTTCCGTCCTGCTGGTCCGGACCAGGTCTACAGCATCGACTTCATGCATGACAGCCTCTGGGACGGCCGGACCTACCGCTTGCTAAATGTGATCGACGACTACAACAGGGAGGTGCTCGCGATCGAGGTGGACACCTCACTGCCCGCACTGCGCGTGATACGCGTGCTGGAACGCATCAAAGCAGTGCGTCCGCTGCCCAAGATGATCCGCGTGGACAACGGCCCGGAGTTCATCAGCGCCAAGCTCGACCACTGGTGCCGCGAACACGGCATTACCTTGACCTACATCCAGCCAGGCAAGCCCACCCAGAACGCCTACATCGAACGCCTCAACGGCAGCATCCGTCGTGAACTGCTCAGCGCCTACGTGTTCCGTACCTTGGACGAGGTGCGCGAGAAGGCCGATGAGTGGATGACCGATTACAACCATCACCGCCCACACAAGGCGCTTGGCTACCGGCCGCCAGCGCCCATCCGATCCTAAACCTATGCCCCAGGAGCCTCTAGTTATGATCGGCCCGAAAACAGGGGAAGCTTACAGAACGCGCGCGCAGCTGGTCGCCCCGGGAGCGCATCATCACCGTGTGCGCTACCGGCGGCGGGCGCAGTGCCCAGGCCGCGCAGGTGTTGCGGGATATGGGCTTTGGAAGGACGTGGTGGTTGTGCGGGGGGACGGTGGGGTGGCGGTGAGGGGAGGCCACCGGCTCATCATGCTACCGAGTTTAGGGTCCACTGCGTGAGACCCTGCTCAGGCTTGGCTTGTCCTTTCGTCCTGTTCATGGTGCGGTCAATTCATCAAGCGGAACCATACAACCACTTCTGGAACCCCACGAACGTCTCCCGGATGCGGGCAACGTCGCCGAGCGCATGGGTGGCGTCGGGGATGGACTTGTACTTCAGTTGCAGGATGATGGGAAGCTTCTCGGGTTGCAGTTCCTCCACACCCGTCTGCACGTACTGGTGCAGCACGAAGTCGAGGAAGGCACGTTGCTGGTCGGTGTAGTGGTCGAAATGTGCGCGGGCCTGTGCGGCACGTTCGGCGCGTTCCTGCGTGGGCGTGCTGTAAGCGATGTACGCCAGCACGTCGAACAGGTCGCTGTGCTGTGCATCGATGATCTTTTGCAGCTCCTGCAACTGCGCCAAAGGAAAGCCCTTCTCCGCCAGCTCATCGAGCAGCTTCTTCCGGGTGTCCGGCAGGCTCCATATGCTGCGCAGCTCGTCTTCCGTGCCAAAGAAGCGCGGCAGTTCGCCGTAGAGCTGGCGAATGAATTCCTCCACGCTGATGGGCCTGCCGTCCGCGCTCCAGAAGCTCGTCTCCACCGTGGCCCGCAGTTGGCGCTCCTTGCCGTCGGCCAGCTTGATGCGCACCTTCCGTCGCGGCTCCTCCGGCTCTTCGGGCCGCTCCCCGGGCTCCTTCTTGGGCTTCGGCTCGGTGCCCCCAGGCTCCAACGGCTCGGTGGGCGCTATCTCCTCGCCATCCCACTCCGGGTCCTGGAACAGTTCGTGGCTGCGGGTGAAATCGTGGATGGTGAAGTAGTCCTTGCCATCGTAGAGGCGTGTGCCCCGGCCGATGATCTGCTTGAACTCCACCATGCTCTTGATGCGGCGCAGCAGCACCACATGGCGCACGTTGCGCGCATCCACACCCGTGCTCAGCTTCTGGCTGGTGGTAAGGATGGTGGGGATGCTCTTCTCATTGTCCTGGAACTCCCGCAGGTGCTGCTCACCGATATCGCCGTCGTTGGCGGTCACGCGGTGGCAGTAGTTGGGGTCGGCGATCTTCTTCTCCTGGTTGATGAGGTCGCGGATCAGCGCCGCATGCGCCTGGTTCTCACAGAACACGATCGCCTTCTCGCGCGGGTCCATGCTGCTCAGGAACTGCAGCACACGGAAGCGTTCCCGGGCTTCGATCTCCACCGTCACATTGAACTCATCCTCCTCGAATACCTCACCCAGTTCCACTTCCCCTTCCACCACGGTATCCTCGCCGGTGAAGACATAATTGTCCAGGTTGGTGCGGTAGCGGCGCACCTTGAAGGGCGTGAGGAAGCCATCGTTGATACCCTCCTTCAGCGAGTAGGTGTAGACCGGATCGCCGAAGTAGCGGTAGGTGTCGGCGTTCACATCGCGCTTGGGCGTGGCGGTAAGGCCCAGCTGGGTGGCGGGTTTGAAATATTCCAGGATCCCACGCCATGTGCTCTCGTCGTTGGCACCACCACGGTGGCACTCATCAATGATGATGAGGTCGAAAAAGTCGGGCGGGTATTCGCCGAAGTAGGGCGTATCGCCCGGACCCGACATGAAGGTCTGGAAGATGGTGAAGAACACACTGCCGTTGGTGGGCACTTGTCCTCTGCGCCTGATGCTCTTCGGGTCTATGCGCACCAGCGCGTCCTCGGGGAAGCTGCTGAAGGCGTTATAGGCCTGGTCCGCCAGTATGTTCCGATCGGCGAGGAAGAGGATGCGCGGGCGTCGCTCCCCGTCGCGGTGCATGTTCCACCGGGCATGGAAGAGCTTCCACGCGATCTGGAAGGCGATGGCCGTCTTGCCCGTGCCGGTGGCCAGGGTGAGCAGGATGCGGTCCTTGCCTTGAGCAATGGAGTCCAGCACCCGCTGGATGGCGATGTCCTGGTAGTAGCGCGGCTGCCAGCTTCCGCTCTTGTCCTCGAAGGGAACAGCGCCGAAACGCTCCTGCCAATCCACACTTTGCTCACCACGCCCCAGCGTGGCCCCTCCACTGGGCTCGCCACGCTCCAGCGTGGCCGGTTGCAGCACATTCCACAACTCCTCCGGCGCAGGCCACGCCTCCACATGACCCTCCCGGCCCGTGAGCATATCCACTTGGTAGATGCCCTTGCCGTTGGTGCTGAAGGCATGCCGCAGGTTCAGCTTGTCCGCATACTTCTTGGCCTGGCCGAGGCCCTGTGTTACCGGCTCGCTGGCCTTCTTGGCTTCCACCACCGCCACCATGCGGCCCCGGTATTCCAGGATGTAATCGGCGATGTCGGCGGCGTTGCGCTTGCCGGCCGCGCCCTGCAGCCGACCCAAGGTGATCTTGAATTCCCGCCGCACCCGGGTGCCTTCCACCACGCCCCAACCCGCCGCGCGCAGCGCAGGGTCGATCAGTTCGGCGCGGGTCTCGGCTTCGTTCATTCTCCACTGGGCTCGCCACGCTCCAGCGTGGCCAGATACGCAGAGGACCACCGCCAGTCCCCGGCCTTCTTCACCAATCCCGCCTTCACCGGGTTCTCGTGGATGTAACTCACAACTGTTGCGAAATGTGCGTGGTCCCGAATGTAGCGATCCCAGTATTCACGGTGCCACACGCGGGTGGGGTTAACGCTGGGTACGCCACGCACCAGCGTGGCACCTGCATGCCCACGCTCCAGCGTGGCAGATAGCCCAGCGCCCCACCCGTTCGCCTTCGCGTATTCGCTGATCCTCCTCCCGGTGTACGATTTCCACGACGCCACGATCTTGCTCATCGTCCAGCCGTTGGTGGGTTGGAAGAGCACGTGCACGTGGTTGGGCATCACGCACCAAGCGTGCAGGTGGTAGCGGGCACCGGCGAAGTGGAGGAAGGTTTCCTGCACCATGTCGGCCAGCTCAGGCACACGGAGGATGCAGCTACCCTTACCTGCATCGAGGTAAGCGGCGATGCGCTTCTCCTTTTCGGCATCGCGGAGCTTGGGCGGCAGACTCTTCATTTGCTCATCCATCGCGGCCACAGCCTCCTTGGGCAGGCTGTCGGCGAGGTGGTAGCTCACGTGCTGCACCAGCTCCGGGCTGTTCACGTGCGGCATGTAGCCGCGGTCGGTCCAGATCTTTTCACTGCTGGGCTCGCCACGCCCCAGCGTGGCCCCATTACCAGCCCCACCACCACTGGGCTCGCCGGGCTCCAGCCCGGCACTCTTCCTACCGGGCTCCAGCCCGGCCGCGTTTCCACCGGGCGTCAGCCCGGTCCCATCATCCCGGTGTAGTGGTTCGTCCATTGTTACCTGCTCCTTGGTGGTAATGGGCCACGCTGAGGCGTGGCGTACCGGGTGTTGCTGCGTTGTGGTACTTGCCACGCTGGGGCGTGGCGTACCCAGTGTGGTCAGCCCCCCGCCTGCCCCTCCTGTATGCTCTTCAACGTCCGCCCCTGCCCATCCTTCCACTCCGTGCGGCCGTTGCTGGGGCGGCCCAGTACGATGGTGCTGGCCATGCTGGGGCTGTTGAAGGTGTAGTCCTGTGTGAAGCGGAGCTTGTCGCCATCGGTCACCAGCACACCGCTCTTCAGCAGGTCCTCGCGCTGCTGCACCACGTAGGGGAAGTGCTCGCCCACGCTCTTGGTGAAGGTGGTGGCGGCGAAGGACCCGGCACGCACGATGAAGCCCTGCGGCGCATCGTAGCCGCTGCCGGTGATGCCCTTGCCCTCGCAATGCAGCAGGGGCAGTTCCTCCTCGGTGGCGGCGGGCGCCTGCGTCTGCTCAAAGGCCGTGATGCCCAGCACCGGCAGCATGCCCAGCAGGTTCTGCAGGAACACCTGCAGGTAGGCGCGGTCCATCTCGCTCAGGGTGGGCTCGGCGGGGCTGTTGGCGTTCTCCAGCGGCACACGCTTGGCGGCGCGGGCGCGTTGGATCAGCTGGGCCTCCAGGTATTGCACGTGGGCCTTGTTCAGCTGGCCGGGACCGGCCACGAAGAAGACCGCCCGTGTCCAGAAATCCTTGTTGGCGTAGTGGCTCTCCAGGCGGTGGTACACGGGGTCGCCCTCGCCCACGTAGATGGTCTCGCCCTCGCCGTCGGCGCGGGGCCCTATGAGCAGGTACACGCCCGGCTGCTGGAACTCCTCGCGCTTGCGAACTGCGGTGTATAAGGGGCGCGGGAACATCACCGCCTTGCCGTTCCAGTTGCTGCGCTCCACCACGCGCAGCCCATCCGGGTCGCCATCGGCCACCAGGATGTGCAGGATGAAGGGAAGGGTGGTGCTCATGGCTTGAACAAGGAACCTGATCTGTTCGCTTTCATCACTTGCAAGATGCGGAAAAGAAAAGCCCCACCGTCGCTACTCAGTATCCTACGCTAACGTGGGACTTCGCTCGGGCAGGGCGTTCCGTGAGGGATCGTATCAAGCTTCAGGATGCAGACGCTTGCGTGAGTTTGCGTACGCCTTGAGCTTGCGGGCCAGCTTCCTGCAAGCCTTCTCGTCACGTTCTCCAAAATCAACGACCGCATGAGCCGGATTGGCCGGTATCCCTTGTGCCTTGTCCTCAGCGACCGGGTCCGCTCGGTAGTCCAGTTCCGCAGACTTCACCTCAGCACACGAAACACCCCATGTGCCCGCTGACTCCAGCTTCCGCTTCTCGGTGTAATGGGTGAATGCCGCGGCGGCTGTGGTCAGGTCGCCATCATCCACGGACAAAAGGCCCTTGTCCTTCGGAAAGGGGAAGAAGGCTTGACTGGTGGCCTCCCCATTCTCCAGAAAGGAAGGATGCACCTGCCGCAAGAGTATCGTCTCCTCGGTCATTCGCTCGCGGGGATATGATCGTTCAGGAACGCCATGAACTTCTTCCAATCCTCATCCGTGCGCAACGTGAACGCTGCTTCGATGTCGGTGCCATCCGGAGCAAATCGCTGAAAGGCGGCATGCATGGTCGATAGGTCCACATCTACTGCAGGCTCACCATGGCCGTTCCACTCCAGCAAAAGGTTGCCGTCCTGTGTTGGCACCACGGCCGGCAGCTTCAAATGCGCAGGGTAGTGTCGGACCAGCATGCGCGAGAGTTCGGAGAGTGCCTTAGCGTCGGGGGCTTTGCCCAGCCCATCATACCAACCATTCTGAAGGACCGACAAGGCCTCCAATTTGCCAGCCAGCTCATGGTTCAGCTGAAGACTGCAGGCTTCAACGTGGTCCACGCTCTGAAGCCGCTCATATGAATCGAAACTGGCCACGCACTTCACCACCACCATGTGGCGCGAAGTGCCACCATACTGCCGTGCCTTCTGCTCAAATGATGTAGCGAGCGGAACAATGGCAGAGGAATTATCCGTAAGGCGCAATCGAAAGGTCTTCCGCTCCCAATCGATCTCGCCGATGTATCCAGCCAGTTCAACAGGTCGCTCGTACACTTTACTGCGTGCCAACACCATATCCTTGCGCCGCTTGGGGGTAAGCACCGCTTCTCCGCCACCTTTCCGCGGTAACTCCAAGCTTTCCCCTTCGCGAAGCGAACTACCCACCTGATTGAAGTAGCTCAACAGATCCTCCGGGAATTCTTCCGGTAGTTGGTCCAGTGGGGCAGCGATGCACTCGGTCACCAATTCCCGCGCCCTGTCGAAATACTGTTGTGCATTCGGCTCTGAGGTCAGGGCTGCGGTCAATGCGATCAAGGGGACGATCGCACTACCCTCCTCAACACGTTCTACATGCAGCTCGAACGCATTGCTGAAGCCCTTCGGTGTTCGCTGCCGTTCGGGATGATCCTTCAGATAGAGGCGCTTGGCCAGCTCGATGACCAGGTTCTGATAGGCCGCAAGGTCGCTGGCCACATCCAGCGGCAAGGAGTGCTGGTCGAAGCGCTCCCCCTTGAACTTAGGCTTGATGAACTCGGACCGCATCTGGACTTGGCTGCAAGTTAATCAGGTTGGATCATGCGCTTGAATGGGTGCGACCCAACAAATGTTACAACTCCCACCTGAACGCCGCCCCCAACAAGCCCTTCTTCAAGCCGGTCCGCCGGGCGCTAGCCCGGCACGAACGGCGATGTGCTCCCCTGATCATAGTTCTCCGCTGAAGGCTGCTCCCAAGACCGACTTCTTCAGCATTTCAAGCTCCCTCAGCTTCTGCTGGTAGGTGGCTTCGAGTTGCTTGGTCTCCTTCTCCAGTGAAGCGAGCGCGTCAACGATGCGTCGTTGTTCGTTCAATGATGTTGGATAGCTCACCTCGACCTCGCCAATCTTGGTAGGTGATGTGTGCCTGACCTTCACACCACTGCCACTTGCATGCACGGCATCCCGGAATGGCTTCGTGTTGAAGATGTGGAAGAGGAACTCGTTCAGCACGACTACGCCATTCGGCTGCTGGACAAGTCCGATCCGTTGATTGTGCAGGAACTTACCCGACTCGGGCACGAGCAAAGGAGCCCCAAGTAGTCCGGCCGCTTGCTCGGTCATGGCAACGACGAGATCGCCTTGTGAAAGCACGAACTCTTCAGGAATCGGTCCTACGTAGTACTTCTGCTTCTCGCCACGGTCGCGGTAACCGCCGCTCTCGAAGAAGTTGCCCATCGTGAGTAGCACATAATCGCCGGATTGGGTGAAGTGCTCTCCAAGAAATGCGAAGCCGTGCTTGACGTGAATGAACTCGCTCAACGGACGAGTCACCCACCCCTCCTTCCCCTCAAACACCCCATTCAAGTAGCTCTCGAACAGCTCCCGGGCATTGGCGCGGTTGCGCTCCACGTGCCCTTCGGCTTCGCGCAGCGCCACGAACGCCGCATCCAGCTTCGTGACGATCCGCTGCTGTTCGGGGACACTATCCGGAATGCTCAACGTGAGCTTCCTGAACGCATCCGATTCCAAGTTCTTCTGTGCAGTGCCTTTGCCGAGTGAGTAGATCGTATCGTTCAGCGCTAACAAGTGGTAATCCAAGAAGCGCTGGTACAATCGACCGCTATCCTTAGCGCTAACAGTGAGGCCACTGTCGTTCAAAAAGAACCTGCCTTCAACAAAGCGAGTGCATTGCTCGGACATCGCGAACCGAGCAACCACTAACCTATCCTCGCGGTTGTACTCGTCCATGCTGAACGTTGCACCACCGCCACCATACACAGGGTAGATGGAGCCGCCATCCTTCTTCTTCACAACCCGAGTTCCGAACTCGACGTCACAGACTTGATCAAGCGCTACTTCCTTCCACATCACTTCAATAGCGCTTCGATACTGGACATCAACTCCTTCGTCCTCGCATCCAACTCCCGCATCTCCTGCAGGATCACCTTCGGCTCCCGCAGCGGCGCTTCCTCCGCCCGGTTGGGGTTCTTCACGCTGAGGTCATAGGTCTCGGTGGCTTCGAGGACCTCAGCCACCGAGCGGCTCCAACTGTTCACGCTGTCCGCCTTGGTCTTGGCCAGTTGCACAAAGTCGGCGAGGTCGGCCTCGTTCAGCGGGTTGGTCTTGCCCAGACTGCGGCCGGGGTCCAGCTGGTAGTACCAGATGCGGCGCGTGGGGCGCCCCTTCTCGAAGAAGAGCACCACCGTCTTTACGCCCGCACCCTGGAAGGTGCCCTGCGGCATGTCCAGGATGGTGTGCAGGTCGCACTCTTCCAGCAGCTTGCGGCGCAGGCTGATGCTGGCGTTGTCCGTGTTGCTGAGGAAGGTGTTCTTGATCACGATGCCCGCGCGGCCACCGGCCTTGAGGCTCTTGATGAAGTGCTGCAGGAAGAGGAAGGCCGTTTCGCCGGTCTTGATGGGGAAGTTCTGCTGCACTTCCGGCCGCTCCTTGCCGCCGAAGGGCGGGTTGGCCAGCACCACATCATGCTGGTCCTTGGGCTGGATGTCCTGCAGGTTCTCGGCCAGCGTGTTGGTGTGTACCACGTTGGGCGCCTCAATGCCGTGCAGGATCATGTTCATGAGGCCGATGATGTAGGCCAGGCCCTTCTTCTCCTTGGCGAAGAAGGTGTTGCTCTGCAGCACCTGGTGGTCGCTGGTGCTGCGGGCCTGGGCCTGCATGTGGGCGAAGGCCTCGCACAGGAAGCCCGCGCTGCCGGCGGCGCCATCGTACACCGTTTCGCCGATGCGCGGGTCCAGCACCTGCACAATGGCGCGGATCAGGGGGCGCGGGGTGTAGTACTCGCCGCCGTTGCGCCCGGCGTTGCCCATGCGCTGGATCTTGCCCTCGTACAGCTCGCTCAGCTCGTGCTTCTCCTCGCTGGTCTGGAAGTGGAGCGCGTCCACGGCCTCCAGGATCTCGCGCAGGTTGTAGCCGCTCTTCACCTTGTTGGTGAGCTCGCCGAAGATCTCGCCGATCTTGTACTCCAGGGTGTTGGGCCCGCTGGCGCGCTGCTTGAAGCCGCGCAGGTAGGGGAAGAGCTTCTGGTCCACGAAGTCGACCAGGTCGGGGCCGCTGAGGGCCTTGTGGTGGTCGATCTTACCCTCCTTGTTGCGCGGGCAGGCCCATACCGGCCAGCGGTAGTCGGCGCTTAGGATGGGCGTATAGGGCTTGCCCTCCAGCTCGGCGGCCATCTGCTTGGTGGCCTCCAGGTCGTCCAGGTATTTGAGGAAGAGGATCCAGCTGGTCTGCTCGGTGTAGTCGAGCTCGTTGCTGCACCCGGCCTCTTTCCAGAGCACATTGTCAATGTTGCGGAAGGCCTGCTCGAAGGCGGAGCCGGAGGGTTTAGGGCCACGCTGGGGCGTGGCGGACCCAGTGGTGGCGGAGCCATTGGCCTTGGGGCCTTTGGGCTTAGGGGCCTCTTGGCCATGGGCCTGTGGCCTATCGGCCTTGCGGGGTCGGCCGGGGCCTCGCTTGGGGTACACGGCAAGCGGTTCGTTGGCCATTGGGCTTAAGGCCTCTTGCTGCGTACCTTCTCGGTCGACCCGGTGGGTCGACGCTACAGGTGCATCCGACGCGGTGGGTGCGGGCCGGGCCTGCTGGCTTACCGGCCCATGGGCCTTTTGGCCTGCGGCCACCAATGCAATGCTGCCTCCACGGCCCCGGCCGATGGCCACTTGGCCTTTGGCCACCAGGGCCTGTTTCACCTGCTCGTAGGTGGCTTCATCCCAGCCCAGCAACTGGCGGGCCTTGCCGTTGCCCAGCGAGGCATGCTCGGCCAGCAGGCGCACCAGTTCGTGTTCACGTTCGTCCATCTCGGGGGTAAAATAGCATACACAATTGGTCAAAACGTGACGTAGCGGGCAGGTGGGTGCGTGGGCAAGTAGCCAGTCAGCCAGCGGCCCCTTCGACACCCTTCGACACCCTTCGACAAGCTCAGGGTGAAAGCTCAGGGTGAATGCTCTGGGTCCGGCAAGTGGGCCAAGAGGCCAGTGATGGAATCGCCGCCCGGCCACCCGGCAGCGGGCCTTCCCTGCGGCGCCATCGGCGTCCATGCCCAAAGCCCCTCCGCCCGGTGGGATTGCCGCTTGGGCTGCGCAGGACCCGCCAATCGGTCGCCGATCCTGCTCCATCGTGACGCGCGTTGCCCTCCACCACGAGCGGACTTGCCTTCCATGGGGGTCGGAGCCATACCCCATTCGATCCGTACCGGCCTTCCACTGCGATCGCCTTTGCCCTCCACTTCGATCCCAGTCACCCGCCACCTGGCCCCAAGTCACCCGCCACGTCGATCGGAATCGCCCTCCACCCGAATCCTGGTCGCCTTCCACTTCAACCCTGGTCGCTCTCCACTTCGATCCAGGTCGCCTTCCACTTCAACCGCAGTCGCCCTCCACTCGGATCCTGGTCGCCCTTCACTTCGATCGCAGTTGCCTGCCACTTCGATCGCAGTCGCCCTCCACTTCACTCGCAGTCGCCCTCCACTTCGATCGCAGTTGCCTGCCACTCGGATCCTGGTCGCCTTTCACATCGATCGCGGTCGCCGTCCGCTTGGACCGAAGTCCTCCCCCACTTCGATCGTAGTCGCCCTTCACGCGGACCGTGGTCGCCTGGCCTCCGGGCGGTGATGGCCGGCCGGCGCAGGCCCCCTTCAGCCCCCCTTCGGGTGCGGTGCTGCACCAAGGGGTTACGAAACGCGTGGAATATGCCATATGGCATGGATGCCCTGCACGGCGGCATGGATGCGGAAGCTGGCACGGGTGCGATATGCCATATGGCATAATGCAGGGGCTTGGGGGCCCTCTTCGCGAAGGCCCCCGTTACAGGCCCAGGACCGCTAACAACCACGGCTTCGCTCCACCGGGTCCACGGAGCGGTAGAAGATGAAGGCGAAGATCAAACTGTCCCTGTACGCGCTCACCGCTGTACGCCTGCTGGCGTTGCTCCGCAATGTGGTGGCCAAGCTGACCGGCAACGCCTTGTTCCCGACCCCTCCGGTGACGATGGCGGAACTGACCGCGAAGGGGGATGAGCTGGAGGCGGCCATTGCGCTGGCCACCGAGGGCAGCAAGGCCAGCAAGGCGGCGCGCAATGCACGGATGGCGGAGGCGAAGGTGATGTTGTCGAGTGTGGCGGATTATGTGCGGATGGTGGCGCAGGGGGACGAGGCGAAGCTGCTCACCACCGGGTTCGAGATGGCCAAGCGGCCCGAACCGGTGGGCGTGCCCGGCACCACGCGCAACCTGACGGTGCGCGGCAGCAACAGCGCCCGCACCCTTGAACTGCGCTGGCGCCGCGTGCATGGGGCCCATGGCTACCGGGTGTGGAAGACCGAGAGCGACCCCAACGTGGAGGCCAACTGGCAGCCCATCGGCTACACCACCCGTGCCAGCCATGTGGTAGCCGACCTGGAGAGCCTGAAAGCCTACTGGTTCTGCGTGAGCGCCATCGGCGTGGCCGGCGAGGGCCGCCAGTGCGATCCGGCCATGGGCCGCGCCGCCTAGGGCCACCGAGCGCCACGGGCCGCAGCCGCCCCGCCACGCAGCGGCCCCGCGCACAGCAGGTCCTTCCTTGTGTGAAAAGCCCCGGTGTCCAGCCGGGGCTTTTCACGTTCGGGGGGGAGTCATGGCGGAAGGCCTTGGGAGAGACGCCGGGTCATCCACGCGCAAGGCCTGCACACGCCCGGCGTGACGGTCCGGGGGAGGTGGCCGGTGCGGATAGGTTAGCGCATGTTGCTATGTGGGTAGGTCCCGGTGCCCTCGTCGCAACGCACAACACCGCTAAGTCCGTCACGCCGGAAACCGCGCGAGGAAGCATGAGCGCGGGAAGCGGTTATCCGGCGTCTCTCCGATGCACAGCGAATGGCCTTGGGAGAGACGCCGGGTCCCCTACCGCGCAAGGCCTTCACACGCCCGGCGTGACGGTCCGATGCAGGTGGCCGGTAGGGATAGGTTAGCGCATGCTGCCGGGTGGGTAGGTCCCGGTGCCCTCGTCGCAACGCACAACACCGCTAAGTCCGTCACGCCGGAAACCGCGCGAGGAAGCATGAGCGCGGGAAGCGGTTATCCGGCGTCTCTCCGATGCACAGCGAATGGCCTTGGGAGAGACGCCGGGTCATCCACGCGCAAGGCCTGCACACGCCCGGCGTGACGGTCCGGGGGAGGTGGCCGGTGCGGATAGGTTAGCGCATGTTGCTATGTGGGTAGGTCCCGGTGCCCTCGTCGCAACGCACAACACCGCTAAGTCCGTCACGCCGGAAACCGCGCGAGGAAGCATGAGCGCGGGAAGCGGTTATCCGGCGTCTCTCCGATGCACAGCGAATGGCCTTGGGAGAGACGCCGGGTCATCCACGCGCAAGGCCTCACACGCCCGGCGTGACGGTCCGGGGGAGGTGGCCGGTGCGGATAGGTTAGCGCATGTTGCTATGTGGGTAGGTCCCGGTGCCCTCGTCGCAACGCACAACACCGCTAAGTCCGTCACGCCGGAAACCGCGCGAGGAAGCATGAGCGCGGGAAGCGGTTATCCGGCGTCTCTCCGATGCACAGCGAATGGCCTTGGGAGAGACGCCGGGTCCCCTACCGCGCAAGGCCTTCACACGCCCGGCGTGACGGTCCGGGGGAGGTGGCCGGTGCGGATAGGTTAGCGCATGTTGCTATGTGGGCAGGTCAGCTTGTCATATCGCTGCGCACCACGCACGCAGGTCCGTCACGCCGGAAACCGCGCAGGAAGGACGCGCGGGTGCGGCGGTTATCCGGCGTCTCTCCAAGGCCCAACGGGATGCCTGCGGTTGATGCCAACAGTGGCCCGGTCCTCTTCGAGAGACCCTGCCAAGGCACAAGAGGCCCTTGGGCAGCGCCCAGGGGCCTTTGCCGTTGGGGGCGCCCGCTAGCGCAGCACGGCGTCCACCAGCTGCGCATGCCCGCGCCTGAGGTGCTTGGCCTCGAAGCGCATGTGCCGGCGGTAATGCGCGGACATGCCGTCGCGGCAGCCCGTGCACAGGGCGATGTCCTTGTGCAGGTAGGCATCCTCCACGGTGACTGAATTCTGGCAGGCTGCGCAGCGATGGTCGCCCCGCTGCCGCTCCATGGCATCAAGGGCGTGCAGCAGCCGCCGCGACTTCATGAAGCGGATGAAGTCGCGCGAGAAGTAGAGGGGCATGATGCCCCGGCCGTTGAGGAATTGGATGCGGAAGGGCAGGAAGGACCAGCAGTAGTAGTCGATGGACTCGTAGCGCGACTCCAGGTCGAGCACCCCGTAGCAGTAGCGCCCCAGCCAGAGCAGCAGCATGGAGGCCATGGCCAGCAGCACGCTGCCGATCTCGAAGGTCTTCAACCAATCGAATTGCACCGCGCCGAAGCCCACGG
Organism: Flavobacteriales bacterium; assembly: GCA_030584065.1. Lineage (NCBI taxonomy): Bacteria > Pseudomonadati > Bacteroidota > Flavobacteriia > Flavobacteriales > Flavobacteriales bacterium. The sequence continues at coordinate 1,979,077 of CP129489.1, forward strand.
CGTGGTGCTTGGCCGCCTCATAGGCCGAGAAGATGAACATGATGGCCATGCCGATGCCGCCCATCTGGGTGAGCTTGCGGGGGTAGCGCCAGCCATGGAAGCGGTAGCTGTCCATGATCTTCATCTGCTTGGTGTCGTAGAGGTGCGCGGGGTTGGCCTGCTGGCTGATGATGTTGGCGAAGCCGTGGCGCAGGCGGGTGAGCAGGCCCACGCGGCGGCGGCCCGTCATGTGCATCACCACCTCCTCGTAGAAGGAGAGGTCGTAGTCCTTCACCTTGCCGGTCGCCTTGTCGGTCGCCTTGTCGGTCGCGGCCCTGTTGAAGAACTCGCCGTTCGCATCGCGGAAGTCGCGGTACCGCAGCGAGGCGCCCAGCGCATAGGCATACTTCGACTTCTCCAGCGGCCGCAGCCACCGGTTGCCGCTGGCGCCCGTGGTGCGCCGGTAGCGCGAGAGCACGAACTCCCAGGAGTGCACCTCGCTGAGCCGCGATACGAAGTCGGGCCCGCTGTCCATCGCCTGCCCGGCCTGGTTGCGGTAGTAGCCCTCCACGATCGTGTCCAGGTAGGCCTTGTAATGGCCGTTCTGCTCCTCATGGGGGGGCGGCAGGGGCGCATAGGCGATCTCGTGGGAGAGCATCTGGATGTAGCCGGCATGCCGGTTGTGCGACCTGAACTTGTACCAGATGATCTCGAAGAGCAGCGTGGTCACCATCATGGTGAAGAGCATCACCAGCAGCACCCCCACGGCACTGCCCACCTCGCCGAAGAAGACCCTGGAGAGGATGCCCGCACCGCCGAGGATGCTGATGATGAAGCCCATGTACTTGGTGATCTGCGCGCGGATCTCGGCCAGGTCCACGCGCAGCAGCTTGTATTCCTCCAGCGATGGCTTGAGCATGCACCCAGGGATGATCGGTTGCGGACTCCGTTGACAGGCGGCCCGTGGCGGGCGCTCCTAAAACTAGCAATCCGCTCCGGCTTGGCCGCGCCTGCCCCCGGCGGCGGGCAGCTGGGGCCTGCGCCGGCTATCCCCCCTCCCCGCGCCCGTCCTCCGGGTAATAGTTGTTGAGCTGCCGGCGCAGGGTGACGTAGCGGTAGGTGCCGAAGAGGATGAAGACCGCGCTGAGGCAGAGCGCCACGATGCCCAGCCAGTGCAGCCGGCCGAGGCCTTCCATCTGCAGCAGCGCCAGGCCGCCGATGAGCAGGTAGAGGGTGCTGCGGATGTAGCTGAGCAGGGTGCGCTCGTTGGCCAGGCGCGTGCGCACCAGGGCCAGGTGGTCCCGCAGGATCAGGTCCTCCCGCAGGTCGAAGTGCTTGTCGACGGGCCTCATGCGGCGGCTTTCCTGCGAAGGTGCATCATCGCGCGCAGCGCAGGTGCACGCGGCTGGGCCCTGCCCCCGGTCCATCGGCTCAGGCACGGGGCGCTGCGCCAGGCGCACCCGTCACCGCCAGCAGGTAGCCCATCACCACCAGCGCCATCACGGCTGTTACCCCAAAGGTGACCGCGGGTCCGAAGGCCATCCACAACGCGCCCGCCAGGCTGCTGGCCACCAGCGCGCACAGGCTTTGCAGGCCGGCATAGGTGCCTGCGGCCGAGGCCATCTGCTCCTTCGGCACCAACTGGCCGATCCAGGCCTTCGCCACGCCCTCGGTGGCGGCGGCATAGAGGCCATAGCCGAAGAAGAGCAGCGCCACCATCACCAGGCCGTTGGCGGTGGCCATGCCGAAGTACACCCCGGCGAAGAGGAGGAGGCCGATGAGGAACACGCGCTTCACCCCGATGCGGTCCGCCAGGGCGCCCAGCGGAAAGGCGAAGAGCGCATACACCAGGTTGTAGAAGATGTAGACCCCGATGGTGTGGCTGTCGCTGAGGCCCGCCTGCTTGGCGCCGAGCAGCAGGAAGACATCGCTGCTGTTGAAGAGCGCGAAGAGCAGCAGGCCGGTGGTGAGGCGGCGGTAGCCGAGCGGGGCTTCCTTCCAATAGCGCAGGAATGCGAAGAAGCCGGGCCAGGCGGCCTTGTTCGCGGTGGTCCGTGGCTCCTTCAGCAGGCGGGTGAGCGCGATGGCCAGCAGCCCCGGTGCGAAGGCGATGAGGAAGAGCGTCACATAATCCGCCGGGTGGAAATGCAGGTAGACCAGTGCCAGCGCCGGACCGAACACCGCGCCCAGCGTGTCCATGCTGCGGTGAAAGCCGAAGACACGCCCCTTGTTGGCCGGCGTGCACGCGGCATTGAGCAGGGCATCGCGTGCGCCGGTGCGCAGGCCCTTGCCCAGGCGGTCGGTGGTGCGGGCGGCGAAGACCCACCACACGGCGCCCGAGAGCGCGAGCATCGGCTTGCTGAGCGCGCTGAGGAGGTAGCCCCATTGCACAAAGGGCAGGCGGCGCTGCAGCTGGTCGCTCCGCAGCCCGAACCAGCCCTTGCTGAGCCCGGCGGTGGCCTCGGCCACGCCTTCCAGGATGCCGATCAGCAGCATGCTGAAGCCGATGTGCTGCAGGTAGAGCGGCATCACCGGGTAGAGCATCTCGCTGGCCAGGTCGGTGAAGAGGCTGACGAGCGAGAGGACCCAGACGGTGCGGGTGAGCGGCTTCACCGGGTGAAGCTATGGCGATGGCCCGGTGGAGCCCACGGGGTGCACCGCCCGCCGAGGACCGCTCCGGCATGACGCCCATCAGCCCCAGCGGCATGTACCGTGCCGTGCTTTGCGGTGCGCAGCAGGCTTTCCGCAGCCATCGTGCGGGCGCTGCTGCGCCATCAACCATCCCCGCCATGCACCACCGCCCCCATCTGCTCCTGCCGGTCACGGCCGCGTTCCTGCTCAGCTGCGGCGGGCCGGGCCACGACCATGCCGATCACGCCCCGGCGGCGCAGGACAGCGCCACTACCGCCGACCAGGAGGCCCTGCCCGCCGTGACGCTGGACAACGGACAGCGCTGGAAGGCCAACCCGGAGACCACCGCCGGCATCGCCAGCATGCAGCGCATCCTGGGCGCCTACGACCCCGCCGGCGGCGACCCCAAGGCGCTGAAGGCCGCGCTGGAGGAGGAGTTCGGCCTCATCTTCGAGCGCTGCACCATGACGGGCGAGGCGCATGAGCAGCTGCACAACTACCTGCTGCCCATCCACCACCAGCTGCGCGACTTCGCGGGCACCGAGGCGCAGCGCGCGGACCTCCGCAGCCACCTGGCCGCCTACGCCACCTACTTCGAGTGAGGGCCAAGGCTCCGGCGGCGATGGCCGCGTGACCCCTGCGGGGAGCAACTCCGCCCGCGCCGCTCAGCCCTTGCCGCCGAAGGTGGACGCATAGAGCGCCATGCCCTCCTGCACGATCCGCAGCGCCTCCGCGCGCCCCTGGAATGCCTCCACCTTCACCTCCTTCCCCTCCAGCACGGTGTAGTCCATGAAGAAGCGCCGGATCTGCTTCTCGGTGTGCGGCGCCAGCTGCGCGATGTCGGTGATGTGGTTCACGCTCTCGTCCTTCGTCGCCACGGCGATGATCTTGTCGTCGGCCTCGCCGCGGTCCACCATGCGCATCACGCCGATCACCGTGGCATCCACCAGGCAGCGGTGCGGCAGGGCGAGGCTGCTGAGCACCAGAATGTCCAGCGGGTCCTTGTCGTCGCAATAGGTCTGCGGGATGAAGCCGTAGTTGGCCGGGTAGTGCACGGCGCTGAAGAGGGCGCGGTCGAGCATGAGGAGGCCGCTTTCCTTGTGCAGCTCGTACTTGCCGGAACTGCCCTTGGGGATCTCGATGATGGCGTTGACGCGCTGCGGGGCGTGCGCGCCGGGGGCGATGCCGTGCCAGGGGTGGGTCATGCCGGTGAAGATCGGCGCTTGGGGCGATCCGGCGTGCGGGCTCATCCGGCCGCCAGCATCTTCACCCCGGCGGTCAGCAGCACCAGGAAGAGGGCGGCGAGGATGGCCCGTGCACCGAAGCGCGTGGCGCCCAGCTGGGAACCGACGAGGCCGCCGGCCACCACCGCAAGCAGCCACCACGGCAGGAAGGGCTCCAGCACCAGCTCCGTGCTGCACTGGCCGATGAGCCCCGCGACGGAGTTGACGAGAATGAACATCGCCGCGATGCCGGAGACGTGCCGCACCTGTGCCCAGCGACCCGCGATGAGGATCGGCGAGAGGAAGATGCCCCCGCCCACCCCGATGATGCCCGAGACCAGGCCGGTGGGCAGGCCGATGAGCGCTGCGGTCCAGCGGGGCATGGGCCGCGCTTCCACCTCCCGCGGAGGGGACAGCGCACGCCAGGCCATCAATACCGCCGAAGCCAGGAGGAACACGCCGGCCACCAACTTGAACGCCTGTGCCGGCAAGCGCAACGCGCCGCCCAGGTAGGCCATGGGCAGGGCGATCAGCGCAAGGGGCCAGAACACCTTGGCATCGAAAAGGCCCGCTCGCACATAGCGCCAGCTGGCGATGCCCGCCACGGCGATGTTGAGCACCAGCACGGTGGGCCGGATGGTCTCGGGCGCGAAGGAGAGCAGGGCCATCACCGCCAGGTAGCCGCTGGCGCCCGCATGGCCCACGCTGCTGTAGAGGGTGGCGATGAGGAGGAAGAGGACGAGGGCGATGAGGTGGGGGTCCATCATCAGGCTTCCCACTCCGCCCAGCTGGTGGCCGTCTCCTGCAGGCGCGCCGCCACCAGCTTCGCATCGCCCGGCAGCTGCGGCGCCAGCTCCTCCACGATCGCCAGCAGGATGTTCTCGCAGGTGGGCTGCCAGGGCGTGAGGATCACGCGGCCGAAGAGGGGCTCATCGGGCTTCACCGCCCCCTTGTCGCGCTCGTGCAGGAAGAGGGCGTGATCGAAGCGGTCCACGATGGGCCTCACCATGCGCTTCAGGTCGGCGAAGTCGATCACCATGCCGTCCTTGGGATGGCCCGGCGCCTCGGCGGGCGTGCCGGCGATGGTGACATCGAGCACGTAGCTGTGCCCGTGGATATTGGCGCACAGGCCATCGTGGCAGCGCAGGGCGTGGGCCATCTCGAAGGTGAAGCGCTTGGTTACGCGGACGGTGCGGTGCATGCTCATGGGGCCCGAAGATCGGGGTGGCGCCGCCAATCGCCCCCAGGGCCCGGCCGCCGGCTAGGCGGAGCGATAGGCCACCTCGTGGTAGGTCTTCACGTGCGGGCCCAGGAAGATGCGCGCGTAGAGGCGGATGAGCGCCAGCCCGTTGAGCACGAAGCTGAGCGCCACCAGCGCCGCCAGCAGCAGCTGGTCGGCATGGATGTGCGAGAAGATGAGGTCCTCGCCGAGGAAGGTGGGCGTGATGGGGAAGCCGGCCAGGCCCAGGCAGGCCAGCAGGAAGAGGAGCGCCAGCCGGGGATGCTCGAAGGCGTGCCCGTGGAAGCGGCCGAGGTCCACGTTGCGCTCGGTGCGGCGCAGCCGGTTCACGGCGAGGATCGACAGCGTGCCGCAGACCACCACGCCGCTCAGGTAGATGGCGATGTGGCTGCCGTCGAAATGCGCGTTGAAGGAGATGGCCAGCGCCACCCAGAAGTGGCCCATGATGACCATGGAGAGCGCCCGGCGCACGTGCTTGCGCTCGGTGAAGGCGCGCAGCACCAGCACCAGCCCGATGAGGGCCATGGCCACGGGCAGGGCGTGCCGGAGCCCCGCGGGCATGCGCTCCGCCTGCCAGAGCGCCACCAGCCCGGCGATGTAGAGGGGCAGCAGGATGGAGAGCATGCGGTTGATGTTGAGCGCATCGAGGCTGCGGCCCATGCGCTTCAGCGGGTTCCACAGGCGGCGGTACATGAACGACTCCAGGTCCCACTCCCGCAGGCAGAGCAGGTACAGGGTGTACTCCAGCCGCTTGGGCAGGGTGTCCTCGAAGGTGTGCTCGCGCGGGGTGAAGTGGTAGAACTGCTCGCGGATGAGGTAGGTGACCACCGAGGGCGATACCAGCAGCTGGTAGGTGCGCAGGAAGGCATTGCCCATGAAGTGGATGAGCGCGAGCAGCTCCAGCCCCAGGGCCACCTCGATGAAGATGAGCCCGATCTGGGCGATGGAGCTGTAGGCGATCTGGGCCTTCACGCTGCTCTGCACGCGCGCGGTGCCGGCGGCCATCAGGCTCGTGGCCAGGCCCAGCAGGCCGATGAGCACGCGCACGCTGGGCTGGTGCTCCCAGAAGGGGAAGGTGCGCAGCAGCAGGAACACGCCGATGTGCACCGAGAGCGAGCCGTAGAAGATGGCGCTGCTCGGCGTGGGGCCCTCCATGGCGCGCGGCAGCCACGAGCTGAAGGGCAGCTGCGCGCTCTTGGCCGCGGCCGCCAGCAGCACGGCCAGCGAGATGAAGATGCCCACCAGCGAATGCGCCGCCAGCTGGTCGTGCACCAGCACGTAGTCGTTGAGCTTGTGGAAGGTGATGTTCTCGTGCCACAGGTGGTGGCTCATCCACATGGCCAGCAGCAGCCCCACGTCGCCCACGCGGTAGATGGAGAACACCTTCACGCTGTTGCGCACCGGCAGGTAGCGGTCGCGGTAGAAGCCGATCAGCAGGAAGGACGAGAGGCCCAGCACCTCCCAGCCCAGGAAGAGCGTCTCGAAGTTGCCCGCGAGCACGGTGAGCGAATAGCCCGTGAAGAAGAAGAGGATGGTGTTGAAGAAGCGCTTGTAGCCCTCCTCGCGGTGCAGGTAGTAGCGGCTGTAAACCGTGATCAGGAAGGTGAGGATGGCGCCCATGAAGAGGTACACGGCCGTCACCCGGTCGAAGTAGAGATCGATGAAGAACTCGTAGCCCTCGGAGCGGAACACCGACACCTCCTTCACGTTGATGGCGTCGAAGCCGCCCAGCGCCCAGGCGATGATGTAGCCGGTGATCAACGCGGCCTGCACCGCGGCGGTGAGGTAGGCCGTGCGCGAGAGGGCCATCTCGGCGCGCCGGTGCACCAGCAGGCTGATGAGGAAGCCCGCGAGCGGAACCAGTACGAAGAGGGGGAGCAGCAGCTGCATGGGGCTCTGGGTTATCGGATGCCTTGCCTCAGGGTCCTTTGGCCGGGGCTCAATCCATCAGCAGCATCACCTCGGCGTTGTCCTCCTGCCGGGCGATCACGGAGAGCTCATCGGCGGCCACCGGCAGCTGGGTGCGCAGCGGGGTGAAGTCCTCGAAGGCGCCGCCGCGGAAGCGGTGCATGGTGCGGCGCTCGGGATGCACCGCCACCAGATGCACCCAGTCGTTGGCGAACCACCCGTAGGTGGCCGGCACCTTCTGGATCGTGCGCAGCACCACTTCGGGCACCTGCTCCACCACCACCAGCAGCCGCAGGGGGTCGTGCACCTCGATCATCTGGCTGGGCAGGCCGGGGCGCAGGTCGCCCTCGATGCCGTTGGCCACGCCGATGAGGCCCATCACGTTGTGCGGCAGCTTGGTGCCCGCGCCGAGCTTCTGGTTGTCCATGCGCGAGAAGTAGTACTCCAGGTTGATGCCGCCGCACACGGGCGCCACGGCGTTGAGGATGCCCAGCAGGTGCTGCCCCTCGGGGTCGAGCAGCGGGTCGTAGGAGTTGAGGAAGGCGCGGCGGTCGAGGAAGATGCCGCGCGTCATGGCCCTGCGGCCCACGATGGCGAGGGCGTTGGTGGCATGGTTCAGCTCCGGGCGCGGCTCGAAGAGCGAGACGCTGCGCCGCTTCACGCGCTCGTGCACCGTTTCGCCGGGCAGCGCGCTGTCGATGCTGAGGAAGCGGCGCGAGCGCTCGCGGGCGTTGCGCTCCAGTGCCTCGGCGATGATGCGCTTGTTGCGCTCGTGGGCATGCACCTGCGCGCCGGCCAGCAGCTCCTCGTCGTAGTAGGCGATCTCGTCGCGCGTGGTGTCGTGCAGCGCGCCCAGGAAGCGCGTGGTGTACGGGATGTCGATGCCGCGCTCCCGGAGCAGGGCCCGCACCTGCGGATGGTTCGCCATCTGGCAGAACACGCGGGCGTTCACCGAGCCGGGCCGGCCGCTGCACGCGCCGCAATCGTAGGCCGCGTAGTGCGGGTTGTTCACGCTGCTGGCGCCATGGCCCACCACGTACACCACCGGCGCGAAGCCCTTCACCAGCCCGATGCTGCGCAGCGTGCCCTCCACGCGCTGCGCCATCTCGGGCACCGTGAAGCCCACCTGCAGGCCATCCTCGTGCACCCCGCAGTGCTCCACGGTGAGCGATGCCTGCGCATCCATGTGCTGGAAGGAATCGCTGGTGCCCGGCGTGCTGCTGGGCCTGAAGATGCTCACGAAGAGCTTGAGCGCCGACCAGAAGCCGAGGGTCTGCGAGATGAGCCAGCCGGCCACCAGGCCGTGCGTGTGGCGGGTGAAGTGCGGATCGCGCCCCAGCTTGTGGCGCTTGTCCACCTCCTTGATCAGGTAGCGGGGCTGCACGGGGGCGGGCGCCACCTTGGTGTGGAACTTCCCGTGCTCGGGCTTGTAGTGGAACTCCACGCCGAAGAAGCCCGCGGTGCCATAGGTGTCGAAGCCGTGGTCCAGGTGCTCCAGGTGGCGCCGCAGGCTGCACTCGCGGTCGTCGATGCAGAAGAGGCCCTGGGCGGTGGGGCCGTCGGTGAGGGGGCGCGGGGCGGCCATGTCGATGCCGGCCAGCGCGTCGTCGTACAAGGTCCACTCGAAGGCCTCCTGCCACAGCGCCCGCACCGCATCCACCTCGGCCCTGGGCACGGGGTCGAAGAGCGGGCGCGGCCGGTGCTTCATGCCCTCGGCGAGCGGGCGCCAGCCCTTGGGGTACTGGCGGTCCAGGGCATCGATCTCCAGCAGCAGCTCGAAGAGGATCACCTCCTTCAGGCTGATGCGCCGGCGGTCGAGCAGCGTGCCGGGCTGGTCCTCGATCACGCTCACCAGGCCGCTCCAGCCGCTGTGCGCGAACTGCTGGTCGAAGAGGTAATCGGCATAGAGCGACTCATCGCCCACCAGGATGCCGAGGAGCTGGGCGATGGTGGTGCCCTCCTCCAGGAGCAGGCCGATGGCGCGCCGGCCGCGCAGCAGCCCGCTCCACGCATGCCGCTGCAGCTCGCGCACACTGGCCAGGAAGCCCTTGTCCCAAACGGGGAACCGCCAGATGGCGATGCCCTGGTCCAGGTAGCTGTTCAGCACCCGGAAGAGGAGCGTGTGGGTGAGCGCGTCGAGGTCGATGCGGCGGTCGCGCTTCCAATGGGCCCGCAGCGAGCCGATGCGCGGCACGATGGCGTTGTCGTAGGGCTTCTCCAGCAGCCTGTGCCGCCATGCCGCGAGGCCGTCGATGCCGTGGTGGTCGGCGATGACGCGGTCCATCACGGCGGCATTGATGCGCCCCTCGTGGAAGAGCCGGCGGTACTCGTTCACCGAGAGGTACACCTTGTACCCGAAGATCCGCGAGGCCCGGGCCAGCGCCTCGTGGAAACGCTCCTGCTGGAAGGCATGCAGCGTGTTGTGGTGGATGAAGTCCTTGAGCGGGGCCTGCGCCGGCAGGTAGTGCTTCAGGTCGTGCAGCACCGCATGCTCATCGAATCCAGCGGTCATCTGGCGTCGCTCGAGGATCTCCATGCGGATGCGGTTCTTGGACGGCACAAAGATGCCCGGGAATGCGGCGGGCGTTATGAGAGGCGGATTAAAGCACCGGTCGCGGCCGTGAACGGGAGGTAACGAAGCCGTTGAGGCCAACGCTCGCCAACTTGCGGCCATGCCCGACAACTACGCGCGATTGCTGCGCCTGGCCGACGAGGTCTTCGCCGTGCGCACCGACCCCGAGCAGCTCAACGTGGACGAGGCCGTGCTGCAGCGCCTGCGCCGCATGCACCCGGCCAGTGTGCAGGAGGAGGCCACCACCGATGGACCTGTGGCGTGGGTGCTGCTCATCCCCACCACCGCCGACCTCATGCAGCGGTTCGTGGCGGAGCGCATCACCGAGCGCGAGCTCTACGAGCGCACGCCGGAGCACGGGCCCTACGAGGCCGTGTACCTGTGCAGCGGGCTGGTGCTGCCTGAATGGCGGCGCAGGGGCATCGCCGGCCGACTCGCCGTGCGGGCCATCGGAGCCATGCAGCGCGACCATCCCATCCGAGCCCTGTGCTCCTGGGCCTTCACGCCCGAGGGGCTCGCCGCCGCGCGCGCGCTGGCCCGCCATTGCGGCCTTCCGCTGCACGAGCGCCCGCCGCACGGCACCCGGCACGATGCGCCGCCCACCTTTGCCCCATGACCCCGCCCGAGATCGCCGACCGCTGGTTCGCCGCCTTCAACGCGCACGACCTGCCTGCCCTGCTGGCCCTCTACCACGACGATGCGGAGCACTTCAGCCCCAAGCTGAAGCAGCGCCGGCCCGAGACCGAAGGCCGGGTGCGCGGCAAACCCGCGCTGCACGCCTGGTGGGCCGATGCCTTCGAGCGCCTGCCCAGCCTGCGCTACACCGCTTGGAACCTGATCACCGATGGCACCGCGGTCTTCATGGAATACATCCGCCAGGTCGACGGCGAGGAAGACCTCCGCGTGGGCGAGGTGCTGGTGATCCGCGATGGCCGCATCGCCGCCAGCCGGGTGTACCACGGATGAGCGCTTCTCCGGCCCGCGCACGCCGGAGACCCTAGCCCACCAGCGCCATGCGCACCGCCGCCACGGTGCCCTTGCCCTCCACGGCGCTCAGCTCCAGCCGGCCGCCATGCACCTGCATGATGCGGTCCACGAGGGCGAGGCCGATGCCATGGCCATCGAGGGGTGCGGCGTCCGCGGTTCGGTAGAACAGCTCGCGCACGCGGGCCAGCGCGTCGGGCGCCATGCCCTTGCCGTGATCGGTGACGGTGGCCACCGCATCGCGGCCCTGCACGGCCACGCGCAGCTCGATGCGCTCGCCGCCGTACTTCACGGCATTGGTGAGCAGGTTGTAGAGCGCTGCGGTGAGCAGCACCGCATTGCCCTGCACCAGCGGCTCGCGCCCCTCCGGGTCCTCATCCATGCCGAAGCGCACGGGGCGCTCGGGGTAGCGCGCGCGGCAACGCTCCAGGGCGCGCTCGGCCACCTCATCGAGGCGCACCTCGGCGAAGGGGATGCGCTCGGCGGCGCCGCGCGTCTGGGCCAGCCAGAGCAGCTGCTCCAGCAGGTCCTGCATCACCATGGCCTGCTCCTCGATGGCGCGCAGGCGTTGGGCGGTCTGCGCGCTGATGTCCGACTGCCGGGCCTGGTGCGCCTCGCCGCGCAGGATGGTGAGCGGCGTGCGCAGCTCGTGCGAGGCGTTGGCGATGAAGGAGCGCTGCACGCTGAAGGCGCTGTCGATGCGCGAGAGCAGCTCGTTGAAGGTGGTGGCGATGGCGGCCAGCTCATCGCCGCTGCGGCCGGGGGGCACGGGGATGCGCTCCGATGGCTCGTGGATCTCCGCAGCCTTGCGCACCAGCAGGCGCACGGGCACCAGCGCCCAGGTGGCATAGAGCCAGGCGATGCCCGCCGTGAGCAGCAGCGCCACCAGGCCGGTGAGCCACATGGAGCGGCGCAGCTCGCGCAGCGATTCATGCCCCGCGGCGTCGATGGCCGAGGCCATGGTGTAGAGGATGCCCAGCGGGCGCGTCTCGGGACGGTCCACCACCACGAACTGACGGTCGCCCTGCGTGATGCGGGCCCTGCCCTTGCGCGTGGCGGTCTCGCGCCAGCTGGTGGGCAGGTCGATGGGCTCGCGCTCGAAGAGCACCTGCCCGTCTATGCCGATCACCACGATGCTCTCCTCGGGCAGCGCGTCGCGCAGGGCCTTCGCCAGGTGGCCCGCCTCGCTCTTCGTCATGCCCCGCGATTCCTCGATGAGCCGCTCCACCAGCACGGCGCGGTCCTCGAGCCGGTCGAAGAACTCCTCCTCGCGCAGGTGCTCGGCGTGGGCATGCACCAGCACGCCGAACAGGGCCAGCAGCGCGCCCACCAGCAGGGTGAACACCACGGCCATGCGCGATCGGAAGCTCATGGCCGATCGTTGCGCAGCACATAGCCCATGCCCGTCACCGTGTGGATGAGCGGACGGCCGAAGGGCTTGTCCACCTTGCGGCGGAGCATGTTGATGTACACGTCCACCACGTTCGATTCGGTCTCGAAGCTGGTGTCCCAGACCTGATCCAGGATGGTGGCGCGGTCCAGCACCCTGCCCTGATGCGTGAGGAGGTGGTGCAGGAGGGCATACTCGCGGGCGGTGAGCCGGATCTCCTGGTCGGCGCGGGTCACCCGCTTGGCCTCATGGTCCATCACCAGGTCGCCGCACACCAGCAGCTTGTCGGTGCCGCGCCCCTGCGTCCGGCGGATGAGCGCATTGACCCGCGCGAGCAGCACGGCGATGTCGAAGGGCTTGGCCAGGTAGTCGTCCGCGCCGGCGCCCAGGCCCTTCACCTGCTCCTCCACGCCGTCCAGCGCGGTGAGCATGAGGATGGGGACATGGGGGTCGGAGGTGCGGATGGCCTTGCACACCTCGATGCCGTTGCGCTTGGGCAGCATCCAGTCGAGCAGGATGATGGCATAGCGGTGCTCCTGCGCCTGCCGGATGCCCTCCAGGCCATCGGCCGCTTGATCCACGGTGAAGCCCATCCGGCCGAGCTCCGCGGCGATGAAGGCGGCCACCTGGGGTTCGTCCTCGACGATGAGCGCACGCATGGCTTGAACGGCTGAAAGGTAGTGGCCCCGCGCGCGGTCGCTATGCGGATGCAGCTCAGCCCCCCGCCTTCACACCTGTTGGCACCGCTTTAATCCCACTCTCATAACGCCCCCTCCGTCCCGCGGGAATTTTGGCACCGCGCAGAACCCGTAGTGCGCATCCGCATGAGCAACACGAAGCTTCCCCTCACCGGGCTCGCCGGCCTCAAGGAGAACTGGCGCAGCGACCTCCTCTCCGGTTTCATCGTCTTCCTCATCGCCCTGCCGCTCTGCCTGGGCATCTCGCTCGCCTCCGGCGTGCCGCCCATGGCGGGCCTCATCACCGCGATCATCGGCGGCCTGCTCGTCTCCCGCATCAACGGCAGCCACGTCACCATCAACGGCCCAGCCGCAGGCCTCATCGTGGTGATCCTGGGCGCCGTGGAGAGCCTCGGCGGCGGTGATTCCATGGCGGGCTACCGCAGCATGCTGGCCGCCGTGGTGGTGAGCGGCGCGCTGCTCTTCCTGCTGGGGCGCATGAAGGCCGGCCGCTTGGGCGACTTCTTCCCCAGCAGCGCGGTGCACGGCATGCTTGCGGCCATCGGCGTCATCATCCTCAGCAAGCAGGCGCACGTGGCCCTGGGCGTGAAGCCGGAGGGCAAGGAGCCGCTGGAGCTGCTGGCCGAGATCCCGAACAGCCTCCTGCACATGAATCCCGAGGTGGCCATCATCGGCGGGGTGAGCCTGCTGATCATGTTCCTGCTGCCGGTGATCAGGAACAGGTGGGTGAAGATGATACCCGCGCCCATGGTGGTGGTGCTCGTGGGCATCGCGCTCGGGCACTGGTTCGATCTGGAGCACGAGCACAAGTACCTCTTCCTCGACGGCCACGAGTACAGCATCGGCCCGAAGTTCCTGGTGACGCTTCCGGAGAGCCTCGCCGATGGATTCGTGTTCCCCGACTGGTCCAAGGCCTTCACGCTGCCCTTCCTCATCGCGGTGGTGAGCATCACCCTGGTGCAGGGCATCGAATCGCTGCTGAGCGCCAAGGCGGTGGACAAGCTGGACCCCTGGAAGCGCGAGAGCGACCTGAACAAGGACCTGAGCGCGGTGGGCGCCGGCAGCGCGCTGGCGGGCCTCGTCGGCGGGCTGCCCATGATCGCGGAGATCGTGCGCAGCAGCGCCAACGTGAACAACGGCGGGCGCACCGGCTGGGCCAACTTCTTCCACGGCGCCTTCCTGCTGGTGTTCATCGCCGCCTTCCCCACCCTCATCCACAGCATCCCGCTGGCCGCATTGGGCGCCATCCTCATGTACACCGGCTACCGCCTCGCCGCCCCGCAGCACTTCAGGCACACCCTGCAGATCGGGCGCGAGCAACTCAGCATCTTCGTCACCACGCTGATCGTCACCCTCGCCACCGACCTCATCATCGGCGTGTTCAGCGGCATCGCGCTCAAGATCATCATCCACCTTTCGCGCGGCGCCAGCCTCCGCTCGCTCTTCAAGCCCAACCTGCACCTGCGCTACGACAGCCTCGCCGACCGCTTCGTGCTGGAGGTGCACGATGCGGCCATCTTCAGCAACTACCTCGGGCTGAAGAAGCGGCTCGACTCGATACCGCCGAAGAACCACGTGCGCGTGGATTTCGACCGGGCCACCCTGGTCGACCACACCGTGATGGAGCACGTATTCGCCTACAAGGAGAAATACGAGCGTGACGGCGGCACCTTCGAAGTGACCGAGATGGGCCATCTTGTGCCCCGCTCGCAGCACCCTCATGCCGCGCGCCGGAAATCGCGGAAAGCCGTCATGCACGCCTGAGCGGATGAGCGTCCGAATCCTCCTGCCCCTCCTCCTGGCCGCCGCGCTGCCGGCCGCGGCGCAGCGCGTCAGCGAGCCGCAGCAGCACCTGTGGGTGTCCCATTGGGGCGATCAGCGCATCAGCGACCGCTGGAGCTTCCACACCGAAGGGCATTGGCGACGCGACAACCTGGGCAAGGATTGGCAGCAGCTGCTCCTGCGCCCCGCCATCAACTTCCATTTGAACGACCAGGTGCTGCTCACGCAGGGCTACAGCTATTACTTCAACTACGCGTACGGCGATCACCCCATCCGGTACCAGAACTGGGAGCATCACCTCTTCCAGCAAGTGCAGCTCAGCGGGCAGGCCATCGGGCGCGCGCGGCTGCAGCACCGCTTCCGCATGGAGGAGCGCTTCATCGCCAGGCTGAAGCCCTCGGCCGATGACCCATCGCAGGGTGAATTCGACGGCTTCGCGTACCAGAGCCGCTTCCGCTACCGCGTGTGGCTGACGGTGCCCCTCGGCCATGACCAGGTGGAGCCCGGCGTGTTCAGCGCCAACCTCTACGATGAGGTCTTCCTCAGCTTCGGCGACAGCCAGCGCTTGGATTACATCAACCAGAACCGCATCTCAGCGCTCGTAGGCTACCAAGTGAGCAAGCCCGTAAGCCTCCTGGCCGGCTATCTCTACCAGACCATCCAGCGCCCCGGCGCGGCCAGCGGCGCTGACCTCATCGAGCTGAACAGCACCCTGCACCTCGCGCTGGTGTGCAACCTGGACGTGCGGAAGCCGAAGGTGCCGGCGCAATAGCTGACGCCATTACCCCACCGGCCACAGCTTCCTCACCGCGTGTCCCGACGCCGGGTCAAGCCCGGCATGGCAATCCTGAAATGCGGGGGCGCCCCTCCTTCCGGAAGGGCGCCCTCTCTTCGACCTTGCAGGTTCAGAGCAAGGTGGTCGGGCACACGTACTCCGTGCGCTTCACATCGGTCTCCTTGATGGCGCTGAAGCCGCCCTCCACATCCACGAAGTTGTCCCAGCCGCGCGACTTGAGGATGCTGGCCGCGATCATGCTGCGGTAGCCGCCTGCGCAGTGCAGGATGAAGGGGGTCTCCTTGGGGAATTGCGCCAGGTGCCTGTTGATCTGATTCAGCGGCACATTGATGGCGTCCACCACGTGCTCGCTGTCGAACTCGCTCTGCTTGCGCACATCGATGATGACGGGCTTGGCGGCATAGCGCTTGGCGAACTCCTGCGCGCTGATGCGCGCCACCGTGTCGACCTCCTTGCCGGCCGCCTTCCACGCCGGGAAGCCGCCCTTCAGGTAGCCGATGGTGTTATCGTAGCCCACGCGGCTCAAGCGGATGATGCTCTCCTCCTCCTTGCCCGGCTCGGTCACCAGCAGGATGGCCTGCTTGATGTCGGGGATCATCTCGCCCACCCACATGGCGAAGTTGCTGTCGAGGCCGATGTTGATGCTGTTGGGGATGAAGCCCTTGGCGAAGTCGGCCGCGCTGCGCGTATCAAGCACCAGCGGCCGCTCCTCGTTGGCCACCACCTCGAAGGCCGAAGGGTCGTAGCCGGTCTTGGCGCGCTCCATGATGGTGTCCAGGCTCTCGTAGCCCTGGATGTTCATGAGCACATTCTTGGGGAAGTAGCCCGGTGGCGTGGTGAGGCCGGTGAGCAGCTCCTTGATGAACTCCTCCTTGGTCATGTCCGGACGCAGCGCGTAGTTGGTGCGCTTCTGGTTGCCCAGGGTATCCGTGGTCTCCTTGCTCATGTTCTTGCCGCACGCGCTGCCTGCGCCGTGGTTCGGGTACACGATCAGCTCATCGCTCAGCGGCATGATCTTGTTGCGCAGCGAATCGTACAGGTGCCCGGCCAGCTTCTCCTCGGTCAGGTCCGCGATCACGTGCTGCGCCAGGTCGGGGCGGCCCACATCGCCGATGAAGAGCGTATCGCCGGTGATGATGCCGTGCTCCTTGCCGTTCTCGTCGATCACGAGGTAGGTGGTGCTCTCCATGGTGTGGCCCGGGGTGTGGATGGCCTTCACCTTGGCTTTGCCCACGTGGAACACCTCGCCATCGGTGGCCACATGCGCCGTGAAGCCGGGCTTCGCGGTGGGGCCGTAAACGATGGTGGCACCGGTCTTCTTCGCCAGGTCCAGGTGGCCGCTCACGAAATCGGCATGGAAGTGCGTCTCGAAGACGTACTTCACCTTCGCGCCATCGGCCTTGGCCTGGTCGATGTAGGGCTGCACCTCGCGGAGCGGGTCGAAGATGGCCACCTCCCCCTCGCTCTCGAGGTAGTAGGCGGCGTGGGCGATGCACCCGGTGTAGATCTGCTTCAGTTTCATGGGGTGATGGTTTTTCCGGTTGATGGCAGCCCGGCATTCCGGCCGCCTGCACCGCGAAATTGCCGTGGCCCCGCACCCGCGGGAGTGACATCCATCACCCCACCCCCTCCAGCGTGATGCGAGTCACCGAGGGCCTGAACGCGAAAGGCCCGGGCGCAGGGCCCGGGCCTTTCCGTGGTGCGGCCGCGGCCGCTTACTTGTTCGGTGCTGCGGCAGGGGCCTCCTCGGCCTTGCCGTGCTCATGCTGATGGCCGTGCGCTTCCGCCTTATCGTGGCAGGCGGTCTTGGCCTTCCCGGCGCAGCAGGCAGCCTTCGGGGCACCCTCGGCGGGGCTCGCCTCGGCGGCGGCGCCAGCGGGAGCGGTGCCCGCATCGGACTTCATCTCGCCCTTCGCATGGCAGCTGGCCTTGTCGGCTCCGGCCTTCGCGGAGCAGCAGGCAGCCTTGGGCTGATCGGCAGGCGCAGCGGCAACGGCCTCGGTCTTCTTGGCCTTGCGGGCCTTCCTCTTGTCGGTGGTCTCGCTTTGGGCGGAGGCCGTGGCCACGATGGCCGTCAGGGCCAGGATGCTCAGCAGGATGCGCATGTGTGCTGGTTTGGTGTGGGTCAAAGGTAAGGGTGTCGCCCGGCCTTCCAGCAGGAATCGGGCCAGGATGGGGCCCTGAGCCGGCGCGCATCCTTGCGATCCCAACAGCGCCTAGCCCCTGCCCTCCTCCAGCTGGATCATCGCGAAGACCGCGTAGTTCACGATGTCGAGGAAGTTGGCATCGATGCCCTCGCTCACCAGCGTGGCGCCCTGGTTGTCCTCGATGCTCTTGATGCGCAGCAGCTTCATCAGGATGAGGTCCACCAGGGAGCTCACCCGCATGCTGCGCCAGGCCTCGCCGTAGTCGTGGTTCTTGCGGGTCATCAGCGCGCGGGCATGCCGCTGCTGGGCCAGCACGCGGGCGGCGGCCTCGTCCGGGCCCAGGTCAGGCGCATCCACCACGCCCAGCTCCAGCTGCACCAGTGCCATCGCCGCGTAATTGATGATGCCGATCAATTCGGGCCGGATGCCCTCGCCCACCTTGCTCTCCCCCACCTGCTGCAGGGTGCGGATGCGCTGCGCCTTGATGAGGATCTGGTCGGTGAGCGACGGCACGCGCAGGATCCGCCAGGCCGTGCCGTAGTCCTTCGCCTTCTTCAGGAAGAGGTCGTGGCACTCATCGATGACGGCGTCGTACTGCTGCAATGTGCGTTCCATGTTCCTCACCCAGCAGGAGCGCCTGCGCTGACGATCTTCGGCCCCTGATGGCGGGCGAAAGTAGTCCACGGCGATCGGCCCTCTGGCGGGTGAAGGACCGGCTGGTGGAGCTGCCGCTGCCCGCTGTGATGGGCATCCTCAATGCCACGCCCGACTCCTTCCACGCCGCCAGCCGCGTGGACGTTGATGCCGCGCTGCACCGGGCGGAGCGCATGCTGGAGGAAGGCGCCGCCCTCCTCGATGTCGGCGGGGCCAGTTCGCGGCCGGGCGCCGTGGAGCCGCCCCAGGAGGAGGAGCTGCGGCGGGTGCTGCCCGTGGTGGAAGCGATCCACCGGCGCTTCCCGGAGGCCCTGATCAGCGTGGACACCTGGCGCGCGCGCGTGGCGCAGCAGGCGGTGGCGGCCGGTGCCGGCCTGGTGAACGACATCTCCGCCGGCACCCTCGACGCGGACATGCTCGGCACGGTGGGCGCCCTCGGCGTGCCCTACATCGCCATGCACATGCAGGGCACGCCGCGCACCATGCAGCTGGCGCCCGCCTATGCCGACCCGGTGGCCGAGGTGACGCTGCACCTGAGCCGCCGGCTGCAGGCGGCGCACCAGGCGCGCATCGCCGATGTGATCCTCGACCCCGGCTTCGGCTTCGGCAAGACCACTGCGCACAACTACGCCCTGCTGCGGGGCCTTCCCTCGCTCTGCGCGCTTGGCGCGCCCGTGCTGGTGGGCCTCTCGCGCAAGCGGATGATCAACGAGGTGCTCGGCATCGGCCCCGCGGAGGCCCTCAACGGCACCACGGCGCTCCATGCCATCGCGCTGCTCAAGGGCGCCGCGCTCCTCCGGGCGCACGACGTGCGCGAGGCGGTGCAGTGCGTGCGGCTCGTGGGCGCGCTGGAGGATCAGAAGTAGGCGCGCCGGCGCTTCCGCTGCTTCTCGCGCACGGCCGCGGACTGCCGCCGGCGCAGGTCGGCCACGGCCCGCTCATAGAGCACCATCACCCGCGCGATGGCGGCCTGCCGGCGCTCGGTGTAGTCGATGTCCCAGTTCAGGTTGCGCACGGTGTGCTTGTAGGAGGCCATCGCCACCGGCTCGTCGAAAGCGCTGAAGTCGAAGCCGGTGATGAGCGCGAACATGGTCATCTGCACATCCATCTCATAGAAGGGCACGTCGGGGAAGAGCGGCACCCCTGTGGCATCGATGCGGATGTACTTCGGCACCAGGTCCTCGCGGTAGTACCACACCTGGTAATCGTAGCCGCGCTCCAGGTAGAGCTCGTACTCGCCGCGGCCGTTGGTGCGGATGGTCTGCCGCTCCACGCTGTCCTTCACCAGGCGCACCTGCACATCGCGGAGCCCGTCACCGCTGAAGTGCTCGGTGACCAGGCCATGCAGGCGGATATGGAAGGCGCGCGCCTCGCCCGCTCCCAGCAGGATGAGGATCGCCAGGCAGGCCCGCTTCACCATCGTTCGCTCCGTCATCATCCCCAAAGTACCGGGTTCGCGTGCGAAGGTGCGGAATCTTCGACGGATCCATCTTTGCGCCAAACGAACGCCATGCTCCGCTCCATCCGCGCGGCCGAGAACTTCCACATCGTGCTGTGGCTGCTGAAGGACCTCTGCTGGGTGATGCTCTGGAAGCCCTTGGGCCTGGCCATGTTCGTCCCCACCTTCTGCATGGCGGCCTGGATCGCCTGGCGCAGCCGCACCGACCTCGGCGAGCTGCTGCACAGCGTGGCCGTGGTGTGCTGGATCACCGCCAACGGCGTGTGGATGATCGGGGAGTTCTGGTTCGACGACACCCGCCGCGCATGGGCGGTGCCCTTCTTCGTGGCGGGCCTGGTTCTGGTGGGCTGGTACTACCTGGTGCTGCGGCCCCGGGCACGCAGGGCGCCGCTGGTAACACCCGGTTAACGGGCCGCCGTCCGGGCCCCGCTACCTTCGCCGGCCTTCCGATCGCCACCCCTATGGATTCCCTGGCGCGCCTCCGCCTGCGGGCGAACAGAACGCTGCGCATCACGGCGGCATGGATGGCCATGGGCGCGCTCAGTGCGCTCTTCGAGCACGATGCGCTGAGCGCTGCCGGCCTGGGCGACGACCTGGGCCGCCGCGTGGAGGACCACCTCCTGCAGGCCCTCACGGCCGGGCTGCTCGGCGGCGGCGCCTACATCTTCCTGCTGCGCGACCGGCTGCGGCACCTCGCCTACCTGCCGGCGCTGGCCATCATGGCCGCGCTGGTGGCCGCCGTGGTCTTCGCCCTGGGCGCGTGGCTCCCGGCGCAGGCGGATCCGATGGGCGGGAGCGCGACCGAGCGCTTGCTAAGCCTCATCTGGCTTGGCAAGTACCTCTACTGGCTGGCGCTCATGGGCGCCACCATGCTCATGGTGCGGCTCAACGACCAGTACGGCAACGGCGGTGCGGGCCACCTGGCGGGCCGCTACCATCAGCCCCGCCAGGAGCTGCGGATCTTCATGTTCCTCGACATGCGGTCGAGCACCGCCATTGCCGAGGAGCTCGGGCATGTGCGCTACTTCCAGCTCATCAACGAGCTCTTCACGGACATCACCGACCCCATCGTGTACTCGCGCGGGGAGATCTACCAGTACGTGGGCGACGAGATCAGCGTGAGCTGGCCGCTGCGCCGCGGGCTGGCGCGCCAGCGGTGCATCCGCTGCTTCCTCGACATCCGGGCCAAGCTGCAGCGCAGGGCCGACTATTACCGGGCGCGCTACGGCATCGTGCCGGCCTTCAAGGCGGGATTCCACTATGGCGAGGTGACCACCGGCGAGGTGGGCCTGGTGAAGAAGGAGCGCATCTACAGCGGCGATGTGGTGAACACCGCCGCCCGCATCCAGAACACGTGCAACGAGCACGGCGTGGACAACCTCATCAGCAAGGAGCTGCTCGACCTGCTGCTCCCCAAGGGCCGCCTGCCGGTGCGCGAGATCGGCAGCATCGCGCTCAGGGGCAGGCGCGCGGCCATCAGCCTGTGGACCATCGAGCCCGGGGCCGCTCCGCCTGCCGCACGGGCCAAGCCGGCCGCTCAATAGGTGTAGGTGCGCCGTCGCGTGGCCACCACCGTATGGCCCAGGGGGCTGCGATACACCACCGCATCGCCGTAGAGCCGGAAGGCGGCGATGGCCGCCTCAGAGCCGAACCGGAAGCGCTCCCCGCCCGCGATACCGCGCAGCTCGCGGTTGATGTCGAGGTAGGCGAGCAGCCCGCCCTCCACCTGCCAGTCCTCGGGCACGTAGGGCTCCACCAGCGTGCTGGCGCCGTCCTTGAAGAGCATGAGCCGTCCGCGGTCCAGGTAGAGCAGCAGGCTGTCCTTCACCCAATAGGCCGATGGCACTCCATCAAGCACCCGGTGCACCACGCCCCGCTCGAAGCACTTCAGGCGCCCGTTGCCGTCGACGAAGGCGATGAGGCCCTGCCCCGCCTGCGCACTGGCCGGCCGCAGGTCGGAGAGCGCATGCTCGGCCCCTCCGAACGCGGCCATGAACACACGGCGATGCCCGTCCCACCAGCCCACGATGCCCCCTCCCGCCACGGCGATGCCCACGTCGGTGCTGTCGCTCAGCACCCGCAGGCGCCCGCCCTGGAAGAGCGAGAGCCGCCGCGCCTCCTTGTTGAAGAGCACCAGGGCATTGGTGCCGAGCAGCCACTGCGGCCGGTCGCTGCCCCGTTCCACCTGGGCCACCGGGTGCACCCGGCCGCGCCAGATCGCCTGCAGCTCGTGGAGCGCCGTATCGTGCACGGCCACCAGGCTGTCGCTGACGCCGAAATCGGCCACCTGCGAGGCCAGGACATGGGCACGGCCCTCGCGGATGCCCTTGAGCGTATCGCCCGCGAGCCAGGCGATGCGGCGGCGGGTGCCCCGCGGCTCGCCGCCCCCCTTGTCCAGCAGGTGCAGTCGCCATCCATCGGGCAGGAAGGCCTTCAGCTGGCCCTGGTGGTCGCGGTACACCAATTGGCCCTCCATGGCATGCATCCATTGCGGCGGACGCGGCTCCAGCTTCTCGAACCGCCCTTCGGCGAAGACCATGAAGCGGTCCTCGTCCGTGACGAAGGGCACGGGCACCTGCGCCTGCATGGCCAGGCGCACAGCGCAGGAAGCGAGCAACAGGGCGATCGGCCGCATCATGGCTCCAGGGTATGGCGGCGCACCACGTGCACGCGCACCTCGCGGCGCTTGCCCTTCACGGGCACCAGGTGCTGGGGGCCGATCTCGAAGCGCCGGCCGGCATCGGGCATGCGCTCGAGCAGCTCGGCGCTCACCAGGATGTCGGTCTTCATCGCCTTGGCGAGCCCCAGCATGCGCGAAACGCTGTTCATCACGTCGCCGCTGAGGTCAACCGTGCGCTTGATGTGCCCCACCTGCGCGCTGAGCACCCGCCCCCCGTGCAGGCCGGCGCGGAACCGCGGCACCAGGCCGAACTCGCGCTTGAGGTCGTTCTCGTGCTCCGCGATCCGCGCGGTGATGTCGAAGTAGAGGTCGAGGCAGTTGAAGCGGCGGATGCCCACGCGCATGGGCCAGGTGAAGATCACCTCATCGCCCACGTACTTGTGGATGTCCGCCTCGTTCCGCAGCACGGCGTCCGTCATCAGCGAGTACACCTGGTTGAGGAAGCGGTAGTAGCGCATGTCGCCCAGCCGCTCGGCGATCTCCGTGCTGCCCACCAGGTCGAGGCTCAGCACCACGCGCTCCTCGCGCTTGGGCCGCTCGTAGCGGCCGAGCAGGAAGCCGAGGAAGGTGCGGCGGCCCATCCACTCCTCCACCTGCACCACCAGGATGGCGATGGAGCTCACCACCACCACGCGCAGCACCAGCTGGTAGAACTGCGCCATGCCGAAGATCTCGTGCATGCGGTAGGGCGTGTCGCTGGCGATCATGGTGAACCGCTCGGAGCCCCACAGCCAGGCGATGCCGATGAGCAGGATGGTGAAGAGGTTCACCAGCAGCACCTTTCCCAGGAACTGCAGGGGCACGGCCAGGGCCCTGAAGCGCCGGCCGAAGAAGTACTCCTCCAGCACGCCGGTCCACAGGCCGAGCAGCATCCACGATCCGAAGATGGCCGCGCTCATGCCCTCGCCGCTGAAGAGGGTGAGCACCAGCGCCACGATGGCCGCCACCAGCGCGTACTTCGCCAGTTTGCGGAGCTTGTAGCGGGTAATGGCGTTCATCAAGCGCGCGAAAGTACGGGGGCCGGAGGCGGCTTCCGGCGCGCATCTTTACGCCATGGACCTCGTGCGCCGCGCCATCGCCCGCTATGTGGCGCTCACCGACGCCGAATGGGAGCGCATCGCCCCGCTGTGGGCCGAGCACGCCTTCAGCCGCGGCGCCGCCATCTGTGCCGTGGGGCAGGTGGAGCGCCGCTTCTACGTGGTGCAGTCGGGCGTGCAACGGCTGTCGTTCCCCCACGATGGCCAGGACATCTGCGTGGGATTCGCCTACGATGGCAGCTGGTGCGGCGAGTACGCCTCCTTCATCACCCAGCGCCCGGCGCGGTTCGATGTGACGGCGCTCACCGACAGCGTGCTGCTGGGCATCGCCCACGCTGATCTGCAGGCGCTCTACCGCGACCTGCCGGTGATGGAGCGCTGGGGCCGCCTGATCGCCGAGGAGCTGCTGGTGGCGCGCGCCGCGCGCGAGATCGAGCAGATGAGCCTCAGCGCCGAGGAACGCTACGACCGGCTGGTGGCGCGCAGCCCCCACCTGCTGCAGCTGGTGCCGCAGAAGGACATCGCCAGCTACCTGCGCATGACGCCGGAGACCTTCAGCCGCCTGCGCCGCCGCCGCTGACCGTTCTTGACCTGCATCAAGCCCCCTCGGGCGCTTCCCGTGCTTGCTTCGCGGCATGGCCCGTGAACCCATCCCCGTAGACCGCCTCGTGAGCGAGCTCTCCGCCGCGCTGCACCAGCAGATCGAGCGCGCCCGCAGCATCGCCAGGCTCCCCGCCGACACCCTCCTGCGCCGTCCGCCGAGCGGCGGATGGAACGCCCTGGAGGTCTTCGAGCACATGAACCTCAGCAGCGGCATCTACCAGCGCGGACTGGAGCGCGCCTTCGCCCGGCCCGGCCCCGCCACAGGCCGCGGAGCCACCTTCCGCCCCGGCCGGATCGGGGAGTTCGCCACGCAGGCCATGCGCCCCAGGCCCGGCGGCCGCATCGCCTGGCGCATGCGCACGCTCAAGCTCTTCGATCCCGCACGGCAGCACGGCGCCACCAGCGAGAGCATCACGCGGTTCATCGCCCTCTGCGAAGGCTTCCTGCGCCTCCTGGAACAGGCGCCCGGCAAGGACCTCGAGGCGCTGCGTGTCACCAGCAGCCTGGGGCCCGTGATCCGCTTCAAGGCGGGCGATGCCTTCCGGTTCCCCATCGCCCACCAGGAGCGGCACTTCCTGCAGATCGCGCGCCTGCTTGCCGCCTGAGCGGAAATGCGGAAGGGACCGCCGGCGGCGGTCCCTTCCCGGAGCCTCCTGTCAGATTTGAACTGACGACCTGCTCATTACGAATGAGCTGCTCTACCGCTGAGCTAAGGAGGCCTTTGCCCCGCCGGCCGGCCCGGGGACCGGGCGACGGGGCGGCAAATGTAACGGACCGGAGCGATCAGCGCTTGGTGAAGCGCACCGTGCCGACGCCCTCCGCCTGCACCGTGTAGAGCCCGGGCTTCAGCGCGGCCACCTCCAGCCGGCGCACCGGGCCTGCGGGCCCTTGGTCCACGGCCACTTGACGGCCCGTGGAATCGAACACGCGCAGCGCGCCCGACGGGGCCGCCAGCTGCAGGAACACCTCATGCTCGGCGGGGTTGGGGTACACGGCAAGCGCGGCACCGGCGCGCTCGGGCAGCGCGGTGGAAAGCCGCAGGTCGAGGGCCATGCTGCCGGCAGCGATGGCCGCAGGCACGGTGGATTGCACCTGCCCGTCGAGCGACAGCACGTGCAGCTCGCCGCTGCTCACGAAATCGGTGGTGGTGGCGTAGAGCACGCCGTTCACGGGGTCCTCGATGAGGCCGTAGACCGTGGGGCTGCCCGCAAGGGTATCGCTCACCGATCCGGCGCCGATATCGAACCGCACCAGCTCGCCCTGGGCGTACTCCAGGAAGTAGACCATCTCCGCAGCCTCCACCAGCGCCGAGGCGGCGCAGCCGGAGTTCTCCGCCACGGTCACCGTGTACTCCAGCGCGGCGGCATCGGCCTCCACGCGGCTGATGGAGCTGCGCGAGAAGTCGGTGTTGTTGAAGGTGAGCACCGCACCGTCGCGCACGAAGAGCTTCTCCGGGTTGAGCCCCTCGGGCCCCAGGTCGATCTCCTGCGCATAGGACTGCGCAACCAGGTCGACCACGCCGACCTTGCCGGCGAGGCTGCTCCAATCGAAGGCGTTGTTCACCGCCAGGTAGGCCTTGTCGCCCACCACCAGCACATCCTCGGCACTCATGGTGAGGCCGTCGGCCGGCGCGATGGTCCACAGCAGCGCGAGGGTCGCCTTGTCGCGGGCCTCGAAGTAGTGCGGAAGCCCGCCCAGCTCACCCCGCGTGAGCAGCAGCAGGTCGTTCCATACGGCCAGCTTGCGCACGCCGGGCACCAGGGCCTCTCCGGTCTGGGCGTAGGAGTCCGCATCGAAGCGCACCACGCGGTCGTCGGCCGCCACGTAGACGCTGCCCGCATCCACCAGCACATCGCTGCCGAAGCGGGGACCGTTGAGCGTGGCCACGGTCTGGTAGGTGCCCGCAGCGGGGTCGTAGCTCCCCAACGTCACGGGAATCAGCTGGCCCCCGCCGCCGAAATAGTCGTAATAGCCTTCGCTGAGCACGAAGACCTGCCTGACCTGCTGCTGGGCCTGCAGCAGAAGCGCTGATGCGAGCGCCGCGCACGAGAGGATGGAACGGTACATGGATGAAAGGTTTGGGCTGCCGCGTTCACCGCGCGGCGTTCTCGATGGTGAAACCCCGGGAACGGCCGTTCGCCTGTACCGCAAGCGACGCGGCCATGGTCCCGTGGCCGTATGACGAAGGCGCACTGGCAGGTCTTCTGGCTCACCGCCCTACCCATCGCGCCTTCCCCTTGCGAGTGGCGATTGCGACGGGCGTCAGCGGTTCACAGCTGCGGGAACAGCTCCCGGTTCGCACGGGATTCCCTTTTCATCCCGCCCGCAGGCGGGAACCATTGCGCGGGCCGAATGTAGGTGCTAGCTCCCACCGAAATGGAAGGCCAGGCCCAGCTGGGCCAACACACCGCCCGAGCGCAAGGTGGCCTCATAGAAATCCATCGTGCTCCGATCGTTCACCTCGCGGGCCTTCAGGTCCATCACCGTGCCCATGTAGCGCACATGGAACTCGAGCCCGAAGGCATCGGTGAACTTCAGCCCCACGCCGGTGCCCAAGCCCACCGCCGCGCCGGAATAGCGCGCATCCTCCTTCACCGCGCCCTCCTCGCGCTGAATCCGCAGCGCCGATGCCCCGAGCTGCAGGGAGGCCATCCACGCGAAGCGGTCCTTGTTCACCAGGTAGAAGCGCGGCTGCAGGCCCACGAGCAGCAGGGCATTGGTGGCCGCCGAGCCGCTGGAGTCGACATAGGCGCCGGGCTCCAGGAAGAGCCCGATGCTGAACGCCCTGCCGAGCCCCATGCCCAGTTCGATCGGCAGGGTGGTGGTGGCGGCCGCATCAGTGGTGCTGCGCGACTGCGAGATGGTGGCGCCGAAGAGGCTCACCTTGAAGGTCTGGTCGTACGCGATGCCGTGCGCGCCGATCGCGCCGCCGATCCCGGCGTGGAAGGTACTCTTGGCGTTGTATTGCGCATGGGCGGCGGCGGAGGCGAGCAGGAGCAGCGGCAGCAGGATGCGGTGCATGGGCAAGAGGTTGGACGGATCGAAAGGTAAGCGACCGGCCCCGGACGCTTCGGGATCCCAACCCTGGCACGCACCTGCCGCGCGCGCCCCTTTACACGGACGGCCGCACCGCCTACCTTCGCCATGCTTCTGATGAACGATGCGGCTCCGGCTGTGTTATAAAGAGGCGAACCAGCGGAACCGTGATGAAGACCCCTGCGAATGCCCAGCCTTCGGGTGAGGAAAAACCGACCGAGGCCTCCAACGAGCAGGCCGTGCAGAAGCCCGGCTATCAGGCTGATGGCAAGTTCGCCTTCGACCCCATGAAGGAACTCAACCTCCCCGCCAACTACGACGAGGTGCTGGCCCGCTTCAAGCGCCTGCAGGGCAGCAGGGCCATGGAATCGCTCAACTGAGCGCTTTTGCTCTTCCGCATCGGGCCCGCCACCGGCGGGCCTTCTGCTTTTGCGGCCCGGCACTGACGGATGCTTGTTTTCGGCGCAACAGGGTTGCTACCTTCAGCCGTCCTCCGCGCGTCCGTTCCGGACCGTGACCCATGGCCCGGAGGGACCTCCACGGTGGCATGTGACCCCAACATCCACCCCAAACCCTTTGTGCCATGAGAGTCTTCGATGCCAAGCACATCAAGAACATCGTCCTCCTGGGATCCCACGGATGCGGCAAGACCACGCTGGCCGAAACCATGCTCTTCGAAGCGGGTCTGATCCAACGCCGCGGCCGAGTCGAGGACAGGAACACCGTGAGCGACTACCACGAACTGGAGCATGAGCGCGGCAGCAGCGTCTACAGCACCGTGCTCCACACCGAGTGGCAGGGCTACAAGATCAACATCATCGATACCCCGGGCCTCGACGACCTGGTGGGCGAGACCATCCCCGCCCTTCGCGTGGCCGATACCTGCGTGCTGCTGCTCAACGCCCATCATGGCGTGGAGGTGGGCACCGACCTGGTTTGGGAGCATTTGCAGCGCTATGACCGTCCGGTGATCATCGGCGTGAACCAGCTCGACCATCCCAACGCCGATTTCGAGGCCACCGTGGGCCAGGCGAAGGAGCACTTCGGCCCGGCCGTCACCGTGATGCAGTATCCCGTGGAGCAGGGCGACGGCTTCCACCGCATCATCGATCTGCTGAAGATGACCATGTATGTCTTCAAGGACGCCGGCGGCAAGCCCGAGAAGCAGCCCATCCCCGCCCATGAGCTGGAGAAGGCCAACGCGCTGCACAAGGAGCTGGTGGAGAAAGCGGCCGAGAACGACGAGACCCTGATGGAGCACTACTTCGACAAGGGCGAGCTCGATGAGGACGAGATGCGCAAGGGTCTGAAGCAGGGCATGATGAAACGGACCTGCTTCCCCGTGTTCTGCCTGAGCGCGCTGCGCAACATGGGCAGCGGACGCCTCATGGGCTTCATCGACAATGTGGCGCCCGCAGCGCTGGAGATGCCCGCCGAGGAGCGCGCCGACGGCGGCACGCTCGAATGCCGCGCTGACGGTCCGCCGGTGCTCTTCACCTTCAAGACCATGATCGAGCCCAAGGCGGGCCACATCACGCTCTTCAAGGTGATGAGCGGCGAGGTGGCCGAAGGCATGGAGCTGGTGAACGACAACACCGGCAGCACCGAGCGGCTCAACCAGCTCTTCATCGTCGACGGCAAGGAGCGCAAGCCGGTGGAGAAGCTCGCGGCCGGCGACATCGGAGGCACCATCAAGCTGAAGGACACCGCCACGGCCCACACGCTGCATGCGCCCGGCAAGGCGGTGAAGCTGCAGCCCATCGCCTTCCCCGAGCCGCGCCTGCGGCAGGTGATCAGGGCCACCGACCTGAAGCTGGAGGAGAAGCTGCACGCCGCGCTGGTCGAGATCCAGAAGGAGGACCCCACCATCGTGCTCCAGTACAGCCGCGAGACGGGCCAGCAGCTGGTGGGCGCGCAGGGCGAGCTGCACCTGAGCCTGCTGAAGTGGAAGCTCAACCACCACTACAGGGTCGACTGCGCCTTCAGCAGCCCGCGCATCCCCTACCGCGAGACCATCCGCAAGGGCGCCGAGGCGAGCTATCGTCACAAGAAGCAGACGGGCGGCAGCGGGCAGTTCGGCGAGGTGCACCTGCGGATCGAGCCGTGGCACGAGGGCATGCCCGAGCCCACCGGCGTGAGCGTGCGCGGCAAGGAGGAGCTCGAGCTGCCCACCGGCGGCAAGCTGGTCTTCTACAACTGCATCGTGGGCGGCGTCATCGACAACAAGTTCATGCCCAGCATCCTCAAGGGCGTCATGGAGAAGATGGAGCGCGGCCCGCTCACCGGATCGCCCGCGCGCGACATCCGCGTGGTGGTCTTCGATGGCAAGATGCACCCCGTGGACAGCAACGACATCAGCTTCAAGATCGCCGGGCTGCAGGCCTTCCGCGAGGCCTTCACCATGGCCGACCCGCAGCTGATGGAACCCATCCAGGAGCTGGAGGTGCGCGTGCCCGCCGACCTCATGGGCGATGTGATGACCGACCTGCAGGGCCGCCGCAGCATCGTGATGGGCGTGGACAGCAGCGGCCGCTACCAGATCATCCGGACGCTGACCCCGCTGGCCGAGCTGGACCGCTACAGCACCGCGCTGCGGAGCCTCACGCAGGGGCGCGGCACCTACACCGAGAAGTTCCATGCCTACCAAGCCGTGCCGGCCGAGCTGCAGCACAGGCTGGTGAGCGGGCACAAGGAGGAAGAGGTGCTGGCCTAGTTGCCATGCAGTCCGACCGCGCGCGCCCTGCGGGAAACCGCGGGGCGCGCGCGCTCACCTACCTTCACCCTGCCGCCATGCCAACCCCGCCCACCGCCCCTGCCCGCGCGATCGCCGCAGCGCTGGCGCTCACCGCGTTCGGGGCCGCGGCCCAAACGCCCTTGGAGTGGACGCGGAGCATCCTCACCGGCTTCACGTGGTACACCAGCGATGCCCCGCAGCTGTTCCGGGCACCCGATTCGGATCTCCTCGTGGCCGGCAATACCCTGGAAGGGGCATCGGAGAGCGACTTCCTCATCGCGCGCTACACGGATTCCGGCGATGCGCTCTGGACCTTCACCTGGGATGGCCCTTCCGGCTCGTACGATCACCTCGCCGCCGCTGCGGTCGATGCCGCGGGCGCCGTCATCGCAACCGGCTATGCACGCGTGGACAGCGCCGATACCGACCTGGCCGTCATCAAGGTGACGCCCGATGGCGAAGCGGCCTGGACCTACACCTTCGATGGCGGCGTGCAGCGACCGGATGCCGGCGTCGCAATCGCGCTGGATGCGGACGGCTCCATCTACGTGACCGGCTATGCGGCCATTGACACCCTGAGGCCCGCCAAGCTGCTCGTGCAGAAGCTCTCGCCGGAGGGGGCCCTGCTCTGGGCGCATGTGCTCGGCGCGGCAGACGAATACGATTGCAGCGGCCGCCTGGTGAAGGTGCTGGATGATGGCATCCGCGTGCTCGGGCACTACTGGCCGTACATCGGCAGCGCCGGCTTCACGCAGACTGTGGTGAGCGCGGACGGCACGCTGATCGCCCATGCCGAGGGCCCGGGCATACAGGGCTTCGGCAGCGCCCAATGCTACGCCATCGACGATGACGGCTACGGCTACGCGGGCGTGTTCGGCCGGTACCGCATCATGCGCATCCGGCCCGACGCCACCACCGACTGGCTCTACGAGCACCCCTCCAACCTCCCGTGGAACGTCTCGGCCGATGAATGCAATGCCCTGGCCATCGATGCCGAAGGGAGCATCCGGGCCACGG
The DNA here is from genome assembly GCA_030584065.1 of Flavobacteriales bacterium. NCBI lineage: Bacteria > Pseudomonadati > Bacteroidota > Flavobacteriia > Flavobacteriales > Flavobacteriales bacterium. Next base: position 2,009,647 of record CP129489.1, read on the forward strand.
GGCGCATCGCCGGTCCCGACTACCTGGGGCCCACCTACACCAATTGCGATGTCCTCACCCTCAAGCTGGATGCATCCGGCACCCTTGCCTGGTCCGATCGCTATGCCTACCAGGATGCCAACTCGTGCGACATGGGCAACGCCATCGCCTTGGATGATGCGCTGAATGCGTACGCCGCCGGCCAGAGCCAGCATGGCGGCATCACCACCCACTATGATTTCAGCATCACCAAGGTGAGTCCGGAGGGCACGCTGATTGGGGAGCTGCGGTACGACGGCCCGGACTCCGGCGACGATGCGCTCACCAGCATCGCCGTCACGCCGTCGGCCATCTACGTCGCCGGCATCTCCATGGATGCCGCAGGACGCTCGCACCTGGTCACGCAGAAATACAGCAACACCGTGGGCATGGCTGAGGCGGCAGCCCCCCTCATCGGGGCGCCCAGCCCCAATCCGTTCAGCGCACGCTTCCTGCTGGAGACCGGGCCGGGCGCCCGGGACTCCGACCTCGTGCTCACCGATATCCACGGCCGCACGGTGCGTCGGCTGGGCCGTCCGCAGGGCGAGCGGATGACCGTTGAACGGGACGGCCTGCCAGCCGGCATCTATGTGCTGCTGGCCTTGCGGCACGGCGCACCGGTGCTGGCACGGCGCGTGGTGGCGGAATGACGATGGAGACCTGTACCCCGCACCGCATCCACGGCGAAGGCCTCCGGCAGCGATTGCCGCGGCTCCGCATGCGCCGCGCCACCGCGCTCCTCCTCCCGCTTCTCCTCCTCGCGCTTCCCGCCTGCAACCTCGCACGCATGCACGGCCGCATGAGTGACAAGCGTCTGGAGCGCCATGCATACACGGCGAGGCCCTTCCATGCGAGCGGGCCGCATTTCGCGTGGCACCGTGAGACGGGCAAGCCGAAGCTCCTGCTGCTGCATGGCTATACCGGCACGGGCGCGCTGCAATGGAGCAGGACCGCCAGCCTGCTGCGCAAGGACTACGATTGCATCCTTCCCGACCTGCTGAGCCACGGACAGAGCGCCAAGTGGGACAGCAGCCGGGCGGGCCTCAGCCTCGACGATCAGGCCGCCCACGTGCTCCTGATCCTGGACAGCCTCGGGGTACAGGGGCCGATTCCCGTTGTCGGCAATAGCTACGGCGGCGGTGTAGCGGCGCGCCTGGCCGAACTGCATCCGGACCGCATCAGCCGGCTGGTGATCTACGACGGCCTGGTGACGGACTACAGCGCGGCGCTCGCCGACAGCATCGCCCGCGCCCAGGGGGCGCCGAGCATGCTCGCGGTCATGCGCACGCCCTCGGCGGACGACCTGCGCTTCGGCATCCGCCTCTCGCTCTACCGCGATCCGCCGCTCCCCCGCTTCATCCTCAACCAGATCTACCGCGAGTTCGCCGCGCCCTACCGGGCTGCGCAGATCACCCTGCTGCAGGACCTGATGGCGCACGAGGGGGAACTGGTGCACAAGCGCTACGACTGGCGCATGCCCGTGCACCTCATCTGGGGCGAGCGCGACGAGCTCATCCCCAACGCCACCGGGCGCGCGCTGCTGCAGCGGCACGGGCTTCCGGAGGACCGATGGACGGTGATTCCGCGGACCGGTCACGTGGCCAACATCGAGCGGCCCCGGGCCTTCGTGCACGTGCTCCGCGAGATCCTCTCCCGTTAGGGGCGCACCAACCCCCGCGTGCCCTCGGGCAGCTCCACCCGGTCGTTCGCGCGGTCCATGTCGGCGGTGCGCTGCAGCCGATCGAGGATCACGGCCGCCAGCTGCGCGATGTCGCCGGGCACGGTGAGCGTGTAGGCCGGGTCGGTCCATTGCCAGCGCGGCAGCACCGTGAAGGCCGCGCGGTCGCTTCCGGGCGCTTTGGCGCCCCGCGCCAGGGAGAGCGGGATGTGGTAGCTGCGGCGCTCGCCCGTGCGCAACACCAGGTCGAGGTCCACCGGCATCAGCATCTCGCCCTTGCGCGCCACGGTGATGCGCAGCGAATCGCCCACCTGCAGCACCTCGGCGATGGCGTAGTCCAGCCGGCGCGTGGTGTTCACCCACTGGTCGAAGTACCAGTCCAGCTCCAGCCCGCTCTGCTTCTCCAGCGCGCGCTCCAGGTCGATGGGCTCGGGGTGCTTGAAGCGGCACGCGTCCCAGTAGCGCAGCAGCCCCTGCGCCAGGGTGCGCTCGCCCACCACCGCGCCCGCCTGGTGCACCAGCATCTCCCCGAAGCTGTAAGCCGTGGCGCCGTAGCCGGCGTTGGTGAGGAAATGGTCGGCATGCACGCTCGGCGGCTCCTGCTTTCCGCTCTCCACCAGGCCGATGTAGCCGTCGATGGCCGAGGCATGCGGGTCGCCCTCGCCGCCGAAGAGGTGGGCCATCACCTCGCTGCTGGCGTATTCGGTCATGCCCTCATCCATCCACGCGAAGCGCCCCTCGTTGCTCGCCAGCGCGCCATGGTACCAGCTGTGCACGCTCTCGTGCACGCTCACGCCCACCAGGCTACCGATACGGCGGCGGCCGGTGATGAGGGTGAGCATCGGGTACTCCATGCCCCCATCGCCGCCCTGCACGAAGCTGTACTGGGGCCACGGATAGCGCCCGAAGCGCTCGTTCATGAAGCGGAAGGTCTTCTCCATGTAGCCGGGCAGCTCGCGCCACACCGCCTCCAGCTCCGCCTGGTCCTTGTAGAAGAAATGGAGCTCGGGGCCCTCGGCCATCGGGCGCACCACATGCTTGTAGTCCTTGTCGGCCGCCCACGCGAAGTCGTGCACGTCCTTGGCGACGAAGCGCCAAGTGAGGCGCGTGCCCTCCGGGCGCTTCACCGGCTTGCGGCTGGGGTAGCCGTGGCCGATCCGCTCGGGGTTCTGCAGCACGCCGGTGGCCGCCACGGTGTAGGCGCTGTCGAGCGTGAGCTTCACGTCGAAATCGCCCCACACCCCGTGGAACTCCCGGCCCACGTAAGGGATGGCGTGCCAGCCGCGGTGGTCGTACTCGGCCAGCTTGGGGTACCACTGCGCCATGCTGTAGGCCACGCCCTCGGCATTGTCGCGGCCGCTGCGCCGGATCTGCACGGGCACCTGGCCGCGGAAGGCGAAGGCCAGCGCGGTGGTGCGCCCCGGCAGGAGCGGCTCCGGCAGCACGGCGCGCAGCACCGTGCCCAGATGCTCCAGCGCCACCGGCTTGCCGCCCTGCTCCATGCGCTCCACCACCAGTTCGCCCATCTCCTCGGGCTTCAGCTGGGCGATGCGGTCGCGCACCCGCGGGTCGGGGTCGGCGATGGTGCGCGAGCGCACATCCATCTCGCTGCCGGGCCGGAAGGCGTTGAAGTAGAGGTGGAAGAAGAGCTCGCGCAGGGTGTCGGGGCTGTTGTTGGTGTAGGCCAGCGCCGTGGTGCCGGTGTAGCGATGGGTGGCATCGTCGAGGGTGACGGCCATGTCGTACTTCACGCGCTGCTGCCAGCGGTCGCATTGGGCCGTGGCCGCAAAGGCCAGGGCCAGGGCCCCCAGGAGGGCGGCCGAACGGAAGGGAACGGGCATGGTGCAAAGGAACGGCGCATGCCGGAAGCCGCCGCCCCCGCGCCACGGACCGCAGGGAACGACGCAGAAGGCGTGCACCGCGCCGCCGATGGCCGGCATCCTGACGATCTGTCGCGGCCCCGGGCTTGGCAATGATGTTGCTTTGCATCCGCAAAACCTGGAAACGCGATGATGGAGGGCAATCCCATGATGGGCGCATACCTGATCGGTATGGTGATCATGGCCGTGAGCTGGCTGGTGAGCCAGCAATTGAAGAGCCGGTTCGAGAAGTACAGCCGCACCCCGCTGGCCAACGGCATGAGCGGGCGCGAGGTGGCCGAGCGCATGCTGCGCGACCATGGCATCAGCGGCGTGCGCGTGGTGAGCGTGCCGGGCGCGCTCACCGACCACTACAACCCGGCCAACCGCACGGTGAACCTGAGCGAGCCGGTGTACCATGCGCGCAACGCCGCCGCCGCCGCCGTGGCTGCCCACGAGTGCGGGCACGCCGTGCAGCACGCCACGGCCTACCGCTGGCTCACCATGCGCAGCAAGCTGGTACCGGTGGTGAGCGTGGCCTCGCAATGGATGCAATGGGTGCTGCTCGGCGGCATCCTCCTGCTCAACACCTTCCCGCAGCTGCTGCTGGCCGGCATCGTGCTCTTCGCCATGACCACGCTGTTCAGCATCATCACCCTGCCGGTGGAGTACGATGCAAGCAACCGCGCCCTGGCCTGGATCAAGCGCAACGGCATCGTCACCGCCGGCGAATACGCCCTGAGCGCCGATGCGCTGAAGTGGGCCGCCCGCACCTACGTGGTGGCCGCCATCGGCTCCATCGCCACGCTCCTGTACTACGTGATGATCTTCATGGGCCGCCGCCGCGACTGACCGCGCAGGGCCCGTGCACGCGAAGCCCCGGCGGTTGGCCGGGGCTTCGCGGCCATCAGTAGCGGCGCCGCCGCGCGGTTGTGCGGATGCCCAGCACGCCCAGCAGGCCGCGGGTGAGCTCGCGCACGATGGTGTTGCCCACCTGGCGCGCCATGGGGTTCTTCGTCATCTTCTCCAAGGTGCCTGGCTCGGGTTTGGCGGCGCGCTTCGGCTCGGGGGGCGCGGGCGCATCGGCCTCCCTGCCCTGCATCCGCTTCTCCAGAAGCTCGAAGGCGCTCTCCCGGTCAATCTCCTCGTTGTAGGTCCGCGCTAGGGCGCTGCGGGCCACCAGCCCATCGATCTCCAGCGGGCTGAGCACATCCATGCGGCTCACCGGCGCCCGCAGCAGCGTGTGGGCCAGCGGCGTGGGCGTGCCCTTCTCGCTGAGGGCGGTTACCAGCGCCTCCCCGATGCCGAGGGAGGTGATGAGCTCCTCCACATCGTAAAAGGGCGTGATGGGGTAGTTCTGCGCGGTCTTCCTGATGGTAGTGCGATCCTTGGCGGTGAAGGCGCGCAGGGCGTGCTGCACCTTGAGGCCGAGCTGGCCGAGCACGCTCTCGGGCACATCGCTGGGGTCCTGCGTGCAGAAGTAGACGCCCACGCCTTTCGAGCGGATGAGCTTGATGATGGTCTCGATCTGCTCGAGCAGGGCCTTCGTGGCGGTGCTGAAGATCAGGTGCGCCTCGTCGATGAAGAGCACCAGCTTGGGCTTATCGGGATCGCCCACCTCGGGGAAGGTGCTGTAGATCTCGGCCAGCAGGCAGAGCATGAAGGTGCTGAAGAGGCGCGGGCGGTCCTGGATGTCGGTGAGGCGCACGATGTGCACCACGCCCTTCCCGTCCCGCAGCTCCAGCAGGTCGTTCACGTCGAAGCTGCGCTCGCCGAAGAAACGGTCGGCGCCCTGCTGCTCGATCTCGATGAGCTTGCGCAGGATGATGTTCACCGTAGAGCCGCTCACCTGCCCGTACACCTTGCGGATCTCCTCCTTGCCCTCATCGGTCACGAACTGCAGCACGCGCCGCAGGTCCTTCAGATCCAATAACGGCAGGCCGTGGTCGTCGCAGTACTTGAAGACGAGGGCCAGCACGCTCTGCTGGGTATCGTTCAGTTCCAGGATGCGTCCCAGCAGCACGGGGCCGAACTCGCTCACCGTGGCGCGCAGGCGGGCGCCGGGCTCCTTGCTCAGGGAGAGCAGCTCCACCGGCAGGCCCTGCGGGGCGTACGGGATGCCGAGCTTGGCATGGCGCGCCTCGATCTTCTCATTGCCCGCACCCGGCGCGGCGATCCCGCTCAGGTCGCCCTTCACATCCATGAGCAGCGATGGCACCCCGTGCAGCGACAGCTGCTCGGCGAGCACCTGCAGGGTCTTGGTCTTGCCGCTGCCGGTGGCCCCGCAGATGAGGCCGTGGCGGTTCATGGTGCGCAGCGGCACCTTCACGGTGCAGCCGGGCGGCACCTCACCGTGGAACAGCGCTCCGCCCAGCTCGATGCTGCCCCCCTTGAAGGCATTGCCCTCGGAGATGGCACGGATGAATTCGTCGCGATCGCTCATGGCGCCAAGATCGCACCCGATCGCAATGGCGGCATCAGTCCTTGCCGAAGAGCTTGCCCAGACCGCCCAGCTTCCCGGCCGCGCCGCTGAGCAGGTCCTTGCCACCGCCGCCGAGCAGCCCGGAGAGCAGATTCTTGTTGCCGCCCACCTTCTCGGTCACCAGCTGCGTGAGCACGGGCATCACCAGATCCTTGATGGAGCCGGCCTTCGCGGCATCGAAGCCGAGCGGGCCCGTGAGCTTGCCCAGGAAGGACTCGCCCATGCTGCCCAGCAGCGCCGAGCCGTGCGCATCGTTGGCATCCTTGCTGAACAGGTTGAGCGCAGCGCTCAGGTCCAGGCCCTGGCCCATGCCCTCCTTCACGCTGTCGCCAGCGGCGTTCACGATGCCGTCCACCTTTGAGGGGTCGACGCCGAGCTTGCCGGTGAGCTCGCCTTGGAGCTTCGCCTTCAACTGGGGGATGATCTGGTCGAGCATGGTCGTTCGTGTTGATGATCCGGGATTGGGGTGGTGAAGCTACGGTATGCCGGAGGCAATCCGCCGCCGGACGAACCGGGACGCCCTTCCGCCTGTTGCCCTCCGGTGCTCATCCTCAACATCAGCTACAACGACTTGCGGGTGAAGCGCGCCCTGGAGGCCGTGTGCGGCCCGCCCTTCGGCTTCTGGGCGGGCATCCGGCGCGGCGGCACCGGCTCGGCGCGCTTCCGCCTGGAGCAGGGCCCGCCCGCGCTGCTGGAAGCCGTGGACCGCGCGGACGATCGCGGCTACTGCAGCCTGGAGGTGCGGCCCAAGGGACTGGTGATCCGCTTCCGGTCGCGGCTGGAGACCTTGGCCATCCCCATCGCGCTGGAGGACCTGCGCGAGGCGGTGCTGGGCAGCCCGGGTGGAACGCCGCGCGCGCCGCTGCTCATCGCGCTCCGCTCCGGCGAGCGCTTGCACTTCAGCCTCCATCGCGAGCAATTGGGCAGCCTGCACCGCCTGCTGCGGGGCGCGCTGCCGGCCGACCGCCTGCGCCTGAGCGCGGCCAGCGCGCTGGCGGCTACTTGAAGGAGATGCGGTCGACCGCGAAGCGGCCGCTGCCGGTGAACAGCAGCGCCACGAAGGCGAAGAGGTACACCAGCGCCAGCTCCTTCTCCCCGAACGAGGCGTCGCCCTTCACCATGAAGGCGATCACCGCCATGCCGATGATCAGCGGGATCACCGCCAGGCGCGTCCACAGGCCCAGCACCACGAGCGCCGCGCACAGCACCTCGGCCAGGATGATGAGCACCAGCGAGATGGCGCTGCCCAGCCCGAAGGGATCGGCGAAGCTGTCCATGCGCTCGCTGAAGTGCATGAGCTTGGGCCAGCCGTGCTGCCAGAGCATGGTGCCCCCGGCGGTGAGGCGCAGGAAGAGGTAGCCGAAGTCCTCCGAGATGGGTTCGCTGTTGAGCAGCATGGGGAATGGTGGAATCGGGTGCGGTGGCGGGCGGTGGTTCGAAGCGCGGACGGCGGGCCGTTGCAAGGCCGTGGGCGCAAGCGCCGTTCGCCAAGGCAAAATGAAGCCACGGGAAGCGGACCAGCCAGGCCGGCGGCGCCCACTTATCCACCTGCCCATGGGAACTTTCCCCTGGCGGATCCCGTTGCAGGGTCCGCCATGAGGACCTTGACCGCTCCCTTGCTGCTGGCCGCCTCCGCCCTCTGCGCTCAGGCTGACCAGCCCATGCTGGCCGGCATGACCGCCATGCGGCAGCAGGACCACACCGCCGCTGAGCAGGCCTTCTCCAAGGCCGTCGCCGCCGCGCCCGCCGACCTGAAGGCCTGGTACTACCGCGCCGTGAACCGCATCGGCATGGGCGACCTGGACGGGGCCCTGCAGGACCTGGACCAGGCCCTGGCCATCGACCCGCTCGACGCGCACAGCCTGCTCCGCCGCGCCGAGGTGCGCTCGCGCCAGGGCGCCGACCTCGCCGCCACCGCCGATCTGCGCCGCGTGCTGGCTGCCCGCCCCACGGGCCCGGCCGCCGAGCATGCCCTGCTGCACCTGGGCCATTTCGCCATGGGCCGCCGCGACTATGCGGAGGCGCGGGCCCTCTACGACCGCCTCATCGCCATCGCCCCCTACAACGCCTTCGGCTGGTGCGACCGGGGCATCGCCCTCGCCGCCATGCACCAGCACGACGAGGCCCTGGACGACCTGGACCGCGCCGTAGAGCTCGACCCCACGCTCGACCAGGCGCATGTGCAGCGCGCCCTCGTCCTCTTCCGCATGGACCGCAAGCAGGAGGCATGCGCCGCCCTGCACCAAGCCCATGACCTCGGCGACCGATCCGTGGAGGAGATGCTTCTCATCCACTGCGAATAACCGGCTTCCTGTGCCGACAGCCCGAACGGACCCTCGGGCGGTGACGGGGCTTCCGCGAGGAGGCCCCGCTGCTTTACGGATCACTCCTTCACCACGCGCGCATCGAAGCGCTGCCCCTCGGCGACGGCCACCACCGTGTAGAGGCCCGCGGCATGGCCGGTGAGGTCGATCGCATGCAGCCGGCCGGCTGCGCCCCGGCGCTCCATCACGGGCCGGCCCTGGGCATCGAAGATGCGGAGGTCAACCCGTGCGCTCTCCGGCACGCGCAGCAGCAGGCTGCAGGGGCCGGCGGTGGGCGACGGATAGAGGCGATGCGTGCTGCGGTTGAGCTGGTCGAAGCGCACGCGCTTCACCGAGCTGCGCCCCTCCGCCGCGAACGCGATGCGGTAGTGCAGGGTGCTCAGCTCCGGCGGGTCGGCATCGGCCCAGCTGTAGGGCACCGGAACAGCTGGGTCGCCGCAGAGCCCCTCAAGGCGGTGCACCGTCTCGAATCGCTCGCCGTCGGTGGAGCGCTCCACCGCGCTGCCGTCGCAGGTGGCGCCGCCCTGCATCACCCATTGCACCAGCACGCGCCCCTCCTGCACGGTGAGGTCGTACGACTCCAGGAAGGGGTGCTCGCCGCTCTGGGCGCCTGCCGCAAGGGCGAAGCCGAAGCAACCGGCGGTCCACGCGATGCGCATGGCCCCAAGGTAATGCCGCAGCGGGCCGAACTTCGCGCCCATGCTCGCCCACCGCCTGCTGCGCCACGTGCTGTCCTTTTCCCTGGCCGATGCGGAGCTGCCGCCGGGCGTGGGCGTGCTGGACCCCTTCAACGGGCCGCATGCCGCCGAGGTGAAGCGCATCGTCACCGCCTTCCACCGCAAGTATTACAGCGACGACCGCCCGCGCACGCTGATGCTGGGCATCAACCCCGGCAGGCTGGGCGCAGGCAGCACGGGCCTCTCCTTCACCGACACCAAGCGCTGCGAGAGCGACCTGGGCATACCGGTGCATGGCCTGCGGACGCACGAGCCCAGCAGCGACTTCTTCTACCGCATGGTGCGCGCGGCCGGCGGAGCGGAGGCCTTCTACAGCCGGGTCTACGTGCATGCCATCTGCCCGCTGGGCTTCGTGAAGGACGGCCCCAACGGCACGGCCATCAACCTGAACTACTACGACGACAAGGCGCTGGAGATGGCCGTAACGCCCTTCGTGGAGCACTGGCTGCGCACGTTGGTGGGCTGCGGCATGCGCACCGACCTCGTGCTCATCATCGGCACCGGCAAGAACGCCGCCTACTTCAGCAAGCTGAACGAACGGCTCGGGCTCTTCGAGAGGATCATCGCACTGGAGCACCCGCGGTACGTGATGCAGTACAAGGCACGCAGCATCGACATTTACATCGACAAGTATCTGGCTGCGTTGGAAGCCCTGTGAGCGCCTACCGGATGTCCTTCACCACCTTGCCGTCCTTGATGATCACGGTGAGGTTGCGCGCGGGATCGGCCAGGAGCTCCAGGTCGTGGAGCGGGTCGCCGTTCACCAGCAGCAGGTCGGCCCAGGCGCCGGGCTCGATCACGCCCAGCTTACCGGGGTAGGGATCGCGCGCGCCGGAGAGCTTCATCAGTTCGCCGTTGTCCGCCGTGGCCATCTTCAGCACCTCGAAGGGCGTGTACCAGCGCGTCATCTTCACCAGCTGCGCCCCCTGGTTCGAGGCGCCCGTGGGGCTGTGCATCACGTCCGTGCCCCAAGCGGTCTTCACCTTGTACTTCTTCGCCAGGACATAGGCGCGGTCGGTGCCCTCGGAGACCAGCAGCTGCTTCTTGCGCGCTTCGCCGGTCTTGGGGTTGGCGTGCTCATCGTCCAGGAAGGGCTGCAGGCTCCACCACACCCCTTTTTCGGCCATCAGCTTCACCACCTCCTCATCGGCCAGCTGCCCGTGCTCGATGCACTTCACCCCGTTCTCGATGGCGAAACGGATGGCACGCGGCGTGTAAGCGTGCACGGTGACGTAGGTGCCCCAGTTCTCCGCCGCCTCCACCGCCACGCGGAACTCCTCGGGGCTGTACTGCGTCACGTCCAGCGGATCGTACACCGACGACACGCCCCCGCCGGCCATCAGCTTGATCTGCGTGGCGCCCAGCGCCAGCTGCTCGCGCACGCGCTGCCGCACGGCATCCGGCCCATCGGCGATCATGGAGATGCCCTCCTTCTCGGTGAGCGCGGGCGAGGAGCAGCAGCTGCCCACGATCTCGTGCGGCAGGCGGAAGTCGCCATGCCCGCCGGTCTGCGACACCATGGCGCCGCTGGGGTAGATGCGCGGGCCCTTCAGCAGGCCCTGGTCCACGGCCATCTTCAGGCCCTGCGTTGGGCCGCCCACATCGCGCACGGTGGTGAAGCCGCGCATCAGGGTGGCCTCGGCCTCCTTGCCGCTCACGTGGTGTATGTAGGAGGAGGGCGCCGTCATCGCCGCCAGCATGGGGATGGCAGCGATGGTGAGGTGCACGTGCGCATCGATCAGGCCGGGCATCAGGGTGCGGCCGCCGCCATCCAGTACCACCGTGCCGCGCGTGGGGTTGAGGCCCGTGCCCACCTGCGCGATCCTGCCATCCACCACCAGCACGCTGCCCGCGCGCAGTTCCGGCGCGGTGCCGTTGAAGATGCGCACGTTGGTGATGAGGAGGGAATCCTGGGCCTGGGTGGCAGAAGGCAGTGCTGTGATGGCGAGCAGCAGGCGAAGGAGGCGATGCATGAGGGCGGGTGTTCGCTCGAGATGTAGGGCCCGCTCGGGAACCTGATCCGCAGGCCGCGAAGCTGCCGCAGCGCCCCGATCGCGCACGCCCCTATCTTGGGCGCATGCCCATCGAGCGCCTCTTCGACATCCCCGGCCACCAGCTGGCCAGCTACCCCAAGGCCGATGCCATCGCCACCAAGGAGGACGGCGAATGGCGCCCCTACAGCACCCAGGAGATCATCGACATCAGCGAGCGCCTCGCCCTCGGCCTCATGGCCCTCGGCGTGCAGCCCGGCCACAAGGTGGCCATCTGCAGCGGCAACCGCAGCGAATGGGCGCTGGTGGACCAGGCCATCCTCCGCATCGGCGCCGTTACCGTGCCCATCTACCCCACCAGCAGCAAGGAGGACTACGCCTACATCCTCAAGCATGCAGGGGTCAACGTGTGCTTCAGCGCCAACGCCGAGATCCACGCCAAGGCCGCGCAGCCCGGCGGACCCGCCCACTGCTTCACCTTCGACCGCGTGGCCGGCGCGCGCCATTGGCGCGAGGCGCTGGAACTGGGCCACCCCGACCAGCTGCCCGGGCTGCGGGCCTGCGAGCTGGCGGTGAAGGGCGCCGACCTGGCCACCATCATCTACACCAGCGGCACCACGGGCAAGCCCAAGGGCGTGATGCTCACCCACCGCAACATCATCAGCAACCTCGAGGCCAGCATCGAGCGCTTCCCGGTGGACCACAAGGCCCGCGCGATCAGCTTCCTGCCGCTCTCGCACATCTACGAGCGGATGCTCATGTACATGTACATGCGCACCGGCGTCAGCATCTACTTCCAGGAATCGCTGGAGGACCTCGGCGACCGCATCCGCGAGGTGCGGCCCGACGTGTTCACCGCGGTGCCGCGGCTGCTGGAGAAGATCTTCGACAGGATCATGGCCAAGGGCGAGGCGCTCACGGGCATCAAGCGCGCCCTCTTCTTCTGGGCGGTGGAGCTGGGCTTCAAATACGACGTGCATGGCCGCAGCTGGTGGTACGATGCGCAGCTGGCCGTGGCCCGCAAGCTCATCTTCAGCAAGTGGATCGAGGCGCTGGGCGGCCGCGTGCGCGTGGTGGCCAGCGGCAGCGCCGCCCTGCAGGTGCGGCTGGCCCGCGTGTTCAACGCCGCGGGCGTGCCCGTGATGGAGGGCTACGGCCTCACCGAGAGCAGCCCGGTGATCAGCGTGAACGACCTGCGCAACGACGGCCTGCGCTTCGGCACGGTGGGGCGCCCCATCCCCGGGGTGGAGGTGCGCATCGCGCCAGACGGCGAGATCCTGGCGCGCGGCCCCAACATCATGCAGGGCTACTACAACGAGCCCGAGCTCACCCGCGAGGCGCTCGACGCCGATGGCTGGCTGCACACCGGCGACATCGGCGAGCTCACCCCCGAGGGATTCCTGCGCATCACCGACCGGAAGAAGGAGATCTTCAAGACCAGCGGCGGCAAGTACGTGGCCCCGCAGGTGCTCGAGAACCGCCTGAAGCAGTCGCGCTTCATCGAGCAGGCCATGGTGATCGGCGAGAACCGCAAGTACCCCGCCGCCCTCATCGTGCCCGACTTCGCCTTCCTGAAGGACTATTGCGCGCTCAAGGGCATCCCCTTCACGGGCAAGGAGCAGGTGGTGCAGGAGCAGCGCATCGTGGACCGCATCTTCCAGGAGGTGGAGGAGGCCAATGCCGAGCTGGGCCAGTGGGAGAAGGTGAAGAAGATCGCCCTGCTGCCGGCCGAGCTCACGATCGACGGCGGCGACCTCACCCCCAGCCTCAAGCTGCGCCGCAAGCCCATCCTGGCCAAGTACGCCGCCGTGGTGGAGCGCCTCTACGCCGAGTAGCCCCCTGCGCCCCGGCGCATGTCACCGTGGCCCCGTGCCATGACCCGCTCGTGCGCGTCCCGCTTCTACATTTACGGTCCCTTAACCTCCGCGTGATGCTCCGTTCACTGCTGCCAGTGCTCCTGGCCCTCCCCCTGCTGCTCACCGCCTGCCGCAAGGAGCCCGGCGAAGGCGGCCGCGCCGAGATCCGCGGCTTCGTGTACGAGCAGCGCTACGGCGCCTCCAGCGGCAACCCCCAGGGCGACCCCTACCCGCTGGCGGAGGCGCGCGTCTACATCATCTATGGCGACGGCCAGTATGCCGATGACGACACCCGCACCGGGCCCAACGGCGAGTTCCGCTTCGCCTGGCTGCGCCAGGGCGACTACCGCATCTACGTGATCAGTGAGTGCAACGCCTACATCAACTGCACCGAGGGCATCTACCTCAACACCGAGGTCACCAGCCGCAAGGATGTGGTGAACGTGGGCCGCATCACCGTGCGCAACTACTGAGGATGCGCGGCCGCTCCCTGCTGATCACCGCCCTGCTGCTGGCGGCCCTCTCGGCCTCCGCGCAGGAGCCGCTGCGCCCGGAGCGCCGCCAGGAGCTCTGGCTCTCGGTGGCCGCCACCGGGCGCCTGCCGGGATTCCTGAAGGACCCCCTCGGCGACCGCTACAAGCGCTTCCGCCTGCGCGCCGAGCTCGGCTACCGCAGCGCCGACGTCTTCTTCGCCGGCCGCCAGACCTACCTGGACGTGAACCTGCGGTACAAGGCGGCCAGCTGGCTCAACGTGGCCTTCGAGCACCGCTTCGCCGCCCGCTCCGCGCAGACCGGCCTGCGCCACCGCAGCATCCTGCAGGCCGAGGCCAGCCACGAGATCGACCGCTTCACCGGCGAGTACCGCTTCGTGTACCAGCACACCTACATCCCCTTCGGCGGCCAGCGCGAGGTGCTGCGCAACCGCTTCCGCCTCGGCTACGACTTCCGCAAGTGGAAGCTCGACCCCGAGGTGAGCGTGGAGTTCTTCACCTGGGCCGGCTACAAGGGCTGGAGCTACTTCGGCACCCGCTGGTCCGTGGGTACCTCCTACGCCTTCTCCAAGGCGCACAGCCTCTCGGCCGCACTGGTGCACGACCGCGAGCGCGACATCGCCTGGCCCACCCACCGCTGGATCGCCTCGGTGACCTATGGGCTCAGCCTGCGCGATCTTTGAGGCGTGAAACGCCCGCTGCTCATCCGCCTGGCCGCCTTCGCCGCCATCACCGCCGCACTCATCGGCGCCGCCTACCTCATCATCCGCCCCTCCGATGCGCTGCCCGTGTTCCACCCCCGGCAGCTCGATCCGCGCCTGGTGGACCCCGCCGTGCGCAAGCACGAGGGCGAGCACCGCATCAGCGACTTCTCCCTGGTGGACCAGCAGGGGCGCACCGTCACCCTGGCCGATGCCGAGGGCCGCATCATCGTGGCCGACTTCTTCTTCACCACCTGCGCCACCATCTGCCCCAAGATGACCGCCAACCTCGAGCGCGTGCAGGAGGCCTTCCGCCAAGAGCCGCGCCTGCTCATCCTCTCCCACTCGGTGACCCCCGAGATGGACAGCGTGCCCGTGCTCGCCGACTACGCCGCACTGCACGGCGCCGACCCCGAGCGGTGGCGCTTCCTCACCGGCGACCGCGCACAGATCTACGCCCTGGCCCGCCGCAGCTACTTCGCCTGCCTCGATGAGGGCGACGGCGGCGCGCAGGACTTCGTGCACACCGAGAACTTCGTGCTGGTGGACCCCCTGCGGCGCATCCGTGGCTTCTACGACGGCACCCGGGCCGACGAGGTGGACCGCCTCATCGGCGACATCGGCCGGCTGCTGCAGGAGCAGCCGGAGCACCGCAACTGAGCCGCGGCAGCCCGCGCTCCGGGGCGGCCGCCTACTTTTCGGCCATGCGCAAGCTGCTCGACCGCTACTACGGCACCCTGCGGAAGCTCAAGGCGAGCTACGTGCTGCTCAACCTCTTCAACCTGCGGCGCCTGGCCCACACGCGGCGCATGTACCGCAAGTACGGCGTGCACCGCAGCGTGCTGCTGCCCATCAACAGCGCCCACATGCCCCAGGGGCCCGTGGAGACGCCCTGGCTCGACGGGCCCGACGCTGCGCAGCGCCTGGCCGCCGCCCCGGGCCTGCACGCCTTTCCACCGGACGTGCAGCAGGCCCTGCTCCGCTGGCCGCACGACGGCTATGTGGTGCTGCGCGGCCTCTTCAGCGCCGAGGAGGTGGCCGCCATCAACGCCGAGGTGGACCGCCTGATCCGCGACAAGGTGGTCGACTTCAACTTCACCGGCCGCAAGATCATGTTCGCCTTCCGCCACAGCGAGCTGCTGCGCCGCGCCACGCACGACCGCCGCATCCTCGACGTGATGGACTTCCTCCTCGGCCGCAAGGTGCGCGTCTTCCAGAGCATCAACTTCCTCACCGGCAGCGAGCAGCGCGCCCACAGCGACAGCATCCACATGACCACCCACCCGCTCGGCTACATGATCGCCGCGTGGATCGCCCTGGAGCCCATCACCGCCGACAATGGCTGCCTCGTGTACCACCCCGGCAGCCACAGGCTCCCCTACCTGCTCAACGACGGCTACGACCACGGCGGCAACCGCTACGTGATCGGCGACGATGCCTACGCCCGCTACGAGGAGGCCATCGCGCAGGCCATCCGGCAGGGCGGCTTCCCCGCCACCGAATTCCACGCCCAGCCCGGCGATGTGCTGCTCTGGCACGCCAACCTGCTGCACGGCGGCAAGCCCATGGCCACCCCGCACGCCAGCCGCAAGAGCATGGTCATCCACTGCTTCGCCCAGGATGTGCTCTGCTACCACGAGCTCACCCAGCGCCCGGCCATGATGGACGAGGACGGGCACTGAGGGCGCTGCATTGAACCGGAGCCTGGCCTGAGCCTGAGGTGCAGTTCCCCTGGGCAGCTTGTCCGGCAACGGCAGGTTCTCAACACGCCTTGCATATCCGGTGCGGGCCGATTACATTCGATTGCCCCAAACCCTACCACCATGTTCACGGTTCACGGGCGCTGGCTGGCTGCAGCGCTGCTGATCATGGCCGCCGCTGAAGGCGCTGCCCAGCTCACCGTCAGCCTGGCGCCCTCGGACTACAACGGCTACGGCATCTCCTGCTTCGGGCTGAAGGACGGGGCCATCAACGCCACGGTTTCCGGCGGCACGCCGCCCTACGCCTACTTCTGGTCCAACGGCGCCACCACGGAGGACCTCAGCGCGATACCCGCCGGCTACTACCGGCTCGATGTGCGCGATGCCGATTCCCTGACGGCCGGCGCGCAGATCACCCTGGTGGAGCCCACCGCCATGCGCGTGGCCGCCGTGCCGAACAGCTATCCCAACGGCTTCAACATCAGCTGCCACGAGTGCTTCAATGGCAGCATCGAGGTTACGGTGACGCACGGCGTTGCACCCTATGCCTACGATTGGGGCGACGGCACCTACACGCAGCAGCGGACCGGGCTGGGCGCTCAACGCTTCCGCGTGGCCGTCACCGATGCCAACGGATGCGTGGCCGAGTCGGAGACCATCATCCTCACCCAGCCCGAGCGGCGCGACTGGACCATGGTGGGCAACGCGAACACCAGCGACAGCCTCCACTTCTTCGGCACCCTTGACGAACAGGACGTGGTGCTCAAGAGCAACGGCGCCGAGCGGCTCCGCCTCACCAGCGAGGGCCAGGTGCGGCTCTCCGGTGACGCATTCGCGCCCGGTCCGGTGTACATCGACGCCGATGGTACCCTGCGCGGAGGCGGATTCCCGCCGGAAATACCGCCCAAACCCCCGGGGGTGCCCTGCTACAACCTCGACCAGTTGACGCCCTTCTGGGAAACCCAAGGCAACGATTTCGACGATCTATGCGCAGAGGACATGCCCTTGCTCGGCACGCGCAGCAACCACAACCTCTACTTCATCACCGGCGGCGAGGAGCGCATGGTCATCACCACCTCCGGCAAGGTGGGCATCGGCACGGCGCCACCTGCCGGCCCGGTGGAGGGCTACCGGCTCTACGTGGCCGACGGCATCGCCACCAACGATGTGCTGGTGAAGCTCGGCCCCTGGCCCGACTTCGTGTTCGCCGAAGGCTACCGCCTGATGCCGCTGAGCGCGCTGCGGGCATTCGTCAAGCGCCACAGCCACCTGCCCCACGTGCCCTCGGCCAAGGAGCTCGGGGCGAAGGGCGGCCTGCCCCTGGGCGAGCTGGCCCACCGGCTCACGCGCACCGTGGAGGAGCAGGCGCTCTACATCCTGCAGCTGGAGGAGCGGCTGGAGCGCCTGGAGCAGCGATTGGGCGCACTTGAAGCGTCGAAGTGATGCGCGCGCACCGGCAGATAGCAGGATCGCTGGCCGCGCTGATCGCCATGCACGCCGCGGCCCAGATGCCCTATCCCGAACTGACCATCCAGGATGCGGCGTGGACCGATGGCACGCACCAGTACGCGGTCTCCAACCGCATCCTCTCGCCCGGCGCGCCCCACCTGCCCGTTGACATCTCGGGCACCGCCGACGCCGAGTTCGTCTCCGCGGCATCGGTGCGCCTGCGGCCCGGCTTCCACGCCGGCGGATTCGCGGTGAACCAGGGGCGCTTCAGGGCGCGCATCGATGAAGGACTCGGCCAGCCCGCCGACCTGGTCATCATCAGCCCGGCACCCGATGGCAGCAGCCCCTATGGCAGCATCGAGGACAACGTGGTGCATGTGCACAAATGGGAGAAGGTGGAGCTGGGCTTGCGGCTGCCGGCCATCTATCAGGCGGCGATCGACAGCTTCTTCCACCACTACTATCCCCATCCGAATGATCCCTACCTCAGCGCCCCCGGCAACACGGACCCCGTACACGACCTCAATCCCTACGCGGACGACTCGCTGCAGCTGGTGATGACCCTTACGCGGCCCGATGGGTCGAGCACCATGCGCTGGGGCTTCTTCACGCGCGAGGCCACCTGGGACTCCACCGTATCCGACCCCGACATGGCCTGGCTGATCGAGGGCACCGGCAGCCCGCTCCAACCTTACGCCGTGCGTTTCCGCTTCGCGCCGGACCAGGAAGGCGCATGGAGCTTCAGGATCTCCGCGAAGGCACCGCTTACCTCCGATGCCCAGGGGGCGACGCTCCCCGAACTGCTCCACACGGGCTTCGGCCTGCAGTGCATGCCACCGCTGGCCGACAACAACGGCTACTTGCAGGTGAATGCCGCCAACCGCCGCCACCTGCAATTCCAAGGCGATCCGGCGCTGCAGGGCGACGAGACACCCTTCTTCGGCCTGGGCACCAACATGGCCAACATCAACCACGGCAGCTTCGGGGCAGGCGTCGTCCCGCCGGGCGTCACCTACATCAAGCGCGACCACCGCAACTTCCAGGAGACCATGGAGCGCCTGCATGCCGTGGGTGGCAATTACCTGCGCATGTACCTCCTGGAGAAGATCTTCTCGCCCGAATACGTGAACCTCGGGGTCTACGACCAGTACCGGTCGCAGCCGGCCTGCGCCAATGGCAATGCGCCCTCCTTCCGGGGCAACTGCCAGTACCAGTGCTGGGCCTTCGACCAGATGATCGACTGCGCCCGCGCCAACAACATCTACCTGCAGGTCTGCGTGGATGCCTACCCGCCGGGGATCAACTTCGAGAGCCTCGGCTGGGGCGCCAACGCCTACTGGCTCGCCTTCATCGAGCCCAACCCCCTGCCGCCGCCCCAGCGCTTCAACATGCGGAAGTTCTTCTACACCTACGGCGAGGGCCACCCCGACCGCTACACCAAGGGCGTGTTCTATTACTGGAAGCGCAAGTACAAGTACATGATGAGCCGCTGGGGCTGGTCGGTGAACATCGCCGCCCTCGAACCCTTCAACGAGATCGACCAGCTCCTCACCTACCGCACGGACACCATCGACGGCAACTGCAACGAGAACGACGGCGCCTGGGCCGCCGATGCGCAGCTGCCCGATACCATCAGCGCATGGTTCGGCGACATGGCCCGCTTCGTGCGCGGCACGCAGGACCCTGAGCACCCCGCCCGATCGCCCTTGGGCGAGAACAAGCTCTTCCTGGCCAGCTATGCCATGAACGACCCCGGCATGCCGGCCGCCGAGAGCTTCTATGCGCCCCTCACCAACCCCGAGGTGGACCTCATCGATGCGCACCTGGGCCTGTACCCCGACCTCCAGGCGGAGCGCGACCTGACCGACGAACGCATCCACCAAGGCATCCGGAATGCCACAGCCTTCTGGAACCGCTTCCCCGCAGCGCAGTCCGACTGGCAGGAACGCAAGCCCTTCAACCAGGGCGAGTACAACCACTACACGCAGTTCACCATCCCGAATCCCAACTTCCCGAACCTGGTGCTCTGGCGCAACGATGTGGAGAAGATCTTCCACAACTACGACGTCTCCTTCCACAACGAGCTATGGAGCAGCGCCTTCAGCGGCAAGTTCGCCGCAGGAACCACCTGGCACTGGGAGCGGGTATTCTGGTGGGAGGATGCGATGCCCCTCCCACCAGAGGATGACCTGAACAATGAACAAATTGGACTATTCACAAATCATTACCCTGGCACCAATAATTTGGATTTAGGCTTAGGTATTCCAATCCCAATCGCCAATCGTCCAATTCATCACCATTTTCAAGCAATTGCGGATTTCTTGAACCGCCCAAGTATACAAGATCTCGGAATATTCTCTGGCGCTTTCACCCCGAACGAGTTCTTTGATGACGATGATTCGGACGGTATCAACCCCTTGGAGGCGTACTACCTAAGGAGCGACCAGAGCACCGCTATTGGCTGGGTGCATAACCGCAACGCCTCGGTGGCCAAGAGCTTCTATGTGATGAGCGGGGCGGGCAATGAGAACTTCCTGGGGTGCACCGCCCCTGATTCAGCAAGCATCACGCTCTCTGGATTCTTTCCGCTGCATTCGCATTACATCACTTGGTTCCCCACGCGCATCGGTGCCACGGACCTTCCGCAAGACAGCGAATTCCCCAGTACGCTGCAGAGCGATGCCAATGGCGACATCGTCATCAACCTGGATGGTGAGTTCAACGGTGTGGACAACAACTACTTGGATACACTGCATGCTGATTATGCATTTGTGATCACGCCTGGTCCTTTCGTGAAAAGCCTCGCCCAAGACGCTGTTGAAACCGAAACGGACACAGACTGGGACTTCTCGCTCTACCCCAACCCCACTCGCGACTTGCTCACTCTGAGTTTCGCGGATGACACAAACAAGGATGTGGCATTGCTTGATGTTTCCGGTCGGATAGTAGCGCGACACCAGAACATTGTTACCCTGATGCTCCAGATACCAATAGGCCCACTCGCCAAGGGAGCTTATTGGGTGCATGTCACATCGGGCGACAACATGAAGGTCAAGAAAATGATAATCCGTTAAACCATGAGATCAAGTATCGCAGTGGTTACCATTTCGTTGGCTTGTGTTTCACAAGCGCAGCCCACTTTTGAGAAGATCTACTTGGCAACAGGAGCCTATAAGCGCAATCTTGTCGAACTCCCAAGTGGTAACATCCTTACCTCGATGGCCATCTATCCGGGCATTACAATACTGAACTCGTCCGGCGATTTTGTGTACTCTAATTGCTTCTGGGGAGATTCGGTGTTGACGATGCAGTCCATTCGTCCTATCACAGAGAACAACTATTTGTTCCTTTGTCTTTATCGCAAGGACTCGTGCAATTCATTCGGGAGTACTACCGTGCCATTCACCCATCCCGCCCTCGGGCGGATGGACAGCTTGGGGAACATCTCCTCCTTCAAGCATTATAGGCTGGCGCCTGCCGGATGCCTCACCCGTGCGGGCGACCTGGTCGTTCTGAGCGACTCTGGTGCGATGATATGGGGTCGGGATACCAATTTTTATGCGTTCAGGGTCGATGCGGACCTGAACGCGCTTTGGGGGCGGCGCTTTGCGGAGGATGGTGGGATCCATTTCATGAAGGAGCTCCCCAATGGGGACCTCATCGCTGGCATTAATCTTCGGGAGGGAGGAGCATCGGTGGCGCGATTTGATACTCAAGGCAACCTCGTTTGGAGCAAGTCATACTTCCGACCGAATGGCGTAATACACGACGCCTACGTAGATCCGGATGGTTCGTTAATTGTTACCGGCTTCACGGACAGCACCACCACCAGCATGTTCATACCATTACCAGCGGCATTTCAACCAAAGCTCTTCATGATGAAACTGAGCGGAGATGGAACAGTCCAATGGTGCCGTGGTTTCGATAGTGCGCCTTACTACTGGCATACACCAAGGTGGTCACGATTAATACGATCCTTGGATGGGAACTTCGTCATTGCAGTAACGTTGGGAACCGCAGGATACAACCTGCCTTCCCGGCCCTTGTTACTGAAGTTGAATTTCAATGGCGATACGCTATGGTCCAACGCCGTGGGCCACAATGGTTACTTGCACTACGTGTCTGATCTACTTGAGACAGCAGACGGAGGCTTCATGATTAATGGCAGTATACAGGGCGACCTTCCTGGAGGCTGGTCGGGTGCGCCGTATGTTTTCAAAGCTGATTCCTTAGGTCGGTTTCCCTGTTGGGATGAGCATCATTCAATTGAGACCTTAGAACTTTTCCCCACCGATAGCAGTGTAACGCTTACGCCGATAGATGGCATCACAACGCATGAAGCTTACGTGAGCGATACGACATTAGCTTCTCTTGCAACCTACGATGGTTGCACCTTCGCCACCAACATGCCCCCCCGCATGGAGCGCCGCGCGCCCATGTCCATCCGCCCCAACCCCAACACCGGCCACTTCACCCTCTCCTTCCCCGACCCCCTGATGGCCGAGAGCTACTACAGCGTGTACGACACCATGGGCAAGTTGCTCTTCCAACGGCCCTTGCCCCAGGGCAAGGAGACCGAGGAGGTGGACCTCTCGCGCTTCGGGCGCGGCACCTATGTGGTCCGGTTCACGGATAAGGAGGGGAGCTGCTACGAACGGGTGGTGGTGGAGTAGCTTTAGGGCATGGGCAGTCCGGCGCCCCCCTATGTGCAGGGTCCCCTCGTTCCTCGGGAGACCCTGCAGCGGTCTGAGGGCCTTGCGCGCGGCGCCTACTGGGTGCGCGCAACGGATGGCACATTCAGCGCCACAAAAAAACTCTTAGTGCATTGAGCCATGATGAATCGGTTGTTATTCTCCGTCGTGGTTGTGTTGCCAGCATCGCTTATGCAGGCGCAGCAGGGCTTCATCAAGTACACGAGCGCGGTTGGCGCATCCAAATTCAGCATGCATCAATTAGCTGAAGATAGAATCCTGATCGCATTGGCGAACAATTCAGGGTTCTCGATTCTGAATAGCGAAGCAATCATAGAACAAACGGTGCGCTTCGAGGTGGATACGTTGCTCGGAATTCAGGCTGTTAAACCGACACCGGACGGCGCGATACTCGCAGTTGGAACTTACCGGAAGGGAACTTGTCCTGTGAGCCAATGGGGAATGAATTACCCTGCGTGGTTCAAGGTGGTTTCGGATGGGAGTATTCCTGTCTCCTCGTATTACGAACTGAATGCAGAATACTGCTCCAACTATGCAGGTGATGCTGTTCTCACTAGTGATGGAAGTGTGATTCTATGGGGCTTCGACAAGTTCTTCTTTGTGCTAAGGGCGGAGCAGACAGGAGATATTGCTTGGGCAAGGAGATTCAGCCATACTACGAACGGTAGTATCCGCTTCATCAAGGAGCTCGCCAACGGCGACCTTTTGGCGGGCGTCAACATGGATACGGCTGGCGTCGCCGTGGGCCGCATGGATGCCGAGGGCAATTTCCTCTGGCTGAAGAGCTACTTCCGCCCCAAGGGCATGATCGCCGACGCCCTCATCGAGGACGATGGCTCTTTCATCATCACCGGCTTCACCGACAGCCTCGCCGCTCCCGGATTCCTCGACCCCCTGCCGCCCGACTACTGGCCCAAGCTCTTCGTGATGAAGCTCAGCGGCGACGGCGAGGTGCTCTGGTGCAAGGGTTACGACATAGCGCCCTACCGGTGGTACACGCGCCCGGGCGCGCGCATCGAGCGGCACCATGATGGCAACTACATCCTGCTGGGCAACATCGGCGGCCTCAACCACCCCTTCGGCTACCGGCCCCAGCTGATGAAGCTGGACCACAACGGCGACACGCTGTGGACACGCTCGGCGGGCCGCGAGGGCCATGTGCACGACATCATCAACATGACGGTGTGCTCCGACGGCGGCATCCTGTACAACGGGCAGAGCCTGAGCAACAGCCCTGACATGTTCATCTTCAAGACCGACTCCCTGGGCTACCTGCCGTGCTACAACCGCTGGCACGCCACCACCATCGTGGATCTCTTCCCTACCGACAGCAGCTTCACCCTCACCAGCATCGATGGCGCCACGGCCCATCCGGCCTTCATCACCGAGGCGGAGAACCCGCCCATCACCATCATCGATGGCTGCTCAACCGGCATGGAGCACACGGGGATGCGGCCCAGCGGCTTCCGCGTGTATCCGAACCCCACTCCGGGCCAATTCACCGTGCAGTTCAATGACCCGCTCATGGCCGAGAGCTATTATAGCGTGTACGATGCGCTGGGCAAGCTCCTGTTCCAGCGCCCGCTGCCGCCGGGCCGCGAAACGGAGGAGGTGGATCTATCGCGCTTCGGGGCGGGCACCTACGTGATCCGGTTCACGGATAGGGAGGGGAGCTGCTACGAACGGGTGGTGGTGGAGTAGCTTTAGGGCATGGGCAGTCCGGCGCACCCCTATGTGCAGGGTCCCCTCGTTCCTCGGGAGACCCTGCAGCGGTCTGAGAGCTTGATGGAAGCTGACGAACCGGAGATCCCTATCACGGGTGGCTGGGATTTCATGATTTATCCCAATCCCACGCGGAGCGAGTTCACCCTACGCTTTCAAGATGATAGCCCCAAGGATATCGCCATCATGGACCTCACAGGACGGCTGGTGGCTCGCTACGGCAACATAACGGGTGGCTTGGTGCAGTTCCCGCATTTGCGCCTATCACAGGGCGCCTATTGGGTGCGTGCATCGGATGGCCTCAGGGCTAAGGCCAAACAACTCATCATCTACTGAGCCATGGAACGAAGGCTGCTACTTGGGCTGTGTTTGTTCATTGCGTTTACTGTCAACGCGCAATCTAACTTCATGCGAATGTACCAGTCTGGTCCGAGCTTTGGCTTTGAGATCAATGAGTTACCCAGTGGGAACAACCTGGTCAATATGGGGCATTCGCATGTCATTGACGGTAATGGGTATATCAACCATTCCATGTCCTATATTGAGACCAATGTTGTTTACGGTTTGCAGAACATGAAGTACGTGGGTGGCGACCGGGTGCTCTTCGCTTCTGCAACGTGGGGTGTTCCATGTTCGTTTGGTTCTGGCGGTTATGAAGAGCCTGTCATCGGGCTTATGGATACAGTGGGAGCGATCATGACAATGAAACGCTATGTGTTGAATACCGGGGTTTGCAATGGCATTACCAAAGGGTTGCTACCCACAGCGGATAGTGGTGCGATCGTTTGGGGCAGGTATTATGGTCCCTTCGCGCTGCGCGTGGACGGCACATTGGACCCCGTCTGGTCCAAGCGCCTCATGGACGCGGGTGCCTTCAGCTTCTTCAAAGAACTGCCGAATGGCGATCTCTTGGCAGGCATCAACATGCAAACGGCGGGTGTGGTGGTGGCCCGCATGAACGCTGCAGGCGAAGTGCTATGGAGCAGGAGCTACATACGGCCACGGGGCGTGGTGAGCGATGCCATCATCGAACCGGACGGCTCCTTTGTACTGGTGGGCTATACCGACAGCACGGGTACCACGGATCCGATCTTCACGCCACTGCCGCCGGGATACAACCCGAAGCTCTTCATGATGAAGCTCAATGGCGAGGGCGATGTGCTCTGGTGCAAGGGCTACAGAAGCACCACCAACCTCTGGTACACCCGCCGCGATGCGGTGATCGAGCGCACCTTGGACGGCCAGTACGCGGTGCTCGCCACCCTGGGGCCACCGAACCAGCACGATTGGTTCAGGCCCTACCTGATGAAAACGGACCTGAACGGCGACACCCTCTGGACGCGATCCGTAGGACGGAACAACTATACCTACGTAACCCAGGACCTACAGGCCAGTTCCGATGGGGGCTACATGATCAGTGGCTTGATCTATGGCGATATGCCCGGTCCTTACTCTGGAATGAGTTTCATCTATAAAGCGGACTCATTGGGCTATTTCAACTGCTGGCAGAGAGTGCCGTCCATAGAAATAATGGACCTATTCCCAGTAGATAGCACGGTAGTGCTGAACATCATCAGCGGCATCGCCACAGCCACGCCGATGGCGTTCACGGACAGCATACTGGACTCGAGTATGGTCCCCTCATACGACGGCTGCACCTTCACCACGGGCATGCCTCTTACGATGCCGCGCAGCCGCTCCATTTCCGTCCGCCCCAACCCCACCCCCGGCCGCATCACCGTGGAGTTCCCCGATCCCCTGCTGCGCGATAGCTACTACAGCGTGTACGATGCCATGGGCAAGCTCTTGTTCCAGCGCTCCTTGCCCAAGGGCCACGAAACGGAAGAAGTGGATCTAACGTGCTTCGGAGCTGGCACTTACGTCATCCGCTTCACGGATCAGGAGGGCAGTTGCTACGAGCGGGTGGTGGTGGAATAGCTTTAGGGCATGGGCAGTCCGGCGCACCCCTATGTGCAGGGTCCCCTCGTTCCTCGGGAGACCCTGCAGCGGTCTGAGACACCCTTCTTCGGCCTGGGCACCAACATGGCCAACATCAACCACGGCAGCTTCGGGGCAGGCGTCGTCCCGCCGGGCGTCACCTACATCAAGCGCGACCACCGCAACTTCCAGGAGACCATGGAGCGCCTGCATGCCGTGGGTGGCAATTACCTGCGCATGTACCTCCTGGAGAAGATCTTCTCGCCCGAATACGTGAACCTCGGGGTCTACGACCAGTACCGGTCGCAGCCGGCCTGCGCCAATGGCAATGCGCCCTCCTTCCGGGGCAACTGCCAGTACCAGTGCTGGGCCTTCGACCAGATGATCGACTGCGCCCGCGCCAGCAACATCTACCTGCAGGTCTGCGTGGATGCCTACCCGCCGGGGATCAACTTCGAGAGCCTCGGCTGGGGCGCCAACGCCTACTGGCTCGCCTTCATCGAGCCCAACCCCCTGCCGCCGCCCCAGCGCTTCAACATGCGGAAGTTCTTCTACACCTACGGCGAGGGCCACCCCGACCGCTACACCAAGGGCGTGTTCTATTACTGGAAGCGCAAGTACAAGTACATGATGAGCCGCTGGGGCTGGTCGGTGAACATCGCCGCCCTCGAACCCTTCAACGAGATCGACCAGCTCCTCACCTACCGCACGGACACCATCGACGGCAACTGCAACGAGAACGACGGCGCCTGGGCCGCCGATGCGCAGCTGCCCGATACCATCAGCGCATGGTTCGGCGACATGGCCCGCTTCGTGCGCGGCACGCAGGACCCTGAGCACCCCGCCCGATCGCCCTTGGGCGAGAACAAGCTCTTCCTGGCCAGCTATGCCATGAACGACCCCGGCATGCCGGCCGCCGAGAGCTTCTACGCGCCCCTCACCAACCCCGAGGTGGACCTCATCGATGCGCACCTGGGCCTGTACCCCGACCTCCAGGCGGAGCGCGACCTGACCGACGAACGCATCCACCAAGGCTTCCGGAATGCCACAGCCTTCTGGAACCGCTTCCCCGCAGCGCAGTCCGACTGGCACGGTGCTGCGATTCCTATGCCCTTCATCATCGGCGAAACCTCATTCAGCGCCGAGGATTCCAACGACGACAATTTTGACGACCCTTTCAACCATCATCTGGTCGACGACCCCGCCCATGACTATCCGCCCTGGCGAGACGGGCCCGAATCGCAACAATCCGCCTATGCCTCCCAGACCATGACGGCCACACGAGCGTACCTGGGTTCCGGATACTCTTGGTGGGGATTCCAGAACGGCCGTGCGGCGAATCTAACTCCGCCCTCACCTCCAACACCCAGCAACATTCAACACTGGCAAGGGGTCTACCGCGCTAACTTCTACGGTGCACTCAAGTATGGCGATGAAAACGCCAATCCGCCGATTCCTTGGGAAGACAAGCTTGTTGCTGGCACGTTCAGCACTTACTCACTCGCCTCAGCCCCCAGCTCCCTTCCCACCCCTCCAGCCGATTACCATCGCGGCAAGTTCAATGGCTCACTGAGCAGTGGTACCGTGTTGGGAACCGTGAACTTAATTGATCAGGACGGCCAGGCCATAACACACGCCGTGGGTTGGACGAAGCTGATATACTCCGACGCCTCTAACGATCCCGTGCATGAGATTGTGACAAATCAAATCTCGAATGACCAAGGCCTGTTGAATATCCATCGCGGACCGGTAATCAACGGCTGGTATGTGTCCAAGTATGAGATGCGCGTTCACGTGCCCGGTGGTGCCACAAGCCCGGGTGACGCTTCAAACCAGTCCTATCAGTCCTGGCAACAGCTCGGATCATCCCTTACCCTAGCGCGCTCTAAGCTCGCCTTTACGGCGGAGGCCTCCGGCGTCACCGTGCCGATTGGCCAGAGCTATGATCCGAAGGCATGGAGCACCCTCTTTGTGAACAATGTGACTTACGAGGGCAATGGTTCGCAAGGGGCTAGTGGAGATCTGCGCGCCAGACAATTCATTCATATGTCCACAGAGTTCCATGCAGCGCACGGCAGTGAAGTTCACATTCATCCAGAGAATGTCTTCCCCGATTGCGGGGATCCGCATATGCTCGTCGCTGAGGACAATCCTCACATAAACCATGAATCGGCGAAACGTGCTACTGATTCCGCGCATCAACTGGTTCTTCGTTTCAAGGACTTCCCCGCATGCGGGCTTCGTGTTGCGCCAAATCCCTGCGGTGAGTTCCTTGAGGTTTCTGGTCTGCCCCCTGGCGCACCTTATCGGATTGTTTCGGACCAGGGAGCGATTGTGCTCACAGGCATCATAACTGTGCAACCGATTCGCATTCAGGTGAGCGCTATTTCACCAGGTCACTACACACTGCATGCGGAGTTCGAGAACACCACGTGCTCTGCACCATTCGTCAAAATGAACTGAGCGATGAAAGATCTACGTCCCCTCTTCTGGCTCGCGTGTATCTGCGTATCGTTCTCCGGCCAATCGCAAGCGCTGGAATGGCTGCGGCAATTCAACAGTTCGGGACCAAATTTGGGTACGGATGGCACATTGCTAGCCGGGGGAACTGACGGCAGCATCTACGCAGCAGGGACCATCAGTGCAGGCACAATTAACCTGGGCCAGAGTCAGATGGAGGTCTCAGGGCGTGATGATGCGCTCTTAGTGAAGCTGAGCCCGGAAGGTACCGTTGCCTGGGGTCGGCTCATTGGTGGCCCTTGTACAGATGATTTCGGCGCAAACGACGATGCTTATTGTCTACTGTTCGATGCGGATGAGGAGCAAATCGTTGTTGGGGGCGCTTATTCAGGAACCGCGACGTTCGGAGGCATTGAGTATGTGGGTAGCTGCCAGGTCTTCCGTTATGGCTTCATCACGGCCTACGACCAGCTGGGAGTTGAAGCTTGGGGGCAGGTCATTCTGGGCGAGGATGTTCTGGTAAGAGAAATACTGAAGGCCAGTAGCGGTGAGCTGCACGTCTTCGGCGTAGCCTCGGAGTGGGATGCCTATTTCAGCATCAATCCGTTGGTAAGCGTTCCAGTCGGGGGCTTCCATGCCATCTATGGTGCGGACGGCAGCTTCGTCTTTGCCGAGCGCATGCTTGCGCACGGCCAAGTCTTTCGAGGCTGCACAGCCAGCTCAGGGATGCTTGTCTGTGGTACATATTCCGAGAACGATACACTTTGGGGCATGCCATTGCCGCATGCCGGCGCGTACGATAATGGGTTTCTCTGCCTTTCAGACGGCAACGGCCTGGCTCACTGGGTTGTAACCGTGGGCTCCAGCACCAGTGCCAGTTTCATCGATGGGGTGGAATTGAGCAACGGAGATTTCGTAGCCCATGGCAGATACGATGATGATCTATTCCTACCAACGGATACGCTGGAAGCTGTTGGCGCGGCGAACTTCCTGGCCTGCTATTCCGCGGATGGCACTTTCAAGTGGGCCAAGAATATGCCTTCCCCTGGCTTCTTGATCGGCTTCGGCCCCATGCAAGCGGCAAGTGACGGAAGCTTCTACTTCACGGGCACCTTCGCGGATGAACTGAACGTGGGCACCACGACTTTAGCTAGTAACACTAGCCGGGATAATTTCGTCCTGCACCTGGATAGCATGGGCAATGTGCTGCATGGCCTCCACGTGGGCCGCGTTCGCTTCGGCAATTGCCCCGGGCTGGTGGTGAACAGCGATGGCATCTACGTGGGCTCGAACTTTGACAGCACCATGGTCATTGGCGCGGAGACCTTCCTGCCCACGGTACAGGACTATCCGGATCTCTTCGTGGCCAAGTTCGACAGCCTGCCGGCCATTAATTCGATCAACTCTCTGGTCATCGGCAATACCGAGCTGCTCATCTACGCCAATCCGAACAATGGTACGTGCACAGTGGAGCTTCCGGGGTCCATCAGTCCAGGCAGCGAAGTCCAGCTCCGGATCATCGATAACATGGGCCGTCTTGTTGACGCAGTGCCATTGCGTTTGGATCGGCAAGGCCGGGTTGAGGTGGATATCCGTGCACAGGCCAAGGGGCTCTACCATCTGGAGCTCCTTGCTGGGGCGCGGCGGTACACCGGAAAGATCGTGTTCGAGTGAGCACACGGCGAATGTGTGGTTATCGACACGGGTTCACATTTGCCAACGCAAGACGCCCGGCTGAGCAGCGGCCACGGGGATAACTTCCCCGACGATTCCATGCAACAGTACCCCGACCTCCAGGCGGAGCGCGACCTGACCGACGAACGCATCCACCAAGGCTTCCGGAATGCCACAGCCTTCTGGAACCGCTTCCCCGCAGCGCAGTCCGACTGGCAGGAACGCAAGCCCTTCAACCAGGGCGAGTACAACCACTACACGCAGCTCACCATCCCGAATCCCAACTTCCCGAACCTGGTGCTCTGGCGCAACGACGTGGAGAAGATCCTCCACAACTACGACGTCTCCTTCCACAATGAACTCTGGAGCAGCGCCTTCAGCGGCAAGTTCGCCGCAGGCACCACCTGGCACTGGGAGCGCGTGTTCTGGTGGCCCGATCGCAGCCGGTGCACAGGCACCGGCCGCCTGCCGATCCCGGGCCGCTGCGCCCCACCTGCCGCCGGTTGCCGACCTTCGCGCCCCGGCCGCCGCGGCGCCCCCCCCGCGCCGGCCGCCACCGCCCATGAATGTCCTCTCCGTCGAGAAGCTCAGCAAGCGCTACGGCCCGCGCCAGCTCTTCAGCGACGTGAGCTTCGGCCTGGAGAAGGGCCAGAAGACGGCCATCGTGGCCCGCAACGGCACCGGCAAGAGCACCCTGCTGAAGTGCATCGCCGGCGTGGAGAAGCCCGATGAGGGCACCGTCACCTTCAACAAGGGCATCCGCGTGGGCTACCTCGACCAGAACGTGGCCATGTCCAGCGCCCGCAGCGTGGTGGACGAGATGCTGGACCGTGACGATGCGGTGAGCGCCGCCATCAAGGCCTACGAGCACGCCCTGGCGCGCCACGCCGAGCCCCGCGCCCTGCAGCAGGCCATCGACCGCATGGAGGAGCTGAAGGCCTGGGACCACGAGGCCCGCGTGAAGGCGCTGGCCCACCGCTTCGGGCTGCGCGACCTGGAGCAGCCCGTGAACACCCTCAGCGGCGGCCAGCAGAAGCGCCTGGCCATGGCCAAGGTGCTCATCGACCGGCCCGATGTGCTCATCCTCGACGAGCCCACCAACCACCTCGACCTGAACATGATCGAGCAGCTCGAGGAGGAGCTCAACCAGCCCGGCCTCACCCTGCTGCTCGTCACCCACGACCGCTACTTCCTCGACGAGGTCTGCGACGAGATCATCGAGATGGAGTTCGGCAAGTTCACCCGCTACAAGGGCAACTACACCTGGTACCTGGAGAAGAAGGCCCTGGCCGACGAGGTGCGCGAGGCCACCCAGCAGCACCTGCGCGGGCTGATGAAGCGCGAGCTGGAGTGGGTGCGCAAGATGCCCCGCGCCCGCGGCACCAAGAGCAAGAGCCGGCTGGACAAGTTCGAGGACATCAAGGCCGCCGCCACCCGCCGCTTCGACCGCGATGAGGTGAAGCTGGAGGTGAAGACCGACCGCCTCGGCGGCAAGGTGATCGAGGCGCGCAACCTCACCAAGGCCTTCGGCACGCCCGACAAGCCCGAGGGCTACCGCCCCATCGTGGCCCGCTTCAGCTACTCGCTCAAGCGCGGCGACCGCATCGGCATCGTGGGGCCCAACGGCATCGGCAAGAGCACCTTCATCGAGCTGCTCACCGGCCGCATGCAGCCCGACCAGGGCACCGTGAGCATCGGCGATACCGTGGTGCTGGGCACCTTCGGCCAGCAGCTGCCGCCCTTCAAGGAGGACCAGCGCATCATCGAGGCCGTGCGCGACATCGCCGAGGTGATCCCCTTGAGCAAGGGCAAGACCCTGAGCGCCTCGCAGCTCCTGGAGCGCTTCCTCTTCGACAAGGAGCAGCAGTACCAGCAGATCGGAACCCTCAGCGGCGGCGAGCGGCGGCGCCTCTACCTGTGCATGGTGCTCATGCGCAACCCCAACGTGCTCATCCTCGACGAGCCCACCAACGACCTGGACATCCCCACGCTGAACGCGCTGGAGGACTTCCTGCTCGACCTCGACGCCTGCCAGCTGATCGTGAGCCACGACCGCTTCTTCATGGACAAGCTCTGCACCAAGTTGCTGGTGTTCCAGGGCGGTGGCGCCATCAAGGAGTGGGTGGGCAGCTACACCGAGCTGCGCGAGGCCCAGAAGGCCGAGGCCGCGCGCGAGCGCAGCAAGGACGCGCGCCCCGCCCCGGCCCCCGCCGCCACCGCGGGCGAGCCCGCTGCGGCGGCGCGCAAGAAGCTCACCTACGCCGAGCGGCTGGAGCTGCAGCGCATCGATAAGGAGATGCCCCGCCTGGAGGCGCGCAAGGCCGAGCTGCTCGCCATCATGGCCGCCGGCGGCGCCGACCACCACGCCATGATGGAGCACAGCATCGCGCTGGAGCGCGCCATGAAGGAGCTGGACCGCCTCACCGACCGCTGGCTGGAACTGAGCGAGCGCGACCAGGGCTGACGCCGGTCAGCCCGCGCCACGCCGCAGCTGCGGCGCATCATCCCGCTTTCCTGACGAATGTTCTTGGATGCACAGGCAGGGACGGATAATTTCACCGCCCCTTAACCTGAATCGCGCCTCGTGCCCGCACCATGGCACGATGCGCCCCGCAATCCGCTGCGCCCCGTGCAGCGCACCGCCACCAGGCCTCCCCGGCCTTGCCCTCGTACAGCGGCACGGACGCCGCAGTGAATGCTGGAACCCTTAACCAAAACAAGAGAGACATGAAGAGTCGAGACAAGATGATCAGGCGAACGCGCTGGTGGGCCCCTGCGGCGATGCTGCTGGGCGGCCTCTTTCAGGCCAATGCTGCGCAGGCCCAGTTCTGTAATGCCACGGTCACGAATGGAGGTGTTGTTACACCGACAGGTACCGTTCAAACAGTTGTTGGAGCATCAGGCACCCGCACGTATTGGACGTTCAACACTACGGCTGGCACGAGTTATACGTTCCAGAACTGTGGTTCAGGTGGTGACACCTACCTCCGCCTGTATTCCACCGCCACTGGAGGCACGGTCCTGGCCAGCAACGACGACGGCTGCGGTACACAATCCACGGTGACCTATGTGGAAACAGCCAGTTCCACACGTTCCATCCTGCTCACCAATTTCAGTTGCAATACGCTCTCCGCCAACACCACGCTGAGCTATTCCAGCGCGGCTCCGTGGGATCCCTGTGCCACCATCCCGACGATCTCCGCCTGCGGGGTGAGCACGGTTTCCTCGCACACGGGCGCGGGCTCTTGGAGCCCTGGCACCTGTGGATTCAGCACCCCGGGACAGGAAAAACTCTACACCTTCACCCCCAGCGTCACCGGAGCCCACGCCTTGCAGGTGACGGCCGCTACGGGTGGCTATGTGGATTACTTCTGGAAGCTGGCCTCTGATGGATGCACCAGCACCGGTTGGACCTGCATTGATGACCTGAACGCTGCGGCAACGGTCAACCTTCCCTCTTGGACGGCTGGCGTTCCCGTGTACATCATGCTGGATCCGGAGAATACGG
This sequence comes from Flavobacteriales bacterium, assembly GCA_030584065.1. NCBI lineage: Bacteria > Pseudomonadati > Bacteroidota > Flavobacteriia > Flavobacteriales > Flavobacteriales bacterium. The sequence goes on from CP129489.1 coordinate 2,042,947, forward strand.
GGGCGATGACCCACACCTTCCAGATCAACTGCCCGGCGGCCTGCACCGCGCCCACCTCTTCCGCTGCCACGAGCATCACAACCGGCAGCGCATTGGCCAACTGGACCTGCGCCGGTTGCACGGGCACCGGTCCCTTCATCGTGGAATACGGCCCTGCGGCCACCTTCACCACCCCTGGCAGCGGCGCCACCGCCGGTCCCAATGGCACGGTGATCCCCGGCGCCACGGCCCCGCAATTGATCAGCGGCCTGGCCAGCAGCACCCAATACCGCTACTTCGTCCGTCAGGACTGCGATGGCGGCAACACCACCTTCAGCCCCAACAGCGCGGGCCAGACTTTCACCACGCTGGCGGCTCCCCCGCCCAACGATGCCTGCAGCAATGCGATCACCATCGCCTGCGCCAGCACGCCGGTGACGGGCTCCACCATCCTGGCCACCGTTGATGCTGAATACAGCGACTGCGGCGCGGGCAACGAAGGCCCCCAGGGCGGCGTGTGGTACCGGATCGTGGGCGATGACAACCAGTACACCATCACCACCTGCGATGCCAGCGGCACCGGCTACGACACCCGCCTCACCGTGTACAGCGGCAGCTGCGGCGCCTTCACCTGCGTGACGGCCAACGATGACATGACCCCCGCCTGCACCACCGGCAGCTTCCGCAGCCGCGTGCAGTTCAACGCCAACAGCGGCACGGACTACTACGTGTTCGTGCACGGCTACGGCACCCCCGGCGCCACGGGCAACTTCATCCTCAACATCACCTGCGCGCCGCTGTGCCTGCCGGTGCCGGGCAATGACGTGTGCGCCAGCGCCACGGCCCTGACGGTGGATGCCGCCCCCACGGCCGGTACCAACACCTGCGCCGCCGCCACGGTGGGCAACCCCACCTGCGAGAGCGCCTTCGCCACGCTGCCCGATGTGTTCTACTCCTTCACGGCCAGCGCTGCGGGCACCAACCTCATCACCTTCAACCTCTACACCGCGAGCAACCTGGGCTATGCCCTCTACGATGCCTGCGGAGGCACGCAGATCGCCTGCAACCCGGGCGTGACCAGCGGCACCACCTACACCCACACGGGCCTCACCAGCGGCAACACCTACTGGGTGCGCGTGTGGACGGACGACATCACCACGGGCACCTTCGATGTGCAGGTGAATCAACCCTGCCAGCCTGCCGCCACCCGCACCGCGGTGCCCAGCTGCGGCACCAACGAGTTCTTCATCGATGTGAACGTGACCGACCTGGGCACGAGCAGCGACCTGGACATCACCACCGACTTCGTGGGCGATGCCGAGCCCACCAGTGTGGGCCTGGGCGTGACGCAGATCGGCCCCTACCCCAGCGGCACCACGGTGGTGGTGACCCTGGTGCACGACAACGGCGGCATCTGCAACCTCACCCTGACGGGGCTCTCCTACAACTGCCCGCCGGCCAACGATGCTTGCGCCAACGCGATCAACGTGAGCAGCTATCCGTACGCGAGCCCGGTGGTGAACAACAGCCTGGCCACGGACGATGTGCCCGCCTCGGTGTGCACCGGCCCCTACAAGAACGTGTGGTGGCGCGTGGAGGGCGTTTGCGGCACCATGACCGCCAGCACCTGCGCCGGCTCCAACTTCGACACCGAGATCGCCGTGTTCAGCGGCGACTGCCTCACCCCGCTTGAAGTGATCTGCAACGACGACTTCTGCGGCGTGCAGAGCCAGGTGACCTGGAACTCCACCCCCGGTGCGTTCTACTACATCTCGGTGGGCAGCTACTCCAGCTTCTCCAGCACGGGCAACATCGCGCTCACGGTGACCGCCACGGTGGACGACACCGATGGCGACCTGATCGCCGACTGCGACGACAACTGCCCCACCACCCCCGGTGAGCAGGGCGATGCCTGCGACGACAGCAACCCGAACACGGTGCTGGATGTGCTCAACGGCAGCTGCGTGTGCGCGGGCCAGGCCTGCACCACCGACCTCGACCTGATCTGGCAGCCCGATGGCGTGAGCAGCATCACCTGGGAGCTCCGCCAGCAGGGCACCGACATCCTGGTGCAGGCCGGCGGCGGCATCTACCCCGAGACCCCCGCCTACAGCGAGGCCACCTGCCTGCCCGACGGCTGCTTCTACCTGGTGGTGACCGATGACGCCGGAGACGGCATCGCCGGCGGCGGCTACCAGCTGAAGATCAACAGCGGCGCGCGCATCATCGACAACCTCACCGATGCCTTCGGCAGCGGCGGATTCACCAGCGGATACACCAGCCAGGTCGCCAATGGCGAGGGCTTCTGCCTGCCCCTGGGCCAGGACCGCCTGATCTTCACCAGCTGCGACAAGACGGACTGGAAGACCAGCCCCTGCGGCGGCGAGTTCGTGGTGGCCAACACCAACGCGGCCGTGAGCACCGAGTACGGCGTGAGCAACGCCACCAGCGGTTACCAGATGTGGTGGTTCGACCCCAACGGCGGCTACAGCTTCAAGCGCTTCCAGAGCCACAATACCTCCAACGGCCTGCCCGCCAGCGCCACCCGCGCCTGCCACTTCCAGCTCAACAGCTGGAGCGGCAACCAGCTGCAGGAGGGCGTGGTGTACAACGTGAAAGTCCGCGGTCGCGTGGCCGGCAACTACCTGCCTTGGGGACCGGCCTGCCGCCTCACGGTGAACAACGCCGCTGCGCAATGCCCCCGCACCAAGCTCATGGACATCCCCGGCAACCAATACCTGAGCTGCGGACAGACCCGCCCGGTGGGCACCAGCCAGGCCAGCCTGGTGCATGCCAAGCCCGTGCGCCGCATGAACAACAACTGCAACTGGGTGAGCGCCAACCGCTACCAGTTCCGCTTCCGCCTGCCCGCCGAGAACTTCGAGCTGGTGAAGACCAGCGCGCTGGGCAAGTACTTCGTGAACACCAACGGGCTGCAGTGCGACAAGACCTACGAGGTGGATGTGCGCGCCAGCTTCGATGGCGGCGCCACCTGGTGCCACAGCAGCGATCCCTGGGGCGATGTGTGCCTGCTCACCACCACCTGCAGCAATGCACTGGCTGAGGAGGGCACCAGCACGGGCACCGCTGCGGGCACCCTGCGCATGTACCCCAACCCCAACCAGGGCGACCAGCTGATGCTGAGCCTGAGCGCGGTGGCCGAGGGCGTGCAGACGGTGAGCATCGACCTCTTCGATGTGTTCGGCAAGCGCGTGGCGGCCCGCACCATCCCCGTGCAGGACGGCTTCGTGAACACCATGCTGGAGCTCAACGGCGAGCTCGCCAACGGCCTCTACATGGTGAGCATCACCGCCGGTGCCGACAGCTACACCGAGCGACTGGTGATCCAGAAGTAAGCCTCGGCTGAACCGACCCCTTGTGCGCGGCCCCCACCCGAAACGGTGGGGGCCGCTGCATTGGGGCCCAGGCACCTGCCTCGTCTTGCGCAGCGCAACGGACCGGCAGGAGCCCGGGCGGTCCGCAAGGCTTTTCGTCGATGGCAAATGCATATTCATATGAAACTGTTGATTATTCGTCGATAGAAAAACTTGACAATCGTCATCTTGCCCCGCTAGTTTCGATCGTCGATTCACCAGAATACGTCGCCGAACAGGCGTTCTGAGTCGACCGATCCGGAAGCGGACTGCAAGCCGCGCCGGTGGGGAACCCGTCCGAGCCGGTTGGGAGACCGAAAGCCCACCCATCCCCCTAACACCTTCCTTCCATGCACCACGCCAACCCTACCTGGCCTGCTGCCTTTCTGCGGCTGCTGCTCCTGATGGCCCTGCTGGTACCTCCAGCCCTTGCCCGCGCCCAGGTGGCCTCGATGTACGCCTTCAGCCAATCCCCGGGCACCTTCACAGCAATCACCGGCGGCACCCAGCTCTGGGCCACCACCTTCGATGACAACGTGTCGGCAGCGCAGACCATCCCGGCCTTCACCTTCAACGGCACCGCGTACACCCAGCTGTACGTCTCCACCAACGGCTTCATCACCTTCGGATCGGCGCCCGCCGGCAATAACTACACCCCGCTCAGCAGCACCGCCACCTACCAGCGCTGCATCTCGGCCTTCGGCGCCGACCTCGTGAACGCCTCCTCGGGCACCCGCGACGTGCGGTGGCAGACGGTGGGCAACGAGGTGGTGGTGCAGTGGCGCGGCCTAAGGCGCTACAGCTTCTTCGGCCTCTCGGAATCCTTCTCCTTCCAGGTGCGGCTGAACACGGCCACCGGTGAGATCCGCACCGTGTACGGACCCTTCGCCAGCGGCCCGGCCAACAGCACGGCGCAGCAGCCGCAGGTGGGGCTGCGCGGCCCGAGCAACGCCTTCGCCACCGACGTGAACAACCGCCTGGTGGGCACCGGCAGCGAGAACTGGGCCACCAGCCTGGCCGGCACCGCCAACACCAGCGCCATGCGCTTCACCAGCGCCAGCCCGGCCAAGAGCTGGAGCAGCGGCCTCACCTACACCTGGACCCCCGTGAACTGCACGGCCCCGAGCGCGACGGCCAGCGTGGTGACCGATTGCGCCACCGGCACCTACGGCATCCAGGTGAACGTGACCGGCATCGGCGATGCGCCCAGCGTCACCATCCAATCGCCCACGGGCACCAACGTGCACAGCAACGTGGGCCCGGGCACTTACACGGTCAGTGGCATCCCCTTCGGATCGCCGCGCACGGTGACGGTGGTGCACAACGGCAACAGCCTCTGCAACCTGGGCCTGGGCAGCTTCAACTTCACGGACCAGGGCAGCACCTGCCACGGCGCCGCCGCGCACCCCATCCCCGACAACGGCTGCGGCACCGGCAATTACACGTCGGTCCCCTTCTGCCTCTCCAGCACCGGCACCGCACTGGGCACCGACGTCTTCGTGCGGAGCGTGGATGTCATCGTCAGCCACACCTGGGGCAGCGACCTGCGCATGTTCCTGCGCGCACCTGACAACACCGAGGTGGGCCTGCTCACCGCCGCGGCCGGCGGCAGCGGCACCCAGTTCGGCAACGCCGCGGCCTGCCCGGGCGGCCTCTTCACCTTCCAGGACGGCGGCGCTCCGCTCAGCGGCGTGGCGGGCAGCAGCACCAACGTGGGCACCTGGGCGCCCAGCCAGTCGCTCAGCGGCTTCCACAACGGCCAGGACCCCACCGGCACCTGGACGCTGCGCGTGTGCGACGCGGTGGGCCAGGACGCAGGCGCCGTGCGCTACGTGCGCGTTAACCTGTGCACGCCGCCCACGGCCACCTTCACGCCCGTTGACGATTGCGGCAGCAACCAGTTCAGCGTGCAGGTGAACGTGACGGGCTATGGCGCCGGCACCACGGCCCACCTCGTGTACACCGTGGATGGAACGCCCTTCGCCCTCAACAGCCTGCCGCTGGGCATCACCACCATCGGCCCCTTCGCCGTGGGCAGCGAGGTGGCCTGCTCCCTCAACAACGGCATCAGCAATTGCGGCGCAGCGGAGGCCACGCTCTACTCCAACTGCCCCATCCCCATCGCCTGCGGCACCAGCCAGACGCTCTCCCATTGCTACCGCAACGGCGACACGCGCACCTTCCACTTCATTGCCAGCAACCCCTTCGAGACCATCACCCTCAGCTTCGTCTCGGGCACCATGGACCCGAACGATGTGATCCGCGCCTACAGCGGCAGCGACAACAACGCACCCCCCATCGCGCAGCTCACGGGCAGCTTCACCGACCTGTTCGGCGTGTCGGGCACCTCGGCGGGCGATGAGCTCTTCCTGGAGATCGACAGCGACGGATCGAACAGCTGCGCCAGCGGGCAGCAAAGCCCCTGGGTCTTCGAGGCTGAATGCACCGCCGGCTGCGTGGACCCGGATGCCGTCATCACGGTGAACACCGACTGCAACGCGTACAGCTTCACCATCGATGCGGAGGTGCTCTTCACGGGCGATGCGTCCACCACCACGCTGCGCTACACCGTGAACGGCGGCCCGCCCACGGACATCCCCGGCCTGCTCGACTACGATGTGCAGACCATCGGGCCCTTCGCGATGGGCGATGCGGTGAACGTGTGGCTGCTGCACGAGACCGATGCGCTCTGCAACCGCAACTTCGGATCCTTCACCAATGCGCCGGGCTGCCCCAGCGCGGAGAACTGCGTGAACGCGCTGAACCTCGCCGCGGAGACCAGCCCCCTGCCAGGCACCACCGTGGGCCGCACGGCCGATTTCAGCTTCGCCTGCGGCACCGCGAGCGGCAACACGGCGGCCGATGCCATCTACTTCATCGACGTGCCCGACGGGAACCAGCTCCGCATCCGCCAGCAGGCCAACAACTATGATTCACAGCATTACGTGCGCTACGGCGGTGCCTGCCCCGGCAGCACCGTGATCGCCTGCGTGGATGACGACGGCGGCGAGGTGGCCTGGGTGGAATGGACCAACACCACGGGCAGCACCCAGCGCGTATGGTGGATCCAGGACGGCTACGGCAGCGGCACGGGCACCTACACGCTGGAGTGGCAGCTGCTCACCTGCCCGTCGCCCACCGCGGCGGCGGCCACGGGGATCACCAACAGCCAGGCGGGCGCCAATTTCTCCGGCCCTCCCGGCAACTACCTCGTGGAGTACGGGCCGGCGGCCACCTTCACCGCACCGGGCGCTGGCCCCACGCCGGGGCTGAACGGCACGGTGATCAGCGCCAGCGTGTCGCCGGCGCTGATCACGGGCCTGGCGCCGAACACGCAGTACCGCTACTTCGTGCGGCGCGATTGCGGCGGCGGTGACTACAGCACCAACAGCGCGGGCATCCTCTTCACCACCACCAACGCGCCCACCCCCATCGGCAACGGCGCCTGCGGCAACAACCTGGCGATCGCCGACAACGGCTGCGGCAGCAGCACCTACCTCAATGCCGGCATCACCATCAGCGGCCAGCCCAACGCCTTGGGCACCAACGTGGGCCTGAGCAGCGTGGAGCTGATCATCACCCACACCTACCGCAGCGACCTGCGCATCAGCCTGGTGAGCCCCGGAGGCCAGGAGGTGCAGCTGGTGAACGCACGCGGCGGCAGCAATGACAACTTCGGAAGCACAACCGGCTGCCCGGCCAACCTGTTCCGCCTCGTCGCGGGCGGTGCGGCGCTGTCCTCCATCCCCGCTTCCAACAACGTCACCGGCAACTACGCGCCCGAGCAGCCGCTCACCGGCTTCAACACGGGCAACCCCAACGGCACCTGGATCCTGAAGGTCTGCGATGCCGCCTCGCTCGACCTGGGCGCGCTGCGCTTCGTGCGGCTCAACTTCCTGCCCATCGACTGCCAGGGCGTGCTCGGCGGCTCCGCCATGCCCGGCACCCCGTGCAACGACGGCGATGCCTGCACCATCAACGACACCTGGAGCCCCGGCTGCGCCTGCGCCGGCACCTTCCAGGACACCGATGGCGACCTGACCTGCGACGCCGTTGACGGCTGCCCCAGCGATCCGGCGAAGACCGCGCCCGGGCAGTGCGGCTGCGGCAATCCCGACACCGACACCGACGGCGACCTCACCGCCGACTGCGTGGACGGCTGCCCGAGCGACCCGGCGAAGACCGCGCCCGGCATCTGCGGCTGCGGCGTGCCCGACACCGACACCGATGGCGACCTCGCCGCCGATTGCGTGGACGGCTGCCCCAACGACCCGGCGAAGACCGCGCCCGGCATCTGCGGCTGCGGCGTGCCCGATAGCGACACCGATGGCGACGCCCTGGCCGATTGCGTGGACCCCTGCCCGCTGCTGGCCGGCCTGCAGAACGGCGACATCTGCGATGCCAACCCCGATGCGGGCTACACGCTGGGCCAGGTGGCCGGATGCGCCTGCGTGCCGGTGCCGTGCACCAACGCCATGAATGTCGAGTTCCAGAGCGACGGGCTCAGCGACATCACCTGGGAGCTGCGCCAGCAAGGCACGAACACGCTGGTGCAGAGCGGCGGCGGCCTGCTGCCCCCCAGCCCGGGATTCAACATGAGCACCTGCCTGCCCGACGGCTGTTACTACCTGGCGGTGCTGGACGATGGCGGCGACGGCATCGCCGGCGGCGGATACGCGCTGCGCGATGCGGACAACAAGCGCATCATCGACAACCGGCGCGATGCCTTCGGCAACGGCGGCTTCACCGCGGGCTACACCAGCCAGATCGCCAATGGCGAGGGCTTCTGCCTGCCGCTGGGCACCGACCGCATGATCTTCACCAGCTGCGACCGGCTCGACTGGAAGACCAGCCCCTGCGGCGGCGAATACGTGGTGGCCAACGGCAATGCGGCCGTGAGCGCTGAATACGGCGGCGCCAACGCCAGCACCAGCGGCTACCAGATGTGGTGGTTCGACCCCAACGGCGGTTACAGCTTCAAGCGCTTCCAGAGCCATGCCACCAGCAACGGCATGCCGGCGGGCCCCACCCGCGCCTGCCACTTCCTCATCAACGGCTGGAGCGGCAACCAGCTGCAGGAGGGCGTGCTCTACAACGTGAAGGTGCGCGGCCGCATCGCCGGCAACTACCTGCCCTGGGGCGCCGCCTGCCGCTTCATGGCGGACAATACGCTGGCGCAATGCCCCCGCACCAAGCTCATGGACATCCCGGACAACGCCTTCCTCTCCTGCGGCCAGCTGCGGCCGCTGGGCACCGGCCAGGCCAGCCTGGTGCATGCCCGCCCCGTGCGCCGCATGAATGCCAACTGCAATTGGGTGAACGCCAACCGCTACCAGTTCCGCTTCCGCATCCCGGCAGAGGGCTTCGAGCTGGTGAAGACCAGCGCCGCCGGACAGTACTGGGTGAACACCAACGGCCTGGCGTGCAGCAAGACCTACGAGGTGGAGGTGCGCGCCAGCTTCGATGGCGGCGCCACTTGGTGCCATGGCGGAGCGCTGTGGGGCGATGTGTGCCTGCTCACCACCACCTGCAGCAGCGCCCTGGCCGAGCAGGACGTGGACTCCGGCAGCGCCACCGCCGGCACCTTGCGCATGTACCCCAACCCCAACCAAGGTGACCACGTGATGCTGAGCCTGAGCGCGGTGGCCGAGGGCGTGCAGACGGTGAGCGTGGACATCTTCGATGCCTTCGGCAAGCGCGTGGCCGCTCGCACCATCGCGGTGCAGGACGGCTTCGTGAACACCGCCCTGGCGTTGAACGGCGAGCTCGCCAATGGGCTGTACATGGTGAGCGTCACCGCCGGCGATCGACAGATCGTGGAGCGCTTGGTGATCCAACGGTAGGCAATACCCACCCCGCATCGGACGGCGCCCAGCAGGGCGCCGTCCCTGCTTGGTGGCAGCGCAGACCGGCTTGGCCCAGGCCGGGCGCGGGAAGGCCCATGCGATCGACCGCTCAGCCTTCCAACGCGCCGCCACAAATCGCAGAGCCCTGCATGCGGAGTAAGGGGCCGCCCGCTACTTTCCCGCCCCCTTAACCGAAATACCATGTTATACCTCCACGCAATCGCCAACACAGGAACGGCGGCGCGCGCACTGGCAGCAGGCGCGCTCATGCTGGCCTCCGGCGGGCTCTGGGCGCAGTGCAGCCAGGGCACCCTCATCTCCGCCGTTACGCCCACAGCGGTGTTCCAAACGGTGAACGTACCGGCGGGCGCACCCTCCCTGAACGACCCCACCTATTTCGAGTTCACCGGCACGGCGGGCACGCAATACACCTTCAGCTATTGCCAGGGCGGCGGTTCGGCCGGGTATGACACCTACCTCACCATCACCAACGCCGTGGGGACCGCCCAGCTGTGGAACGATGATTTCTGCGGCTTGAGCTCCGAGGTGGCCTTCACGCCCACCCTCACCGGCACCTACCGCGTGTACACGTCGGCGTGCTGCCCCTGCGGCACGCGCGGCGCGGCGGCCACCCTGGCCTATCGCGCGCTGGCGAGCGGCGGCGGCGGCAACGACAACTGCTCCGGCGCCATCGCCCTCACCTGCGGCACGCCGGTGGCCGGCAGCACCACGGGATCCACGGTGGACACCTACCCCACCTGCGGCTCCGCCACGGGCGGCCACCCCGGTGTGTGGTACAGCATCGTGGGCGACGGCGGCCAGTACACCGCTTCGCTCTGCGGATCGAGCTATGACACGCAGCTCAGCGTCTTCGGCGGCACCTGCGCCGGCCTGGTGTGCATCAGCGACAACGACGACGATTGCGGCCTGCAGAGCCAGGTGACCTGGTCCACCACACCCGCCACCCCCTACCTCATCTTCGTGCACGGCTACGCCGGCACCACCGGCGCCTTCACCCTGCAGGTGACCTGCGCCGCACCCTGCGCCCCGGCCATCACCAATGACGATTGCGCCGGTGCCGAGCCCATCCCGGTGAACACCACCGGCTGTGCCCTCACCGTGAGCGGCAACAACAACTGCGCCGCGCCGCTGGCCCCCAACCCGAACTGCTTCAGCCCCTTCGCCACGCTGCCCGATGTGTGGTACAGCTTCACGCCCACCACCAACGAGCTCTCCCTCACCGTCACCTACGGCACGGCCACCAGCCTGGGCGCCGTGGTCTACAACGGCACCTGCGGCACCCTCACCCAGGTGTCGTGCAACAGCTTCCTCACCTCCGGAAGCGGCTCGGTGATCAGCGGCCTCACGCCCGGCCAGCCCCACTTCCTGCGCATCCTGGGTCCGCAGGGCAGCCGCGGCTCCTTCACCGCCTGCCTCAGCCTGGTGGTGCCCGGCTGCGCCACCTACACCACGCCCGCACAGGGCGGTTCGGCCGAGGCCACCGGCACCAACCTCGCTTGGAACCCGGCCACCTATGCCTCGGGCTACCGCCTCTACTTCGGCACCGACGGCGGCGGCGTGACGCTGCCCACCAGCATCGCCAGCAACGTGGACCTGGGCAACGTGCTCAGCTACGCCACCGGCGCCCTGGCACCGAACACCACCTACTACTGGGCCATCGTGCCCTACAATGCGGCCGGCGAGGCTTCGGGCTGCACCATCCGCAGCTTCAACACCAATCCGCCCGCCTGCGTGGCGGCCCCCACCGCCCCGGCTGACGGCGGCAGCGGCTGCGGCGGCGGTGCCATCCTGCTCAGCTGGCCGGCCAGCCTAGGCGCCACGGGCTACACCGTGGTGCTCAACGGCAACACCGTGGCCGCCAACCAGCCCGGCACCAGCTACGATGCCGGCATCCTGGCCGCCGGCCCCTACACCTGGAGCGTGACCCCCAGCAACGGCAACGGCCCCGCCACGGGCTGCCCCACCTGGAGCTTCACGGTGATCAACGCGCCGCCGGGCGACAACCTGGCGCTCGCCATCCCGCTGGACCTGGCGCCGAACGGCTCCACCGCCGTGGCCGGCAACAACCTGGCGAGCAACTGCTACACCAACCAGATCGGCAACGCTTCGCCCGACACCTGGTACCGCTTCAACTCCGGCGCCTGCGCCACCACCGTGTCGCTCGACCTGTGCACGGGCCAGAGCTTCGACAGCTACCTGCGCCTCTACGATGCCAGCGGCACCGTGCAGCTGGCCTTCAGCGATGACGTCTGCGGCGCCGGCGCCTCCATCCAGAACTTCGCCATCAGCCCCAACACCGACTACATCGTGGTGGCCGAGGGCTTCGGCGGCAGCACCGGCAACTTCACGCTCACCCTCAGCGTGAACTGCTATTGCGAGAACCCCGCAGGGGCCGTGACCGCGGTGAACGAGGATTGCGGCAACGGCACCTACACGCTGGGCGTGAACGTCACCGGCACCGGCAGCACCCCCACGGCCACGGTGCGCTACACCGTGAACAACGGCACGCCGGTGAGCATCACCGGCCTGGGCGTTGGCCCCCTCACCATCCCGGCATCGGGCAGCTTCCAGCAGGGCGATGCGGTGGACGTGGAACTGCTCACCGACAACGGCAACTGCGTGCTCGACCTGGGCAGCTACACCGACAACTGCCCCATCCAGATCACCTGCGGGGTCACCGAGGCCATCTCCTACTGCTACAAGAACAACGATGTGAAGACCTTCACCTTCCTCGCCAGCAACCCCAACGAGACGGTGACGGTGAGCTTCATCGAAGGGTCGATGGACCCGAACGACGTGATCCGCGCATACAGCGGCACGGACAACAACGGCGCGCCCATCCCCGAGCTCACGGGCAGCTTCGCCAGCCTCTTCGGCGTGGGGGGCTCCTCGGCGGGCGATGCGCTCTACATCGAGATCGACAGCGACGGCAGCACCAGCTGCGCCGACGGCCAGGAGGACACCTGGGTGTTCGAGGCGGAATGCACGGCCGGCTGCGTGGACCCGGACGGCACCGTGACGGTGAATGCCGGCTGCTCCACCATCGACGTGGAGGTGAGCTTCGAGGGTGACGGCTCGTCGGTGACGCTGAGCTACAGCGTGAACGGCGGCACCCCCACCGAGATCCCCGGACTGGTGAGCGGCAACGTGGAGACCATCGGACCCTTCACCCCCGGCCAGTCGGTGCAGGTCTTCCTGCTCCACGAGTCGGACAATGCCTGCAACCGCAACCTGGGCACCTACGTGATCCCCGCGCAGCCCGTGGCGGTGAACTTCGGCCTCACGGCCACGCCCCCCACCGTGTGCCCCGGCGGCAGCAGCCAGTTGCAGGCCAGCTTCGGCAACCCCACCAACATCACGCTCTACAGCTACTTCACGGAGACGGGCGCCACGCTCGACCCCATGGCGGGCGCCACCAGCCTGGGCGTTGCTGGCGATGACAGCGAGTCGGGCCTCAATGCCATCGGCTTCCCCTTCTTCTACGAAGGCACCTCCTACACCGACTTCTCGGCCAACAGCAACGGCGTGATGCGCTTCGGCGGTCCGGTGGGCGCTGCCTACTTCAACACAGGCGCGCCTTTCCAGCCGGCTTCGCTCTGCGTGCTGTGGGACGACCACTCCGCCACCTCGGTGACCACCCTGCTCACCGGCGCCGCCCCCAACCGCGTGCGCATCATCAGCTACAACCTGAACATCTCGTTCGGGACGGCCTCGGTGCTGCAGATCTGGCTCTACGAGACCACCAACGTGATCGAGTTCCGCTACGGCAGCGCGGCGAGCACCAACAGCGCCACCATCGCCGCCGTGGGCGCCAACACCGCGCAATACCTGAGCGTGCAGAACTTCACGGGCCACGCGGTGAGCTCCTCCGTCCGGCAGGACAACCTCGCCGGCTGGCCGGGCTCGGGCCGCCTGTACCGCTTCACGCCGCCGCCTTCGGTGACCGCGTTGGATTACAGCTGGTCGCCCGCCGACTTCCTCACCAGCACCACCACGGCCAACCCGCAGGCCAACGGCGTCACCGCCAGCACCACCTACACGGTGACGGTGACCGGCTCCAACGGCTGCACCTACGTGAACACCGTGTCGGTGAACGTGGCCACGCCGATCGAATCCGTGGCCATCACCCCTGCGGTGGCCTCCATCTGCGCCGGCAACCCGGTGACGCTCACGGCCACCCCCACCGGCGGCCTGGCGCCCTTCAGCTACGCCTGGACCGCTCCGGGCGGCGCCCCCGCGGGCGGCAGCGCCAACCAGTCGGCCGGCACCGCCGGTGACTGGAGCGTGACGGTGACCGACGCGTGCAGCACCTCGGCCGGCGCCACGCGCAGCGTGAGCGTGAACCCCGTTCCCAGCGCAAGCATCAGCCTCTCCGCGCCGGTGTGCGTGGGCGGCAGCTTCACCCTCACCTGCAACAGCGACATCGGCACCTCCTTCGCCTGGAGCGGCCCCGCCCCCGTGGGCGGCAGCACCGGCCAGAGCGTGACGGTGAACGGCCTCACCAGCGCGAATGCCGGCACCTACACGGTGACGGCATCGGCCAACGGCTGCACCTCGGCCGTGGCCAGCCAGAATGTGACGGTGAACCCCAACCCGGCCATCGCCGCGGTGACCGCCCTGCCTGCGGCCATCTGCGAGGGCGCCAGCAGCCAGCTGAACGTGACGGCCACCGCCGGCACCGACCTCTTCGGCGTGCTCAGCGCCTTCAACGCCGGAAGCGCCAGCGTGGTGGCCGCAGTGCCCACCCCCAGCGGCTTCCAGATGGACCAAGGGGTGAACAGCAACAACATCAGCGACGGCTGCGGTGACATGTATGACGGCGGAAACCGCCTGAACACGAACCTCGGCGCCACCCTGCAGTACTCGGACAACGTGGTGGTGAACAGCGCGGCGCTCGGCGCCGGCGGCCGCTACTTCACCCGCTACATCGCCAGCCCCGGCTGCCAGGCCGGCCCTGCGGCGCTCTTCCTGTGGGCGGGCGACATCAACGGCCTCTCCTCGCTCTCCATCACCGGCAACCTCGGCGCCGATGGCAGCGGATCGCAGCAGCTGAGCACCTTCACCGTTTCGGCCAACGGCACCACCTACACGGTGCTGCTGAAGCGCGTATTCAACGCCTTCGACCCCTCGGTGAACCAGATGTTCATCCTGCCGCAGCCCAACAGCGCCACCCAGAGCATGGGCGCCAGCACGGACGACAACCTGCACACCATCACCGGCCTGGCCGGGGTGAGCCGCTTCTACTACCTGCTCTATGCGGGCGCCAGCGGCGCGCTCATCAACGATGCGCAGGCCACCGGCATCGCGCAGGCCTTCGTCAACCTCCTGCCCGCCGGCACCCTCGCCTACCAGTGGAGCAACGGCGCCACCGCCGCTTCCACCACGGTCACCTCGCCCGACGCATACAGCGTGCTGGTGAGCAACACCGTGACGGGCTGCTCGAGCACCGGCAACGTCACCGTGAGCCAGGACCTCACCGACACTGACAATGACGGCATCATCGACTGCGAGGATTCCTGCCCGGCGCTCGCCGGCGAGATCGGCTCGCCCTGCGATGACTTCAATGCCGGCACCATCAACGACCAGATCAACGGCGATTGCGAATGCGAAGGCACCCCCTGCTCGCACGACCTGACGCTGGCCGTGCAGATGGACGGCGTGAGCACGGTGACCTACGAGCTGCGCGACCAGGGCAACGATGCGCTGGTGCATACCGGCCAGCTCTACCTGCCCGGCCCCGGCGAGATCACCGGATCGGCCTGCCTGCCCACGGGCTGCTTCTACCTGCGCGTGCTCGATGACGGCGGCGACGGCATCGTCAACGGCGGCTACGTGCTGCGCATGGCGGGCGCCAGCACCAAGCGCGTGATCGACAACCGCAACAACTTCACCAGCGGCGCGGTGAGCCAGATCGCCGGCAACGAGGGCTTCTGCCTGCCGCTCGGCACGGACCGCCTCGTCTTCACCAGCTGCGACAAGCTCGACTGGAAGACCAGCCCCTGCGGCGCCGAGTACGTGGTGGCCACCGAGAACGCGCTGGTGAGCCAGCAGTACGGCGTGAACAACGCCACCAGCGGCTACCAGATGTGGTGGTACGACCCCAACGGCGGCTACAGCTTCAAGCGCTTCCAGAGCCACAGCACCAGCAACGGCCTGCCGGCCAGCGCCACCCGCTCCTGCCACTTCCTGATCAACAGCTGGAGCGGCAACCAGCTGCAGCAGGGCGTGCTCTACAACGTGAAGGTGCGCGGCCGCGTCAACGGCGACTACCTGCCCTGGGGCAATGCCTGCCGCTTCTCGGTGAACAACGCGCTGTCGCAATGCCCGCGCACCAAGCTGATGGACATTCCCGACAACCCCTTCCTCAGCTGCGACCAGAGCCGTCCGGTGGGCACCAGCCAGGCCAGCCTCGTGCATGCCAAGCCCGCGCGCCGCATGAACAGCAACTGCAACTGGGTGGGCGCCAACCGCTACCAGTTCCGCTTCCGCATCCCGGCCGAGAACTTCGTGCTGGTGAAGACCTCCGCCACCGGCGCCGGCAACTACTTCGTGAACACCAATGGCCTGCAGTGCGGCAAGACCTACGAGGTGGATGTGCGCGTGAGCTTCAACGGCGGCAGCACCTGGTGCGTGGCCTCGGCCAACCCCAACAGCGTCGATGATCCCGCCTGGGGCGATGTGTGCACCATCACCACCGTCTGCGGCAACTCCCTCGCTGAGCAGGGCACCAGCGCCACCGCGACGGCCGGCACCCTGCGCATGTACCCCAACCCCAACCGCGGCGACCAGCTGATGCTGGGGCTGAGCGAAGTGGCGGAGGGCGTGCAGACGGTGAGCGTTGACATCTACGATGCCTTCGGCAAGCGCGTGGCGGCCCGCACCATCCCCGTGCAGGACGGCTTCGTGAACACCGTGCTGGAGCTCGATGGCGCCCTCGCCAACGGCCTCTACATGGTGGGCATCACCGCCGGTGCCGACAGCTACACCGAGCGCCTGGTGATCCAGAAGTAGGCCTCGGCTGAACGGACCCTTCGCGCGGCCCCCACCGGAAACGGTGGGGGCCGCTGCATTCGGGGCCAGGACGCTGCCGCCGGTGCGATACGCAATCAGACCCTCAATGTCAATGCTAACGAAGGTTGACACCGGCACTAACGAAGGTTGACGATCGCCCAGGGCGCTGGTCCAAAGGGCTTCGGCACTTTCGCTGCAAATGTTCCCGACCATGGCCAAACGCTCTCTTTCACTTCTCACACTGCTCCTGCTGCTGTTGGTCACCAGCGGGCTTCATGCGCAATCATCATGGGTGCCCGGAGAAGTGCTGGTACGCTTGAAGCAGGCCAGCGATACGGCGCTCGTGCGGGCCCAATGGCTGCAGCAAGCACAACAGGGACCGGTCCTTCAGCACATGGCGCTGCTGGGTGAGGGTTCCCGTTATGCGGAGCTTCGGTTCTCCGGTGTGGTTCCCTCGGGCGAGCCCGAACTGGAACGCCTCGTGGCGACCCTGCCGGCGGTGGAGAGCACTTCGCTGAACTATCTGGTGCAGCGCCGCGCACAGCCCAATGATCCACAGTACGGCAGCCAATGGCATCTGGCCGATATGAACGTGGAAGCCGCATGGGACTTCAGCACCGGTGGTGCCACGGCAACGGGCCAGCGCATCGCGGTGGGCATCGTGGACAGTGGTGTGGAACAGAACCACCCCGATCTCGCGGCGAACGTGGTGTTCGCGGGCTCGGCGGCCGATGAGCATGGTACCCAGGTGGCCGGCGTGGTGGGCGCCGTGGGCAACAACGGCATCGGTGTGAGCGGCGTGAACTGGGACGTGGACCTGGTGAGCCCGGCCAATGTGACCACCCTGAGCGATGCCTTCGAACAATTCCAGTTCTGCCTGAACCAGCGCACGCTCTTCAACCAGAGCAACGGCGCGCAGGGCCGCTTGATCGTGGCGCTCACCGTGTCCTGGGGCATCCCCAATGCGCAATGTGGCTTCGGCGATCCGTTGTTCGACGACCTGGGCGCAGCGGGCATCCTGGTGGTGACGGCAGGCCCCAACGACCCCACGGACATCGATGTCGTCGCGGACTATCCGGCCACCTGCCCCAACGCCAATAACATCGTGGTGACCAGCTACGGGCAGCAGGACCAGGTGCCCTTCGCCGTGGGCGACAACACCGTGCACCTGCTGGCACCTGGTCTGGGGATCCCTACCACGGACTTCGGTGGGGGCTATGATGCGGTCGCCGGCAACTCCTTCGCCATCCCCAATGTGGCCGGGGCGGTGGCGCTGCTCTACAGCAACGACTGCTCCTCCTTCGCCCAGGCCATCCTCACCGATCCGCTGGGCACGGCCCTGCAGGTGAAGCAGGCCATCCTCAGCAATGTCGCGCCCTTCCCGGGCGGCAATGCCATCACCATCACCGGAGGCAAGCTCGATGTAGGCGCGGCCTACACGGCCCTGCGCAACCAATGCTGCCCGGAACTGACCGTGACGCTCGACAGCCCTGCCGGAGCGGACGCCCAGTATGAGCTGATGAACGGACAAGGCATCGTGCTGGCCCAAGGCATCGGCGATGTCATCACCTTCTGTGCAGCCGATGGCTGCTTCAGCGTCTCGGTGCTCGGTGGTGATGGCCAGCCCGTGGAGGGGAGCTTCTCCGCAAGCCTGGGCGCCGTCCCCATCACCGCCGGGGCCATCACCAATGGTGAGATGAGCTTCACGCTTGGCACTCCGGTCCAAGGCTGCACCAACCCCGCCGCGTTCAATTACGACCCCGCTGCCGATTGCGACGATGGCAGCTGCTGTCCGGAGGGAATGGTCCAGGTGGCCATCCTCACGGATGAACAGGGCCTTACCGGGACCCTTGATGTCACCGTGACCCTGGCCGGTGCGATCATCCACGATGGTCCCCTGCCCGTTGCGGACCTTCCCGGCTATGGCGTTTCCGGCGTGGCGGTGACCTTCTGCGAAGCACCGGGATGCTTGAGCGTCACCGTTGGTGCCAGCGATGTGCCGCTTGCCGAGCTCTCGCTGATCTCCATCATCGATGAGCTGGGCTTCCAGCAGCAGGGGTTCAATGCGCTGACGGGTTTCTTCGGTCCGCTGGGCGAGCTGAGCGAGACCTGCGACGGGGTGGACAACGACTGCGACGGCGCGGTTGACGAGGAGTTCATGTGGTACCCCGATGCCGATGGCGATGGGTGGGGGGCGAATGTGCCCGCGGTGATCTCCTGCACGCCAATGGCCGGTTCGGTGCAGCAGACCGGCGATTGCGATGACACGAACGCGGACGTCTTCCCCGGTGCGAGCGACCCGTGCCCGATGGCCGATGGCATCGATAACGATTGCAACGGCCTGGCCGATGACCAGGACGGGGTCTTCTGGTTCGCGGATGCAGATGGTGATGGTTGGGGCAGTGAGCTGGACATCGTGCAGGCCTGCACCCAGCCTCCGGGCTATGCGACCGCTGCTGGCGATTGCGACGATGCGGATGAGACGGTCTTTCCCGGCGGCCCCGAACTCTGCGACGGCCTCGACAACGACTGCGACGGCGAGGTGGATGAGGGCTTCACTTGGTACGTGGACGCCGATGGAGACGGCTTCGGCGACGAGGCCTCCGCAGCGGTCTTCTGTACACCTCCGTTGGACTTGGTGCAGCTGGGCGGCGACTGCGACGACAGCGATGCGGACACCTACCCCGGAGCACCCGAGGGCTGCGACGGCGTGGACCGCAACTGCGACGGGGTGATCCCCGGGACCAACGGCACCGAGGTGTACAGCCCCAACTGGACGGCCACCGCCACCACCGGCGCCACCGTGGAGCTCTACGGCCTGCTGGCCCAGGGCAAGACCGTGGTGCTGGACCTCTTCGCGGCCTGGTGCCCGCCCAGCCAGCAGATGCTCACCGCCAACTTCCTGCAGGACTGGAACGCGCACATGGGCCCCGACGGCACCGACCAGATCCGCATCGTGGCCATCGCGGTGGACCAGAGCGCGGGTGATGTAACGCCCTTCATCGACGAAGCGCAATGGCCCGTGATCGTGCAGGACGGCGAATCCTTCGGGACCCTGTACAACGCCATCGGCATGTTCGACAACGCCGTGCCCACCTTGCTGATGATCTGCCCCGATCGTTCGGTGACCATGCTTTACGGCGGACCGGATGCTCTTCCGTACACCGGCCTCTTCGAATATGACGCCCAAGCGGCCACCGCCCTCCTGAACGAGCGCTGCGGCTGCCGCGAAGCCTGCACCACCAACATCGGGTGCATGGACGTGAACGCCTGCGACTACGACCCCAACGCCACCTGCCCAGGCCCCTGCGCACAGGCCCAGGAGTGGTTCGTGGACAACGACGGTGATGGCGTGGGCAGCACCTCGCTCGGCACCGCCTGCACCCAACCCGCCAACAGCGCGCCCGTGGCCGGTGATTGCAACGACGATGACCCCACCGTGCAGCAGGGCTTCACGCTCTTCGTCCTCACCGAGGACCCCGGCGACTTCGGCACCGCGCACTACGTGGTGCAGCACAGCGGCGGGGTGCTGGAAGGCGACCTGGACCTGCCGGCGGAGACCGAGGGGATCGGTGAACTGCCCGTGTGCATCGGAGCGGGATGCTACTCCATCAGCATCACGCAGAACGATGTGCCGCTGTGGGAGGAGACCATCCTGCTCTTCCCCGGTGACGAAGGGGAACAAGTGACCTTCAACACCTTCGACGGCTACCAGGGCGGCGGCAGTGCCGAAGTGTGCGACGGTGTCGATA
Source organism: Flavobacteriales bacterium (assembly GCA_030584065.1). Lineage (NCBI taxonomy): Bacteria > Pseudomonadati > Bacteroidota > Flavobacteriia > Flavobacteriales > Flavobacteriales bacterium. Next base: position 2,062,930 of record CP129489.1, read on the forward strand.
ACGATTGTGATGGCACCGTGGATGAAGGCTGTGGCAACTGCGATGCCGCCGACCGCGCGTGGATCCTGGCGAACCAGGCCACCATCGAGACCATCATCGGCAATAACCTGAACGCCTGCCTGGCCAGCGGCGATCAACTGGCCTGCTTCACGGAGGCCCTGGTGCAGAACACGCCGCTGCCGGAAGCTTGCGCCGCTTGCGTGGCCCAGCGCTACGTGTGCATCATCAGCGAGTGCCTGGCCGCCTGTGTCAGCGGTTTCGGAACCCCTGAATGCCAGGCCTGCGTGAACGCCAGCTGCAACGCCGCCTACTTCGCCTGCGCCGGCTTCACCGATGCCGACGGCGATGGCTTCGTGGCCGAGCTGGACTGCGATGACGCGAACCCGAACGCGTACCCGGGTGCGAACGAGCTCTGCGACACCATCGACAACGACTGCGACGGCCTGGTGGATGAGACGCCCACGCTCTATTACGCCGACCTGGACGGCGATGGCTGGGGCGATGAGAACAACACCGTGGAAGGCGGATGCAGCCCGCCCAACGGCGCCACCAGCCAGGTGGGCGATTGCGACGACAGCAACGCCGACATCTATCCCGGCGCGCCCGAGCTGTGCAACGGCATCGACGACGATTGCGATGGCGCTGTGGATGACCTCGCCGGAACCGCCTACTATGCGGATGCCGACGGTGATGGCTACGGCGACATCAACAGCGAACAGTTCTCCTGCACGCCCATCCCCGGCCTCATCACCCAAGGCGGCGATTGCGACGATACGGATGAGGCCATCAACCCCGGCGCCGCGGATCCCTGCGATGCCATCGACCAGGACTGCAGCGGCGGGCCCGTGCTCACCACCTGGTTCGTGGACAACGATGGGGATGGCTTCGGCAACGATGCCACGACCACGGAGGATTGCACGCAACCCTCCGGGTACGTGGCCACGGGTGGCGATTGCGACGACTCCAACAGCGATGTCTTCCCCGGCAACGGCTGCAGCAACTGCACACCCACGGAACAGGCGTGGATCGCCGCGAACCAGCAGACCCTGCTCAACGCCCTGAGCGATTGCGCCCTGCAATGCCTCGGTGATCCGGGTTGTCTCGCCGGTTGCCTGCAGGCCAACGGAGTACCGCTGGGCGCCGCATGCCTGGGCTGCGTGGACGGTTACCTCGCCTGTGTGCAGGACAACTGTTCGTTCCCGTGCCTCAACGCTCCCGAGTTCTGCTTCTCCTGTCAGGTGCAGGCCGGCTGCCTGGCGCAGCTGGCCACCTGCATGGGCCAAGTGGACGCTGATGGCGATGGCTGGTGGGCCGGCAGCGATTGCGACGACAGCAACGCCAACGCCTTCCCCGGCGCAGTGGAGGTGTGCGATGGCGTGGACAACGACTGCGATGGCAGTGCGGACGAGGGCCTCAGCGTGACCTACTACACCGATTCCGATGGCGATGGCTTCGGCGTCTTCGGCACGGAGATCACCGGCACCTGCGAACAGCCCCCCGGCACGGCCACGCAGGGCGGCGACTGCGACGATGCGGATGATACCGTATACCCTGGCGCCCCCGAGCTCTGCGATGGCCTGGACAACGATTGCGATGAGGTGGTGGACAACGAAGCCGGCATGCTCTACTACACCGATGCCGATGGTGACAGCTATGGCGACGATGCCACGGCCGTATACTCCTGCACGCCCGTCCCCGGCGCGGTGACCGTGGGCGGTGATTGCAACGACGCCGACGCTGCCATCAATCCCGGCGCCGCCGATCCCTGCGACAGCATCGACCAGGACTGCAGCGGCGGGCCGGTCATTGCCACCTGGTACCTGGACAATGATGGCGACGGCTTCGGCAGCGAGGCGACGAGCCTGGACGACTGTGCGCCACCCGGTGGCTATGTGGCGCTGGGCGGCGATTGCGACGATGCCAACAGCGACCTCTTCCCCGGCAACGGCTGCAGCAACTGCACCGTGACCGAGCAAGCCTGGCTCGCGGCCAACCAGCAGACGCTGCTCAATGCCGTGGGCGGCTGCGCCCTGCAATGCCTCTCCGGCGATCCCGCCTGCATCGCCAGCTGTCTGCAGGACGAAGGCATCCCCCTGGCCGCGGTCTGCCTCACCTGCGTGGAGGAGTACATCGCCTGCACCTTCGACAACTGCCTGATACAATGCCTGGGCAGCGAGGAGGCCTGCCTGGAATGCCAGCTGCAGAGCGGCTGCTTCGCTTCGTTCGCCAGCTGCCTCGGCATGGTGGATGCCGACGGCGATGGCTGGTGGGCCGGCAGCGATTGCGACGATGCCAATGCCGCCATCAATCCCTCCGCGCAGGAGACCTGCGATGGCATCGATAACGACTGCGATGGCACCGTGGACGACAACGCTGGCGATGCCTACTACCCCGATGCGGACGGCGATGGCTTCGGCGACAACGACGCCATGGTCCTCTCGTGCACACCGGTGCCCGGCCTCATCACGCAAGGCGGCGACTGCAACGACAATGACGCCGATGTGAACCCGCTCGGATTGGAGCTCTGCAATGGCCTGGACGATGACTGCGATGGCGAGGTGGATGAGTTCAATGACAGCGATGGCGACGGGCTGGAGGACTGCATCGATCCCTGTCCGGTGAATGCGTTCCTGACGCCGGGCGACGGCTGCGACGATGGCAATGCCGCCACCACCAACGATGCGATCGGCCTCGATTGCCTCTGTGCAGGAACCCCCGTGGCCGCCTGCACCACCGACCTGGACCTGATCTGGCAGCCCGATGGCGTGAGCCTCATCACCTGGGAGCTCCGTGAACAGGGCACCAACGCCTTGGTGCAGGCCGGCGGCGGCATCTACCCCGATGTGAGCCAGTACAGCGAGGCCACCTGCCTGCCCGATGGCTGCTTCTACCTCACCGTGATGGACGAGGGCGGCGACGGCATCGCCGGCGGCGGCTACCAGCTGAAGATCAACAGCGGCGCACGCCTCATCGACAACCTCACCGATGCCTTCGGCAACGGCGGATTCACCAGCGGCGTCTACAGCGAGATCGACGGCCTCGAGGGCTTCTGCCTCCCCCTGGGAAGCGACCGCCTGATCTTCACCAGCTGCGACCGCGTGGACTGGAAGACCAGCCCCTGCGGCGGCGAGTTCGTGGTGGCCAATGACAACCCGGCCGTGAGCGCCCAGTACGGCGTGAGCAACGCCAACAGCGGCTACCAGATGTGGCTCTACAACCCCAACGGCGGCTACAGCTTCAAGCGCTTCCAGAGCCACAGCACTTCCAACGGCCTGCCCGCCGGCGCCACCCGCGCCTGCCACTTCCAGCTCAACAGCTGGAGCGGAAACCAGCTCCAGGAGGGCGTGCTCTACAACGTGAAGGTCCGCGGACGCATCGCCGGCAACTACCTGCCCTGGGGGCCCGCCTGCCGCCTGGTGGTGAACAACGCCGCTGCGCAATGCCCCCGCACCAAGCTCATGGACATCCCCGGCAACCAATACCTGAGCTGCGGACAGACCCGCCCGGTGGGCACCAGCCAGGCCAGCCTGGTGCATGCCAAGCCCGTGCGCCGCATGAACGCCAACTGCAACTGGGTGAGCGCCAACCGCTACCAGTTCCGCTTCCGCCTGCCCGCCGAGGGCTTCGAGCTGGTGAAGAACAGCGCCGTCGGGCAGTACTGGGTGAACACCAACGGACTGCAGTGCGACAAGACCTACGAGGTGGACGTGCGCGCCAGCTTCGATGGCGGCGCCACCTGGTGCCACAGCAGCGATCCCTGGGGCGATGTGTGCCTGCTCACCACCACCTGCAGCAATGCGCTGGTCGGGCAGGGCACCGGCACCGCCGCCGGCACCCTGCGCCTCTACCCCAACCCCAACCAGGGCGACCAGCTGATGCTCAGCCTGAGCGCGGTGGCTGAGGGCGTGCAGACGGTGAGCGTGGACATCTTCGACCTGTTCGGCAAGCGCGTGGCCGCCCGCACCATCCCCGTGCAGGACGGCTTCGTGAACAGCGTGCTGGAACTGAACGGCGAGCTCGCCAACGGCATGTATGTGGTGAGCATCACCGCCGGTGCCGACAGCTACACCGAGCGGCTGGTGATCCAGAGGTAGGCCTCGGCTGAACGGACCCCTGGAGCGCGGCCCCCACCCGAAACGGTGGGGGCCGCTGCGTTAGCGATCGGTCGATCAGGAACCGAGGCGGTCCATCGGTGCACGCGCCGCAGGCGCGCCAGGCCATGAATGACGAAGGCCCGCGCAATGCGCGGGCCTTCCATCAACGGGTGGTCAGGGGCCTCAGGCGGCCTTCTGCTCCGGGGCCTCCTTGGCGCGGCGGCCGCGGTCAACGATGATCCGCGCGTTCCAGTAGGCCCGGTGCAGCGCGGGATCCTCCGTGGCGAAGCGCTCCATCAGCGCATCCAGCCGGGTGGCCAGCAGCCGCTGCGTATCGCGGATCACCAGCACCAGCTCCGTCGTGGCGCCCTTGCGGGCCGTGATGGCCAGGCGCGGCGCCGCCAGCGCGGCCTCGTAGCGCCGGATGGCCTGCTCCAGCGCCTCCAGCCGGGCGGCATCCACGCCATAGTCCGCCAGCGCTGCGCCCACCGCGGTGGCCTCGGCCAGCACCACCTGGCAGTGCCGGGCCACCACACCATCGGCGTGGCGCTCCAGCAGACGGCGCGTCACCGACATCTTGCCGGCGAGCACCATGTTGCCGCTCACCGTCGCATAGGCCAGGGTGCCCTTGGCCACCACCACCGCGGCCTGCATCATGGCCTGCTCGGCGCCCAGCTTGTCGCGGGCAAAGCCGCGCAGGTCCACCACCTGCTTCTCCACGCAGGCCGAGATCGCCAGCAGGTTCGCGCGCAGGTCGCTGGCCGCCGTGCTCAGCGCAGGCACGGTGTCGAAGATGGCATGGTGCTCATCGAGCACTTGGAGTACGGCATTGAACATGTTCGTCCGGGATTCTTGCTGCTTGTTCATGGCGTTGAACGGTTGGGGTTGTTTGCTTGCATTTTCCGTTGGGGGGAGTGAAAGGGGGGTGTCCATTCGTTCGGTCGGTCCGGCACCGCGGGCGGTGCGGCGGCTTGTGCAGTGGCGGCGTTCAGGGTCCCATGGCGCTACGGTTTTAAGGGTGGGTGTATTGCGGCGTTTCTGACCGGTGCAACGGAGCATTGCCCGCCAGGGTTGGCGCTGTTTATCAACGATCGATCGTCAATTCCCGAAATCCGTATGCAGCCATCCGCCCCAACGCCGCGCAACGCCGCAAGCGCAGCCGACCATGAGCGGCGCGCAAGGCGAATCACACCACCCAGCCAGCGGCCTTCGGCACCGGCGCAGACGCCGTTGACAGGCGCGCAGCCGGCTCTGACAGCCATGCAACGCCCGTTGACACCTGCGCAGCGGCCTTTGACACCTGCACAGCGACCTCTGACACCCGCACAGCAGCCTTTGACACCCGCACATCGGCCTTTGACACACGCGCAGCGGCCTTTGACACACGCGCAGCGACCTCTGACACCTGCGCAGCGACCCATGACACCTGCACAGCGGCCTTTGACACCCGCGCATCGGCCTTTGACACCCGCGCAGCAGCCTTTGACACCCGCGCATCGGCCTTTGACACACGCGCAGCGACCTCTGACACCTGCGCAGCGACCCATGACACCTGCACAGCGGCCTTTGACACCTGCGCAGCGGCCTTTGACACCTGCGCAGCGGCCTCTGACACCTGCACAGCGACCCATGACACCTGCGCAGCGGCCTCTGACACCCGCGCAGCGACCATTGACACCCGCGCAGCGACCCATGACACCTACGCAGCGACCCATGACACCCGCGTAGCGGCCTTTGACACCCGTGCAGCGACCCAGGACACCCGCGCAGCCGCGATCGTCACCCCGCCAGCGGCCCCGGGCCATCGCGCAGCCGCCCATGCCAGGGAACCGGCCGCGCACCGCAGCGGCACAGCCCACGCCGCTACCCTTGAATCATCCCCCTGCAATACATTCAACCCGTGACCCTCCCCGACTACCTCTCCGCCCTCGCCAAGCTCCACGCCAGCGGCCGCGCCACCGAGCACAGCTACCGGGGCGACCTCCAGCAGCTATTGACCAGCCTGTGCACAGGCATCACCGTGACCAACGAGCCCCAGCGCATCGCCTGCGGAGCGCCGGACTACATTCTTACTAGGAAGGACATCCCCGTCGGCTACATCGAGGCCAAGGACATCGGGGTGGACATGGACAGCAAGAGCCTCAAGGAGCAGTTCGACCGCTACCGAGGCTCATTGGACAACCTCATCATCACCGACTACCTCGAGTTCCGCTTTTTCCGCAACGGCGAGCACACCAGCACCGTGCGCATCGGGGAGCTGAGCGGCGGCCGCGTGAAGGCGCTGCCCGCAGCCTTCGACCAGTTCACGGCGCTCATCGCCGACTTCGTGGCGTGGCAGGGGCAGACCATCACCAGCCCCAAGAAGCTCGCGAGCATGATGGCCGGCAAGGCCCGCCTGCTGGCCGATGTGATCGAGAAGGCCGTGACCAGCGACGAGGAGACCCGCGCCAACACCGACCTGAAGGACCAGCTGGAAGCCTTCAAGCACATCCTCATCCACGACATCACGCCCAAGGCCTTCGCCGACCTCTACGCGCAGACCATCGCTTACGGCATGTTCGCCGCGCGGCTGCACGACCCCAGCCTGGACAGCTTCAACCGGATGGAGGCCGCTGTGCTCATCCCCAAGAGCAACCCCTTCCTGCGCAAGCTCTTCCACAGCATCAGCGGGCCCGACCTGGACGACCGCATCGTGTGGATCGTGGATGCGCTGGCCGACATCTTCCGCGCCACCGACATCGCCAAGCTGCTCAGCGGCTTCGGCAAGGGCAGCGGCCGCGAGGATGCCTTCATGCACTTCTACGAGGACTTCCTCGCGCAATACGACCCCAAGCTCCGCAAGAGCCGCGGCGTGTGGTACACCCCCGATGCCGTGGTGCGCTTCATCGTGCGTGCGGTGGACGACATCCTGCGCACCGAGTTCGGCCTGCCGATGGGCTTGGCCGATAGCAGCACCGTGCAGATCGAGGTGGATACCGACAACGCCGACAAGCGCACCACAACCGGCAAGCGCCGCGTGAAGAAGACCGTGCACCGCGTGCAGGTCCTCGATCCCGCCACGGGCACCGGTACCTTCCTGGCCGAAGTGGTGCGGCAGGTGCATGCCAAGTTCCAAGGGCAGGAGGGCATGTGGCCGCAGTACGTGGAGCAGCACCTGATCCCGCGCATCAACGGCTTCGAGCTGCTGATGGCCAGCTATGCCATGGCCCACCTGAAGCTTGACCTGGTGCTGCGCGATACCGGCTACGACATGGGCAAGCCGCACGGCACGCCCGGCGCTGCGCCCAAGGGCAGTGAGCAGCAACGCCTGCGCGTCTTCCTCACCAACTCACTGGAAGAGGCCCACCCCGATACCGGCACCCTCTTCGCCAGTTGGCTAAGCCAGGAGGCCAACGAGGCCAATGCCGTGAAGCGCGATACGCCCGTGATGGTGGTGCTGGGGAATCCGCCGTACAGCGGCATCAGCAGTAACATGGGCGAATGGATCAGCGGGCTGATCGAGGACTACAAGTACGTGGATGGCGAGCACTTCGGTGAGCGCAAGCATTGGCTGCACGACGACTATGTGAAGTTCATCCGCTTCGGTGAGCACTTCATTGAGAAGACCGGCGAAGGCGTGCTGGCCTACATCAACAATCATGGCTTCATTGACAATCCCACCTTCCGGGGCATGCGCTGGCACCTGCTGAACACCTTCGATAAGATTTATGTGATCGACCTGCACGGCAATGCCAACAAGAAAGAAGTAGCACCTGATGGACGTAAGGACGAGAACGTGTTCGACATTCAGCAGGGCGTTAGCATCAACTTCTTCGTGCGCACAGCAGAGAAAAGGAAAGGCCAACTTGGTAAAGTCTACCATACGGAACTATGGGGTGCTCGGGAGGACAAGTACAACCAAATGCTTGCCAGCAGTCGTTTGGACTTCAACTTCCAAGAGGTACCCAATGGCGCTCCCTACTTCTTCTTTCAACCCAAGGACGAGTCGGCGAAGTCTGACTTCAACGCAGGCTTAGCCCTGGACGCCCTGTTCACCATTGGAAGCAACGGCATTGTCACAGCGCGGGATGAGTTCGTCCTTGACTTTGAGCGAGCACCTCTTGAACAAAGGATCTATGACTTCTGCGACCGGAACTTGCCGACAGGTGCATTCCAGGCCAAGTATGCACTAAAGGAGAACTATCAGTGGAAGGTTGATGAACAGCGGAAGCTAGTCCCACCTCTAGACCCTTCTCTGGTCACAACGATTTCATACCGACCATTCGATGACCGCTTCATCTACTACCAAGAGAACCTGGTGTTCCGAACACGGAGGAAGCTCATTGGGCATATGCTTGCAGGGGCTAATGTTGGTATTGTGGCTCCAGGACAAACCAGAGACGGATTTGGTGGCTTTATAGCCAAGCACATAATTGGGCATAAGCTCTTTAGCGCGTACGACATCAACAACATCTTTCCCCTCTATCTCTACCCCGAAACCACCAAGCAGACCGCAGCCCTGAGCCAAGGCGTGCAGCCCAACCTGGATGCCAAGCTGGTGGAGCAGCTGGTCAACGGCATCGGCCTCACCTACCGCTTCGATGCCAACGACCTTTGGGCGCATGGCATAGGAAAGGACCTCACCCCGCTGGATGTGCTGGACTACTGCTACGCCGTGCTGCACAGCCCGGCCTACCGCGCCAAGTACAAGGAGTTCCTCAAAAGCGACTTTCCGCGCATTCCCTATCCGACCGATGCCAAGAAGTTCCGCGCCTTGGTGAAGCTGGGCGCCCGCCTGCGGCAACTGCACCTGCTGGAGGATCCGGCGGTGGAGCAGTTCATCACCAAGTACCCCGCCGCTGGCGACAACACGGTGAGCCGCAAGATGACGGCGAAGAGTCCTGGCTGGGAAGCGACGAGCGGCAGGTCGGCCAGCGGCCAGTTGGGCCGCGTGTGGATCAACGACCTGCAGTACTTCGCCGACGTGCCCGAGGTGGCCTGGAACTTCTACATCGGAGGTTATCAACCCGCGCAGAAGTGGCTGAAGGACCGTGTGGGGAGGCAACTAACTTTCGATGACATCCGCCACTACCAGCGCATGATCGTGGCGCTGACGGAGACGGGGAAGTGCATGGAGGAGGTGGATACGGTGGGCGTGGTATGAGGGATGGAGCAGCTGGTACATCATTGATGATCACGAGAGCGTGCCAAAACAAGTGCAGCGTCATAATCCCCTAAGCCCTGCTGAGCAGAAGCACTTTGTTGATGTGGTCATCCCCGGGCGCATCGAGGTTATTAGCGCATGTCTAAGGGAACCGGAGCCATCTGACCCACTTCTGGCAGCAGCTGCGATCCATACGCGTGCGCTAGCTAGCTTCCTTGGCATCGGGGTGGTCAACGGCAAGGTCACCGAAGACCACAGACACTACGACCATGGGGATGGCTCATACGAGGTGAAGATCTCGGACCTACAGGGTGGCGCGCTCTTCACGAAGGAAGAGCTACTCCAACTGGATAAAGGTGACAGGGAGGCGATCCGGTCGGGCTTCATTACTGTGAACTGCGAGTTCGCACATCTGACCTATTGGCGTGACCCTGAGAATCAAGACACCCGGGGTGGTCCAGTTGCCTCGTACCGACCGGCGCTGATCAGCAGGGTACGCACTTTCGCAGACACGATCATCCGTTTGGTGAGGTCCAGGGTGCCGGCGGCCCCATAGGACCTAATGCGATGTTATCCGATGGATGGAACAATTATCTTGCGTGTCTGGAACACACCAGCGGCACAACGATTAACAATTACCACAAGGCCCACGTGATCGACCTGCTCAAGCGGGTATGTGCCGTGAGCGTGAGGACGGTGGGGGTGGTGAGGGGGATGGAAAGGACGGAAAGGTGAACAGATTACCACGAGAATGAAACCATTGGTGCTTGCCGAGTTACTTACTGCGATCAAACGAGTGATCGCAGCCGGAGAAACGGATTTGACTGGGCTTCATGCTCGCTTGTACAATGCAGGGGAACATGTCCAGTACAAAGAGGGGCGACGTTGGGTAAGCCTGCGAACGGATGCCTTGGCGATGACGATCAAAGCGCTAAGGGAAAAGGCAGATGGCAAGAAGGCTTCTGCTGAGCGGAAAGTGGCCGACCCAGGGCCGAAGGCGCGTAAAGCAAGGAAGGCGTGACATGCAGGTTCACCGCACTACACCGCAGCAGGGTCTCCTGAAAGGGACCCTGCGCTCCCTGAACCGCCGCAGGCCCCCCTCAAAAGCTCAGCACTGCGCGTAGCCTGCGGCTACGCGCAACAACGCAGGCTCTCGGCAGCCTGCGGCTGCCCGTGTACGCCGGTTGCCCCAGGCTGCCGCAGGCTGCGTGGGCCGGACCCTGCCGAGCGCAGCCGCAAGCTGCGCTCACATACCGGCCAGGCTAGGCGCAGATGGGGGCAACATGCGCCTTCACCGTAATTTCGCTGCATGTCGAGCAAGGTCACCTTCAGCAAGAAGCTCAGTTCGGAAGGGAAGGCGATGAACAAGGCCTTCAAGACTGCCACGCGGCGCGCTGCCGAACAGGCCTTCGCCAAGCGGAAGACCATCCTTGTGGAGCGCGATGGGTGGCTTGTGCGGGTGCGCGCGGATGGCCGGGTATGGCGCCGTGTGAAGAAGCTGGCACCCGTGCATTTGCCGGGATAAGGGGGGGCATGGAGCGGAGCCCACGCCTGCGCGTCTTTGCCGGACCCAATGGATCCGGTAAGAGCATCATGAAGCAGCAGGTGATGCGCACCGAGGTGAGCGGAAGGCCGGTGAACCTGGGTGTTTACGTGAATGCGGATGAGATTGCCGCCATCCTGCGCAAACGCCGCCGTTTGGCCTGAGCACCTACCAGGTGCAGGCGGACCGGAAGTCGTTCCTGCGCTTCGCTTACGGATCGGGCTTACTGAGCCGACGCTTCCCGAAGCATCGGATGCTGGTGGAGCACCGCATCGACGGATCCGTTTTCGTGCTCACGAATGGCCGTCATCTGGAGCATTTCGCCCAGCTGATCGCCGCTTACCTGTGCGAGCGATTGCTGGAACGGCGGATCCAGTTCTCCTTCGAGACCGTATTCAGCCATGCGAGCAAGCTGGCTCTCATGGCACGTGCGCAGAAAGCCGGATACAAGGTGTACCTCTATTTCATCGCCACCAACTCTCCGGAGATCAATGTGGACCGGGTCCGGATCCGAGTGGATTCCGGTGGGCATAACGTGCCGCGCACCAAAATCATTGACCGCTATGGCAAGTCGCTGGCCCAACTCCTTCCAGCCATCGAGCTCTGCTATCATGCCTTCATCTTCGACAACTCAACGGCATTCGAAGGGGGCACCGGCGAGCCGCTCATGTTCGCCGAGATGAAGCAGACCTCCACGGGCCTCAACTGGGCTTGGGATACCCAGCGCATCCCGGATTGGTTCATCCGGGCGTATCTGATCGCCAGCGGAGAGGCAGTCTATCTGGATATTGCGCGTACCGTGATCGCCGAGCGGAGCCCAGGGCGATAGTCCTCTTATGGCAGGCCCCTCACTGCGCCTAGCCTGCGGCTACCCTCAGCGGCGCGTAGCCTCCGGCTACGCGCATCGACGCAGGCTCTCGGCAGCCTGCGGCTGCTGGTGTACGCCGGTTGCCCCAGGCTGCCGCAGGCTGCGTGGGCCGGACCCTGCCGAGCGCAGCCGCAAGCTGCGCTCACATACCGCGATACGGCGCGGGTACTGTATGTTGCGGCATGGCCAGCTTCCTCACCGCTACCGACAGCAGTGCCGCCATCGAGCGCGTCATCCGCGAGGCGAGCGGCGCGCTCACCCTCATCAGCGCCTTCGTCTTCCCGCGCATCGTGCACCTGCAACGCCTGCAGGACGCCGGGGAGAGCGGCGTGGAGATCACCATCCTCTTCGGCAAGAAGCCCATGGACCAGGGCGTGTTCCGCGACCTTCGGGAGCTGCCCAACATGCGCCTCTATTTCCTGAAAGAGCTCCATGCCAAGTGCTACTTCAACGAACGGGAGGGCGTTGTGACCAGCTTGAACCTGCTGGGCGGCTCCGAGCGGCACAACCGCGAGATGGGCGTGCTGCTGCGGGCCGATGCCGATGCGGAGGCCTATGCGGCCATGTGCAAGGAGGCGCGCAGCATCGTGCGGGTGGCGGACCTCATCCACAGCACCGTGCCCGACCGCAAGCTGGACGCGCCGCGCATGGAATGGAGCAAGCGGGCCGAGGCCATTCCCACCACGCTGGATGCGGAGGGCAGGGAGCTGAACAGCATCGACAAGATCCGTCGCAAGCATCCGCGCGCCTACCTCCGCTGGACCCCCGAGGAGGATGCCCTGATCCTGGAGATGCTGGACAAGGGCATGGCGCGGCTGGCGATCAGCGAGGTGCTGCAGCGGCAGCCTTCGGCCATCGCATCGCGCATCCAACGCTTGCGTCCGTGAATCCCCGCACTGCGCGTAGCCTGCGGCTGCGCGCAACAACGCAGGCTCTCGGCAGCCTGTGGCTGCCCGTGTACGCCCGCTCCCGCGGAATGATGATCCGTGGTCTCGAATCCCTCCAACCGCTGCCGGGTCTCCCAAGGAACGAGTGGCCCCTGCGCTGACCTTCAATAGCGGCCGCCCCAGCTACAATGGGAAGCGCTCCGCGATCGGCCACCTCCAGCATGATCGGTGTCGCGGGGTCCGCCCACCGCGCGCATGCCAAGCGCTCGGCGAAACCACTGCGGGAGGGGAATGGCGATGGCGCGAATGGGATGGTAATCGGCTGGATCGTACTTTGGATGCGGCGGTGCCTGATGCCGCCACCGAAGCCGGAGCAACCATGCGCCATCCGTTCATCACCCGTGCGCTTCCCGGAGCGCTGAGCCTCCTCTGCCTCTTCTCCTGTGCGAAGGACAACGAGGAGCAGGCCGCTGCCGGCGGCGGCGGCACCACGCCACCGCCCCCGCCGCCGGCATCCACCTCCTTCGTGCCGGTGGAGCTCATCCACGACAGCATCACCGACATCGATGGCAACCAGTACTACACCGTGCTCATCGGCACGCAGGAGTGGATGGCGCAGAACCTGCGCACCACGCGCTACCGCGATGGCAGCGCCATCCCCTATGTGCCCGACAATGCCGAGTGGACCGCATTGGACACCGGAGCCTGGTGCAACTACGTGAACAACGCCATCTACGACTCTCCGTGGGGCAAGCTGTACAACTGGTACGCCGCCGCAGCGCCGAACATCTGCCCCGAGGGCTGGCACGTGCCCACGCTGTGGGAGTACGACACGCTCAGGACCTATCTGGGCGGCAGCACTGTGGCCGGGGGGAAGATGAAGTCCACCTCCACGCAGCTCACCTTCGGGTGGATGGGGGGCAACGCCGGTGCCACCAACGAAAGCGGCTTCACCGCGTTGCCGAACGGCCGCCGCAGCTTCGACGGCGCGTACGATGTAACGCCGGGGCACCACGCCTACTTCTGGACGTCCACCCCGCAAAGCACGGGTTACAGCTACCGCTACCGGCTCTGGACCGGCGACAGCACCTTCAGCCAAGGGACCGACATCAACAGGTACGGCTTCTGCATCCGCTGCCTGAAGGATTGAGGCGCTCAAGCGGATGTGGCCCGGCACGCTGACACCGCGCCTATCCCCCTACTCCAGCTCCAGCAGCAGCCCCGTCCAATCCCCGCGGCTGTCCATCCGCACCCAGTCGCCATTGCGCACGCCGCGGTACACCTCCACCTCGGCCCCGCTGCTGTCGCGGGCGGTGATGCGCAGGTCCGTGAGGAAGTTGGACGGGTACACGTGGCCGCCCGATCCCTCCACCACCTCCAGGATCTCTGCCGTGGCGCCGGCCGCGATGCTGTCCACCCGCAGGGCGACCGCACCGCTGCGCTGCTGGGCCCACAGGTGCACCGTGGCATCGCCGCCGTTGCGCACCAGGTAGCTGGCCCTGCTGCGCGGCTCCACCTTCATGCACGCGGCAAGGCCCAGCGCCAGGAGCAGGATGGGCAGCCTTTCACGGTGCATGCGGCGAAAGTAGGGGCGGCGCCGCGCCGAGGCCCCCTCCTCCGCTGCGGGGCGCCACCGCTGCCGCAGGGCCTCATGCACCGCACCTTGCGGAGCATCGCCGCTGCGTGCCGCCCACCTGGAGGAAGGAGCCGGACGCCCGCCCGCTGCCCTCCCGCGCTGCGGCGCGTATGCAAGAATGACCTGAAACGTTGCGTCACCGGGCCGGTGCGCGCAGGGCGCCGCCGCATGCGCCGTAATCGCCTGATGCTGTGCGCGAACCGCCCGGGGAAGCCCGCTCCGCATCCGCCCTGCACGCAGCGATCGCCCCCCGGTTGCCAGCGGTGGATAAAAATTTCACCATCGGCCTGTGGAAAAGCGGCCACTACATTCGCCCCTGCGAATACGTTTCCGCCAATCGAAGAATTTTGACGCTCCACGCCCTTACCGGCTCCATCGTCACCCGATCCACCGCTGCGGCCTCGCGCGGAGGCAGCGGCGCACCGCACCTTTTCCCGAACCCCAGCCGGCCCTGAGCCGGTGCTGACATCCGACAACCAAAGCCCTGTTCCATGTCCACATTCAACCCCACCCCGAAGAGCGGCAGTACCGGTACGCGCATGCTGAAGCGCGCCCTGCTCCTGGCCGCGCTGGTGCTGCCCGCAGTCCTGTGGGCCCAGGTGAACTACACCCGAAGCACCTTCACCGGAACCTACACGCCCATCACCACCGGCGGTGGCGCGCTCACCGCCGGCGCTACCGGCGACGGCGTGTACACCAACGGCCTGCCGATCGGATTCAATTTCGATTACAACGGCACCGTGTACACCACCTTCGGGGTGAGCACGGACGGCTTCATGAGCTTCACCGCCACGACCAACTCGCTCACGAACACGAACCTCTTCTCCGCGACCGCGCCCAACGCGGTGATCGCACCGTGGTGGGACGACCTGAACACCAATGCCGTGGGCACCAACCCCGCAGGGTCCATCCTGTACCAGACCACGGGCGCTCCGGGCAGCCAGGTGCTCACGGTGCAGTGGATCGTGTCCAGCTACTGGAGCACATCCGCTGGCCAGCCACGCCTGCTCAACTTCCAGGTGAAGCTCTACGAGGCCACCGGGGATATTGAGCTCTGGTATGGCGATGCAATCGGCACGACCACCAATACCGCCGAATCCGCCTCCATCGGCCTGGAGAGCGCCACCGGCGGCAATGGGCAGTACATCGATGCGGTGACCGGCTCGCGCTTCACCAGCAACAGTACCCTGCAGAGCAACCGCTGGCCCGCCTACAACTTCCGCTTCACCCCCGGCAGCGCAGCTCCTGTGGCGGCCGGCACCTACAACGTGGGCGTGGGCCAGACCTATGCCAACCTGAACGAAGCCGTGGCCGACCTGAACCTGCGCGGCGTGAACGGCGCGGTGACCCTCAACCTCACCGACGACCAGTATGACGCGACCCCCGCCGGCGGCAGCCACTTCTTCCCCATCCTGCTGGGCCCCGTGAGCGGTGCCAGCGCCACCAACACCATCACCATCACCAAGAGCGGCACCCCGGCGGTGATCACCTATGACGGGGCGCTGGGGTCCAGCGGATCCCTGGGCAACCAGGCTTCCACCACCGGCGTGGGCGGCTCCAACGTGGACCCCATCATCGGCCTGGTGGGCGCTGATTACGTGACCATCCAGAACGTGACCCTGCTCGGCCCCAGCGGCAGCCTGGTGGACCATGGCATCGGCCTCTACAACAGCTCCGCCACGGATGGCGCCACCAACAACACCATCCAGAACGTGACCGTGCAGATGAACCGCGGCAACACGGGCAGCCGCGGCTTCCGCATGAACACCGGCACCACCCCCAGCTCGGCCGCCGGCGCCAACAGCAACAACACCTTCCGCGACTTCACCATCCGCAACGTGTACGCGGGCATCGAGTTCAGCGGCAACGCCACCTGGCCCGACGTGAACACGCAGATCGTGGCCACGGATTGCAACACGCCCAACAGCATCGGCGATCCGAACACCGCATTCGACATCGGCGGCGGCAACTCTTCCACGGCCTCATACGGCATTCAGCTCACCAACCAGAGCGGCTTCACGGTCAACGGCAATGCGATCCGCAACGTGAGCAACACCACCGGGCAGCTGGATGGCATCAACATCGTTGCCTTCCAAGGGACCTGCACAGTGGCCAACAACGTGGTCCGCACCATCACGCGCAACAGCACCAGCTCCACTGTTGCGCTGACCGGCATCCGGGCCACGCATCCCACCACCGGCACGCACGCGCTGCGCATCTACAACAACGCGATCAGCGAGGTGCGCAACCTCTATACCGGTACGATAACCGCCACACGAAGCCCCTTGGGCATCTATGCACCCACCACTGGCGGCGCGAACACCCAGAGCTTCGAGGTGTGGAACAACACCATCAGCATCGACCAATCTGCCAATCCGAACATCTCCAGTTCCTGCCTTGAGATCGCCAGCACGGCCACCACCGGTGCCACCTGGACGGTGCGCAACAACATCTTGGCGAACTACACTACGGGACAGACCGGCGTGGGGCGCCACTTCGGCGTGGTGCACTCCAACAACGGCACCATCGTAGGCGCCACTGGATCATTGCTCAGCAACAACGCCATCTACATCGCAGACGGTGCCGGCACCACCGGGTTCACCGCTGGCGGTGGCGGCTCCTCGCTGACCACCACTCCCTCGGCCACCTACAATGGACAGGCTGCCTGGGATGCAGCATCTGCACAGGTGGGCGCGAACCTTGACGACAATCCCAACCTGACGACAGGGCTGGAATCGGCTTCCGCCGCATTGAATGGCGCGGGAGCCGCCGTGCCCGGTTACCTCACCGTGGATGCCGCCTGCGCCCCGCGCCAGAACGACATCGGCGCCTTCAACATCAACGCCTGCGTGACGCCGGTGGCCGGCACGATCGATGGTTCGCCCCTCGCCTGCCTCGGCCAGGCCAATGCCCTCTCGCTCGATGGCGCCTCCAGCGGCCTCGGCATCAGCTACCAGTGGCGCTACGGCCCGGTGGGCGGCCCCTATGACGACCTGCTCGGCACCGCCCTTACCCAGAGCACCAGCGGCCTGCCCTTGGGCAGCTACGAAGTGGTGGTGGACGTGATCTGCTCGGCCGGCCCCACCACGGTCACCACGGCGCCCTTCGCGCTCACGGTGAACCCCGTGCCCACCGCCTCGGCCAGCGCGGGCCCCGCCTGCATCGGCCAGACACTGCAGCTCGCCGGCACCACCGACATCGGCACCGGCTTCACCTGGTCCGGCCCGAACGGCTTCAACAGCACCCTGCAGAACCCCACCATCGGCAGCCTCACCGCAGCCGCCAACGGCACCTACACCTTCATCGCCTCGGCCGCGGGCTGCAGCAGCACCCCGGCCACTGTGGCGGTGAGCACCGTACAGCCCCCCACGATCAGCTCGGTCACCGCTTCGCAGAACCCCATCTGCATCAACAGCTCGGCGCAGCTGAATGCCGCAGCGACCGGTGCCCAGCCGAACGTGCTCATCTCCGAGGTGGTCCTTTTCCGCACCGGTACGGGACAGACGCCGACCTATCCGGCGCACATCACCGGTGCCGACCTGGCCGAACTGGTGAACGCCTCTACCGTGCCGGCCGACATCAGCGGCTGGACCATCCAGGCTTTCGCGAGCAACGGCACCACCCCCAGCCATAGCCTGACCTTTGCCCCGGGCACGGTGATCCCGGCCAATGGCGTGGCCGTGGTGCACTTCGGTTCGGGCACGGACAACGTCCCTCTCCTGTACTTCAACACGGGCGGCTCCAGCGACACCTACTTCTCGGGTGGCCCGATGGGCGTGGTGCTGAAGAACGGCAGCTTCGTCATCGATGCCGTGGGTGCCGGAACATCCTTCACCTGGAACCCTGCCACCGGTGTGACCGCCGGGGATTGGAGCGGTGTGGCCAGCTCACCGAGCGGCATTGCCGGTTCCATCCGCACCGCGCTGTCGGACAACAACACAGGGGCTGACTGGACCGCCTCTTCCGTTGGCCTGCCGCAGACCATCGGCACCTACAACAACTAC
Source organism: Flavobacteriales bacterium (assembly GCA_030584065.1). Taxonomy (NCBI): domain Bacteria; kingdom Pseudomonadati; phylum Bacteroidota; class Flavobacteriia; order Flavobacteriales; species Flavobacteriales bacterium. Next base: position 2,081,105 of record CP129489.1, read on the forward strand.
AACAATCCGAACTCCAGCCCCATCGCTTCCTACGCATGGGACCCTGTGACCTTCCTGGACGATGCCACCATCGCCAACCCGCAGGCATCGAACGTGACGGCCACCACGGCCTACACGGTGACGGTGACCAATACGGCCGGCTGCGCCTCGGTGGGGAACATCACCCTTCAGGCCAACCCGGCCATCGGGCCCACGCAGGCCGAGATCAACCCCGACCCGGCGGAGTTCTGCACGGGCGGCGATGTGGAACTCACCGCCAGCCCCCTGGGCGGCGGCGCCCCCTACACCTACACGTGGACCGACCCGAACAACGTGACGGGCGCGCCCTCCAGCTCGGCCACCCAGGTGGTGAACATCCCCGGCCTTTGGACCGTGCAGATCGATGATGCCTGCGGCGGCACCGCCACGGCGAGCATCACGGTGGTGGAGAACCCCACCCCCACGGCCTCGGCCAGCGCCGGCCTGGCCTGCCTGGGCCAGACCCTGCAGCTGACGGGCACCACCGACATCGGCACCAGCTTCGCTTGGACCGGCCCCAACAGCTTCGCCAGCACCAGCCAGAACCCCACGGTGAACCCCGTGGTGCCGGCCAGCGCAGGCACCTACAGCTTCGTGGCCACCCTGGGCGATTGCTCCAGCGCACCGGCCACGGTGACCGTGAGCCCGCAGCCCGCCCCCATCATCTCGTCGGTGACCGCCACCCCCAACCCGGTCTGCGCCGGCACGGGTGATGTGCAGCTCAATGTGAACGCGTTCGTCGGCTACGCCGGCGCACCCATCGCCTACGCGCCGCTCAGCCCCGCAGGGCCTGTCACCCCCGGCCCCACGGGCGATGACAGCATGTCGGGCGACGTGGCCATCGGCTTCACCTTCCCCTTCTTCGGCGTGAACTACACCACGCTGCGCATCAGCACCAACGGCTTCATCACCTTCGCCAACACCACCGATGCGGGCTGCTGCTCCGGTGAGCTGCTGCCCACCAACGATGTGAACCAGCCCAACAACGTGATCGCGCTGGCCTGGGAGGATTACAACACGGGCCTCGGCGGCACCATCGACTACTTCACGCTCACCGCCCCGAACCGCTTCGTGGTCCGCTACAACAACGTGATCCGCTTCGGCAGCACCGGCGCGCTCGACGGCCAGATCGTGCTCTTCGAGGACGGCACGGTGGAGATGCACATCGCCAACTCCAACACCACGGGCGGCGACATCATCACCCAGGGCCTGGAGAACGCCGCCGGCACCGAGGCCATCACCGTCCCGGGCCGGAACGCAGCCGAGTACAGCATCACCAACGACGGCTACCGCTTCTCGCTGCCCCAGGCTGACTACCTGTGGACGCCCAGCACCTTCCTCACCTCCGATGTGATCGCCAACCCCGTGGCGGAGGCCCCCACGGCCACCACCGCCTACAGCGTCCTGGTGTCGTCCACCAACGGCTGCGAATCCACCGGCAACGTGACGATGACGGTGAACCAGAGCCCCGATGTGGACCTGGCCGTGGTGCAGGACTGCATCAACTCGGCCTTCTCCATCAGCGTGCTGGTGAACAGCACCGGCAACGGCCCCACGGTCGACCTCAGCTACACGGTGAACGGCGGCACCCCCGTGGTGGTGAGCGGCCTCGCCGCCGGCCCGCAGGCCCCCCTCGGGCCCTTCCTGGGCACCGATGACGTGGTGGTGACCATCGTGGACCCCGCCGCCGGCTGCAACACCACCCTGCCCGTGTTCCGCAGCGGATGCCCCGAGTTCATCGTCTGCCCCAACATCCTCACCAAGACCTACTGCTACGAGAACAACGACACCCGCAGCTGGCTCTTCGAGGCGCCCCCGGGCGAGACCATCCGCCTGCGCTTCGTGAGCGGCGGCATGGAGCCCAATGACATCATCAACATCTACGACGGCGTGGACGACAACGCGCCCTCGCTCACCGCGGGCTCCTTCGCCAACCTCTTCGGCGTCACCGTGGTCTCCACCGGCCAGAGCATCTACATGGTGGTGGCCAGCGATGGCAGCGGCAGCTGCGCCGACAACGACCCCCTCGCCTCCACCTGGGTGTGGGAGGTGCAGTGCAACCCCGGCTGCGTAGACCCCGCCGGCTCCGTCGCCACCGTGCTCGACTGCTTCGAGCAGCGCTTCTCGCTCGACGTGGGCGTCGACTTCGTGGGCGACGGCGCCACCGTTGACCTGGAGTACAGCGTGAACGGCGGAACGCCCGTCACCATCCCGGGCCTGATCGACTTCGACATCCAGAACATCGGGCCCTTCGCCTTCGGCGATGACGTGGAGGTCTTCCTGCGCCACGACTTCGACGGCTCCTGCGACCTGAACCTGGGCACCTTCACCGAGGAGCAGTCGGCCTGCCCCAACGACGAGCCCTGCTCCGCGTGGATCCTGCCGATGAACCCCAACTACACCTGCACGGCCACCTCGCCCGGCAACATGACCGGTGCCACGCTCACGGCCGGCATCACGGGCGGCTGCACCGGCGTGGTGCAGGACCGCTGGTACCGCTTCACCGCCACGGCCCCCACGCACCGCGTGCAGCTGGGCGGCACCACCACGGGCCTCTCGCACTCCATCTACACCGGCACCTGCGGCGCCCTGACCTTGGTGCCCGGCACCAGCTGCGTGAGCGGCGCCACGGCCAGCAACCCGGCCAACCTCACCATCGGTGAGATCTACTGGGTGCGCGTGAGCCGCACCACCGCGGGCACCAACGCCTACACGGTGTGCGTGAGCGCGCCGCCGCTGATCGACGTGGACGCCACCGTGCTGGTGGAGCCCCTGGCCGCCGGTTGCTACACCGCCGCCGAGGACGTGATCGTGCGCGTGCTGAACAACGCCATCTACCCGCTTGACCTGAGCGTGAACCCGCTCACGGTGAACGTGGCCGTCACCGGCGCCGCCACCGCCAACCTCAGCGGCACGGTGAGCACCGGCATCGTGGCCCCCGCCGCCACCATCGACGTGACCATGAGTGCCACGCTCGACATGACCGCCGCTGGCACCTACACCTTCAACGGCAGCGCCGTGGTGGCCGGTGACGGCAACGCCACCAACGACGGCATGACCGCCGCCAACCGCATCAACGCGGCCACGGTGGCCATCCCGCAGACCTGCAACTTCACCGGCTTCACCGGGTCGAACCTCACCACGGTGTTCCCGAACTTCCGTGAGGGCGCAGGCGCCGCATTGCCGGCCGGCACAACCAGTGGATGGCTCAGCTCCAGCGCGCTGGGACAGGCCACCGCGCGCATCAACCTCTTCGGCACCACCCGCAACGAGTGGATCGTGGGACCGAAGTTCGTACCCGTGCTGGGCACCGTGCTGCAGTACAAGATCGCCATCACGGACTTCGCCTCCGGTGCAGCCGACCCGGCTGGCATGCAGGGCACCGATGACCGGGTGCGCGTGATGATCAGCACCGATTGCGGCGCCAGCTACAGCGAGATCTTCGTGCACAACGCCGCCAACACCGTGGGCATCACCAACAGCCTGGTGCAGCAGCAGGTGGACCTGAGCAGCTACGCCGGGCAGCCGGTGATCATCGCCTTCCTGGCGCAGGACGGCCCGGTTGACAACACCCCGGACTACGACTTCCACCTGGATGACATCAACATCACCAACATCGCCGTCTGCGCCGGCGCACCGGTGGCCGGAACGGCGGCCGGCTCGCAGCCAGGCCCCGTCTGCGCACCCGCCAGCACGAACCTGAGCCTCACCGGCCAGAGCACCGATGCCGGCGTGGCGGTGACCTGGTGGAGCTCCACGGTGAACGGCGGCCCCTACACCACCAACGTGGGCAGCGGTGCTTCCGTGACCGCCAGCGGCCTTACCGAGACCACCTACTTCGTGGCCTCGGTGAAGTGCCTGGCCACCAACGACAGCACGCTCTCCAACCAGGTGAGCATCCAGGTGACGCCCACGCCGACCGCCAGCGCCAGCGCCGGCCCTGCCTGCACCGGCCAGGACCTGCAGCTGACCGGCACCACCGACTTCGGCACCACCTTCAGCTGGACCGGCCCGAACTCCTTCAGCAGCACGGACCAGAACCCGCTGATCACGGCCATCACCACGGCCGCCCAGGGCACCTACACCTTCACGGCCACGGCCAACGGCTGCTCCACCCAGGGCACGGTGGCGGTATCGGTGAACACCACCCCGGTGATCACCAGCCTCACCGCCGACCCCAACCCGGTGTGCATCGGCGCCAACAGCCAGCTGAATGCGACGGCCCCGGTGTCCGGGTACAGCCTGGGCAGCAGCGGCACCAGCTTCATCGACATCAGCGGCACGGGAACGGCCATCCCCGGCGTGGGTGATGACACCGAGCACAACATCACCATCCCCGGCGGCTTCATCTTCAATGGGGTGAACTACACCGACGCGCGGGTAGGCGCCAACGGCGTCATCGTGTTCGGTGCGACGGCCGGTGATATCTCGCTCACCAACGCCGCTCTTCCGACCGGTACGGTGGCCGCAGGCAATGCCTTCCTGGCGCCGTGGTGGGACGACATCGACAACGATGCGGGCGGCGGCCAGATCTTCATCGGCCAGAGCGGCAACCTGCTCATCGCCCAGTGGAACAACTGGGGCCGTTCCGCAGCGGTCGCCGGCCAGGTCATCACCTTCCAGGTGCAACTGGACCAGGTGACCGGGCAGATCTTCTTCGTCTACCCCGACGTCATCTTCGGTGGCACACAGGCCGCCGCCAATGACAACGGCCTCAACGCCACGGTCGGCATCCAGTGGGCCAACGCGGCCGGAAGCGCCATCCAGTACAGCTTCAACCAAGCCAGCCTCGTCGATGGCCAGGTGATCAGCTTCACGCCGAACCAGGCCACCTTCTCGTGGAGCCCGGCCACCTACCTCACGGCCACGAACGTGGCCGATCCCGAGGCCCAGAACGTGCTGGCCGACATCACCTACACGGTGACGGCAACGGCCACCAACGGCTGCGTGTCCGCACCGGCACAGGTGACGCTGGAGGCCAACCCGGCCATCCAGGCGGGTGAGGCGGAGATCAACCCCGACCCGGCCAGCTTCTGCACCGGCAGCGATGTGGAGCTCACCGCCGTGCCCCAGGGCGGCGGCGGCCCCTACACCTTCACGTGGACGAGCCCCAGCAACGTCACCGGCGCGCCCAGCGCATCGCCCACCCTCACGGTGGATGAGGCGGGCACCTGGAGCGTGCTGATCGAGGATGGCTGCGGCAGCGATGCCACCGCCACCGTGGTCGTCACCGAATACGCCGTGCCCGTGGCCAGCGCCAGCAGCAACAGCCCCGTATGCGTGGGCGCCGACATCGAACTGCAGGGCGGCAGCGACGTGCCGGGCAGCACCTTCGCCTGGACCGGACCGTTGAGCTTCAGCAGCACCGATGAGGACCCCGTGATCGCCGGCGCCACGCTCACCATGAGCGGCACCTACAGCGTGGTGGCCACGGCCAACGGCTGCAGCAGCGCACCCGCCACCGCCAGCGTGAGCGTGAACGTGACGCCCACCGCCCCCGTGGTGGTGCCCACGGTGTGGTCGCTCTGCCCCGGCGGCAGCGTGGACATCACGGCAAGCTCCACCGCGCTCTCCACGGTCAGCTTCAACGGTGGTGGCGTGGCCATCCCCGCAGCGCCGAACAGCGGTGGAACAGGTGCCAGCAGCATCGGTGGCCCCTACCCCTCCACCATCACGGTGAGCGGGCTGCCCACCAGCGGCGTCACCGTGAAGCGGGTGTTCCTCAACGGCATGGTACACACCTTCCCGGATGACATCGACATCCTGCTGCAGTCGCCCACCGGCACCAACGTGGTGCTGATGTCCGATGCCGGCCTCAGCAACGACTTCACGGGTGAGAACCTGGAGATCCGCGACGATGCCGCAGGTCCGATGTCGGACAGCGGAGTGATCCCATCCGGCTCCTACCAGTGCACCAACTACGGCACGCCCGACAACTGGTTCGCTCCGGGCCCTGGCGATGTGACCCAGGCCACGCCCTCGCTGAGCCTCTTCACCGGCGATCCCAACGGCACCTGGAGCCTCTTCGTCTCGGATGATGCCGGTGGCGACACGGGCAACATGGCCGGCTGGGCCATCGAGTTCGAGTACAACAACGTCACCTACACCTGGACCGGCGCGGGCCTCAACACCAGCAGCGGCCCCGATGTGACGGCCACCCCGGCGGCCACCACCACCTACACGGTGACCGCGGAGAACAACAGCTGCTCGGCCAGCACGGACATCACCGTGTACATCGGCAACAACGACCTCACCCTCGAGCTGGAGACCGACGGCAACGGCGAGGACCTCTCCTACGAGCTGCGCCAGGACGGCACCAACGCCCTGATCTACGCCGTGGAGGCCGGCACCTTCCCGGACAACGCCATCGTCACCAGCTTCAGCTGCCTGCCTGACGGCTGCTACCACCTGCGCGTGCTCGATGCGGGCGGCGACGGCATCGCCGGCGGCGGCTACATCCTGCGCGAAGGCGACGGGGCCCAGCGCCGCATCATCGACAACCGCGACAACTTCTCCAGCGGGGCGGTGAGCGCCATCGCCAGCAACGGGGCCTTCTGCCTGCCGCTCGGCGACGACCGCCTGATCTTCACCAGCTGCGACAAGCTCGACTGGAAGACCAGCCCCTGCGGCGGTGAGTTCGTGGTGGCCAACAACAACGCTGCGGTGACCGCCCAGTTCGGCGTCACCAACGCCACCAGCGGCTACCAGATGTGGTGGTACGACCCCAACGGCGGCTACAGCTTCCGTCGCTTCCAGAGCCACAGCACGGCCAACGGCCTGCCGGTGAGCGCCACCCGCGCCTGCCACTTCCAGCTCAACAGCTGGAGCGGCAACCAGCTGCAGCAAGGCGTGGTGTACAACGTGAAGGTGCGCGGACGCGTGGCCGGCAACTACCTGCCCTGGGGCGCTGCCTGCCGCCTGAAGGTGGACAACACCCTGGCCCAGTGCCCCGCCACCAAGCTGATGGACATCCCCGACAACCAGTTCCTGAGCTGCGGCCAGACCCGCCCGGTGGGCACCAGCCAGGCCAGCCTGGTGCATGCCCGCCCCGTGCGCCGCATGAACAACAACTGCAATTGGGTGAACGCCAACCGCTACCAGTTCCGCTTCCGCATCGCCTCGGAGAACTTCGTGCTCGTGAAGACCAGCGCCACCGGCCAGTACTTCGTGAACACCAACGGCCTGCAGCCCTGCAAGACCTACGATGTGGATGTGCGCGTGAGCTTCAACAACGGCAGCACCTGGTGCGTGGTGACCCCCAACCCCACCAGCGTGAGCGACCCCGCCTGGGGCGATGTGTGCCAGCTGACCACCGCCTGCGACCTCAACCAGAGCCTGGCAGTGCAGCCCGGCACGGCCGCCGGTGAAGCCGCCGAGCTGCGCATGTACCCCAACCCGAACCGCGGCGACCAGCTGATGCTCTCGCTCGACCGCGTGGCGGAGGGCGTGGAGACCGTGAGCGTGGACATCTACGACGGCTTCGGCAAGCGCGTGAGCGCCCGCACCATCGCGGTGCAGGATGGCTTCCTCAACACGGTGCTCGACCTCAACGGATCGCTCGCCAACGGCCTCTACATGGTGAACATCACCGCCGGCACGGCCACCTTCACCGAGCGCCTGGTGATCCAGAAGTAGGTACCGCCCGAACCGACCTATGAGCGCGGCCCCCACCGTTTCCGGTGGGGGCCGCTGCGTTTGGGCGGCTCGCGCCGCGGGGCGGCCGGCGCACCGGTCCGCCCTTCTGCACCCATTGGCCCGCACGGCCTGTTCATCGATGACCCGAACCTGCCTGAACGCAGAAAAATGCGCTTCATCGATGGGAAAGCTTGACTTTCAATTCACACCGCATTAGCTTCCCCTCGCTTTTGCCGCGGAGCCCTGCAAGGCCGCACAAGAGCAGGGTGCGCCACCGGACCGGAAGACCGGGAACGCACCCGCGGAACAGCCCGAGGAGCCCGGAAGGGACTGCGGAGACCAAACCTCCCCGCCCCTTCCCTACTACCATCCCCTCCCCCCCACCCGCTGCCGGCCGCTTCCCCGCGGCCCCATTACCCGACAGGCCCACCCGCCTTGCCCTCGTGACGGCACCACGGAACGTGCCGCCCTTGCAACGTTCACACTTCCAAAACCAACACACATGAATCGACAGAACTCAAAGGGGCGAATGCGCCGAACGCGGTGGTCCATCGCCTCCCTGGCTGCGAGTGCAATGCTCTGGTCCGCCCTGCCCACAGGGGTTCAGGCCCAGTGCACCGCCACGACGCTGTACCCAAGCACCACCTTTACACCAACGGCGGGTGCAGGATTCCAAACCATCAACGCCTGCAATTATGCCGGCGAATACGCGAACGTGGCCGTGACCACGGGGGACACCTACATCTTCTCCACCTGCGCTGCTGACGGCTCCAACGTCACCTACGACTCACAGCTCACGCTGCGTACCACGGCTGGCGCCCAGCTCGGCTACAGCGATGACGCCTGCGGCACGCAATCGCGGATCACGTGGGTGGCCACGCTCACCGGCACGGTGCGCATCCACCTGCACCAGTACAACTGCGTGTCGAACACCACCTGCTCCGCCATCCGCGTGAGCCGGACGGCGGCCGGCGGAGGTGGAGGCAGCGGATGCCTAACGGCGTCCTATGGTCTTTACCCGGGCACCACGTTCACCCCGGTCTGCACAGGTGCAGCGGAATCCATTACCACGGTTGGCTACGCCGGCGAATACTCCAACGTGAACCTCACGGCCGGCACGCTGTACACGTTCACGAGCTCGGTAGGCACGGACTACATCACCATCAGCAATGCAGCCGGTACCACGGCGCTGGCCTTTGGTACCACGCCGCGCACCTACACCCCCTCCACCAGCGGCACCTACCGCTTCTACACGCACACAAGCGGCCCTGCTGCTTGTGGCGAGTCAGGCACTAGCCGGACCCGCGCGGTGCAATGCACCGCCCCTGCGGTGAACCCCTGCACGGCACCGGTGGCAGCTGCTGCCTGCGGCACCACCCAGACCACCTCGCTCAGCGGCACGCCCTTCTGGACCGTGCAGACCTTGTGCAGCTTCGGTCGCACCGGCATGGAGCGCATGTTCACCTACACGCCCACGGTGACGGGCAACTACAGCGTTACCGTGACCGCCAACAGCCTGAACAACTACTCCGCCCTCAGCTGGGCCACCTCCTGCGCGCAAGCTGCCACCTGGAACTGCATCAGCGGCGACCTGGCCTCATTCGCCACGGGCAGCTTCCCCATCGGCGCCACCTGGACCGCCGGCACCACCTACTACCTGCTGTGGCGCGGCGAAGCACCGGGCATGACCGGCACCGTGACCTGGCGCGTCAACTGCCCGCCGCCGCCCAGCGACGCCTGCGCCAGCGCCATCCCCATCACCACGCTGCCCTACACCAGCACACCGGTATCGACCGTGGGCGCCACCACCGACGGCCCGGTGACGACCTGTGATGGCCCATACAACAACGTCTGGTGGACCGTGAGCGGTGTTTGCGGACCCATGATCGCCTACACCTGCGGATCGAGCTATGACACCGAGATCGCCGTTTACGCAGGCACATGCGCCGGGCTGACCCCGATCACCTGTAACGATGATGCCGGGGCGAATGGCCCCTGCCCCTCCACGCTACAGAGCTGGGTAACCTGGGCAGCCACCCAAGGCACCACCTACTACATCGCGGTGGGCGACTACTGGTCGGGCGGAACCGGCGGCAACGCCGTACTGAACGTGACCGCGGTGGACGGCGATAGCGATGGCGTGGGCGATGCCTGCGACAATTGCGTGAGCACGGCCAATGCCAACCAGGCCGATGCCGATGCCGACGGCGTGGGCGATGTGTGCGACAACTGCCCAGCTGACTCCAACGCCAGCCAGACCGACAGCGATGGCGACACCAACGGTGACGCCTGCGACATCTGCCCCGGCGGCAATGACTTCACCGATGGCGACGGCGATGCCGTGCCCGATTTCTGCGACATCTGCCCCACGGTGAACAACGGCAGCCCCGGCCAGGCCTGCGATGACGGCAACCCGCTGACGGTGCTCGACGTGCTGGGCGGCAGCCCCGCCTGCGCCTGCGCAGGCACCCCCTGCACCCAGACGGTGACCGTGACCCTGCAGAGCGACGGCGCCAGCCCCCTGCGCTGGGCCCTGCGCCAGCAAGGCACCAACATCCTGGTGCAGAGCTCGCCCGGCTACCCCGCCTACGACTACCCGCCGCCGAGCCCCAACTACACCTACACCACCTGCCTGCCCGATGGCAACTACTACTTCACCATCGAGGACGGCGACTGCAACGGCATCGTGAACGGCGGTTACGTGGTGCGCGTGGACGGCAAGCGCGTGATCGACAACACGTCGAACTTCCTCAACGGCTGCATCAGCCAGATCTCCGGCGGCCAGGGCTTCACCATCCCCATGGGCAATGATCGCCTGGTGGTGGACGACATGGACCGCCTCGACCTGCGCCGCGGCGCCTCGGGCACCTGCTCGGACAGGCTGTTGGCCAACAACACCAACAACGTGACCGGCAACGTGTACCAGTTCTGGGTGTACGACCCCAACGGCACGCTCAGCCTGCGCTACCCCGCCAACACCGGCGGCCCCAACCAGCTGAACATGTTCAACCTGCCCTCGCTGGTGGAAGGCCGCCTCTACAACGTGCGCGTGCGCACGCAGATCAGCCCGGGCGTATGGCGCCAGTGGGGCCCTGCCACGCGCATGATGATCGACAACGTGGCGGGCCAGTGCAAGGCCACCAAGCTGAACGACGACCCGTCTGACTTCCGCTACTCCTGCGGCGTCACCAAGGCGCTGGGCAACGGCCAGGCCAACCTGGTCTACGCCAAGGGCAAGACCCGCCTCAACGCCAACTGCGTGTCGGTGCCCGCGAACCGCTACCAGTTCCGCTTCCGCCTCCCCGCCGAGGGCGTGGTGATCGTGAAGACCGGCGTGAGCAACAACCCGTGGACCTACCTGAACATGAACAACCTGGTGGGAACGCCCCTGCCCTCGAACGCCACCCTGCAGGCCTGCAAGCTCTACGAAGTGGAGGCCCGGGCCAGCTTCGACAATGGCGCCACCTGGTGCGTGGGCGGTGACCCCTACACGGACCTCACGCCCTGGGGCGACGTCTGCACGGTGTTCATCTCCGGCTGCTCCTCCATGGCCACGCAGCCCACGGGCAGCGAGAGCATGGATGCCGCGGCCGCCCTGCGCGTGTTCCCCAACCCGAACCGCGGCGACCAGCTGACCCTCGCGCTCGACCGCGTGGCGGCCGGCGTGGAGACCGTGAGCGTGGACATCTACGACGCCTTCGGCAAGCGGGTGACCGCTCGCACGATCGCGGTGCAGGATGGCTACCTCAACACGGTGCTCGACCTCAACGGCGCCCTGGCCAACGGCCTCTACATGGTGAGCATCACCGCCGGTGAAGCCACCTACAACGAGCGCCTGGTGATCCAGAAGTAAGCACCGCCTGAACCGGCCTTTGTGCGCGGCCCCCATCGGAAACGGTGGGGGCCGCTGCATTCAGGGCCTGGGCCAACCCCGGGATGCCCCCTGGGCCGCAACGGCATCCCGCCCCGCGGCAGGCCTCCATCAAGCCATCGCCGGGCGGTGCACCGCACCACGGTCAATCATGCGCCGTCCGCCGTGCCAAGCCCTCTGCACCGGCCGATGAAAGGCGCGGAGCAGGGCGCATGGAGAACGGCAGCCAAGGCCACGCCCGCGCTACGAGGGCGGGCACGACCCGCGCACCCCCGAGCGGGATCACCGCGTGAAATCCGGGTAGAGCAGGTACCTGGCCCGCACCCGGCGGAAGGCCTCCAGGTCCTTGGCCCATCCTGCGCGGATGGCCTCCTCCGTGGCGCCGGCCTGCACCTGCTGGCGCAGCTCAGGCCCGCCGGCCAGCTTGTCGAAGAAGGGAGTGAAGAACGCCGCCTTGTCCGGGCAGGCTTCGTACAGGCCGATCAGCCATTGCAGGTTGATGCGGCGGTCCATCCGCGTGCTGAACGCGCCATAGTCCCGCAGGTCGATCCCCGTGCAGCGCTTGCCCTTGTGCGGAGGGTCCTTGGCGCCCGGCTTGGGCACCGGGGTGAAGGCAAAGGCGCCGATGGGATTGCCGGGGTATCCCACGCACTGGAACGGCTGGTCGGTGCCGCGCCCCACGCTCACCATGGTGCCCTCGAAGAGCCCCAAGGATGGGTAGAGGTAGACCGCCGCCATGTTGGGCAGGTTGGGCGAAGGGCGCACGGGCAGCTGGTAGAAGGCATCGTGGTCGTAGCCCACGCACTCCACCACGGTGAGGTCGCACCGGCGCCCTTCCTTGAGCCAGCCCTCGCCGTTGATCATGCGGGCATACTCGCCGATGGTCATGCCATGCACCAGGGGCACGGGATGCATGCCCACGAAGGAGCGGTACGCCTCCTGCAGCACGGGACCGTCCACGTAGAAGCCATGGGGATTGGGACGGTCCAGCACGATCACCTTGCGCTGCTGCTCCTGCGCCGCCTCCATCACGTAGTGCAGCGTGCTGATGTAGGTGTAGAAGCGCACGCCCGCATCCTGGATGTCGAAGAGCAGCACCTCCGTATCGGCGAGCTGCGCGGCGGTGGGCTTCTTGTTGGCGCCATAGAGCGAGACGAGCGGCAGCCCGGTGCGGGCATCGCGCTGGTCCTTCACATGCTCACCGGCATCCGCCTCGCCGCGGAAGCCGTGCTCGGGGGCGAACACCTTCACCACCTGCACGCCGAGGGTGAGCAGGGAGTCCACCAGGTGGGTGCCGCCGATCATGCCGGTCTGGTTGGTCACCACCGCCACCCGCCGCCCGCGCAGCAGCGGCAGGTAGGCCTCGGTGCGCGCCGCGCCCACCGTCACCTCGGGCCTGCCGATGGCCACGGCCACCGGCTGCTGGGCTGCCGCCGCCAACGGGAGCGCCAGCAGCAGCGCGGCTATCTTCGCCCGCATCCCCTTCGCCGTGAGCTTCGCGCACTTCATCGCCCGCCGCATCGTACGCGGGGGAACCGCCGGATTCTCGCGGCCCATCGTGTTCATCGCGGTGCTCGGCATCGTGGTGGGCATGGCGGTCATGATCCTGACGGTGGGCATCACGCGGGGCTTCCAGCGCGAGGTGCGGGCGAAAGTAACCGGGGCGGCGGCCCACCTGCAGATCGTCGCCATCGGCCAGACCGACCCCAAGGAGACCCTGCGCATACCCATCGGCCAGCCGTTCTACCCCGCATTGGATACCGTTCCCGGCATCGCCCACATCCAAGTGTATGCCACACGGCCGGGCATCATCGAAACGGAGCGCGACATCGAGGGCGTGGTGCTCAAGGGCATCGGTGCCGACTACGACACCCGATTCCTCCGCACGCACCTGCTGCAGGGCGGGCTCCCGGCCATCGGCGACAGCGCACGCCCCATCGACCTGCTCCTCTCCAAGCACCATGCGGACCGCCTGCGCATCGGCGTGGACGACACCATCACCACCTACCTCGTCCGGGGCCGCGACGAGATCCGCCCGCGGCGCTTCCGCGTGTGCGGCGTGTACCAGACCGGGCTGGAGCAGATCGACCACAACCTGGTGTTCGTGGACATCGACCACCTGCAGCGCTTCGCCCAATGGGGGCTGAAAGCCGAGATCGATGTGAGCCCGCTCCGCTACAGCAGCTACGTGGAGATCACCGGGCTCGCGTTCGGGGGGGATCGGCTCTACACCTACGAATGGCCCGGAACGGATTGGAAGGGGCCTGGCCCGCACCGCGCCCTGCTCTACGACCGCTACGTGCCTGATGTGCCGTATGGCGCCATCGGCAAGGCCCCGAAGGACACCGCGTTCACGCTCGTCGTCCACGATGCCGATCGCACCATCCCGGACACGGCCGTCGTGCGCATCATCCCCGACTCGTTGGTGCGGGTGACCACCAGCCTGGGCACCGAGGTGATCGTGGGCGGCGTGCGCGTGGAGCGCAGCGGCAGCGGCGGCAGCTACCGCAGGTATTGCGGCGGCTTCGAGGTGATCCTCGACCGCTTCGAGGACATGCAGCGGCTCGACGACCTGGTGTACACCGCCTACCTGCCCCCCGACCTCCGCTCCCTCAGCGCGCGCGACCGCTTCCCGGAGATCTTCGCCTGGCTCGAGCTGCTGGACAAGAACGTGGTGGTGATCATCGCGCTCATGATCGCCGTGGCCATCATCAACATGACCAGCGCACTGCTGATCATCATCCTCGAGCGCACCGCCATGATCGGCACGCTCAAGGCCCTGGGAGCCACCAACGGCGCCATCCGCCGCATCTTCCTCCTCGATGCCGCCTACATCCTGGGCGCCGGCATCCTCCTCGGCGATGCCCTGGGAATCGGCCTCGCCGCCGTGCAGCAGCGCTTCGGCCTGGTGAAGCTGCCCGTGGAGACCTACTACGTGGATGCCGTGGTGGTGGACATCGAACCCCTAGCGGTGCTGGCGCTGAACGCAGGCACCCTGCTGGTGTGCGTGCTGGCGCTCATCCTCCCCAGCATGCTGGTGACCCGCATCGCGCCCGCCAAGGCCATCCGGTTCGCGTAGGGGCGGATCCTGATCCGCCCCTACGCAACCGGCGGGACGCTCCTACCTTCGTGCTGCAATGAAGATCCACGAGAACATCCTCAGCACCATCGGCAACACGCCCATGGTGAAGCTCAACCGCATCGTCAAGGACCTGCCCTGCACCGTGCTGGCCAAGGTGGAGACCTTCAACCCCGGCAACAGCATCAAGGACCGCATGGCCCTGAAGATGATCGAGGACGCCGAGAAGGCCGGCCTGCTGAAGCCCGGGTACACCATCATCGAGGGCACCAGCGGCAACACCGGCATGGGCCTCGCCATCGCGGCCATCATCAAGGGCTACAAGTGCATCTTCACCACCACCGACAAGCAGAGCAAGGAGAAGGTGGACGCCCTGCGCGCCTTCGGGGCGGAAGTGATCGTGTGCCCCACCAACGTGGACCCCGAGGACCCGCGCAGCTACTACAGCGTGAGCAGCCGCCTGGTGAAGGAGGTACCCAACAGCTGGAAGGCCAACCAGTACGACAACCTCAGCAACCGCCAGGCGCACTATGAAAGCACCGGCCCCGAGATCTGGGACCAGACGGACGGTAAGGTGACGCACCTGGTGGTGGGCGTGGGCACCGGTGGCACCATCTGCGGTACCGGCCGCTACCTGAAGGAGAAGAACCCGAACGTGAAGATCTGGGGCATCGACACCTACGGATCCGTCTTCAAGAAGCTGAAGGAGACCGGCGAGTTCGACAAGAACGAGATCTACCCTTACATCACCGAGGGTATCGGCGAGGACTTCGTGCCGGCCAACGTGGACATGGACCTCATCGACCATTTCGAGAAGGTCACCGACCGCGACGCGGCGATCTACACGCGCAAGATCGTGAAGGACGAGGGCATCTTCGTAGGCAACAGCGCGGGCGCGGCCATGGCCGGCCTGATGCAGATGAAGCACCTGCTGAAGCCCGAGGACGTGGTGGTGGTGATCTTCCACGACCACGGCACGCGCTACCTGGGCAAGATGTTCAACGACGACTGGATGCGCGAGCGCGGCTTCCTGGTGGAGGAGAAGCCCACCGCCGGCGACCTGCTGAAAGGCAAGGAGCTGCAGCTGCTGAGCGTGGAGGCCGATGAGCCGGTGCTGATGGCCATCGACAGGATGCGCGCCCACAACATCGACCAGCTGCCCGTGTTCGAGGGCGGCAAACCGGTGGGCACCATCACCGATGCCCGCCTGTTCGATGCCATCCTGGAGGACGCCGACGTGCGCACCCAGGCCGCCCGCGTGGTGATGGGGGCGGCCCTGCCCGTGGTGCAATTGGAAGCTACCTTGGAAGAAGTCGCGAAGCGGTTGGGCAATGGCAGTCCGGCCGTGTTGGTGGAACAACCGAACGGCTATGGTATCCTGACAAAACAGGATATCATCGGCAAATTGCGGTGATCCGCCTGGGCCATGCCTGAACTCTGCCGCTTCTACGGGATCATCATCCGGATGTATTTCATGGACCACAACCCGCCGCACTTCCACGCGGAATACCAGGGTCAACGCGCCGAGTTCGACATCCGCACCCTTGAACTGATCGCCGGTTCCTTGCCCGGCAGGGCGCATGCGCTGGTACTGGAATGGGCATCCATGCATCGCGCGGAACTGCTGACCAACTGGAACCGTGCCGTGGAGGGCGAACCTCCATCGCCGATCGATCCACTACCTTAGAGACATGAACACGGTCGTAAAGGTCATTCCACAAGGAGCTAACCGGCTCATCCTGACCTTCGCGGATGGCTTCCAAGCGGAGGTCGACCTAAAGCCCCTGCTCACCAAAGGCATCGCCCAACAGGTGGCCGCTCCCGACCTCTTCGCGCAGGTGACCACGGAACCCGGAGGCGGTATCTCCTGGCCGAACGGTTTCGATCTGTGCCCGGAATTCCTGCGGGAATTGGCCGAGAAGCGTCAGGCGGCGGCGTAACTGTACAAACACAACGACTATTTCGACGGATCAGAGATGAAGATCATGGCCGGAGCATGAGATGGAAAGCACGATATACAGCAGCGGCTCTTCTCATCATCTTATTCCTGTCATTCATGGCCTGGGCCTATTCGAGCTTGGTCCTACTTAACACCGGTCTTGACTTAAAGTACTTGGAGTCAGAAACGAGCGATCTTTTAGCAAGGCAGGCATTTTGGACTACCATTCGATCCCGCATCAGTTGGATTATTATGATCGCCTTGGCCATGCTCACGGGACTACTGACCTACCGGTGGTTCTTCGTACCGAGCAAAGGCTAAGGAGTTCACTCATCCGATCATCTGATCGCATGCGCTCCGTCCCCGACCAGATGAACCGCACCGTCCGAGTGCCCGACCACCCGGAGCGCATCATCTCCCTCGTTCCGTCCCAGACCGAACTTCTGCACGACCTGGGCCTTGGCGACCGCGTGGTGGGCATTACCAAGTTCTGCATCCACCCGGATGCCTGGTTCCGCAGCAAGGCCCGCGTGGGTGGCACCAAGCAGGTGGATCTGGACAAGGTGCGCGCATTGAAGCCCGACCTCATCATCGGCAACCAGGAGGAGAACAGCCGGGAGGACATCGAAGCGTTGGAACGGGAGTTCCCCGTGTGGATGAGCGACGTGCGCGACCTGGACGGCGCTTTGGAAATGATCCGGCGCGTGGGAGAATTGACGGCCACTGGTGACAGGGCCGGTGAGCTGATCCGACTGATCGCGGTTGCTTTCGACCATCTTGAACGGCCGTCAACCCCAATGAGCGTCGCATATTTCATCTGGCGCGACCCCTTGATGGTGGCGGGCGAGGACACCTACATCAGTGACATGCTGGACCGTGCGGGCTTCACCAACGCGTTCGCCCACCGCCCAGAGCGCTACGCGGAGATCACCCCGGCAGAGCTCGCGGCAGCCGACCCCGATGTAGTCCTGCTCTCCTCCGAGCCTTACCCCTTCGCCGAAAAGCACCTGCTGGAGTTCAACATGATCTGCCCCGGCACCCCGGTGAGGTTGGTGGACGGCGAGCTCTTCAGCTGGTACGGCAGCCGGCTGCTGCGCACACCGGCCTATCTCGCTGCAGTGCAGCGTTCCCTACCCACGGACCGGGCACCCGCCTGAGCGGCGGGACGCATCCGGCGACGGGCGGTGAACCGGCTCCACGAATGGCAGCCCCCCCAGGACGCACGGCCCTACTTTTGCGAGCAGCCCTGCCATGCCCCGTTTGCTCTTCGCCCTTGTCCTCGCCTGTTTCAGCGGGGCGGCCGCGGGGCAGCGGGTGGGCGTGGTGCTCAGCGGTGGCGGTGCCGCAGGGCTGGCCCACATCGGCGTGCTCAAGGCGCTGGAGGAGCATGGCGTGCCGGTGGACTGCGTGGCCGGCAGCAGCATGGGAGCGCTGATCGGTGCGCTCTATGCCTCGGGATACTCACCGTGGGAGATGGACTCCCTCTTCCGCACCGAGCTCTACCGCACCATGGCCGAAGGGGGGGTGGAGCAACGGCACACCTACCTCTTCAAGCGCGACCATCCGGACGCCTCGCTCATCACCCTCCGGTTCGACCTGGACACGGCCCTGCAGACATCACTCCCCACGAACCTGCGCAGCCCCGTGCTCCTCGACTTCGAGCAGATGCGCGGCTTCACGCCCGTATCCACGGCTGCCGGCAACGATTTCGACTCGCTCTTCGTGCCGTTCCGCTGCGTGGCCAGCGACCTCACGGCGCAGCGCGCGGTGGTGTTCCGCCAAGGCGACCTGGCGCAGGCCGTGCGTGCCAGCATGAGCTACCCCTTCTATTTCAAGCCCATCCGGGTGGATGGGCACCTGATGATGGATGGCGGCCTCTACAACAACTTCCCCAGCGATGTCATGTACCACGACTTCCTGCCAGACATGATCGTGGGGAGCAACGTGAGCGGCAATTCGCCGCCTCCGAGCGAAGACGACCTGGTGAGCCAGCTGAGGGCCATGATGCAGGAGCCCACGAACTTCTCGGTGATCTGCGAGAACGGCATCATCATCGAGCCGCGCACCGGCACCAGCCTCTTCGACTTCAGCGACCCCGGCAGGGCGATCGACGATGGATACCGGGCTGCCCTCGCCCGCATGCCCGAGGTGCTGGCCGGATTGCAGCACCGCGAGCATCCCGGCGCCGTGGCCGAGCGCCGTAGGGCCTTCCGCGCCAGGATACGGCCCATGATGTTCGGGGCTGTCCACGTGGAGGGGCTGAAGCGGTCCGCCACCCGCTATTGCGAGCGCACCATCGCCCACGCGGGCACCCCCCTATCGCCCGAGCGGCTCAAGGGCGCCTACTTCCGGCTCTTCGCGGACAACAACATCGCGGGCCTCTATCCCCAGGCCTCCTACAGCGCCGACCGCGACGCCTACGACCTGCACCTGCTGGTGAAGCCGGACAAGGACCTGGAGGTCCGCTTCGGCGGCATGTTCTCCTCGCGGCCCATCAACACGGGCATGGCCGCGCTCCGTTACAAGCTCTTCGGCGCGGCCTCGAGCCAGCTGGAGGCGCTCTCCTACTTCGGCAAATTCTACACGGCCGGGCAGCTGAAGCTCCGTATGGACTTCAGCACACGGGTGCCGACCTACCTGGAGCCCATCTTCAATATCCACCGCTGGGATCACTTCACCAGCTTCAGCACCTTCTTCGATGAGGTACGGCCATCGTTCGTGGTGCTGCGCGAGACCTATGGCGGCTTCAATGCGGGCTTCGGCCTGGGCAACAAGGGCCTCCTGAAGCTCGATGCCAAGCTGGTGGAGACCAAGGACAGCTATTACCAGACGGAGGGCTTCAGCGGCCGCGACACAAGCGATGTGACCTGGTTCCGCCATGGCACCGCAGGCCTCCTCCTCACCCGGAACTCGCTCAACCGCAAGCAGCACCCCAACGAGGGCGAACGCTTCGCGCTGAGGCTGCGCTACATCGCCGGTGAGGAGCGGACCGATCCGGGCTCCACCCAGCCGCGCTCCGACCTCTACACCGCCGACCACGAATGGCTGATGGCCTGCGCCCATCTGGACCAGTACGTGCTGCGCCGCGGCGTCTTCAAGCTCGGGGTGCTGGCCGAGGGCGTATTCAGCAACATGCCCTCCTTCCAGAACTACACGGCCACCATCATCCGTGCGCCGGCTTTCCAGCCCACACCGGAGAGCCGCACCTATTTCATGGAGCAGTTCAGGGCGCCCAAGTACCTGGCCGGTGGCCTGCGCACCATCGTGGCCGTGGCGCGCAACCGGTTCGACCTGCGCCTCGAAGGCTATGTGTTCCAGCCATACGAGCCGGTGGTGCGCGGCGAGGGCACGGGAAGCGCCACCGCACCGGCCTTCAGCCAGCGCTACTACATGGCGGCGGGCTCCCTCATCTACCAGAGCCCCATCGGGCCGGTGTGGTTCAACGTGAGCTACTTCGACCAGCAACGCGAGCCCTGGGCCTGGAGCCTCAACTTCGGCTACATCCTGTTCAACCAGAAGGCCCACGAATGATCACGCACGACCTGCTCGATGCCTACGAGTCCGTGAAGGGCGAATACGAGAAGCTGCCTTGGGGCCAGAAACCGGACGAGCGGCTGTGGGAGGCGGTCGACGGCCTGCTGCTGGACCTGCACCTGATCCGGCATGGCTACGCCACCGAGGGGTATGAGCAGCACATCGAAAAGGAGCTGAAGCGCCTTTGCGCAGACACCGCGGTGGCGGACCGCCTGCGCGCCATCCGCTTCTGACCGGAACGAAGAAGCCCCCTGGCGACCAGGGGGCTTCCGGCATCCTTAGTCCGTGGCTCAGGCTTGCGCCGCAGGCCCCCCGAAGTTCATCGGGATCTCGGGCATGTCGGTGTCGCGGATGGTGCCGTGCACCTGCTCGAACTTCCCGATGTTGTCGGCCAGCGCGCGCATGAGGCGCTTGGCGTGCTGGGGCGTGAGCAGGATGCGCGCGCGCACCTTGGCCTTGGGCACGCCGGGCATCACGCGCACGAAATCGAGCACGAACTCGGAGTTGCTATGGGTGATGATGGCGAGGTTGCTGTACACGCCATCGGCCACCTCCTCGCTGATCTCGATGTTCAGCTGGTTGGGGCGGGGTTGTTCCTTCTGGTCTGCCATGTTCGTTCGGTTTGCTGCGGCCGGCGCAAGCAGCGAGCGGCAAGTCAGGGACCTGCCGCTCGCTCACTCGTCACTGGCCGATGGATTGGTCACTCATCGATTTCCTGCTCCTGCAGGCGGTCGGCGAGCAGGCGCTGGTATTCCTCCTTGTTGGCCACGAAGGTGCTCTGGTAGGCGCGGGCGCCGGTGCCGGCAGGGATGAGATGCCCCACGATCACGTTCTCCTTCAGGCCCACCAGGTGATCCTCCTTCGCGTTCACGGCGGCCTCGTTCAGCACCTTGGTCGTCTCCTGGAAGGAGGCGGCGCTGATGAAGCTGTCCGTCTGCAGCGAAGCGCGGGTGATGCCCTGCAGCATGATGCGGGCCGTGGCCGGCTTGGCCGGACGGGCCTCCACCGGCTTGGCGTCCTTGCGCTTCAGCGCGCTGTTCTCGTCGCGCAGCTTGCGCATGGTCACCATCTGGCCCACCTTCAGGCTGGTGCTGTCCCCGGCGTCGGTCACCACCATCTTGTCGTAGATGGCGTCGTTCTCCTCCATGAACTCCACCTTGTTGACGCTGGAGCGCTCCAGGAAGCGGGTGTCGCCCGGATCCTCGATCTCCACCTTGCGCATCATCTGGCGCACGATCACCTCGAAGTGCTTGTCGTTGATCTTCACGCCCTGCATGCGGTACACCTCCTGCACCTCGTCCACCAGGTACTCCTGCACCTTGGTCGGCCCCTGGATGTCCAGGATGTCGCCGGGCGCGATGGACCCGTCGCTGAGCGGCTGGCCCGCCTTCACGAAGTCGTTCTCCTGCACCAGGATGTGCTTGCTCAGGGGCACCAGGTAGGTCTTGTGCTCGCCGGTGCGGCTCTCCACGATGATCTCGCGGTTGCCGCGCTTGATCTTGCCGTAGGAGATGATGCCGTCGATCTCGCTCACTACAGCAGGATTGCTGGGGTTACGCGCTTCGAACAGCTCGGTCACGCGGGGCAGGCCGCCGGTGATGTCGCCGCCCTTGCCGCTGCTCCGCGGGATCTTCACCAGCACGTCGCCGGCCTCGATCTTCTGGCCCTCCTTCACGATGATGTGCGCTCCCACCGGCAGGCTGTAGCTCTTCAGCTCCTCCTTGCCCTTGGGGTCCATGATCTTGATGGTCGGGTTCTTACGCTTGTCGCGGCTCTCGATGATCACCTTCTCGGCGAAGCCCGTCTGCTCGTCGATCTCCTCCCGGAAGGTGGCGTTCTCCTCGATGCTCTCGAAGGCGAGCGTACCGGCCAGCTCGGAGATGATCACCGCGTTGTACGGGTCCCAGGTGCAGATCAGGTCGTTCTTCTTGATCGCCTTGCCGCCCTTCACGTAGAGGTAGGCGCCATAGGGCACGTTGCTCGTGGTGAGCACGATGCCGGTGTTGGCATCCACGATGCGCATCTCGGTGCTGCGGCTGATGACCACCTCGGCGTCCTCGCCCTTGCGGTCCTTGCGCTTCACGGTGCGCAGCTCGTCGATCTCCAGGATGCCGTCGTACTTGGCGCGGATCTCGCTCTGCTCGGTGATCTTGCCGGCCACACCGCCCACGTGGAAGGTCCGCAGGGTGAGCTGCGTGCCCGGTTCGCCGATGGACTGCGCGGCGATCACGCCCACGGCCTCGCCCATCTGCACCATGCGTCCGGTGGCCAGGTTGCGGCCGTAGCACTTGGCGCATACGCCCTGCTTCTGCTCGCAGGTGAGCACGCTGCGGATCTCCACCTCCTCGATGGGGCTGTTGCCGATGGCGGCTGCGGCGTCCTCGTTCACGGTCTCGCCGCTGGCGATGATCAGCTCGCCGGTCTGCGGATGGTACACGTCGTGCACCACCGTGCGGCCCAGCACGCGGTCCTGCAGGGTCTCCACCACCTCCTCGTTCTTCACGAGCGCGGTGGCCACCAGGCCGCGGAGCGTTCCGC
The DNA here is from genome assembly GCA_030584065.1 of Flavobacteriales bacterium. Taxonomy (NCBI): domain Bacteria; kingdom Pseudomonadati; phylum Bacteroidota; class Flavobacteriia; order Flavobacteriales; species Flavobacteriales bacterium. The sequence goes on from CP129489.1 coordinate 2,103,719, forward strand.
AATCATCCGCGGTGATCACCACGTCCTGCGCCACGTCCACCAGGCGGCGGGTGAGGTAGCCGGCGTCGGCGGTCTTGAGCGCCGTATCGGCCAGGCCTTTCCGTGCACCGTGGGTGGAGATGAAGTACTCCAGGATGGACAGGCCCTCCTTGAAGTTGGAGAGGATCGGGTTCTCGATGATGTCCTGTCCGCCGCCGCCGCCGCTCTTCTGGGGCTTGGCCATCAGTCCGCGCATGCCGCTCAGCTGGCGGATCTGCTCCTTGGATCCGCGGGCGCCGCTGTCCATCATCATGTAGATGGAGTTGAAGCCCTGGCGGTCGGTCTTGATGCGCTCCATCAGGCTGAACGTCACCTTCGAGTTGGTGTGCGTCCAGATGTCGATGGTCTGGTTGTACCGCTCGTTGTTGGTGATGAGGCCCATGTTGTAGTTGTTGGTCACCTCATCCACCTCCGTCTGCGCGGCCTTCACCAGCTTGTCCTTGGCGTCGGGCACCACCACGTCGTCGAGGTTGAAGCTCAGGCCGCCGCGGAAGGCGCTCATGAAGCCCAGTTCCTTGATGTCATCGAGGAACTGTGCGGCGCGCGCCACGCCGGTCTCCTTCATCACCAGGCCGATGATGTCGCGCAGGGCCTTCTTGGTGAGCACATCGTTGATGAAGCCGCACTCGTCGGGCACCACTTCGTTGAATAGGGTGCGGCCGCAGGTGGTCTCGATCATCTCCGCCTTGCCCGTCTTGGGGTTCATCCAGCGCAGCTTGATCCAGGTGTGCAGGTCGAGGCGGCCCTCGTTGTAGGCGATGATCACCTCCTCGGGACTGTAGAAGGTCATGCCCTCCCCCTTCATCTTCCGCTCGGCATCGCTCTTGCGGCCCTTGGTGATGTAGTAGAGGCCGAGCACCATGTCCTGGCTGGGCACCGCGATGGGCGCGCCGTTGGCCGGGTTCAGGATGTTGTGGCTGGCGAGCATCAGGAGCTGCGCCTCCAGGATGGCGGTGTTGCCCAGGGGCACGTGCACGGCCATCTGGTCACCGTCGAAGTCGGCGTTGAAGGCGGTGCAGACCAGCGGGTGCAGCTGGATGGCCTTGCCCTCGATGAGCTTGGGCTGGAAGGCCTGGATGCCCAGGCGGTGCAGCGTGGGTGCACGGTTCAGCAGCACGGGGTGGCCCTTGAGCACGTTCTCCAGGATGTCCCACACCACGGGCTCCTTCTTGTCCACGATCTTCTTGGCGCTCTTCACCGTCTTCACGATCCCCCGCTCGATGAGCTTGCGGATGATGAAGGGCTTGAAGAGCTCGGCGGCCATGTCCTTGGGCAGGCCGCATTCGTGCAGCTTCAGCTCGGGGCCCACCACGATCACGGAACGCGCGCTGTAGTCCACGCGCTTGCCGAGCAGGTTCTGGCGGAAGCGGCCCTGCTTGCCCTTGAGCGAATCGCTCAGCGACTTCAGCGGGCGGTTGCTCTCGCTCTTCACGGCGCTGCTCTTGCGGCTGTTATCGAACAGGCTGTCAACGGCCTCCTGGAGCATGCGCTTCTCGTTGCGCAGGATCACCTCGGGCGCCTTGATCTCCATCAGGCGCTTCAGGCGGTTGTTGCGGATGATGACCCGGCGGTACAGGTCATTGAGGTCACTGGTGGCGAAGCGGCCGCCGTCCAGGGGCACCAGCGGGCGCAGCTCGGGCGGGATCACCGGCACCACCTTCACGATCATCCACTCCGGCTTGTTCTCGCGCCGGCTGTTGGCATCGCGGAAGGCCTCCACCACGTTCAGGCGCTTGAGGGCCTCGTTCTTCCGCTGCTGGCTGGTCTCCGTGTTCGCCTTGTGGCGCAGGTCGTAGCTCAGGCTGTCGAGGTCCAGGCGGCGCAGCAGGTCCTGCAGCGCATCGGCGCCCATCTTGGCGATGAACTTGTTCGGGTCGTTGTCGTCCAGGTACTGGTTGTCCTTGCCGAGGGCATCCAGGATGTCCAGGTACTCCTCCTCCGTGAGGAAGTCGAGGTACTGCACGGGGTTGCCCTCCTTGTTCACCGCCCTGCCGGCCTGGATCACCACGTAGCGCTCGTAGTAGATGATCTGGTCGAGCTTCTTGGTGGGCAGGCCCAGCAGGTAGCCGATCTTGTTGGGCAGGCTGCGGAAATACCAGATGTGGGCCACGGGCACCACCAGCTGGATGTGCCCCATGCGCTCGCGGCGCACCTTCTTCTCGGTCACCTCCACGCCGCAGCGGTCGCAGACGATCCCCTTGTAGCGGATCCGCTTGTACTTGCCGCAGTGGCACTCGAAATCCTTCACCGGACCGAAGATCCGCTCGCAGAAGAGACCGTCCCGCTCCGGCTTGTAGGTGCGGTAGTTGATCGTCTCCGGCTTGATCACCTCGCCATGGCTGCGCTCGAGGATCTGCTCGGGGCTGGCCAGGCTGACGACGATCTTGTTGAAGTTGCTGTTCAGCTTCACTTCCTTCTTCATGTTCTCGCGTTGCTTGCTTCCGTTCGACGTTCAGTTGCGCTTCCCTTCGATCACTCGAGGGAGACGTTCAGGGCCAGGCCACGGAGCTCGTGGAGCAGCACGTTGAACGATTCCGGAATACCCGGAGTGGGCAGGGGTTCACCCTTCACGATGGCTTCGTAGGCCTTGGCGCGGCCCATCACGTCATCGCTCTTCACGGTGAGGATCTCCTGCAGGATGTTGGCGGCGCCGAAGGCCTCCAGCGCCCACACTTCCATCTCGCCGAAGCGCTGGCCGCCGAACTGGGCCTTGCCGCCCAGCGGCTGCTGGGTGATGAGGCTGTAAGGTCCGATGGAGCGCGCGTGCATCTTGTCGTCCACCATGTGGGCCAGCTTGATCATGTAGATCACGCCCACGGTGGCCGGCTGGTCGAAGCGCTGGCCCGTGCCGCCGTCGTAGAGGTAGGTCTTGCCGCTGCGCGGGATGCCGGCCTCGTCGGTCTCGGCGTTGATCTGGTCGTGCGTGGCCCCGTCGAAGATCGGCGTGGCGTACTTGCGGCCCAGCTTCTTGCCGGCCCAGCCCAGCACGGTCTCGTAGATCTGGCCGAGGTTCATGCGGCTCGGCACGCCCAGCGGGTTCAGCACGATATCCACCGGCGTACCGTCCTCCAGGAAGGGCATGTCGGCGTCGCGGACGATCTTGGCCACGATGCCCTTGTTGCCGTGGCGGCCGGCCATCTTGTCGCCCACGGTGAGTTTGCGCTTGGCGGCCACGTACACTTTGGCCAGCTTCACGATGCCGGCGGGCAGCTCGTCGCCGATGCTCACCTGGAACTTCTTGCGCTTGTAGGCGCCGCTGATGTCGCTGTGGCGGATGTTGTAGTTGTGGATGAGCTGGCGGACGAGCTCGTTCTTCCGCTTGTCGGCGGTCCACTCCGTGGGATCCACGGTGATGAAATCGATGGCCTGGAGCACCTTCGGGCTGTACTTCGTGCCCTTCTTGACCTGCTCCTCCTTGTACTTGTTGAAGACGCCGTTGCTGCTCTCGCCGCCGATCAGCTGCATGAGCTTCTCGATGAGCAGGTTCTTCAGCGCACCGAGCTCCTTGTCCTGGTCCTTGTCGATCTGCTCCAGGATGCCCTTCTCATTGCCCTTGGCCTTCTTGTCCTTCACGGCCCGGCTGAAGAGCTTCTTGTCGATGACCACGCCCTTGGTGCTCGGCGGGGCCTTCATGGAGGCGTCCTTCACGTCGCCGGCCTTGTCGCCGAAGATGGCGCGCAGCAGCTTCTCCTCGGGGCTGGGGTCGGTCTCCCCCTTCGGCGTGATCTTGCCGATGAGGATGTCGCCCTCCTTGATCTCGGCGCCGATGCGGATCAGGCCGTTCTCGTCAAGGTCCTTGGTGGCCTCCTCGCTCACGTTCGGGATGTCGGCCGTCAGCTCCTCCAGGCCGCGCTTGGTGTCGCGCACCTCCATGATGTACTCATCGATGTGGATGGAGGTGAAGATGTCCTCCGAGGCCACGCGCTCGCTGATCACGATGGCGTCCTCGAAGTTGTAGCCCTTCCAGGGCATGAAGGCCACCTGCAGGTTGCGGCCGATGGCCAGCTCGCCATCCTGCGTGCCGTAGCCTTCGCAGAGGGTCTGGCCCTTGGTCACCTTCTCGCCCTTGCGCACGATGGGGCGCAGGTTCATGCAGGTGCTCTGGTTGGTCTTCAGGAACTTGGTGAGCTTGTACTCCTTCTCATCGCCCTCGAAGCTCACGATGCGCTCATCGTCGGTGCGCTTGTAGTCGATGACGATGCGGTCGCTGTCCACGTACTTCACCACGCCCTCGCCCTCGGCGGTGAGCAGCACGCGGCTGTCTCGTGCCACGAGCTCCTCCAGGCCGGTGCCCACGATCGGCGCCTCGGGCCGCAGCAGCGGCACGGCCTGGCGCATCATGTTCGAGCCCATCAGCGCGCGGTTGGCGTCGTTGTGCTCCAGGAAGGGGATCAGCGAGGCGGCGATGGAGGCGATCTGGTTCGGGCCCACGTCCATCAGGTGCAGCTCCTTGGGCTCCACCACGGGGAAGTCGCCCATCAGGCGGGCCTTCACCCGGCCGGTCTCGAACTCGCCCCGCTCGTTCACCTTGGCGTTCGCCTGGGCGATCATCTTGTTGTCCTCCTCCTCGGCGCTCAGGTACACCACGTCGGCCTTCATGTCCACCTTGCCCTCCTTCACGGGTCGGTAGGGTGTCTCGATGAAGCCGAGGCTGTTGATCTTGCTGTACACGCAGAGGGAGCTGATCAGGCCGATGTTCGGACCCTCGGGGGTCTCGATGGTGCAGAGGCGGCCGTAGTGCGTGTAGTGCACGTCACGCACCTCGAAGCCGGCGCGCTCACGGCTCAGGCCGCCGGGTCCGAGGGCCGACATCCTCCGCTTGTGCGTGATCTCGCTCAGCGGGTTGGTCTGGTCCATGAACTGGCTCAGCTGGTTCGTTCCGAAGAACGAATTGATCACCGAGCTCAGGGTCTTGGCGTTGATCAGGTCGGTGGGCGTGAACACCTCGTTGTCGCGCACGTTCATGCGCTCGCGGATGGTGCGGGCCATGCGGGCCAGGCCCACGCCGAACTGGGCGTGCAGCTGCTCGCCCACGGTGCGCACGCGGCGGTTGCTCAGGTGGTCGATGTCGTCCACATCGGCCTTCGAGTTCACCAGCTCGATCAGGTACTTGATGATGAAGATGATGTCCTCCTTGGTGAGCACGCGCACGCTGAGCTCGCTCTGCAGGCCCAGCTTCTTGTTGATGCGGTAGCGGCCCACCTCGCCGAGGTCGTAGCGCTGCTCGCTGAAGAACAGCTTGTCGATCACGCCGCGGGCGGTCTCCAGATCGGGCGGCTCGGCGTTGCGCAGCTGGCGGTAGATCACCTCCACGGCCTCCTTCTCGGAGTTGGAGGTGTCCTTCTGCAGGGTGTTGTAGATGAGCGCGTAGTCGGCCGCGTTGATGCCGGCCTTGTGCAGGATGATGGTCTTCGCGCCGCTCTCCACGATCTGGTCCACGTGGTGCTCCTCGATCACCGTCTCGCGGTCGATCAGCACCTCGTTGCGCTCGATGCTCACCACCTCGCCGGTGTCCTCGTCCACGAAGTCCTCCACCCAGGTCTTCAGCACGCGGGCGGCCAGCTTGCGGCCTACGCTCTCCTTGATGGCGGCCTTGGTCACCTTCACCTCATCGGCCAGGCCGAAGATCTCCAGGATCTGCTTGTCGCTCTCGAAGCCGATGGCGCGCAGCAGGGTGGTGACCGGCAGTTTCTTCTTCCGGTCGATGTAGGCGTACATGACGCCGTTGATGTCCGTGGCGAACTCGATCCAGCTGCCCTTGAAGGGGATGACCCGTGCGCTGTACAGCTTGGTGCCGTTGGCGTGGCGGCTCTGGCCGAAGAACACGCCGGGGCTGCGGTGCAGCTGGCTGACCACCACGCGCTCGGCGCCGTTCACGACGAACGAGCCCTTGGGGGTCATGTAGGGGATCTGGCCCAGGTACACGTCCTGCACGATGGTCTCGAAGTCCTCGTGCTCGGGATCGGTGCAGTACAGCTTCAGCTTGGCCTTCAGCGGCACGCTGTAGGTGAGGCCGCGCTCGATGCACTCATCGATGCTGTAGCGGGGCGGATCGATGAAGTAGTCCAGGAACTCCAGCACGAACTGGTTGCGCGTGTCCGTGATGGGGAAGTTCTCGCTGAATACCTTGAAGAGGCCTTCCTTCTCGCGGTGCTCGGGGAGCGTGTCGATCTGGAAGAACTCCTCGAAGCTCTTGAGCTGGATGTCGAGGAAATCGGGATAATCGATACCGATCTTGCTGGAGCCGAAATCGATGCGCTTGCCTTTCTTGATGGTCTTCGCCTGGGCCATGGGTGGGGATCGGGAATGGAAGACGGACGGTTCACGTGATCCGGGATGCCTTGGTCGACGCTCCCACGGTGGATCGGTCCGTGGGTGTCCCGGCGCAGGGCGCCGTATCAAACGCCGACATCACAGCACGGCGGGGAAGGTCCCTGAAGGGACCTTCCCGCGCCGCTGTGATGCGGATGCGATGAGGCTATTACTTGACCTCAACTTCGGCGCCGGCTTCCGTGAGTTGCTGCTTCAGGCTCTCGGCGTCCGCCTTGGACACGCCTTCCTTCAGCGGCTTCGGAGCGCCGTCGACGAGGTCCTTGGCCTCCTTCAGGCCCAGGCCGGTGAGCTCCTTCACGAGCTTCACCACGGCGAGCTTGTTGGCACCGCCGCTCTTCAGGATCACGTCGAAGCTGGTCTTCTCCTCAGCAGCGGCAGCGCCACCGCCGCCGGCGGCCGGAGCGGCCACGGCAACGGCCGCAGCGGCCGGCTCGATCTTGTACTCGTCCTTCAGGTACTGGGCCAGTTCGTTGACCTCCTTCACGGTGAGGGCCACCAGCTGATCGCCCAGGGTTTTGATGTCTGCCATTGTTCGGTGTTGTTACTGATTGTTCGTGGAAGCGGACTGTGCGTAACGCGTTTGGTCTTGTTAGTTGGCGGCGCGGGCCTCCAGGGCCTTCACCAGGCCGGCGATCCTCTGTCCGCCGCTGCCCTGCAGGCCGCTGATCACATTCTTGATCGGGCTCTGCAGCAGGCCGATGATCTCGCCGATGAGCTCCTCCTTGCCCTTCAGGTTCGCCAGCATGGCGATCTGGTCGTCGCCGATGAACACGGCCTCATCGATCCAGGCGCTCTTGAGCTGGGGCTTGGGCACCGCATCCTTCGCTGCGGGGTTCTTCTTGCGGAAATCCTGGATCAGCTTCGCAGGGGCATTGCCCTTCTCGGCGAACATCACCGCGGTCTGGCCGGCCAGGGTGGGGAACAGGGCGCTGTAGTCCTTGTCCTCGATGCGCTCCATCGCCTTCTGCAGCAGCGTGTTCTTCACCACGCGCATGCGGATGCCCTGCGTGGTGCAGGCGCGGCGCAGCTGGCTCGTCGCCTCGGCGTTCAGCGCGCTGGCATCGGTGAGGTAGAGCACGTGGGTGGCCTTGATCTCGCTGACCAGCTCAGCGATCACCTCGTCTTTCTGTATGCGGGTTGCCATGGTTCTTCAGGTGTTGATCAAGCCACTTGTACGGTGCGGGTATCCACCTTCACCCCGGGGCTCATGGTGCTGCTCACGGTGATGCTCTTGATGTAGGCGCCCTTGGCGGTGCTGGGCTTCAGCTTCACCAGGGTCTGCAGGATCTCGTGGGCGTTCTCGCTGAGCTTCTGGGCATCGAACGAGGCCTTGCCGATCACCGCGTGGATGATGCCGGCCTTGTCCACCTTGAAGTCGATCTTACCGGCCTTCACCTCCTTCACGGCCTTGGCCACATCCATGGTCACGGTGCCGGTCTTGGGGTTCGGCATCAGGCCGCGGGGACCGAGCACACGGCCCAGCGCGCCCACCTTGGCCATCACGGCCGGCGTGCAGATGATCACATCCACATCCGTCCAGCCGCCCTTGATCTTCTCCACGTAGTCGTCCAGGCCGGCCATGTCGGCGCCGGCGGCCATGGCCTCCTCGCATTTCGCGGGGTCCGCCAGCACCAGCACCTTCACGGTGCGGCCGGTGCCATGGGGCAGGCTCACGGTGCCGCGCACCATCTCGGTGCTCTTGCGGGGGTCCACGCCCAGGCGCACGGCGATGTCCACCGTGGCGTCGAACTTCGTGGTGCTCACTTGCTTCACGATCTGCGTCGCCTCGGGGAGGCTGTAGATCTTGCTGGCGTCGAACTTGGCCAACGCCGCCTTGCGCTTCTTGGTCAGGTTGCTCATGGCGTCGGTCTTAGAAGGGTTTCTCGCCGGTCACCGTCACGCCCATGCTGCGGGCCGTTCCGGCCACCATGCTCATGGCGCTCTCGATGGTGAAGCAGTTCAGGTCGGGCATCTTGTCCTGGGCGATGGCGCGCACCTGATCCCAGCTGATGCTGCCCACCTTCTGGCTGTGCGGAACGCCGCTGCCGCCCTTGATCTTGGCGGCCTCGATGATCTGCACCGCTGCGGGCGGGGTCTTGATGATGAAGTCGAACGACTTGTCGGCATAGACCGTGATCACCACCGGCAGCACCTTGCCGGCCTTGTCCTGCGTGCGCGCATTGAACTGCTTGCAGAACTCCATGATGTTCACGCCCTTGGCACCCAGTGCCGGGCCGATGGGGGGCGAGGGGTTGGCCGCTCCGCCTTTCACTTGCAGCTTGATGAGGGCTGCGATCTCCTTTGCCATTGTTCTTGGTTTGTGTCCTTATGGCGCCTTCCTCGTCGGTCGGCTCGGACGGGTTTGCTAGTTCGTTCAGACCTCTTTCTCCACCTGCATGAAGCTCAGCTCGAGCGGGGTCTTCCTTCCGAAGATCTTCACCATCACCTTCAGCTTCTTCTTCTCCTCGTTGATCTCCTCGATCACGCCGTTGAAGCCGTTGAAGGGGCCATCGATCACCTTGACGCCCTCTCCCACATGGTAGGGGTTCACCGAGGTCGCCTCAGCGTCGGCCAGGTCATCCACGGTGCCCAGGATCCGGTTCACCTCGGCCTGGCGCAGGGGAACGGGGTCTCCCCCCTTCTCCGCACCCAGGAAGCCGATCACGTTCGGCAGGTTCTTGATGCTGTGCGCGATCTCGCCGGTGAGCTCCGCCTCCATCAGCACGTAGCCCGGGAAGAAGCTCCGCTCCTTGCTCACCTTCTTGCCGTCGCGGATCTGGTAGAACTTCTCCATGGGGATGAGCACCTGCGCGATGCGGTCCTTCATGCCCTTGGTGCGTGACATCTCCATCTCGATGAGCTCCTTCACCTTCTTCTCCTTGCCGGAGATGGCGCGGACCACGTACCACTTGCGCGTCGTCACCTCTGCCATGGCCTTAGGAAGCGAGGAATTTGTAGATGAAGCCCAGCATGCCCTTCCAGAAGCCGGTATCCTCCTTGCCCATGTTCTGCACCCCGAAGAGGTAGTCCATGAGGAAGATGATCAGCGAGAGGATCAGGGCGGAGACCAGCACCACGATGGCGCTCCCCTGAAGCTCCTTCCAGGTGGGCCAGCTCACCTTGTTCATGAGCTCGTTGTAGCTCTCGCTCAGGTATGTCTTGAAGCTTGCCATCGATCGATCGGGATTCGCTTGGGCACGGGTGGCAGGAATCGAACCCGCAGCCTAAGGTTTTGGAGACCTTCGCTCTACCAATTGAGCTACACCCGTGTATCTGTCCGTGTCGTTCATTTCGGCGGCGAAGGCCGGCCCGGTTGCCCGGACCGGCCTCGCTGCCTGGGGTCTGCTGCTTACTTGATGATCTCGGTCACCTGACCGGCGCCCACGGTGCGGCCGCCCTCGCGGATGGCGAAGCGCAGGCCCTTGTCCATGGCGATCGGCACGATCAGCTTCACGGTGATGCTCACGTTGTCGCCCGGCATGATCATCTCACGGCCGGCCTCCATCGTGATCTCGCCCGTCACGTCCGTGGTGCGGAAGTAGAACTGGGGGCGGTACTTGTTGTGGAAGGGGGTGTGGCGGCCGCCCTCCTCTTTCTTCAGCACGTAGATCTCCGCCTTGAACTCGGTGTGCGGGGTGATGCTGCCGGGGGCGGCGATCACCATGCCGCGACGGATGTCGGTCTTCTCGATGCCGCGCAGCAGCAGGCCCACGTTGTCGCCGGCCTCGCCGCGGTCGAGCAGCTTGCGGAACATCTCCACGCCGGTGCAGGTGCTGGTCAGCTTCTGCTCCTGCATGCCGATGATCTCCACGTTGTCGCCGGTCTTCACCACGCCGGTCTCGATGCGGCCGGTGGCCACCGTGCCGCGGCCCGTGATGGAGAACACGTCCTCCACGCTCATCAGGAAGGGCTTCTCGGTATCGCGCGGGGGCACCGGGATCCAGGTGTCCACGGCATCCATCAGCGCCATCACCGTATCCACCCACTTCGCCTCGCCATTGAGGGCGCCCAGGGCGCTGCCGCGGATGATCGGCGTGTTGTCGCCATCGTACTCATAGAAGCTCAGCAGCTCGCGGATCTCCATCTCCACCAGGTCGAGGAGCTCGGCGTCCTCCACCATGTCCACCTTGTTCATGAACACCACGATCTTCGGCACGCCCACCTGACGGCCCAGCAGGATGTGCTCGCGGGTCTGGGGCATGGGGCCGTCGGTGGCGGCCACCACGAGGATGGCACCGTCCATCTGGGCGGCACCGGTCACCATGTTCTTCACGTAGTCGGCGTGGCCCGGGCAATCCACGTGGGCGTAGTGACGGTTGGCCGTCTGGTACTCCACGTGCGAGGTGTTGATCGTGATGCCGCGCTCCTTCTCCTCCGGTGCGTTGTCGATGGAGTCGAAGCTGCGCTTCTCCGAGAGGCCCTTCTCGGCCAGCACGGTGGTGATCGCGGCGGTCAGCGTGGTCTTGCCGTGGTCAACGTGGCCGATGGTGCCGATGTTGACGTGCGGCTTGGTACGTACGAAAGTCTCCTTTGCCATGGTCGTGCGGTCGTTGAGTTGTTCGTGTTCAGATCGGTCCTTGATTGCGCTGTACCGGCCGCCCCCTTGCGGGGGACTGATGTCGCTCAGCCCGAAGAGGCTGATGAGCCTTTGACGGGAATTGAACCCGTGACCTCTTCCTTACCAAGGAAGTGCTCTACCCCTGAGCTACAAAGGCCTGTTGGGATGCTGCGCCCCCCCTCGGCCCGGGCGGGCTTCGGCGGGGTGAGCCCCGGATTCGCTGGAAGCCCCGGAGGGCAGGAGCGGGAGACGAGATTCGAACCCGCGACGTTCAGCTTGGAAGGCTGATGCTCTACCACTGAGCTACTCCCGCGGAATCCGGCGTGGGTTGTGGTCCCCGTTCATCTCGGAAGCGGCGCCTGGAGGAGGCGACGCTGGCTCCGTCTGAACGGTGGGGAGAACAGGATTCGAACCTGTGAAGTCGTAAGACAACAGATTTACAGTCTGCCCCCGTTGGCCACTTGGGTATCTCCCCTGATCTTGGCTCGCGGAGCCAATGGAGGGACTCGAACCCACGACCGGCTGATTACAAATCAGCTGCTCTACCAGCTGAGCTACATTGGCCTGTACAACAAGGAAAAGAACGGTTCCTTTACCCGCTCCCAGCCGGTAAGGGCTGGAATTGGGCCTGCAAATGTAGAAAAGAACCGCTCCGCGCCAAACAAGAGGCGCAATCTTTGCTTATGGGCACCGCCCGGAGGCTACCGGGCCCGGTCCTTGGTGCGCACCACCTGGTTCCGCAGGGCCTCCACGGCCGCGATGGTGGCCTCCTCGAAGGTCTTGTCCTGGCGCTTGGCGAACAGCTCGCTGCCCGGCACGGCCAGCCTCACCTCCACCAGCTTGTTCTCCCGGTTCTCCCCGTCCTTCTCCAGGCGGAGGAACACCTCGGCGGAGAGGATCCCGTCGGTGAATTGGGTGAGCTTGGTGAGCTTCTCCCGGATGAAGTCGATCAGCTTGGTATCGGCGTCGAAATGGATGGACTGGACGTTGATGTTCATCGGTCGGTGATGCGTTTGGCGGTGGGTTCAACGGTCGCGCCGCCCGCCGCGCGGATGCGCCTGGGCGTGGACCTTCTTGAGCTTCTCGGCGGTGTTGTGGGTGTAGACCTGGGTGGCGGCCAGGCTGGCGTGGCCCAGGATCTCCTTCACGGCGTTCAGGTCGGCCCCGCGGTCGAGCATGTGGGTGGCGAAGGTGTGGCGGAGCACGTGGGGGCTGCGCTTGCGCTGGGAGGTCACCTCACCAAGGTAGAGCTGAACGATCCGTTGTACGCTCCGGCGCGACAGGGGTTCGCCATCCTCGCCCACCAGCAGGGGGGCGCCGGCGGCGAGGGCACCGAGCGCAGCGGACCGGGCGGCGCCGTATGCCTTCAGGCGCATCAGGGCACCGTCCCCCAAGGGCACGATGCGCTCCTTGTTGCGCTTGCCCAGCACGCGTAGGGTGCCCTTGGCGGCGTCCACATCCTCCGGCCGTATGCCGAGCAGCTCCGCCAGGCGGATGCCGGTGCCATAGAGCAGTTCCAGGATGAGCAGTTCCGCCGCTTGGCGCAGGCCCTCACCCTTCCGCTCGCCTTGGAAGAGCTGCTCCATACGCGCCTCCTCCACGAACTCCGGAAGCCGACGGGGTGCCTTCGGGGGCTCCACCAGGGCCGTGGGGTCGCGATCCGTGGCCCCCATGCGCCGTGCGAACCGGTAGAAGCCGCGCAGCGCGCTCAGGCGCCGGTTCACCGTGCGGGGCGAATCGCCCAGCTCGATCCGCGCCATCACCCAATAGCGCACCAGCTGGTCGTCGCAGTCCTCCGGACGGGCCACCCCCTGTTCCTGCAGGTAGCCGCTGAAGAGGGTGAGGTCGGCCCGGTAGGCCGCCACCGTATGGGCGCTGAAGCGCTTCTCCAAGGCGAGATGGTCCAGGTACCGGTCCACGAGCATGGGACGGCCAAGGTACCAAACGCCGAAGGCGGAAGAGCCATTGCCCTTCCGCCTTCGGCGCACGATCAGGCAGGGGTCACTCCTGCTCGGTCTGCATCTGCAGCTTGTAGGCGGCGCGGATGATCTCCTTGCGGCGCGCCACGGAAGGCTTGGTGTAGCTCTGGCGCTTGCGCAGCTGGCGCATGGTGCCGGTGCGCTCGAACTTCTTCTTGAACTTCTTGAGCGCCTTGTCGATGCTCTCGCCTTCCTTGACCGGGATGATCAGCATGGTCGTCGTGTCCTTTTTCGTAAGGGGCCGCAAATATAGCGGACCGGATCAGAGTTCCAAACGCTCATCCGTTCATATCGCGCTCACTTGCCCAGCACCTCGGCCAGGCGGGCTTCCAACTGATCGCCGCGCAGCCCCTTGTCGAGCACCTTGCCCTCGCGATCCACCAGCACGGTGAAGGGGATGCTGCTGACGCCGTACTCCTGGGCCGCCGCGTTGTTCCAGAAGCCCAGGTCGCTCACGTGCTTCCAAGGCAGGCCATCGGCCTTGATGGCCTCCACCCACGCCGTATGGTCCCGGTCCAGGCTCACCCCGAGGATCTCGAAGCCCTTCGCCCGGAAGCGCTCATACACCCGCTTGACGTTGGGGTTCTCGATCCGGCAGGGCCTGCACCAGCTGGCCCAGAAGTCGATGAGCACCACCTTCCCGCGGAGCTGGCTGAGGGCGAAGGAGCCGCCATCCGGGGTGCTCTGGCGGATCTCCGGGGCCTCGGACCCGATCGGCAGCAGGTTGCTCAAGCGTTTCATCTCCTCCTCCTGGGCCCTGATCATCACCAGCTCCTGCTCGTACCGGTCCACTTGCTCGCGGAACGAGGCGTAGAACCCCGAGTTCGGCATCGTCCTGCGGAGGCCGTCGCGCACCTGCTTGAAGAGCTCGAACTCTCGGGTCATGTCCATCCGGCCGAGCACGCTGATGGCCACCGGCGATCCGCTGTTCTCGCGCACGAACTGGCGGCAGCGCTCATAGAACGCCAGGTTGGTGGCATTGAGCTCATCGAGGTTGGCCTGGTTCGAGGGGTCAGCGGACAGGGCCGAGCGCAGGCCGCTCACCTTCTGCTCATAGCCCATCGCCTCCTCCTGGAACCGGCGCATGGCGTCGGTATGCACCGATCCCTCGAGGCGCATGGGGGTCTGCAGCAGGCCGCCCTGGGCCTCCACGACAAGGCCCTCGGCGCTGTCGAGCACCACGATCAGCTGCTCATTGCCCACCGCGATCCGGTAGAAATCGAGCGGCAGGTAGGGCACCTTCATCGTGCCCTTGCCATCGCCATTCAGCTTCACGGAGTCCACGTGGTAAGGACGCCCGTTCTCATAGCGGTCGAAATAGGCCATCTGGTTGCCGGCGCCCTCGACGCTGAGGCTGATCGTGCGGGTGGCGGTGCCCTGGCCTCCGCAGGCAGCGGCCAGGATGATCAGGGGTAGGAAGGAACGGATGGTTGGCATGTTCATGCGGATTCCTGTTCAAGCAGCTGGCGCACCACCGCGTTGGCGCGCTTGGGGTCGGCCTTGCCCTTGGTGCCCTTCATCACCTCGCCCATGAAGAGGCCGAGCAGGCCTTTCTGGCCGCTGCGGTAGGCGGCCACCTTGTCGGGGTACTTCGCCATCACCTCGCGCATGAGCCCCTCGATCACGTCCTCTTTCGTGTCCTGCACCAGATCGTGCTTCACGGCGAGCTCCTCGGCGGTGCTGCCCGCATCCTCCAGCATCAGGGGAAAGAGCCTCTGGCTGGCGATGGTGTGGCTCACCTTGCCGCTGTCGATCAGGGTGATCAGGCCCGCGAGGCGCTCGGCGCTGATGGGGAACTGGCTGATGTCCAGCCCGCGCTCGTTCACCCAGCTGCGCACGTCGCCCATCACCCAATTGGCGGCGGCCTTGTAGTTGGCGGTCCGGGCGATCACCGCCTCGTAGTAGAGCGCGGTGCCCTTGTCGTCGGTGAGGATGCCCGCATCGTAGTCGCTGAGGCCGAGCTGCTGCGTGTACTTGGCGCGCAGCTCGCGCGGCAGGGGCGGCATCGCCTTTCGGATGGCCTCCTTCATGGCCTCGCTGACTGTGATGGGCTGCAGGTCGGGCTCGGGGAAGTAGCGGTAGTCGTGCGCCAGCTCCTTGCTGCGCATGCCGATGGTGATGCCCTTGGCGGCATCGAAGGTGCGCGTCTCCATGTGGATCGCACCGCCCGCATCCAGCACCTCGCTCTGGCGCTGCGCCTCGTACTCGATGGCGCGCATCACGTTGCGGAAGCTGTTCATGTTCTTCACCTCGCAGCGCGTGCCGAATCTCTCGGAACCGATGGGACGCAGGCTGATGTTGGCATCGCAGCGCAAACTGCCTTCCTCCATGTTGCCATCGCAGATGTCCAGGTAGCGCACCAGGCGGCGTATCTCCACCAGGTAGTCGTAGGCCTCCTGGCCGCTGCGGATATCCGGCTCGCTCACGATCTCGATCAGCGGCACGCCGGCGCGGTTCAGGTCCACCAGCGTGTTGAAGGGGTCCACGTCGTGGATGCTCTTGCCGGCATCCTCCTCCATGTGGATGCGGGTGATGCCGATGCGCTTGGAGCCGCCCTCGACCGGGATGGTCACATGCCCCTTGGTGCAGATCGGCGTATGGTCCTGCGTGATCTGGTAGCCCTTGGGCAGGTCGGGATAGAAGTAGTTCTTGCGGGCGTAGTGCATCCACGGCGCAATGGTGCAATCCGTGGCCAGGCCCATGCGCACGGCCAGCTCCACCACCTTCCTGTTGGCCACGGGCAGGGTGCCGGGGTGGCCCAGCGTCACCACGCTCACGTTGGTGTTGGGGTGGTCGCCGTAGGCGTTGGGATCGCTGCTGTAGGCCTTGCTGGCGGTGATGAGCTGGGCGTGCACCTCCAGGCCCACCACCAGTTCGTACTTCTCGCTCCAGTGGGGCGCTCCTGTGCCGGTAACGGCTTCCTTCTTGCTCATCTCAGCAGCTGGCGATCAGTTCCTTCATGATGCGCGTGAGCTTGGGCTCGGCCTGCTCGGCCACGCGCTGCACCATCTCGTGGGTGGTCTTCTCGATCCGGCCCTTCACGCCCATGTCGGTGATCACGCTCATGGCGAAGCAGGGGATGCCCATGTGCCGCGCGGCGATCACCTCGGGCACGGTGCTCATGCCCACGGCGTCGCCGCCGATCACGCGCACGTAGTGGTACTCAGCGGGCGTCTCCAGCGTGGGACCGGTGAGCCCCACATAGCAGCCTTCCCGCACCGGGATGGAGGCCTTGGCGGCGATGTCCCTGGCCTTCGCGATCAGCGCGTGGTCGTAGGGCTCGCTCATGTCCGGGAACCGCGGCCCCAGCTCATCGATGTTCCTGCCGATGAGCGGATTGGGGAACAGGCAGATGTGGTCGTTCAGGATCATCAGGTCGCCCACCTCGAAGACGGGATTCACCCCGCCGCAGGCATTGCTGACCAGGAGCCGCTGGATACCGAGGAACTTGAAGACGCGCACCGGCAGCACCACCTCGCCCATGGTCCATCCCTCATAGTAGTGGAACCGCCCCTGCATGGCCACCACGGGCTTGCCGCCGAGGAGTCCGAACAGCAGGCGCCCCGGATGGCCCTGCACCGTGCTTACGGGGAACTCGGGTATCTCGCCATAGGGGATGGCATGCTTCACCTCGATTTCCCTGCCCAGGCCGCTGAGGCCGGTGCCGAGGATGATGCCGGTCTCGGGCACGAATCCTCCGGTGACCCTCTTCAGGTGCTCAGCGATGCGCTGGATGCGTTGCAACATGGTCTCTGATCAGCTGAGCGAATCGCTCCGGTTCATTCAAGATGACGGCCCGCATGCCGATGGTCGCCAACGGGAGGCCTTCGAGCGGGGTGCCTTCGCAGGGACCCAGCCGGGCGGCATCCTTCTCCGTGGTTACCAGCGTTTTCGGGCCGGGTGCGAAAGTAGCGTAACGGTGCGCGATGCGCGCCAGGTCAGCGTGGGTGAAGGCGTGGTGGTCAGGGAAGGCGATGTGCTCCACCCTGCGAGATCGCTGGAGGTGGTCCAGTAGGGGTTGCGGGTTCTCGATGCCCGTGAAGAGCAGGCAGCTCGCGATCGGCGGTTGGGTCTCCCCGCGGATCGAGCCATGGGGCGCTGTCGACAGCCCGCCCTCCGCCACCGAGGGCCGACCGCCGGCTGCCGACCTGGGCTCCTCGTATTGGATCCCCGCGAAGAACAGCTCCTGCGCATCGCTCAGCCGCAAGCGTTCGCGCCATTGCTTCCGCTCTTCCGGTGAAGGCAAGGCCGGGCACTTCGTCACCACCACGATCCGGGCGGCTTTGCGACGCGAAGGCAGGTCGCGCAGGCGCCCGGCGGGAAACAGCGCATCATCGCACCAGGGCCGTTGCCAGGTGGTGAGCAGGATGTTGAGGCCCGCATCCAATCGTCGGTGCTGCAGGGCATCATCGAGCACCACGGCTTTCGCGCCGGGCACTTCGCGCTGGATCCGCTCGATCGCCCCTACCCTATCCGCCCCCACGAAAACGCGGGCCTCGGGGAATTTGCGCTTCACCTGAAGGGGCTCATCGCCTGCCCGTTCGAAGGTGTCCGTGGCTTGCACTTCATGGAAGCCCGTGCCGCTGCGGCCATAGCCACGGCTCAGCGTGGCCAGCGGCGCCGTGCCTGCCAGCGTGCGCAGCACCAGCTCCAACATGGGCGTCTTGCCCGTGCCTCCCAGGGCCAGATTGCCAATGGCGATGGTGGGTACTGTGGGGCGCACGGAGCGTAGCACGCCGGCACCGTAGAGCGCATGCCGCACGCGCAGCACGGCGCCAAAGAGCCAGGCGGGAGGGGCGAGCACGATGCGTCTCAGGCTCATGGTTACTTTGCCGCAATGCCGCGCGGTCAGCGCGAAGCGTCAAAGATGAAGATCAAGGACCTCATCGCCCCGCTCGAAGCCTGGGCGCCCCGCTCCCTGCAAGAGGACTACGACAACAGCGGCCTGCAGTTGGGCGACCCGGAGGCGGAAGTGAGCGCGGCCATGGTCTGCCTCGACTGCACCGAAGCCGTGGTGGAGGAAGCGGCCGCCAAGGGCTGCGGCCTCATCATCAGCCACCACCCGGTCATCTTCAGGGGCCTCAAGAGCCTTTCCGGCAAGGGCCACGTGGAGCGCACCCTGCTTGCGGCCATCCGGCATGGCATTGCGCTCTACGCCATCCACACCAACCTCGACAACGTGATTGACGGCGTGAACGGCGAGATCGCCGCGCGCCTCGGGCTGAAACCGCTGGGCACCCTGGCGCCAAAGCCGGGCCAGTTGCGCAAGCTGGTGGTCTTCGTCCCCATGGAACAGGCCGATGCCGTGCGGAATGCCGTGTTCCAGGCCGGCGCCGGCCACGTGGGCAACTACGACGAGTGCAGCTTCACCGTGGGCGGCATGGGCACCTTCAGGCCCGGGCCAGGCACCGACCCCTTCTCCGGCGAGCAGGGCATACGGAGCAGCGTGGCTGAATTCCGGCTCGAATTCATTTACCACACCCCGCGCGAGCAGGCCGTCCTGGCCGCTATGCGTGCAGCCCACCCCTACGAGGAAGTGGCCTACGACATCCTCCCGCTGGCCAACACCGACCAAGGCATCGGCACCGGCCTTCTCGGCGAGTGGGAGGCCCCCCTACCCGAGGCGGATTTCCTGGCTAAGCTGAAGCAGGTCTTTGACCTTCAGGCGATTAGGCACACGCAGACCTTGGGAAGGCCCATTCGCCGGGTGGCGCTCTGCGGCGGCTCCGGCGCCTTCCTCATCCGCGCCGCCATCGCTTCCAGGGCAGACGCCTACATCACCGGCGACGTGAAATACCACGAGTTCTTCGACGCGGATGAGCGCCTGCTGCTGGCCGATATCGGGCACTACGGCAGCGAGCAATTCACCATGCACCTGATCCAACGCCGGTTAGGGGAACATTTCCCTACATTTGCCGTCCGTTTGACGGAAACCGTCACGGACCCCATACATCATTATTACTGACATGGCGAAGAGCGACGTGAAGGCTCCGGCGAAGGAAACCAAGGCCGCCCCCGTACTCGGAAAGGCGGAGATCACCATCGCCGAGAAGCTGGTCGAGCTGTACCGCCTGCAGACCATCGATTCACAGGTGGACCGCATCAAGGTGCAACGCGGCGAGCTGCCCTTGGAGGTGCAGGACCTGGAGGACGAGGTGGCCGGCCTGGAGACGCGCCTGAAGAAGCTGCAGGACGAATTGGCTGAGATCGAGGGCCAGGTGAGCGACAAGCAGAACCAGATCAAGGACAGCAAGGCCCAGATCAAGAAGTACGAAGCGCAGCAGGCCAAGGTGCGCAACAACCGCGAGTACGATTCACTCACGAAGGAGATCGAGTTCCAGAACCTCGAGATCCAGCTGGCCGAGAAGCGCATCAAGGAATTCAAAGCGCAGATCGAGGCCAAGAAGGCCGTGGTGGACGAGAGCCAGGCCAAGCATGACGACCGCAAGAAGGATCTGGAGCTGAAGCGCAAGGAGCTCGACGACATCGTCGCCGAGACCGAGAAGGAGGAGAAGGACCTGCAGAAGAAAAGCGATGCGGCCAGCAAGCAGATCGAGGAGCGGCTGCTCAGCGCCTACCACCGCATCCGCAGCAATGCGCGCAACGGGCTGGCCGTCGTGCCCGTGGAGCGCGGCAGCTGCGGCGGCTGCTTCAGCGCCATCCCGCCCCAGCGCCAGCTGGACATCGGCAGCCACAAGAAGATCATCGTGTGCGAGCACTGCGGACGCATCCTCGTGGATGAGTACGTGGTGGACCGGGTGAAGAACGGCTAGGAACCGCGCTCAACCGCACCGCGAAGGCCTCGTTGGGAGGCCTTCGCCATCTCAGGGCCTCAGGCCAAGGGTGAGGAAGGTGGACACCACGCCCCTGCGCACCAGCATCGGCTCCACCAGCGCGGGGTCATAGGCGAACTTCCGCAGGTCCTGCACCGTGTAGTTGGCGGCGAGGTCAACCGTTACATGGGCGCCGCGGTAGCCGATGCCAGCGGCATAAGTGCGCCGGGCCGTGCCGCGCTGGGCATCCGTCGTCACATACGGGTCCTGCACGAATCCCCATCCCCCGCGGTAATACCAACTGCCCGCCCGCCACTCCGTTCCGATCCTCACGGAATGCTGGGCGCGGAACCGGTCCTTGATGGCGGCATTCTCCAGCGCGAAGTCGTACGGATCATCGAGCGTGGCCGAACGCCCGAAGCGCAGCGAGCGCGTGTCCCCGTAGGAGTAATCGATGCTCACCAGCCCATTGGCCCCCGCGATGTAGGCCGCGCTCGCCGTCGCGCGCCATGGCGTGTTGATGCGGTAGCTAAAGCTTCCATCCGGCGACTCGTAGGTGAGGTCATAGTCATCCAGGCCCTGGGTCGACCGGAAGCCCGTCCGCACCGATGTGTTGAAGGCGTCGTTGAGCTGCATCCATTGCGGGCTCTGGAATGCGACCCCGGCCCTCACCCGATCGGAGAACCGGCCGATGACGCCCACCAGGAGCTCGAAACCGCCGCCGCTGGTCACCAGTTCCTCCCTGAACTCCATCTGCCCGAGGTCCAATCCCTGATCCAGGCTGTATTCCGTGTGCGTGGTGGTGCGCCGGAAGCGGTGGCCCATGATGTTGGCGGTGGCCCCGATATAGATGCGATCGTCGATGTTGGCCGCGTAGAAGATCCCGGTGCGGTTGGTGGCCCCGTTCGCCTCCACCGTGTGGCGCTGGCGGGTGTCGCTGCCCATGGGGATGTAACTGAAATAGGCGTCCGTTGAACCCGGCAGGGTATCGATGCCGAAGGCGTTCCACGCCAATCCGGCTCCGAAGGGCAGGTCGTCAGGCAAGGTGGTGTAGGGAATGCCATCGGCCTGGTTCACGAAATGCGCGAGCATCGTGGTCGGGGCCCGGTCCGCCAAGGCATCGGTACTGAAGCGCTGCAACTCGATCCGATCGTAGACGATGCCATAGACGGATGCCACCATCGCACCATCCGCCTTGCCGGGGTTATGAACCACCAGTGCCAGATTGGGCAGGGACAGGCGGGAAGCGGTGGCGGAAGACCCCGTGCCGTAATAGGTGGCCGCATCGCCGATCACATCCACCCCGAGCGTGAGGGAGAGCGAGCTGGCCCGGTAGAGCGCCATGCCCGCTGGATTGATGCCCGCAGCGACGGGATCCGCGCCCAGCGCACCGAAGGCGTTGCCCATGCCATTGCTGCGTGCCGTACCGCCCGGCCTGCTGGTGGCCATGCGCAGCGCATCCTCCTCGCTCTGCGCCCGGGCGCCACTGGTCAACAGCCAACCGGCGAGCGCGAAATGCACCGCCAGCCATGCAGTGGAATGCCAGCGCCGCGCCATCACCGCGACCGATGGCGCGTAGGCGCGCCACCGCCATCATTCGTTCGGGACGGCGCCGGGGCCGAGCGCTCGAAGACAGGGCGGTCGTTGCCGCGGTCGTTGATCGTGGGTCGCCGCTCCACCGGTTGGCGCTCCGTGGGGCGCTCTGAAGGGCGGCGCTGCGGTGGCTGAACCACAGGGCGCTGAACGGGCCGCTCATCCGGCCGTGCTATGCCGCGATCCATCGGGCGGGAGGCCGGCTGCCGCTGCTGGATGGCCGGGCGAACCAAGGATGCCGGCTGCTCCACAGGCCGTGGGCTCAGGCCCACCGGATCGCGGAAACTGGCGCGCGGTCGCACGGAGCCATTGCCCGTGCCAAGGGACGAGCCCGTGGTGGAGGGCCGATGGCCGATGTACGTGTTGCTGCTTCCGCCTACGATTACCGGGGTGTAGCAGCCTCCGCACGCGCCAAAGGGGCCCCAGTAATTGCCGTAGTAGCTGTATCCGTTCCATCCCCAGCCGTTATAACCGCCGAAGCCGTAGCCCCAGCCATCGTTCCAGCCCCAAGGGGAGTTCCAGCGCCAGGGATCATTCCAGCCCCATGGCCGGTTCCAGCCCATTGGCCGGTTCCAACCCCACGGATCGCTCCAGCCGTACGGATTCGAACCCCATCCCATGCCCATGCCCCAGCCTGGGCCGTTCCATCCGCTCTGCCAGCCCATGCCCATGCCGAAGCCCGTTCCGAAGCCGAAGCGCCCGTAGTTGTAATAGTACGGGTCGTTGTAGGCCATGTCATAGTAGCTGCGGGAAGCGCCCAGGTCGCGCGAAGTGCCGGGGTCGTAGTAGTCGTCGGTCGCCTTATCGGCCGACGGCTCCTGGGAAGGGACAGGGGTCGGCGCTGCCGCAATCCTCGGCGCCTGCGAGGGCATGAAGTACACATCGTCATCCTGCTGTGCCAGCGGCTGCGACGACGAGCAGGCGCCTGCCAACAGGGCGATGAGCAGGACGGCCGGGAGGCTGGTTCGGATGTTCATGCTGCGCGTGGTGTTGAAGGCCTTGCCTCGAGCACCCGGACGCCGGATTGGCGTTGCGTACTTTCGGCTCCTGTTACAGAACAAAAATAATACCGGATTAGTGCGATGGCCGACCAGTTGACGAAGCGCTCAGAGGATTACGCGCAATGGTACAACGACCTTGTGCTGAAGGCCGATCTGGCGGAGCATAGCGACGTGCGCGGGTGCATGGTGATCAAGCCGCACGGCTACGCCATCTGGGAGAAGATGCAGCGCGCCCTGGACGACATGTTCAAGGAGACCGGCCATGTGAACGCCTACTTCCCCCTCTTCATCCCCAAGAGCTACCTGGCCAAGGAAGCCAGCCATGTGGAGGGCTTCGCCAAGGAATGCGCGGTGGTGACGCACTACCGGCTGAAGAGCGACCCCGAGCACGGCGTGGTGGTGGATCCGGAGGCCAAGCTCGAAGAGGAGCTCATCGTGCGGCCCACCAGTGAGACGATCATCTGGAACACCTACCGCGGCTGGATCAAGAGCTACCGCGACCTGCCGTTGCTCATCAACCAGTGGGCCAATGTGGTGCGCTGGGAGATGCGCACGCGCCTGTTCCTGCGCACCGCCGAGTTCCTCTGGCAGGAGGGCCACACGGCGCACGCCACCAAGGCGGAGGCGCTCGAGGAGACCGAACGGATGCTGGAGGTCTACCGCCAGTTCGCCGAGGAATGGCTCGCCATCCCCGTGATCAAGGGCATCAAGACCGCGAGCGAGCGGTTCGCGGGCGCCGAGGAGACCTACTGCATCGAGGCGCTCATGCAGGACGGCAAGGCCCTGCAGGCCGGCACCTCGCACTTCCTTGGGCAGAACTTCGCCAAAGCCTTCGATGTGCTCTTCACCAACCGCGATAACCGGCAGGAGCACGTCTGGGCCACCAGCTGGGGCGTGAGCACCCGGCTCATGGGGGCCCTCATCATGACCCACAGCGATGACAACGGCTTGGTGCTTCCGCCCAAGCTCGCCCCCGTGCAGGTGGTGGTGGTGCCCATTGCCAGGAACGAGGAGCAGCTCAAGGCCATCCTCGCCTTCGCAGAGCCCGCGGTCAAGGCCATGCGCGCGAGGGGCATCTCCGTGAAGCTTGATGCCGACGATACGAAGAAGCCGGGCTGGAAGTTCGCCGAGTATGAATTCAAGGGCTATCCGGTCCGCATCGCCATCGGCCCGCGCGACATGGAGAACGGGACCGTGGAGGTCGCCCGCAGGGACACTTTGGAGAAGCAGGTGATGCAAGTGACCGACCTGGCCGAGAAGATCGGCCATCTGCTCGGGCATATCCAGGACAACCTGTTCCAGAAGGCCCTGGCCATGCGCGAGGCCGGAACCCGGGCCGTGGACAGCTACGAGGAATTCAAGCGCGAGATCGAGAAGGGCGGCTTCATCTTGGCGCACTGGGACGGCACCGCCGAAACCGAGGCCCGCGTGAAGGAGGAGACGAAGGCCACCATCCGGTGCATCCCGCTGGATGGGGACCGCACCCCGGGCGCTTGCATGGTCACCGGCAAGCCCAGCGAGCGCCGCGTCATCTTCGCCCGGGCCTACTGATGAGCAAGAAAGCCGCCCCCGACCCCCGCAGCCTGATCCTTGAGATGCTGCGCACCAAGTCCTGCATGAAGCAGGACGTGTATCAGAGCACCATGGTGCTCTTCGAGATGGTGAAGGAGCTGCTGCAGGAGATCGCGCTGGACCTGGAGGCCAAGGTGAAGTGCGAGGATGAGCGGCTCACCGTCACCTTCACCGACAAGGGGCAGACCGCCTGCGAGCTGCGCGTGGCGGGCGATGTCATCATCTTCCACATGCACACCAATGTCTTCCGGCTCGATCAGAGCCACAGCCTATGGAAGACGAGCTATCTGGAGGAGGACGAGCTGCGCGGCTACTTCGGGGTGATCAACATGTACAATTTCCTCAGCGACTCCTTCAAGTACAACCGTGAGCGCGACCTGGGGTACTTGGTGGCCCGGCTCTTCCTCAACCGCGACAACCGGTTCTTCGTCCAAGGCAAACGGCAGCTCGGTTTCCTATACAACGACCTGCCCGCCAATGCGCTGGAGCGCGAGCGTATCAGGGCCGTTCTGCTCTCCGTGATCCTCTACGTGCTGGAGTTCGACCTGCTGGCCCCGCCCTACGACCAAGTGAACCAGGTGACCGTGAGCGAGATGAACGAGCTGAACGCCAACCTGAAGATCAGCACGGGCAAACGGCTCGGTTTCCGGTTCCAGTCGGATACCGAGGACATGACTTGATTGGGATTTCGCGCCGCTGATTACATTTGCGGCCCTGTCGCTGGACAGGCATTGTCATCGTGGCCCGTTCGTCTAGGGGTTAGGACGCGTCCCTTTCACGGATGAAACAGGGGTTCGATTCCCCTACGGGCTACATCGGAAACCCGCGCACTGCGCGGGTTTTCTCATTCCACCGCATGGCGCCACGCCCGTCATGCCGCACAGGAGGCGCGCCGTAACCGGCTCCCACGTGCTGGACCAGCACGCTGCACCAATTGTCACCTCCCCGCCCAAGGCTCGGTCAGCGCCATGGATTGGCCGGTGTCCCCGCCGCGCAGAGCACGACCAGGACCAATGCCCCCCGAGCCGCAGGAACCAAGGCAGGCCCCT
This sequence comes from Flavobacteriales bacterium, assembly GCA_030584065.1. Taxonomy (NCBI): domain Bacteria; kingdom Pseudomonadati; phylum Bacteroidota; class Flavobacteriia; order Flavobacteriales; species Flavobacteriales bacterium. The sequence goes on from CP129489.1 coordinate 2,128,616, forward strand.
GACCGCTCATCGGTTGGCGGTTGGCGCTCTTCGGGCAGCCGCAAACGGTCGCTTCGCGTTCACAGGGCGGGCAGGAGCGCCTCCAAACGGATGCCGCGCGAGCCCTTCAAGAGAATCAGGCGCCCCTCAACGGGCTCGCTGTTCAAACGGGCCACAACCGCCTCCGCGTTCGCATAGGTGGTCCCGGATGCTCCTGCCTCCGCGAAAAGCGGCCCCACATACCACGCTTCGAGGCCCAGCTGGCTTATGAGTTCGATGATCTTCCGGTGCTCAGCGCGCGAATCGGCGCCCAGCTCGAGCATATCACCCAGGATGACCAGCTTGGGCCGTGCACTGGCCATGGCGGCGAAGTGGCGCAAAGCGGCACCCATGCTGCTTGGATTGGCGTTGTAGGCATCGACCACCACTTCGTTGCGGCCGGTATCGCTGAACTGCGAACGGTTGTTGCTGGGCACGTAGCCCTCCAATGCGCTGACGATGGTCGCGTCCGGAACCCCGAAAAGCCGGCCCACAGCCACGGCAGCCAGGGCATTGGGGAGATTGTAGGCGCCGACCAGCCGAGTCGCCACCCGATGCTCCCGGCCATCGCGGCCGAGGAAAGCCAAGCCGAGGAAGGGTCCCTGGCTCGCATCGCGCCCGCGGGTATCCGCATCCGGGCGGGTGCCGTAGGTGTGGCGCGGAAGTCCCTGGCTCCTGGTCATGAGAACCTCATCGTCCGCATTCACGAGCAGGCTCCCCGCGTGGCTCGCCAGAAACGCATAGAGCTCCGTCTTGGTGCGCAACACGCCATCGAATCCCCCGAACCCCTCCAGATGCGCCCGGCCCACGTTGGTGATGAGGCCATGCGTGGGTTCGGCGATGCCTACGAGCTCGGCGATATCGCCGGGCTTGTTCGCGCCCATCTCAATGATGGCGAAGCGATGTCGGGCCGTCAACCGAAGCAGCGTAAGCGGTACACCGATGTGGTTGTTGAGGTTGCCCTTGGTGGCCAGCGTAGGTCGGTCTCCGGCCATGACGGCTTGCACCAGCTCCTTGGTGGTTGTCTTGCCATTGGTACCGGTGATGGCCAGCACCGGCAGCTCGAATTGGCGCCGATGGTGCCTAGCAAGATCCTGGAGCGCCGCCAGCCCGTCGTGCACGAGAAGGCACCTGGGATCGACGGCAGCGCCCGGATCGTCCACGATGGCATAGCGCGCACCGCTGGCGAGCGCCTGCGCAGCGAAGGCATTCGCATCGAACCGGGGTCCCTTCAGGGCCACGAAGAGGGAGCCCGCCTCGATCGCCCGGGTGTCGGTGCAGACGCCCGTGCATTCCAGGAAGCGCTGATAGAGGACCGCCAGGGGTGTCATGGAATGGAAGACCCCCGGCAGTCTGCCGGGGGTCCGAATGTAAAGGGGCGTCCTTCGGTCAGCGCTTCTTGGCTTGATCGAGCTTTTCGCGGCGCTTGTTGTCGCCCATGCCCACCGGGCTGCCAACGCGCGTCATGGCGCAGCGGAAGCCGATGGTGGCCGTGCTCTGCCGCTCATCGAGGTGGCGGCGCGTGGCTGGATTGGCCCAGTAGATGCGGTCGGCCCAGCTGGCGCCCTTGTAGACCCGGCTGCGGTCATTCACCAGGGTGGTCTTGCCCCAGTCGTACATCGGATTCCCTTCGAAATCGGGCTGCTCGTAGTAGATGCTGCTCTCCACATCCCCGTCGCGGAAATCGATGTTGTCGCTCTGGCGGTAATTGCGGCGATCGATATTCTCTTCCACGGTGACACTGCGCACGCGCACATCGCCCGGCTGGTCGGCCTGGTAGTCGCTGATGCCGGAGAGCAGCTTGGGGCAGATCTCCAGGTCCTTGCTCTTGATGTTGTCCACCATGTCCTGAACACGCTGCATGGCCGCATCCTGCTTGCGCGTGTTATTGAACTCGATGGCCTGATCGATCTGGGTGAGCAGCTCGTCGATCAGCGCCGCCTCCTCATCCGTGGCACGGCCCTGCATGGCCATCTGGAACTCGGTGAGGTAGTATTTGATGCCATCCACATCGTAGACCACGAGGTCATGCTTGTCCTGCACAACGCCATCGCTGTTGAGCACCTTGGTGCGGAACACGTTGCCGCGGAAGGGCCTGAAGTCGTCCTTGTCCTCGGGGCTGAGGGGGCGGTACACATCCATCACCCATTCGCTCACGTTGCCGGCCATGTTGTATAGGCCATAGTCATTCGGCCAGTAGCTGAACACCGGTGCGGTGACATCGGCATTATCGTTGAGGCTGCCTGCCACGCCCATGTAATCCCCACGCCCGCGCATGAAGTTGCCGCGGAAATCGCCGTAGAAAGCGCCTCCCCGCTTGCGGCTGTCGTAGCGCACCCAGTGGCCGTTCCAAGGATAGATGCGGCGCTCCACCACCCGCTCGTCGACGGTGTTGCCGATGATTCCGTATGCTGCGTACTCCCACTCCGCCTCAGTCGGCAGGCGGTAGCGCGGCAGCAGCACGCCATCCTCCATCTTGATGTTCCGCGTGTCCTTGTTCGGATTGAAGTCGGTCACGCCGTCCACCTTCTTGCCGCTCTCGTACTGGCCGGCCAGGTAGGCATCCGTGGTGAAGTGGTCCTCGTTGATCTGGTTGGTGTAATGCTCGAACAGGCCTTCGCGGATCAGGATGATCTCGTTCACGCGGTCCGTCCTCCAGGCGCAGTAGTCGTTGGCCTGCAGCCAGTTGATTCCCACCACGGGATAGTCCCGGTAGGCCGGGTGGCGCAGGTAGTACTCCACATAGGGCTCGTTGAAGGCCAGCTTGCTCCGCCACACCAGCGTATCGGGCAGGGCCTTCTTGTAGATCTCGGGATAATCGGCCGCGAAAACGCGATCGAGCCAGTAGAGGTACTCGAGCCAATAGAAATTGGTGACCTCCGCCTCATCCATATAGAAGGATGAGACGGTGACGGTGCGCGGGATCATGTCCCACTCGTGCCTCAGGTCGTCGGTGACGCGGCCCATGGTGAACTGCCCGCCCTCCACGAGGATGAGCCCCGGGCCGTTCTCCTGCTCCTCGAAGCTGGCCTTCTCGAAGCCGCCGTTCTTGGAGTCGTTGTAGTTCCAGCCGGTGGCGCCGCTTTTCTCGAACTGGCAGCTCGAGAGGAAAGCCGCACCCATCAGCAGGACCCCTGTCTTCCTTGCAAGGCTCATGGCAATGGTGGTTTCGTGGTTCCTGGGAGGGATCAGAACGTCGGGCAGGCCACGACGCGGAACCTCCGCTTCTTGGGTTTGCAGTTGAACTGGATCTGCATGCTTACCTCGTGCGACCCTGCGGTGCGCGTGGTGAGCTTGCTGGTGGTGAGGTCGTAGCTGTAACCGAACTTGAACTTGTCGGTGTGGAATCCGATGAGGGCGATGAAGGAGTCCCGCGTACGGTACCAGACGCCGGCGGTGATGGGGCCGTGGTCGATGTACAGGCCGAGGTTCAACTGACGGAACGCGGCCTGCTGCTGGTATAGTACGTTGGGGGAGATCCGGGTCCTGGCCTCGCCGTACTTGCCCTTCATGCCCAGCGGGATGGCCGCACCGGCATGGCCGGTGATCTTCATGGGCAACCGGCTCGTGCCTACGATAAGGGATTCATTGGGCTGGGTGAGGTGGTGCACCGCCACGCCCACGAAATAGATGTCGGTGTAGCCGAGGAGCCCGGCGCTGAAGTCGGCGTTGCCCACCTTTCCGCCCCGGGGGACATCATTCGTGTTGTAGATGAAGCCGCGCCGCGGGTCGATCTGATCGCCGAAGGTGAGCTTGCTCCAGTCCAGCGACTTCTGGAAGTAGGTGGCCTGGAAGCCGAACTTCATGGAGAACTTGCGTGAAATGGCCTGCTGGTACGAATAGATGCCACTCACCGTGGTGGTGTTCAGCGTGCCTTTGCCGGCCTGGTCGTTGGTGACCAGCAGCCCCAAGCCGCCCATCAATCCATCCACATGCTGGTCATAGCTCGCACTGGTGGTGACGAAGGTGCCTGTGAGGGCCGGCCACTGGTTGCGGTAATTGAGGACCACACGTGGGCACCGCGCGGTACCGGCGAATGCCGGGTTGAGGTAGAGCGGATTGGCGTAGAATTGGGTGAACTGGGGGTCTTGCGCCATAGCGCTAAGGCCGCCCAACACCACCATTGCGAACACCAGGCCCGCACGCCCAATGGTCCTTGTCATCATGCTCTCGTTGCGATCTAGGCTAACTGCAAGCGCCAATTATACGGAGCCGCCCCGGAACGGTTCTCAAGCGACTGGCAATAATGCCGAACAAGCCCCGTTGACACCGTGTTCCGAAACGCAAGGGTCGAAGGTAGTATTTTCGATCCGAACTGTTGAAAACCTGTTGATTGCCGGTGATGAGCCCTTCCCTGAAGACCCTGACCGCTGCCATTTTCATCCCCCTCGCGCTGAACGTGCATGCGCAAAGGGATCTCTCCCGGTCCCTCGCGTGGCCCTCAGCCGGACCGGAAGCCCGCGGCCGCATCGGGGAACCGGCGACGAAGCAAGCCACACAGGCCGCCGAGGCCCTCGCCTTCAGGGGCGCCGCCATCGACCCGGACCGGGGCGGTCTGCCTGTCCACACCGAAGTGCTGGAACTGCAAGCCGGCGTCAGCCAAGCCACGCTCCGGCTGGCCGATGCGCAGTACATCGGCATCACGGCCGATGAGCGCAGCGCATGGCCTGGGCTGGATACCATCGGCGCCGAGCCGGAGGTGCATACGCACCTTTCCTGGCACCGCAAGCAGCCCCACCTGCTCATCACCCTGGTCCCCTTCCGCAGGAATCCAGCGAACGGGAGCATCGAGAAGCTGACCTCCTTCCGGTATGAGTTGGCGGAGACCTTCGGAGGCCCCAGGGGCCGGCCGAAGATGAACTACCCCGAGCATTCGAGGCTGGCGGAAGGGGATTGGTTCCGCTTCACCGTGGCACGCGACGGGGTGTACCGGCTCACCTATGATTTCCTGCGGTCATTGGGCCTGCCGGGGTCGGAATGGGCCAGTGACCGCATCAACATCTATGGCAACCACCATGGCCTGCTGCCATTCGTGAACAGCGTGGTGGTGCCCACGGACCTGCTGCCCAATGCCATTGAAGTGGTCGACGGCGGAGACGGCGTCTTCGGCCCGGGCGACCATCTCCTCTTCTACGCATCAGGACCGACGCGCTGGGAGCAGGCTTCCGGCCTCTTCCGGCATACAAAGCACGTCTACACCGACTCGGCTTCCTACTTCGTGGGGCTGGATGCGGATGCGCCGGTGCGCATCCAGACCGTGGCCCAGAGCAGCCTGCCCGCCACGCGCACCATCACCCGGTTCAACGACCGGCAGGTGATCGACCGCGACCTCACGAACCTGATCAAGTCCGGACGCACTTGGTATGGCGAGGTCTACGACCTTGTGACCACCTATGGATACAGCTTCGAGACGCCTTTCCTGGTGCCCACCGAGCCGATCACGCTGGAGGTGAACGGCGCGGCGCGGACCTTCAATTCGGGCGTGGTGCAGAACACCAGCTCCTTCACCGTCTCCTCGGGCAGCGCATTCTCAGGCACCATCACGGTGAACGGCATCGCCAACAGCTATACCGGGCCCACAGCGCGCAACTTCAACCAGACGTTCACCTGGAATGCCGCAGGGAACAGCGTTCCGGTGTCCATCACCTTCAACAAGTTCGACCCGGTGACCTCCGTAGGCTGGCTGAACTACCTGCGCCTCAACTGCACGCGCGAGCTGCGCATGTTCGGCGACCAGCTCATGTTCCGGTCGCTGGAGTCCGCCGGGCCCGGCGAGGTCTCCGAGTTCGTCATCGACAATGCCCAGACCGTGCAGCGGATCTGGGACATCACCGACCCCCTTAATCCCGGCCGCGTCGACTATGCCGCATCGGGGAACCAGAAGACGTTCCGGATGGGCACCGATACCCTCCGCCAGTTCATCGCCTTCCGCGATGCCAACTACCTCTCCCCCACCGCCGTGGGCCGCGTAACTCCGCAGGACCTGCATGCCACGGAACTGCCTACGGACCTGGTGATCGTGTGCCCGCCCGTGTTCCAGGCGCAGGCCCAGCGGCTTGCCGAGCGGCGCGCCAGCGAAGGGCTCTCGGTGCGCATCGTATCGCCGCAGCAGGTCTTCAACGAGTTCAGCAGCGGCATGCGCGACGCTTCGGCGATCAAGCGGTACATGCGGATGCTCTACGACCGGGCCGGTGCCGACCCCGACCTGATGCCGCGCTACCTCCTGCTCTTCGGCGATGGCTCCTACAACAACATCTCGCTCACGCCGAGCAACCAGAACTACATCCCCACCTACCAGACCGAGGACAGCGTCGACCCCTCGCGCTCGTACACGTCGGACGACTTCTTCGGCCTCCTGGATGAAGGGGATGGCGAGTACACAGGCGACCTGGTGGACATCGGCGTGGGCCGCCTGGTGGTGCACAGCGCCGAGCAGGCCCGGCAGGTGGTGGACAAGATCCTGAACTACGACCGCCTGGGCGTGAGCACGGCGAGCGGCGGCAGCTGCACGGTCACCGGCGATGGCGGCATCCCGGATTGGCGGACCCACGTGCTCTTCGTGAGCGACGACCAGACCGGTGACGGCTTCGAGGGCATCATCCACATGGACCAGAGCGATTCGCTGGCCCGCCGCGTGGAACGGGAATACCCGCACCTGAACGTGGACAAGATCTATATGGACGCCTACCAGCAGATCTCAACACCGGGCGGGCAGCGCTATCCGCAAGCCAGCTCGGAGCTGCGCGACAAGGTGCAGAAGGGCGCCCTCCTGGTGAATTACGTGGGGCACGGGGGCGAAGTGGGCTGGGCCCATGAGCGGCTGCTGGACAACACCACGATCCTGGACTGGACGAACAAGGACCGCCTGCCGCTCTTCATGACCGCCACCTGCGAGTTCACCCGGTGGGATGACCCCGGCCGCACCTCGGCAGGCGAATACGTGCTGCTCAATCCGAACGGCGGCGGCGTGGGCCTCATGTCCACCTCGCGCCTGGCCTACTCCAGCCAGAACTTCATGCTGGCCAACGACTTCTTCGACCATGTCTTCGAGACCGTGGATGAGGCGGGCCGGGAGGCGCGCATCGGCGATACCTACCGGCGCACGAAGAAGGCCATCACCACCCAGCAGCCCACGCTCCGCAACCACCGGAACTTCGTGCTGGTGGGCGATCCGAGCATGCGGCTGGCGCTGCCGCGTGCCACCCTGCGGATCGCCGCGATCACCGATACGCTCGGGCAGCCGGTCGATACCCTGAAGGCCCTCAGCGTGGTGCGCGTCACGGGCTTCGTCGATGACGGCAGCGGCCAGCCCATGCAGGAGTTCAACGGGGTGGTGGTGCCCACTGTCTACGACAAGGCCAGCGTGCAGAACACCCTGGCCAACGACGGCGGCGGCGCCTTCACCTTCCGCATCCGGAAGAGCGTGATCTACCGCGGCCGGGCCACCGTCACCAACGGCAGCTTCAGCTTCACCTTCGTGGTGCCGAAGGACATCAACTACCAAGTGGGGCCCGGGCGCATCGCTTGCTATGCGGAATCAGCCATGTTGAACGCCAGCGGCTACACGAATAGCCCCAAGGTGGGCGACACGGCCGATGACGTCGCCCTGGACGATCAGGGGCCGCGGATCGACCTGTTCCTGAACGACGACCGGTTCGTGCGCGGGGGCATCACCAACGAGACCCCGCTGCTCTTCGCCCGTCTGTTCGATAAGAACGGCATCAATACCGTGGGCTCGAGCATCGGCCACGACCTGCTGGCCACCTTGGACGAGAACACCGAGCAGGCCATCGTGCTCAACGACCTCTACGAGGCCGACCTGGACACCTACAAGAGCGGCCAGGTGCGGTACCGCTTCGGTCGCCTTGCCGAAGGCAGCCACACGCTGCGCCTGAAGGCCTGGGATGCGCACAACAATTCATCGGAGTCCACCACCGAATTCGTGGTGGCGAGCAGCGCCGAGCTCGCCTTGGAGCATGTGCTGAACTACCCCAACCCCTTCACCACCAGCACCCAGTTCTTCTTCGAGCACAATCGCCCATGCGCCACGCTCGATGCCCAGATCCAGGTGTTCACCGTGGCCGGTCGGCTGGTGAAGACCATCAACGAGCGCCTGACCTGCGATGGGTTCCGGAGCGAGCCCCTGGCGTGGGACGGCAGGGACGACTTCGGCGACAAGCTCGGCCGCGGGGTCTATGTGTACCGCCTTTCCGTCACCGCACCCGATGGCGCGAACGCGGAGAAATTCGAGAAGCTCGTCATCCTCCGTTAAGGCCGCCGACGCCCCGCAGCGGCCGTATATTCGCAGCCCTTTACCCCACCCCTCTCCGGAATGATCCAGCGGTTGTCCCCTTCGCGCACCCATGCCGCCATCGCCCTCACCATGGCGGCCGTTCCCGCCATGGCGCAGGTGAACACGGGGTGCATCAACCAGCTCACGGGGCAGGACTGCCGCAAGGGCGTCCTCAACACCATCACCACCGCGGTGCCCTTCCTGATGATCTCGGTGGACAGCAGGGCCGGGGGCATGGGGGATGCCGGCGTTGCGGTGTCGCCGGATGCGAACGCCATCCACTGGAATCCATCGAAGCTGGCCTTCGCCGACCAGGACGGCGAGTTCATGATGAGCTACAGCCCCTGGCTGCGCAACCTGGTGCCGGACATGAGCCTCGCCTATCTGGCGGGTTACAAGCGGCTGGCCAACAAGCGCAGCGCCATCGGCGCCAGCCTGCGCTACTTCAACCTGGGCAGCATCACCTTCACCGACATCAACGGCTCCACCATCCGCGACTTCAAGCCGGCCGAGTTCGCGCTGGATGTGGCCTTCGCCCAGCAGTTCGGCGAGAACTTCTCCGGCGGCATCGCCATCCGGTACATCAACAGCAACCTCACGGGCGGGATCAGCGTGCAGGGCGCCAACTCGAAGGCCGGGCAGAGCGTGGCCGCAGACGTCTCCTTCTTCTACCGCAAGCCGGAGATGCGGCTGGGCGACAAGGATGCCACCTTCGCCTTCGGCCTGAACATCTCTAATGTGGGGGCGAAGATGTCCTACACCTCCTCGGCCAACCAGGACTTCATCCCCATCAACCTGCGCCTGGGGCCCTGCTTCACGCTCGACCTGGACGAGTACAACAGCCTCACGCTGAACATCGATGCGAACAAGCTGCTGGTGCCCACCCCGCCCGTATACGACCCCAGCGGCGCCATCGACCCGGTGACCAATGAGCGCGCCGTGGTCAGCGGCCGCAACCCCAACGTGGGCGTGGCCGAGGGCATCTTCGGCAGCTTCAGCGACGCCCCCGGCGTGGTGACCGTCGACCCCAGCGACAGCAGCTTCACCATCCTCTCGGGCAGCAAGTTCCGCGAGGAGATGCAGGAGATCAATCTCGGCGGCGGCCTGGAGTACTGGTATGCCAAGCAATTCGCCTTCCGCACCGGCTATTTCTACGAGAACTTCAACAAGGGCAACCGGCAGTACTTCACCTTGGGCCTGGGCCTGCGTTACAGCAAGTTCGCGCTGGACATGAGCTACCTCATCGCCAACACGCAGCGCAGCCCCCTGGCCAACACGCTGCGCTTCACGCTCGGCTTCCGCTTCGACGGCAAGGGCGAGAAGAAGAAGACCGAGTGATGGCGGAGCCGGGCACGCCCACCTTCCGCATCGGACTGGGCTATGACATCCATCGGCTGGCCGAGGGCCGGGAGCTGTGGCTCGGAGGCATCCGCCTCGAGCACCACGTCGGATTGGATGGCCATTCGGACGCCGATGTGCTGCTGCACGCCGTGTGCGATGCCCTGCTGGGGGCCATTGGGCTGGGCGACATCGGGCAGCATTTCCCCAATACCGACCCGGCCTGGAAGGGCGCGGACAGCAAGCGGCTCCTCGGGGCCGTGGTGGGCATGCTGCATGCGCGCGGCTGGCGGGTGGGCAACGTGGACTGCACCCTGGTGATGGAGCGGCCGAAGATCCTGCCGCATGTGCCTGCCATGCGCGCCGCGATGGCCCCGTTGCTGGGCATTGCCGAGGACGCCGTGAGCGTGAAGGCCACCACCAACGAACGCGTCGGGTTCGTGGGCCGGGAGGAGGGCGCTTGCGCCTATGCCGTGGCCCTGGTGCACCGCGCTGGCTGAGCGCGGCGTGCGCGCGGCTGGGTAGATTCGCCGCATGCGCATCCTCATCACCGGCTCGAACGGGCTGCTCGGCCAGAAGCTCGTAGCGGCGCTCCGCAACGACCCCGGAACGGAACTCATCGCCACGAGCCGCGGTGCCGACCGGACGCCCGTACCGCTCGGCGACCGCTACCGGGCGATGGACATCACCGTCCAGGCCGAAGTGGACCGCGTCTTCGACGCCGTTCGTCCAGAGGCGGTGATCCATGCTGCAGCCATGACGAACGTGGATGCGTGCGAGACCGATCCTGAGGCGTGCCGCCTGCAGAACGTGACCGCCACGCAGCACCTGGTGGATGCGGCGAAGCGCCACGGCAGCCATTTCATCTTCCTGAGCACCGACTTCATCTTCGATGGCCTCGATGGGCCGTACCGCGAGGAGGACGCGGCCGCTCCGCTGAGCGTCTACGGGCACAGCAAACTCGAGGGCGAGCGCATCGTGATGGGCGCGGGCCTTGCGAAGTGGGCCATTGCGCGCACCATCATCGTCTTCGGCGTGGCGCCCGGCCTGAGCCGGGGCAATGTGGTGCTCTGGGCCAAGGGCGCGCTTGAGAAGGGCCAGCCGATCAAGGTGGTGGACGATCAATGGCGCATGCCCACACTGGCCGAGGACCTGGCCGATGGCTGCATCCGCATCGCCAAGCGCGGCGCCACCGGCATCTACAACCTGAGCGGTCCGGATGGCATGAGCATACTTGAGCTCGTTACGCGGGTAGGCCGCTTCTTCAACCTGGACACCTCTTTGGTGACACCGGTGAAGAGCGATGCGCTGGGCCAGCCCGCCAAGCGGCCTCCACGAACGGGCTTCGTGCTCGACAAGGCGCGCCGCGACCTCGGCTACGCACCGCACGGATTCGAGGATGGCCTGGCGGTGGTGCGCGACCAGCTGAAGTGACGCCGGCTACGGCTTGCTTCTTCTCGGGGCGCGGCTATCTTGGCCAGCCTATCCCAACCGATGGCGGCACAACAGAAGGAATCCTGGGGAACCCGCGTGGGCCTCATCCTGGCCATGGCGGGCAACGCCGTGGGCCTTGGCAACTTCCTGCGCTTCCCCGTGCAGGCGGTGAACAACGGGGGCGGCGCCTTCATCATCCCCTATCTGGTGTGCTTCCTGCTCATGGGCATCCCGCTGCTGTGGATCGAATGGAGCATGGGGCGCTTCGGCGGGAAGCACCGCAACCACAGCACGCCGTTCATCCTCGATACGATGACGAAGCGGGCCTTCTGGAAATACTTCGGTGTGTTCGGCATCTTCACCAACATCGCCGTGGCGGCCTATTACTGCTACATCGAGAGCTGGACCATGAGCTACGTGTGGCACAGCATCGCCGGCACCTTCAATGGCCTGAGCCAGGCCCAGGTGGCGCAGTTCTTCACCGATTACGTGGACATCGGGATCACGCACTCGGGCATCCCCTACGAGGCGGTGGTCTTCTACGTGCTCTGCCTGCTGCTCAACACGTGGATCCTCTCGCGCGGGCTAGCCGGCGTTGAGCGGGCGGCCAAGATCGGCATGCCCCTGCTCATCCTTTTCGGGGTCTTCCTGGCGCTGCGCGGTGTCACCCTGGGCACCAGCGGCGCCTCGGCGGAGGTGCCCGATGCCAGTGCCTGGGATGGCCTCAATTTCCTGTGGACGCCGCAGTTCAGCAGCCTGAGCGACCCGAAGGTGTGGCTGGCGGCCGCGGGGCAGATCTTCTTCACGCTCAGCGTGGGCATGGGCACCATCCATTGCTACGCCGCCTACGTGAAGAGCAAGGACGACATCGCGCTGAATGCGGTGAGCGCAGGCTTCATGAACGAGTTCGTGGAAGTGGTGCTGGGCAGCCTCATCGTCATCCCCATTGCGGCCGGCTACCTGGGCCTCGACTGGGTGAAGGAGAACGCGGGCTTCGGCATGGCCTTCCAGACCATGCCCTTCCTCTTCGAGAAATGGGGGCCCTTCCTGAGCATGGCGGCAGGCGTCATGTGGTTCGGCCTGCTCTTCTTCGCCGGCATCACCTCCTCACTGGCCATGGGCACGCCCTGGATGGGCTTCATGCGCGATGAGTTCGGCTGGGGCCGTACGAAGGGCGCGTGGAGCTTCGGCCTCATCGTGCTGCTGCTCGGGCTGCCCACGGTGCTGTTCTTCCAGGAGGGCGTCTTCGGCGAGTACGACTATTGGGCCGGCACGGTGAGCCTGGTGGTGTTCGCGCTGGCGGAGACGGTGCTCTTCGCCTGGGTGTTCGGCATGGACCGGGGCTGGAAGGAACTGATGTCGGGGTCCGACCTGAAGGTGCCCCCGTTCTACCGCTTCATCATCAAATACATCACCCCCGCCATGCTGCTGGTGGTGTTCCTGGCGTCGGTGTTCACCCCGGCCGGCAACGAATGGTCAGCAGCCCTCAGCAGCCTCTTCAGCGGCAACGGCTGGCCGCTCGACAACGGGTCCATCATCAAGACCATCGCCAACTCGGGATTGCACGAGCAGCTGGCCGCAGCCACCGATGCCGGCGAGATCCAGCGGCTGAACGACCGGCTCTTCTACACCAACCTGGCACGCGTGATGCTCCTGCTCACCTTCACCGGGCTGGCCGTGCTCGTCTACGTGGCCAGCCTGCGCCGCCTCCGAACCGCCAAATACGCCCGTGCATGAACAGCGATGCACTCTTCCTCATGGTGGCGACGCAGCTCACGGTGATCGCCATCACCGGCTATTTCTTCGTGCGCGTGCTGATGACGCCGCCCAAGAAGGAGCCGGACAGCTATTCGGAGAACGACGAGGCGGACCGCTAGCCCATCGCCATGGCACGCCCGCCCGAACGGCAGCGCGAGCGCAGCTCCTTCTCGCGCAGGCCACTGCGGGAGCAGTTGAAAAGCCTGTTCCTGCTGCACACGGCAGAGCGCCGGGGGAATGCGGCGCTGATCATCATCCTCCTGGCGGTCTGCGGCGCCTATGCGCATCAGCGCTGGTTCCATGAACCCGATACGCGCGCGCTCGATCCCATCCGGGCGCAGCTGGATGCCTGGCTGGCCGGACGGGATTCGGTGAGCGCACCGGCGGCGGAAGTCCCGGAACTGTTCCTGTTCGACCCGAACGAACTGGACCGCCCGGGGTGGCGTCGCCTGGGCCTGAGCGACCGCCAGATCGATGGCATCGAGCGCTGGCGCAGCAAGGGCGGCCGCTTCCGCACCAAGGCTGACCTTGGGCGCATGTACAGCTTGCGGCCGGCGCAGTTCGAGCAGCTCCGCCCATACATCGACCTGCCCGACAGCCTTCCCCGGAAGGGACGCGCAGGGAACGGAGCGCAGGAGCGCGCACCAGTGGGCGCAGGGAGCACCGACCAGGAGCCACGGGCAGCGGCCATCGGGCCTGAAGGGACAGCCCTGCGGGACCTTCGCCCGGAAAGAGGCGGCCTGCGCCGAAAGCTGGAGGTGAATTCAGCTGACACCGCTGCACTCATCGCGTTGCCCGGCATCGGACCCGCATTCGCGCGCGGCATCGTCAAGTACCGGGAGCGGCTCGGCGGCTACCACTCGCTCGACCAGCTCGCAGAGGTCTATGTGCTCAAGGACAAGCCCGATGCCGTGCTCCGGCTGAAGGAGCTCCTGGTGGCCGACACGCTGATGATCCGGCGCATACCGCTCAATTCCTGCACCGTGGAGGAACTCGCCGCCCATCCCTACGTGACCTGGAAGCTCGCCAAGCCGATCGTGGCCTACCGCCAGCACCACGGGCCCTTCAGGAACGTGGACGGCCTGCGCGCCATTCCCCTGATCGACGAGGCCCTCTGCCGTAAACTTGCGCCCTACCTGACGCTGGAGTGACCCCGCTGCGCAATCAATTGGAAGCCGCCATCCGTGCGGTACCCGATTTCCCCAAGCCGGGCATCCTGTTCCGTGACATCACGCCGGTGCTGGAGAACCCGCTGCTCTGCAAGGCGGTCACCGAGGGCTTCCGCGAGCAGCTGATCGACACGCCCATCGATGCCATCGCAGGCATCGAGAGCCGGGGCTTCCTCTTCGGCATGCCGCTCGCGCTTGCGCTGGGCGTCCCCTTCCTCACGGTGCGGAAGAAGGGCAAGCTGCCGTGGAAGACCGTGAGCCACAAGTACGACCTGGAGTACGGCAGCGCCGAGGTGGAGATGCACGTGGGCAGCGTCCGCCCCGGCATGCGCGTGCTGGTGCACGACGACCTGCTCGCGACCGGCGGCACCGCTGCCGCCGCCGCTGAGCTGGTGCGCATGCAGGGGGGCAACGTGGCGGGCTTCTCCTTCCTGATCGAACTGTCCTTCCTCAACGGGCTTCGGAAGCTCGAACCTTACAACGCCAAGGTGGTTACCTTGATGACCTACTGACCCCATGGAATTCGCAACGACCGAGAGCCAATCGATGATCGCGCAGGCCGTGCGCGATCTCTGCGAGCGCGAACTGCGGCCCCACGTGATGGCGTGGGACGAGGCGCAGCACATGCCCATCAGCCTGTTCAAGGAGCACTTCGGCCCGGCCGGGATGCTGGGCGTACTGGTGCCCGAAGCCTACGGCGGCGCCGGACTGGGCTATTTCGAGTACATCGCCACCATCGTGGAGACGGCCCGCATCTGCGGGAGCGTAGGCCTGAGCGTGGCCGCGCACAACAGCCTCTGCACGGGCCACATCCTGGCATTCGGCAACGAGGAGCAGAAGCGCAAGTGGCTGCCCAAGCTGGCCACCGGCCAGTGGCTGGGCGGATGGGCGCTCACCGAGCCCAACACGGGCAGCGATGCCATGCGCATGAAGTGCACGGCGCGCAAGGAAGGGAACGAATGGGTGCTGAACGGCACCAAGTGCTGGATCACGCACGGCATCAGCAGCGACGTCGTCGTCGCCATCGTGCGCACGGGCGAGCTGCTCGACAGCAAGGGCATGACCGCCTTCGTCATCGAGCGCGGCACGCCGGGGCTGAAGGCGGGCAAGAAGGAGAACAAGCTGGGCATGCGCGCCAGCGAGACGGCCGAGGTGATCTTCGAGGAGTGCCGCGTGCCGGAAGAGAACATCCTGGGCAGCGTGGGCGAAGGCTTCCAGCAGGCCATGAAGATCCTCGACGGCGGGCGCATCAGCATCGCCGCGCTCAGCCTGGGCATCGCCAAGGGCGCCTACGACGCCAGCGTGAAATACGCCAAGGAGCGCGAGCAATTCGGCCAGCCCATCGCCAACTTCCAGGCCATCGCCTTCAAGCTGGCGGACATGGCCACGCGGATCGAAGCCGCTGAACTGCTCACCCTGCAGGCTGCGGACCTGAAGAACCGCGGCAGGAAGATGACCAAGGAGAGCGCCATGGCCAAGTACTACGCCAGCGAGGTGGCGGTGTGGGCCAGCAACGAAGCGGTGCAGATCTTCGGCGGGTACGGCTACACCAAGGACTTCCCCGTGGAGAAGTTCTACCGCGACAGCAAGCTGTGCACCATCGGCGAGGGGACCAGCGAGATCCAGAAGCTCGTGATCAGCCGGAACGTGCTCAAGGGCTGACCGCACCCACCGCCATGCGCCCTATCCGGAGCCGCGGCCTGATCCGGCGCCTGCGGAACGCTTCTGCGGCGGCGGTGGCGATTCCCCTCCCAGCGATCGCCCAGGACTACTTCCAGCAGCGCGTCGACTACGTGATCGAGGCCCGGCTCGACGATGAGCGGCATGTGCTGCATGCGCACGAGACCTTCGTGTACACGAACCGTGCGCCGGTGGCGCTCGACACCCTCTGGATCCACCTGTGGCCCAACGCCTACCGCGACCGCAGCACCGCGCTCTGCCAGCAGCTCGACCGCCTCGGCGACCTCTCCCTGCATTTCGCGGAAGCCGGGGATCGCGGATGGATCGACAGCCTGGATTTCCGGGTCGGCGACACGCCCGTGGCGTGGGGGCTCCATCCCCGCCATGCCGATATCGGCTGGATCGTGCTGCCGATGCCGCTGCAGACCGGGTCGACCGTAACCGTCAGCACCCCGTTCCGCGTGAAGATCCCGGACAGCCGGTTCTCGCGCCTGGGCCACACCGGCCAGGCCTATCACCTCACGCAGTGGTATCCGAAGCCGGCCGTGTACGACCGCGACGGGTGGCACGCCATGCCCTACCTCACCCAAGGGGAGTTCTACGGCGAGTTCGGCAGCTACGATGTCACCATCACCCTGCCGGACAATTATATGGTAGGCGCCACGGGATCGCTGCAGACCGCTGAAGAGCGCGACCGGATGGACCGCATGGCCTCCCCGGATTGGCAGTACCCGGAACCCATCCTGGATCCCCGCACCGGCAAGCCGCAGCTCAACCGGTTCCCGGCCTCCTCCGCGCAGATGAAGACCCTGCGCTACGTGCAGGACGATGTGCACGATTTCGCCTGGTTCGCCGACAAGCGCTTCATCGTGCGCAAGGGCAGCGTAGCGCTGCCCCGCAGCGGCCGCACCGTCACCACCTGGGCCCTCTTCACGCCCAAGAACGCGGTGGACTGGGCCGATGCCATCACCTACGTCAATGAGAGCGTGCGGCTCTACAGCCAATGGGTGGGCGATTACCCCTATGCTTCCTGCACCGCATTGGATGGCACCATCAGCGCGGGGGGCGGCATGGAATATCCCATGGTCACCATCATCGGCGAAGCGAGCGGGGCCGCCCTGGATGAGGTGATTGCGCACGAGGTGGGCCACAATTGGTTCTACGGGATACTCGGCAGCAATGAGCGCGACCACGCCTGGATGGATGAGGGGCTGAACAGCTTCCTCGAGCTCCGGTACATGCGGACACGCTACCCCGGCCGGGAGTCCATCATCGCCGAGGGCATCCCCGGCTTCCTGCTGGGCGGGCGCAAAGTGGGCCAGCGCGAGGCGCTCGAGCTGGGCTATCGCCTGAATGCCCGTCGCAACCTGGACCAGCCGCTCTGCCTGCACAGCGACGCGTTCACCTCTTCGAACTACGGCACCGGCGTGTACATGAAGACGGCGCTGGCCTTCGACCACCTGATGGCCTACCTCGGTGAGGAGGCCATGGACAAATGCCTGCACGCCTACTTCGAGGAGTGGAAGTTCAAGCACCCGCGGCCGGAGGATCTGCGGAAGGTGTTCGAGCGGGAGAGCGGCAAGGACCTCGGATGGGTGTTCTTAGACCTGATTGCGTCAGATCGGAAATGGGATTTGAAAGGCGAGCTCGAGCGCGATGGGCAATCGTGGTCAGCAAGATCAACCGGGCATGCGATCCTTCCCATTCCGGTCTCCGGGTACAGTGGGGGCGACTCATTGGGAACCGTTTGGACAGAACCATACGGATTACTCGATGCGACCGTGAAACTTCCTTGGCCAGATGTGGACCGCATCCGCATCGATGCCGGCAACCGCACCCTCGACATCGACCGCCGCAACAACACCGTGCGCGCGCACGGCCTGTTCAGGCGCCGCGCCGCGCTCCGCTTCCGTCCGCTCTTCGGCCTTGAGCAGGACGATGCGCGAACCGTCTATTATGCGCCGGTGCCGGCCTGGAACGGGCACGATGGCTGGCAGGTCGGCGTGGTGGCGCACAACATGGGCTTTCCGCCCAAGCGCACCGAGTGGGTGCTGGCTCCGCTGCAGGCACTCGGCAGCGAGCGCATCGTGGGGGCTGCCCGCATCGAGCACCATTTCGACCGCATCCGGTCCAGCGTCTTCCAGAACATCCACCTCGGCCTCAGCCTGCGCTCGGCCAGCACCCTGCACGACCACCGTGCGTCCGCCTGGTACGAGAAGGTGGCAGCCAGCATCCGATTCGACCTGAGGCGCGATCCACTGACGAAGCCCTGGAGCCATAGCATCGCCTTGCGCGGCGTGCGGCTCTACAGCGCCGCGGAGGTGGTCGGCACCGACGGTGCGCTATACGCCTATCGCACCTGGGATGATTACCTGGAGCTGCGCCATACCGCGACGGATACGCGCAAGCTGCACCCCACTGCGATCACCACCGCGCTCACCGCCGGGGAGGATTGGCTGCGCGGGAGCCTCGAGGCGGAGCAGGCCTTCGCCTACAACGCGCGCAACAAGCAGGTGCGGCTGCGCGCCTTCGCCGGCACCTTCCTCATCCAGCCCGAAGCCCTTGCTCCGCTCGAGGCCTGGCGCCTGAGCTGGGGGCCGCAGGACATGCTCTTCGATCACGCCTATTTCGAGCGCGGCGCCCGCGACCGCTTCTTCAGCCGGCAGTTCATCAAACAGCAGGGCGCCTTCAAGACGCCCATGCTCCAGGGCGGCAGCGGCAGCTGGCTGGTGGCCTTCAATGCCGAGATCGACTTCCCCTTCAAGTTCCCGCTCGCCGCCTTCGCCAGCGCAGGCTGGGCCCCGGTCACCACCGTCACGTCCGAAGGCCGCAGCGAAGGCACCGCCGGCTATGCGGAAGCCGGTATCGGCATGCCCCTGGTGAAGGAC
This sequence comes from Flavobacteriales bacterium, assembly GCA_030584065.1. Classification (NCBI taxonomy): domain Bacteria; kingdom Pseudomonadati; phylum Bacteroidota; class Flavobacteriia; order Flavobacteriales; species Flavobacteriales bacterium. The sequence continues at coordinate 2,147,194 of CP129489.1, forward strand.
ATGCTGGAGGTGTGGGTCCCGCTCTACGTCTCCGGCCGCATCGCGGATGAGGAGGCCTTCCTGCGCCGCGGCATCGGCGACCGCATCCGCTTCGTGCTGGCCCTGCACCAGCTGGACCCCACGCGGATCATGCGCCGCATCCGGCCCTAGCCCGCCCACGGGCCATGGCTGCCCGACTTGCACGACCTTCGCAGCGCATGCAGGCCGGCCAGCGCATCCACTTCCTCAGCGACTTCCACCTCGGGGTCCCTGATGCAGCGAGCAGCCTGGCGCGCGAGAAGCGCATCTGCGCCTTCCTGGATGAGGCGGCCAAGGATGCCGCGGAGATCCACCTGCTCGGGGACCTGTTCGACTTCTGGTTCGAGTGGAGGAAGGCCGTGCCGCGCGGGCATGTGCGGCTGCTGGGCAAGATGGCCGAGCTCACCGACCGCGGCATCCCCGTGCACCTCCACATCGGCAACCACGACATGTGGATCTTCGACTATGTGCCGACGGAGACGGGGGGGATCGTGCACCGCGAGCCCATCGTGCGCGAGTGGAACGGCAAGCGCTTCCTGATCGGCCACGGCGATGGCCTGGGCCCGGGCGACCACGGCTACAAGCTGATCAAGGCCGTGTTCCGCAACCCCGTGTGCCAGTGGCTCTTCGCACGGCTGCATCCCAACTTCGCCATCGCCATGGCCGAATTCTGGAGCGGCCAGAGCCGGAAGAAGAGCTATGCCAACGACCGCAAGTGGCTGGGCGCCGAACAGGAGTGGCTGGTGCAGCATTGCCGCGAGGTGCTGAGGACCGAGCGCTTCGACTACATGGTCTTCGGCCACCGCCACCTCCCCATCGACATGGAGATCGCTCCAGGGTCTCGCTACGTGAACCTCGGCGATTGGATCAGCTACTTCACCTACGCCACCTTCGATGGGCAGGAGCTGAAGCTGATGAGGCGCACCAGCGATGGCCCCTTGAGCGGGGATGCGCGGATCACGGGTGGGCCGGCGGTGTGAAGCTGTCAGTAGGCAGTCCGCAGTATGCAGTTGGCAGCATGCAGATGGCCATGTCGCAGAATGCCGACTGCCTACTGCGTATTGCGGACTGCCTAGTGCTTGGAAGCCCCCAGCTTCACCACCAGGTCCACCAAACGGCTGCTGTAGCCGTACTCGTTGTCGTACCAGCCCATCACCTTCACCATGTTGCCCACCACGCTGGTGAGCTGCGCATCGAAGATGCAGCTGTGCGGATCGCCCACGATGTCCACGCTCACGATGGGGTCCTCCGTGTAGCGCAGTATGCCCTTGAGCCTGCCCTCCGCGAGCGACCTGAAGTAGGCGTTGATCTCGTCGGCTGACTTGAGGTCCTTCACGCGGCAGGTGATGTCGGTGATGGAGCCATCGGGCACGGGCACGCGGATGCCACCGCCGCCCAGGCGGCCATCGAGCTCGGGGAAGATGCGTGTGATGGCCTTGGCCGCACCGGTGGTGGTGGGCACCATGCTCACCGTGGCGGCGCGCGCCCGGCGCAGGTCCTTGTGCGGCGCATCATGCAGGCGCTGGTCGCCGGTGAAGCTGTGCACGGTGGTGATGAAGCCGTCCTCGATGCCGCAGAGCTCCTGGATGCCCAGGATCATGGGCGCGGCGCAGTTGGTGGTGCAGCTCGCGTTGCTGATGATGGGCTCGTCGCCCTTCAGGATGCGGTCGTTCACGCCCAGCACCACGCTGGGGATGTCGGCATCCTTGGCAGGCGCGGAGAGGATCACGCGCTTCGCGCCGGCGCTCAGGTGCGCACCGGCTGATGCGCGGGTGAGGAAGTGGCCCGTGCTCTCGATGACCGCATCGATGCCGAGCGCCTTCCACGGCAGTGCGGAGGGATCCTTCGCTGCAAAGGCCTTCACGCTGCGCCTGCCCAGATGAAGGTGCTCCTCATCATGGCCAACGTCCCCAGGATAGACGCCGTGCACCGAATCGTACTTGAACAGGTGGGCGAGCGTGCGGTTGTCCGTGAGGTCGTTCACGGCCACCAGCTCCACATCGTTCCGCTGCAGGAGCAGGCGCGCGGTGACACGTCCGATGCGGCCGAATCCGTTGATGGCGATCCTCATGGGTTTGGTGCTTGTGTGGTCGGATCAGGGTTGTCAGGGCACGGTTGTCCGCTGTCGGCTGTCGGTCGGCTGACGGACAGCCGACAACGGTCCACGGACAACCCCATCTCAGAACATGTGCTTCTCCGCGTGGTAGCTGCTGCGAACCAATGGTCCGCTCTCCACATAGCGGAAGCCCTTGGCCAGCCCGATCTCCTTGAACCGGGCGAAGCGGTCAGGGTGTACGAACTCCGCCACGGGCAGATGCTCCTTGGTGGGCTGCAGGTACTGCCCCAGGGTGAGGATGTCCACGCCCACGCTGCGCAGGTCGTCCATGGCCTCGAGCACCTCCTGCTCGCTCTCGCCGAGCCCGAGCATGATGCCGCTCTTGGTGCGCAGACCGGCGCGCTTGGCGCGCATGAGCACCTCGAGGCTGCGGTCGTACTTGGCCTGGATGCGCACCTCCTTGGTGAGGCGGCGCACGGTCTCCAGGTTGTGGCTGAGGATCTCGGGCGCGGCATCGAGCACCACCTGCAGGTTCTCCCATTTCCCTTGGAAGTCGGGGATAAGGGTCTCCATGGTGGTGCCCGGGCTGCGGCGGCGGATGGCGCGTATGGTCCTGGCCCAGATGTCGCTGCCGCCATCCTTCAGGTCGTCGCGGTCCACGCTGGTGATCACGCAGTGCTTCACGCCCATCAGCTCCACGCTGCGGGCCACGCGCGCGGGCTCGAAGGGGTCCACGGCCTCGGGCCGGCCGGTGGCCACGGCACAGAAGCCGCAGCTGCGGGTGCACACGTTGCCCAGGATCATGAAGGTGGCGGTGCCGGCGCCCCAGCATTCGCCCATGTTGGGGCAGTTTCCGCTCTGGCAGATGGTGTGGAGCTTGTGCTCGCCCACGATGCCGGCCACCTTGCGGTAATTCTCGCCGGTGGGGAGCCTCACGCGCAGCCAATCCGGCTTCCGCACGCGCTCAACGGGTTCCGCGATGGTCTCTTCGCTCATTGCACGTACTTCTTGCCGAACTGGATGGCGATATAGAACTCCAGGAAGAACTGCTTGTTCTCCACCCCCTCCAGTTCCGCCATGATGGGCACCGTGACCGGGAAGGCATCCATGGTGGCGCCCACCTCGATGGCCTTGATGCCGGTGGTGTGCCCGGAATACTCGAAGTTGAGCGCAGCCCGGCCGAAGACGCCGGGGCGCAGGCTCGTCTCGGCCAGCCCGTTGAGCCATGATGCCCGGCCATAGATGTTCTGCACATTGTGCACGGCCGGATCGTACCGCTCGATGACGAAGGTCTCGTAGGGGATGTTGTCAGGCTTGCCGATCTCCAGATACACCGGCTTGAGGAACCCGATGGAAGGGCCGATGCCCCAGAGGTAATTGAGCTCGACGCCCGAGCGCCGGATCTTGTCGGTGATCTGCACTTTGCGGCCGTAAGTGGGGCGCAGTATCACGAAGGCGTTCGCCTTGCCGTAGAAGTAGCCCCGGGAGTCCTCGTAGTAGGGGTTGAAGCTCTTCACCTCCTTGGGGTGCTTCATGCTTACCACCTCCACGCTCAGCAACCGGCGGTCCGTTGCGGTTCGGTACTTCGCATGGTGGAAGTGGGCGCCCCAGCCGTCGCCGTGGAGCATGAATCCGCCGTAGATCTCCCTGCGGAAGGGCACGCGGGTCTCCTCGTAGATGGTCTGCTGCGCCAGCGCAGGGCATGCCGTCACCAGCAGGAAGGCGAGCAGAGCGGACCGGAACGGCATGGGTGAACAAAGCTAAGCCATCGGCGACCGGTGCACCTACCTTGGCACCGACCCGCCCGACCATGGATACCGCCATCATCACCCACCTCGGCGAACTGCGGACCGAGGCCCTGCACGTGCGCAGCGGACAGCGTTTCGTCACCGACGCCCCGGTGGACAACAAGGGCCGGGGCGAGGCCTTTTCCCCCACGGACCTCCTGGCCACCGCCCTGGCCACCTGCATGCTCACCACGATGGACATCGTGGCCCGCGACAACGGGATCGAGCTGACGGGCATGACGGCCCACGTGGTGAAGCACATGGCCTCAGGCCCCCGGAGGGTGCAGCGGGTGGAGGTGCGCATCGCCCTCGATGGCGCGCGGCTGAGCCCCGCCGACCGCGCGCTCATGGAGCGCACCGCGCACGGCTGCCCGGTGGCGATGAGCGTGCACCCCGACCTGGTGCAGGAGGTGAGCTTCACCTATCGCTGAAAACAGGTAAGCCCGGACCGATGGTCCGGGCTTCGATCTCCGACGGGGATAGGCGCCGCTCAGCAGGCCTTTTCGGCGGGCACCTTGGCCACCTTGCCATAAGCCGGGCAGGAGTGGGTGCTGCCGCAGGAGGCGAGCAGCATGCCGCCCACCGCGATCACCGCCAATACAAGAAGCGCCTTTTTCATCGTTGCGTGGTTTGTGTCCGGTGATTAGGACCTTTGAACGCCTGTCTTGCGGTCAAATTTAGCCCGTCGAACGGACGAGCCGTGGAAATGTTTCAACAAGCAGGCCTGTAATCCGTGAATTCCTCCACCCTGCCTGATAACGCCGAGCGCCGCCCGAATATTGGCGAGGGCTGGCACCGTGCACTGGAGGGCGAGTTCAACGCGCCCTACTTCAGCGAGTTGAAGGCCTTCCTGGAAGCGGAACTGCGCCAGTACGCGGTGTTTCCGCGCGGCCGCGACATCTTCAACGCCTTCAACTCCACGCCTTTCGAAGCCGTGAAGGTGGTGATCCTGGGCCAGGACCCTTACCACGGCCCCGGACAAGCCCACGGCCTCTGCTTCTCGGTGCCCAAGGGCATCGCCCCGCCGCCTTCGCTGCAGAACATCTTCGCCGAGCTCGAACGCGACCTGGGACTGGGGAGGCCACCCCACGGCGACCTCTCCTCCTGGGCCGGCCAGGGCGTGCTGCTGCTCAATGCCACCCTCACGGTGCGGGCCGACCAAGCCGGATCGCACCAGGGCCGCGGATGGGAGCGCTTCACGGACGCCGCCATCCAGCGGCTTTCGGAGCGGCAGGAGGGCATCGTCTTCCTGCTCTGGGGCCGCTTCGCGCAGCAGAAGGAGGGCCTGATCGACCATGAGCGGCACTATGTGCTGAAGGCCCCCCACCCCTCTCCCCTTTCCGCCCACCGGGGCTTCATCGGCTGCGGCCACTTCAGTCAGGCCAACGAGCTCCTGGCGGCGCAGGGCAAAGCGACGATCGATTGGCGGCTGCCATGAACGCGATCCGCGCCGCCGCCTTGATCACCGGCCTTGCGGCTGCGGGGGCGTGCGCGGGACAGCGCCACAGGCTCCTCATCACCGGCGCTGATGCGCTGCCCGCCCGCTGGTCGCGGCCCATGGACCTGCCCTCGGCGGAGCGCGTGCCGGCGGCGGCCTCCGGCTTCCTCGCCTTCCTCCATGGCCAGGGCTACCTGGAGGCCAGCCTCGACACCTGCATCCGCAGCGGCGACACCACGCGCTGCGCCTTGGTGCCCGGTCGCGCCTACCGCTGGGCGCAGCTCAGCGGCACGGGGATCCCGGTGGAGATCGCGAGCCAGAGCCGGTTCAGGGAGAAGCTCTACGCGGGCCGGCCGGTGAGCCCGGCCGCGACCCGACGCCTGCTGGAGGACCTGCTGCGCCTCTGCGAGGACAACGGCCACCCCTTCGCTTGGGTGCGACTCGACAGCCTGCGGCACGATGCGGACGGGCTGCGGGCCACCGTGCGGCTCGACCGCGGACGCGCCGTGCGGTTCGATAGCGTGGTGGTGCGCGGCACGGCGCGCACCAGCATGCGCTACCTGCAGACCCACCTCGGCATCCGCCCGGGCGATGCCTACAACGAGAGCCTGGTGCGCGGCGTGGAGCGCCGGCTGCGCGAGCTGCCGTTCGTGACCCAGCGGCAGCGCCCCTATGTGCAATTCAACGAGGACCAGACGAAGCTCCACCTCTTCCTCGATGCGAAGAAGGCCAGCTCCGTGAACGGCATCCTGGGCGTGCAGCCCGACCCGGTGACGGGCAACGTGAAGCTCACGGGCGACCTGGACCTCCGCCTGCGCAACGCCCTGCGGCGGGGCGAGGCCATCGACCTCAACTGGCGCAGCCTGGCCGATGCGACGCAGGACCTCCGGGTGCGCTTCAACCTGCCCTTCGCGCTGAATACGCCGATCGGAACCGATGCCAGCCTGAAGCTCTTCAAGCGCGACAGCACCTTCCTGGAAGTGACCGCCCGCGGCGCCCTCGAGTACCTCCTGCTGCGCGGCGACAAGGTGAGCGCCTTCGTCAACAGCAAGAGCAGCGAGCGGCTGGGGCGCGACCTGATCGCCGCTGCGGGCCTGGCCGATGTGCGCGTGCTCTCCTACGGCCTGGGCCTCTCGCGCGAGCGATTCGATTACCGGTTCAATCCGCGCAGCGGGCACAGCGTGCGCGTGGAGGGTTCCGTAGGGCGCAAGCGCACCACCACGGCGGTGATCGGCGACGCCGCACCGCCGCCCGAGGTGCGCACCGTGCAATACGAGCTGGAGGGCTCGGCCGTGGCGCACCTGCCCATCCGGCGGCGCAGCACGCTGCGGTTCGCCGCGCAAGGCGGCTGGATGGTGAACGACGACCTGTACCGCAATGAGCTGTACCGGATCGGCGGCCTGAAAACGCTGCGCGGGGCTGACGAGGCCTCCATCTTCTGCTCGGCCTTCGCCGTGGGCACCGTGGAGTACCGCTTCGTCTACGAGGAGAACTCCAACTTCTTCGTGTTCGTGGACCAGGCCTGGTGGGAGGATGCCACGCGCGGCACCCTGCTCACCGACACCCCGCGCGGCTTCGGCATCGGCACCACCTTCGAGACCAAGGCGGGGCTCTTCGGCCTCACCTATGCCCTGGGCCAGCAGTTCAGCAACCCCATCCTCCTCCGTGGAGGCAAGGTCCACTTCGGCTTCACCAGCCTGTTCTGAGCGGCGCGAAGGCGGCCCTCAGGCCATGCCCACCCGGCGCAGGTGCGCGAGGTGCGAGCGCAATGCGCTCCGCATGGTGGGGAATTCGCGGTACTCGATGCCGAATTCGGCGCACACCTGGCGCAGGCGGACGCTCAGCGCAGGATAGTGCACATGGCTGATCCGCGGGAAGAGGTGGTGCTCGATCTGGAAGTTGAGGCCCCCGAAGAGCCAGTTCCACACCCTGTTGCGCGTGGCGAAATTGGCGGTGGTCTCCACCTGGTGCACCGCCCACTCCGCCTCGATGCGGTGCCCGTCCCCCTCGGGGTGCACGAACTCCGCATGCTCCACCACGTGGGCGAGCTGGAAGACCACGCTGATGACGATGCCGGCGACGAAGACCATGACGCCATAGCCGGCGACCACGGGCAGCACCCCGACCTGCCACATGGGGAGGACCAGGAACAGCCCGATGTAGAAGACCTTGGAGGCCCAGAAGACGATGTGGTCCTTGGCCTTCATGGGGCGCAGCGGCGTGCCGTCGGCCACCTTGCCGCTGAAGTACTTGCGCAGGTCGTTGTAGAAGATCCAGAAGAGGTAGGTGGTGCCGTAGAGCAGCAGGCTGTACACATGCTGGAACCGGTGGAACCAATAGCGCTTCTGGCCGGGGTGCACCCGGATCCAGGGCTTGATGTCGATGTCATCGTCCATCCCCTCCACATTGGTGAAGGTGTGGTGGTTCTCGTTGTGCTTGAGCTTCCACAGGTAGGCATTGCCGCCGAGGAAGTTGAGGCTGTGCGCCATCAGCTCGTTCACCCACTTGCGCCGGCTGTAGCTGCCGTGGGCGCCATCGTGCATCACGTTGAAGCCGATGCTGGCCACCACGAGCCCCATGAGCGCGCAGAGGCCGAGCGCCAGCCACGGGGAGGCCGGGGTGAAGAACACGAGCACCACGTACAGGGCGGCCAGTGCCGCCCCCAGGATGCCGGTCTTCAGGTACAGCCTGTAGTCGCCGGTCTTGCTGATGTTGTTCTCCTTGAAGTAGGCCTCGGTGACTTCCCGGAGGCGTTGGAAGAAGACCGGAGCGGTCCTCGCGAATGTCGTCTGCGCCATGTTCGCTGCAAAGGTACCGCTCGGCGGATTCGGCCGCAGGGGGCCATTCGATCTTCTTCACGATCCGGTGGCAACCGCCACGTACCGATCCCGGGGCCGCCCCGTTGCATCCTTCGGTTCCTTTGCATCCATGCCGCGTGCCCGCCTCATCGCCCTGCTGCCCGCGGCAGCGCTGGTCCTGCTCGGGCTGGGCTTGAAATGGTGGGCGCGTACGGCGACGGCGGAGGACCTCGGCTTCCTGATCGGCCCGGCGGCCTGGCTGGTGGGTGCGCTGGGCGGCGATGCGCCCATGGCCACCGCCGCCGGCATGGAGCTCCGCGGCCTGGGCATCGTCATCGACCGCTCGTGCGCGGGCATGGGCTTCCTGGTCACCGCACTCCTCAGCTTCGGGCTGATCGCCGCGCGCACCGCCGCCTCCGCCGGACCGGGCCGGTTGGCCGCCCTCGGGCTTGCGCTGGCGGCCTATCCGCTCACGGTGGCGGTCAATGCCGGCCGCATCCTCACCCTGTGCGGCTTCCAGGGCCTGGGTTTCGGGCTGCCGCCCCGGCTGCATGAGGGCATCGGCGCCGTCTTCTTCCTCGCCGCGCTGGTCCTCGCCTCCGTCACCGTCAACCGCCTCCTCGTGCATCGGCCCCGTTCCTGAACCATGCGCACAACGCTCCACCCCGCCGGCATCCTCCTGGCTCACACGCTGCCGGCCGCAGCGCTCGCGGTGCTCTATGCCGATGCCCTCGCCGTTGCCAGGCCCCTGCTGGATGCGGAGAGCCTGGAGGCGTGGCGCATGATGGCCTTGGGGCTGGCTGCACCCGCCCTTGCGGCCACGCTCTATGCCGCATGGGCATGGTGGAGAGGAACCGCGGTGAGCGCCCTCTACGGTGCACTCGCCTTCGTTGCCTACGTGCCCTTGCTGCTCCTCTTCGGCGAGCGCATGGATCACCTGTTCCCCAGCGAGGTTCCGCGCTGGATGATGCCGGAGGATGCCCCGTTCTATGCCTTCCGCCTGCTCGCGGTGCCGCTGGTGCATGCGCTGTTCGTGCTGGTGCGGACCTCGCTCCCCGATGGCGCGGCGCAGCGCCCCTGGCGCGACCTGCTGCTCGCGGCCGCCATCCCCATCGCGGTCTTCCTCGGCTTCCAGCTCATTGCACCGTTCCGCGCCGCCGGGCCCTTCGAGGGCCATGCGTGGGCGGTGGTCGGCGCCGCGCTGGTGATCGGCTTCCACTTCCTCCTGCTCCGCGGGGTGCTCGCACTGGTGATGCGCCATGGCGATCGGCAAGGCCTCGCCATCGCGGTGCGCGCGCTGGTGGCGCTGGTGCTCCCCCTGCTCGGCCTTGCGCTCAACGAAGGGCGCTTCCCGGCCTTCTTCAGCCACATCCATCGGCCCTTCGGCGACCTCTCCCATCCGGGTTTCTGGCTGGCGGCCCTGCTGAATGCCGGGGCGGTGCTGTGGCCCTCGAGCACACAGCCCGCGGTGCGGCTCATTCAATTCGCGCTGCGCAGCGCCGGCTTCAGCTACGTGCTCTACTTCTTCGTGCTCTTCCTCCCCCTGCTGCCGCTGAGCGTCCTGGCCATCCTTTTCTTCGGCATAGGGCTCCTGCTGCTGGCCCCGCTCCTGCTCTTCGCGGTGCAGGCACGGATGCTCATCGCCGATGCCCGCTTCCTGCTCGCGCACCATCAGCCGCTGAAGCTGGCCGCGGTGTTCGCCGCAGCCCTGGGCGCGCTGCCCGCCGTGGTGACGATCGCTTACCTGCAGCACCGCACGGCGCTGCATGGCGCGCTGCGCCACGTGTTCGAGGCCGACCCCTCCATGCCGGTGCGGCCCATCGATGCGGAACGCCTGGCCCGTGCGCTGGACCAGGTAGAGGCCAACCGCTCAGGCGGCAGCTGGAGCCGCACCCACACGCCCTTCCTCACCCCGTTCTACAACCGCATCGTCCTCGGCAGCCTCACGCTGAGCGAAGAGCGCGCGGCCATCCTCCGCAGCGTGTTCCTCGACGCACGGCCTGCTCCGCCGCCCGCCCGCCGCAACCCGCCTCCCGGCGCCAACACCGCGCTTGCGGATGCGGTGGTGGAAAGCCGCTACGAGGAGGGGCAGCAGGCATGGCGCTCCTTGGTGCACCTCGGCATCCGCAATACCGGCGCGGGGCAGGAGGAATACACCACCGCCATCCGCCTGCCGGCCGGTGCCTGGGTGACCGGCCATTACCTGGTGATCGAGGGCGACACCGTGCCGGGCCTCCTGGCCGAGCGGCGCGCCGCGCAATGGGTGTACAACAGCATCGTGGACGTGCGCCGCGACCCCAGCCTGCTGCGGCATACGGCACCCGATTGCCTGGAACTGCGCGTCTTCCCCGTGGAGGCCGGCCAGCGCCGGGCCTCCGGCATCGCGGTGCTGCACAAGGAGCCCATCGCGCTGAGCATCGGCGACACCATGCTGGCGCTGGGCGACACCAGCCATGCCGCGCTGCCGGCGGATTCCGCCGCGCGTGCGCCGGGCGCCGCCTACCTCACGGCGGCGGCGAAGCGGGCCCTGCCCTTGGTACGGCGCTCCCCGCACGTGCACCTGATCGTGGACGGCACCGAAGGCCAGCGCGGCCGCCGCCCCGAGGTGATCGAGCGGCTGCAGGCCTTCGTCCGTGCGGAGGGCCTTGACACCGCCCGCGTCACGCTGCACATCGCCGATGCCTACGGCACCAGCCTGCCCTATGGGAAGGCGGCGCTGCGCGCTTTCAGCCACCACGCCGGGCGGGGCGGCTGCTTCACCGACCGCATCATCCGCCGCATCCTCGTGGGCGCCTGCCTGCAGCCGGGGGCCGAGGCGCCCGTGATCGTGCTGGCGCCGAGCGTGCCGCCGCACGACCCCGCCAGCCTGGGCGTGCTGCTGGAGGACCTGTCGGCCGCGGCCGCGTGCCTGCCCGAAGGGGACCGCTTCCACGTGCTGGGCGGGTCCGGTTACCTGAGCGAGCGCCGCTTGCACGATCCGCTCCGGCAGGTGAACACCGAGCCGACCGGCATCACCGTGCCGCCGGTGCACGCCTGGCCCGATGCGCAGCGCCCGCTCGGCTACCTCCCGGCATCGCCCGGCGGCGGCGTGCTGCTCGACCTGCCGCATGCGGGCCGGCTGAACGAGGCGCTACCCACCCCGTGGCAGCAGGGGCTGTGGATGCACGCCCGCTGGCAGGCGCACCTGCTGCGCTCCGCACAGCTGCCCGTGGCGGCCCGCGAGCTGGTGGGCGCCAGTTTCCGTGCGCAGGTGCTGCTGCCCGTGACGGCCTGGATCTGCCTGGAGAACGAGGCGCAGCGCAATGCCCTGCTGAAGAAGCAGGAGGAGCTGCTGAACGGCGCGGCCTCGCTCGATGCGGCGAACGAAGCGCTCACCCCCATGAGCGAGCCGGGTGCGGGCTGGATGCTCATCGCCTTGCTGGCAGCAGCAGCGGCGATCCTGTTCCGACGGGCGCGGTAGCGCATGGATCTCCCCGCGCGCATGCCGGCCCGAGCCGCTCTCAACGAAGCGCGTTGTATGCGAAGCGCATGATGCAGCCCTTGGCCATGCCCTTCTTGTCGCCCTCTGAGGAAATGAGCAGGTCACCGTTGGTGAGGAAGGCGAGGCCCTCGGGCTTGAAGTAGACCTCGGCAGGCAGCGGATGCACGGCCGTCTCCGTGCCATCGAAGACGACCAGGAGGCGATCGCTCGCGGAGAGCACATAGAGGGCCTGCGTGATCGGGTGGATGCCCGCGGCGGAGGGCTGGAAGTGCAGCCCAGGACCCGCCATCGCGGGGCTGATGCGCGCAAGGGCCTGCGCCACACCCGCGCTGCTGAGGGTCCGCACCACCTGTACGCGGCCATTGCGGCCGATGCGCTGCACCTGCCGGTCCTCTGCGGGACCGGTCACGGGCGCATCCTTGCTCACGATGTGCGCCTCGCCGGTGGCCGCATCGAGGTAGAGCCCCTCCTGGTTGAGCGATGCCAGCGCGGGCATCTGCTCGTGGATCACCGTCCGACCCCGACGATCCAGGTACACCAGATGGCCATCGCTGCGCAGCACAACGATGGTATCGCCGTGCACGGCGATGTCCTCGAAATCGCCCACGTCGGTGAAACGCAGCACATCGGTGATGCGCCCATCGCGCAGGTCGTAGGTGAACACGGCGCCCAGCTCATCCTGCACGCAGAGCACGCTACCATCGTCCGCCATCGCGATGCCCGAGACCTCGCGAAGCAGGTCCGGCAGTTCATGCACGGTATCCGGGTCCAGCAGGTCATACCCGAGGCGGGGAAGGTCCTGTCCGCGCAGGCTGAACAAGCTCCACTTGTCCGAGACGAGCAGCGCTGTTGGCTTGTACTTGCGGCCCGTGGTGGTGAAGTAGAGGTTCTGCTCCACGCCATCCAGCATGATCTCCACCTTCAGGAAGCTGGTATCCACGGCGGCCACCAATCCGATCTCGTCCAAGGCCCATCCCGCATGGTGCTTGGCGATTGCCTTCTCGATCCGCTCCATCACGGCGGCATCGGGCCGCACCTCACGCTCCAGGTAGGTCACCCGCCCGTTGCTGATCCCGGCCTCCACCAATTCGGCTCCGCAGAGGTATTCCACTTCCACCAGGCCGGACCCGGAGCGTTCGATGCTGAGGATATCGGCGGCGGGGCATTGCTCGCGCACCAGGTCGGCAATGCCGCGGTCATCGGTCACCTGGGCCATCGACGGCACCGAGAGGCCGAATGCCAGGAAACAACCCGCGAGCAGCTGATGGAGGGGTGAGGGGATGGGATTCATGCACGCAAAGGCATGATCCGAATCGGGGATCATTCTGGAATGCGAATCCCCATTTCCTTCCCACATCCGCCCGGTAGCTTTGACTCCATGAAGATCCTGGTGGTGGAGGATGAGCCCGGCCTGGCCGATGTGATCGCCCGGTCGCTGGAGCGCGAGCACCATGTGGTGGAGCTCGCTTGCGACCACCGGACCGCCCGGCTGAAGCTCGCCGACCACAGCTACGACCTGATCTTGCTGGACATCATGCTGCCCGGCGGCAGTGGCTTCGACCTGCTGCGCGGCATGAAGGCCGCTGGCGCAGGGGGCAACGTGATCATCATCTCCGCCAAGGACTCCCTCGATGACAAGCTCACCGGACTCGACCTCGGGGCGGACGACTACCTCACCAAGCCCTTCCACATTGCCGAGCTGAACGCCCGCGTGCGCTCCGTGCTGCGCCGGAAGGCCCTCGGTGGAAACAGCACCATCAGCGCCGCCAACCTGCGCATGGACCCCGACGCGCGCAGCGTGCAGGTGGATGACGCCGAGCTCACCTTGAACCGCAAGGAGTTCGACACGCTGCTGCACCTGATGCTGAACAAGGACCGCCTCGTCTCCCGCGGCTCCCTGGCCGAACACGTGTGGGGCGACCATGCCGATGCCGGTGACGACCTCGACTTCATCTACTCGCAGATCAAGAACCTGCGCAGGAAGCTGAAGCAGAGCGGCGCCGCGCTGGAGATCCAGGCGGTGTACGGCATCGGCTACAAACTGGTGGAGGCATGAGGCTGCTGAACCGCTCGCTGCTGCACCTCTCCGTCGTGCTGCTGCTCGTGCTGGCGGCCTGGGCCGTGGCCTTCTTCTTCATCGTGCGCCATGCCGTGGTGGACAGCATAGACGAAGGGCTGGAGGACCAGGAGGAAATCATCCGCCACCGGCTGGAACAGGACAGCACCCTGCTGCGGATCCACGACCTCGGCCTCCACGGCTTCGCCTTCGCGCCGGTGGCGCAGAAAGTGAAGACCAGCTACCGCGACACCGTGCTCTTCGTCCCCAGCGAGGGGAAGCAGGAGCCCGTGCGGCTGCTCACCAAGTCCTTCCCCTACAACGGCGGCTATCAGCAATTGCGCATCTACACCAGCACGGTGGAGGAGGACGACCTGATCGAGGACATCCTTGCGGCGCTCATCGGCCTCTACATCACCCTGCTGCTCACCATCATCATCGTGAACAACGTGGTGCTGCGGCGCGTGTGGCGGCCCTTCCATGCGATCCTCGACCAGCTCAAGGGCTTCCGTCTCGGATCGGGCCGCTCGCTGGCCGATGTGCCCACGGAGGTCAGCGAGTTCAGGGAACTGAAGGCGGCCGCCAGCGCGCTCGTCCGCCACGCCATGGACACCTACGAGAACCAGCGGGCCTTCACCGAGAACGCAGCGCATGAGCTGCAGACGCCCTTGGCCATCGCCATCAACAGGCTGGAGCTCCTGGCCGAACGCCCTGCGAGCGAGGAGGAGCGCATGGCCGCCGTGGGCGAGGTGATCGCCTCCCTGGAGCGCTTGACGCGATTGAACAAGTCCCTGCTGCTGCTCGCCCGCATCGAGAACCGGCAATTTCCCGATGAACAGCCCATCTCCTTCACCGCGCTGCTGCGGGATGTGGCGGAGGAGTTCGCCGATCTAGCGGCGCATCGCCAGGTGGAACTGGGCGTGCAGGCCGATGGCGACCTGGTGCGCTCCATGGACCCCGGCCTCGCGCGCATCCTGCTCAACAACCTCGTGAAGAACGCCATCATGCACAATGTGCCAGGCGGCACGGTGAAGGCCCAGGTCGATGCCACGGGCCTCACCATCCGCAACACGGCTGCATCAGGGCCATTGGATCCCGCGCGCATCTTCGGCCGCTTCCACAAGGAGACCACCGCCGACGGAGGAACAGGCCTGGGGCTCGCCATCGCGAACGCCATCGCGCAACTGTACGGCCTGCGCATCACCTACGCGTTCGATGACGGGCATGTGATGCGCCTGGAAGCCACGGCCTGAAGCATCCTTCCCAATTCCTTCCCGATCGCCTGCTTCCTTTTGGTGCATCAAACACCTTGCACCATGAAGCACACCCGCCGATCGGCCCGCACGCTGGGCCTCGCCATCGCCGGCGCCGCCTTGATCAGCACCGCCGCCAAGGCCCAGGACCTGCAGCCATCGCAGGTGCCCGCGCCCGTGCTGAGCGCCTTCACCATGGCCTTCCCGAACGCCATGGACGTGGATTGGGACCTCAAGGGCACGCAATACAAGGTGGAGTTCGAGACCGGCCTGCTCTTCACCGACCACGAGGCGTGGTACGATGGCAGCGGCAAGCTGCTGCGGCATGAGGAGGAGACCTCCGCGAGCGACCTGCCTGCCGGGGTGGCAAGCACCATCGCCACGGAGTTCCCCGGCTACCGCATGGATGACGTGGACCGCATCACGATTGACGGCACCGTCTCGTACGTCGTTGAACTGAAGCAGAAAGGCCAGCCGAAGTGGAAAGTGGCCTATGACAGCTCCGGCAAGCAGCTGCAGCGAGGCCAGTACTGAGGGATCCTGAGGCGGCATGGATCAGGCCATCCGCTGGCGCGCACGCCATCGCTTCTGGAAGAGCAGGCCCGGCCGTGTGTTGCTGCGCTCCAGCACCGCCCTGGTCGCGGTGGGGCTCCTCCTCGCCTGCACGGCTCACGGCAGCGGGAACCGCATCTCCGTCAACCCGAGCAGCGCGAAGTGCTCCTGCAATTCAGCGGAGCGCTCACCGCCGCGCGCGGCATGGTGCAGCAACGAGAGCCCGTGCGGCCCCTTTGCGCGCAAGAGATGCGGGAACGCTGCAAGCTGCGACTTCACCACGGCGGTTTGCCCCAGCATGGTGAGCACGAAGATGTTGGGCCGGGCACCGCGCGCCAGCAGGAACTCCGCCACCTCGCGGCTGCCCACATGGCCGGCGGCTTCCAAGGCGGTCTCGAAGTCGCCGCCGCCCCAGTCGTAGCACGCGTTCAGCAACCCGGGCTGCTCGTCGAGCATGCGCTTCACGGCATCGAACTCCCCATGGCCCACGCGCACGAACTCCTTCACCAGCTCGTCCGGCAAGCGCGGGGGCTTGTCGTTGCCGGCGAGGTTCTGGGCGTGCAGGGGTAGCGCCCCCACGAGCGGCCAGCCGAGGGCGGTAGTGGCGAGGAAGTGCCTTCGATCCATGTTCGTTCGGTTACTCGTGCCGCAAGGCCTTCACCGGATCCGTCTGCGCCGCCCTTATCGCCCGGAAGCTCACCGTGAAGGATGCGATGAGCAGCACCACCAGTCCCGCACCGAGGAACACCAGCGGCTCGATGTGCGTGCGGAAGGCGAAGTTCTCCAGCCAGCGGCCCACGCCGAACCACGCGAGCGGCACCGCCACCAGCGCACCCACGAGCACCAGCAGGAGGAAATCGCGGGTGACCTCCCAGGTGATGCGCAGCGTGTCGGCGCCCATCACCTTGCGGATGCCGATCTCGCGCGTGCGCTTCTCGGCCGTCCAGCTGGCGAGCGCGAAGAGGCCAAGGCAGGCGATGAAGACCGCGAGCAGGGAGAAGATGCCGACGAGCTGCGCCAGGCGGCCCTGCGCCTCGTACTGCATGTTGAGCTGATCGTCGAGGAACTGGTACTCGAAGGGGAAGTTGGTGGTGCGCGCGTTCCATTCCTTGCGCGCGGCCTCGATCACGGGCCTGGGGTCGCCGCCCTCGGTGCGGATGTAGATGTACCGGAGCCACTGCGTAATGTCATTGGTCATGTCGAACACGAATGGGGCGACGGCCTTGAAGAGCGGATCGAAGGCGAAGTCCTTCGCCACGCCGATCACGCGCTCCTCGCCATGCGGCGTGTCCATGCGCTCGCCGATGGCCTTGGCGGGATCATCGGGGTACAGCTGCCGGGCGAAGGTCTCGTTGATCACCACGCTCAGGGAATCATCGCCGGGGAAGTCGCGGCTGAACCAGCGACCGGCGAGCAGCTCGATGTCCATGGCCCGCTGGAACTCGGGGTTCACGTAGAGCGCGGGCAGGTAGGTCCACTTGCCCTGCTCCATGGTGCCCCAGTTGAACTCGTGGGTGTTGTGCTTCTTGCCGAGGATGTCGTTGGCCCAGCTCACGGCCTTCACCCCGCTGATCTTCTTCAGCTCGGGGTAGACCGCCAGGTAGACATCCGCCATGGGCGCGCGCACGGGGATGAGCACCACCTGCTCCTTGGTGAATCCGAGGTCCACGGTGCGCAGGTGGTCGTGCTGGCGCTTCACGAAGACGGTGCCGATGATGAGCACCAGCGCGATGGCGAACTGCACCACCACCAGGGCTTTCCGCAGCGCCTGCCCGCGCGAGGTGCCGCCGCTGTTCCCCTTCAGCACCACCGCCGGCTGGAAGCTGCTGAGGAAGAAGGCCGGGTAGATGCCGCTGAGCAGGCCGAGCACCACCGCGAGGCCGAGCACGCCGGGCACCAGCATCGTCGGCAGCGGGATCATCTCACCCGCCAGCTCATTGAAGGCCGGCATCAGCAGCTTGATCAGCAGCAGGGCGATCAGCGCAGCGAGCATGCTCATGAGCACGCTCTCCAGCAGGAACTGGGCGATGAGCTGGCCGCGCGCCGCCCCCGCCGCTTTGCGCACGCCCACCTCGCGGGCCCGGTACGCGCTGCGCGCCGTGGCCAGGTTCATGAAGTTCACGGCGGCCAGCACCAGGATGAAGAAGCCGATGGCCCAGAGGATGTTCACGCTGCCCTTGTCGCCGTTCTGCCGCATCTCGAAGTCGAGCTTGCTGGTGAGGTGGATGTCCGCCAGCGGCTGCAGCTCGTGGCCGATCTGATCCTTGAGGAAGTCGGGGTAGTATTTCTGGATGAAGGCCGGAAAGACGCGCTCCGCCTCCGCTTCGGTCACGCCCTCCTTCAGCCGCACGTAGGTCCAGCACGGGTTCCACACCCAATTGTTGCGCTCGATCTTCTTCCAGTACTGCAGGATGGTGTAGATGCTCACCAGCCCCTCGAAGCGGATGTGCGAGTTGCGCGGAAGCTCGCCCAGCACGCCCGTCACCTGCACATCCATGGCGTTGTCCCACTTCATCATCCGGCCCATGGGGTCGGCATCGCCGAAGTACTTCTTCGCCAGCTCCTGGCTGAGCACGATGCTGCCGGGCTTGGTGAGCGCCGTCCTCGGATCGCCCTGCACGAGCGGATAACCGAAGAGCTCGAACACGGTGCTGTCCACCAGGTACAGCCCGCTCTCGGTGAACATGCGGTCGGTGCTGAGGCTGTCGCCCACCTTCAGCGTGTGCTGCGGGTCCTGGAAATCGAACCAGCGGCAGTAGCGTTCCACCAGCTCCGGATGGTCGGCGTAGAGCGTGGGCCCCAGCCCGAAGACCATGCTGCTGCTGTGCTCCCCCTGCCCCTCCATCTCGATCTTGCCCACCACGCGGTACACGCGGTCATGATCGGGCACGAAACGGTCGAAGCTGCGCTGGTACCGCACGTAGAGCCCGATGAGCACGAAGCATGCGATGCCCGTGGCCAGGCCCAGCAGGTTGATGAGCGCGTAGCGCTTCTGCTTCCAGAGGTTGCGGAAGCCGGTGAGGAGGAGGTTCTGCAGCATGGGTGCGCCGAGGGGTGGACGCAAGGTGCTCCGACCTGCCCGCCGATGGGCGGATTCCGTGCGCTGGCGTTGCGTAGGTGACGGATGGTTGGCCCAACCATTCAACCTACCGTCCCCAGCGCATACGCTGCTCTGCTGGCGCATGCCGCTCCTCGCGCGGCCGTGGTGCAGCGGCACACCCACGCTCACCTTGGTTGAAACAACCTGCTCATGCAACGCACCCTACGCTTCATGCCCCGCATCGCCCTCGCGCTCGTGTGCGCCATCGTCTTCCGCGGCCTGCCGCGCGCGCAAGGGCTCTCCACCGCCGAGCTGCTCGCCCCCGTGGGGAGCAGTTTCCATCATTACCAGATCGCAGACCTCTTCCCGTGGGACACCCTGCAAGGCCCGGGCGTGCTGTGGGATTATGCGTGGACCGATGTCGACAGCACCGACGACGTGACCTTCCTGGTGATCGAGCCCGATGAGGCGCCCGCCCTCCCGGACCATCCGACGGCCAATCGCGTCATCCGCTCCATCCAAGGCGACAATGACGACTACATCATCGACCGCTTCTACGAGGTGCAGGTGGACCGCGTGAGCGAGGTGGGCAGCGCGGGGCCCGTGCTGACCTACGCATTCGACGACCCGGAGCTCGCCTATGGGCTGCCGATGCAGCTCGGCGATACCCTGTGGGACGACTACTGCTTCTGGTCAGACGGGCTGGGCGTCCAATACCACTTCTGCGGGTCGGGCTACGTGACGCACGACGCGACCGGGACGCTCATCCTCCCCTACGGCACCTTCACCGATGTGAAGCACGTGACCCAATGGCACACCAGCAGCGAGACCACGGGGCCCGGTGAGGACACCACCCGGTTCCACCGCCAGCAGTGGTTCGCGCCGGGCATCGCATTCCCCATCCTCGAGGTCAGGCTCACCACCTACGCCAATGGGTCCTACTTCGTGGGCGGGAGCCTCCTGGACGGCGATGCCTTCACCGCGATCCACGACACGGAGGCCCACGCATGGTCGGCCTTCCCGAACCCCACAGCGGGTGTCCTCACGCTGCAGCGCGCCAGCGGCGGCACCGCTTGGATCGATGTGCTCGCCCCCGATGGCCGGGTGATGCTCGCCGATTCGTTCCGCGCGGGTGACACGCAGCGCAGCCTCGCGCTCCACGCCCTGCCGGCCGGTATCTACGTGGTGCGCGTCAGCGACGAAGCGGGGAGCACCGCCCGGCGGATCATCAAAGGGGATTAGGCGCCCCCTGCTTCCCGCAGCGCCCCGCACCCGCGCGAGGCCCACCGGCAGCGCCACACGCTGGCGCTCCGCCCCGCGCGCATGCGCGGCACCTTGGCCTCCGGGCCCTGGGCAGGCGTGGCATCGATGGCGCGGCCGCGCCGACCGGCCGTTTGCGGAACCTTAACAAATGAACCGCCCGGCCGAACAAGCCTTTGGTTTCATTTGTAACCATTACGAACGCAACGGCCATGCCCACCTCGTCCATCGGCTACTGGTGCTCCATCGCGGCGCACCAATACTTCGCACGGCTCCAGCAGAAGCTGGAGGGCCTGGACATCACGCACTGGTTCTACGTGCTGCTCACCATCGAGGAGGGGCACGGCGCGCTGAGCCAGCAGGAGCTGGCCGACAAGCTGGACCTGGACAAGGTGGCCATGACCCGCGCGCTGGACCACTTGGGCGGCAAGGGCTACGTGGAGCGCTGCGCCTGCGCAGGCGACCGCCGCAAGCACCTGGTGAAGCTCACGCCCAAGGCGCGGCCCGCCGTGCGGGCCATCCGCAAGGCCTACGCCGAACTGAACGAGGAGGCCCTGCGCGGCGTGCGCAAGAGCGAGCGCGCCGCCTTCATGGAGCACCTGATGACGATCGTGAACAACCTGCGTCCGGCGGATGGCCCCGCGACCGTGACGACCAAACGCGTACACCCATGATGCGCAAGGCCTGGATTCTCGCCGCCGCCCCCCTGCTGCTGGCGGCCTGCGGAGGCAGCGATGAGCAGACCAAGGGCGGCGGTGCCATGCCCCCCATGGCCGTGGGCGTGCACGTGCTTCAGGGCGAGCCCCTGGACGATGCCCTGGTGGCCACCGGCACCCTGCTGGCCAACGAGGAGGTGCAGCTGGTGAGCGAGCTGGCCGGCCGCATCACCCACATCGGCTTCGAGGAGGGCGGCCCGGTGAGCGCCGGGCAGGTGCTGCTGCGCATCAACGACGATGAGCTGCAGGCCCAGTTGCGCAAGGCCGAGGCCCAGCTGCGCCTGGCGCAGGAGGACGAGGCCCGCAAGCAGCAGCTGCTCGCCGTGAGCGGCATCAGCCTGGAACAGTTCGATGCCGCCCGCACCGCGGTGGCCGGCCTGCAGGCCGATGCCGACGACCTGCGCGCGCGCATCGCCAAGAGCGTGATCCGCGCGCCCTTCGGCGGCCGGGTGGGGCTGCGCAGCGTGAGCGAGGGCGGCTTCGTGGCGGCCGGAACGCCCATCGCGCGGCTGCACCAGACCGATCCCATGAAGGTGGAGTTCGCCGTGCCCGAGCGCTACGGCCGCAGCCTGGCGGCGGGCTCCGCCATCACCTTCACCCTGGAGGGCGATACGGCCACCTACACCGGCGCCGTGTACGCGGTAGACCCCAGCGTGGACGCCGCCACCCGCACGGTGAAGGTGCGTGCCCGCACGGGCAACGCCCACGGCCGCCTGATTCCCGGCGCCTTCGCCAAGGTGCAGGTGCGGCTGCAGCGCATCCCCGACGCGCTGGTGATCCCCGCCGAGGCGCTGATCCCCGACATCCAGGGCCAGAAGGTGCTGCTGATGAAGGGCGGCACCGCCGTGAGCGCCCGCGTGCAGCTGGGCCTGCGCACCGCCGAGCGCGTGCAGCTCACCAGCGGCGTGCAGCCGGGCGACTCGGTGATCGTCACCGGCCTGCTGGCCCTGCGCGACGGGGCGGCGGTGCGGCCCTTGGGCGGACAGGCGGAGAAGAAGGCGAATGCGGAGAAGTGAATGGTGAACAGGTGAATGGTGAATGGTGAATGGCGAATGGGTGAATGGTGGATGGTGAATGGTGAATGGTGAATGGTGAATGGTGAATGGCGAATGGGTGGATGGTGAATAGCGAAAAGGTGAGTGGCGAACAGTCAATGGTGAACAAGGGAGATCGAATGGCGAACGATGAGCATCCAACAGGGGTCGGCGAACGGCGCGTAGTCCAAGGAGCCACCAGTCACCAACTCCCAGTCGCCATTCACCCCGGGACTTTGCACGCATGACCATCAGCTCCATCAGCATCAACCGGCCCGTGCTCGCCACGGTGATCTCGATCCTGATCGTGCTGTTCGGCGGCATCGGCTTCACCTTCCTCGGTGTGCGCGAGTACCCCAGCGTGGACCCGCCCATCATCACCGTCACCACCAACTACGTGGGCGCCAACGCCGACGTGGTGGAGAGCCAGATCACCGAGGTGCTGGAGGAGAGCATCAACGGCATCGCGGGCATCCGCACCCTCACCAGCGTGAGCAGCGACGGGCGCAGCACCATCACCGTGGAGTTCGAGCTGGACGTGGACCTGGAGGCCGCCGCCAACGACGTGCGCGACCGGGTGAGCCGCAGCGTGCGCAACCTGCCCGCCGATGTGGAGCCGCCCATCGTGGCCAAGAGCGATGCGGACAGCAACCCCATCCTGTCGATGACCATCCAGAGCGATGAGCGCAGCATGCTGGAGCTCTCGCTGATCGCCAACGACGTCTTCAAGGAGCGGCTGCAGACCATCCCCGGCGTGAGCGCCATCAACATCTGGGGCGAGAAGAAGTACAGCATGAAGCTGCTGCTCGACCCCGTGAAGATGGCCGGCCTGGGCATCACCCCGGCCGATGTGCGCGCCGCGCTCGACCGCGAGAACGTGGAGCTGCCCGCCGGCCGCATCGAGGGCTTCCGCACCGAGCTCAGCATCCGCACCCTGGGCCGCCTCACCACCGCCGAGCAGTTCAACGACCTGATCCTGCGCGATGCCGGCGGGCGCGTCATCAAGCTCAAGGACGTGGGCCTGGCCGAGCTGCGGCCCGAGAACGAGCGCAGCCTGCTGCGCGGCAACGGCGGCGTGCCCCAGGTGGCCGTGGCCGTCACCCCCCAGCCCGGCAGCAACTACGTGGCCATCGCCGACGAATTCCACAAGCGCGTGGCGCAGATCAAGAAGGACCTCCCCGCCGACCTGCGCTACAACATCGCCCTCGACACTACCGTGGGCATCCGCGCCGCCATCCTGGAGGTGGAGGAGACCATCCTCATCGCCTTCGGCCTGGTGGTGCTCGTCATCTTCCTCTTCCTGCGCGACTGGCGCACCACGCTCATCCCCGTGGTGGCCATCCCCATCTCCCTCATCGGCGCCTTCTTCATCATGTACGTGGCGGGCTTCAGCATCAACATCCTCACGCTGCTCGCCATCGTGCTGGCCACCGGCATCGTGGTGGACGATGCCATCGTGGTGCTGGAGAACATCTACGCCAAGATCGAGGGCGGCATGGACCCGATGCGCGCCGGCCACGAGGGCAGCAAGGAGATCACCTTCGCCATCATCAGCACCACCATCACGCTGGCGGCGGTCTTCCTGCCCATCATCTTCCTCAGCGGGCTCACCGGCCGCCTCTTCCGCGAGTTCGGCATCGTGGTGGCCGGCTCGGTGCTCATCAGCGCGGTGGTCTCCCTCACCCTCACCCCCATGATGAGCGCGCGCATGCTGCGCCACAAGACGAAGCACAGCCGCTTCTTCGAGGTCACCGAGCGCTTCTTCAACCGGCTGGCCGCCGCCTACCAGCGCTCGCTCGCCGCCTTCCTGCGCCGCCGCCGCTGGGCCTTCGCCATCATGCTCGCCAGCGGCGCGCTCATCTGGGGCGCTGGCGCCCAGCTGCAAAGCGAGCTGGCCCCCATGGAGGACAAGAGCCGCTTCATGATCCAGAGCACCGCCCCCGAGGGCACCAGCTTCGAGCTCATGAACGACTACCTCGCGCGGATCATCGAGGTGGCGGACACCCTGCCCGAGCGCCAGGCCCTCATCAGCGTCACCGCCCCCGGCTTCGGCACCGCCAGCAGCACCAACAACGGCTTCGTGCGCGTGGCTTTGGTGCCGCCCGGCGAGCGCAGCCGCACGCAGGACGAGCTGGCCAAGGCCGTGATGGCGAAGATCCAGGGCTTCAACCTGGCCCGCAGCTTCGTGATCCAGGAGCCCACCATCGGCGGCTCGCGCTTCACCCGCCTGCCGGTGGAGTACGTGATCCAGGCGCCCGACTTCGAGCGGCTCCGCGCCGTGATCCCCGCCTTCATGGAGAAGGCCGCGCAGGACAAGACCTTCCGCGTGGTGGACCTCAACCTCAAGTTCAACAAGCCCGAGCTGAACGTGGAGATCGACCGCGACCGCGCGCGCGCCATGGGCGTCACCATGCAGGACATCGCCGAGACCCTGCAGCTCTACTTCAGCGGCCAGCGCTACGGCTACTTCATCATGAACGGCAAGCAGTACCAGGTGATCGGCCAGGCCACGCGCGACAACCGCGACGCACCCATCGACCTCAGCAGCGCCTATGTGCGCAACGACAAGGGCGAGCTCATCCAGCTGGACAACCTGGTGCGCCTCAGCGACCGCAGCACCCCGCCGCAGCTCTTCCGCTACAACCGCTATGTGAGCGCCACCGTGAGCGCCGACCCCGCCGAGGGCTACACCATCGGCGACGGCATCGCCGCCATGGACCGCATCAAGAAGGAGGTGCTCGACGACAGCTTCAGCACCGCCCTGGGCGGCGTGAGCAAGGAGTTCGCCGAGAGCGGCAGCAGCCTCCTCTTCGCCTTCCTCCTGGCCCTGGTGCTCATCTTCCTCATCCTCGCCGCGCAGTTCGAGAGCTTCGTGGATCCGCTGGTGGTGATGCTCACCGTGCCCCTGGCCCTGGCCGGCGCCGTGGTGAGCCTCTGGATCGGCGGCCACACGCTCAACATCTTCTCGCAGATCGGCATCATCGTGCTCGTGGGCCTGGTCACCAAGAACGGCATCCTCATCGTGGAGTTCGCCAACCAGCGCAAGGAACAGGGCCTGCAAAAGATGGACGCCGTGGTGGACGCCGCAGGCCAGCGCTTCCGCCCCATCCTCATGACCAGCCTGGCCACCATCCTCGGCGCGCTGCCCATCGCCCTGGGCCTGGGCGCCGCCGCCAGGAGCCGCTTGCCCATGGGCGTGGCCATCATCGGCGGGCTGCTGTTCGCGCTGGTGCTCACCCTCTACGTGGTGCCGGCGCTCTACAGCTACATGAGCCGCGAGCGCAGCGCCGAACCGCCGCAGGCCCCCGCAGCGGACCACGAACACGCACCGCACGCATGAGGGTCCCCGCCACCATCGCCGTCCTCCTCCTCGCCGCCGCCGCCGCGGCGCAGGTGCTCACCGCCGAGGAGGCCGTGCGCATCGCCGTGGAGCAGAACCACGGCATCCGCATGGCGCGCCTCGATGCCCGCAGCGCCGAGATCATGAACACCGCCGGCAACGCCGGCATGCTGCCCACCCTCGACGCCGTGGGCCAGTACAGCATCGACAACAGCGCCACCAAGCAGACCTTCTTCAGCGGCGAGGTGCGCGAGCGCGACAACGCCGACCAGCGCGTGCTCGATGCCGCCGTGCAGCTCAACTGGACCGTCTTCGACGGGCTGTCCATGTGGGCCGCCAAGGACAGGCTGGAGGCCCTGGAGCTGATCGGGCAGACGCAGCTGCGGCAGCGCATCGAGGCCACCGTCTACGAGGCGCTGGCCGCCTACTACCAGCTGGTGCAGCTGCGCCGCGCCATCGCCGTGCAGCAGCAGGGCGTGCACATCAGCCGCGAGCGCCTCGCCATCGCGCAATCCGCCGAGCGCATCGGCAGCGGCAGCGGCCTGCAAGTGGTGCAGGCGCGGCTCGACCTCAGCGCCGACAGCGCCGCCGTGCTCGACCTGCAGGTGCAGGAGGCCGTGGGCGCCGCCCGCCTCAACGCCCTGCTGGGCCGCGACCCCGCCACCCCCGTGCAGGTGGCCGCCGAGGTGCCCGCCGCCGAGCCCCTGCAGCTGGCCGAGGTGCAGCAGGCCGCACGGCAGGCCAACAGCGAGCTGCAGCAGGCCCGGCAGCAGCGCATCGCCGCCGACCTCAGCGTGAAGGAGCTCACCGGCGCGCTGCTCCCGCGCATCGACCTCTTCGCCAACTACGGCTACACGCGCAGCACCAGCGCCGTGGGCATCCTGCAGAGCAACCAGGCCCTCGGCCCCGACTACGGCGCGCGCGTCAGCATCCCGCTCTACCGCGGATCGCAGGCCAGCCGCGCGCTGGAGGTGGCCAAGCTGAGCCGCGAGCAGGCCGCCCTGGCCGCCCAGCAGACCGAGCTCTTCCTGGAGGAGAGCCTGCTCAACGCCTGGGCCGCCTACGCCACCGCCAACCAGCGCGTGGCCCTGGAGGAGCAGAACCTCGATGGCGCCCGCACCCAGGCCGAGGTGGCCCTGGAGAGCTACCGCCTGGGCGCCATCACCGCCGTGGAGCTGCGCGAGGTGCAGCTGGGCCTCGTGGGCGCCGAGCAGCGCCTGCTGGTGGCCCGCTACCAGGCCAAGCTCGCCGAGCTGCAGCTGAAGTGGCTGGCGGGCCGGCTGGTGTGAGGCGCGCGCCCCGCCTAACTTCCGCCCCATGCTGCGCCTCCCCGCCCTGCTCGCCCTGTGCTGCGCCGCCGCCGCCGCAGCTGCCCAGCCGCTCACCGGCGCGCAGCCCGATGCCGGCTTCGGCTTCGCCTTCACCATCCCCGAGGGCTGGGTGGGCGCCGCCAGCGCCGAAGGCTACGTGATCGGCCACCAGACCGTGCCCGGCATGGTGCTGGTGGCGCCCAAGCACCACGGCGACCTGGCCGCCCTGCAGCGCACCTTCGCCGAAAGCACCGACGACGGCACCAGCAGCCTGCGCGCCGTGGCCCCGCCCCAGACCCTGGCCGACGGCAGCGTGCGCGTGGAGCAGCGCGGCACCGTGGAGGGCGCGCCCGTGAAGGTGGTGGCCATCGCCAAGCTCAACCCGCACGGCGGCAACACCGCCAACCTCATGGCCCTGGCCGCCGCCGATGGCTTCAGCCCGCAGCTGGAGCAGGCCCTCCTGGCCGTGCACCGCAGCGTGCGCTACACCGCCGCGCCGCGCACCGCCGGCGCCGACGGCCCGCCTGACGCCCAGTGGAAGCAGCGCCTGGCCGGCGCGCGCCTCACCTACATGGACAGCTACAACAGCCCCGCGGCCACCGAGGGCGGCATCGGCGGCGGCTACAGCATCCACCGCCGCATCGACCTCTGCCCCGAGGGGCATTTCAAGACCGACGGCTCCGCATCCCACAGCTTCAGCGGCGCCGACGTATCGGCCGTGAGCAGCGGCAGCAGCGCCGGCGAGGGCCGCTGGAGCGCCGTGCGCGGCAGCGACGGCAATGCGCTGCTGCGCCTGCGCTTCAACGACGGGCGCGTGGCCGAATACCGGCTGGGCTGGCAGGAGGGCAAGACCTACCTCAACGGCGAGCGCTGGTACCGCACCACCCTGGCCAGCGACGGGCCGGAGTACGCACCGGCCTGCCCCTGAGCCGCCCGCAGGCGGCGCTTACTTGCCCTTGCGGTCCTTGGGGCCCGGCACCACCTCGATCACCTGGGCTTCCGGGTAGCGGGTCTTCCACGACTCGAAGCTCTTCATGCTCTTCAGCAGCACCACCGTGCGGTGGTTCAGCCGCACGCGGATGCAATCGGCATCGGCCGTGGCGGGCCGCAGCACCACCGGCTCCTTGCGGCCGTGGCTGCCCTTGGCGGGGGCTTTGCGCGTCGTGCTCATGCGTTGGGGGTATCGGTGGCCCAGCGGCGCGGCAGGCGCCGGAGCGGGGTTAGGGCCATGGGTGACAGTTGCAGCATCGGCTTGCCCAAGGGGGGCATCTTCTGGGGTCCCTCCCGAGGGAACCGTTGCACCGCGCCAGCATGGCGCCGTGCCGCCCGGGAACGACCGGCGCGGCCCCTGCCGCCGCCGGATCCCCGGCGGGCGAGGCCGGGCACGTCAGCAAGATACGGCCTGCGCGCCTCCCGGCCAACACCCGCGCCCAAATAAGCGCGGCGCCCAGGCGGAGGGGCGCCGCTGCAAACGGGAAAGCCCCGGCCGAGGTGCCGGGGCTTCCGCATCAACAGGTCAGCTGCTGCGTTCAGGCGGCGCGGCCCATCGCCGGGTCGGCCTGCAGGCCCTCGCCCGCGCTGCCCAGGGCGCTCACCGTGAACCAGTAGGCCTTGTAGCTCTCCAGCCCCTTGGCCTGGTAGCTGGCGCGGGTGGTGTACGCGAGGAACTGCCAGTTGGCCTCCACCGTGGGGTCGCTCTCCGTCCACCACACCTTGTAGCCGTAGGCGCCGCGCTCATGCCGCCAGCGGATGTCCAGCGTGCCCTTGCTCTTGGTGGTCAGCGCGCGCAGACGCTGCACCATGCCCGGCACACCGATCGGCTCGGGCTGCCGGCGCAGCTCAAAACCGCTCGTCGCCAGCTTGGCCGCATCGCCCTTCGCCTCCATCCGCACATAATCCGCAACGGTCCGCAGCATCTCCTGCGCATCCCCGATCAGCACATCCCGTTGCACCTTGCTCGCCTTGCTGCCGTCGGTGGCCTCCTCGATGGCCGCCTCCAGCGCATCCCCCTTGCTCGTCATCTCCGCCAACGTCACCGGGGGGGTGGGGAAGAAGGCGTTGCCGGTCAGCTTGGCCACCACGTTGCGGAGCAGCGCGAGCAGGCGTACGGCGTTCAACAAGGACAGCGACAGCTTGATGTTCGCTTTCATCGTCTTCCGCCCCGTGGATCCGGTGGGGCGAGGCCGTTTCTGTTAGTGATCCGGGGCCTGTTACGCAGCCCCCTGCAGCACCCCCCTCCGGCGCGGGCCGATATGCCATATGGCATAACCGCGTTCGCCTGCACCCCGCACGGCACGCGCCGCCGCAGGCGGCCCATGCCATATGGCATATTCGGCGCGCTTCGTAACCCTTGCCCGGCACCTGCGCCCCGGCCCGGCCGCGCAAGCAGCGCACGGCCCGGTGCAGGCGGCCCAGGCCGGCCCATCACTACGGGGCGAGTCCCCGATCACCACGGGGCAAGTCCCCGATCACTACGGGATGAGTACCCGAGAACTACGGGATGAGTACCCCATCACTACGGGGTGAGTACCCGATCACTAAGGGGTGAGTAGCCCATCACTACGGGATGAGTACCCGATCACTACGGGATGAGTAGCCCATCACTACGGGGTGAGTACCCGATCACTACGGGGTGAGTACCCGACCACTACGGGGTGAGTACCCGATCACTACGGGATGAGTAGCCCATCACTACGGGGTGAGTACCCGACCACTACGGGGTGAGTACCCGATCACTACGGGATGAGTACCCGATCACTACGGGGTGAGTACCTAATCACCACGGGATGAGTAGCCGATCACTACGGGGTGAGTACCCCGGCACCACAGCAGGCAGGCTGAGCGCTCCGCCCTGCCCAAGCGCACACCGCAGCACCACCGGCGGATGCGCCGCCGCGCAGCGCACCGGCCTCAGGCCTGCGGGCCCATGGCCGCACGGCCCTTGCCCCAGCTGTGCATGGGCTGCCTCACCGGCTCCTCCGCCTGCACCACCCGCAGCGTATCGAACCAGCCCAGCGGCACTTCCAGGTACAGCGCTATGCGCTCCACCTCCCAGAAGTAGGGCTTGCTCCGCCCGTTCTCGATCTTGCTCAAGCGCGTCTGCCCCATGCCCGTCGCACGCCCCAGCTGCGACTGGCTCCACCCCTTCCGCTCGCGGTAGTACCGGATCCGGTCTCCGAGGGTCATCATGGAACTCATGGGTCAACAAGGCCGATTACCGGCGGCCCTCCCCTAAAGCTTTGCACCGGATGCGGCCCCTGCAAGCGCCGCTGGCCCCGGCTTCACCAACGGCGCCGTGTGGAAAGGCAGCGGTGGGAAAGGGCGGCGGGTTGACTGGGGCTCAGGCCAATAGGCTGCTTGGCTGCGCCACCTTTACCTATAGAGGACCATCCCAGCTGCAGTAGGCGGAAGCGATAACTTGCCCAGGTGCCAGCAAGCCCTCTGCCCGACTACCTGCGCTTGAACCGAGCCAATGGGCAGGCACCGCACAAGCCCATCCTGCTCTTGGCCGTATTACGGGCATTCGATGAGGGGCTGATCATCGAGAACAGGATACGTCCGGAACCGGAGCTGATCAACCTGTTCAATGGCTACTGGTCCGCACTTGTGCACGACCCCAGGTCCCAATGCCGCTTCTACCTGCCATTCTTCTACTTGCGCAATGAGCGATCCGGTCTGTGGACGCTTCACACCCTGTCCGGCTTCGAGCACGGGCTCACCCGTGGGAAGGACATCAAGAGCCTAGGCGCCCTGCTCAGCTTTGAAGCCTACGCCACCTTAAGGCCCGATGTGTTCAACCGATGGCGCGTTGCCACGCATCGCGCCGCCGACCGGCTCCTCATCATGGCCAAGTACTTCCCCGGCCAACCGTTACCGCTGGAACTGCCCGACCAACTGCGTGACATCGAGAAGCAGATCGTCTCCGATCCGCCCGAGGTCTACGTGGCCCGCCAACTGCAGCGGCTCCAATCCGAAGAGGAAGAAGACCAGCTGCTGCGCAGCGCAGCCTTCAAGCGGAAGATACCCGAGCTCTACGGCTATCAATGCGCCATCACGGGTCTTCGTGTGAGTACCACCCGTGGCCCAAGCTTGATTGACGCCTGTCACATCGTGCCATGGGCCGATTCGTTCGATGACACGATCAGCAACGGCATTGCACTCTGTCCCAATATGCACCGTGCGTTCGACCGCGGGCTTATCAGTATCGGTTCCGACTACCGCGTCTTGGTGAACAAGGACCTTCAGGAAGCCGAGAGCACCCATGCCATCCGGCCGTTCGAGGGAAAGCTGCTCGACCTACCCAAGGAGGCGGTGCACCGCCCCGCTCCTGAGAACTTGACAAGGCATAGGGAGCGATGGGGGTTCTGAGGCTTAAGGTGTCAGGACCTTAAGACAGTAGCACGGTAGCTGATTGCGTCCAGCTTCAACTTGTCCTCAAGGCTGCCAGCGAGCATGTACAACCGAGGTTGCTGGTACAGCTCAAAGACGCGATAGAGGCGCGCCGCATCGGGGTGTTCACGCGCGTGTTCCAGTTCATTCCGCGTAATCATGAACGGCGTTCCGATCTTGAAGGGAGTCGACTTCACCTCAATGTGCAGTTCACGCTCGTTGGTATCGTAGGAGAGGATGTCATACCCCAGCCCGTCACCACGGGTGATGGAAACGTGTTCAACCGCATCAGCTAGTTCGTGCCGCCCCTCCGCTTTCAGGCGTGTCCGCTCAAAATGCAGCACCCATTGTTCACCGGCCAATCCGATCTCCTTGCAGTTCGCTTCCTTCTCGGCGATCTCCTCCTGTGAGATGATCGTGCCACCTCGCTTGGGTCCTTTTGTGAAACCCACAGGTGGATCGCATACCGTCGCAGCATCGAAGAGGTCCGTCGTGTACGGAACGACGAGCTTCTTGCGATACCGCTGCAAGATGACCAGCGCCTCCGGGTGGTCCCGCACATACTGAAGGGTGACCGGTTCAAGCGATCGCTGGATGTTCACCAGGGGAGGGAGTCCTCTCAGGTAGGGATGGTCATGCAGCACCAGCACGGCACTGATGTTCTGCATCTTCTTTTCGTAGCCACCCGGCACACGCCCCCATTGCCGCGCTAATGAACGATAGACCTCGGCCTTGTTGAGCCGTTGTCCCGCTAGTTCACGCTCCATGAGCATGAAGTAGGCGCTCAACGTAGCCTCAACCTCTGGCTGTTCCCATCCTTTCATTTGCCATCCCCTGGCCTTTCCGCCCCAAGATCGTCATCCTAGACCAATCAACGACAACACGCATTGTGCTACCCGCCTCAGTGGGTTCGACACGGGCCGGCCTATCGGTGGAGTGCAAGCGCGCTCCTGAGCTTGGCAGGCTGCGGCCAACGATATGCTCACGATGCAGATACAGCGCTTCGCCTATCTGATGTGGAAATGCCGGAGTGCGGAGGATGCGAATCGCTTGGCCGTTCATTGCGAGCGGAACTCGGTTACCCCCCGCAGGGTCTCCTTCTTCGGGACCCTGCGGCGCTGTATAAGGCCGCAGGGGCTCTTCGTTCCTCAGGAGACCCTGCGGAGGTTGAAGTGCCAAAAGCCATTGAGCGTAATGGCCGCGCCACGATTCACCATCAGCTAGTGCAGCCAATGGGCTGCTCAGCTTTGCACGGCAGAACCATTCCAGCTCGGCTTCGGGTAGTCACCTCCGGTTGAGGACCTGTTGAGCCGGCATCCCCTGCCTATTTTGCCCCTCCTACCATGTCCACCGACACCCACAAGCAGCTCGCCAACTTCATCTGGAGCATCTGCAACCTGCTGCGCGGCCCGTACAAGCGCAACGAGTACCGCAAGGTGATCCTGCCCCTCACCGTGCTCAAGCGCTTCGACAGCATCTTGGCGCCCACCAAGGCCAGGGTGCTGGCCGAGCACGCGAAGCACCAGGGCAAGAGCGAGACCGTGCAGTTCAGCCTGCTCACCACTGTGAGCGGCGTGAAGTTCTACAACACCAGCCCGCTCGATTTCGGCAAGCTGCTGGACGACCCAAGCAACGTGGCCAGCAGCCTCACCGGCTACATCAACGGCTTCAGCCCCAACGTGCGGGCCATCTTCGAGAAGTTCAAGATCGGCGAGCAGGTGGCCTACATGGCCGAGAAGGACCTGCTCTACCGCGTGGTGAAGGCCTTCCAGAGCGAGGCGCTGGACCTGCGGCCCGAGAAGGTGGACAACGTGCAGATGGGCTATGTCTTCGAGGAGCTGATCCGCATCGGTGCGGAACAGAGCAACGAGGAGGCCGGGGACCACTTCACCCCGCGCGAGGTGATCCAGCTGATGGTGAACCTGCTGCTGAGCGACGAGACCGACCTGGCCCGAAGCCACGTGGTGAAGACCATCTACGACCCCACCTGCGGCACCGGCGGCATGCTCAGCACCGCCGAACAATACCTGCGCAACCTGAACAGCAAGGCCAACCCGCAGCTCTTCGGGCAGGACTTCAACGACGAGTCGTGGGCCGTGTGCAAGAGCGACATGCTGATCAAGGGCGAGAACGCCGACAACATCAAGCTGGGCGATACGCTGAAGGACGACCAGCACGCCGGCGCGCAGTTCGATTACATGCTGGCCAACCCGCCCTTCGGCGTGGAGTGGAAGCAGCAGCAGAGGACCGTGGAGGATGAGCACCTGAAGCTGGGCTACAAGGGCCGCTTCGGCGCCGGGCTGCCCCGCATCAACGATGGGGCCTTCCTCTTCCTGCAGCACATGCTGAGCAAGATGCGGCCTGTGGACAAGGGCGGCAGCCGCATCGCCATCGTGTTCAACGGCAGCCCGCTCTTCACGGGCGATGCGGGCAGCGGCGAAAGCGAGATCCGCCGCTGGATCATTGAGAACGACTGGCTGGAAGGCATCGTGGCGCTGCCGGACCAGCTCTTCTACAACACCGGCATCAGCACCTACATCTGGGTGCTCACCAACCGCAAGGCGAAGGAGCGCAAGGGCCGGGTGCAGCTGCTGGACGCGCGGCCCTTCTTTGTAAAAATGCGCAAAAGCCTTGGCAACAAGCGCAACCGCATCGGCGACGGCACCGAGAACACGCCGGACCAGATCGCCACCATCACCAAGCTCTACGGGGAGTTCCGCGATGGGGCCACGCACTCCTTCACGGTGGATGGCCAAGCGCTGGAGCGGGTGGTGAGCAAGGTGTTCCCCAACGCACACTTCGGCTACCGCAAGATCGCCGTGGAGCGGCCGCTGCAACTGAACTTCCAGGCCAGCCCCGAGCGCATCGCACGGCTGGACGAGGTGAAGGCCTTCGCGAACCTGGCCACGAGCAAGAAGGTGAAGAACGATGCCGCCCGCCTGCAGGAGATCGAGGCCGGGCGCCAGCGCCAGCAGGCTATCAAGGCGATGCTGGAGGGCATGGGCGATGCGCACTACAAGGACCGCAAGGCCTTCCTTGCCGATCTGAAGAAGGCGGCCAAAGCAGCGGGCCTCACCTTGGATGCTGCGGAAACGAAGGCCATCCTCACCGCCCTGGGCGAGCGCGACCCCCGGGCCGCCGTGTGCACCGATGCGAAGGGACGCCCTGAGCCCGACAGCGAGCTGCGCGATACCGAGAGCGTGCCGCTGAGCGAGCCCATTGAGGCCTACTTCCAGCGCGAGGTGCTGCCCCATGTGCCCACGGCCTGGGTGGATGCCGACAAGACCAAGGTGGGCTACGAGATCCCGCTGACGCGTGAGTTCTATGTGTACACGCCGCCCCGCCCGCTGGAGGCCATCGAGGCCGAGATCGAGGGGCTGGAGAAGGAGATCGTGGAGATGCTGAAAGGGATCACCGCGTGAACGAACTTTGAGGCATGTTGACCGACGAGCAACTGGTCGAGCTCTGGAAGGGTGGCGAATCGGAATTCGTGGAGTTCAAACCCTCCACCTCCGACAAGGCCGACATCTACCACGATATCTGTGCGTTCAGCAACGACGTGAACGACAGCGGAAGGACCGGAGTGATCTTCATCGGGCTGAATGATGACGGAACGGTAACCGGCATCAACATCACTGACCGGCTGATCAGGGAACTTGCGCTGATCCGTATGCAGCCGCATGTGCAACCCATGCCCGACATGGCGGTGAACAAGCATGTGCTGAACGGAGCTGAATTGGCGGTGATCCAAGTGCGCCCATCTGATCTGGCACCGGTGAAGTATGCCGGGAGAACGTGCATACGGGTGGGTACGGTGCGCCATACCGCCAGTCCGGAACAAGATGATCGCTTGAGCGAACGCAGACGGGCCAAGAACCTGCCGTTCGATGTGCAGCCCGCATCGGGGGTCACACTGGCGGATCTGGACCTGCAGTACTTTGAACAGGTCTATCTGCCCATGGCTTTCGCGCCTGACGTGATAGAAGCGAACAAGCGAACGATCGAGCAGAAGCTGGCATCGCTCCGGTTCGTTGTTGGCCCTTCGGATCCACAGCCTACTGTGCTGGGCGCCTTGGTGCTCGGGCTGGACCCCACCTTTGCTGTGCCCGGGGCCCGCATCGAGCTGTTGCGCATCGATGGGTCCAGGCTTTCCGACCCGGTCGTGGCCTCGCTGAAGATCACCGGCCGGTTGCAAGATCTGTTGCAACGCCTGGATGAAGTGCTCAAATTGAATATCCGTACGAGCGTGGACATCCGTTCCGGTGCGCGCGAAGTGAGCAAGCCGGACTATCCGCTGGTCGCCTTGCAGCAGCTTACGCGTAATGCGGTCATGCACCGCAACTACCGGGGCACACACGCACCGATCCGGATCCTCTGGTTCGCTGACCGGGTGGAGATCCACAGCCCGGGTGGCCCGTTCGGTCGGGTGAACGTGGCGAACTATGGCCAACCCGGCGTAACCGACTACCGCAACCCGAGCCTGGCGGATGCCATGGTCACTTTGGGCTTTGCACGGGCCTACGGGCTCGGCCTGGAAACTGCCCGTGATGCGTTGGCCCAGAACGGGAATGCCCCCATGGAAGTGACCGCTACGCCGGACAACATCCTCACCATTCTTCAACCAGCATGAGCGTACCCGTCATCACCTTCTTCAACAACAAGGGCGGTGTGGGCAAAACCTCGCTGGTGTACCATGTGGCCTGGATGCTCAACAACCTGGGCGTGCGCACACTGGCCGTGGACCTGGATCCGCAGGCCAACCTCACGGCTGCGTTCATGACGGATGAGGTGTTGGAGGAGATGTGGGCCGACCCACCATCCAACAGTACCATTTACGGGTGCATTGAACCACTCTCCAGCGGTACGGCCGATGTGCAGACACCCGAATTGACAGAGATCGCCGAGAACCTCTGGCTGCTCAATGGCGATATGCGGTTGAGTGCTTTGGAGGATGAGCTCAGCAGCCAATGGCCCGATTGCATGGACAGGAAGGTGCGTGCCTTTCGGGTGGTCAGCGCGATCTCGCGCGTGATCCAAGCCGGCGCCAAGGATGTCCGCGCAGAGGTCATCGTGGCTGATGTCGGCCCTTACCTGGGTGCCTTGAACCGGGCCGCCATGGTGGCCACCGACCATGTAGTGGTGCCGCTGGCGGCCGACCTGTTCAGCATGAAAGGGCTCGAGAACCTGGGACGCACCCTTCGTGCGTGGCGCGAGCAATGGCAGGAGCGCTTGCCACGCAATCCGGAGGCGAGCATCCCCTTGCCACAAGGGAACATGCAGCCCGCAGGCTATGTGTTGATGCAGCACGCCGTACGCTTGGACAGGCCCGTGCAAGCCTACCAGAAGTGGGTGGACAAGGCGCCGGGGATCTATGCACGGTATGTGCTGGGTACTCCGGAACCCGTTCCGGGAAACGACCCGAACCGGATCGACATGATCAAGCATTACCGCAGCTTGATGCCCATGGCACAGGAAGCGCGCAAGCCCATGTTCCACCTGAAGCCTGCGGATGGGGCCATCGGGGGCCATGTGGCCGCTGTGCAAGCCTGCTACCGGGACTTCGATCGGCTTACCCGGGAGATCCTGAAACGCACCGGGCTTCCGGAGCCGGCCATCCCCGCCTTGTGAACCATGCTCAACGCATCTGCACCCCGCCCGCTGGAAGCCATCGAGGCCGAGATCGAGGGGCTGGAGAAGGAGATCGTGGAGATGCTTAAAGGGATCACGACATGAGCATGGACGTGGGGGCGAGCCTCACCTGGCTTGACGAGTTCGCTCAAGCATTGCCGGCACTGCCTGCCCGCCGGAAGACCTTGTTCGACATCATGGGGAATGGCGCCAGTGAGCTCACCATGAGCGCACTGCTCGCCTTCTACCTGGACCAGCATGAAGAGCATGGATTCGGCGACCTGTTCCTGCGCAGCCTGCTGGACGCGCTGGAGGAGAAGGGCTTGCTGGCGGACGAGGTGTGGCGCAGCGTTCGGGCGGATGCGATGGACTTTGAGGTGGTGCAGGAGTGGGCCACCAAAGGGCGCAACAAGAAGTACATCGATCTGGTGATCACCGGACCCGCGCGTGAAGGGGGCGATGGCTATGCTTGGGCCATCCTCATCGAGCACAAGATCAACGCGGCGGTATACAATCGTCTGGACATCTATGCCGAAGCCGTTACGGCCGATCCGAAAGTGTGCGTGGTGCTCGCACCCGTGGCGCATGTGGTGAATGAGCCGGGCTGGCACCCCTTGACGCATGCTGAACTGCTGCACCACGTGAAGCGGAACCTGGCAACCGCCCTGCCAGGGGCCGATGACCGGCACCTGCTCTTTCTGCGCGACTTCCTTTCCAACCTGGACACCACCATGAAGCAGAACGAGGACTTGGCGCACCGGCACCGCATGACCGTGTTGAACAGCTATGCGGACCGGGTGGAGGAACTGACCCGGCTGCGCGACCAGCTGCAACGGCACTTCATCGCCGCGCTCGATGCCGCCATGCTCCAACGCGGCTTCAAGCAGGAGCAATCCACCGCGAACACCATCACACGGATGTACTATGCGGTGCCGAAGAAGTACCATGCACAGGATGCCGTGGCCTGGGCGTTCCGCATCTGGGTGCCCGTGCACCAGATCGTGGACAAAGGCACCTTCGTCCTCAACTTCGAGCTGAACGAGCCGAAGAACACCGTGCACGGTGGGGCCGTGAAAAATGCTTTGCGCCTGGCGGGCTGGTTCGCAACGCCACAGATGACCGAGGGGGTGGGTGGCGCCGAGGGACAGGCCTTCTGCCACATCGCCGTGGTGAAGGCACCGTTGGACAAGGCCTTGACCATTCGCCAGGGGATAGAGGCTGTACTGGACACCACGCTCTTCCGCGACCAGGGGCGGTTGATCCACGAGGCCATTACAGCCTTGGTAACAGCCCAAGCAGCCAAGCAGGAATGAGCGCCACCAAACCCTCCGGCATCCCCTGGCTCGGCGAGGTGCCCGCCCATTGGGAGGTGAAGCGTATCAAATCCGTTGTGGTCAGATCGGAGAATGGCGCTTGGGGTGAGGATGAGGCAGGTGACGAGAATGATGTGTTCTGCTACAGAGCGGCTGACTTCGATACTGATCGAATGTTGGTCACCGCAGAGAAGCTTGTTCGCCGCAATGTGCCTCCGGAGGTATTTCGACGGAAGGCGGTCCGGCCAGAACACCTCTTGATCGAGAAGTCCGGTGGCGGAGAGAATGTGCCCGTAGGGCGGGTCGTTCGTTCATTGCTGCATGAGCCCGCGGTTTTCTCCAACTTCCTTGGGCTGATCGAAGTTGATGAGGCACAGGCGGACAGCAACTACATGCGGTACACCTTCTGGCACCTGTACAGTGGGAAGGTGCCTTGGCGCTCGATCAAGCAGACGACCGGCCTCCAGAACCTGGACACTTCATCGTACTTCGACGAGAGGATCGCCCTCCCCCCCCTCCCCGAGCAACGCGCCATCGCGGCCTTTTTGGACGAGCGCACGGCGCGGATCGATGCCCTGGTGGCGCGCAAGCGGCGGCTGGTGCAGCTGCTGAAGGAGAAGCGCCAGGCTTTGATCACCCGCGCGGTAACGCGGGGGCTGGACCCCAAGGTGAAGATGAAGG
Organism: Flavobacteriales bacterium; assembly: GCA_030584065.1. Classification (NCBI taxonomy): domain Bacteria; kingdom Pseudomonadati; phylum Bacteroidota; class Flavobacteriia; order Flavobacteriales; species Flavobacteriales bacterium. The sequence continues at coordinate 2,185,344 of CP129489.1, forward strand.
AGAGCGGGGTGCCGTGGCTGGGGGAGGTGCCGGAACATTGGTCCCTTCCAGCGTTGAACAGCCGATACGAGATCCTTCTCGGGAAGATGCTAGACGAAAAGCGTCTGACCAAAACAGACCTTGTACCCTACTTGCGGAACATCGACGTGCAATGGGATCGGGTGAACACCGAGGATCTGCATGAGATGGACATAGCGCCGAGTGAGTATGAGCGGTTCACACTCAGGCCAGGCGATCTGCTTGTATGCGAGGGCGGTGACATCGGCCGTACGGCAACATGGAGAGGTGAATTGGCCCTATGTGCATTCCAGAAGGCTGTGCATCGTGTTCGGCCTCGTAGTGCATCTGAGCATCCGCGATATCTTTTCTATACGATGGTGGCTGTCCATGGTCGTGGAGTTTTCCTTGCTGAAGGGAACCCGAACACGATACCACACCTTACCGGAGAGAAGTTCCGTCGTTATCGCTTCCCACAGCCACCTCATGAAGAGCAAGTGGCAATAGCTGAACACTTAGACCAGATGACCACCCGCATCGACGCGCTGGTGACGAAGGTGGAGGCTGCGGTGGAGCGGTTGCAGGAGTACCGTACGGCGCTGATCAGCGCGGCGGTGACGGGGAAGGTTCAGATACCGATCAGATGATCGGGCGATCAGAAGATCAGACCATTCGAGTGCCCTAACTTTGGGTCATGTTCACCGGCGGCCCCAGCATCGAAAGCCCCATTCTGCCCTACCGGGAGTGGGCCGTGGAGCGGGGTAACCCGTTGCAGCGGGCCAGCAAGGCCTACATGGAGCACTTGCTCGCCGTGCTGCAAAGCCGCAAGCAGTTGCCCAAGGCGGTGGCCGCCTTAAGGAACGAGCAGTTCGCGTTGCGGATCAAGGCCTTGGAATGGCTGGCCCAGGATGGCTTCGACCTGGAGGAGTGGCAGCAACGCAAGGAGCGGGAATTGAAGGCGCATGAGCACGCACCCGGCCTGGAGCTGTTGGTGCTGAACATGCGGTTCGCCTTGCAAGCCGGTGCGGATGTGTTTCGCGGTCTGAAGGCGAAGGGCGTGGATCTGGAGAACATGGACAAGGGCCAGGTGGCGGCCATGGACGGCATCACGTTCGAGCAGTTCGAGGCGGTGATCAATCTGGCCGTGCCGCACGGTGAGGCCGCGCACATGATCCTCACTTGGTTGTATGCCAGCATGGATATGGAAGCCGGTCTGCTGATGGGGGAGGCCGTGCTGGAGGAGGATGTGCGCGTGAGCGCCGCCCGCGTGGAGGACCTGAACGCCTTTCTGGTACCCGCCGCGCAGACCTACGCGGCCTGCGCCCGCCTGATGCGCCTGGTGCCGGTGAACGAGGTGCCTGCGGCCAGCTTGGTGCAGCAGCCAGCGCCCAAGGGCTACATCCGCCAGCAACAGCAGTTGGCGGAGCTGGGCATTGCGGACTGGTTCAAGCAGTGGGCCTGATGGCGGACCTGGCACCGGGCACCATTGTGGATGTGGATCTGGGCGAGCCCCCGGCCACCAAAGGACACGAGCAGCAGAAGCGCAGGCCCTGCGTAGTGGTGGTGCACCTGACGAAACTGGGCCTGTTGGTAGTGATCCCGATCAGCGGCAACCGGCCAACGCACGTCGCCTTCACCTCGCTGGCGCTTGCAGCCAGTGCGGCCAATGGGCTCGCAAAGGATTCTTACGCGCTATGCCACCAGGTACGGTCCGTTTCGCCCGAGCGCATGAAAAAGGTGCGCGGCCAACTGGGTGCGCTTGACCTGGAGCGGGTGCGTGGGGTGCTGAAGGGGATGATGCAGTTGTGAGGTGGGCGATCATGCCGTGCATGTGGCTGGCGTTGGCCCGGTCTACCACGCTCTGGGGGTCAACGATTTAACACGGGGTCGCATCGCCAGCGGTCGCGTGATCCTAACTTGGCGCTCGGTGAGCACCTTGGTTAAACCCGGTCTTGGTCTCGGCGCCTTCTCGGTTCCGGACATTGCCGTTATCCTGCAACTGCCGCAGGGTAAGGTGAGGCGGTTATTGAACCAGGTCTGGGACCACCGACTGGGCCAGGAGCTGTTCGGCGACACCTTTTCCACGAGCATCGGCGCCCACAAGTACGTGAACTTCCATGTGCTCATTGAGTTCTACGTCTATTTTGAGCTGAGGCAGCTCGGTGTTACCGCACAGCAGATCGTGAAGGCACGCAATGCCATGCGCAAGGACCTGGGCACCGAACACCCATTCGCCACGGCACACGTGCTGAGCCATGGCAAGAAGATCTGGTACAACTACATGGACAGTGTGGTGAACGCGGATGGCAGCCGCCAGACCAACTTCGTGAACATGGTGCAGGACTACGCCAGGAAGATCGACTTCAACCTGGACTTCATGGCGGAACGGTTCTGGCCCTTGGGCAAGCAACGGAGCGTGGTGGTGGACCCGAAGCATCAGTTCGGTGCGCCTACCGTGCCCGGCACCAACATCAACGCGCAAGTGCTCTTTCAGATGAGCAAGAGCGGCGAACGGGTCGAGTCGCTCGCGGCGTTGTACGACCTGGATGTGAAGGACGTGCGGGACGCGATCCTGCTCTACGAACGAGCAGCGTGAACCGCATGAAGATCTATTTCGACGAGAACCTCTCGCCCCATCTTGCCCGCGGGTTGCACCACCTGAGCCAAGGACACCTGAGGGGTGCGGACATCATTTCCGCGTTCGATGACCCAGGCAAGGGAACCAAGGACGAGGACCTCCTGAAGTTTCTGGCATCGAAGAAGGCCATCCTGATCACGAAGGATATCAATATCCATCGTGACCGGATGGTCGCGGAGGAGTGCAGGAAACTCGGCTTGGGCATGTTCTTCTTGAAGCTTCCCCAGAATGAGGGCAAGTACTGGGATATTGTACGAGCGGTGATCAAGCATTGGGAGCCCATCGTGGAGATCATCAACACGAAGAAGGCGCCCTTTGCCTACGAGGTGACTCCGAAGGCGGGCCCGCGTCCGTTGAAGTAGGGCCTGGAGGCTTTTTCTGTTCGCGTTCTAACTTGCTCGCATGTCCAAGGTGACGAGCGAAGCCACCTTCGAGGCCTACCTCGAAGAGATCCTGCACGAAAAGAGCGGTTGGCACTCCCTGCCCAAGAGCGGCTGGGACAAGGCCAATGCCTATTTCTCGGCGGAGGTGCTGGGCTTCATCCAGCGGACGCAGGAGAAGCTGTGGCAGCAGATGGCCAAGCTGCACGGCGCCGACCTGGAACCCAAGTTGCTGGACGCCCTGCTGAAGGAACTGGAGCTGAAGGGCACGCTGCATGTGCTGCGCCACGGCTTCAAGTTCTATGGCAAGCTGTTCCGCATGGCCTACTTCAAGCCCGCCCACGGCCTGAACCCGGAGGTGCTGGCGCTGTATGCCGAGAACCGCCTTGGCGTGAGCCGCCAGATCCCCTGCCACCCGAACGACGGCAGCGAGATGGACCTGACCTTCTGCCTGAACGGCCTGCCCGTGGCCACCTGCGAGCTGAAGAACCCCGCCACGCATCAGACCTGGCGCGATGCGGTGAAGCAGTACCAGCACGACCGCGACCCCAACGCCCCGCTGTTCCGTTACCAGAAGCGCGCCTTGGTCCACTTCGCCGCCGATGTTGAAGAGGTACACATGTGTACCCGGCTGGCTCGGGAGAAGAGCGTGTTCCTGCCCTTCAACCGGGGCAGCCACCCCGGCGAGGTGCAATGCGGCGCAGGCAATCCGCAGCACCCCAGCGGCTACCGCACCGGCTATTTCTGGGAGGAAGTGCTGCAACGCGACAGCTTCCTGGACATCCTGGGGCACTTCATCTTCACCGAGCACAAGGAGGAGCAGGTGAACGAGGCGGGCGGGGCCAGCCGCATGGTGAAGATGGAGACCACGGTGTTCCCCCGCTACCACCAGCTGGACGCGGTGCGCAAGCTGATCGCGGCAGCGCGGGAGGGCGGACCGGGCAGCAACTACCTGATCCAGCACAGCGCGGGCAGCGGCAAGACCAACAGCATCAGCTGGCTGGCGCACCGGCTGGCCAGCTTGCACGATGCGCAGGACCGCAAGGTGTACGACTGCGTGGTGGTGATCACCGACCGGCGTGTGCTGGACCAGCAGTTGCAGGACGCCATCTACCAAATAGAGCACGCGCAGGGCGTGGTGAAGGCCATCGACGACAACAGCCGTCAATTAGCGGAGGCACTGGTGGACGGCACCAGCATTGTGATCACCACGCTGCAGAAGTTCCCGCATGTGCTGCGCGGCCTGCTGAACATCGCCGCCGGGGGCAGCTACGAGGAGCTGAGCGAGGTGGAGCGGCAGATGGCCGCGGAACAGGCCGCGCTGTATGAAAGCAAGATCGGGGGCAGGCGCTACGCCATCATCGTGGACGAGGCCCACAGCAGCCAGACCGGTGAGGCGGCCAAGGACCTGAAGGCGATACTTGGTGCCGGACAGGAAGGCGAAGAGGACGAGGAACTGAGCAGCGAGGACATGCTGACGCGCGTGATGAGCGCGCGGGGCAAGCAGAAGAACCTGAGCTTCTTCGCCTTCACGGCCACGCCCAAGCCCAAGACGCTGCAGCTCTTTGGTGCGCCCTTCCACCTGTACAGCATGCGGCAGGCGATCGAGGAGCGCTTCATCCTGGACGTGGTGCAGCACTACACCACCTACGCCACCTACTACAAGCTGGTGAAGGCCGTGGAGGACGACCCGAACCTGCCCAAGAAGAAAGCCACGCGGCAGCTGGCCAAGTTCATGAGCCTGCACCCGCACAACATCGAGCAGAAGACCGAGGTGATGGTGGAGCACTTCCGCCTGCACGTGCGGCACCTGCTGGACGGCAAGGCCAAGGCCATGGTGGTGTGCAGCAGCCGCCTGCATGCCGTGCGCTATTTCCAGGCCTTCCAGCGCTACATCAAGGCCCATGGCTATGCGGACGTGAACCCGCTGGTGGCCTTCAGCGGCAAGGTGAAGGACGAGGACATGACCTTCACGGAGCCCTCGCTGAACATCGATGTGGCGAACGGCCGGCCCATCAGCGAAGCCCAGTTACCGGAGCGCTTCGACAGTCCGGATCACAACGTGCTGCTGGTGGCCAACAAATACCAGACAGGCTTCGACCAGCCCAAGCTCCACACCATGTACGTGGACAAGCGCTTGGACGGCGTGCAGGCCGTGCAGACGCTGAGCCGCCTGAACCGTCGCTACACCGGCAAGGAAAAGCCCTTCGTGCTGGACTTCGTGAACAGTGCGGAGGACATCTACACGGCCTTCAAGCCCTACTACGATGCCACCAGCCTGAAGGAGCCCGCGGACCCGGCCCAACTGGAAGCGCTGAAGCATGAGCTGGATGCCATGCAGGTGTACCACAGCCATGAAGTGGAGGCCTTCGCTGCCATCTTCTACCAGCCCGCCACCAAGCACAAGAAGGCCGATCACGGCCGCCTGGAGAAGCACGTGCAACCCGCCGTGGACCGCTTCAAGGCCTTGGAGAACGAGGATGCGCGTCAGGCTTTCCGTGACAAGCTGAAGGCCTACGTGAACCTCTACGCCTTCCTGAGCCAGATCCGCCCCTGGGCCGATGCCGACCAGGAGAAGCTGTACAGCTACGCCCGCTTCCTGTTGCCGCACCTGCCCAGCAGCCGCGAGGCCCGCGTGGTGGACCCCAGCGATGATGTGGCCCTCCGCTACTACCGCCTGGAACGCGTGGGCACCGGCACCATCGACCTGAAGACCGGGGATGTGGTGCCGATCGGTGGCCCGGTGGCCGTGGGCACCGGCAAGCCCGAGGATCCCGAGGTGCCGCTATCCACCATCGTAGGCGTGCTGAACGAGCGCTTCAGCACGGAGTTCACCGAAGCGGACCAGCTCTTCTTCGATCAGATCCAGGCCGAAGCTGCCGAGGATCAGCGCGTGATCGATACGGCGCTTGCGAACCCGGAGGATAAGTTCATCCTCGGCATCCGCGAGCTGGTGGACCACCTGATGGTGCAGCGCATGGGCAAGAACGACAAGCTGGTGACGCGCTACCTGGATGACGGTGCGTTCAAGGAGATCGCACTGGCGCTGATGGGGAGGGCGTTGTACAAGCGGATCACCGCAGGTGAGGATCGAGCAGTGTGAGCGCGGTCCTGAATAGGAATTGTCGATAGGCTACCACTTCTCGCCCTGCGGCGGATGGATGGTGTAGATCACCGATGGGTCCCCGGGAAGTGGCCCACCCCGACGGTCCGCGATCAGTTCTACGAATTCATCGAGTCCCGGCTCGTAGAAGGCTTGGATGCCATAGGGTCCATACTCGTACAGGACGGCAGTAGTGCCATTGAGCCCTTCCGCCAGGGCCTTTTCCTTTAGCTGGGCACGGCGGTGCTTGAAGTCGGTTATGATGGCGTGAATGAGTTCCATGGCTGGAAGGTACAGGTTACCCCATCCGCAGGGTCTCCGTCTTCGGGACCCTGCGGCGCTGCACAAGGCCGCAGGGTCCCTTCGTTCCTCAGGAGACCCTGCGGAGGTGGAAAGCTCCGCAGCCTGCGTCTACCCAGCCCTGAAGTCCCCGCAGGCTCTCCTCCTCCGTTAGCCGCTGCCTTGCCTTGGATGGATGAAGAGCCCCGCGCTTCAGCACCCCCACCTTGGCGCAAGCGTCCACGCGCTTCCCGTGCAGCAGCGTGGTCCGAGGCACCCGTGCGAAGCCCGCTTGTTCACGTTCGGGGGCCTTGCCCGATGTAGGGCATGGCGCTCCCGATGAGGAAGTGCCTCCGCAGCAGGCGCGGATCATGCCTGCTACCCGATCAGCGCACGAAGCCCCCTTGCACATGACGAAGCATACTGCCCTCCTCCTCACCAGCATGGCCACGGCCTGCTGTGCCCAGGCCCAGCAATGGGAAGTGCTGCCCACGGGCGTTAGCACCGCGTTGCGCGATGTGTTCTTCATCTCCACCGCCAAGGGTTGGGCGGTGGGCGACGGGAACGTGATCCTCACCACGAATGATGGTGGCGACAGCTGGACGCCCCAGGTATCCGGCATGGGCGGCAGCACCAACCTGCGCGCGGTGTACTTCACCTCAGCCACGAAGGGCTGGGTGGTGGGCAGCAACGAGACGCTGCTGACCACCGATGACGGGGGCGCCACCTGGACCGGCACCTCCTCCACGCCCGGCACGGACTACAACGACCTGATCTTCACATCGCCCGACACGGGCTACATCGTGGGCGGTGGGGGCCTTACCGGCGTGATCAAGCGGACCACCAACGGCGGTCAGACCTGGAGCAGCACCACGGTGGACCGCATCCTGAACGCGGTCCACTTCATATCGGGCACGAAAGGCTGGGCCTGCGGATCGCGCGGGGTGATCCACCATACCGCCGATGGCATCAACTGGACGCAACAGGTGGCCGCCGGTTCCAGCCAGACCTTGAACCTCGTCGCGATCCACATGCTCTCGGAGCAGGAGGGCTGGGCTGGCGGCAATCCGGCCAACCTGAAGCGGACGGTGGATGGCGGGGCCACGTGGACCAACGCGCCATCGGGCACCAATGCGGGGAAGACCGGCATCTACTTCAGCGACAGCCAGAACGGCTGGGCCAGCACCACCACCCCCTTGGGCGGCGGTCCGTGCCCCAGCGGATGCCCCTTGCGCTACACCACGGACGGTGGCCTCACTTGGTCGTCGGACTCCCTGCAGGTGGTCACCATCAACAGGCTGCGCTTCCGCGACCCCGCGCTGGGCGCTGCCGCTGCGAACAACGGGCTGGTGCTGCGCTTCTTCTCGCCCAGCACCGGAGTGGAAGCGCCGGCGGAGGCGGCGAACAACATCCTGCTGAGCCCGAACCCGGTCCCCGAATGGCTCACCATCACCAGTGCGGAGCCGCTGCGCACGGTGGAGGTCTTCGATGCCCTGGGTGCCCTGGTGCTGCGCGCGCAAGGCGATGTGAAGAGCATCGATGTGCGTGCCATGCCGCCGGGCAGCTATGCCCTCCGCTCCACTTCCGTGGCGGGGCAGCAGGTGCAGCGCTTCGTGAAGGAGTAGCAGCCAGCACCGGCACGGGGGGCACGGCTTCCGCTTGGCGATTACCCCCCCGCAGGGTCTCCGTCTTCGGGACCCTTGAACCGCCGCAGGGTCCTTTGCCGCCGCAGGGTCTCCGCCACGGGACCCTGCGCTCTGGTTGAGAACTACTCCGTAGGCCCACCATCCACCACACCTCGACCGTCGCCTAAACCTCGGTCGGCGCCAGCGAAAGGAAGTCCATCCAGCTATGGCATATCTTCGGTTCAATGCCCGATCGTCAAGAACCGCAAGCACCGGCGAACAGGAGCACTGGCTGGTGGCTCTTACGAGCACGAACCGTTCTAAGAGTTCTTGCTGTCAAGTGCATTGAGACCATGCGCAAGCGCCGACGCTTCTTCGTCCAAGCAGCAAGCCTGGCCTGCGTTGCTCTCTTGCTCTTCGGCTATGTAGCGCTCATCGCGGTCGCCTTGGGCAGGGTGGCGCATTTCGTGGAACCGCATACCAACCTTGACGAGAATTTCGACCTGTATGACTACTACTTCAGGGCACGCACAGAAAGGATCAGGATGCTCCACGGTGACATCCTCATCGTGAACGTTGACTCCTCGACCCGCACCATGCGTGCAGATGCGATCGAACGCATACTCGCGGGCGCACCGGAATGTGTAGTGCTGGACTTTTACATGCGGCCCAGTGATACCACGGACCTCAAGGGTATGCAGCGCATCAATTCCCAAATACGAACGAACCCGAACGTGGTAGCGGCCTACCCCTTGGATACGGTCAATGGCCGGCTACAGCCCGCGCCGGGTTATTTGGCCCAGTACCCCCACCCGGAACGCTTCGGGTTCTGGGATCTGCAGTACCAGCCTGCTCGCTATACCATCAGAAAGGTCCTGATGTGGGTGGAGCACGGCAATGCCGATACTGCATTCAGCCTCACCGCTCAGGTACTGCGTGCTGTGGATCGCTCCGTGTTCAAGGAAGTAACCCAAAGGTCTTCGGCGGTGCGCGTGAACTACCGCCAAATGCACGAAGGGCATCCCTTTGTGACCGTTCCGATCGGCGAACTGCTGAGCTTGGAGCCTTTGGAATTCAATAAGCGCACGCATGGGAAGATCGTTTTTCTCGCGAAGATGGGCGAGAGAGGTGGGAATGACTGGCACTACACTCCGTTGAACGAGAATTCGTTCGGTCATGCTGAACGAGATATGCCAGGTGTGCTGGTGCATGCCCAAACGCTCGCCATGTTCCTGAACCACGACACCCTGCATGAATTAGCGCTGGTGCCATCTCTGATCTTGGCCTGGCTCATTGCTTTCCTTGTAGGAATGCTATTGATGGAAATACATCGTCGATCGATCGTGGCCTATGCGGTTCTAAAGATCCCTATCTTCATCGTGTCGTCATTGGTCGTGCTATTCGCAGGAATGTGGCTTTTCGAGCGCTCCATCATGCTACCCTTCAGCGTCCTCTTGGTCCCCATGTGGCTGAGCGGTGAAGCGCGAGAGATCATCGACGACCTTGGTAAACGAAAAACCAAAGGACCATGAACATCAAAAACCTATTGGCTTCTGATGGTGCCCTCATCGCTTTTGTGCTAGTGCCATCTATCGCAACAGCTCAAATGTCTTTCACTGCGTACGATGTGTACGGCGAAGTGACCGAGCTGGAGTTGGGTGGTGCCACCATAACCGTGAGTAGTGGTTCCATTATCGAGTCGACCTCCCGCCTGTACGTCAGCCAGCACAGTTGGGTGAGGTTGAAATCGAAGTCCATGACCGAGGATTGTCTCATAGTGGGGCCTGATATCATCGATGTTGGCAAGAACATGGAGTCGCTCCTGGAACCTGGAATGAAGAGGTTCGAGCGCGGACTCTTCCACAAGGAAGAACCGAAGCATGCAATTGGTGGGGCTTACTTGCATTTAAAGGACCAACGGTTAAATCCCTTCTCCGATGAGTCGTCAAAGCCAGAGAAGATCCGCAGGCCTTGAAGGGAACGTAGGCCTGAGGACTCAGGTCTAGCCCCCCCGCAGGGTCTCCGTCTTCGGGACCCTGCGGCGCTTAACCCCCCGCAGGGTCTCCGCTTCGGGACCCTGCGGTTCTGCACAAGGCCGCAGGGTCCCTTCGTTCCTCAGGAGACCCTGCGGAGGTTGAGGGTCTCCGTCTTCGGGACCCTGCGGCGCTACCCCCCGCAGGGTCTTTGCTGCGCTGGCGTTCAGCGAGTGATGCATCATTGCGTGCCACCACCCGGTGCGCACCCCTTGCCGGGCAACCGCCGGTCACCCGAACGCACGTTCTGTCCTGGCCGGGGCAGCGAACGCAGTATGGCCGGCGTCACGGTAGCGGATGATGTCGGTCCGGAGTATCGCCACGCTCATGGGCGTGTGCCTGGCGGTGACGCTGAGCGCACAGCCGCAGCACCGCAACTGGTTCTTCGGCCACCATGCCGGGCTGGACATGTCCGCTGGCATGCCCCAGGCCATCGGCGGATCGCCCATGCAGACCGATGAGGGGGTGGCCAGCATCTCCGATGCGAACGGCCAGCTGCTGTTCTACACCAATGGCGAAACGGTGTGGAATGCGCAGCACCAGGCGATGCCCAACGGTACCGGGCTGGCCGGGCACTTCAGTTCGTCGCAGAGCGCGTTGATCGTGCCGGATCCCGCGAACGGCAGCCGCTACTACGTCTTCACCACGCCCGCCCAGGTGCTCATCTCCGGGGGGGTGTACGATGGGCTCTCCTGGTCCATGGTGGACATGACCTTGGATGGTGGCTGGGGGGATGTGAGCGTGAAGAACGTGGAGCTCGCGGGGCCCGTGGTGGAGAAGTTGAGCGCCACGCGCCATGCGAACGGGGTGGATGCCTGGGTGGTGGCGCACGGCTGGCAGAACGCCACCTACTACGCCTACCTGGTCACCTGCACCGGTGTGGAGGGGCCGGTGATCAGCGAGGCGGGACGGGCCATGATGAACGACCCGGGTGATGGGCGCAGCTCCGCCATGGGCTGCATGCAATTCTCCGCGCAGGGCGATCGCCTGGCCAGTGTATGGGTGCATTACGCTGCGGACCTCACGCACGAGGTCCGCATGGATGTGCTGGATTTCGACAAGGCCACGGGAACGCTCACGGATGCCTTCGCGGACACACGCGTACCGGGCCCGCAGGATGTGATCCGTCCTTATGGGGTCTGCTTCTCGCCCAACGGGCGGCTGCTCTATCGATCGGACCATGGGCTGCTGGGCGGCATCGCCTACAGCGCGATCCTGCAATACGACCTGGGCGCGGCGGACCCCATGGCCAGCGAACAGGAGGTGGCCACGGTGAACAGCCCCGCCATCGGCACGCTGCAGCGCCACGAGGGAAGGATCTATGCGGCGCGGCTGGATGGCGCCCAGTACATCACGCGCATCGCGCAGCCGGACGTGGTGGGCACCGGTTGCACGGTGGAGCATGCCTTCGCCTCGATCGCACCGGGCATCGGCACCTGGGGCCTGCCGAACCACTGGGACAACTACCCGGCACCCGCCCCCCTGGACCCGATCGCGCTCACCGACACCATGCTGTGCGGTGCGGCCTCCATGACCCTCCAAGCCGTATGGCAGCATCCGTTCCATGCGGCGCAATACCTGTGGAGCACCGGCGCCACCGGCCCCTCCATCGTGGTCGATACCAGCGGCCTGTACGCGGTGCAGGTGATCCTGCCCTGCACCACCTTGTTCGATACGGTGCGGGTGACGATCGATGCGCGCACCATCGAACTCGGTCCGGACCTGGCGCTCTGTGAGGGCGACAGCGTGCGGCTGCGGATCGACGCCGCGGATGCCGTTTCCGTCCGCTGGCAGGATGGCTCACAGGACAGCAGCCATACCGCCAGCCGGGATGGGCTCGTCCGCGTGGATGTGCAATGGACCAACGGCTGCCTGGCGAGCGATTCACTCCTGGTCCAGACGCGCGATTGCCGGTGCCCCTTCTTCATCCCCAACGCCTTCACCCCGAATGACGACGGCATCAACGACCAGTGGGGACCGGCCTTTGAATGCGCGCTGCTGGACTACCAGCTCGTGGTGTACGACCGCTGGGGAAGCCCCCTGCTTCACCTTGCCGATCCCGACTCGGTCTGGGACGGCACCGTGCAGGGAGTGCCCCTGCCATCCACGGTGCTGGCCTACGACCTCAACTACGCGTGGCATGATGGCAAGGCTGTGCAGCATCGCGCACGCACCGGGCACGTGACCCTGGTGCGTTGAGCGCGGACGGAGCGGTGCACCGCGTGGCGATGGACCCCACAAGGATCTTCCTCAAGCCTCGGCAGGGGCTCTCGAGGCGGCCCCTCCCCTCCCACCCTGCAGGTCTTGGACTTCTAGACTTCCGCAGGGTCTCCGTCTTCGGGACCCTGTGGCGCCGCACAAGGCCGCAGGGTCCCATCGTTCCTCAGGAGACCCTGCGGAGGTTTAGGGGTTGAACAGGCCTACCGGAACCGCAGGGGCGTGAACCCCTGCCCATCGCTGCGGCTGATGGCGGTGCCATCGGTGATGACCCAATGGCCGCCGCCCTGTGCCTTGGCCATCATCCAGATGGAATTGCCGGGCAGGCCATGCGCGGTGGTGTGCTGCACCAGCTCCTCACCGGCCAGCGTCCACAGGCCGGCATCGATGGTGCCGACCCAGAGCTGGCCTGCGGCATCGTCGCTCAGGGTCCACACCCGCGCCAGGGAGACGGGATCGTCCGCCACCCGGTGCTCCTTCAGGAAGGCGGGGTTGCCCAGGCCGCGGGCCTCGGTGAGGTTGGTGAGGGTGTGCCCATCGTAGCGGAAGAGCCCCGCGCCGTTGTTGCCGAACCAGAGGTGGCCCGCGCGGTCCTGGAAGATGCAGCGCACCGCGGCATCGCTGAGGCCTGCTTCGGTGAACCAGGTGGTGCTGCGCCCATCGAAGCGGCACACCCCTTTCTGTTCGGTGCCGAACCACACGTTGCCCGCGCGGTCCTGCAGCCAGCAGTACACGCTGTAGGGCCGTGAGGCGTTGTTGGCCTCGGGCCGATAGTCCGGCGGGGTGATGGTGAAGTTGACGAAGGAGCGGCCGTTGTACTGGCAGATGCCGCCCTCATGCGCGAAGTACAGGTCGCCCGGGGCGGGGCGCACCGGCACCCGCGGCGCGTTGCGGATGATGGGGGTGAGGTCCGCGAAGCCCCGTTCGTCCAGGCGGCAGAAGCCCTTGGGCGTGGTGAACCACAGGGCCCCGTTCGCATCCTGCTCGATCTTCCACACGTGATCGCTGCACAGGCCGTGCTTGGTGGTGATGTGCCGGAGGCTGCTGTCGGTGCAGTGGTACACGCCCTGCCCGTTGCTGGCGATCCAGAGGTCGCCGCGGCTGTCCTGGAAGACCCAGTCCAGCTTGGTGCCCAGGGTCCTTGCGGGTTCGCCCAGGGGCGCGGCGGCCGCTGGTGCCATGGTGCCGGCCGCAGGCGGGGCCTCCTGCGCGTTGCAGGCGGCGAGCAGCCCCAGGAGGGCAAAGGGTGGAAGGGTGCGAGGGAACATGGGCAGCGATGCGGAGCGCGCAGGGAAAGTACGCTCGCCCCGCAGGGTCCTCTTCAAGAGACCAAAAACCTCCCCCGCAGATTACTCCTTCCGCAGGGTCTCCGTCTTCGGCCCCCTGCGGCGCTGCGCCGCCCGGCTGCATCCGTCATCGGAATCCCTGTCCGTCACCATCGGCGGAAGGCCCATGCCCCACCGGCCTAGCTTTGAGTGGAGGCCATGGCACGCTGCCCCTATTGCGAAAGCACGCGCTCGCTGCTGGTGGGCCAGGTGTTCTGCTCGCGCCACGCCGATGCCGACATGCGGGCGCTGCAGAGCGGCACGCTCTACATCCGCACGCGGCGGCTGGAGGAATGCGCCGACCATGTGTCGCGCCTCTCGGTGCGGCTGATGCTGAACGGACGGCAGTGGTACAGGGTGGGCGGCGCCGACCGCGTGGTGCATGCGGAGAATTTCCTGGTGCTCGACCAGGGCCAGCACTACCGCACGGCCTTCAGCGGCGAGCACGAGCAGGAGATGCTGATGGTGGGCTTCAAGCCCGGCCTGGCCGCCGAGGCGCTGCGCACCCGCACCGCCACGGCCGAGCAACTCCTCGACGACCCCTGGCAGTGCGGCCCCGACCCCCTGTTCGGCGACGCGCTGCACCGGATGAACGACACCGTGAGCCGGCTGTTCGCGCGGCTGCACGCCCTGGTGCATGCGCCGGCACAGGCGGTGGAGCCCACCGAAGCGGAGGAGCTGCACGACCGCCTGCTCGAGCACCTGCTGGACCTGCGGGCCGGTGAGCGCGCCGCAGCGGACCGGCTGCCGGCCTTGCGCGCCGCCACGCGCCGCGAGCTGTGGAGGCGCCTCACCATCGCGCGCGACCATGCCCATGCGCACGTACACGATCCGCTCACCGTTGCGCAGCTGGCCCGCGTAGCCTGCCTCAGCGAGCACCACTTCAAGCGCCTCTTCCGGCAGGCCTTCGGGCGGCCGCCGCACGCCTACCTGCATGCGCTGCGGATGGACCGGGCGCGCCAGCTGCTGCTCGGCACCGACCTGCCCGTGCATGCCGTGACGGCGGCCGTGGGCCTGGTGGACACCAGTTCCTTCGTGCGAAGCTACCGGCAGTACCACGGGCGCACCCCGGGCATGGAACGCCACGGCGCCCACCACCTTGATCGGCATGAAGCAGGGCGGGAATAGCCCGACCCGCACACGGGCTGCGCAGCACCGGCGCAGACCTTGCCGCAGCCAACCGATGGGACGATGAACCACCGAACGATCCGCCTTCCCCAATTCGCCGCCGCGGGGCTGCTCGCGCTGGCAACCGGCTCCGCAACGGCGCAATCGCCCGTGATCGGAACGGACGCCTTCTTCCAGGTCGGGGCCGCCTACCTCCGCGATGTGCACGACGTGACCCCGGCCCTGGAACAGGCCCTGCAAGCCGCCGTAGGCCCCGACTACCTGCTGGACCTTGCGCCCTTGAGCAGTGCCTTCCTGTACACGACCGATTCGCTCTCCTGCATCAGCGCACCCGGCAACTACATCTTCTTCCCGGACTACTTCGACACGGCCAACGTGGCGCTGCAGCTCTTCGACGCGCTGGGCAATGATGCCCTCTACCTCTTCCTGCACCAGGCCGACCGCATCCAGTACGTGGGTGGCGCGCCGAACGGCTCCTTCAACGAGATCGTGTGGCAGCAATTCCCCGACCTGCGCTTCACGCTCGAACTGGAGGAGGGCATCGCCTATGGCCATGCCCATACCGACACGGTGCAGGGCTACTTCCTGGACGCCTCGGGCAGTGACGGCCATTACGTGCGCGGATACCGCAGCACGGTGGCGGACGGCTATGGCAGCATCCTCATGCCCGATGGAACGGTTGTGCCCCAAACGCTCCGCATGCGCAGCGTGATCACCGCCACGGACTCCAACGGCTTCTTCGGGGTCAACCCCATCCAGGACACCTTGTACACCTGGTATGCCGAAGGGGTGGACGGACCCTTGATGACCTGGGGCCACAACAGCGCACTCTATGCCGGCTACATCGGTTCCGCGCGGGAACTGCTCGCCGTGTACCGGCGATCGCCCGGCACCGGGCTGTCCGTTCCCGTCGCGGGCATGGCTGCCGCGTCCGTCGTTCCCGACCCCACCACCGGGCCGGTGCTCATCCGCATGGGCGCCGCCGACCGGCCGTGCACCGTGCGCCTGCTGGACGCTTCGGGCCGCGAACTGCAGCGGTGGACCGGGGCCACCGGATCCGTGCAGGCCGACCTGTCCGGACACGCGCCGGGCCTGTACGTGGTGCTGATCGAGCGGGACGGCTACCGCTGGCTGCGCACCGTGCGGATCATCCCCTGAGGGCATGCGCGGCCATCAGGCAGGGGCCGGCCATTGCCCCGAACAACCGTTGCCCGTTCCATCATTGCGGATAGCACGTTCTGCACATGCCGCGCCCTGCGGCCCACGGCACATTGGCCCCGCGTCGCCCACAAGCGCCGCACCAACGCCATGAAGAATGCATACGCGCTGCTCCTCTCGGCCTGCCTCTCGCCCGTGCTCCGCGCACAGGTGCTCACCTACCAGGACCTGATGCCTGCCGTGGGCGACACCTTCTACCTGCACGGCGTGGAGGGCGATGAAGACTTCGACCCCGGGCCGGCCGGCTTCGGCGTGGTGTGGGACCACAGCGCCCTGGCCATCGTCACAACCGCTTACACCGCCATCGCCAGCATCGCGCCCGAAGACGCGCCGCACCAAAGCCTCTTCCCCGAATCGGACCATGTGCGCAAGCAATGGCTGAGCTTCGACCCCGCCTGGATCACCTACCGCTACTACGACCGGCGCGAGGAGGGCCTCTATGAACTGAGTTCCATGGGTCCGGTGATCGAGTACGTGTACGACAACGACGAGCTCGTGCAGTCCATCCCGCACCTCTATCCGGACACCATCGCCGACAACTACTGCTACGAATCCACGGGGCTCGGCGCCACCTACCACACCTGCGGCACCACCACGCAATGGATCGATGGCAGCGGCACCCTGCTGATGCCCTACGGCACCTTCACCGATGTGGTGCGCAGCCAGGTGCTCACCACCGGCATCGCCGACGGCTCGCCCGAGGACACCACCCTTGCCCGCTTCACGCGCTGGTGGGCGCCGGGCCTCGGGGCGCCGCTGATGGAGCTCTATGCCTTCACCGGATCGAACGGCTCGGTGCTGCGCACGGTAACGGTGCTCGACCCCTCCACCGCACTGGCCATCCCCTTCCGTGGGCAGGCCCCGGCGCGGGTGGCACCCAACCCGGCCCGGGGCTGGGCCACCCTCAGCACCCCGGCCCTCGCCACCGGCGGCACCCTGCGCATCCATGCCGCCGACGGCCGCCTGCTGCAGGAGCAAGCGATTCCCCGCGGCGCCGACACCCACCGCATCGACCTTTCCGCCCTGCCGCACGGCACGCTCTTCCTCGTGCTCAGCACCCCCGCGGGCAGCACCACCCACCGCATCGTGCACACCCCTTGAATCATGCGCCACCGCTCCCTGCCCTTCCTCCTGCCGGCCCTGCTCATGCTACTCGGCGCCAACGCCTGCACCGGGCAGCAGCTGCCGCGCCGCGTCTTCCTCGGCATCCGCATGGAGCGGGTGACGGACGACCTGCGCCGCATCATGGGCGTAGGCGCCACGCCCGGCGTGCTGGTGGCCGAGGTGCTGCCCGGCGGTTCGGGCGAGGCCGCCGGCTGGCAGCGCGGCGACCTGCTGACGGAGCTGGGCGGACAGCCGGTGGCCAGTCCCGATGAAGTGCTCGTGGCCCTGGCGCAGCACCAGAGCGGCAGCACCCTCGCCTACCGCCTGCTGCGGGACCGGAAGCCCCTCGCCGGCAGCATGACGCTGCGCGGATGGCCCGAGGAGCGCTACCCCGACCTGCGCGTGGAATACACCGCGCACGCCACCGTGAACGGCGTGCAGCGCGCCATCCTCACCCGGCCGCGCACGCGCCAGCCGGACAAGGCCCCGCTGGTGGCCTTCATCGGCGGCATCGGGTGCTATTCCCTCGACTCCCCGCTGGATACCGCACGGAGCGAGGTGCAGCTGCTCAACGCGCTCAGCCGCATGGGCTACGCCTGCGCCCGGCTGGAGAAGCCCGGCATGGGCGATGCCGCGCGCTCCAGCACCGCCTGCGGCGAGGTGAGCTTCATGCATGAGATGACGGGCTACGCCGAGATGATCGCCCAGCTGAAGCGGCGCGCCGACATCGACAGCAGCAGCGTCACCATCATCGGCCACAGCATGGGCGGGGTCTTCGCACCGCTGGTGGCGCAGCGCACGCCGGTGCAGCGCATCGTGGCCTACGGCACCATCGGCAGCAACTTCCTGGAGCACCTGCTGAAGACGCGGCGCACCATCGGCGAGGCCTACGGATGGGATGCCGAGCGCACCGATGCCTTCATCAAGGACTTCGGCGAATGCGCCGCCTGGTACTTCGCCGACCGCCTCAGCTCCGCGCAGGCCGCCGCCCGGAAGCCGGTATGCGCCGAATACGCCGGCATCTTCGATGTCCGTGCCCGCGCTTACAACGACGAGCTCTATGCGCTGAGCATCCCGGCGGCATGGAAGGGCTTCCGGGGCAGGACCCTGCTCCTCTGGGGCGAGGCCGACTACATCGCCGCCCGGCACGACCACGAACTGCTGCGCGGCCTCATCGAGGCCGCGCACCCCGGCAGCGTCACCTTCCAGGTGGTGCCCGATGCCGACCACGGCATGCACCAGGCCGACGACTTCAAGGCCGCCGTGGCGGGCAGCGGGCCGTACCAGCAGCTGGTGGGCCGCGCGGTAACGGAATGGATGCCGCGCGTGCGATGAGAGCGATGCTCGCCCTGGCGATCGGAGTGTGCGCGGCGCAGGTGGGCCGTGCCCAAGGCGGCACCGCGCTGCACGCGCTGCTGCAGGACTTCACCGCCGGCTATGCCGCATGGGCGCCCGAGCCCTTCGCGCTCGATCTGCGGGAGCGCCTGGCATCCGTGCCGCCCGATAGCGTGCTGGCGGCACAGCAACGCTTCTTCAGCGAGCAACAGCGCCTGCTGCTCGGTGCGCACGCGGAAGGGGCCACCGCCGAGGAGCGCCTGCTGCTCGCCACGGCGCGCTTCGAGGTGGCGCACCAGCTGCACCGCATCACCGTGGAGCGCCGCTGGCTGCAGGCCGGGCGGCCCATGCCCGCGCACGGCGTGCACGGCCTCCCCGACCACCAGGAGTGGTACCGGCTGCTGGTGCGGCGCTTCACCGGCTATGAGCGCACGCCGCAGGAGCTGGTGGCCTTCGGCGCGGCGGAGGCGGAGCGCTGCCACCAGGCGATCGGGCGCCTGCGCGCGCTGCTCGGTGCCGCGCCCCAAGGCGGCTGGATCACGGACAAGGCCGAGGTGCTGCAGCGCTTCGCCGCGCTGGACAGCACGGTGCGCACGCGGCTTTCCGGATTCGTGGGCGCCGTGGAGCTGCCGCCCATCCACCCCATGGAATGGCCCGACGCCGGCCCGCACACCCCGCCCGGCATCTACCTCTCGCGCGCGCACAACGCCTATGGCGCGGATGTGTTCCAATTCAACTTCCACAACGGCCGCTTCGATGCCCGCGCGCTGGACTGGCTCTACCTGCACGAGGCCATCCCCGGCCATCACCTGCAAGCAAGCCTGCGCCAGGCCGCCGCGGCGACCGACCTGCGCGCCCACCTGCTCTATCCGGGCAACTTCGAGGGCTGGGCCTGTTATGTGGAGGACTACGGCCAGGAACTCGGCGCCTACGCAGACCCCTTGCAGGAGCTCGGCAAATGGGAGTGGGACCTGGTGCGCTCGGTGCGCGTGGCGCTCGATGCGGGCATCCACGGCCTCGGCTGGTCGCGCCAGGAGGCGCTGACCTATTGGGAGGAGCACATCCCCGGGGTGCCCGAACTGGCCGACCGCGAGGTGACGCGCGTGACCAACTGGGCCGCCCAAGCGCTGAGCTACAAGGTGGGCGCCGACGCCATCCAGCGGCTGCGCGAGCGGCTTGCCGCCGAGCTCGGTCCGCGCTTCGATGCGGCACGCTTCCACCGCGCCTTCCTGGAGATGGGGATGCTGCCCCTGCCCGTGATCGAGGAGCAGCTGGCGGCGCACCTGCACAAAGGACCATGAAGCGCCAGACGATCACCGCCGGCCTCTGCCTGATCCTGCAAGCGCTGCACGCGCAGCACGCGCGGATCGATTCCCTGATGCGCGTGATCGCGGACCGCACCGAATTCAGCGGCACCGTGCTCGTGGCCGACCGGGGCGAGGTCATCTACCACAAGGCCTTCGGCCTGGCCAGCCGCGAGTGGAACGTGCCCAATACCGTCGAATCCCGGTACAAGCTCGCCTCGCTCAGCAAGCAGTTCACCGCGCTGCTCATCCTGCAGCTCGCGCATGAAGGCAAGCTCTCGCTCGATGATCCGCTGGTGAAGCACATCCCCGCGTACCGGGTGCAGCACGCGGAGAGGATCACCCTCCGCCATGTGCTGTCGCACACCTCCGGCATCCCCAATTACCATGTGATCCCCGGTTTCGACAGCGTGGTGGCCAAACAGCCGCGCACCCTGGAACGCTTCGTGGACCTCTTCCTGGACAAGCCCCTGCTGTTCGAGCCCGGGAGCGCATCGCACTACTCCAACCTCGGGTACTCCGCGCTCGCGCTGGTCGTGGAGCGCGTGACCGGGAAGCCCTTCAGCGAGCAGCTGCGGACCCGGGTCTTCGAGCCAGCGGGCATGGTGGACAGCTTCACGGAGGACGATCCGCGTGTGATGCCGCGCATGGCGCAGGGCTACGTGAACACCTGGACCAGCTACGACCGTGAAGCCTACCGCGATCCCTCCTCCGTGATCGGTTCCGGCCATGTGTCCAGCACGACGATGGACCTCTTCCGGTACGACCGTGCCTTGCGCAACGGCACCTTGCTGCCCACCCACCTGCAGGCCGCGTGGATCAGGCCGGTGCGCGGCGACTTCGGCCTTGGCTGGATGGTGATGCGCTACTTCGTGCCCGGCCGGGACAGCGTCACGGTGGCCTACCACGATGGCGGCAACCGGGGCTTCACCACGGTGATGTACCGATTCATCGAGAACGACCGCTGCATCGTGGTGCTGTCCAATACGAGCATGTACGACATCTACGGCGTGGCCGGGCGCATCGCGCGGATCCTCCACGGACGGGAGGTCCCTCCCGTGAAGCGGCCCTTGGTACAGGCGATCGCGCGGATCCTGAAGAACGAGGGCCGCGAACAGGCCTTGGCATTCTTCCGGCGGCACCGCAGCGACCCGGAGTACACCTTGGACGGTGCAGCGGCCAACTCGCTCGGCTACCTGCTGATGGGCCAGGGACGGCTGGAGGATGCCGTGTGCGTGTTCGAATTGAACGTGGAGGCATTCCCGGAGGTGGCCGATCCGTATGACAGCCTTGCCGAGGGCTACATGAAACAAGGTCGGCGCGAACTGGCGATCGCGAACTACAAGCATTCGCTGGAGCTCGATCCGCATAACGAGAACGCCAAGGTGATGCTGAAGAAACTCGGTGCCCCATGATGAACACCCCGCTTCCGCTCGTCTTCTGCCTGCTCGGCGCAGCGTGCCAGAGCGTGCCGCCGCCGCCGGAACCCTCCATCGCGCAGCACGCGATGGCAACGGACACCCTGCTGCTCCACGAGCCCGGCGTGGAGAACGCCTATCCCCGGCTCTCCGCCGATGGGAGGCGCATCCTGTACCAGAGCAACCGCACGGGCACCTGGCAGCTCTTCATCATGGACCTCGCCACCGGTGCGCAGCAGCGCGTCACGCACGACGCCCACAACAACAACTTCGTGGACTGGAGCGCGGACAACGAATGGATCGCCTTCGTCAGCGACCGCGACGGCAACGAGGAGGTCTACCGCATGCGCACGGACGGCTCCGGGCTCGAGCGGCTGACCAGTGATCCCGCACGCGACATCCACCCCTACTTCAGCCCCGATGGCCGCTACCTGCTCTTCAACAGCACGCGCGGCAACGGCTCGCTGGATGTGTACCGCCTCGACCTGGGCACCCGCCAGGTGATGCGCCTCACCGACACGCCGATGGAGGAGACCTGCGCCCGCTATGCGCCCGGCATGGAGCGCATCGTGCTGCTGCGCAACGACGCGACCAGCGACGACGTCGTGATCCTCGACCTCAGCACCGGGCTGGTGGACAACCTCACACGCACCCCCACGGTGATCGATGGCTGGCCCATGTACAGCGTCGATGGGCGCTGGATCTACTACAGCACCATGGCCAGCGGGCAGCACAGCATCCACCGCGTGCATCCCGATGGCTCCGGCGATGAGACGATCACGCAGGCCGGGCCGGGCGAGGAGGACGGCCGCGCCTTCATCGGCCGCGATGGGCGAACGCTGATCTACAACAAGCGGCACCACGGCGCGATCGACATCCGCCGCCTGGCACTGCCATGAATCCACGCACCATGACCGCACGCACATCCTCCGGCTGCTTCCTCGGCGGCATCGCCAACCTCCTCATGCCCATCGCCCTGCACGCCCAGCCGCTGCACTTCAACGACAGCTCCGCCTGGTCGGAGGAGCACTGGCGCTTCGAGGGCCTGGAGGCGCAGCACTTGCTCTTCACCATCACCGTGCAAGGCGATACCGCCATCCAGGGGCAGCTGTACAAGCGGTTGCGGCGGCAGGGCACGGCCACCATCGCACCGCTGCTCGGCGACCCGCCGCCGCCGCCGGTCACCCTGGCGATCGATGCCTATGCCGGTGCCCTCCGGGCCGACAGCGCTGAAGGCCGTTGGTGGGTGGTGCTGCCCGGCGAGGGTGATCCCCGCCTGCTCTACGACTTCAACCTCGCGGTTGGCGATACGTTATCCGGCACGTATGGCGACTGCGCTGCCGCGCCCATCGTCACGAGCATCGATGCCAGCTGGTTCAACGGCCGCGCGCACCGGCGCTTCGTGCTCTCGGGCGGGCGCTACCTCATCGAAGGCATCGGTGCAAGCTCCGGCCTTTTCGGCTACCTCTGCCAGCTATTCGAAGAGTACGGCTGTCTGCAAGCCTACACCCAAGGGGATGCGCATTGGGCGGTGCTCGGCTGCGGGCCGCTCACCACGGCGATGCCGGATGATCCCCGTGATGGGAAGGCCGCACGCGCATTCCCCAACCCCACCGCGGGCAGCGTCACCGTACCTGGGCTGCGACCCGGCCAACGGGCCGCGGTGCACGACATCGCAGGGCGCTGCCTGGCCACGGTCCGCGTCGATGGCCACGGCTCCATCGATCTCGGCATGCTGCCCGCCGGCACCTACTTGCTCTTGCCGCTCACCGCATCGGGCCGGCAGGCTCCGCTTCGGGTGGTGAAGCAATAGCCGCGCGCGGGCCGGCCGAAGGGCTCGACCGCAGCGCCCTCACCGCAAGGGCGCCATCGCAGTAGCGTTCCCCCGGCCCTGGGCGACGGCTCACTCGTAGCGCAGGGCCTTCACGGGATCGGCCATCGCGGCCTTGTAAGCCTGCACCGATACCGTGAGCACCGTGACGAGCAGGGTGATGAGCAAGGCCGCCGCGTAGAGCAGCGGCGAGATGCGGGTGTGGTAGGCAAAGGTCTCCAGCCAACGGCCGATGGCGTAGAAGGCCAGCGGGAAGGCCACCAGGAGCGCCAGGCCCAGCAGCACCACGAACTCGGTGTTGAGGCGCCGGACGATATCGAACAGCGGTGCGCCCATCACGCGCCGGATGCCGATCTCGCGCGTGCGCTGCCGCGCGGTGAAGTAGGCCAGGCCGTAAAGGCCCATCACCGTGAGCAGGATGGTGAGCACGGCGAAGGCGGCGAAGACGCGGTAGAGCCTGTCCTCGGCCTGGTAGAGCTGCGCGATGCTGTCGGTGAGGAAGGTGGCCTCCCACTCGGCATCGGGGAAGAGCCGCTTCCACTCCCCTTGCAGCGTGGCGAGCTGCTGCCCCACATCGCCGGGCTGCAGGCGCAGCACCAGGTGCTGCGCGCCGTACCGCTGGCTGCTCTGGAAGAGCACGAGCGGCTCGATCGGCGTGTGCAAGCTGGTGTAGTGGAAATCCTTGAGCACCCCGATGACGGTGAGCTCCTGGTCGGCGCTGTCGCCCGGTATGAAGATCTTCTCAGCCAGCGGATCACGCCAGCCGAAGGCCTTCACGGCGCTCTCGTTCACCATCACGGCGTTGTCGCGGTCGCTGGGGATGGCAGGGTCGAAGTAGCGCCCGGCCACCAGCTCCACGCCGAGCAGCGCGGGGAGATCGGCATCGGTGCTCATGGTGGGCATGGGCTTGTCGATGCGACCTTCTGGCGTGTTGGCCTTCAGCACCCAGCGGCCGCTGCCCTGGCCGGGCAGGTGCTGCGTGAAGGAGGCGGCCGTGACGAAGCTCTGCCGCAGGTGCTCGTCCTTCACCGGCCGCAGCCTGTCCCACGCCAGCGTATCCGGCCCGGGCGGCAGCGGCATGGCGATGCTGAGCAGGTTCTCCTTGCGGAAGCCCATGTCCGTGCTGCGCAGCCAGTGCAACTGGGCGAACACGGCCAGGGTGCCCACCACCATGAAGAGGGCGATGGCGAACTGCGCGCCCATGAGCACCTTGCGCACGCGGTTGCGGCCGGCCCCGCCGGCCACGCCCTCTTTCAGCAGGAGCTGCGGCGCGAAGCGCGAGAGGAAGAAGGCCGGGTAGCTGCCCGCCACCACGCCGATGGCGATGAGGATGAGCGCCAGCGCGCCCACGAAGCTCCCGCGCAGCACCACCTCCATGCCGATGGCCTTCCCAGTGATGCTGTTGAACGCCGGCAGCGCCAGCCAGAGCAGCCCCAGGGCCACCGCGATGCCGATGAGCGCGATCAGCACGCTGCCGCCGATGAACTGGGCCACGAGCTGGCCGCGCTGCGCGCCGCACACCTTGCGCAACGCCACCTCCTTGGCGCGCCGGGTGGCGTCAGCGGTGCTCATGTTGATGTAATTGATGCAGGCGATGGCAAGGATGAGCACGGCCACGATGGCGAAGAGGGTGACGTAGGCCTTGTTGCCCTTCTTCGGCGTGTCATAGATGAGCGCGTTGTTGAAGTGCACCTCGCGCAGTGGCTCCAGGTTGAAGCGGATGCTGCCCTGGAACTCCTCGCCGCCCCATTGCGGGATGATGTACTTGTCGACGAAGGCGTCCATCTTGGCCTGGAACGCGTGCTCGTCCACACCGGGTGCGAGCACGAGGTAGTTGAAGCAACTGTTGTTGCCCCAGCTCTGCGCCAGCTGCTCCTTCGCCTGCGGCGGCATGCCGAGCCGGCTCATGAACACGCCCATGGGGATGTGGGTGTTCTCCGCCTGCCCGTCGATGACGCCGGCCACCTTCAGGGTGCGTCCATTGCGCGTCACCAGCTTGCCGATGGGGTCCTCCGCGCCGAACATGCGCGTGGCCATCTCCTGCATGATGACGATGTTGTCCGGCTCATCGAGCGCATCGGGCCCGCCGTGCGTGAAGGTGAAGTCGAAGGTGCGGAAGGTGCTGGTGTCGGCATTGTGTCCGTCGGCTGCCACGAACTTCCGGCCCTCGTATTCGAGCGTGGTCTGCCCCAGCTGATAGAGCGAGACGCCCGCCTCGATGTCGGGGTACTCGCGCAGCAGGGCCTCCATGATGGGGAAGGGCGTGATGCCGAAGTCGTCCTTCACATCGCCGAACTGGTAGTGGGCCTGGATGCGGTAGATGCGGTCGGCCTTGCGGTGGTGCGCGTCGAAGCTGAGCTCGTCCTGCACGTAGATGTGGATGAGCAGGCAGGCCGCCACGCCGATGGCAAGGCCGATGATGTTGAGCGCGGCAAAGAGGGTGTCGCGCTTCAGGGTGCGCCAGGCGATGAGGAGGTAGTTGCGCCACATGGCCCCAAGGTGGAACGGGACCAGGGTGCTGCGAGGTCTGTTGTGCGCTGAAGTTGGCCGCGTGACGGGCGGTTGGCGGACCGGCCCTCATGCATGACCCGGGTGCAGGGTGCGGATGACCGCCGTCAATTCAAGCGGCGCCCCTCGTGCCTAAGTTTCCATGAAACTCGCGAACACCCACACCCCAATGGCCACCAAGAAGACCGCCAAGGCCCCTGTCCGGAAGACGAGCGCCAAGGCCGCGGCGAAAGCCGTGAAGCCTGTCGCAAAAGCCACGAAGCCCCGCCTGGGCCTTGTGGGCAAGCCGAAGCCCAAGACCGCCGATGCGCGCATGCCCGGTGAACAGCATCCCGGCCAGACGGGCATGACGGCGCGCATGCATGAGCAGCCCGGGTCGCAGATCGAACGTGAACGCCATGTGTATGGCGGCAGCACCCGACCGAAGAGCGGAGCGGGGCGCACGAACAAAAAGGCGGTGGCCAAGTCGCGTCGCGGAACGAAAAAGTAGGCTTCGACAGCACGCCATGGGTGACTCTCCAGCCCGCGTGAGCGCTCCACCATTCAGTAGGTCACTGTCACCCCCACGCCCCAGCCCATGTCGCTGTCGTAGTGCGTGCTCAGCGCCCAGCTCTTGTCCAGCACATAACGCAGTCGCTCCATGTGCTCCAGGTCGCTGTTGCCCATCAGGTCGAGCCGCAGGCGCGGGGTGAGCGGGATGTCCTCGCGCATCAGCTGGGCGCGTAGCTGTCCGTCGGTGTCGATGCGCGCATCGAACACCAGGAGCATGGGCAGGGTGTATTGGAACCCGGCATGCAGCACGCTCCGGCTGTTCTTGGTGTTACGCTGCCCGAAGAGGTTCTCCTCCGCATCATCGCCGTGGCCTTCGCGCGTGCGCCAGTCGATGCCGATGTTCGGGAACCACCACTGCATCTTGCCGAGGAATCGGCCGAAGTGCATCTCCACTTCCTGCCCGTGCATGGGGGTATAGCCGAGGCGCCATTCCGCCTGCAGGTTCCAGCGCTTGTTCATCAGCATGGCCTCCCCGTCGTTGCCGTTGGTGGCGAAGTCGTTCTGGGCCATGAAGTGCCAGGCCTTGTCCTCGCGCAGGAACAGGCGCTCCGCCTTGCGGGCATCGGGCAGCACGGGGTTGGGCCGCGGCGCGGGGTTCACGAACACCCGGCCCATGCCGCTCATCATGTGGTAGAGGATGTGGCAGTGGAAGAACCAATCGCCCTCCTCGGTGGCGGCGAACTCGATGGTGTCCGTTTCCATGGGCATGATGTCGAGCACATTCTTCAACGGGGCATGCTCGCCCTGGCCGTTCACCACCCGGAAGAAGTGCCCGTGCAGGTGCATGGGGTGGCGCATCATGCTGTTGTTGGTCAGGATGATGCGCACGTTCTCGCCCTTGCGGATGAGGATGCGGTCGGTCTCGCTCACCGTACGGTTGTCGATGGCCCACAGGTAGCGGTTCATGTTCCCCGTGAGGGTGAACATCAGCTCCTTCACCGAACCGTGCGGCAGGGTCGTGGGCGTGGGTGATCGCAGCATGGCATAGTTCAACGTCACGATGTCGGAGAGCGCATTGCTGTTGTAGCGGTCGGCACCCTCGTCGGTATGCGACAGCTCTTTCGGACCGGTGATCTCTGGATACATCACCACGTTCATGTCCATCTGCTGCAGGCTCATGTGCATGCCCATGTCATCCAGGTCCCCATTCATCTTCATCATGTCGTTCATCATCTTCATGCCCTCGAAGTACTTCAGGGGCTGGAGCGGAGCGGCGAGCTGGCGGATGCCGGAGCCGAGCCACACCGAGGCGGAGCGCACGCGGTCCTCGCTCGTGGCCAGCAGTTCATAGGCCGTGCTGTCGGCGGGGATGGTGACGATGATGTCGTAGGTCTCGGCCACGCCCATGATGAAGCGGTCCACCTCAACGGGCTCCACGTCCATGCCGTCGCTGGCCACCACGGTCATCTTCCCGCCGGCATAGGTGATCCAGAAGTAGCTGCTCGCCCCGCCGTTGATCAGGCGGATGCGCACCCGGTCGCCCGCCTTCAACCGGGGCGCTTCGTCCACCGGCCGGCCGTTCGCGAGGATGCGGTCGTAATACACATCGCTCACGTCCATGGCGTTCATCCGCTTCCACTCGTTGGTGAGCTTGATGCCGAACGCACCATCCTTGATGGCATCGCTGTAGCTCTGCACGGTTCCTGGCCGAGACTGGTGTTTCTTGATCGCGCTCCAGTCGTTGGCGGCATGCAGCCTACGGTGCACCTCCTTCGGCTTCATGTCGGTCCACTCGCTGAGGATCACCACGTGCTCTGGCATGGGCGCGGCATTCCGCTTGTGGATGATGAGCGCACCGTGCATGCCGTTCTGTTCCTGCAAGCCCGTGTGCGAATGGTACCAATACGTGCCGCTTTGCACCAGCGGGAACTTGTACACCTGCGTTTCACCCGCCTTGATGGGCGCGGTGGTGAGGTGGGGCACGCCATCAAGGTGGTAAGGCAGGATCAGGCCATGCCAATGCAGGGAGGTCTCCTCCTTTGCCATTGCGTTGCGTACCACGATCATCGCCGTATCACCTTCCGTGAAGGTGAGCGTCGGCATGGGGATGCTCCCGTTCACCGCGTAGGCCTTGCGGGGCTTGCCGGTGTAGTCGACGATGGTGTCCGTGATGACGAGGTCGTACCGCGTGACCTTGGGTGTGAAGTCCCCGAGCGGACCGGAGGTGCCCAAGGCTGGATGACCGACATGCTGGGCCTGCACGTGCATCATCCCCGGCAGCCCGTGCAGGAGCACCAGCAGCAGTACCGATCGGATGTTGGAGGAAAACTGCATGACACGATCAGCGGCTGATGGTCTCCTTCACACTACCGCAGGTCATCATCTGTGACCCGTAGAAGGGGTTCTTGATGGCCTTATCCCGGCTGAGCCAGTCGGCGCCGCCCTCGTACATGGGGCAGTGATCCCGATAGATCGGCGTGGTGGCAGGCGCTGCCTTTGCGAGCTCGGTCATCGGAGCAGTCAGCTCCGCGAAAGCCTTGCGCTGCTTGGCAAGATCCGCAGTGCCTACGATAACACCACTGGTGTTCGCCAGTCGCTCCATCACCTTCATCCAAACCAGGTGAGCGGTGTGTTCCATAGCATCCATTTCCACATTTCGCAAAGCGGCGTCGAAGGCTTTGGCGCGGGCTTGCGCGTCGGTGGCATTTGATGCCACCAGGGCATCCTTCAGTGCGAAGTAGGTATCGAAGACCGGGGCCAGTGGGTCCGTGGTCCCTTGTTCGATCGCAGCCTCCGCCGTGTCAGAATGGTGACCAGCGTGCTCCGAATGCGCGTTTGTTCCTGGGCTTGCAGCAAATGGAGCGCGTTTGAAGCTGCGCTCGTACTGGCAACATCCGGGCAGCGCGGCATAGGCGGCATCGGGAGCCAGGTACTGCTCGCTGTCGTACCCGGCCTGTGCGATGCGCTGCAATACCGCATCCAGCGAAGTGCGCGTGCTGTCGTAGGTGATGCGTGCGGTCTTCGCGTCAACATCCCAGTCGACTTCGGCTTCACCCTTCACGTAGGCGGCCTTCTCGATGGTCTTCTCGCACATGGGGCAGTCGCCGTCCACCCGGACGGTCACCGTGCGCGCATTCTTCAGTTGTGCGTTGCAACCCGGCAGCAGCAGCAGGGTAGCGATCAATAGACCGATGGTTTTCATGGTCGTTCGTTTGGAGGTTCGTTCGATGTTTCACTTGTCCAGTTTCGCCCAGCGTAGTCTGAGGCTGTTGCTCACCACGCTCACGCTGCTCAGCGCCATCGCCGCACCGGCGATCATGGGGTCCAGCAGGAAACCGTTGATGGGGTAAAGCACACCAGCCGCGATGGGGATGCCGATGATGTTGTAGATGAAGGCCCAGAAGAGGTTCTGGCGGATGAGCGCCACGGTGCGGCGGGAGAGTTGGATGGCGCGCGGGATGGCGTTGAGGTCCGTGGCGATCAGGGTCAGGCGCGCCACGTCCAAGGCGATGTCGCTGCCCTTGCCCATGGCGATGCCCACATCGGCCTTCGCCAGCGCCTCGCTGTCGTTGATGCCGTCGCCCACCATGGCCACCACGTGGCCCTGCTGCTGCAGGCCGGTCACGAAGGCGCCCTTGTCCTTGGGCAGCACCTCGCTGCGAAAGTCGTCGATGCCCACGGCCTGGGCCACGGCCTGCGCGGTGCGGCGCGCATCACCGGTCTGCATGTACACCTTGATGCCGGCGCGCTTCAGGCGTGCGATGGCCGAGGCGGCCGAAGGCTTGATGCGGTCGGCGATGGCCACGGCGGCGCGCACCTGCGTGCCCTCCGCCACCCACACCACCGTGTGCGCTGCCTCCTGCCAGCGCTTCTCGTGCGTGCGCCACTCGCCGGTGACGACGATGCCGTTCTCCTCCAGCAACCGGCGATTACCCACGAGCCAGCCCGACCCGTTCACCGTGGCCTTGACGCCCTTACCGGTGAGGCTGTCGAACGCGCCCACCGCAGCGGCCTGGTGCACGCCGGCGGCATGCAGGTGCCGAACGACCGCCTCGGCCAGGGGATGCTCGGACCGCGCTTCGATCGCGAGCACCGCGGCGCCGACGGGCTGTTCGGTCAACCCCACGGCCTCCACCACCTCAGGCTTGCCTTCGGTGATGGTGCCGGTCTTGTCGAGCACGATGGCGGTGATGTTGCGTGCGCGCTCCAGGCTGTCGGCGTCCTTGATGAGGATGCCGTTCTCGGCCCCCTTGCCCATGCCGGCCATGATGGCCGTGGGCGTGGCGAGGCCGAGGGCGCAGGGGCAGGCGATCACCAGCACGGTGACCAGCGCGAGCAGGCCCTGGGTGAAGGCATGCTCACCGCCGAGCACCCACCAGGCGATGGCGCTCAGCAGCGCGATGCCGATGACGATGGGCACGAAGACCGCGGCCACCTTGTCCACCAGCTTCTGCACCGGGGCCTTGCTGCCCTGGGCCTCTTGCACGGTGCGCACGATCTGGGCGAGCAGCGTGGCCGAGCCCACCTTCTCGGCACGCATGCGCAGGCTGCCTTTCTGGTTGATGGTGCCGGCCAGCAGCTTTGCACCGGCCGTCTTCGCCACCGGCACAGGCTCACCGCTCAGCATGCTCTCATTCACGTAGCTCTCCCCGCTTACCACTTCGCCGTCCACCGCGATGCTCTCGCCGGGACGCACCACGAGGATGTCGTCCACGTTCACGTCGGCGATGGGTACCTCGCGCGTGCTGCCATCGGCGGCCTCGCGCAGCACCGTGTTCGGGCGTAGGCCCATCAGCTTCTTGATGGCACTGCTGGTGCCGGCCTTGGCGCGCTCCTCCAGGAACTTGCCCAGCAGGATGAAGGTGATGACCACCGCGGCGGCCTCGAAGTACACATGCGGCATCAGTCCGCGGTCGGTCCAGAACTGCGGATAGGCAGTGTTGAAGACGCTGAAGACGTAGGCCACGCCGGTGCTCAGGGCCACCAGGGTGTCCATGTTGGCGCTGCGGTGCTTCGCCTGCTTCCAGGCGTTGATGAAGAACTGCCGGCCGAAGACGAGCACCACGGGCGTGCTGAGGGCCCACATCACCACGTTGGCCCAGGGTTCATGCATCATGAACATGCCGATCACCACCAGCGGGATGCTGAGGGCCATGGAGGCCCACAGGCGCTTCTTCAGCGAGGCCATGCGCTCACGCGCGATCGCCTCCATGTCGGCGGTGGCCTCGCGCTCCTCCCCGATGATGAGGTCGTAGCCGATGCTTTGGATCGCGGCGCGCATGCGGCGCTCATCGATCACACCGGGCACATAGCGCACCTGCACCGTGTTGGTGGCCAGGTTCACCGCGGCCTCGAGCACCCCCGGCTGGGCCTGCAGCATGCTCTCCACGCTGGCCACGCAGCTGGCGCAGGTCATGCCGGTCACCGGGAAGGTGCGCTTCACCGTGGGCACGTCGTAGCCGTTGTCGCGGATCGCCTTCACGGCATCGCGCACGGCCTCCACGGGCGTGATGCTCTGCACCACCGCGCTGCGGTTGTTCAGCTCCACATGGTGGGTGGCGATGCTGGGCACGGTGCCCAGGGCCTTGTCCACGATCAGCGCGCAATGCTCGCTGTCCATGTTCTCCACGGGGATCACCAGGGTGCTCGTCTCGGTCTTCATGGCTGTGGGGGTGTTCAGGCGGCCACCGGCAGCAGGCCATAGCCCGCCGGGCGCAGCGCGTTGAGGAGGTCCTCTTGGGTGAGGGTGCCCTGCACCACTTCCACGTCGGCGGTGCGGGTCACGTGGTCGGCGGTGGCGCTCACCACGCCGGGCAGCTTGTTGAGGATGTCGCCGGCCTTGTTGGCGCATCCGGCGCAGGTGATGCCGGTGGTGCTGAAGCGGTGCCGCTCGGTGGCGACGTTGTAGCCGGCCTTGCGGATGGCGGCGACGGCCTCGCGCACGGCCTGGGCCGAGGTGGCCGACCGCAACGTGGCCAGGTGGCGGTCGAGGTCCACACGGGCCTCCTCCAGCGTGGGCACGCCATGCAGGGCCTTCTCCACGCGCAGGGCGCAATGCGCGCTGTTCACGTCGAGCAGGGGGAGGGCGATGTTCGTGTTGTCCATGGTCGTTGGTGTTGATTGACGATGCAAAGCACCGACGACCGGGAGCGTTCCGCGTTACATCCTCATCGGGAAGGTTTACATCAACCCACCTGGTCCAGCGGGGTGCGGCCCATGCCCATGGCCTTGAAGGCGGAGGGCGTCATGCCGGTGAGCTTCTTGAACTGGGCGCTCAGGTGCGCCACGCTGCTGAAGCCCGTGCGGTCGGCGATCTCGCTCAGGGTGAGCTCGTCGTACCGGATGAGCTCCTTCACCCGCTCCAGGCGTTGAAGCAGGAAGTACTGCTCGATGGTGATGCCCTCCACCTGCGAGAAGAGCGCGGAGAGCCCAGAGTAATCGCGGTGCAGCACATCCGGCAGGTGCTCGCCCAGCTTCACGCGCCCATTGAGCTGCTCGTTGTGGTGCACCAGCTTCACGATGGCGGCCTTGATGCGCGCGATGGTGGCGGCCTCGCGGCTGTCCACCAGCTCGAAGCCCTCGGTCATCAGCGCGGCGCGCGTGGCCTCGAGCTCGGCATCGGAGGGTTCCTGCTCCAGCTCCACTTCGCCGAGGTCCACCTGCAGCACGCGCAGGCCCTGCTCTCCCAGCACGCGCCGCACCACCGCCTTGCAGCGGTCGCACACCATGTTGCGCACCACGAGCTTCATGAGAGGCGAAGCTAGCGGAGGAGAGCGTTCACAGCAGCGCCTGCGCCGGCACGTTGCCCTCCACCACCCTTCCGTCGAGCAGCTTGATGGTGCGCTGGGCGTAGCCCGCATCGCGGAGGCTGTGCGTGACGATGATGACGGTGGTGCCGGCCCTGTTCAGCTCGGTGAGCAGCCCCATCACCTCCTCGCCCATCGCGCTGTCCAGGTTACCGGTGGGCTCGTCGGCCAGGATGAGCCTGGGGCTGTTCACCACGGCGCGGGCGATCGCCACGCGCTGCTGCTGGCCGCCGCTGAGCTGCTGCGGGAAATGCCCGGCCCGGTGCCCGATACTCATGCGCTCCATGGCCTCCTGCACGCGCTGCCGACGATCGGCCCTGCCCATGCGCGTGTAGATCAGCGGCAGCTCTATGTTCTCGGCCACGGTGAGCTCATCGATCAGGTTGAAGCTCTGGAAGACGAAGCCGATGGTGCTCTTGCGCACCTCGGCGCGCCGCCGCTCGTTGTAGCCGCTCACATCCTCACCGCCCACGAGGTACTGCCCGCTGGTGGGCGAGTCGAGCAGCCCCAGGATGTTCAGCAGCGTGGACTTGCCGCAGCCGCTGGGGCCCATGATGGCCGCGAACTCGCCCTGGCCGATGGCGATGCTCACGTCGTTGAGCGCGGTGGTCTCCACGGTATCCGTGCGGTAGACCTTCGAAAGGTCATGGGTTCTCAGGAGGCTCATATCCGGTTGCGTGTTGGGAGGTTGGGGGTTGCATGTTGGCGGAACCCGCAACACGCAACGCGTAACACGCGACGTGCGCAGGTCTGTGGCTGCTATTCGATAACGAGCTCATCGGCGTTGTTGAACGCGGCGTAGCGACTGGTCACCACCCGGTCTCCGGGCTGGAGCCCTTCGAGCACCTCGTACAGGTCGGGGTTCTGGCGGCCCAGCTTCACTTCGCGCTTGGTGGCGGTGCCTTCGGCATCGAGCACGTACACCCACTGCCCGCCGGTGTCCTGGAAGAAGGGCCCGCGCGGCAGCATTACCGCCTCCATATCCTCGCTCAGCTGCAGCCTCACCTGGAAGGTCTGACCGCGGCGCACCTCCGGCTTCGCCCCCAGGAAGCGCAGGTCCACGTCGAATTCCCCGTTGCTCACCTCCGGATACACCTTGAAGACCTCGATGACGTGCTCCCTTCCGGCGTGCACGAAGGTGCCCTGCAGGCCGATGCCGATCCGGCTCACGTAGTGCTCCGGTATGCGCGCCCGCACCTTGAAGCTCTCCAGCACATCGATCTGCGCGATGCGCTCGCCGCGCTGCTTGGTCTGCCCGAGCTCCGCACTGAGGCCGCTCAACTGCCCGTCGATGGGCGCCTTGACCACCAGGCTCTGCAGGTTCTCGCGCAGGAAGCGCAGGTTCTGCTGGATGAGCTCGAGGTTGCCGGTGATGGAGCCGAGCTGGCTGAGGCGGAAGAGCGAATCGCTGCGCACGTTGGCGGCCAGCAGCTTGCGCTTCTCGCGCATGTAGTCCAGGTGCTCCCTGTTGCTCATGTACGTATTGCGCGCGAGCAGGGAGTCCTTCACCAGCCGGTCATCCACCCGCTGGTCGCGCTCCAGCCGCTTCAGCTCCTTGTCGAGGCTCAGCAGCTCATCGCGCAGGCGCACGGTCTGCTGGTCCATGGCGAGCCGCGTGTTGCGCAGGTTGTTCTGCTGGTCCAGGAGCTGCGCCTCGCGGTTGATGGCATCCATGTGCAGCTGCGGGTTGCTCAGCTCAAGGATGGGCTCGCCGGCCTTCACGTGCGTGCCGTCCTCCACGAAGCGGTGCTTCACGGTGCCACCCTCCAGCGCATCGAGGAAGACCGTCTGGATGGGCTGCACCGTGCCCGTCACCGGGATGAACTCGCGGAAGAGGCCCTTCTCCACCGTGCCGATGGTGACCTTGGCCGCCTCCACCCGCACCCGCGATCGGCCCAGCCCGCTGGCCAGCGCCACCAGCGCGACCATCACCAATAGTCCACCGCTTGCGGCGTAGAGCAAGCGGCGCCGCCTGGCGGGCCGGGTATCGATCGCACGGTCCATGGTCCTGCACGGCAAGGTTCATCCGGCACCGGGCCACGGCCTAGCAGTTTGTGCGGACCGGAAGGCCGCGTGACGGACGGTTGGGCGCTACCAGATGAGGGGCAGCAGCCGCTTCACCCCCTGCATGCGCTCGGGGTAGTCCGGGTGGCGCGCGGTGAGCAGCGCCTCCTCTTGGCGGATCTTCAGCACGAGCACCACGGCGCAGGCGGCGAGCGCCACCCAGCGCACCCGGCTCGGTGCGCCGAAGGCCACGGCCGAGCCGCAGAGCAGCACGGCCGTGTACATGGGGTGGCGGATGAAGCGGTAGATGCCGCGCACGCTGAGCGTGCTCGAGCTGCGGGGTGCGGGCATCACCGTGAGGTTGCCGGCACCGAGGGAGAGCCCGGCCCACACCAGGATCAGCAGGCCGATGCCCAGCACGGCCCAGGCAACGCCCGGCAGCGACCAGCCGCCGCCCAGCACAAGGGCGATGATGCAGCTGAACTGGGCCACCACGAGCAGCACGCCGTACATGGCTGCAAGTAAGCCCATCGGCAGGCATGGCCTTCGCACAGCGATGATGTACCTTGAACCGTGGCCTACCTGCTCGCCGCTCATGCTCACCGGCTCATCGAACGGCTCCGGGTGGATCTGGCGCGTGCGGCCGAGTCCCCCTCCGAGCCGCGCATCCATGCCTTACGGGTGAGCCTGAAGAAGCTGGCGACACAGCTCCGTCTGGCACGCTACGCTGCGCCGCACGCCGCCTTCCCGGATGGGCCCATGCGTCGCGTGAAAGCGCTCTTCAAGGCTGCGGGGCGCGAGCGTGAGGCACAGGTGTCGAGAGCCCTGCTCGCCGAACTCCCCCGGTCGCTCTGTGCGGCGCGGATGGCCCATGAAGCACGATTGCACCGGCAGGAGCGCAAGGCCCGGCAGGCCCTGCTGCGCCGCCTGCAGGATTGGAGGCCGAAGGACATCGACCGGATCGCGGAGCAGCTGGCACGCGCCACCGCATCGCTCACCCACGCCCAGGAACTGGACCTTGCGGCGCGGTATGCCGAGGACGAATTGCAGGCGGCATCGCGGCTGCTGGCCGCAGAGGCACCGGGTGCTCAACTGCATGCGGTGCGCAAGCACGTGAAGAACGCGTGGTACACCCTGCGGCTCCTGCCCGCACGGCGCAAGGACGAAGCCCGGACCGCACGGCTCGCTCAGGCCCAGCAGCGGCTGGGGCTTTGGCACGACTGGCAGACGCTCCGCTCGGACCTCACCGACTGGAAGGGCGGCGGGGAAGCGCGAGCTGCGATAGCCGCGGAAGCAGCCCGGCGGCTGGCGCGCATGGAGGCGGCACTGCTGCGCTACCTGCCCAAAGCCCTGCGCAGAGGCGGGCCGGTAGCCGCTGATGCCCGGTCGCGCTGATGGTCCCCGGCATGCGCAGCCGTGCGAACGGCCACGGCGCATGGAACATCCTGGCCTGCTCACGGCCCGCCATTCCCCGCTTGGTCCGATTCCTGCCGCGCCAGGCGGGCAACGCACCCGCCCGGCAGCGCGTACTCAGATCGCGCCCACCCCCAGCAGCAGCGCCGGTTCCTCCAGCAACTGCTTGAAGGCATTGAGGAAGGCCGCGCCCGTGGCGCCGTCCACCACGCGGTGGTCGCAGCTCAAGGTGACCTTCATGGTGTGGCCCGGCACGATCTGGCCTCCGCGCACCACGGGTTTCTCCACGATACCGCCCACCGCCAGGATGCACGCATCGGGCGGGTTGATGATGGCGGTGAACTCCTCGATGCCGAACATGCCCAGGTTGGAGATGGTGAAGGTGTTGCCTTCCCAGTCCTGCGGCTGGAGCTTCTTCTCCTTGGCCTTCTTGGCGTAGTCGCGCACCTCGGCGCCGATTGCGCGCAGGGGCTTGCCATCGGCGAAGCGCACCACGGGCACCAGCAGCCCCTCCTCCACGGCCACGGCCACGCCGATGTGCACATGCTGGTTGAACCGGATCCGGTCGCCGAGCCAGCTGCTGTTCACCTTGGGGTGCTGCTTCAGGGCCACGGCCGCCGCCTTGATCACGAGGTCGTTGAAGGAGATCTTGTCGGGCGCGATGAACTTGTTGATGGCCTCTCGCGCAGCCATGGCGCGCTCCATGTCCACCTCGAGCGTGAGGTAGAAGTGCGGCGCGCTGAACTTGCTCTCGGCCAGGCGGCGCGCGATGGTCTTGCGCATCTGGCTCACCGCCACCTCGGTGAAGCCCTCCACCTGCGGGGCTGCCGCGAAGCCGCCGCCACCGCGATGGTTCTCGATGTCCTGTTTCGTCACCCTGCCGTCGGGGCCACTGCCGCGCACGCGGCTGATGTCGATGCCGCGCTCCTCGGCAAGGTGCTTCGCGAGCGGGCTGGCCTTCACGCGGCCGTTGGATGCGGCCACCGCGGCAGGCGCCGCCATCGGTGCCGCCACCGGGGCAGGCGCAGGGGCCGGGGCCGCCACCGGAGCCGGTGCGGGCGCAGGCGCAGGTGCGGCCTTCGCTGGGGCCGGCGCCGGAGCCGGCACCGCCGCGGCGGCTTCGGCCAGCAGCTTGCTGAAGTCCTCCCCTTCCTTGCCCAGTACGGCGAGCACGCTGTCCACCGGCGCGGCCTTGCCCTTCTCCACGCCGATGTGCAGCAGCACGCCGTCGGTGAAGCTCTCGAACTCCATGGTGGCCTTGTCGGTCTCGATCTCGGCAAGCACCTCGCCGCTCTTCACCTTGTCTCCGACCTTCTTGTGCCAGGCGCTCACCACCCCTTCGGTCATGGTGTCGCTGAGCTTCGGCATGCGTACGATCTCGGCCATGGTGCGGTGGATGCGTTACTCGATCCGGGTGCCCCGGAACGACGTGTTCATGGAATATTGCGTGTAGAGGTAGCTGGACTGATTGAAGACCAGCGAATCCGGCGCTGCGCCCAGCACGAAGCGCCCGGTGAGGTTGAATCCCGAGCCCGGCGAGTAGTACGCGTTGTGGAAGCCGCCCCCGCCATCCACCTCCACATGCGCGTACACCGCGCTGCCCTCCAAGCACACCTGGGCGGGATAGGCATCGCAGAGGCTGACGCGCACCGTGTCGCTGTAAGTGGTGTCCACCAGCGTGGTATCGGCCCCGGCCACCCAGCCGTGCTTGTGCAGCGCACCAGCGTATTCCCCGGCATAGGCCGTGCGCGGATCGGCAGGCGGCGGCGCTTCCTCCTCCTTGTGCGCGCAACCCGCTGCGAGCAGGCAGCAGCAAACGATGGCCGGCTGGGCTCGCATCACCTAGTCCTTCAGGAAGGGGTAGTCGGCCTGGTGGTAGACGTCCGTGTAGAGCTCGCTCTCGGCGGGTACCGGGCTCTCCTCGGCGAACTTCACGGCCTCCTCCACCTCCTGCTTGGCGGCTTCGTCCATGGCCTCCAGCTCATTCTCGGAGGCCCACTTCTTCTCCAGCAGGGTGGCCCTCACCTGCTCGATGGGATCCTGCTTCTTGTAATCCTCCACTTCCTCCTTGGTGCGGTACTTCTGGGGGTCGCTCATGCTGTGCCCCTTGTAGCGGTAGGTCTTGATGTCGAGCAGCATGGGGCCGTTGCCGGCGCGCACGTGGGCGCAGGCCCGCTCGATGGCATCGTGCACGTCGGCGCAGCGCATGCCGTTGACGCCCTCTGCGGGCATCTCGTAGCTCAGGCCCAGCTTGCTCAGGTCGTGCACGTTGCTGGTGCGCTCCACGCTGGTGCCCATCGCGTAGTTGTTGTTCTCGATGATGAAGATGACCGGCAGCTTCCAGGTCATCGCCATGTTGAAGGTCTCGTGCAGCAGGCCCTGGCGTACGGCGCCATCGCCCATCATGCAGAGGGTCGCATGGTCCTCCCCGCGGTACTTGTCGGCGAAGGCGATGCCCGCCCCCAGGCCGATCTGCCCGCCCACGATGCCGTGGCCGCCGAACAGGTTGCGCGCCTTGTCGAAGTAGTGCATGCTGCCGCCCTTGCCCTTGCTGGTGCCGGTGGTCTTCCCGTAGAGCTCGGCCATCACGTTCTTGGCCGAGGCGCCCAGCACCAAGGGGTGGCAGTGGTCGCGGTAGCCGGTGATGATGCGGTCGGTGGGGCGGATGGCGGTGACCATGCCCGCGAGCACGGCCTCCTGGCCGATGTAAAGGTGGCAGAAGCCGCCGAACTTCTGCATGGTGTAGAGCTGCCCGCACTTCTCCTCGAAGCGGCGCATGAGGATCATGTCCTTGAACCAGCGCAGATGGGTCTCCTTTCCAGGTGCCGCCGAGGCGGGGGGGGCGGTCTTGGCCTTGGCTCCGCGGGCGTGGCCGGGGGTCGCGGTCTTCGTGGTCATGGCGTGCTTGCCGCCTTGCAAGGCGGGGGGCAAATATAGCCCGGCCCCTCCACCCTGCCCGGCGGGATCAGGGCTTCAGGAAGGAGCCATCGAACTGCAGCGGAAGCAGGTCCGACGCCCT
Organism: Flavobacteriales bacterium; assembly: GCA_030584065.1. NCBI lineage: Bacteria > Pseudomonadati > Bacteroidota > Flavobacteriia > Flavobacteriales > Flavobacteriales bacterium. The sequence continues at coordinate 2,224,521 of CP129489.1, forward strand.
CTCCAGCTCGATCACCCAGCCGCTGGCGGTCCCCAGCAGCACCCGCACCGGGGCGCGCTGGCGGGACTCCTGCTCCAGCAGCGCCTGCCGGCAGATGCCGCAGGGCGATACCGGGTCGTCGCCGGCCACCTGCGGCACCACCACGGCGATGGCCTCCACCCGCGCGCCGGGCTGCTGGGCCATGGCGTAGTGCAGCACCGAGCGCTCCGCGCAGGTGCCCGCGGGGAAGGATGCGTTCTCCTGGTTGCTCCCTTCCAGCACGGTGCCGTCTGCAAGGCGGAGCGCAGCGCCCACGCGGAACGCCGAATACGGCGCGTAGGCCCGCGCCGCAGCCTCCTGCGCCCGCTGCAACAGGCCGGCATCGGCGGCAGGGAGCTGCTCGCGGCGCATCCGCCGGTAGGTGAAGGTGTGCTGGTGGCGCTCGGCCATGGCTTCTTCGAAAGGAGGGCGAAGGTACTTGAACCCGGCGCCGGGCAAGGGGCCCGAACACGGGCAGTCCGTAGTTTTGCCACCCTTGCACCCGAACGTGGATACCGCAGCGCTCATCGACCGGTTCGAGCCCATCACCTTGAAGGAGATGGATTCGGTGAAGCTGCAGAACCGCGTGGACACCAAGTATGTCCTCTCCGAGCGACAGCTGCCAGCGCTGCTGCAGGCGCTCTCCGCCCACTACCGCGTGCTGGAGGTCGACGGCAAGCGGGGCACCCGGTACCGCAGCCTCTATTTCGACACGGCCGACCTGAAGCACTACCGCGACCACCACAACAAGCGCACCTTCCGCAGCAAGGTCCGGTTCCGCGAATACCTGGGCAGCGGACTGGTGTACCTGGAGGTGAAGCGCAAGACCGGCACCGGCCGCACCGACAAGGCCCGGCAGCGCGTGGACCGCATCCCGGATGCCCTGACGCCCGAGCAGCAGCGCTTCGTGCAGGAGGCCAGCCACAGCGAAGCAGCGCTCCAACCCGCGCTCTGGAACCACTTCACGCGCTACACCTTCGTGGCCAAGGCGGGCACCGAACGCCTCACCTTGGACATTGACCTGCGCTATTCCGACCCGCACGGAGCGGGCGCACTGGGAGGCATCGTGGTGGCCGAGCTCAAGCAGCCGCGCGCCGACCGCCAGTCGCCCTTCGTGCAGCAGATGCGGCGCATGGGCATCAGGCCCAGCGGCATGAGCAAGTATTGCGTGGGCATGCTCACCCTCGGCCGGCGGGTGAAGCACAACGCCTTCAAGGAGGTGCTGCTGAAGCTGGAGCGCATCCGTCAAGCCGCCTGAACCCTGCCATCCGCATGAAGAGCATCGAGATCCTGGGCTGGAAGCTGTTCCACACCGACTTCTGGGAACTGCTGTTCAAGTTCTCCATCGACCTGGCGGTGGTGTACATCCTCATCCGGCTCATCTACTACCCCATCCACCGGAAGAAGGACTTCCTCTTCACCTACTTCCTCTTCAACGTCCTCATCTTCTTCCTCTGCGGCCTGCTCAACAGCGTGAAGCTGAGCACCGGCTTCGCCTTCGGGCTCTTCGCCATCTTCAGCATCCTGCGCTACCGCACCGAGCAGATCAGCATCAAGGACATGACCTACCTGCTGGCGGTGATCGCCGTGGCGGTGGTCAACGCCCTCTTCGGCAAGAAGGTGAGCCTGCTCGAGCTCCTCTTCACGAACGTGCTCATCCTCACCACCACCTACGTGCTCGAGCACCTGTGGCTCACCCGCCACGAGGCCATGCGCCAGGTGATCTACGAGCGCATCGATCTCATCAAGCCCGAGAACCGGCAGCTGCTGCACGACGACCTGCACCAGCGGCTCGGCGTGAAGGTCTCGCGCGTGGAGATCGGCCGCATCGACCTGCTGCGCGACACCGTGCAGCTGCGCGTCTTCTACTACGACGATGAGCAGGGCGACCGGTCCTTCACGGAGCTGCGCGCCGACGATGGCGACGATTGATCAGGGCGCGGTGCGCCGCAGCAATTGCTGCCCGATGCCGCAGGCCAGGCATCGCCGCGGCTGGCAGTAGGACGTGCGGAGCTCGATGAGCGCTTGCCCGCGGCCGGCCGAATCCGCCGGCAGGCCCAGCCCCGCCCACTCCGTCAGCACCGCGTTGCGCTCGGCCGGCAATTGCTCCAGCAGGTGCAGGGCGCGGTCGCACTGGGCGGGCCGGCCGGTGAGGCGCCCCAAGGCGAAGAGCGCGGGCACGATGGCATTGATGATCAGGTGGTCGGCGCCGGCCCTGCCCAGGCGCTTCGGCTGCAGCGCGCTGGGCCTGTCGAACACGTAGCGCTCCCTCCAGTAGCCGCCGGCCTCAACATCCAGCAGCGCGCGCATCTGCACGGCATCGTCGGTGCCGAGGAGCTCCCCGAACGATCCCTCGCAGCGCATGAGCAGCTGCGCGAACTGGGCGATCCGCACCGTGGGGAGGTTCACCGGCCGCATGCGCGCGAACTTCCATGCGGCAACGGGCGCCGGTCGCAGCCCGTGCAGGGCCGCCAGCACGCGGTGCTCCTGCTGCAGCAAGCGCGGGTAGTCATCCACGAAATCGACCTGCAGCAGGCCGGCCTGCCCGAACAGCAGGGCCTCGGTGCGCAGGGCATCGTCGCGGTGCTTGAGCACCACCCGCAGCGGGAGGGCGTGCGCCAGCATGCCGAAGGGCTCGGCATTCACCTTCAGGCCGAAGGCACGCGCCAGCATGTGGTACACGGTCTCCGCCGCATCATGGCGCAGGTCCCGGTATAGGGCCTCCACCGCGGCGGTCTTGCGCTCCAGCCGCTCCACCAGCACGCGTTCCAGCCATGGGCCGATGCGGGCCGGGTCCAGCGCTGCCAGCCGGCCGGCACAGGGCACCGCGCCCTGCCCGCGCATCAGGGAGCGGTACACGGCGATGCTCTCGGTGGAGATGCGCGGGAAGAGCTCCACGGTGGGCAACGCCGCGCCCGACCGCGTGCGCACCTCGGCATCGTGCTCATACACCACGTGCAGCACCACGTTCTCATAGGCCGGATCGCGCTGGTGGCCGTGCGCGTTCCACTCGCTGGAGCGCAGGTGCACCTCCACCGTGCCGGCCCAGTGCTGGCCATCGATGCGCAGCTGCGCATCCACCAGGTCGGGGCCGCTGTCGCGCTGGATACGGCCCGGCTTCACCACCTCCACCGCGCGGCCGTCCGTAGTGCGCAGCGCATGCCGATCATAGAGGCCCTGCTCCCAGATGAACTGGAGCAGGTCCTCGCCATACGGGAAGGCCGGGTCGAGGAGCACGAGGGGGCCGGCACCGCCATCCGCCATGGTGGTGAAGGTATCGGAACGCGGCTGTCCGTTTCAGGCCAGGCGGCGCTCATGACCAGGAATCAGGGCGTAGCCATCCTGACCATGGCGTTCAGCGCCCCATGAGAAGGGGGCCGCGCAATCGCACGGCCCCCTTCCAACCGGATTCTTGGGGCCCAACCCGCTGAAAGCTACCGCCCAACCTTCACCGCCCGCTTCACCACAGGCTCCCCGTCGAGGAGCAGGGTCACATAGTACATGCCGGGCGCCAGGTGGGCGGTGCTCCACTCCAGCTGGAATTCACCGGCTTCACGCTGGCCTTCCGCCAGCACCCGCAGGTCGCGGCCATCGGCGCTGTTGGCCAGCAGCTGCATGCGGCCCGCGCGCTCCAGGGTGCAATAGAGCGTGGTGCGGTCGGCGAAGGGGTTGGGCGCGATGCGCAGCAGGCGCTCCTGGGCGGGGCTCAGCCGCTCATCCGCAGCGCCTGAGCGCTGATCCGCGTCCGTGGGGCCGGCTGCGCAGCAGGCGGCCAACTGGGCCGCAAGCTGCGCGAGCTGGGCCGATTGAGCGGCCACCTGCTCCTCCAGCGCCTGCATGCGCTGGCTGCTGGCCTGATAACCTGCCACAAGGTGGGGCACCAGGCCCGTTAGGTTGACCGCCTTGAAGGAGCGGGCCGGCCTCACCACGCCGCCTGTGGAGTCCAGCTCAGCCGGAACCGTGGCATTCGTCACCAGCTCCGGGAACAACTGCTCCATCTCATGCGCCAGCACGCCTGTGTGCTGGCCGCCGGGCAGGCCCAGCTCAGGGAATTGCTCCTGGTTGTACGCGTACGTGTGCACTGGCAAGGCTGCCAGAGCGTCGGAGACCGCCGTCACATCCGCATCGGCCACGCCCGTCTTCACCGCCTGGTCCGATAGCCCGTAGGTGGCTTGCGCGAACACCCGGCCATTGAACCAGCCCGCCCATTGCACCCCCGGGTGCAGCACACTGGCATAGAACGCATAGACGGTGGTGTCGGCGTAAGGCGCATCCAATGTGGCCCGCACGCCGAAGAGCTGGGTGGCCGCATCGCCCGTGCCCACGTCCAGCTTGGCGCCGTAGGTTTCAGCGCTGGTGGACCCGTTCTCCACGATGATGTCCGCCTTCATTCCGTAATTGAACAGGTTGGCGGTGGATTCCTTGATGCGGTTATGAGCGAAGTAGCAGGCGTTCTCGCCGGTTGCATTCCAAGCGAGCGAATACACCCCGTGATTGCCCTGGCTGCCGCCGATGACCACGGCCTCCACGCCCCGCAGGATGGCGTTCCCGGGCAAGGTGCCCTGTATATCGAACTTGGCCGCCGTGGTGATGCCGGAGCCAACCGGATCATGGTGCTGCACCAGGAGCTTCTCCGTATTCGCACCGGCGCCGATGCCCACCGTGTTGTGGTCGCCAGGGCAGCCCAGCGGATTGAACTGCGAAGCGATGTACATGTTGAGCGCCCCAGGGCCGCTACCGTAGCCCCACGTGCAACCGGAGCCGCCGGTGGTGACCGGGAAGGTGGAGATGCGGCGCCAGTGGATCCGGCCGGTGGTATCCACCACCAGCACACGCGTGATCGTGTCGTTGTTGTAATCGGGTATCAGCCTCCGGAGGCGGATCGTGCGGTTGAGCACCTCCAGCCGCTCCTCCGGCTCGGTGATGGCGCCCCCGCTGAGCAGGTTGCCCGCATAGTAATCACCGATGCCCACGAAGGCCTGGTCCGACCGGGCCGGGAAGATCCGCATGGCCTCCAGGCCCTCCTGGCTCTGTGCCCCATAGGGAAGCACGCCCGTGTACGCGCTGGTGAAGATGAACCGCAAGCGGTCCTTGAAGTTCACCCCCGGGTTGTCGCTCCAATGCAGCACCATGTCCGTATTGTCAGCCCCGTTCGCCTTCTGCCCCAGGTAGCCGTGATCGCGGTTGCCCGTGAGGGTGATCCCGTTGCGCATCCATGGCCGGTGGCTGCCCTGCTGCGGCGTGGTGCCATCGCTCAAATGCAGGCGGCTGAAGGGGCCCGGATTGCCATTCCAGATCGTACCCGTGGGGCAGAGGCCCAGGTAGCCGCTCGCATCCTGTGGGGGGAAGGCACCGATGGTTGTGTTCCACGAGGGATTCAAGCGCATCCGCCGAATGGCATCCGTGTACCAATCGATCGGCTGGTTCGCATCGTTCCTTACCTCCAGGATCTGGTTCGCACCGGCGTTCCAGCCCAAGAATGCGCCACCTAGCCCGTTGTTGTTGGGTACGGTCACTTGTGGATAAGCCTGTTGACTCACAAGCCCGAGCACACCCCAAGCCAGGTGCCTCGTCCAGTTCTTCGTTCTCATGTCCTTTCGTGTTGTTGGTTCACTGAAAGGACCGGAACGATGCTCCTATTCGGCCAATACGAACTTCACGACCTGCACACTTCGTGCTCCATGCACCTGCAATACGTACGCACCGCGCGCCCAGGCCCCCACATCCAACCCGAATCGATCATGCTGCGTCCTGCCGCTCCATACCCGTTTCCCCAGCATGTCCAGCACCACCGCATCGCGCCCGGCAGCGTTACTAATCACCAGTACATCACTGGCCGGATTCGGATACACGAAAGGGACTCCTGCGCCCAACTCCTCCATGCCCTGGCTTCGCTCGCATCCATCCGGATCGGGTGAAACACACACCGCATCCACCAGCGTGTAACTAAACCTCCCCCACTCGGGTACGTTCGGAGCAAGATGAAGCGTATCGGTGAGTGCATTGCTGAAGAAGTTGCCGAGCATCAGGTAGGAGTAAGCGCTGTCAGCCACGAAGCTGCCGCTCACCAGGGTCCATCCCACCGTATCGCTCAGTATCTGCGGATACAGGATGTGCGCCTGGTTCAAGGCCGCAGGATAGGGATCGCCCCAGAGCCAGCGCCGATCGTAGGTGGTGAAGAGCATGCCCGGATTATTGCTGGCCAGCCAGTTTACCGGGTTCCATCCATTCCCGCCGTATGCCGCATTCGCTCGGAAGCTGCAGTAGTAGGTCTGTCCTTGAACCAAGGTGCTCAGCAAGGGCACCATCAGCCATTCGCGCTGCTCTTGTCCGGTATGCCCATCGTAGGTGATGATCCCTCCGCAGGAATTCCCCTCAAACGGTTGCTGAAAGGTGAGGATGTTGAGGGGTAAGCCATTGGCAACACCATAAGGTTGGCAACTTTGCAGGTGGTCCGGCGTCAAGTAGGCACTGTACCAGTGGTGAAGGGCACCCAAGCCCAGCCCGAAGGTGCAGCTATCGGTCTCCTCGAACCCAGGGTTGGGTACAAGGTTCTGGGCGTGCGTGCTGGAAGGTGTGCAGAACACCGCCAATGCCAAGGCCGGAAGGAGCTTGATGCGCCTGGAATGACCATGTGTGCTAGCGGAGTTCATCGTGTTCCTGTTCGTATCGGCCGGGAGTATCGTCCCGGTCCTCTTCCGCTCGTTTCAAGTCCTTGTCCGTCGCGGGATGCGGCAAGGCTCCGCCAAGAGACCGTGTATGCACGGCCCGGTGCTGCCGGGGTGGCTCAGCGGTGGCACCTTATCTTCGCGCTGCTCTGTTTCGTTTGCCTTTTTAGCGAGGGTTAGGTGGGACATGAGCGGGCTTCGGGGGCCTCAGCTCGCGGAGTTCGGCCCTCGGTGTTCGCGCACCGGGGGCTTTCTCGTGGAGGCCTTTGCAGGCCGTGTCATTGTAGAGAGAGAGAGAGAGAGAGAGAGAGAGAGAGAGAGAGAGAGAGCTGTCGGGGTGACAGCCCGATTCCTGCCAGGCGGCAAATGCCCGTACAGCAGCTTCATTGCCCTCCGGACTTGGGCCGCCCATGCGAGCGAAGCATGCATCCGATGGGCACCGAAGGAATCTCATGATGAACGAATATAGGTGATGGATTCAGATATGCCAGCGCACCGTCGATTGTTTCTTGTGGAATTCATATTCGATAGACGTTGCACGAACAGCCGATCAGAACGGTTGCGGCACTGAGGTGCAGAGTCCTCTACGAGAGACACGGCCCAGGCTGAAGTTCACCCCCGGTTTGTCGCTCCAATGCAGCACCATGTCCGTATTGTCAGCCCCGTTCGCCTTCTGCCCCAGGTAGCCGTGGTCGCGGTTGCCCGTGAAGGTGACCCCGTTGCGCATCCATGGCCGATGGCTGCCCTGCTGCGGCGTGGTGCCATCGCTCAAATGCAGGCGGCTGAAGGGGCCCGGATTGCCGTTCCAGATCGTACCCGTGGGGCAGAGGCCCAGGTAGCCGCTCGCATCCTGCGGGGGGAAGGCACCGATGGTTGTGGTCCACGAGGGATTCAGGCGCATCCGGTGGATGGCGCTGGTGTAGAAGTCGATCGGCTGGTCCCCATTGTGCCGAATATCCAGCGGGAAGCCCTGGAGATTGTTCCAACCTAAGTAATTCCCCGGCGCGCCAGTATGCCCAAGCACAGACGCCTGTCCAAACCCATGGCCAGAAGCCATTATGCACGCACCCAGAACAAGGTGCTTCAACCAATTCGTCGTTCTCATGTCTTTTCGAGTTCTCGGTTCATCGAAAAGACCGGAACGATGCATTCACTCGGTCAATACGAACTTGTGCACCTCCCTTCTGCCCTTGTGGATCATGTGCAGCACATACCCACCACGCGCCCATCCGCCGACCTCGAACTCCCAGCGATCATTAGGCACCATTCCTTCCCAAACCGACCGACCCACCGCATCCAGCACACGGACTTCAGCATGTGACCGGCCGACTAGGACCAACCAATCCGTTGCGGGATTTGGGAAGATAACAGTCGTGTTCTCACTGGTCACATGCACGGCTTGGCCAATATCACAACCTTCTGCGCTGGGCGAGACGCACACCGCGTCGATCATGGTATAGCCCCATGGGTACCAGGGGAAGACCGAATTCGGATCGGCGAAATGAAGCGTGTCCGTCAAGGCGTTGCTGAAGAAGTTGCCGATCATCAAGTAGCTGTAGGCACTATCCGCTACGAAGCTGCCACTCACCAAGGTCCACCCCACGGTATCAACCAAGACCTGGGGGTAATGGACGTGAGCCGTGTTCAACGGTGAGGGGTAAGGGTCACCCCAGGTCCACTCCCGGTCGTAAGTGGTGAACAGCATGCCTACATGGCTGCTGGCAAGCCAGATCTGCGGATAGGGTCCTGTGCCGCCGAAAGCCGCGTTCGCCCGGAAGCTGCAGTGATAGGTCTGTCCAGGCACCATCGGTGTCAGCAATGGGACCATCAGCCATTCACGTTGCTCGGTCGATCCGTCGGTATGGTACGTGATCAGGCCCGCACAATTCGCTCCCTCGTAAGGATACTGAAAGGTGAGGAAGTTGAATGGTAGGCTGTTGATCCCTCCATACGGCAAGCAGCTCATGAAGTGATCCGGGGTGACGTTGGCGCTGTACCAGTGGGTCGGGCCAGCCCCTTGTGGGAAGATCCCGATCCCCAACCAACAGCTATCGGTCTCCTCGAACCCCGGGTTGGGCACCAGGTTCTGCGCTTCGCAGCGCGGGGCAGCAACGAACAACAGGCAGTGCACGCCAAGCACCAGTGCCAAGCGGCACCACCTGTTGTTCATCGCGTTGGAGGTCATCGATCGTTGTTCGTATCGGCCGGGAGCACCCTTCGCCCTTCGACATGCTCAGGGCTCAGGGTGGCATCGTCCCGGTCCGTCTTCCGCTCCTTTCAAGTCCTTGTCCGTCGCGGGATGCGGCAAGGCTCCGCCAAGAGACCGTGTATGCACGGCCCGGTGCTGCCGGGGTGGCTCAGCGGTGGCACCTTATCTTCGCGCTGCTCTGTTTCGTTTGCCTTTTTAGCGAGGGTTAGGTGGGACATGAGCGGGCTTCGAGGGCCTCAGCCCGCGGAGTTCGGCCCTCGGTGTTCGCGCACCGGGGGCTTTTTCGTGGCGGCCTTTGCAGGCCGTTTCATTGTAGAGAGAGAGAGAGAGAGAGAGAGAGAGAGCTTCCACCGTCGCGGTGAGCATCCGCCTTTCGCGCTGCAGGGCACACGCAAGCAATCCCTCTGGATCGCACCGCCCTTGGGCCGCTGGTGCGGGTGAAGCACGCATCCGATGGGCACCGAAGGAATCTCATAATGAACGAATATAGGTGATGGATTCAGATATGCCAGCGCACCGTCGATTGTTCCTTGTGGAATTCATATTCGATAGACGTTGCACGAACAGCCGATCAGGACGGTTGCGGCACTGAGGTGCAGAGTCCTCTACGAGAGACACGGCCCAGGCTGAAGTTCACCCCCGGGTTGTCGCTCCAATGCAGCACCATGTCCGTATTGTCAGCCCCGTTCGCCTTCTGCCCCAGGTAGCCGTGGTCGCGGTTGCCCGTGAGGGTGACCCCGTTGCGCATCCATGGCCGGTGGCTGCCCTGCTGCGGCGTGGTGCCATCGCTCAAATGCAGGCGGCTGAAGGGGCCCGGATTGCCGTTCCAGATCGTACCCGTGGGGCAGAGGCCCAGGTAGCCGCTCGCATCCTGCGGGGGGAAGGCACCGATGGTTGTGGTCCACGAGGGATTCAAGCGCATCCGGTGGATGGCGCTGGTGTAGAAGTCGATCGGCTGGTTCAGATTATGCGGCACCCGCAGCGGGAAGTTATTGGCCCCGTTGTTATTCCATCCCAGGAAATCGGTTCCGGCGCCAGCCACATTGCCGGGTGTGGTGGATTGCCCGACCACCTTGCCGGTCGTTAGCAACAGCGCACCGAGGATAAGGTGCTGCAAGAAACTCTTCGCTCTCATGTCCTTTCGTGTTAGGTGTTCACTGAAAAGGACCGGAACGATGCGCCCTATTCGGCCAATACGAACTTGAACGACTCCATCTTGCCCTGATACACCATGCGCAGCCCATACGCGCCGCGCGCCCAACTCCCCACCTCCAGCACCCAGTGATTGCCGGTGATACGGCCCTGCCACAGCACGCGCCCCACCGCATCCAGCACCTGCGCTTCAGCCCCTGCCCGTTGCCCCACGATCACTTGATCTTGCGCAGGATTCGGGAACAGTATCGGTCCCGCTGCCGCGCCGTCGCCCACCCCTTGCCCCAGATCGCAACCCTCCGGGCTGGCCGAAACACAGACCGCATCCACCAGAGTGTAGGCGCGAGGCAACCAATACCAGGGAACCCCTTGCGGTGAGAAATGCAGCGTATCCGTCAAGGCATTGCTGAAGAACTGCCCGATCATCAGGTACTGGTAGGCACTGTCCGCCACAAAGCTGCCGCTCACCAGGGTCCAGCCCACCGTATCGCTAAGGATCTGCGGATACAGGATGTGCGCCTGATTAGGCGGCACCGGATAGGGATTGGGGGCATTCCATGCAGGCATGGCCGTGGTGGTGAAGCGCATGCCCACCTTATCATTGGCCAGCCAATGTTGGGGATAGGTGTGATTGCCTCCAAACGCCGCATTCACCCGGAAGCTGCCGTAGTAGGTCTGCCCAATCACCAAGGGTTCCAGTAAAGGAGCCATGATCCATTCCCGGTACTCCGTCTGGCCATTCTGCAAGTAGGTGTACACTCCCGCGCAAGACTCGCCCTCGAACGGCTCCTGATAGGTGAAGAAATTCATGGGCAGCCCTCGGAAATCCCCGTAAGGCAAACAGCTACGCAGATGATCCGGGCTTCCGTTCACGCTGTACCAATCATGGATGCCTGCGAAGGGAGGCAGCTGATCAGAGCAGCTATCCGCCTCCTCGAACCCCGGGTTGGGCACCAGGTTCTGCGCTTCGCAGCGCGGGGCAGCAACGAACAACAGGCAGTGCACGCCAAGCACCAGTGCCAAGCGGCACCACCTGTTGTTCATCGCGTTGGAGGTCATCGTCGTTTCTCGTATCGGCCGGGAGCATCGCCCCGGTCCTCTTCCGCTCCTTTCAAGTCCTTGCCCGTCGCGGGTTGCGGCAAGGCTCCGCTGAAAGACCGTGTATGCACGGCCCGGCGCTGCCTGGAGGGCTCAGCGGTGGCACCTTATCTTCGCGCTGCTCTGTTTCGTTTGCCTTTTAGCGAGGGTTAGGTGTGACATGAGCGGGCTTCGAGGGCCTCAGCCCGCGGAGTTCGGCCCTCGGTGTTCGCGCACCGGGGGCTTTTTCGTGGCGGCCTTTGCAGGCCGTGTCATTGTAGAGAGAGAGAGAGAGAGAGAGAGAGAGAGAGAGAGAGAGAGAGAGAGAGAGAGAGAGAGAGAGAGAGAGAGCTTCCACCGTCGCGGTGAGCATCCGCCTTTCGCGCTGCAGGGCACACGTAAGCAATCCCTCTGGAGCGCATCGCCCTTGGGCCGCTGGTGCGGGTGAAGCACGCATCCGATGGGCACCGAAGGAATCTCATGATGAACGAATATAGGTGATGGAACCAGATATGCCAGCGCACCGTCGATTGCTCCTTGTGGAATTCATATTCGATACACGTTGCAGGAACAGCCGATCAGGACGGTTGCGGCACTGAGGTGCAGAGTCCTCTACGAGAGACACGGCCCAGGCTGAAGTTCACCCCCGGGTTGTCGCTCCAATGCAGCACCATGTCCGTATTGTCAGCCCCGTTCGCCTTCTGCCCCAGGTAGCCGTGATCGCGGTTGCCCGTGAGGGTGACCCCGTTGCGCATCCATGGCCGGTGGCTGCCCTGCTGCGGCGTGGTGCCATCGCTCAAATGCAGGCGGCTGAAGGGGCCCGGATTGCCGTTCCAGATCGTACCCGTGGGGCAGAGGCCCAGGTAGCCGCTCGCATCCTGCGGGGGGAAGGCACCGATGGTTGTGGTCCACGAGGGATTCAAGCGCATCCGGTGGATGGCGCTGGTGTAGAAGTCGATCGGCTGGTTCGCGTCGTTCCTTACCTCCAGGATCTGGTTCGCACCGGCGTTCCAGCCTACGAAAAAACCTGGCCCACCATTGTTGTTCGGTACAGATACTTGTGAGAAGACTTGTTGGCTAACAAGCCCGAGCACACCCCAAGCCAGGTGTCTCGTCCAGTTCTTCGTGTTCATGTCCGTTCGTGTTGTTGGTTCACTGAAAGGACCGGAACAATGCGCCTATTCGGCCAATACGAACTTCACGACCTGCACACTTCGTACACCATGCACCTGGATCACGTATGCACCGCGCGCCCACGCTCCCACATCCAACGCGAAGCGATCATGCTGCACCCTGCCGCTCCACACCCGCTTGCCCAGCATGTCCAGCACCACCGCATCGCGCCCGGCCGCATTACCGATCACCAGCATAGCGCTGGCCGGGTTCGGATACACGAAGGGGACTGCCGTGCCCAACTCCTCCATGCCCTGGCTGCGCTCACAACCGTCCGGATCGGGTGACACGCACACCGCATCCACCAGTGTGTAACTGAACCTCCCCCACTCGGGTACGTTCGGAGCAAGATGAAGTGTATCAGTGAGCGCATTGCTGAAGAAGTTGCCGATCATCAGGTAGGTGTAAGCACTGTCAGCCACGAAGCTGCCGCTCACCTGGGTCCAGCCCACCGTATCGCTCAGGATCTGCGGATACAGGATGTGCGCCTGGTTCAAGGCCGCAGGATAGGGATCACCATAGTTCCATGGCCGATCATAGGTGGTGAAGAGCATGCCCAGTTCACTGCTGGCCAGCCAATTCTGTGGGTTCTGACCATTACCTGCGAATGCCGCATTCGCCCGGAAGCTGCAGTAGTAGGTCTGGCCTGGCACCAGGGTGTTCAGCAAGGGCACCATCAGCCATTCGCGCTGCTCTTGTCCGGTATGCCCATCGTAGGTGAAGATACCTGCGCAGGAATTCCCCTCGAAGGAATGCTGGAAGGTGAAGATGTTCAAGGGCAAGCCGTTGGCAGTACCGTAAGGCTGGCAACTTTGCAAGTGGTCCGGGGTGAGGTAGGCGCTGTACCAGTGGTGCAGGGCACCCAAGCCCAGTCCGAAGGTGCAGCTATCGGTCTCCTCGAATCCCGGGTTGGGAACCAGGTTCTGCGCTTCGCAGCGTAGAGCAGCAACAAACCCCAAGCAGCCCAGCACCAAGCCGAGACTCGCACCGGGCCACGTGAGGTTCATCGCGCGTGTGGTCATCGTTCATTGTTCGTATCGGCCGGGAGCATCGCTCCGGCCCGCCTCCTTGAGATACGGGTTGTCCGCGGCCATGGCGCCTTCCGCGTGCCCGCCCATAAGACCACCTGGGCGGCGGGGGCGCTGCCCGAGTATGCCCGGTGCAGCGCCCTAGGTGGTGCAAGATACCCCGGCCCTCAGCAGAACGCTTCGGGCCGGGGCCGTCGCAAGCGGTGCTTGCGGCGGCGCCTGTGCGCATGGGCAACAGGGAGCCGTTCAAGCCGCCAGCAGACCATGGCGTTGGCAGTTGGGAACAAAAACGAGCTGGAGTGCAATGGCACACCGGCGTAGAATACCAACTGGCGAGTTGGAGAATTAGCCGGCCAAGCGGCCAAGCGGCCAAGCGGCCAGCGCCAAGCGCATATCGATGCGGCTCTGCTCGTTCACGAGTGTGAAACTACATTGTTCTTCTAAGATTGGTGCTGGCCGTGGATAATTCATGCACAACTCAACCTCCTGATCAAATGGCACTGCTCCCTGCTCTATTCATCCGATCCGTGCCCCAAGGTCTCCCGTCCGGATTGTCGCTCCAGTGGATCACGAAGTCCGTCTCATCCTCCCCGTAGTAGCGCTGGCCCACGTAACTCTGATCGCTGTTCCCGGTAAAGGTGACACCATTCCGTTGCCAGGGCCGGAAGCCGTGCTGTTGCGCGTAGACCACCGGGTCGTTCGCAATCACGGCATTATCAACCAAATGCAGCCGCGTGAATGGCGCGCGGCTGCCAGCATTGGTGAAGGCGTTGTCCGTTCCGCTGAGCACCAGGAAGCCATCTCGGTTGATGTTCGGGAACTGGAAACCGGGTGTTGGGCCGATGGGGCCGGTGACGTTGGGGTTGAGCCGCATGCGCTGAATGGCAGCCGTGTACCAATCGATCGGCTGGTTCAAATCATGCCGCACCATCAGCGGGAAATTGTTGATCGCGTTGGTGTTCCAACCCAGGAAATCGGTTGGGCCGACAGCCACATTACCAGGTGTAGTGGATTGCCCCACCACCTTGCCGGTCGTCAGCAACAGCGCACCCAGGACCAAGTGCTTCAAGAAATTCTTCGTTCTCATGTCCTTTCGTGTTATTGGTTCACTGAAAGGACCGGAACGATGCTCCCTACTCGGCCAATACGAACTTCACGACCTGCACACTTCGTACTCCTTGGACCTGCAACACATACGCACCGCGCACCCAAGATCCCACATCCAACACGAAGCGATCAAGCTGCACCCTGCCGCTCCACATCCGCTTCCCCAGCATGTCCAGCACCACCGCATCGCGCCCGGCAGCGTTGCCGATCATCAGCACAGCGCTGGCCGGGTTCGGGTACACGAAGGGTCCTACCTCGCCCATTTCCGTTATGCTCTGGCTTTGCTCACAACCGTCCGGATCGGGTGAAACGCACACTGCGTCCAGTAGGGTGAAGCTGAAGGCGTACCAACCCGGTCCCGGCGGGGCAAAGTGGAGGGTATCGGTTAGCGCGTTGCTGAAGAAGTTGCCTATCATCAGGTAGGTGTAGGCACTGTCCGCCACGAAGCTGCCGCTCACCGGGGTCCAACCCACCGTATCGCTCAAGATCTGCGGATACAAGATGTGCGCCTGGTTCAAGGCCGCAGGATAGGGGTCGCCCCAGCTCCAGCGCCTGTCGTAGGTGGTGAAAAGCATGCCCAGATTGCTGCTGGCCAGCCAATTCAGAGGGTCGTAACCGCCGAATGCCGCATTAGCCCGGAAGCTGCAGTAGTAAGCCTGACCAGGCACCAAAGTATCCGTCAAGGGTACCATAAGCCATTCACGCCATTCAACTCCGCTGTGGTCATCGAAGGTGATGATTCCAGCGCAGGAACTCCCTTCATAGGGATGCTGATAGGTCGCGATGTTCAGGGGCAGTCCGTTCACTGAGCCATATGGAAGGCAACTTTGTAAATGATCCGGGGTTAAGTAGGCACTGTACCAATGGTGCAGTTCACCTAGGCCAAGCCCGAAGGTGCAACTATCGGTCTCCTCGAACCCCGGGTTGGGCACCAGGTTCTGCGCTTCGCAGCGCGGGGCAGCAACGAACAACAGGCAGCGCACGCCAAGCACCAGTGCCAAGCGGCACCACCTGTTGTTCATCGCGTTGGAGGTCATCGTCGTTTCTCGTATCGGCCGGGAGCACCCTTCGCCCTTCGACATGCTCAGGGCTCAGGGTGGCATCGTCCCGGTCCTCTTCCGCTCCTTTCAAGTCCTTGTCCGTCGCGGGATGCGGCAAGGCTCCGCCAAGAGACCGTGTATGCACGGCCCGGTGCTGCCGGGGTGGCTCAGCGGTGGCACCTTATCTTCGCGCTGCTCTGTTTCGTTTGCCTTTTAGCGAGGGTTAGGTGGGACATGAGCGGGCTTCGAGGGCCTCAGCCCGCGGAGTTCGGCCCTCGGTGTTCGCGCACCGGGGGCTTTTTCGTGGCGGCCTTTGCAGGCCGTGTCATTGTAGAGAGAGAGAGAGAGAGAGAGAGAGAGCTGCGGGGTGACAGCCCGATTCCTGCCAGGCGGCAGCTGCCCGTACAGCAGCTTCGAGGCCCTCCGGACTCGGACCGCCTATGCGATCGATGCATGGATCCGATGGGCACCGAAGGAATCTCATGATGAACGAATATAGGTGATGGAATTGGATCATCCAAGGCGCTGTGATTAATTTCATACATAGACCACCTGCTGTTTTCAATTCGTATGCCGCCACTCAGAGGAGCTGCATGTCGCGGACGCAAGGCGCAGCCCGCGATGCACGGCGTGGGCCCGGTCATGGCTCTCACAGGACGCGCCAGCTCGCTTCTGCGTCAGATTCCGTGCATCCGCTGGAGTTGCCTATTGAGGCTCGGATGTGAAGCCCCCGCACCTCGGGCAACCCTGGCGAGTCGTGCGGAGGCACGCCCGTGTACGCGCTGGTGCAGATGAACCGCAAGCGGCCCTTGAAGTTCACCCCCGGGTTGTCGCTCCAATGAACAATAATCCCGGATGAACATCGCCAGCGCACCGATGCCCGAAACAGCGCTGATCGCTGTTGCCGGTGAAGGTGCTGCGGCTGCGAAGCGCTCCGCCCTCAGATCAGTCCCTTGGCCTGCATCCTCCGCGCCATGGCCTCCTGCATCGCCTTGGCCGCCTGGCGCGCCATGGGGATGGCCTGCTGGCCCTGCCCCGCATAGAGCACGCCGCGGCTGCTGTTGATGAGCAGGCCGCCCTCGCGCGTGAGGCCCGCGTCGAGCACGGCATCGAGGTCGCCGCCCTGCGCGCCCACACCGGGCACGAGGAGGAAGTGGTCGGGCGCCAGCTCGCGCGCACGCCGCAGCAACTCGGGGCGCGTGGCGCCGGTGACGAACATGAGCTCATCGCGGCCGCCCCATCGCGCGCATTTCGAGATGACCTCCTCGAAGAGCCGGTTGCCCTGCGCATCGGCCATGAACTGGAAATCGTCGGCGCCCGCATTGCTGGTGATGCCGAGCACGATGGCCCATTTGCCGGGGCGGTGCAGGAAGGGCTCGATGCTGTCGCGGCCCATGTAGGGCGAGAGCGTGATGGCATCCACGCCGAGCACATCGAAGAAGGCCTCGGCATACTTGCGGGCCGTGTTGCCGATGTCGCCACGCTTGGCATCGGCGATGATGAGGCAATCGCCCTTGCTGCGGATATAGGCGATGGTGGCCTCGAGGTCCAGCCAGCCTTCCTCGCCGAGCGCTTCGTAGAAGGCCAGGTTGAGCTTGTAGGCCACGGCGAGGTCATGCGTCACCTCCACGATGGCCTCGTTGAACGCGCGCACCGGGTGGCTCTCCTGGCCGAAGTGCTCGGGTATCAGGTGCTCCTCGGTATCGAGGCCCACGCAGAGCAGGCTCTTCTTGCGGCGGATGAGGGAAACGAGCGCTGAGCGGGTCATGCGGGCGCGAAGATCCGCACTGTTCACCACAGCGCCGCGCCGATCGCGGAGAATTCGTCGGCCACGTCGCAGGGGTTCCCCGCATGCCCGGGCGATGGCTCAGAGGCCGGCCTCGGCCTTCAGCTTCTCGGTGCGCTCCGCCAGCTGCAGCGCATCGATGAGGTCCTGCAGGTCGCCGTTCATCACCTCCGGGAGGTTGTGCGCGGTGAATTCGATGCGGTGGTCGGTGACGCGGCTCTGCGGATAGTTGTAGGTGCGGATCTTGGCGCTGCGGTCGCCGCTGCTCACCTGGCTCTTGCGCTGGGCGGCCACGGCGGCCTCCTGCTCCCGCACCTTGTCCTCATAGAGCTTGGTGCGCAGCATCTGCATGGCCTTCATCCGGTTGCCGAGCTGGCTGCGCTCCGTCTGGCACATCACCACGATGCCCGTGGGGATGTGCGTGAGCCGCACCTTGGTCTCCACCTTGTTCACGTTCTGCCCCCCGGCGCCGCCGCTGCGGGCGGTCTCCATCTTCACGTCGCTCTCCCTCAGCTCCACATCGGTGTCCTCCGCCTCTGGCAGCACGTTCACCGTGGCGGCGCTGGTATGGATGCGTCCCTGGGCCTCGGTGGCGGGCACCCGTTGCACGCGGTGCACGCCCGCCTCGAACTTGAGCACCCCGTAGGCGCCTTCGCCGATGACGTTGAAGATGACCTCCTTGTAGCCGCCGGCAGTGCCCTCGCTCACATCCGCCACCTCCACCTTCCAGCCCCGGCCTTCGCAGTAGCGGGTGTACATGCGGTAGAGGTCGCCCGCGAAGAGGCTCGCCTCATCGCCGCCCGTGCCCGCGCGCACCTCCACGGTGCAGTTGCGGCCATCGTTCGGGTCCTTGGGCACCAGCATCATCCGCACCTCCTCCTCCATGGCATCGATGGCGGCATGGCTCTCCTCCCGCTCGGCGCGCGCCATCTCCAGGAGGTCGGCATCCTTCTCCGTGCGCAGCATCTCCTCCGCGCCGGCCAGGTCGTCGTGCAGCTTCTTGAACCGGAAGAAGGCCTGCTCGATGGGCTCCAGGTCACGATAGGTCCGGTTGAGCTCGACGAATTTCTTCTGGTCGGCGATGACCGCGGGGTCGGCCAGCTGCTTGCCGATCTCGGTGCGTCGGTCGTGCAGGGCGGAGAGCTTGGCGAGGAGGTCGGACATGGGAGGGAGCCTCACGCGGAGGCGCGGGGAATGCGGGGGAAATGCCCTATTGGTAGGTGAAGGTGCCGTGCGGGCTGGTGAGGACCACTTCCTTGGCGGGGGCTGCTTCCACCCTGCCGATGACCTTGGCATCGATGCCGAAGGAGGAGGCGATGGCGATGATTTCCTGGGCGCGGGCCTCGGGCACGTAGAACTCCAGCCGGTGGCCCATGTTGAAGACCTTGTACATCTCCTTCCAGTCGGTACCGCTCATGCGCTGGATGGCGTTGAACAGCGGCGGGATGGGCATCAGGTCGTCCTTGATGATGCGCAGTCCTTCCACGAAGTGCAGCACCTTGGTCTGGGCGCCGCCGCTGCAATGCACCATGCCGTGGATGTCCGCCCGCATGGCTTCCAGCACCTGCCGCACCACCGGCGCATAGGTGCGGGTGGGAGAAAGCACCGCCCGGCCATGGTCCAGCGGGGTGCCGTCCAGCGGGTCGGTGAGCCGGGCCTGGCCGCAATACACCAACTCGGCCGGGGTGCCGGGATCGTAGGTCTCAGGGTACTTGGCGGCCACTTCCTTGGCGAAGACGTCGTGGCGGGCGCTGGTGAGTCCGTTGCTGCCCATGCCGGCATTGTAGGCGTCCTCGTAGGTGGCCTGCCCATAGCTGGCCAGCGCCACGATCACGTCGCCGGCCTGGATGCGGGCGTTGTCGATGACCGCATCGCGGCGCATGCGGCAGGTGACGGTGCTGTCCACGATCACGGTGCGCACCAGGTCGCCCACATCGGCGGTCTCGCCGCCGGTGCTGCGGATGCCGATGCCCAAGGCCCGCATGCGCCCCAGGAACAGCTCGGTGCCTTCGATCAGGGCGGCGACCACCTCCCCGGGGATGAGGCGCTTGTTGCGGCCGATGGTGCTGCTGAGGAGGATGCTGTCCGTGGCGCCCACGCAGAGCAGGTCGTCCAGGTTCATCACCACGGCATCCTGGGCGATGCCGTGCCACACGCTCAGGTCGCCGGTCTCGCGCCAATAGGCGTAGGCGAGGGCGCTCTTGGTGCCGGCACCATCGGCATGCATCACGATGCAATGGTCGGCGCTGCCGGTGAGGTCGTCGGCCACCACCTTGCAGAACGCCTTCGGGTACAGGCCCTTGTCAAGGCCAGCGATCGCACGGTGGACCTCCTCTTTCCCGGATGAGACGCCTCGCTGGGCGTAGCGGCTGTCGTTGGCCATGGGGTGAAATGAAGAGGAGCATCCCCTTGCGCGGGATGCTCCTCCATTCAGGGGTTGAGCTAATTCTTCGGTTCCTGCGGAGCCTGCGGCGCGCTGCCCGTTCCCGGTACGAAGTCGGTGCGCAGCACCTTGAAGTCGGTGCGGCGGTTCTTCTGGTGGGCCGCCTCCTGCTCCTCGCGGGTGGCCATCTTCTTGATGACGTCCATGGCGATGATCGGCTCATCCGGACCCATGCCCACCGGCACCATGCGGGCCGGATCGATGCCCTTCTCGATGAGGTAGTTCACGCAGCTCTGGGCGCGCAGCTGGGAGAGCTCCTTGTTGCCGCCCTTGTATTTGCGGGTGGGGCGTGCATCCGTGTGCGAGCGCAGCTCGATGACGATGTTCGGGTTGTCGATGAGGGTGTTGTACAGCGTCTCCAGGCTGTCCTTGGCCTCCGGGCGCAGGAAGAACTGGTCCACATCGTAGAGGATCTGCGGCAGCGCGATGGGACCCTTGATGGGCTCCAGGAAGTACTCCTTCACGAAGGTGGTGCTCTCGGCCAGGCCCACGGTGGTGATCTGGTCCTTCACCACCAGGTAGCCTTCCTTCTCGGCGAGGATGCTGTAGCTGGTGTTCTCCTTGATGTAGCGGTCCTTGCCGTTCTCCACGAAGGCGAAGCCCCCGTTCTCATCGGTGAGGGCGCTGAAGTTGCTGCCATTGGTGCCCACCACGCTCACCTTGGCGCCTTGGATGGGCTGCCCCGTGAGCTTGTCGTACACGTTGCCCTGGAGCGCGAAGACGAGGTCGGGCATGTAGAAGCGCCAGATGTCGTCCTGCCCCTTTCCGCCCGCGCGGTTGCTGGTGAAGAAGCCGCGGTCGTTCTCCCCGTCGAAGGCGATGCCGAAATCGTCGGAAGCGCTGTTGAGGGGCGACTTCAGGTTGTCCACGGCGGTCCACATGCCGCTGGCGTTGTTCTCGGCCATGAACATGTCAAGGCCGCCCATGCCGGGCCGGCCATTGGAGGCGAAGTACAGGTTGCCGTCGAAGCGGACGAAGGGGAAGAGCTCGTCCTTGGGGGTGTTCACCTCTTCGCCGAGGTTGGCGGGCGCGCCCACGGGCATGCCATCCTTGTTGAGGGCCACCTTGTAGAGGTCGCGGCCGCCCTTGTGGCCGGGGAAGGGCACATTGCTGGCGAACACCAGGTACTCGTCATCGGGGCCGAGCGCAGGGTGGCCGATGTTGAGCGAATCCTCCTTGCCGGCCTCGGGCTTCAGCTTCAGCATCACGGCCGCGCTGAAGTTGTTGCCCACCTTCTTGCTCATCCAGATGTCGCAGCCCTGGATCTTCTTCTTCTCGGCGGGGCAGCGCGTGAAGTACATGATGGTGCGCTTGCTGTTGAAGATCGGCGCGCCCTCGTTGCCCTCGGAGTTCACCTCCAGCGGCAGCTTCACGGGCTCGCTCCACTTGCCGAGGCGGTCGCGGGTGCTGGTGAAGAGGTCGGTGAAGGCATCGCCGGTGATGTCGTCGGCGGCGGCCCCGGTGCTGGCCGGGCGCGAGCTGGTGAAGACCACCGTCTCGTTCTTCTTGTCGGCGAAGGCCGGGGTGAAGTCCCATTGCGGCGTGTTCAGCAGCACCTCGGGGTCAACGGTGTAGCGGGTGGGGCTGTCCTTCCATTGCTGGGCCATCTGGCAGGCGGCGATGCCGGCATCGGCGCGGGGGTCGTTGCTCTTCTTCTCCTTGTACTTGTTGTAGCTGGCGATGGCCTCGGCGTACTTGCCCTGCTGCTTCTGCATCTCGCCGATCCAGAAGTACACCACGGGGTCGGTGTACTGGGCCTTGTTGGCCTTCTCGTACCACACCTGCGCCTGCTGCACATCCCCCAGCATCCGGTAGCTCTCGGCCACCATGAAGATGAGTTCCGCCTTGGTGGCGGCCTTCTTCTCCACGGTGTAGGCCTTCTTGTAGAGCTCGATCGCGTTGAAGTAGAACCCTTTCCGGTAGGCATCGTTCGCCTCATCGGCCAAGCGGCCTCCCTGCGCAACGGCCATGGTGCTCAGGAGGAGGCACATGGAGAGGCTCGCCAGGATCTTCCGTGTAATCATCGGGTAATGGAAAAGGTGAATCCGAATGGGGTCGCGGCGAAGATAAACAGTTCCACCAATGGCCAAGGGGCTTGAACGGACGGAGGGCGCCGGAGCCAACGCCCCCCGCGAACCGCTGACCCTCAGCGGGTGAAGAGCAGCTCGCGCATCTTGGGCAGGGGCCAGAGCTCATCGTCCACCAGCAGCTCCAGCTTGTCGGCCTGGTAGCGGATCCTGTCCAGGAAGGGCTTCACCTGGTCGCAATAGGCCAGCGCCTTCTCGCGGGCGTCCTCCAGGTTGTTGGCCTTCTTGCGGGCCTCGGTCATGTCATGCACGAGCTGGATGACGGCGCTGATGCGCTCGCTCATCTCCTCGATGAGGGCGACCTGGGTGACCGTGGCCTTCTTGGCCTTCTCGGCGCCCAGCACCTCGCGCAGCCCCTTCACGTTCTCGATCAGGCGGTTCTGGTAGGCGATGGCCACGGGAACGATGTGGTTGCGGGCCAGGTCGCCGGCCACACGGCTCTCGATCTGCACCTTCAGCGTGTAGCTGTGCAGCTCGATCTCGTGGCGCGCCTCGGTCTCCACCGGGCTGAGCACGCCCATGTCGGCGAAGAGCTTCATGGTCTCCTTGCGGCTCCAGACATCCAGGGCACGCGGGGTGTCCTTGATGTTGCTCAGGCCGCGCTTGGCGGCCTCGCGCACCCATTCCTCGCCGTAGCCATTGCCCTCGAAGCGGATGGCCTTGCTGCGCACGATGAGGTCGCGGATCACGCGCAGGATGGCCTCGTCCTTCTTGGCCCCCTTGGCGATCAGGGCGTCCACCTCCCGCTTGAACTCGCGCAGCTGGGCCGCCACGATGGTGTTCAGCACGGTCATGGCGCCTGCGCAATTGGCGCTGCTGCCTACCGCACGGAACTCGAACTTGTTGCCCGTGAAGGCGAAGGGGCTGGTGCGGTTGCGGTCGGTGTTGTCGAGCATCACCGGCGGGATGCGGCCGATGTCGAGCTTCAGCTCGGTCTTGCGGTCGGGCGACATGGCCCCCTTGATGTTCTTTTCCAGCCCGTCGAGCAGGGCGCTGAGGTGCTCGCCGATGAAGGCGCTGATGATGGCGGGGGGCGCCTCGTTCGCGCCCAGGCGGTGGTCGTTGCCCGCGCTGGCGATGCTGGCGCGCAGCACGTCGGCATGCCGGTGGATGGCCGCAATGGTGTTGACGAAGAAGGTGAGGAAGCGGATGTTCTCCTTCGGCGTCCTGGCGGGCTTCAGCAGGTTCACCCCGGTGTTGGTGGCCAGGCTCCAGTTGTTGTGCTTGCCGCTGCCGTTCACGCCGGCATAGGGCTTCTCGTGGAGGAGCACCCGGAAGTCGTGGCGCTGGGCCACCTTCTCCATGATGTCCATGAGCAGCACGTTGTGGTCCACGGCCAGGTTCATCTCCTCGAAGACCGGCGCGCACTCGAACTGATTGGGGGCCACCTCGTTGTGCCGCGTCTTCACCGGGATGCCGAGCATGAGGGCCTCGGTCTCGAACTCGCGCATGAAGGCCCGCACGCGGTCGGGGATGCTGCCGAAGTAGTGGTCCTCGAGCTGCTGGCCCTTGGCGGGGATATGACCGAAGAGGGCGCGCCCGGTCATCATGATGTCGGGGCGTGCGTAGTACAGCGCCTTGTCGATGAGGAAGTACTCCTGCTCCCAGCCCAGGGTGGCGATCACCTTGGTGACATCCTTGTCGAAGTACTGGGCCACTGCCGTGGCGGCCTCATCGATGGCGCGGATGGCGCGCAGCAGCGGCATCTTGTAGTCGAGCGCCTCGCCGGTATAGCTGATGAAGATCGTGGGGATGCAGAGCGTGCGGCCGATGACGAAGGCCGGGCTGCCGGGGTCCCAGGCGGTGTAGCCGCGCGCCTCGAAGGTGTTGCGGATGCCGCCGCTGGGGAAGCTGCTGGCATCGGGCTCCTGCTGCACGAGCATGCTGCCGTCGAAGCGTTCGATGCTGCGACCGCCCCCGATGGGCTCGAAGAAGGCGTCGTGCTTCTCGGCGCTCAGGCCGGTGAGGGGCTGGAACCAATGCGTGTAGTGCGTGGCGCCCTTGGTGGAGGCCCACTCCTTCATGCCGCTGGCCACCTGGTCGGCCAGCTTGCGGTCGATGCGCTCGCCGTGCTGGATGGCCTGGCGCACCGCATACCAAGCATCCTCGGTGAGGAACATGCGCATGGCATCCTCGCCGAAGACATGGGCGCCGAAGTACTCGCTGATCTTCTGCGAGGGCGGATCCACGAAGCGCGGCGCGCGGTTGAGCACATCCTCGAGGGCCTTGATGCGAATCTGGGGGGTGGGCATGAAAAAATGGGTGTTTCGGCGGCAAAGCTACCGCGCAGAAGGGGGGTGTCTCCAGAAAATTGATGCTTTTGTTACGAACACCCCCATCAATTCAGCTTCACGCGGCCGGAACTGCGCCGCAAGAGCAGGCCCAGCGGGGCAGCACCCGGGCACGCTGGGGCGGATCAGCCCCGGGCGATGACGAAGAAGATGTAGGCCAGATAGGCCGCTGCCAGGATGGCGCCCTGCCAGCGCCCCATGCGCGAGCCGAAGCGCATGAGCGGATAGAGCACCAGGGCCACGGCGAGCATCGCGACGATGTCCAGCGCAAAGGCCGCATGGTCGCTCTGGATGGGCTGCACCACAGCGGAGAGCCCGATGATGCCCAGCAGGTTGAAGATGTTGCTGCCGATGAGGTTCCCCAGCGAGATGTCCGGCTGCTTGCGGAAGGCCGCCACCATGGAGGTGACCAGCTCGGGCAGGGAGGTGCCGAAAGCGATGACGGTGACGCCGATGAGCTGCTCGCTGACGCCCGCCGAACGGGCCAGTCCCACGCCGCCGTCCACGAACCAATCGGCGCCCTGGGTGAGGGCGGCCACCCCGGCCAGGAGCAGCGCCGTGGCCTTCCACCAGGCCATCCTGGCCGGCTCAACGGCCCGCGACAGGGCGGAACGCCGCGATGACCAGACCATCCAGCCGACATAGACTGCCAGCAGGGCTACGAATAGCAAGCCCTCCCACCGCATGACCCAATCGTCCTGGAAGAGCCACCAGAAGAGCAGGGAGACCGCCATCATCACCGGCCAATGGATGCGCCGTGCATCGCGGTCCACCTCGATGGGGAAGATGAGGATGCTCAGGCCCAGGATGAAGCTGATGTTCGCGATGTTGGAACCGACCACATTGCCGATGGCGATGGCCGAGGAGCCTTTCATGGCTGCCAGCAGGCTCACCAGCAGCTCGGGCGCGGAGGTGCCCATGCTCACTACGGTGAGGCCGATGACCAAGGGGGAGATGCGGGCCCGCAGGGCCAGGTCCACCGCCCCCCGAACCATCACCTCGGCGCCGATGACCAGCACGATGAGCCCGCCAAGGGTGAGCAGGAGGTCCATCATGGCTTCTGCGCAGGTTCACCGCCCGGCTCCGGGCCGCGGCTTTCATCCCCCTCCACCATCCTCGTCACCTGCCGCTGATGCTCCAGCGCGCTGCGGCGCACCTCATCGGCGCCGCGGTGGATCTCGCGCTGCACCTCGTTGCTCGCATCGCGCACCTGGCGCATGAAGCGGCCCACGGTGCGGGCCATATCCGGGATGCCCTTGGCGCCGAAGAACATCAGCACGAAGAGCATGACCACCAGGAACTCACCGCCGCTGATGTCGAAGAGGAGTGCTGGGCGCATCGGGGGCCGAAAGTAGGAAGCCCTGCCGCTGGGGCAGGGCTTCCGTGCGGAATCCGGGATGACTAAGCCTCGCGGGCGGGGTCCTTGCCCTTGAGCAGGTCCGTGACGATGGAGCTCGCCACGAAGATGGACGAGTAGGTGCCCACCCCGATGCCCACCAGCAGCGCGAAGACGAAGCCCTTGATGGCCACCCCGCCGAAGATGAAGATGATCACCAGCACCAGGAGGGTCGTGAGCGAGGTGTTCATGGTGCGGCCCAAGGTGGAGTTGATGGCCTTGTTGATCACCACCGGATAGGCCTCGCGCTTGTGGTCGCGCAGGTATTCGCGGATGCGGTCATACACGATCACGGTGTCGTTGATCGAGTAGCCGATCACGGTGAGGATGGCCGCGATGAAGGCCTCATCGATCTCCAGGCTGAACGGCATGACCTTGTAGAGCAGCGAATAGATGCCCAGCACGATGAGCGCATCGTGCGCCAGGGAGAGCACGCCGCCCAAGCCGAACTGCCAGTTGCGGAAGCGCACGGCGATGTAGAGGAAGATGAGCGCCAGCGCAATGGTCAGCGAGGTGATGGCGCCGGTCTTGATGTCGTCGCTGATGGTCGGGTCCACCTTGCGGCTCTCGGTGATCTCGTAGCCCGTCCCCACCGCAGCGAGGCCCTCGCGCAGGCTGCTCTCCACGCGGCTGTCCGCTGCGGTATCGGGCTGATTGATGAGGAAGTTGGTGGTGATCTTCAGCTGCCGGTCGCTGCCGTAGGTCTTCACGTTCGGGGTGCTCTTCACGCCGTCCTCACCGATGAAGCGGTCATCGAGCGCGGCCCGCACCTTCTCCACGTCCACGTCGCCCTCGAACTTCACCACGTAGGTGCGCCCGCCGCTGAAGTCGACGCCCCAGTTGAAGCCATTGACCGCCATGGAGCCGATGCCGATGGCGATGAGGGTGCCGCTGATCGCGTAGAACACCTTCCGCTTGCCCATGAAGTCGTACTTGGCGTTCACGAAGATGTCCTTGCTCCAGCCCATCCACACGGTGAAGGGCTTTCCCTTCTCCAGGCGGTAGGTGATGATCATGCGCGAGAGCAGCAGCGCCGTGAACAGCGAGGTGAGGATGCCCAGCCCCAGCGTGACGGCGAAGCCCTGGATGGGGCCGCTGCCGAAGATGAGGAGGATGACCGCGATGATCAGGGTGGTGACGTTGCCGTCCACGATGGCCGAGAGGGCGCCCTTGTAGCCGAGGTCCACGGCGCTCTTGAGCATCTTGCCATGGCGCAGCTCCTCCCGGATGCGCTCGTAGATGAGCACGTTGGCGTCGACGGCCATGCCCATGGTGAGCACGATGCCCGCGATGCCGGGCAGGGTGAGCGCGGCCTGCAGCGAGGCCAGCGAGCCGATGAGCACGAAGAGGTTCACGACCAGCGCCAGGTCGGCGACCCAGCCCGCGCGGGCATAGTACAGGGCCATGTACACCATCACCAGCAGCAGGGCCACCAGGAAGGAGAACAGGCCCGTGCTCACGTTCTCCTGGCCCAGTGAGGGGCCTACCACCGTCTCATCGATGATGCGCGCCGGGGCGGGCAGGGCACCGGCCTTCAGGATGTTCGCGAGGTCCTCGGCCTCCTGGATCTGCTCGTTGAGGTTGCCCGAGCCCATGGAGATCTGCGACTGGCCGCCGGCGATCTCGCCGCGCACCTCGGGGGCGCTGTACACCTGGCCGTCCAGCACGATGGCGATGAACTTGCCCACGTTGTCGCCCGTCATCACCTTCCAGGTCTGGGCGCCCTCGGGGTTCATGCTCATGCGCACCTCCACCTCGCCCTTGAAGTCGAAGTCCTGCGAGGCGCTGGTGATGGCGCTGCCATCCAGCTTGGGCTTGCCGTCCATCGGAACCTTCAGCGCGTAGAGGTCCAGGATCTGGCCGCTCTCGCCATTGGTGAAGGTCACATCCATGGGCTTCGCGGCCCACGCCAGGCGCACGTCGCGCGGCAGGGCCGACTGCACCGGGGCCATGGCCAGCAGCTTGTTCACGGCCTCCACATCCTTCACGTTGGCCCGGCCCACCACAGGGCCGCGCATCCAGCCGCGCTGGCCGATGATCAGCTCAAGCTTCGAGGCCAGGGGCGCGCGCTTCTCCTGGTCAGCGCGGAGGGCGGCCGAGTCCACCGGGGCGGAACTGGTATCGGCCGCGAGCGTATCAGCACCGGTGGTATCCGCCGCCATCGCCGCCGTATCGGTCGCCAACGTGTCGGCGGCAGCGGCCAGGGTGTCGGCCGCCGCCGTATCGGACGCAGCCAGCTCCGGGTAGAGCAGCTTGCTCAGCGGCTCATTGACGCCGCTGAGCAGGGGGCCGATCTCCGTGTTGTCGTGCGTCTCCCAGAACTCCAGGTTGGCGGTGCTCTGGAGCACCTTGCGCACACGCTCCTTGTCCTTCACGCCGGGCAGCTCGATGCTGATGCGGCCGCTGAAGGCCTGCTTCTGGATGCCGGGCTGCGACACGCCGAACTTGTCGATACGGGTCCGCAGGATGCGCTCGGTGTTCGAGAGGGCGGCATCGGCCTCCCGGCGGAGCGCATCGAGGTAGTCATCGTCGCTGCCCTCGCGATCGAACATGCCCTGGCGGTCGGGCGAATAGAATATGGCCGAGAGCGGCGGGCGGTTCTCGATCTTGGCGTACTCCTGACCGAAGAGGGTCACGAAGTCCAGGTTGTCGGTGAGCTGGCGCTTGCGGGCGTTGGCCAAGGCGGTGGTGAAGGCCGGGTCGCTGCTGTTCTCGCTCAGGTTCTCGATCAGCTCGGGGATGCTCACCTCGAGGGTCACGGCCATCCCGCCCTTCAGGTCAAGGCCCAGGTTGATCTCCTTCTCCTTGCACTCGCGGTAGGTGTAGCCCAGCACCGGATAGACCCGCTCCTCGGCGTGGGCGCGCAGGTAGGCATTCTCGAAGTCGAGCACCAGGCTCCCGCGGTCCTGGCTTGCGCCGTCGGGCGTGGCCAGCACGGAATCGGCCTGGAGCTCAGCGGCGGCGCGGGCCTTGCCTTCCAAGCGGGAGGTGAAATAGGAGAAGGAGAGCTGATACGCGCACGCGAGCGCCAACAGGACGGTGAAGATCCAGAGCGCGCCTCTATTCTGCATGACCGAAGGGGGTTTCTAAAAGAGGCGGCAAATATAGAAGTGTTGCCCTTCGGCCCATTGAAGGGCCTTTTCGCCTCTCCCTCAGGGGCAAAGGGCGCCCAACGCAAGCCTATGAAAAGATCGGGCTCGGCCACGATGCACCACGGCAACGACACCGATCTTTGAAGCGTCATCCCTCCGAACACCGATTGCATGCGCCTCGCCTTCCTCGCCCTCTCCTTGCCAGCGGCACTCGCCCTTCCTGCGCAATGGGACCTGCACTTCGACCCGAACATCCCCGTCACGCGGCAAGGCGCCGCGCTCGACCTGGCGTGGGCCGGCGGCCTCAACAACCCGCAGATCGGCGAGATCGACCTGAACGGCGACGGCCTGAAGGACCTCTTCCTCTTCGATCACTCCTACACCTCGGGGGCCAAGCCAGTGATCCTGCTCCGCACGGCCGGTGCGGGGACTGCCGCCTACCGGGTGACCCGTGACTACGACCAGGTGCCGCCCCTGAACCTGCTGCACGACTGGGCCCTGATCCGGGACTTCAACTGCGACGGCAAGGAGGACATCTTCTCCTACACCCAGGCCGGCTTCGGCGTGTGGAAGAACGTGAGCCAAGGCAGCCAGCCGGCCTTCGAGCAGGTATCGAACCTGGTGTATTCCAATTACGTCTCCCCCAGCGGCGCGGGCACCAACGCCAACCTCTTCATTTCGCAGGTTGACCTGCCCGGCATCGCCGATGTGGACAACGATGGCGATCTGGACATCCTCACCTTCAGCCTGCTCGGCTCCTATCTGGAGCTGCACAAGAACCTGAGCATGGAGCTCTACGGCACCTGCGACAGCCTGAAGTACGAGCTGCGCAACAAGTGCTGGGGCTTCTTCGCCGAGAACTTCAGCACCAACTCCGTCACGCTCAACATCCCCTGCCAGTTCAATGTGCCCAATCCTGAGCTCCCCACCGAGGGCGAGGCGGACCCTGAGGAAGAGGAAGGCGACAGCCGCGCCCACGCAGGCAGCACGGTGACGCCCATCGACCTCAATGGCGATGACGTGATGGACCTGCTGCTGGGCGACATCTCCTACAACAACCTCGTGGGGCTGTACAACGGCGGTTCCACCAGCTACGCCTTCATGACGCAGGAGGACACGCTCTTCCCGAGCTATGACGAAAGCGTGAACCTGGTGCTCTTCCCGGCGGCCTTCCATCTGGATGTGGACGGCGACGGCAAGCGCGACCTCATCGTGACACCGAACGCCACGTCCCTGGCCCACGATCACCGCAGCGTGTGGTACTACCGCAACGTCGGCACCGATGCCGCGCCCCTCTTCGACTTCCAGCAAGAAGACCTCTTCCAGGACCGCATGCTGGAATTCGGCCAGGGCGCCATGCCCATCGCCTTCGATGAGAACGGCGACGGGCTGATGGACCTGCTGGTGGCCAACCACGGATACTATGCCCCGGGCGGCAACTACGTGGGCAAGGTGGCGCTGCTGCGCAACGTGGGCACCCTAACCGCACCGGCCTTCAGCATGGTCACGGACGACTACCTCAACCTGAGCGCAAGCGGCATCGGGCTCAGCATGTACCCCGCCCTGGGCGATGTGGACGGCGACGGCGACCTGGACCTCTACATCGGCGACCTGCAGGGGCGCATGCACTTCTATCGGAACACGGCCACCGGCCCCGTGGCCCAGTTCTCGTTGGTGCAGGCCAATATCACCGATGCCGGCGGCGCCGTGATCGATGTGGGGCAATTCGCCACACCCCTGCTGCACGACCTTGATGGTGATGGACTGCTGGACCTCATCGTGGGCGAGCGCAACGGCAACCTGAACCACTACCGGAACACGGGCTCGCAGGGCGCGCCGCAGTGGACGCTGGTCTCCGAGGCGCTCGGCGGCGTGAGCACCGTGGAATGGTGGAACGTGACCGGCCATTCCGTTCCGGTGATCTACGCCAATGCCCAAGGTGAGCGCGAGATGCTGCTGGGCTCGGAATCGGGCGTCCTGTACCGCTATGGCGGCATCGAGGGCAACATCGATGGCACCTGGACGGAGCTGGATACCGCCTTCCTGCAGCTGGATGATGGCGCTCGAACCGGTATCTGCCTGCACGATTTCACCGGTGACGGCGAGTTGGACCTGGTGGTGGGCAACTTCCGGGGCGGTCTCT
Organism: Flavobacteriales bacterium; assembly: GCA_030584065.1. NCBI lineage: Bacteria > Pseudomonadati > Bacteroidota > Flavobacteriia > Flavobacteriales > Flavobacteriales bacterium. Next base: position 2,255,231 of record CP129489.1, read on the forward strand.
CCTTCTGGCGGAGCGACCTCAGCAGCGGAGCCGGGGAATCCATGGCCCGGCTGATGCCGATTGGCATCCGGCCCAATCCCGCCCGCGACCGGGTGGAAGTGAGCGCCGGCCTCATTCCGCCGAGCGGCTGCTCGTGGGTGGTGCGGAATGCGCTCGGACAGGTGGTCCTCCGCACCGCGGCCCAGGCCGATCGCTCCACTTTGGACATCAGCGGCCTCCAGGACGGAGTCTACCTCATCCGGATGGAAGGGGCGCTCACCACCCGTGCCGAGCGCCTGGTGGTGAGCCGGGACCGGCGCTGAGCCGGGAAAAGGCCGGAAATGCGAGAAGGCGCCCCCAGGGGCGCCTTCTCTTCGAATGCAGTGCGGATGCGACTCAGGCGGTCACGCTGTTCATCTTGTCGAGAACATCCATCACCTCCTTCACGGCCTTGGCGCTGGCATTCACCAGCTCCATCTCCTCGGCCGTGAGCTTCAGCTCGATGATGCGCTCCACGCCGTTGCGGCCCAGGATCACCGGGGCGCCCATGTAGATGTCCTTCAGGCCGTACTCGCCCTGGAGCCACACGCAGCAGGGGAACACGCGCTTCTGGTCGCGCACGATGGCCTCGACCATCTGCGCTGCCGCAGTGCCCGGCGCATACCATGCGCTGGTACCCAGCAGGTTCACGATCTCTCCGCCGCCCTTCTTGGTGCGCTCCACGATGGCATCGAGCTTGTCCTTGGCAATCAGCTCCGTGACGGGGATGCCGCCCACGGTGGTATACCGTGGCAGGGGCACCATGGTGTCGCCGTGGCCGCCCATCAGCACGGCCTGGATGTCCTTCGGGCTCACCATGAGCTCGGTGGCCAGGAAGGCGCGGTAACGGGCCGTATCGAGGATGCCGGCCATGCCGAACACCTTGCTGCTGGGGAGCTTGCTGGTGATGTAGGCGCAGTAGGTCATCACGTCCAGCGGGTTGCTCACCACGATGATGATGGCCTCGGGCGAGTGCTTCACCACGTTCTCGGTCACGCTCTTCACAATGGCGGCGTTCGTGGCGATGAGGTCATCGCGGCTCATGCCCGGCTTGCGGGGCAGGCCCGAGGTGATGACCACCACATCGCTGCCGGCGGTCTTGGCGTAATCGTTGGTGGAACCCACCAAGCGGGAGTCGAACAGGTTGATCGGGGAGGTCTGCCAGATATCCAGCGCCTTGCCCTCGGCGAACCCTTCCTTGATATCGAGCAGCACCACTTCGTTGGCCAGCTCCCAACGGGCGACGGCGTCGGCGCAGGTGGCGCCTACATTTCCGGCCCCTACAACAGTGACTTTCATCCTGATCAAGCGGGGATTAAGAGGTTTCGTAGGACCGGGCGTTCCCGGCCGGCGCGAAGGTAGGTCGCCCTGCGGCGCCTGGGGCGTGACAGTTATCAGCGGCTGTTGACAGTCTTGAAAGGCACGGAGGCATCCTTTGGCTGGGCCCTGCGTCTACCCTCCCGTATGGCTATCTTGTCGGCACCAAGCAAGAGCTCCATGGCCGCTCCCGTGGCATCCGACCGTCCCGCCCCCCGCCTCACGCTCTCGTGGGTCAACCTCGAGGGGCAGCAGGCGGTTTTCGAGGAGCTGGTGGACGGCTGTCTGGCCAACGACCGGCGCGCCCAGCAGCGGGTGCATGAGCTTTTCTACGGCAAGATGATGGCGGTGTGCATGCGCTACACCAAGAACACCGACCAGGCCAAGGATATCCTCCAGGACGGCTTCATCAAGGTCTTCCGGAGCATGGAATCCTACAACCGCGCGGGCTCGTTCGAAGGGTGGATCCGACGCATCATCGTGAACACCGCCATCGATCATTTCCGGCGCAGCAAGAACGCCTACCTGCTCCTGGGCGAGGAGCGGAGCATCGAGGACTTCGGCGACGAGGATGCCGAAGACACCCTGGCCGAAGAGGAGGGCGATGATCTGCCGGACCTGAAGCCCGCCGATGTGATCAATGCGATGCAGAAGCTCACTCCTGCCTACCGGACGGTGTTCAACCTGTACGTGTTCGAGGAAATGACCCACAAGGAGATCGCCGACTCACTCGGGATCAACGTAGGCACCAGCAAGAGCAACCTGGCCAAGGCCAAGGCCAACCTGAAGAAACTGCTTCGCAAGGAGCACAAGATCAATTAACCGTAGACGCACGATGAAGACCTCCGACGCCTTCGAGCGCGCAGTGAAGGACTCCTTGGAGTCCTACGAGGTGCCGTACAACTCGGCCGATTGGGCGATGGTGGAGCGCGAGCTTGACAAGCAGATGGTGACCAAAGGGCGGTGGTCGTCCGGTCTTCTCGTGCTGTTGCTCGGCGGAACGCTCGCACTTGCCTCCACGGTGCACCTCATGCTCTCCACCTCCGGCACCACCGATTCCGGAATGGCTGCCCTGCCGGCCGAGCCGAAGCCCCAACCTCCACCGGCCACCCTTGCTGACCAGCCGCCCCCTGAACAGGATGCCATGGAGCCCATGACCCATCCCTCCGGCCAGCCGGTGACGGTGCGCGATGAGGCACCTGCCACAACCGTTCCTGCCGCGCAGCCGGCCAAGGCCCCTGCTACCAGCGCGGGCGTCTCACCTGAACCTGCGGTGATTCCCGCCGCTGCGGTTGCCGCACCGGCCTCCGCTGATGTCGCCATCCGCCCCAGCGTCACGGAAGGCTGCCCGGGCACCTCGGTCATGTTCGAAGTGAGCAACGAACCGAACGCCGGCACACGGATGCTGTGGAACTTCGGGGACGGCAGCTTCTCCACCGAAGCCGCACCGAAGCATGCCTACTCGAAGGCCGGGCGCTACGAGGTGACCCTCTCCATGTCCTCCGCCTCCGGGGGCACCATCTTCAACAAGCCGGTCTCCGATGTGATCGTCATCCATGAGCGTCCGGAGGCGGCGTTCAGCCCGATGCTCCAGGAATACGAGGACCGCGTGCCGTCGGTGCACTTCGAGAACAAGAGCCTGAAGGGGCTGTCCTACCGCTGGGACTTTGGCGACGGCAGCACCTCCACGCTGCAGGTGCCGACGCACGTCTACAAGAAGGCCGGTGACTACACCGTGACCTTGGAAGTGACCAATGCCGTGGGCTGCACCGATCGCACCGAGCGTACCGTCAACATCAAGTCGGACTATAACCTCAAGGCTGCGGCCTCCTTCTCCCCCAACGGCGATGGCGTGGAGGACAACTTCATCCCTGACGCGCTGCGCACGCTCGGCCGCAAGTTCAGGATGACGGTGCACGACCCCACCACGGGAGCGCTCGTGTACGAGACCACCGACGCGCGCAGGCCATGGAACGGCCGGGTGAACGGCGTGGGCCAGCCTTGCCCCACCGGTGACTACGTGTGGATGGTGGAAATGAGGGACGGTGAAGCCTTGGGCGGCACCTATAACGGCAGCATAAGCTTGCTACGATAGTGTTGAGAAGACGAAACCCATGGACCCGGCCCGGCAAGGCCGGGTCCGTAATTTTGGACCGAGGCAACCCGGAGGCCCTGTCCTGCATCATGGAGTGTAAGGGAACAGGCCTTCTGGCGCATACAATTCAAGCACGCCCAACCATGCACATTCGTCCGTTATCCCGGGCCGGCCTTACGATCATCCTTGCACTGCTCCTGGCTGGCGGGGTTTCCGCGCAGCAATTCAGCATCACCGCGGGCAGCATCACCACCTGCGCAGGCGTGCTGGAGGACAGCGGCGGCCCAGCCGCGGAGTACGGCAACAATGAGAACTTCACGGTGGTCATCTGCCCGGACAACCCAGGGGATGGCATCTCGCTGACCTGGGCCGTTTTCGGCTTGAGCACCGCCGGTGCCCAGAACACCTGGGACCGCATCCGCATCTGGGATGGCGACAACACGGGTGCCACCTTCCTTGGGGAATATACCGGCGGCGGCCTGCTCGGCCTCATCACCTCCGCCACCAGCTTCAATCCCACCGGTTGCCTGACGGTGCAGTTCATCTCCAACGGCACGGGAACAGGCGACTTCGCGGCATCCATCACCTGCTTCACACCCTGTGAACGGCCGGTGGCCGTCGCCTCCATGACCGGTGGCAGCCCCGCCTTGGTCTGCGTGGGTGAGCAGATCGACTTCGACGGATCCTCCTCATACGCGGCAACCGGCTTCAACATCATCAACTACGAATGGGTCTTCGACGATGGCTCCACCGCCAACGGGCCCACGGCAAGCCATTCCTTCACCGAGCCCGGCGAGTACGTGGTGCAGCTGAACCTGCTGGACGACAACGACTGCGTGAACTCCAATGTGGTGGACCTGCAGGTGCTGGTGAGCACAACCCCCAGCTTCATCGGCACCATGGAAAGCGTGGAAAGCTGCCTTGGCGCCACGGTGAACCTGAGCGCCGTGGTGAGCCCGGTGACCTGGACCGGGATTCCCGAAGCCAACTTCGGCGATGGCGTGTACCTGCCCGATGACGTGGGCACCCCCTTCACCAGCGAGATCAATTTCACGCAGTTCGAACCGGGGCAGATGCTCACGAACGCCAACGACCTGCAGACCATCTGCGTCAGCATGGAGCACAGCTTCATGGGAGACCTGGTGCTGTCGGTGACCTGCCCCAACGGGCAGGTGATCATCCTGCACCAGCAGGGCGGCGGCGGCACCTACATCGGCGCAGCCAACGACGGAGATGGGAACCTGAACCCGGTGGCCGGCACCTGCTGGGATTATTGCTGGTCGGCGAATGCACCGAACGGCACCTTCGCCCAATGCGCCGCCTTCGGGGCCACGCCGAATGTGATGCAGGGCGGCACGCCGCAGAATAACGCTCTGATCCCGGATACCTATACCGCCGTACAGCCCTGGACCAACCTGCAAGGGTGCCCGCTGAATGGAACCTGGACCTTTACCTCACTGGACCTTTGGGGCGCGGACAACGGATTCCTGTGCAGCTGGGAGCTGAACTTCAACCCGGCCATCATCCCCGACGTCACGCAATTCACCCCGGACCTGGGCACCTCCACTTTGGATTCGGCCTATTGGACCGGTCCGTTCCTGGTCACGGACCCGAACGATCCGCTGATCGCCACCGCCACCCCGAGTCAGGCGGGTACGTTCGACTACTCCTTCCACGTGACCGACAACTTCGGCTGCACCTACGACACCACCATCACGGTGACTGTTGCGCCGCAGATGGAGATCGATGCCGGCCCCGTCATCATTCTTTGCACGGACGCTGAACCGATGGCCGGCCAGGTGGTTGCGAATGGACCACCGGCCAATTGCGTGTGGACGCTGATCCTGGAGGAGACCTTCGGCGATAGCTGGAATGGCGGGGCCAACCTGGCCGTGACCATCGATGGGGTGACCACCAACTACACGGTGCCCGCCGGCCAGACCCAGCTCATCTTCCCCTTGAACGTGAGCACAGGCTCCAGCATGCAGCTGCTCTATACGCAAGGCACCATCTGGAACAACGAGAATTCCTTCCAGCTCCTTAACGACCTCGGCGCAACGGTCTATGATTCCCCGCAGGGTCCGCCTACCGGCGTGGCCTGGGCCGGGGTGGTGAGCTGCGGCGGCGGCACCTCCCCCATCGTTTGGGAGTGGACGCCGACCGACGGGCTGGATGACCCGAGCGACCCAACGACCAACGTCTACACCACCTCGCCTACCTGGTACTACTTGTCGGCCTATCCCCTCGGATCCCCGGAATGCGCGGTCATGGACAGCGTGCTGGTGAGCCCCGACCCCTCCATCGATGCCGGGCAGGATGCCGCGATCACCATCTGCGCCAGCGACCCCAACTTCCTGATGACCGACTCGCTGGGCGGCACCCCCGATGCCGGCGGTGTGTGGACCACGAGCGGCGGCGCCGTAGTGCCGAACCAGTTCATCTCGGTGAACGGGGTGACCGATGTGTACACCTACACGGTGACGAGCCCTGCCGGGTGCGTGGCCACGGCGCAATTGGACATCACGGTCATTCCCGCCGATGACCCCACGTGCTGCGGATTCATCACCATGGGCCCTTCCGCCTACTCGTGCAACCTCACCATCGGCCTTTCGGTGGACCCCGGCAACACGGGCACGGGGCAGTGGAGCGGCCCCGCGGGCGCCGTATTCGCCGACCCCAGCGCCACGGAGACCACGGTGACCCTGCCGGCGGGCATGGGCGGCACGCATTGGTTCTACTGGATCGAGGATGATGGCGCCTTCTGCTACTTGGTAGACAGCGTGCAGATGACGCTTACGGACTCCATCGTCATCGCCTTCAACGCCACGGACGCGGTGTGCTATACCTACTGCGATGGCACCGCGCAAGCCTCCGTGACCGGCGGCAATACCGCCACTGACTTCCTCTTCGACTGGAGCACCGGGCTGAACGGTGTGGGCGAGCGCGACGTGAACAACCTGTGCGCCGGCACCTATACGGTGACCGTCACCGACGACAACGGCTGCACGGGCAGCAATTCCGTGGTCATCAATGAGCCCGGGCTGCTGGAGATCGACTCCATCGCGTTCCAGCCGGTGACTTGCTCGGGTGATTGCGATGGCCAGGTGGAGGTTTACGACCCGGAGGCCCTGCTCTACAGCTACGACAATGGAGCCACTTGGGTGCCCGATGCCATCCTCACCGGTGCATGCGAGCAGCTCTATCCGATCCGCATCCAGAATGCAGCCGGATGCTTCGGCACCGGCAGCACCATCGTGACGGGCCCTCCGCCGGTGGTGTCCGACTTCGTTTGGAATCCCATCCCCGCCACGGTATCCGACCCGCGCATCTGGTTCGGCAATACGAGCACGGGGGCGGAGACCTACTTCTGGGACATTGCCGGACTCGCCACCAGCACCGAAGAAGCCCCCTTCTTCCAATTCACCAACAAGGAGCCGGGGCAGTACGAGGTCTGCCTTACGGCCTACAACTACAACCAATGCGCCGATACGATGTGCCACACCGTGGTCATCGACGACATCCTCTTCGTTTACGTGCCCAACACCTTCACGCCGGATGGCGATGACCTGAACGAGACCTGGGGCATGAGCACGAACATCCCGGCCATCACCTCCTTCGAGCTGCGCGTGTTCGACCGTTGGGGGCAGGTGGTGTACCAAACGGACAGTCCGTACCAATTCTGGAACGGTGCCAGGAACAACTCCGGCGACATCCTGAAGACGGACGTCTACGCCTACCGCATCACCTACGAGATCAAGGACACCGAGACCCGCAAGGAACTGATGGGCCATGTGACCCTGATCAAGTGATACCCTGATTGTCAAGCGGAAGGGCGGCCCAAGGGCCGCCCTTCCCCATTGCACGGACCAATGCACAGCACTCCAAGGCACCGCATGGCAAATTCCCTACGTCATTGGACCGTATCCGCGATCTTGCAGCCCCTCCCACATCTCCCCGGGATGCCCTCTCCCTCCACCGTTCGCCGCCCCATCCGCTACCTCTGGATCCTTGCGCTGATGCTCAGCCTCAGCGGGTCGGCGCAGATCTTCACCATCACGGACGGGAGCATCACCACCTGCACCGGAGCCATCCTGGACAGCGGTGGTCAGGGTGCGGGCGGCTATGGCAACAACGAGAGCTATACAGCCACCATCTGCCCCGATGCACCCGGCCAGGGCATCCACCTGAACTGGGTGACCTTCAACCTGAGCGAGGCCGGCACCGACCCTATCGACAACCTCGCCATCTATGATGGGCCCTCGGCTGCGGATCCGCTCCTGGGTGTCTTCACAGGCACGTCCATCCAAGGAACGGTGGTTTCCGCTTCACCCACCAATCCCACCGGCTGCCTCACGCTCGTCTTCACTTCCAACGGCAATGGCACGGGCGTATTCGCGGCCGCCATCAGTTGCGTAACGCCTTGCTTCCCCCCCACCGCGGTGGCCGATGTCGGACAGCCCCTGCCGGCCTTGGTGTGCCCGGACGAGGTGATCACCTACGATGGTTCCGCCTCCACCGCGGCCGCAGGCTTCACCATCGTCGACTATGCCTGGGACCTGGGAGATGGCACCACCGCCTCGGGGCCGATTGTGACCCACTCCTTCTCCAACCCGGGCGCCTACATCGCCCAATTGACGGTGACGGACGACAACGGCTGCGTGAATACCCAGACCGTGGATCTTGCGGTGTACGTCGGCACCACGCCCCTCTTCGCCGGGACCACGGAAAGCCTGACGGTGTGCCAAGGCGCCACGGTCGACCTGGCCGGCGCAGTGCAGCCGGTGACCTGGAGCGCGATGCCCGAGGTGGATTTCGGCGATGGTGTCTATCTGCCGGACAATGTGGGCCAGACCTTCACCAGCCAGATCGAGTATGGGCTCTTCCCACCTGGCGCGACGCTCACGAATGTGAATGACCTGTGGTCGCTGTGCATTGACATCGAGCACAGCTTCATGGGTGATTTTGTGATGACGATCACCTGCCCCAATGGGCAGAGCACCATTCTTCACCAGCAAGGCGGAGGAGGCACGAATCTGGGAATCGCCAACCAGGCCGACGGGGGGAACCCGCAGCCCGGCACATGCTGGAATTACTGCTTCGCACCGAACGCACCGAATGGCACCTGGGCGCAGTCGTCAACGGCAGGCCTGACGACGCCTACGGCAACCGGCCCCTCATTGACTCCCGGCACGTACTCCTCCGTGCAGCCATTGAATAACCTCGTGGGTTGTCCGCTCAACGGCACATGGACCTTCTCCTTCACGGATCTGTGGGGCGCTGACAATGGCTTCCTGTGCTCATGGTACATCGATTTCAACCCCAGCCTCTACCCCGACCTGGTGGATTTCACGCCCACCATCGGCTTCTTCCCCGACTCGATGGCCTGGAGCGGAGCGGGTGTGACCACCGACCCGAACGACCCCACCTACGCGAGCTTCACGCTCACCGACCCCGGCGTGTACCCATACACGTTCACGGTAACCGACAATTTCGGGTGCACCTACGACACGACCATCACCGTAACGGTGACGAACGCCCCTGAGGTGGAGGCCACGGCCGTGCTCGCTTCCACCTGCAGCGAGCCCACCGCCTTGGAGGCGGAGATCGTCGCCTATGCGCCGCCGCCGCCGGATTGCACCTACTCACTCGTTCTCCACGATTCATTCGGCGACGGTTGGAACGGCGGCGCCAACGTACAGGTGGTGATCAATGGCGTCTCCACCAGCTACTCGATGCCGCCCGGCGGAAACGACTTCACGGTATCGCTGTCCATTCCGTTCGGAGCCACCCTCTCGCTCATCTTCACCGCAGGCACCATCTGGAACAACGAGAACTCGCTGGAGCTGATCAGCAACTCGGGAGCGATCCTGTACGATTCGCCGAACGGGCCGCCCAGCGGCACGCTCTGGACCGGCACGGGCGATTGCGGGCCGAATGCAGGGCCCGTGGTGTGGCAGTGGACGCCTGCTGCCAGCGTGGACGACCCCAATGCACAGAACACCGTATCGCAGATCACGCAGACCACCACCTTCGTGGTGCGGGTGTACCCCTTCGGACAGCCTTGGTGCTTCGGTACCGATACGATCGAGGTGGACCCTCCCTCCTTCCTGGAGAACGACAGCGTAGTGACGCATGTGCGCTGCAATGGCGGACCGGGCGCCATCGAGATCATCTCCACCGGCCTGGGAGGGCCTTGGAACTATGACTGGGTGGATGCCAACGGCACCAGCGTGCAGCAGACCGTGGCCTCGCTGGGTGACACGTTGGAAGCGGCGGCCGGCACCTATACCGTATTCGTCAGCGAAGGCCCGCAGGGCAACGGCTGTGCCGACACCCTTACGGCCACCATCACCGAGCCGCCGCTGCTCGAATGGGTGACCGTGCCGCAGGATACGACCATCTGCCTCGCCGGCTCGGCCACCCTGGCCGCAACGGCCCAAGGCGGCACGGACCCCGTGCTCCTGGTCTGGAGCCAAGGGCTCGCCGGCAACGGGCCGCATCAGGTGAGCCCGCCGTCGGGCCCATCGACCTTTGTGGTCCAGGCGGTGGATGCCAATGGCTGCGCCACCAACGAGGAGTATGTCACGGTCCTGGTGCGGGAGCCGCTGACCTTCACCCCCCTCGAGCCGGATACCGAGTGCTATGGCATCCCGGTGCCCTACGCGGTGCTCGATGCGGCTGGCGGCGACGGCGCCTATGCCTACGACTGGGGCACCGGTGCCCAGCCGCTGAACGCCACGGAATACCTGCTCACCTGGTCGGACAGCATCTGCGTGACCCTCACCGACGGCTGCGAAACACCACCCGTGACGGACTGCGCATGGCTCGAGATCCTGCACACACCGCCCATCGAGCTGACAGCCGACACCGTCTTCGGCTGCGCCCCCTTCAGCGTGGGCCTCACGCTCCGCGATACCACCGAGGGCGCATGGATCCAATGGAGCTATGGTGATGGAGCGGTGGAGATGGACAGCGCCAGCGTGATCCACACCTATGCGAATGCCGGCAATTACACGGTGAACACCGTGATCACATGGCCGAACGGCTGCATCACGGACACGACCATCACCGACATGGTGCGCGTGCTCACCGTACCGATCGCCAACATGTACTGGACGCCGCGTCCCGCAACGGTCAACGAGCCCGTGGTGCGCTTCGTGGACACCAGCGTGCCCAATGTGGTGAGCTGGCTGTGGGACTTCGGGGAGCTGGGCACCAGCGAGGAGCAGGACCCCGTAATCGAATTCCCCAGCGATGCAGGCGGAACCTACCCCGTGATGCTGGTGGTGGCCAATGAGCTGGGGTGCACGGATACGCTCCGTTCGTTCGTCGACGTCGAGGACGAGTTCATGGTGTGGGTGCCCAATGCATTCACCCCGGATGGCAATGCGCACAACCAGACCTTCTCCGTCAGCGGCAACGACCTCTCCACCGAGGAATACCACCTCATCATCTTCGACCGGTGGGGACACGAGGTGTTCAACAGCACCGACCTGTTCGAAGCATGGGATGGCACCAGCAAAGGCACCGTGCTTCCCCAAGGCACCTACACCTACCGCCTGAAGATCCGCGCCCGCAGTTCACGCGAGAAGCGGATCCTGTACGGGCACGTGAGCCTGCTGCGCTGAACGCAAGCACTCGTAGGCAAAGCAGCCGTTTCCATAACCCCGGCGGGGGTGTTCATCCAATAGTCGCAGGGATGCGTTCGGCGTATTCGGCAAACGGATACTTTCCCAACGCTGGAGCCGCCCTACCCCAGCCCCCCCTTGGATGAAGACACGCTACCCGGCCGTATCCGCATCCTTCGCATTCCCGATCCTCCTCCGCGCCGCATGTCTGGCCGCGCTGCTCCTTGTCGGGCAGCGGACGCTTGGGCAGGCCTACCCCATGTTCAATGGCGGTGCCACGGCCTGCACCGGAGCGTTCCTTGACAGCGGCGGGCAGGGCGCTGGCGGCTACTCGAATAACGAGAGCCTCACTTACACCTTGTGCCCTGACGCACCCGGAGGCGCCATCTCGCTGAACTTCCTCACCTTCAACCTGAGCACTGCGGGCGCTGCGCCGATCGATTTCATGGCGATCTACGACGGGAACAGCACCGCTGCCCCGCAGCTGGGCACATGGACCGGCAATGGCCTCCAAGGGCAGGTGGTCTCCGCCTCGGCCGGGAATTCCACCGGCTGCCTCACCATTGTCTTCCAGTCGAATGGCACGGGCACCGGGGTCTTCGCGGCCTCCATCACCTGCTACCAGCCCTGCGCACGTCCCACCGCTGCAGCCACGCACGGCGCAGCCAATCCGCAGCTGATCTGCCCAGGCGAGAGCGTGACCTTCAACAGCGCCGCGTCATCCGCGGCACCCGGATTCTCCATCGCCAGCCGGCGTTGGGATTTCGGGGACGGCACCGTGCTCAACAACGCGCCCGCCTCGGTGGCACACACCTATGCGCAGCCTGGCGCCTACACGGCCCAGCTCTATCTGCTCGACAACAACGGATGCGCCAGCACCAACCTCGTCGACCTGGTGACCATGGTGGGCACGGCGCCCACCTTCGGGGGAACGAACGGCACCCTGACGGGCTGCGTGGGCGAGACGCTCTGCTTGAATGGCGCGGTGCAGGGCACCACCTGGACGGAATCGCCGGCCCCCAACCTGGGAAGCGGCGTGTTCCTTCCCGACAATGTGGGCGAGTGCTTCGAGAGCACCATCACCTTCAATCAGTTCCCCCCGGGCTCCACGCTCACGAACGTCAACGGGCTCCTCTCCATCTGCGTGGACATGGAGCATTCCTTCCTCGGTGACCTGATCATCAACATCATCAGCCCCACGGGCCAGACCGTGACCCTGCACCAACAGGGCGGCGGCGGCACCTTCCTAGGCATCCCGGTCGACAATGACCTGCAGCCCAACGCGCAAGGGACCTGCTGGAACTACTGCTGGATCCCGACTGCGACGAATGGCACCATGGCCGACAACGGACAGGCCACGCTGCCGAGCGGCAACTACGAAAGCCTGAACAGCCTGGCCGGGCTGGTGGGCTCGCAGCTCAATGGCACCTGGACCTTCCAGGTGTGCGACATGTGGGCCTCGGACAACGGCTTCGTGTGCAATTGGGGCATCGACTTCAATCCTGCGCTCTTCGACGACCTGATCGCATTCACCCCGGTCTATGGAACTCAATGCGACAGCAGCTATTGGACCGGACCCAACATCACGAGCCAGGGCGCCGACTGCAATCAGGCGTGCGTGACGCCCGTCGCTCCCGGCAGCTACGACTACGTCTATCATGTGACTGACAACTTCGGCTGCACCTACGACACCACCCTCACGGTGACGATTACGCCGGCCCCGCAGGTGAATGCCGGACCGGACGCGAGCACCTGCAACACGCCCGTGCAACTTGGAGCGAGCGTGGTCGGCGGCGGATTCCCCACGAATTGCTCCTACACGCTCACGCTGTATGACAGCTTTGGCGATGGCTGGACCGGCCTCTTCGGCATTGGGTCGAACGGATCGAGCGTGACCGTAACGGTGAACGGCACCCCGTACAGCTACTGGCTGAATGGCGGCTCGCAGGCCAGTGTGGGAATCCCCGTGTCCAGCGGTGCAACCATCGTGGTGAGCTATACGGCCGGTTCGCTCTACAATGGCGAGCAGTCGTTCACGCTCTTCAATGGCACGGGCGGCGTGGTGTACGCTTCGCCGCAAGGGCCCGGCAGCGGTCAGCTCTGGAGCGGTGCGGCCAATTGCCCTGGCGGCAATTTCGTGTACAGCTGGTCTCCCGCAACAGGCCTGAGCGATCCGAACATCGCGAATCCGATTGCCACCGTGGGGGGCACCACGCAATACTGCGTCACGGTCCATCAGGTGGGCCACCCCCTCTGCACCAGTACGGATTGTGTGACCATCACGGTGGACAACCTTGTGGATCCAGGCACCAATGCCAGCGTGGCTGCGTGCAGCAACGGTGCGGCCACCAACCTCTTCGCGCAGCTTGGCGGAACGCCGACCGCAGGAGGCACATGGACGGCCCCTGGCGGCGGTGCGCACAGCGGCACTTTCCAGCCGGGAGCGGACGCTCCCGGCATCTACACCTATACGGTGGGCGGTGCCGGCGCCTGCGGGGCTCCCCAGAGCAGCACAGTGAACGTAACCGTGTATCCGTTGCCGAATGCCGGCACGAGCACCAGCCTCGCCGTGTGCAGCACCGATGCCGCTCAATCGATGTTCGCCTTGCTGGGTTCCGGCGCGGAGGCCGGCGGCACCTGGAGCGGTCCCTCGCCGGTGCCGGGAGGCAGCTACAACCCTGCAACGATGGATCCGGGTGTGTACACCTACACGGTGAATGGTACAGCGCCATGCCCGAACGCCACCGCAACAGTGACGGTGACGGAAAGCGCGCCACCCGACGCCGGTAGCGATGCAACCATCACGCTGTGCAGCACGAGCGCTCCTTTGGTGATGGTGACCCAGCTTGGGGGCAGTCCGGACGGATCAGGTACCTGGACGGATCCCGGTGGCGCGAGCACCAGCGGCGGTTTTGATCCAGCTGCAGACCTGCCAGGCATCTACACCTATACGGTAGCCGGGACGGCACCCTGCCCAAATGATTTGGCCACGTTAACCATCAACATCAACGCCCCGCCTGATCCGGGGACCGATGGCTCAATCGCCCTCTGCGCCACCGATGCGCCCGCTTCGCTCTTCGCGCAGCTCGGAGGTGCTCCCGATGCCGGCGGCACCTGGAGCGGGCCGAGCGCAGTGATCGGTGGCATGATCGACCCGGCCACGATGAGCGCGGGTGTCTACACCTACACGGTGGACGGCACGGCGCCCTGCCCCAGCGAGCAGGCCTCGGTGACCGTCACGATCAGCACGCCGCCCAACGCCGGCACCGATGGCAGCATCACCCTCTGCGCCACCGATGCGCCCGCCTCGCTCTTCGCGCAGCTCGGCGGCACGCCCGATGCCGGCGGAACCTGGAGCGGGCCCAGTGCGGTGGTCGGCGGTATGATCGACCCGGCAACGATGAGCGCGGGCACCTACACCTACACGGTGAACGGCACGGCGCCCTGCCCCAGCGAGCAGGCCTCGGTGACCGTCTCGATCAGCACGCCGCCCAACGCCGGCACCGATGGCAGCATCACCCTCTGCGCCACTGATGCGCCCGCCTCGCTCTTCGCGCAGCTCGGCGGCACGCCCGATGCAGGCGGAACCTGGAGCGGGCCCAGTGCAGTGGTCGGCGGCATGATCGACCCGGCCAACATGAGCGCGGGCACCTACACCTACACGGTGAACGGCACGGTGCCCTGCCCCAGCGAGCAGGCCTCGGTGACCGTCTCGATCAGCACGCCGCCCAACGCCGGCACCGATGGCAGCATCACCCTCTGCGCCACCGATGCGCCCGCCTCGCTCTTCGCGCAGCTCGGCGGCACGCCCGATGCCGGCGGAACCTGGAGCGGGCCCAGTGCGGTGGTCGGCGGCATGATCGACCCGGCCACGATGAGCGCGGGTGCCTACACCTACACGGTGAACGGCACGGCGCCCTGCCCCAGCGAGCAGGCCTCGGTGACCGTCTCGATCAGCACGCCGCCCAACGCCGGCACCGATGGCAGCATCACCCTCTGCGCCACCGATGCGCCCGCCTCGCTCTTCGCGCAGCTCGGCGGCACGCCCGATGCCGGCGGAACCTGGAGCGGGCCCAGTGCAGTGGTCGGCGGCATGATCGACCCGGCCAACATGAGCGCGGGCACCTACACCTACACGGTGAACGGCACGGCGCCCTGCCCCAGCGAGCAGGCCTCGGTGACCGTCTCGATCAGCACGCCGCCCAACGCCGGCACCGATGGCAGCATCACCCTCTGCGCCACCGATGCGCCCGCCTCGCTCTTCGCGCAGCTCGGCGGCACGCCCGATGCCGGCGGAACCTGGAGCGGGCCCAGTGCGATCACCGGCGATATGATCGACCCGGCAACGATGAGCGCGGGCACCTACACCTACACGGTGAACGGCACGGCGCCCTGCCCCAGCGAGCAGGCCTCGGTGACCGTCTCGATCAGCACGCCGCCCAACGCCGGCACCGATGGCAGCATCACCCTCTGCGCCACCGATGCGCCCGCCTCGCTCTTCGCGCAGCTCGGCGGCACGCCCGATGCCGGCGGAACCTGGAGCGGGCCCAGTGCGGTGGTCGGCGGCATGATCGACCCGGCAACGATGAGCGCGGGCACCTACACCTACACGGTGAACGGCACGGCGCCCTGCCCCAGCGAGCAGGCTTCGGTGACCGTCTCGATCAGCACGCCGCCCAACGCCGGCACCGATGGTGCCATCACGGTTTGCGAGACCGATGGAGACTTCGGGCTATTCGCGTTGCTCGGCGGCTCGCCAGAGCCCGGCGGGACATGGACCTTTGGAGGCGCAGCGCACAGCAGCACATTCACGCCGGGTACCGATGCGGCTGGAGCCTATGCGTACATGGTTGCTGGCACAGCGCCCTGCCCTGCTGCTATCGCGGCCATTACGGTCACAGTGAATGCGATGCCTGACGCGGGCATCAGTGGCGGACTCACGCTATGCTCTTCCAGCCCGTCAACCCCGCTCATGAGCGGCCTGAATGGCACACCCGATTCCGGTGGCTTTTGGACCGCTCCCGGGGGTGGCCCCGCTACCGGCACGTTCACGCCAGGCGCTAGCTCGACCGGGGACTACACCTATACGGTGAATGGCATCGCTCCATGCCCAACCGTGTCGGCCACGGTGACCGTGAGCGTTGTGACCAATCCCGATGCGGGAACACCGGGCAATGCCACACTGTGCACCAGCGATGCACCGATCCTCCTCTTCAGCCAACTCGGCGGAGCACCCGACGCCGGCGGTAGTTGGAGCGGGCCCTCTCCTGTGGTCGGCGGGCAGTACGATCCGGCAACGATGAGCCCCGGCGTGTACACCTACACCATCGCGGTGCCGCCACCCTGCGTGAACGCCAGCAGCACGGTCACCATCACCGAGATCGCGCCGCCCAACGCGGGCACCGATGGCGCACTCACCCTCTGCATCAGCAGCCCGGCGGCATCGCTCTTCGCCGCGCTCGGCGGCGGTGCGCAGCCCGGCGGCAGCTGGAGCGGGCCTTCAACGGTGGCCGGTGGGCTCTTCGACCCGGCGACGATGGCCGCCGGTGTGTATACCTACACGGTGAACGGCACCACGCCCTGCCCCAGCGACCAGTCGCAGGTGACGGTGACCGTGGTGAGCGCGCCGGATGCCGGAACGCCCGGCAACGCCACGCTCTGCGCAACCGATGGCGCAATCGACCTTTTCACCGAACTCGGCGGAACACCTGATGCGGGCGGCAACTGGAACGGGCCCTCTCCTGTGGTCGGCGGGCAGTACGATCCGGCAACGATGAGCCCCGGCGTGTACACCTACACCATCGCGGTGCCGCCACCCTGCGTGAACGCCAGCAGCACGGTCACCATCACCGAGATCGCGCCGCCCAACGCGGGCACCGATGGCGCACTCACCCTCTGCATCAGCAGCCCGGCGGCATCGCTCTTCGCCGCGCTCGGCGGCGGTGCGCAGCCCGGCGGCAGCTGGAGCGGGCCTTCAACGGTGGCCGGTGGGCTCTTCGACCCTGCGACGATGGCCGCCGGTGTGTATACCTACACAGTGAACGGCACCACGCCCTGCCCCAGCGACCAGTCGCAGGTGACGGTGACCGTGGTGAGCGCGCCGGATGCCGGAACGCCCGGCAACGCCACGCTCTGCGCAACCGATGGCGCAATCGACCTTTTCGCCGAACTCGGCGGAACACCTGATGCGGGCGGCAACTGGAACGGGCCCTCTCCTGTGGTCGGCGGGCAGTACGATCCGGCAACGATGAGCCCCGGCGTGTACACCTACACCATCGCGGTGCCGCCACCCTGCGTGAACGCCAGCAGCACGGTCACCATCACCGAGATCGCGCCGCCCAACGCGGGCACCGATGGCGCACTCACCCTCTGCATCAGCAGCCCGGCGGCATCGCTGTTCGCGCAGCTCGGCGGCGGTGCGCAGCCCGGCGGCAGCTGGAGCGGGCCTTCAACGGTGGCCGGTGGGCTCTTCGACCCTGCGACGATGGCCGCCGGTGTGTATACCTACACAGTGAACGGCACCACGCCCTGCCCCAGCGACCAGTCGCAGGTGACGGTGACCGTGGTGAGCGCGCCGGATGCCGGAACGCCCGGCAACGCCACGCTCTGCGCAACCGATGGCGCAATCGACCTTTTCGCCGAACTCGGCGGAACACCTGATGCGGGCGGCAACTGGAACGGGCCCTCTCCTGTGGTCGGCGGGCAGTACGATCCGGCAACGATGAGCCCCGGCGTGTACACCTACACCATCGCGGTGCCGCCACCCTGCGTGAACGCCAGCAGCACGGTCACCATCACCGAGATCGCGCCGCCCAACGCGGGCACCGATGGCGCACTCACCCTCTGCATCAGCAGCCCGGCGGCATCGCTGTTCGCGCAGCTCGGCGGCGGTGCGCAGCCCGGCGGCAGCTGGAGCGGGCCTTCAACGGTGGCCGGTGGGCTCTTCGACCCAGCGATGATGGCCGCCGGTGTGTATACCTACACAGTGAACGGCACCACGCCCTGCCCCAGCGACCAGTCGCAGGTGACGGTGACTGTGGTGAGTGAGCCGGACCCCGGCGGCCCCGGCTACCTGACCATCTGCGCCACGGATGCACCGGATGACCTCTTCAGCTACCTCGAAGGCTCGCCGGACCAAGGCGGCATTTGGACTGCGCCGAACGGAACGAGCACCAGCAGCATCTTCGACCCTATCACGATGCCGGGTGGCGTTTACACCTATACCATCGTGGTGCCGCCACCTTGTGCCAGCGCGAGCAGCACGGTGACCGTGGATGTGATCGCTGCACCTGATGCCGGACTGGATGGTGCCGCGACACTCTGCCTCACCGGAGCGGCACAGGACCTCTTCACCCTGCTGGGCGGAACACCGCAAGCAGGAGGAGCGTGGAGCACGAGCGCCGGCGCCCCCTTCAGCGGAACCTTCAACCCCGCCGCCGATGCGCCGGGCGCTTTCACTTACACTGTAGCAGGAACGGCACCCTGCCCGGCCGACGTGGCGAGCGTGACCATTGCCGTGACGCAACTGCCCAACGCTGGAAACGATGCCATCCTGAACCTGTGCATCGTGGGAGACCCCGTTGACCTGTTCAGCGCACTTGGCGGTGCCGACCCGGGCGGTGCTTGGAACGGACCCGGGGGCGCTTCATCGGGCATGTTCTCGCCGGGTACCGGCACGCCGGGCAACTACACCTATACCGTCGCCGGCTCACCGCCCTGCCCGGAAGCCTCGGCGACCGTTACGGTGAACGTTCTCGCCAATGCGGATGCCGGAGGCGATGGCTCAGTCACACTCTGCGGCAGCGATGGCCCGGTTCCGCTCTTCGGCCTGCTGCAGGGAAGCCCGGATGAAGGAGGGTCGTGGTTCGCCCCGGATGGAGCGCCGTCGAGCGGCAGCTTCGACCCGGGCACGAGCCCTGAAGGCATCTATTCCTACATCCTCTACGTGCCTGCGCCCTGCACGAATGACACCGCGCACGTGGTGATGGACGTGGTGGAACCAGTGAGTGCGGGTACGGCTGGGAGCGCAACCCTGTGCT
Source organism: Flavobacteriales bacterium (assembly GCA_030584065.1). Lineage (NCBI taxonomy): Bacteria > Pseudomonadati > Bacteroidota > Flavobacteriia > Flavobacteriales > Flavobacteriales bacterium. The sequence goes on from CP129489.1 coordinate 2,274,328, forward strand.
CGAACGCTCCACCGCTCGCACTCTTCACCGCCCTGGGAGGCTCACCGGATCCCGGTGGCTCATGGTCCGGCCCCATGGGCGTTACCGAGGGCAGCTTCGACCCGCAGAGCGATGCACCCGGCAGCTATACCTACACCGTGCTCGCCACAGCGCCCTGTCCCAACGCCAGCGCTGATGTGCTCGTCGACGTGAACCCGCTGCCCGATGCTGGCACTAACGGCTCCATCACACTGTGCCCGGAGTCCTCACCCATCGTGCTCTTCTCGCTACTCGGCGGTACGCCCATGCCCGGTGGCGCATGGACCGCTCCTGATGGCCAGCCCAGCAACGGCATATTCGACCCTGCCACCAGTCCGCAAGGCGCCTACACCTATACCGTCACCGGCCTTGCGCCGTGCCCGAACGCGGTGGCCAGCTCCACCGCAACGGTGTTCCTGATCGCCCCGCCGAATGCCGGGCCTGACGCCGTCACCTGCACGCTCGAGTTCAACCTGAGTGCCACCGGCAACTGGGCCAGCGGCTCTTGGAGCGGCCCCGCAGGCATCACCTTCTCCGAACCCACTTCACCGACGAGCAGCGTGACCGCCGGCGCGGGTGGCACATATACGTTCACCTGGAACGTGCTCTCGAATGATGGCTGCGCTACGCAGGACCAGGTGTCCATCACCTTCACCGATGCCATCCTGCCGGCAGTTGCGGCAACGGATGCCATCTGCAACGGCGCGTGCAACGGCACGGCCAGCGTGGCGGCAACAGGAGGGAACGGCACTTACAGCTACGCCTGGTCGAACGGCATCGCTGGGAATGCACCAATGGCAGCGGGCATCTGTGCGGGCTCGTACAACGTCACCGTGCTTGACGTGAACAACTGCTCAGCCTCGGCACCCTTCACCATCGGCGAGCCGGTAGCGCTCGTGATCGATGCCATAGCCGCCACGGACGAGACCTGCCCGGGCACCTGCGATGGCAGCATCACCATCACCGATCCTGAAGGGGCGCTCTACAGCATCAATGGTGGCGCGTACCAAGGCGAAGGGCTGTTCACAGGGCTCTGCCCCGGCGCCTTCACCATCACCATGCTCGATGCCAATGGCTGCTCCGCAAGCGGCATCGCCAGCATCCTTTCCCCGGCGCCGGTGGTGGCCGGCTTCACGTACTCCCCAGAGACGCTCGTAGTGACCAGCGCCACCGCTCAGTTCACCAATGCTTCGAGCCAGAATGCGGTGGCCTTCCATTGGGACTTCAGCGGGCTGGGCACCAGCGCATCCGTCTCGCCCGCGTTCACCTTCCCCGGCGGGCTGGGCGACAGCTACATGATCTGCCTCACGGCCTACGATGCCAATGGCTGCTCCGATACCCATTGCGAACCGGTGGAGGTGCTTGATGCCTTAACGGTGCATGTGCCCAATGCCTTCACGCCGAACGGCGACGGGTTCAACGATGACTTCATGCCGGTCTTCAACCTGCCGCTGCTCGTGCGCGACTATGAGTTCATGATCTTCGACCGCTGGGGCGAGCGCATCCACACCACGGATGCCGTGCATGAACCCTGGAACGGCGCCTACAAAGGTGAACTGGTCGAAACCGAGGTGTACGTGTGGAAGCTGAAGTGCTTCAACCGCCTCACCAACGAGCTCATCGAGCGAACCGGTCACGTGACGGTGCTGAAGTAAGCCACCCGTCCGCCAGGGGATCCGTTGCACCACGCACACTGCAGCGGCCGCAGGCATCCCGCTCGTCCGGTGCGCGGGCCCAGCCCAGGTGAGGCGCACGCGGCGCAGGGGCAGCCTCCATGAACGCGAACGCCCCGGTGGTCCCGGGGCGTTCGGTGCGGCCTTGGGGGCCCCTCAGACGTCAAGCTTCGCGTACACCGCGTTCTTCTCGATGAACTCGCGGCGCGGGGGCACCTCGTCGCCCATGAGCATGCTGAAGATGCGGTCGGCCTCGGCACCGTTCTCGATGGTCACCTGCCGCAGGGTGCGGCGGCTGGGATCCATGGTGGTCTCCCAGAGCTGCTCGGCATTCATCTCGCCCAGGCCTTTGTAGCGCTGCACATTCACCGTGGCCTCCTTGCTGCCGGCCTTCATGCGCTCGATCACCGCATCGCGCTCCGCCTCGTTCCAGCAATAGACCTGCTCTTTGCCCTTCTTTACCAGGTAGAGGGGGGGCGTGGCGATGTAGAGGTAGCCGCTTTCGATCAACGGCTGCATGTGCCGGAAGAAGAAGGTCATGATCAGGGTCTGGATGTGGCTGCCATCAACATCGGCGTCGCACATGATCACGATCTTGTGGTAGCGCAGCTTGTCCATGTTCAGCGCCTTGCTGTCCTCATCGGTACCGATGCTGACTCCAAGCGCGGTGTAGATGTTCCGGATCTCCTCGTTGTCGAGGATCTTGTGCTGCATGGCCTTCTCCACGTTGAGGATCTTGCCCCGCAGCGGCAGGATGGCCTGGAACTCGCGGTTGCGGCCCTGCTTGGCTGTGCCGCCGGCCGAGTCGCCCTCCACCAGGAAGAGCTCGCTCTGGCTGGCATCCTTGCTCTGGCAGTCAGCGAGCTTACCGGGCAGGCCGCCGCCGGTGAAGGCGCCCTTGCGCTGCACCATCTCCCGGGCCTTGCGCGCCGCGTGGCGGGCGGTGGCCGCCAGGATCACCTTCTCCACGATCTGCTTGGCATCGCGGGGGTGCTCCTCCAGGTAATTCTCGAGCATCTCGCTCACGGCGATGTCCACCGCGCCCATCACCTCGTTGTTGCCCAGCTTCGTCTTGGTCTGCCCTTCGAACTGGGGCTCGGCCACCTTCACGCTGATCACAGCGGTGAGGCCCTCGCGGAAGTCGTCACCGCTGATCTCGAATTTCAGCTTGGCCGTGGCACCGCTGCTGTCCGCGTACTTCTTCAGGGTGCGGGTGAGGCCGCGGCGGAAGCCAGCCAGGTGCGTGCCGCCCTCGTGCGTATTGATGTTGTTGACGTAGGAGTGCAGGTTCTCGTTGAACGAGTCGTTGTAGACCATGGCGATCTCCACCGGGATGCCCTGCTTCTCCCCCTCCATGTAGATCACGTCCTCGATCAGCGGGACGCGCGTGCCGTCGAGGAACTTCACGAACTCCACCAGGCCCTTCTCGCTGTAGTAGGTCTCGCTCACGAAGCTGCCGTCCTCGTTGGTGCGGCGCTCGTCGGTAAGGGTGAGGCGGATGCCCTTGTTGAGGAACGCCAGCTCGCGCAAGCGGGCGGCCAGCGTGTCGAAGTTGTACTCGCTCACCTGGAAGATGCTCAGGTCGGGCTGGAAGGTGACGATGGTGCCCCGGTAGTCGGTGGGGCCAATCTCGCGCACCGGGAACTGGGGCTTGCCCTCGCTGTACTCCTGCTCGTACTTCGTCCCGTCGCGGTGCACCTCGGCGCGCAGGTAGGTGCTCAGCGCATTCACGCAGCTCACGCCCACACCGTGCAGGCCTCCGGAGACCTTGTAGCTGTCCTTGTCGAACTTGCCGCCGGCATGCAGCACGGTCATCACCACCTCCAGGGCGCTGCGGCCCTCCTTGGCGTGCATGTCCACCGGGATGCCCCGGCCGTTGTCCTTCACCCGGATGCCGTTGGTGGGGGTGATGCTCACCTCCACCGTGTCGCAATGGCCGGCGAGCGCCTCATCGATCGAGTTGTCCACCACCTCGTACACCAGGTGGTGCAGGCCCTTCACGCCGATGTCGCCGATGTACATGGCCGGGCGCTTCCGCACGGCCTCAAGCCCCTCCAGTACCTGTATGCTGTCGGCTGAATAGCTCGCCGCCGCCTTCTTCTTCTCGCTCATTTCCAGTGTGGTCTCAGACATGGTTCGAATGGTCAGGATGCCCCTTTTCCAAAGGCTCCCAAAGGTACCCTTTCGCCTGCGCCTGACGGGGGTGTTTTCCCAACAGGGACGCGGGCTTTGTTGATAATTAACAGCCCGCCAGGGCTTGCTTTTCCGGGTCGATCGCTATGCGTCAATGACCGGTGCGACGGCGGCCTCAGAAGGCATAGGTCGCCCCCACCATCAGCAGCCCCCGCTGGACGGGGTGGCGGTACCAGCGCTCGTACTTGCTGGCGGTGAGGTTGCTGGCATCGAGGAAGAGGCTGAGGCGCTTGGTGTAGCGGTACTCGGCCCCGATGTACAGGTCCAGGAAGCCATCGAGCTCGGTGCGGGTGCTGGTGAGGAGCACGCCAGGGTCCGTGCCCGGCTCGGCTGCGCGGAAGGCGGGGCGGCGCCCAAGGAAGAGCGCCTCGCCCTTGAGGATGAGCTTGTCGCGCAGGCTGTAGCGCGCCGCGAAGGCGAGGCGGTAGGGCGGCAGGTTCCAAGGCTCTTCCTGCACCCTCACCGTGTAGGTGTACACGTCGATCCGGGCGCTGAGCCGCAGGTCGCTGATGCGGCTGTAGGTGAGTTCGCCGCTCAGGTCCAGGATCTCCACCTCGTCGTAGACCACCGCCATACGGTCTCCGTAGGGCGGGTTGGGCACATTGATGAAGAGCACGTAGTTGTCGTGGCCGCTGAAGCTGGCGCGCACATCGAAGCCCAGGTTGTTCATGAAGCTGCCGCGCAGGCCGCCGTAGGCGTCGAAGAGCTTGCTGGTGTTGGCCAGACCGGGTGCGGGCCCCAGCCAGGGGTTCTCGCGGGTGAGGCTCCGGAAGCTGTTGCGCCGGCGCTCGCCCTCCACGCCCACGTAAGGCACCAGGATGTTGTCGAAGAGGGCATAGTGCGCGTAGGCCTGCGGGAAGAAGTGGAAGGTGGTGCTGCCCATGGCGTCGAGGTACATGCCCACGCCAGCCTTCACGAAATACCTGCGGCCCACCGTGCGCACGCTGGGCGTGAGGCCCAGCAGGGTCCCGTTCTGCCTGAACTCGCCGAGCTGCCCCAGGTCCGCGCGGTAGGTGTTGTTGTCGATGAGCAGCCCGGCATGGTAGTACTCGCTGTGCTCCTGCTTTCCCGCCTCGGCCAGCACGCGCACGTTGGTCTCACGGCTGCCGGACAGGTTGCTGTAGGTGTGCACATCGAGCCCCACATCGTGCGAGATGCGGCTGCTGTCCTCGTAGAGGCTGCGCACGCGGCCGGCGAACCCGATGTCGTTGTAGTACTGCCGAAGCCGGTCCTTCGGGGGGTCGGGGGCGTTCTGGATGACGCTCTCGATGCTGTCGTTGCTCGGGTAGCCGTAGTAGCTGATGCGGCGGCGGTCGTAGGTAAGGCGGCCCGAGGCCTCATTGTCCGCGATGATGTGCCGGTAGTAGCCGTCGATGCTGTTGTGGCTGTATCGGCTCGGCCCCACGTCATCGAGCCCGCCGTTGCTGCTCATGTGCTTGAGGTGGATGCCGTAGCCGTTCTTCCGTGAGCGCCCCTGGTCGTAGTAGAGCTCACCCAGCGGCGTGGCATACAGGCCGAAGCCGCCCTTGAGGTAGCCTTTGTAGAGACGGGCCTGGGCCTTCTCCACGGAGAGCCGCGCGGCCGCCAGGCTGTCCACCCGCGGCGCGATATCGGCCTTGGCCGGCAGCAGGGCGTAGTTCACCGGCAGGTTGGGCAGGATGGTATCGATGCCCTCTGGGCGCAGGTCGATCTTCTGCGCATCGATGAGCGTGGGGTTGTAGATGCCCTGGATCACGTACTGGCCCTCGGTCTGGGCGAGCACGGCCAGGGGCAGCAGGGCCGCGAGGAGGAAGGTGGTGCGCTTCATGGTCTATCGGCCGTCGCTGCCGGGCATGGGGATGGTGAGGTCGTCGGAGCCGGGCGCCTGCTGCTCGCGCGGGACCTGGCTGGCGTTGATCGCATCAAGGCGCTGTCGGGCCTCGGCCACCAGCTCCGGCTCACGGCAGTTGTCGATCACGCTCTGCAGGGTGGCCCTGGCCTGGAAGAGGTCGTCGAGCTGCACGTACACATCGCCGAGCAGAATGAAGGCCTTTGCCTTCCAGAAATCGTGGCTCGGGAACTTCTGCGCGAGCTCGAACACCTCCGTCTCAGCCTTGCGGTACTGGGCCTGCAGGTGGCGGATGTAGGCCATGTTGTACTTGGCCTCGGCGCCGCGCGCGGTGGTGCTGCTGGCGGCCACGGCCTTGAACCTGGCATAGGCGGCATCGAGGTCGCCCTTGTCCGCCAGGCTGCGGGCGATGAGGATGTTGGCCTCGCTCTTCAGGTCGGCATCCGCATGGGCATTGGCCGCCACCTTCTCGCCGGCAGCGGCGGCCTCGGCGGTGCGGCCCAGCTCGCGCAGGCAGCGCATCTGGCCGGCCTGTGCCACCAGGGTGTTCTGGGGCGAGGCGGCGATGGGCTCCAGCCGGCTGAAGTGGTCCAGCGCGCCCTCCCACCGCTGGTCGCGGAAGAGGATGTCGGCGGCCATGGCCGAGGCGCTCTCCATGAACTGTGCGCCGTTGCGGCGGATCACCTCCTCCAGGTCGGGCAGCGCCTGGTCATAGGCGCCGGCTCGGTAATGGCAGTCGCCGCGGTAGTAGAGCGCATTCAGCACGTAACCGCCATTGGGGTACTTGCCGATGTAATCGCCGAAGGCGCCGACGGCCTGCGGGCACTTCTCCTCGAAGTAGAGCTTCTCCGCGCTCTGGTAGTACTTCTCATCGAACTCCAGCGTGCCGGGGTCCACGAACTTCAGCGTCCGCACGTAGGCCTCGTACTCGCTCACGCGGCCCAGCTCCACGTAGATGTTCTCCAGCCCGGAGAGCGCATCGCGCGCACCGTCCATGGTGGGGTACTTCTCCACCACGGCCTTGAAGCCCGCGATGGCCTCCTCCGTACGGCCCTGGCGCTTGTGGATGAGCGCAGCCTGCAGCATGGCCTGGCGCACCAGGGGGCTGTTGGGGTGCAGCCCTGTCACCTGCGTGTAGTAGCTAAGCGCCTCGCCATCATCGCCCTGCACGATGAAGGTCTCGCCGAGCTGGAACTTGGCATCGGCGGCATAGCGCGAGTTGGGCATCTCTGCGAGCAGCGCGCGCAGCGTTGCGATCTTCTCGGGGTAGCGGCGCAGGAGGCCCTGGCATACGCCCTTCTGGTACATGGCGTAGTCACGGTCGGGCGATCCGGTGCGCATGGCATCGTCATACCACTTCACCGCCTGCTCGTTGTCCTTGAGGGCGAAGTAGCAGTCGCCCGTACGCAGCATGGCATCTGCGCGCTGCCGCGCCTCGCCCCGGCGTGCCTGCACGTAGCGGCGGAAGGACACGGCCGCCTCATCGTACTGCTTCTGCTTCAGGAACACGTAGCCCATGCCATAGCCCGCCTGCTCGTAGAGGTCGGTGGAGTAGGCGCCGGGCGCGTTGCGGAGGTCGTCGTACTTGCGCAGGGCCGCCGCGTAATCACCCTTGCCGTAGTAGCTCTCCGCCATCCAGTAGTGGGCGCGGGCATTGATGCCTTGGTTGGCGGGGTACTTCAGGGCACGCTCGAAGAAGAGCGCCGCATCGGCATACTTGCGGCCCTCGTAGAGCTCCACGCCGCGGTTGTAGGCCAGCTTCTGGTACGCCTCGCGCAGCCGCAGGTCCTTGTTCTGGATCTCATCGAGCGCGGCCAGGGCGTCCTCATAGTTGCGTGTCTTCAGGTACACGTTGAGCAGGAACTCGTAGGCCTCGTCGCGCCGCGGCGTATCGGGATAGGCGCGCAGGTAGCTCCGCAGGGCGGCGATGGCCTCGTGATAGGGGTCGAAGCTGAGCTCATAGGCGAGCTTGGCGTACTGGAAGAGCGCATCCTCCGTCACCTTCGGATCCTTGCCGATCTCGTACGCCTTCTTGAAGGCGTTGCGCGCGTAGTTCTTCTCGTTGAGCTTCAGGTAGCAGTCCGCCATGTGGTAGCTGGCCAGTTGGGCGAGGCTGTCGGCGCCGTTGGCCACCACGTTCAGCTCGGCCAGGGCTTTCGGGCAGTCGCCGGTCCGGTAGTAGGCATAGCCGAGGATGTAGCGGTCGCTGCGGTCCACCCCGGCGCGCTGGGCGCTCTTCTGCAGGTAGGGCAGCGCTGCGGCATAGTCGCCGCGCCGGTAGTTGGCCTCTCCGGCCAGCCGGTTGATCTCCGGCAGGCGCTTGGTGCCGGGCTCCGGGTCGTTGAGCAGGGGCTTCACGTACTCGGCCAGCTCGTCGTACTTGCCCTGCACGAAGAGGATCTCGGCGATGTATATGGGCGCGAGCTTGGCGAAGTCGGGGTTCTGCTCCAGCCGGCGGAAGCCCTGCAGGGCGGTCTCGTGATTGCCGCGCTCGTAGTGGATATGCGAGGCGTAGTACAGCGCCGGGGCACCGAAGAGGCCGCTGCTGTCCTTCACCTGGGCGAACTCGGCCAGGGCCTTCTCGCGGTCGTCCTGCTGGAAGAAGGCGTAGCCCCGCTTGAAGTGGTACTCCTCCGCATCGGCGGGGGAGAGCTGGGTGCGGTCCACCTGGTCGCTCCAGGCGATGGCGTCCTTCCAGTCCTTCTGGTTGAAGCTGTGGCGGAAGAGCTCGAGCTTCACCAGCGGCACATGCAAGTCCTCGGGGTGCTCGCTCATGAAGCGCTTAAGTCGGTAGCCGGCATCGTCGTTGAAGAGGCGCACGCTGCACAGCGCCACATGGAACTCGGCCTCGGTGCGAGCGGGGTCGTGCGGGTCCCCGATGCGGTCCACAACGCGCTGGAACTCGTACTGGGCGGCGCCGTACTTCTCCTTGGCGAAGAGCTCCAGGGCGTTGAGCAGGTCGGCGTCGCGGTGGTCGTAGTGCGCCGGCCGCTGGGCCATGGCCATGGCAGCGGCGAACAGCAGGGGGAGCAGGGCCAGCACGCGCTGGCGCGGCCGCCGGTGAGGGTGCATCATCAAGCGATCAAAGTTCTTGGGGGCACGGTCGGGCGGGGCGTCGCGCGGGGCCGTACTTATCCACGCGCGCCTGTTCACCTGCGACAAGCATCGGGCCAAGGGCATAACGCGGGCGGCCCGGGCCGAATTGCCACCTTTGGGGCTTCCCTGCACGCCCATGTCCGACGCCCCCGTCATCCAGCTCAACGGCGCACGCATCTTCCAGCGCGAGAACCTGGTGCTCAACAACGTTGACTTCACGCTCTACAAAGGCGAGTTCGTCTTCCTCATCGGCCGCACGGGCAGCGGCAAGAGCAGCCTCATGCGCGTGCTCTACGGCGATGTGCCGCTCACCGAGGGCGAGGGCTTCTGCTGCGGCTTCGACCTGCGCAAGCTCAAGCGCGCCCAAGTGCCCTACCTCCGCCGGAAGATCGGCATCGTTTTCCAGGACTTCCAGCTGCTCAGCGACCGCACGGTGAACGAGAACCTCTTCTTCGTGATGCGCGCCACCGGCTGGACCGACCGCAAGGCCATGGATGCCCGCGCGCAGGAGGTGCTGGAGAAGGTGGGCCTGGCCACCAAGGGCTACAAGATGCCGCACGAGCTCAGCGGCGGCGAGCAGCAGCGCGTGAGCATCGCGCGTGCGCTGGTGAACGACCCCGAGCTCATCCTCGCCGACGAGCCCACGGGCAACCTCGACCCCGAGACCACCGCCGGCATCCTCGACCTGCTCTTCGCCATCAGCCAGACCGGGCGCAGCGTGCTAATGGCCACGCACGACCACGCGCAGATGCACCGATTCGGCTCGCGCGTGGTGAAGTGCGAGGAAGGGAAATTGCTGGAGCTGAGCGCGGCGGGGGCGGTGTGATCACCGCAGCAGCGCCACGATCCGCACCGCGTTCCTGCGGTTGCTGAAGCGCTCCTCCAGCACTCGGGCGCGCAGCTCCAGCGCCTGGCCGTTCGCGGGCCGGCCCATGCATGCCAGGATGCTCTCGCGCATGCTCCTCGGGTCGTCGTGCACATGGCAGAGTGATTCAAGGCCGGTGCCCTCCACCATCGGTGTATTGCACACGACGTGGCGCCCGTTGAAGAGGCAGAGCAGCAGCTTCAGCTTGATGCCCGTGGCCTGGAAGGTGGGCAGCACGTTCACTTGCGCACTGCGCACCAGCGCATGGATCTGATCCGTGGAGATGCCCTCGCGCAAATCCACGCTTCGCTGCCCGTTCGGCAGCTTCGGCGCCTTGGCCACCGCACGCCTCAATTCCTTGCTGGCGTCGCTGCCGGCGATGACGAGCTTCACCGGCAAGCCATCGAACACCTTCTGCACGAGATAGAGCGCCGCCTGGTCGTTCTCCGCCACGCCCAACGCGCCGTGGTAGAACGCGAAGTCCCCGAGGCCGTCGGGCACCTCCACCTTCTCGCTGGCGTGAAAGGCCGGCACGTGCGTCACGTTGTGGAAGTGCGATTCGAAATACGCCTCGTCCTTGGGCGAGATGGCCAGCACGCGCGTGGCCTCGGCCAGCACCGGCTCGAAACGCGCGAGCTTGTGCGCCTCGTTGATGAAATAGGTGCGCCGGAAGGTACTGGTGGCGGCCTTTGCCAGCGCACCGTAGTAATCGTGCTCCACGTTGTGCGCACGCACGATGCGGATGCGGTCCACCAGGCGCGGGTCGCCGAGGTGGTAGCAGCAGTGCAGGCCCTCGAAGAGGATGGGGTGGTCGTCCTGCAGCAGGCGCTCCATCAGCGCATCGCTCCTCCGGCTCACCACCACGTAGGGGAGCGCATTGAAGAGCTGGAGCTTGCCCAGGTTGCGCGGGTAGTAGTGCACGCTGACGCAGAACCGTTCCAGTTCCTTGGCGCGCGGACGGCCGTACTGGAAGCAGTGCAGGTGCACCTTCACGCCCAGATCGGCCAGCGCCCTGGCCTTGTAGTACACGTCGATCACGCCGCCATAGCTGGGCGGGGCGGGCACGTCGAAGCTGACGATATGTAGGTGCTTATCCGCCAACGCTTTGCAAGAAGGCCTTCAGCGCTTCCTTCTCGCGCTCGCCATCCAATTCCGCGGCGGCGAAAATAGCCTTCAATCGCAAGGCATCACGGCGCGGGCGGTCGGGTATCAGGCGGCGCACCTCGGCCGCGATCAGTGCGGGCTCCGCACGCGGGATAACCACGCCCGCCTCATACCGGCGCACGATGCCCGCCACCTCGGGCAGGTCGGTGACCAGCGCCGGGATGTGCGCCCGGAAATAGTCGAAGAGCTTGTTGGGCAGGCTGTAGCGGTAGTTGAGGCTGGTGTCCTTGTCCAGTGAGAGGCCGAGGTCGGCGTTGCGCGTGTATTGCATCATGCGGTCGTAGGGCATGCGCGGCAGCAGGCGCACGCGCTCGGCCAGGCGGTGCTCCTCCACCAGACGCTCCAGCACGGGCCAGGCGTCGCCACCGCCAATGACAAGCAGCAACGCCTCCGGCAGCTCCCGCATGGCCAGCACGGCCTCCTCCCCGCCCCTGTCGACATTGATGCCGCTGCCCTGCAGGATGAGCACGAAGCGGTCGGCGGGCAGGCCCAGGTCTCGCCGCGCAGGCAGCGGCCCCAGGTCGCGGTGCATGGGGATGTTGCGCACCACCTCCACCGGCACGCCATAGCGCTCGCGGTAGGCCATGGCGATGCTGCCGTTCACCGTGATCACGTGCTTCAGCCGGGGGAGGATCCAGCGCTCCAGCGCCAGCCATGCGCGCCTTGCCAAGCGCCCCTGCAATTCGGGCACCTCGGTGAAGTACTCGTGGCTGTCGTACACCAGCGCGCGCTTCCCTTTCGCGAGGTAGCAAGCCAGCAGGGTGTCCAGGTCATTGGCCACGAGCACGCCCGCGCGCGTGAAGAGCAGCAGGAGGAGGAGCCGCAGGTTGTACTCGGCATAGAAGAGCGGCCCCTTGCGGAAGAGCAGCCGCATGCGCTTCGTGGCGTATGGCCGCTGCAGCGGAAGGCTCTCCGGCAGCTGGCGGCCCACCAGAAGCACCTCGTGGCCGAGCTCGCGCAGCACCACGCAGGTGCGGTGCACGCGGTTGTCGGTGCTGAGGTCGTTGGTGACGCAGACGATGGCGCGCATGGGCGGTTCCGCAGTGGCGGTGCGCACAAAAGAACGGCCCAGAGGGGGACTCCGGGCCGTTCTTCCGATTCGCTGCGCTCTACCGCCCCACCTTCACGGCACGCTTCACCAGCGGCTCGCCATCGAGCAGCAGGGTCACGTAGTACACGCCGGGGGCCAGATCAGCCGTGGTCCACTCGTATTGGAACTCGCCCGCTGCGCGCTGGCCTTCGCTCAGCACCCGCAGGTCGCGGCCATCGGAGCTGTTCACCAGCAGCTGCATGCGGCCCGCGCGCTCCAAGGTGCAATGGAGCGTGGTGCGGTCGGCGAAGGGGTTGGGCGCGATGCGGAGCAGGCGCTCCTGGGCGGGGCTCAGCCGCTCATCCGCAGCGCCTGAGCGCTGATCGGCGTCCGTGGGGCCGGCTGCGCAGCAGGCCGCCAATTGGGCCGCAAGCTGCGCGAGCTGGGCCGACTGAGCGGCCACCTGCTCCTCCAGCGCCTGCATGCGCTGGCTGCTTGCCTGATAACCCGCCACAAGGTGGGGCACCAGGCCCGTTAGGTTGACCGCCTTGAAGGACCGGGCCGGCCTCACCACGCCGCCGGTGGAGTCCAGCTCAGCCGGAACCGTGGCATTCGTCACCAGCTCCGGGAACAACTGCTCCATCTCATGGGCCAGCACGCCCGTGTGCTGGCCGCCGGGCAGGCCCAGCTCAGGGAATTGCTCCTGGTTGTAAGCATAAGTATGAACCGGCAATGCCGCCAGGGCGTTGGAGACCGCCGTCACATCCGCATCAGCCACGCCCGTCTTCACCGCCTGGTCCGATAGGCCATAGGTGGCCTGCGCGAACACCCGGCCGTTGAACCAACCCGCCCATTGCACCCCCGGGTGCAGCACGCTGGCATAGAACGCATACACGGTGGTGTCGGCGTATGGTGCGTCCAGCGTGGCCCGCACGCCGAAGAGCTGGGTGGCCGCATCGCCCGTGCCCACATCCAGCTTGGCGCCGTAGGTCTCGGCACTGGTGGACCCGTTCTCCACGATGATGTCCGCCTTCATGCCGTAATTGAACAGGTTGGCCGTGGACTCCTTGATGCGGTTGTGGGCGAAGTAGCAGGCGTTCTCGCCGGTTGCATTCCAGGCGAGCGAATACACCCCGTGATTGCCCGGGCTGCCGCCGATGACCACGGCATCCACGCCCCGCAGGATGGCCCCGGGCTTGGTGCCCTGCATATCGAACTTGGCGGCCGTGGTGATGTTGGAGCCAACCGGATCATGGTGCTGCACCAGGAGCTTCTCCGCATTCGCACCGGCGCCGATGCCCACCGTGTTGTGGTCGCCAGGGCAGCCCGACGGATTGAACTGCGAAGCGATGTACATGTTGAGCGCCCCAGGGCCGTTATTGTAGCCCCACGTGCAGCCGGTACCGCCGGTGGTGACCGGGAAGGTGGAGATGCGGCGCCAGTGGATCCGGCCGGTGGTGTCCACCACCAGCACGCGCGTGATCGTGTCGTTGTTGTAATCAGGTATCAGCCTCCGGAGGCGGATCGTCCGGTTGAGCACCTCCAGCCGCTCCTCCGGCTCGGTGATGGCGCCGCCGCTGAGCAGGTTGCCCGCGTAGTAATCGCCGATGCCCACGAAGGCCTGGTCCGACCGGGCGGGGAAGATCCGCATGGCCTCCAAGCCCTCCTGGCTCCCAGCGCCAGAGGGCACGCCCATGTAGGCACTGGTGAAGATGAACCGCAAGCGGTCCTTGAAGGCCACACCAGGGTTGTCGCTCCAATGCAGCACCATGTCCGTGTTGTCCGCTCCATTCGCCTTCTGCCCCAGGTACCCATGGTCGCGGTTGCCCGTGAAGGCGATCCCGTTGCGCATCCAGGGCCGGTGGCTGCCCTGCTGCGGAGTGGTGCCATCGCTCAAATGCAGCCGGCTGAAGGCGCCCGGATTGCCGTTCCAGATCGTACCCGTGGGGCAAAGGCCCAGGTAGCCGCTCGCATCCTGTGGGGGGAAGGCACCGATCGTCGTGGTCCACGAGGGGTTCAACCGCATCCGCTGGATCGCGTTCGTGTACCAGTCGATCGGAAAATTCCCATCATGCCGAACCTCCAAGGCCTGCGGCGTTAGGGCATCCCAGCCCAAATGGTCCCCTGTCCCTCCATTGTGGCCCAGGATTGAACTCTGTCCCTGTGCATGGCTCGCGCCCAGCACCAATGCACCCCATATGAGGTGCCTGTAACTTCTTGTTGTAAACATGTCCTTTCGTGTTTGTTGTTCTTCGAAAGGACCGGAACGATGTTACCCTATTCAGCCAGTACGAACTTGTGTACTTCCGTGCGCCCACTCCACTCCAAGCGCAGCACATACGCGCCACGCGCCCATGCACCAACGGGCAACACCCAGCGATCACTTTCCACCATACCGTGCCAGACCACGCGCCCTACGGCATCCATGGCCACCAGCCGCGCCCTAGTGCGCCGGCCCACCACCAACTGGTCGTGTGCCGGATTGGGGAACAGCACCGGGCTGTCGGCTCCTTCCTCACCCACGCCCTGCCCCAGATCGCAACCCGCCGGATTGGGCGATACGCACACCGCATCGATCAAGGTGTAACCGCGCGGATACCAAGGGAACACTGAATTCGGGTCCGCAAAGTGCAGCGTATCCGTAAGGGCATTGCTGAAGAAGTTGCCGATCATCAGGTACTGGTAGGCGCTGTCCGCCGCAAAGCTGCCGCTCACCAAGGTCCAGCCCACCGTATCGGTCAGCACCTGCGTGTAGCGCACATGCGCTTGGTTCAACGCTGCCGGGTAAGGATCGCCCCCATTCCACTGCCCGTTATAGGTGGTGAAGAGCATGCCCACGTTGCTGTTGGCCAACCAGATCTGAGGATACTGCGCATTGCCCCCAAAGGCGGCATTCATCCGGAAACTGCAGTAGTAGGTCTGGCCCACCGCCATCGGCTCCAACAAAGGCACCATGATCCATTCGCGCTGTTCGCTCGATCCGTCGGTGTGGTAGGTGAATATCCCGACGCATGAATTGCCTTCGTAGGGTTGTTGGTAAGTCCAGAGATTCATTGGTATCCCATTCACCGATCCATATGGCAAACAGTTTTGCAGATGGTCTGGAGTGAGGAAGGCGCTATACCAATCTTGCAGAGCACCCAACCCGAGTGTGTGCCAGCAGCTATCCGTCTCCTCGAACCCCGGGTTGGGCACCAGGTTCTGGGCGTGTGTGGTGTAGGGTATGCAGAACGCCGCCGCCACAAGCACCGCAGCGCGCATGAGGTCATGCCGGTCGTGGGTCGTGATGGAGGTGTTCATCGCGTTCGTGTTCTTGTTCGTATCGGCCGGGTAGCACCCTTCGACTAGCTCAGGGTAGCATCGTCCCGGTCCTCTTCCGCTCCTTTCAGGTCCTTGGCCGTCGCGGGCTTCGGCAAGGCTCCGCCAAAAGACCGTGTATGCACGGCCCGGTGCTGCCTGGGTGGCTCGGCGGTGGCACCTTATCTTTGCAATGCTCTGTTTCGTTTACCTATTCACCTGGGTTGAGTGGGACATGAGTAACCGAGGCCCCTGGTGTTCCTAGCACCGGGGGCTTCTCTATGGTGGCCTTTGCAGGCCGCGTCATTGTAGAGAGAGAGAGAGAGAGAGAGAGAGAGAAAGAGAGAGAGGCGATAGCACGCCACACGCGCATCGCTGCCCGTTCAATGTTGGCTCTGCGTTGGGAACGGATTGGAATATGCCTTTGCGCTCCATGGCACTGATGGGCTGAAAATAGCTATTCATGGGTAAATAACAAATCGCGGTCGAAGCCGCTCAGGCCCGGTTCTCCTCGCGGCCATCATACCGATGTACACGGAGTGCGGCATGGAAGGCGCCGATGCCCACGAAGGCCTGGTCCGACCAGGCCGGGAAGATCCGCATGGCCTCCAAGCCCTCCTGGCTCCCAGCGCCAGAGGGCATGCCCATGTAGGCACTGGTGAAGATGAACCGCAAGCGGTCCTTGAAGGCCACACCCGGATTGTCGCTCCAATGCCGGCGGCTGGAAAGATCGCCGGCCCAATCGCCCACGCGGCCCCATCCGCTGCCGGCATCTTCATCCGCCGTCTGTGCACAACAGGTCCGGACACGCCCTGAGGCAGGGTAGTCGGACCGTTAATCTTGCAGCGCATGCAGCTGATCGCCCACGCCGACCTGAGGCCCTTCAACACCTTCGGCATCGCCGCGCGGGCCGAGCGGCTGGCGCGCTTCGCCGACGCGGACCAGCTCCGCGCCCTGCTGGCGGCGCCGGAGCTCGCCGGCATGCCGCGCCTGGTGCTGGGCGGCGGCAGCAACGTGCTCTTCACGCGTGACTACCCCGGTGCCGTGCTGCTCAATGAGGTGCCCGGCATCGCCGTGGAGCGGCGCACCGACGACCATGTGTGGGTGAAGGCCGGCGCCGGCGTGGCATGGCATGCCCTGGTGATGCATGCGGTGGCGCAGGGCTGGGGCGGCTTGGAGAACCTGAGCCTCATCCCCGGCAAGGTGGGCGCCGCGCCGATGCAGAACATCGGGGCCTACGGCGTGGAGATCAAGGATTGCTTTGAACGGCTGGAAGCGCTGCGCGTGAGCGACGGCGAGCTGGTGACCTTCCACCGCGCCGATTGCAGCTTCGGCTACCGCGAGAGCTTCTTCAAGCGCGAAGGGCGCGACCGCTTCATCATCCTCAGCGTCACCTTCCGGCTCACCCTGCGCCACCATGCGCTCCGCACCGCCTACGGCAACATCCGGGACGAGCTGGCGCGCCGCAGCATCACCGCCCCCACCATCCGTGATGTGAGCGACGCGGTGATCGCTATCCGCCGCAGCAAGCTGCCCGACCCCGCTGTGCTGGGCAATGCGGGCAGCTTCTTCAAGAATCCGGTGGTGCCTGAGGCGCTGGCCCGGCGCATCAAGGCCGCGCATCCCGATGCCCCCACCTACCCTGCGGGCGAGGGGCTGGTGAAGCTGGCCGCAGGCTGGCTCATCGAGCAATGCGGCTGGAAGGGGCGGCGCATCGACGGCTGCGGGGTGCACGAGCGACAGGCGCTGGTGCTGGTGAACCATGGCGGCGCCACAGGCAGCCAGGTCTGGGACCTCAGCGAGCAGGTGCTCCGCAGCGTGCAGCAGCGCTTCGGCGTGGAGCTGGAGCGCGAGGTGAATGTGATCTGAATGGCGGAGGCCGGCCGCCCCGTTCATGCGGAGCGGCGAATGCCAACCGGTTGGAGGCGGATGCGCGTGGGCGATCTTCGTGGCATGTCCCTGCGCGCGGTCCTCGGCGCCATCACGCTCCTCCTCGCGGCGTGCCATCGGCCGTTGCCGGATGCGAAGGCGCCCGGCCCCACCCCGCTGCGGCTCAGCCTTCCGGCGTGGGCGCTTGCCGATACCGCGCTGCGCCTCGAGTACCCGTACGACAATCCGCTCACCGTGGAAGGCGCCGCGCTGGGCCGGGCGCTCTTCTACGATAAGGCCCTGAGCGCCGATGGGGCGCTCTCGTGCGCCAGCTGCCACGTCCAGCGCTTCGCCTTCGCCGACAGCGTGCCCCGCTCAACGGGGATGCACGGCCTGCGCACCCTGCGCAACAGCCTGCCGCTGATGAACCTCGCCTGGGACCACTTCTTCTTCTGGGACGCGCGCGCGCTGAGCCTCGAGCTGCAGGCCTTCGAGCCCGTGACCGCCCACCGCGAGCTGGGGACCGACTGGCCCGCCGTGAGCGAGCGGCTCCGGCGGTCGCCGCGCTATCCGCCGCTCTTCGCCGCCGCCTTCGGCGACAACCGCATCGATAGCCTGCGGATCGCCTTCGCCCTGGCGCAGTTCGAGCGGACGCTGGTCTCGCTGGATTCCCGTTTCGACCGGTACTTCTACCTGAAGCAGACGGATGCGCTCACCATGCAGGAGCGGCGCGGCAAGGACCTCTTCTTCACCCGCGCGCACTGCGTGGATTGCCACGAGCCTCCGCTGTTCAAGGGGCATCTTGTGGCCAACATCGGCCTGGACAGCGTGCCCAAGGACCCCGGCCTCGGCGGGCGCACGGGGCTCCCCTGGCACCTTGGCCGCTTCAAGACCCCCAGCCTCCGCAATGTGGCCGTCACCGCCCCCTATATGCACGATGGCCGCTTTGCCACGCTGGAGGAAGCGGTTGATTTCTATGCCGACGGCGTGCGGACCGATGCCACCACCCTCGACGAGCACATGCTGCCCTGGCGGGAGGGCCGGATCCGCCTGAGCCGGCAGGACCGCGCGGACCTGGTGGCCTTCCTGCGGACGCTCACGGACTCGGCCTTCCTCGTCGAGCCGGCATTCGGTCCCCTGGATTGAGCCAGGAGCCGTGCATCCGTGCGATCTTCGCATGCCATGCACACGATGCGCACCACCGCGATCGCACTTGCTTGCGCGCTGCTCGCCACAGCCTGCCGCAAGGATCCCGCGCTGGAATCGCCAGAGGCTTCCACCGGCCCCACGCCCTTGGACCTCGCCATTCCGGCATGGGCGCTGGCCCAGCCCCACCCCATCAACCTCCCCATCAGCAATCCGCTCACCGTGGAAGGCGTGGCACTGGGCCGACGCCTGTTCTACGAGAAGGCCCTCTCCGACAACTACATGCTGAGCTGCGCCAGCTGCCACCAGCAGGAGCATGCCTTCAGCGATCCGCGGCGCTTCTCCCCCGGCACCGACGGCAGCATGGGCACGCGCAACTCCATGCCCATCCAGAACATGGCGTGGGACCACTTCTTCTTCTGGGACGGCCGCGCCGCCTCGCTGGAGGCGCAGGCCCTCGCGCCGGTGACCAACCACCGCGAGATGCGGAATACCTGGCCCGTGGTGGAGGAGCGACTCCGCCGGCTGCCGGACTATCCGGAGCTCTTCCGCAGGGCCTTCGGCACACCGGACATCGACAGCATGCGGGTCGTGCAGGCCATCGCGCAGTTCGAGCGCACCCTGCTCAGCTTCGATTCGCCCTTCGACCGCTACTTCTACGGCGGCGACTCCTCGGCGCTCACGCCGGCGCAACGGCGCGGCTGGGAGCTCTTCACGGGCGAGGCCCAGTGCGACCTGTGCCACATGCCGCCGCTCTTCCAGGACCATGCGCTGCGCAACGTGGGCCTGCCGCCCGGCCCCGATGGCGGCCTGGCCGAGGTCTCCGGCCTCACGCAGGACCGGGGTCGCTTCAAGGTGAACTCCCTCCGCAACATCAGCCTCACCGCGCCCTACATGCACGATGGCCGCTACGCCACCCTGGAGGAGGTGGTGCGCTTCTATGCCGACAGCGTGGTGCTGAGCACGCCCAACCTCGACAACCACATGTGGCCGTGGACCGGCGGCCAGATAGACCTCGATGAGCAGGATCGTGCGGACCTGGTGGCCTTCATGCACGCCCTCACGGACCAGCGGTTCGTCACCGATCCGGCGTTCAGCGACCCGCACTGAGGCCGCTTCCGCGCTGTTCGGCATCTTCGCGGCGCACCCGCGGAATCGTTCATCCCCATCCCCATGCGCCGAACCCTCCTGTTGCAACTGGCCCTCATCGTGGCCCTTCACGCTGCCCATGCGCAGCAGCAGCCCCTCACCCTGCGCGATGCCGTGCTGAAGGCCGGCACCGACCTGGCTCCCGAGCGCCTGCGCGGACTGCAGTGGGTGGAAGGCGCCCAGCGGTACAGCTACGTCAAAGGCGAACAGCTGATGCGCGGCGACCTGGGCAAGACCACTGACCGCACGCTGGTGGAGCTGGGCACGCTGAACGCGCAGCTGCCCGACAGCGCTAAGCTGAAGGGCTGGCCGATGATCACCTGGCAAGCCGGTGACCGCTTCCGTTTCCTGCACAACCAGCGGCTCTATGCTTACGACATCGCGAAGTCCGAATTGCAGGCCGTGACAAGGATCGAGGCTGGTGCCGGTCATGAGGAGATCGAGCCCGGCTCCGGCGCCGTGGCATTCGTGAATGACGACAACGTGCTGGTGATGCGCGCAGGCCAAGGCAAGAACAAACCCACGATGATCACGAGCGATGGCGGCAACGGCATCGTGAACGGCCAGAGCGTGCATCGCAACGAGTACGGCGTGGAGAAGGGCCTCTTCTGGGGGCCGAAGGGCGGCAAGCTGGCCTTCTACCGCATGGACGAATCGATGGTCACCACCTACCAGCTCGAGGACATCGGCACGCAGCCGAGCACCTTCGATGCCATCCGCTACCCGATGGCCGGACAGGCCAGCCACCACGTCACCATCGGCGTTCATGACGTGAACTCGGGCAACACCGTGTTCCTGAAGACCGGTGAGCCGATTGACCAATACCTCACCAACATCAGCTGGGAGCCGGATGAGCAGCACCTGCTGGTGGCGCACCTGGACCGCGCGACGCAGAACCTGCGCATGGTGCGCTACGATGCCGCCACCGGCGAAGCCAAGGGCACCGTATTCACCGAGCGCGACGACAAGTACCTGGAACCGCTGCAGCCGGCGCGCTTCCTGAAGACCCGCCCCACGCAGTTCATCTGGCGCAGCCGGCGCGACGGCTGGCAGCACCTCTACCTCTACGACCTGCGCAAGGGCCTGGTGCGGCAGCTCACCAAGGGCGCCTGGGAGGTGGAGCGCATCGTGGGCCTCGACCCGAAGGAGTCCTTCGCCATCGTGGAGGGCACGGCAACCATCGATTCCGCCGACCCTAGGGGCGCGCTGGAGACGCACCTCTACCGCGTGGACCTGGCTACGGGCCGGACGCTCCGCCTCACCGCCGAGCCGGGCTCGCACCACGGCCAGCTCAGCAGCGACGGCGCCCACGTGATCGACACCTGGAGCAGCCTTGACGTGCCCAACCGCAGCGTGATCCGCAGCACCCGCAACGGCTCCGTGCTGAAGACCCTGGTGAATGCGAAGGACCCCTTCTCCGCGCTGGCCGCCGGAAGGGTGGAGCTGCTCACCATCGATGGCGAGAACGGAGACAGGCTCAATGCCAGGATCATCAAGCCGAGCGGATTCGACCCCGCCCGCCGGTACCCGGTGCTCATCTACGTTTACAATGGTCCGCATGTGCAGCTCGTGTCGAACGCCTTCCTGGGCGGCGCTTCGCCGTGGATGCTGCATGCCGCGGAGCGCGGCTACCTGGTGTGGACCGTTGACGGGCACGGAACCCCGAACCGCGGCAAGGCCTTCGAGCAAGTGATCCACCGGCAGCTCGGGGTGGTGGAGGTGCGCGACCAGCTGCGGGGCGTAGAATGGCTCAAGCGGCAGCCGTGGGTTGACGGCGAGCGCATCGCCGTGCATGGTTGGAGCTACGGCGGCCACATGACAACGGCCATGCTCACCCGTCACCCCGGCACCTTCAAGGCGGGCGTGGCGGGCGGCCCGGTTATGGACTGGCGCCTCTACGAAGTGATGTACGGGGAGCGCTACATGGATACGCCAGCCGAGAATCCCGATGGCTACGCCGTCACCACCCTGCCAACCCTCTGCAAGGACCTGAAGGACCCCTTGCTCATCATCACCGGGGGGAAGGACGACACGGTGTTGCCGGAGCACAGCTATGCGTTCCTGAAGGCTTGCGTGAGCGCCGGTGTCCAGGTGGACTTCTTCAACTACCCCGGCCACGGCCATAACGTGCGCGGCAAGGACCGGCTGCACCTGATGGAGAAGGTCCTCGGCTATATCGATGCCCGCATCGGGCCGGGCCGGCCCTGATCACGAACCCAAGACCCGGGCGAACTACGGCGCGAACCCGGGTGTTGCCTGGGGTAGATTCACCGCCTCACATCCCCTTCCGCTCATGCGCAAATCGCTACTCCTGCTCAGCCTGCTCCCGTTCGCCGCCCTGGCCCAGACCACATGGAACGTCTCTGTGGGCGGCAGCAGCATCGGCGGCACTTCCCCCTACTACAGCCCACAGAACATCACGATCAACGCGGGGGATATCGTTCGGTGGACCAACGTAAGCGGTACGCATAATGTGAATGGCAATCAAACGCTCTTCCCAGGCAATCCGCAGAGCTTCAGTTCCGGCAACGCCGCCAGCGGTGGCTGGAATTACCAGTTCACCTTCACGGTGCCGGGCACCTACAACTACCATTGCACGCAACCGGGCCACTCGGCCACGCAATTCGGATCCATCACCGTGGTGGATCCGAGCACCGGCATCGCCGGCGTGGAAGAGGCGGGCGCTGGCGTGCGGGTCTATCCCTCCCCGGCTACTGACCGGCTGACAATCGAGGCCGGGAGCATCACCCTGCGCCAGGTCTCCATCATCAGCTTGAACGGCGAGGTGGTGGGCAGCGCAGGGGTGCAGCAGGCAGGCCCGGTCTTCCTCGACGTGTCGGGGCTCCCTGCTGCTAATTACTTCGTGCTGCTCACCGACGCGGACGGCCGGATGACCGCCAAGCCGTTCGCCAAGCAGTGATCAGGGCAGCCGGATGATCCGCTTGGATGCCGGTTCCGCACCCGCGACCTCGACGCGCAACACGTAGCCACCGGATGGCAGCCCGCTCAAGGGCACGGTAAAGGAGGAGCTGCCCGCCGGGAGCGGCCCATCGTGAATCACGCGCACCACGCGCCCCATGGCATCCGCCAGGGTCAGGCGCGCCGGAGCCGTGCAATGGAGCTCCACCCATGCCGTGGCATCGCCGACGGCCGGATTGGGGTGGGCATGGAGCCCGGGCACCGGCACCGCGCGCTGCGCCATGCCGGTGCCGAGCGCCACGGGTACGGCCAGGGCCGCGGTGGAGGCGATGCTCAGCTTGGCGAGCTTCTCGTAATAGGGCACATCGAAGTGCTGGACTCGGTCATTGGGCGTGTGGTAGAACGGATTGCCGTCGGCGTTGAACTCCTCGATGATGAGCACCGCCCCATAGCCCTCGGTCCAGAAGGATGCATGGTCGCTGTAGGTGGCGCCGGGATCGGTGCGGATGAGGTCGAGCCCGATGGCGTATTGCTCATGCACGGAGAACACGGTATCGGCGATGGCCTGCGAATTGGCTATGGAGCGGGTGTGCACGCGGGCCTTGGCATCGCCATTGCCGTCGTAGGCGATGGCATCCATGTTCACCACCGCCTTGATGAGGGCATCGTCCGCAGCCATGTCGCCCGCATAGAAGGCGCTGCCGATCTTGCCCTGCTCCTCCTCGTCCCACAGGGCGAAGACGATGGGATGGACGAAGTCGATGTCGCGCAGCACGCGCGCGGCCTCGAGCACCGCCGCCACCCCGCTGCCATCATCGTCGGCTGCAGGGGCATTGGTGAGGCTGCCGGGCATGGCATCGTAGTGCGCGCAGATGATCACGATCTCCTCCGTGGCCCCATTGCCCGGCTTGGTCACGAGGATGTTGCGCCCCGTGGCGTTGAAGGGCTGCAGCACCGGTGCATAGCCCAGCTCCATGAGCTTCTGCTCCAGCCAGGCCTGCGAGAGGTCGTTGCCGGGATTGTTCTTGTGCCGGCTGAGGAGGGTGTGCTCGGTACCGGCGATGCGCACGGGCACCTCACCGCTCAGTTCGCCCACCCAGCGCATCATGGAGTCGATGCGCACCTCCTCGATCACGGCTTGGATGACAGGATGCTGACCATGGACGCGGAACGCCAGGGCGAGCGGGAGCAGCAGGAGCAGGAGGTGGAGGCGCATGCCTAAAGGTAGTCGCGTTCTCAGTAGGCCACCACGCGCTCCACGAACCGGCGGCCCCCTGCCTCGATGGTGACGAGGTAGGTGGCAGCGCCCTGAGGCAGCCTCACCGTCCAGGAACGCTCGCCGCCGGGCCTGTACTCGGCGATGCGCGCGCCCTTCAGGTCATGCACCGTGATGCGTGCAGTGCGCGCATCGAGGCCCTCCACGCGCAGCAATCCGTCGCGCACCGGGTTGGGGAACACGCGTATGCCCGCCTCCGCCAGGTTGTCGAGGCCCAGGCTCATGTCCACCACCACCTTCTCCTTCACCAGCACGGGCGAGCCGTCCTCCGCCTCATACATATCGCGGAACGAGTCGATCTCGGGAGTGCTGAAGGCGAACATCTCCTCCATCCAGCGCGGCGGTGCGGACTGGTACCACACGCGGGCCTCCACGGTGATGGCGCCGGAGTAGCCGTTCATCGGCACCTGGTAGTGGGTGATGTCGGAGCCGCTGCCCTCCAAGCCGTTCTCATCGCGGTTGAAGTCGATGTCCTCCGCAGGGACCCCGGCGATGAGCGTGGTGTCGTAGGAAGGATGGCTGGTGGTGAAGCCCAGCGGGGTGAGGCGGTTGTCCTTCAACGGGAAGAGCGCGCGCTCGAGCACGGTGGTCTTGTCGCCGTTCACGTCGCCCATCACCATCTCATAGATCTGGGCCTGATCCGGACTGGTTATCACATCGTGGTGCGGCTCCCAATCGGCATCATGCCCCACCACCTCGTAGGTGCCGTCCCAATTCCCGCTGCGGAAGATGGTGTTGCCATCGGAGTCCTTCACGTGCAGCTCCAAAAAGGCCCGACGCGCCGGGTAGCCGCTGGGAAACTTGTGGCCGGCGAGGTTGGTGAGCTTCACATCGATCCACGCCGTCTCCGCGGTGCGGTCGATCACGAAGGTCTCCAGCAGGAGCGTCTGCTGCTGCAGCATGCGCGTGGTGCGCGCGATGGTGCTGTCGAAGCGGACCGAGCTGGCCGTGAGCTCCAGCTCGGCGATGTTGTGCTTGAGCAGGTTCAGCATGAAGACGTTGGCGCCGGCGAAGTGGTGCTTCCCGAACGGGCTCCGTGGGGTTAGGAAGTCGTAAAGCGCGGAGATCACGATGGCATCGTTGGTGCGCGGCATGTGGCAGGCCTGGCAGCTCACCCCGTTCTCAGGATCCGCCTCGGTATTGTAGGCCGAATTCACCCACTCGTGGTAGGTGGCCTGCTCCACGAAGGTGTCGCCGGTGAGGTTGCCCTCGAGGTCGGCCGTCTCGGTGACGAGGGTGTGGCAGCCGGCGCAGAAGGCACCCTCGTTCACATGCGCCCCGTACAGCGGGTTGTAGCCCACGAAGCTCTCCATGGGCGCACCGAAGAGGGGGGGATCATCGTCATCGCCGTAGGGGCCATAGACCACGCCGGGGTCGAAGCGCAGCTCACCGCTGAAGTGCAGGCCGAGGCTGTCGGCGCTCTGCATGTGGCAGGCGATGCAGCTGACGCCGTCGAGCGCCACGGGGTCCTGCACCATCTCGGCGATGCTGTAATGCCCGAGGCCCATCATGAACTTGTCGTGCCGGCCCATGGGCGCGTGGCAGCTGGTGCACTTGTCCTCCAGGGCCGATTGATGACTGGGGTTCACGCTCACCTCGTGGCTCACCTTGGCGCGCCAGAAGGGGTCGCGGGCGCTGTTCGCCATCATGGTGCTGCGCCAGTCGTCCATGGTGTTCACGTCATGCCCGTTGGCATCGCGGTTGGCGAAGACCGGCCCGACGTTGTCCGGCCCGTGGCAGCCGTAGCAGTCGCCGCTTGCGCGGAAGAAGTTGTTGGCACCGCTGGCCAGGCCCTGGCCGCCGCCGCGGAAGGCCTCCAGCTCGGCGGGCGTGTGATAGGCCTTCGCCTTGGGCAGGGCCCCTTGGTCCCACGCCACCAGCAGGCCGATGGTGGCGATGGTTCCGAGGAGGATGAGCGTGCGGACGGAGAGCGTACGGATGCGGTTCATGGTTCCTGGCGCAGGGGCGGGAAAGTTAGGGGAGTCACCGCCTGGAGCATGCCATGGTTTCCGCTGGCCTTGAAGACCAACGGACGGGTCTTCCCGCATGTTGGCACCGACGCCCGGGGGCCTCAGCTGCCGCGCTGGCCTCCCCTGCGAACGGCGGCGGCCTTCGGGGCCGCGCTGGTGCCGCCTGGCTTCACCTTGGCGGCCGCATCGGCCTTCTTCTTCACCGCCTTCTCCACGGTCTTCTTGGCTGGGGCCTCCTCCTTGTGCTCCGGCTCCTTGCCCTTGGCGGCATCGGCCTTGGCGAACTCGCCCGCCTTCAGCAGCAGGCCGTACCAGGTGAAGAGCTTCCGGACATCGCTGGGATAGATACGCTCCCGGTCAGCGGTGGGAAGCGCCTTGGTGAGCGCCGCCCACAGCGCCTCATCATCGCCCTTCGGATCGGCCGCCTCGCCGCCGCCGTTCGCCTCGTACAGCCTGGAGAGCACCTCCTTCAGCGGGACGTCTTCGCCGGTGGTGAACATGCTGATCTCATCGAGGCTGCTCATGCGGACGCTCATGGGCACCGGATTGCGCTTGCCATCGACGAGCGACTCGGTGATGACCGCCTGGCGGCCTTGGGCAACGACGCGATGAAGGCCTGGCTTGCCGGTGATGGTGATGATCTTGCTGAGGTCCATTGGCGCATGGCCAACGCGAATCGGTCGCGGGGCCGGGGCAAACTTAACGATGCAATGCGGGCCCGGAGCCGCCATCTTCGCATCATGGCGTTCTCCAGCGACCTCCAGCGCGGGTTCTCCGGCTTCTTCCGGGCGCACGGCTTCATCCGTCGCAACGGCATGGCCTGGATGTACCTGCTGCCCGCCGCCCTGTGGATCGTGCTCACCATCGGCTTCATCTGGGCCATGGAAGCCGCCGTAGACCAGGCGGCAGCCTGGGCAACGGCCAACCTGAGGCTCGAGGCTGATGCCCAGGAGCACGAGGCCATGCAGGAGGCCAAGGGCTGGCTGAACAGCGCGAGCCATTGGCTGGTGCGCTGGACGGTGCGGCTGGGCGTGATCTACCTGCTCTTCGTGGCCAACAAGTACCTGGTGCTCATCCTGCTCTCCCCGCTCTTCGCCTATGCCAGCGAACTGGCCGAGGAGCGCCTGACGGGCCGGGCCTATCCCTTCAGCTGGGGGCAACTGATGAGGGATGCCTTCCGGGGCGCGCTCATCGCGCTGCGCAACGGTGTGCTGGAGCTGCTGGTCTCGGTGGTGGTCTGGGTGGCCACCTTCTTCCTGCCGATTGCGGGCCCTGTGAGCTTCATCCTCCTCTTCACCGTCTCGGCCTACTTCTATGGCTTCTCCATGTTCGATTACGTGTACGAGCGCCGCCGCATGCGCATCGGGGAGCGGTCCCGCGCGGTGAATGCGCAGTTCGGGGCCGTCATCGCCAACGGCGCCTGCCTCAGCCTGCTGATGAAGGTGCCGCTGATCGGCCTGATGATGGCCCCGCTGATGGCCAGCGTTGGCGCCGTGATCAGCACCGTGGAGCGCGAGGGGAGCGCCCGCCTGCCCATCGAATGAGAGCGGCGGCCCTTGGGCCGCCGCTCCGTATCGTCCGGTCCGCGATCACTTCCGAGCGGGCTTCGCGGAGCCCTTCACAGGCGCAGGGGCGGGCACGGGTGCGGGGGCCTCGGCCTTGGGCTCTTCCGCCGGCTTGCGCTCCACCACCGTCATCTCGTTCACCAAGTGGCCGGCGCCGGCCAGTTTATCGATGCACCACAGGACATAGCGGATGTCCACACTGATGGTGCGCTGAAGCTCGGGCTCGAACGCGATGTCGCCGCTCATGGCCTCCCAGTTGCCATCGAAGGCGATGCCGATGAGTTCGCCATTGCCGTTCAGCACGGGGCTGCCGCTGTTGCCGCCGGTGATGTCGTTGTTGCTGATGAAGCAGGTGATGAGGTTGCCTGTCTCATCGGCGTAGCGGCCGAAGTCCTTCTTCAGCAGCAGCTCCTTCTGGCGGGCGGGCACGATGAACTCATCGTTGGTGGGGTCCTCCTTCTCCAGGATGCCCTTGTGGGTGGTCTCGAAGCTGTAGAAGGCGCCGTCCATCGGCACGTAGCTGCCCACCGTGCCGTAGGTGAGGCGCATGGTGCTGTTGGCGTTGGGGTACCAGCTCTTGCCCGGCTCCATCTCGCGCATGGCCGCCACCATCAGGCGGTAGCCTTTCTGGATGTCGTCCTCGGTGGCGCCGACCGCCGGCCCGATGACGTTGCGCCAGTGGTTGAGGCAGCTCTCGGCGGCCTGAAAGCCCAGGTCCTTCTGCAGCGCCTTCAGCGTGGGCTTGGCCAGGAAGGCCTCAAGGCGCTTCTTGTCGGTGAGCAGGCTGGTGGCGAAGACCGCCTTCGCCCACGCCTCGGTATTGCCCTTGAACTTCTTCTCGATGGTGGAAACGACGCCCGGCTGCAGGTCGCGCTCCACATCGCTGCGCAGGAGCGCGAACATGGCGGCGGTCACCTTCTCGTCGGTGGCGGGGTTATAGTCCTTCCAGAAATCTTCGGCCATGGCCTGCACCTGCGCCACCGCAGCGCTCACCTTGGCGGCATCCTTGGGGTCGCTCTCCAGCTGGCCCTTGAGGCCCATGAGGCGGAAGCCCAGTACCACCATCTCGCTGCCGAATGCGGCCTCCTCCATGTAGGTGCTGGCCTTCTCGAACTTGGCCCGGTCGGAGTAGCCGCGCTCGAGCAGGCTGATGATCTCGCCGTACTTGGCCTTGCGGCCGGCGTCGGCGCTCACCCATGCCATCAGGGCCTCCTCCTGGGACTTCTTCTTGTCATAGACCCGCAGGCGCTTAAGGCCCCGCTGCTGGCCGATGAAGTACTTCCAGTAATTGCTGATGCTGGCGTACTTGCTGGCGTACTGGATGCGCACGGCATCGCTGGCGTCCATGTCCTGCTTCATGATCTCCAGCTTCTTCCCGCGGATCTTCACGCGGCTGGGCTGCTCGATGTCGAGGGCGAGCTTCACGCCGTGGCTGCTGAGGAAGCGGTCGGTGCTGCCGGGGTAGCCCATCACCATGGCGAAGTCGCCCTCCTTCACGCCGGCGATGCTCACGGGGAAGTGGTGCCGGGGCTTGAACGGGATATTGGCCTCGCTGGGGTCGGCGGGCTCGCCATCGGGGCCGGTGTAGACGCGGAAGAGGCAGAAGTCGCCCGTATGGCGGGGCCACATCCAGTTGTCGGTGTCGCCGCCGAACTTGCCGATGGCGCTGGGCGGCACGCCCACCAGGCGCACATCGCGGTAGGTCTTGTACACGAAGAGGTAGAACTCATTGCCTTCGAACATGGTCTTGAAGTCGGCGCTCAGGCCGTTCTCCTTGCCCACGGCGGCCTTCAGCTTGCCGGCCACCTCCTGGATCTTCTCGTTCCGCTGGTCCTCGGTCATGCCATCGTTGAGCTCGGCCATCACCTGGGCGGTGACATCATCGATCCGCTGCAGGAAGCTCACGCTGAAGCCGGCGGGGAGCTCCTGCTTGCGGTCCATGGCATAGAAGCCGTTGGTGAGGTAGTCGTTCTGGACGCTGCTCAGGCCCTGCACCGCATCGTACCCGCAGTGGTGGTTGGTGAGGAAGAGGCCCTCGGCGCTCACCATCTCCCCGCTGCAGAATCCGCGGCCAAGGCGCACCACCGCGTCCTTGAGCCCGCTTCTGTTGATGTCGTAGATGTCCTCGGCGGTGAGCTTGAAGCCGAGCTTCTGCATCTCGGCCTCGTTGACCTGCTTGAGCTTGGTGAGCAGCCACATGCCCTCGTGGGCATTGGCGGCCAGGGCCACCACGGCGGCCAGGAACAGGGAAAGGAACTTCTTCATGCTTGAGGGGTTGGTTCGGTCCGTACCGGCCGTATCGCGCCGGCAGGGGCGCCAAATGTAGCCCGTTCGCCCTTCCGTGACGGACGGTTGAGGGACCAACGGAGCACGGTGTGATGGGCCCTAGGGTTCCGTCTGCAAGGGCTTCCAAGGCACCGGGAGCAGCAGGGCCTCGATGTCGGCCACCAGCTGCTTGAAGGCCTGCGGCTGGCCAACGCGCCCCATCACGCGCTTGTCCTTGCCGTTGGCGGCGATGCGCAGGAAGGTGCTGGGCAGGTCGGTGACCTCGGCGTCGTACTTGTCCTGCATGGCGAAGAAGCCCTTCTCCTCGGCCAAGGCGAGGATGGTGCGCAGCGTGTCGGCGCCGATGCGCGCAGCATGGCGCCCCTCCTTCTCCATGTTCAGCCGGCCGTCGTACACGGCATAGCCCGAGCGGTACAGGTCGATCCGGTAGGCCTTGCAAGGCCCGAAGCACGGGGTGCGCTCCAGGCTCATGAAGAGCGAATCGGCCGGCGCGGCGCCGCCCAGCTGCGGCACGGCAGGAGCCGGCGTTGCGGCGGCGGCGGGCTCAGGGTCGGGACCGGGGTCACCGGCCGAGGCCTGGCGGTTGCCGGAACAGGCCAAGGCCATTGCGGCCAAGGAGAGCAGGATGATGTGCTTCATGATGCGTGCTTAGCGAATGGCGTGCCTCAGCGGCCGCCCTGCCCAAACCTATTCATTCGCCCGGCACAGCGGGCAGGCCGGCCGTCGCCTCCAGGGGCATCCCCCACGGATTCACTTCCGCCGCTGCTGCTGCTTCTGCATCTCCTCAAGGCGCTGCTGCCACTTGCTCTTCTTCTTCGGCGTGCGCATGTTCCTCTCGAGCTGTAGGCGGAGCTTGCCCTCGTCCACGAACCAGCTCTTGAGAACGGTCATCTGCAGGATGCTGATGATGTTGGCCAGCAGGTAGTAATAGCTGAGGCCCGCGCTGAAGTTGTTCAGGAAGAACAGCATCATGATGGGGAAGAGCCAGATGAGCAGCTTCATGCTGGGCATGCCCTGCTGGGTGGGCATCTGCTTCTGGTTGATCAGCGAGTACACGATGGTGCTGGCCGCCATGAGCAGGGTGAATAGGCTGATGTGGTTGCCGTAGCTGTCGCTGAGCAGCGGGATGTACTGGCTCCACTCGAAGATGCTGTCGTAGCTGCTGAGGTCATCGGCCCAGAGGAAGCGCTCCTGCCGCAGCTCGATGCTGGCCGGGAAGAACCGGAACATGGCATAGAGCACCGGCAGCTGGATGAGCATGGGCACGCAGCCGCTGGCGGGGTTGACACCGGCCTTGCGGTAGAGGTCCATGGTGGCCTGCTGCTTCTTCAGCTGGTCGCCATCCTTGAACTTCTCGTTGATGGCGTCCATCTCTGGCTTGAGCACGCGCATCTTGGCACTGGAGACCAGGTTCTTGTAGGTGAGCGGCATCAGCAGCAGCTTGATGACCACGGTGAGCACCAGGATGATGATGCCATAGCTCCAGCCCCAGCCGTCGAGCCAGTTGAAGATGGGGATCACCAGCCACTGGTTCATCCAGCCGAAGATGCCCCAGCCCAGGTCCATGATCTTCTGGAAGTCGGCGATCTCCGTACGGCGCAGGGTGCCGAAATGGTTGGGGCCGAGGTAGTAGCGCATGGCCACGGCCGGCTCCGCATCGCGGCCCTTCTCGAAGAGCAGCTTGGCGGCGTAGTGCTTGGTGTGCGTGGCGGCGGTGAGCGGAGTGATGGCCACCTCGCTGCCGTTGCTGGAGAAGCCCTCCTCGCTGACCATGGCCACCGTGAAGAAGTTCTGCTTGAAGGCCACCCAGTTGGTGCGGCCCTCGAGGCGCAGCTGGTCGGCGTCCGTCTCGCTGAGGTAGTTGCGATCGTCGTTGAAGTACTTGTAGTAGACCCCGCATTTCTGCACCTCGCTGGGCTGGTGCTTCTCGTTGCTGAGTCCGGCGATCTCCCAGCGGAACAGCAGGTTGCGGGGGTCCACCTCGCCCTTCATGCCGGCGAACTCCATGGTGGCGTGCATGAAGTAGGAGGCGCTGTCGAGGCGGTAGGTGATGCGCAGGCTCTTCGCCGGGTCGGTGGTGGGGGCCGTGAGGCGCACCGCGTCGGGACCGAGCTGCTCCGCGCTGAAGTACAGGTCGCGGGTGCTGAGATCGGCGGCGCCCACGATGAACTTGAGCTCATAGGTGCCCGAGTCGGGATCGGCCAGCACCAGCGGCTTCTGCCCGTAAGTGCGGTACTCCTTCAGCAGCATCACCAGCGGCCGGGCGCCATGCGTGCTGAGGGTGACCTGCAGGCGTTCGTTGGCGATGGTGACATCCTTGGCCTCGCCCTGGCTGGCCGGAGCGAAGGGACCGTAGCGCTTGGTGAGTGCGGCGGCCCGCAAGCTGTCCACCAGGGCCGAATCGGCGGGCGAGAGGCTATCGGGGAGGGCCGCCACCGGCGGCGCCTCGGCGGGTGAAACGGCCTGCTTGGCCTCGGCCTCCGCGGCCAGCTGCTGGGCGGTTACCTGCGCCAGGCTGTCCTGCTCACGCGCATAGCGGGCACGCTCCTCCTCGCTGGGCATGGTCCATAGGGTGTAGCCGAAGAGGATGGCCACGATGAGGATGATGCCGATGACTGAATTCCTGTCCATTCCTTGGGTTTGACCTTCCGCGGGTAGGGCTTCGCGAGGGCGGGCGAAGATAGCCGGGCAGCGGTAGTGGGCGCGGAGGGCGGGCGGGGCGTGGGTGGCGATCAGGCCTGCGCCTTCCCCACGACCGGCTCGACCTGCTTCATTGGCCGCTTTCACGCACGCGATGAAGAGCGGGTGCGGCTTGGCCACCGGGCTGCGCTACTCGGGGTGGAACGACGCCCACGAACCCGGGATGGCCATTCACCTCCACGATCTCCACCAGCTTGCCCTGCGGGTTCAGGCCCGTGGCGCGCATGCCGGGCTTCTGGCAGACCTCGAGGCAGGCGCTGTTGAAATCGTAGCCGCGGCCCTTGGTTTGACATTCCCTGCACTAGCTTCATCCCTCCATGACCAAATGCCATGACACATCTGCCCCCCCCGGCACAGATCTGAACGGAATCGCTGGCTCGAAAGGGAATAAGCGATTGTTCACGCGCCTCCTCCCGGTCCTTGCCCTGATCCTCTTCACGCTTGCACCCTTTGCTCAAACGAAGGCGCAGACCATCACCATCTACAACGACACCGGAGTGGCTCTTTACCTGAACCCGTTCTATGCCGCCTCTTGCACACCACCATGGACACAGGGCACGGCGTGCTTTCCCGTCGCTGCCAACAGCAGCACGACCTGGACGCCCCCTTCCGGTGTGTGGTACGGCTTCAAGATTTATTGCGACTTCGGCTGCCCGGGCTCTCCGGCGGGTAGTGTATCGTGTGGTGGATCTCGCAGGCCCTTTGACTGCGGTGGGCCCACCTACTACACCGGCGTGGATGGCAACGAGGTCAGGATCTACGAGCTATGAGAACCGCGCCAAACCATCCGATAACGTTCGGCAATGCACTCGTGTGCATCCTGGTGCTTGCACTCCCTGCCCTGACCAGGGGTCAATTGCGCAATGCGAACTGGCTCTTGTCCAATTATTGGATCTCCTTCGCCAATGGAGCTCCCGAGAACCTTCCTCCGTCGCCAACAACTTCCGCTGCGGCCTGCCTCAGCGATACCCTCGGCAACTTGCTCGTCTACTTCACAGCCAGTGGCAGCGGAGTTGGGATATGGAGCGCTGACCACGTGCCTGTTGCTGGCAATCCGTCGTTTGATGGGCACTTCACTGCGGTACAACAGTCCACCATCTTCGTACCCAAACCCGGCGATCCGGAACGGGCCTACCTCATCGCGTGGAACCGAATCCCCTTGGCAGAGACACACCGTTTCGGCCTGCTGGAGATCTTCCTTGGCAATGCTACCGATCCCCCGCAAGTGCTAAGCACCGAGTACACCTGGTTCATGGAAGGTGCCGCGTGCAAACGAATGGTGGTGCCTCATGCGAACGGTGAGGATTATTGGTTCATCGCGCAAATGGCAGGCGCGAATGAGTATCATGCCTACCTGATCACCAGCTTGGGCCTCTCAACCACACTGGTGATCAGCAATGCCGGCGCCCTAGTACCATTGAATTTCGGGAACGGGAAGCTGATTCCGACCGTCGAAGGCACTCGCTTCGTTTCGGTCTCAGAAACGAGCGGCTACACCGGGGAACCAGTCATCGTGCCAAGCATCGTTGAGATCCACTCCTTCGACCCCAGCACAGGCATCATCCAGCATCAGCACACGCTCGATATCACCACCCGTGCAGACGGCGTGGAGTTCAGTCCATCCGGCAGATACCTGTACGGGGTGCATTGGTCGATTTCTAGCGACCAAACGCAGAGCTATCACGCGCTTTACCAGTATGACCTGGAGGCGAGCGATCCGAACCTCTCACCCTTGCTGATGGACAGCTATGTGATAGGCGGATTGAGCGGGTACAGCACCAATATCCTCTGCCATGCACCCGATGGCCGCATCTACATGAGCCGCTACACGCAAAGCATGGGCGTGATCAGCGCGCCGAACCTGCCCTACCCGCAATGCGATTATGTGCATGACGGCTACTTGGCAGCCAACCCTCCACCCAGCCTGCCCTCCTTCATCAAGCGCTACAACGACCCGCCGCCCTTGGGGCCGATGGGTATCAGTGGCCGTACCGCACCTGCCGCAGCCACCGTGCTACCCAACCCGCTTAGCGGCCACGGCGAGTTGCGGTGGCCCGGTGCAAGTGGAGCGGTGGCGCTGCAATGGATGGATGCTCAGGGCCGCTTGGTGCGTAGCGAGGCACGCACGGTGCAAGGCGATCGGGTAGCGTTGGATGCCGGTGGTCTTGCGGCGGGGCAATACCTGCTCCGCGCGATGCCAAGAGACGAGGCACCCGTAGTCCTTCGCGTGAGCGTAGAGGAATAATGGCTGGTTGGGACTTCTTGTTTCCGGACTCGTTGGAATTAGCTTCAACCCTCCAGAACCTCAACGCCATGAAGTTGCTGCCCCCCCTACTGAAGCGCTCTGCGTTCAGCGATTCTCACGCTGTATCATTCACGAGACTGCTCTCGATGGCAACCCTGTTCGTGCTTATGCCGACGCAAGGGCGCGAAGCACAGGCGCAAACCATCACCATCTACAACGATACCGGGCAAGCCTTTTCTCTGAACCCTTTCATTTCCACCACATGCACACCTCCAGGGAGCCAGCAAACGGCCTGCATTACGGTGACCGCCGGCAATAGCAATACCTACAACCCGCCGAGCGGCTATGCCTGGTACGGCTTCAAGATCCACTGCGGGACTGACTGCATCAACTTTCCTCTCGCAGGCAGTACGTCTTGCGCTGGAGGCAGACCCTTTGACTGCGGCGGAACTACCTACTACACCGGCGTGGATGGCAATGAAGTACGAATCTCCGAGTGATGAAGACAGCACACCTTGCCCGGAGAATGCGCACTAAGTTGCTCGCCTCCATCTTGCTTTGCTCGCTGCCTGCTCTGGCCCGAGGTCAACTACGCAACGCCAACTGGCTCTTTAGCAACGATTGGATCTCCTTCGCCAGTGGAGCACCTGTGAACCTGCCATCTGTTTCAACCACCGCGACGTCCAGTTTAAGTGATAATGCAGGGAATTTGCTCGCTTACTTCACGGACAGTGGGGGCGGTGGGGGCGATATCGGTGTACGGGGCACGGACCACGAACTCATGCCGGGCAACCCGACTTTCAATGGGTACTTCTCTGGGCTGCAACAGTCAGCCATCTTCATTCCCAAACCGGGCGATTCGGAGCGTGCCTACTTGATTGCATGGAATCGAATCCCATGGGTGGAGACCCATCGCTTCGGCATGCTGGAGATCTTCCTGGGCAATGCCACCGATCCTCCGCAGGTGCTGAGCGCGGAATACGCTTGGTTCATGAATGGGGCAGCGTGCAAGCGCATGGTGATTCCTCATGCTAACGGGGAGGACTACTGGTTCGTGGGGCAAATGGCGGGCACCAACGCATATCATGCCTACCTGATCTCCAGTGCAGGCCTTTCCTCCACGCCAGTGATCAGCAATGCTGGCGCGGTGATTCCCATGCATTTCAAGAACGGCAAAATGATCCCCACCGTTGGTGGAACCCGCTTCGTGTCGGTCTCAGAAACCCTCAACTATGGCGGACCCACCATTGAGCCAAGCATCGTTGAGGTCCACACGTTCGACCCCAGTACGGGTCTGATCCAGCACCAGCACACGCTGGACATCAACACGCGGGTGGATGGCGTGGAGTTCAGTCCCTCCGGCAGCATTCTATACGTTGTGCAATGGTCAATCTCAGGCGACCAGACGGAGAGCTATCACGCCCTTTACCAGTATGACCTGGAGGCGAGCAATCCGAACCTCCTGCCCGTGCTCATGGACAGCTATGTGATAGACGGATTGTCCGGGATCACCGCCAACGTGCTCAGCCAGGCTCCTGATGCGCGGATTTACATGAGCCACTACACGCAAAGCCTAGGCGTGATCAACGAACCTGACCTGCCCTTTCCGCAATGCGAATACGTGCATGACGGCTTTGTGTCGACCAGTGAGTCATCCGGGCTCCCCTCCTTCATCAAGCGCTACAATGACCCGCCGCCCTTGGGGCCGATGGGAGTCCGTGATCCAACCTCCAATCGATTGGCCATTGTGCAACCAAACCCGGTAACCGGCGCCGGCGAGCTGCGCCTTTCCGGTGCAACAGGTCCAGTTTCGCTGGAATGGCTGGATGTTCAAGGCCGTGTGGTACGCAAGAGCACTACCTCGGCCATCGCCGACAGGATGCCCGTGGATGCCACGGGGCTTGCCGATGGCCATTACCTATTGCGTGCGCAGGTGGGGGAGAAGGCACCGGTGGTGGTGCGGGTGAGCGTGGAACGTTAGAGGGTGTTGGCACTGTCCCCCTCCGCACATGCGCCCTCCTCCTACGCTTCCGCCTTCTCGCCCTTGCTCACCGCCGCCTTGGTGGCCGCCTCCACAAAGCCGATGAACAGCGGGTGCGGGCGGGCAACGGTGCTGCGGTACTCCGGGTGGAACTGCACGCCGATGAACCAGGGGTGCCCCTTGACCTCCACGATCTCCACCAGCTTGCCCTGCGGGTTGATGCCGGTGGCCAGCATCCCGGCCTTCTTGTAGCTCTCCAGGTAGCTGTTGTTGAACTCGTAGCGGTGGCGGTGGCGCTCGGTGATGTCCTTGCGGCCATAGACCTGCAGGGCCAGACTGCCTTCGCCCAGCTTGCAGGGGTAGGCCCCCAGGCGCATGGTGCCTCCTTTGTTCTCCACGTTCTTCTGCTCCTCCATCATGGCGATGACGGGGTGCGGGGTATCGGCGTTCATCTCGGTGCTGTTGGCACCCTCCAGGCCCAGCACGTTGCGCCCGAACTCGATTACCGCGCACTGCATGCCCAGGCAGATGCCCAGGAAGGGAATGCCGTTCTCCCGGGCGTGGCGGATGGCCTCCACCTTGCCCTCGATGCCGCGATGCCCGAAGCCCGGCGCCACCAGGATGCCGCTGAGGCC
Source organism: Flavobacteriales bacterium (assembly GCA_030584065.1). Taxonomy (NCBI): domain Bacteria; kingdom Pseudomonadati; phylum Bacteroidota; class Flavobacteriia; order Flavobacteriales; species Flavobacteriales bacterium. The sequence continues at coordinate 2,311,233 of CP129489.1, forward strand.
CGCGAGCTGTTTGGCCACGTTCTTGGCGTTCAGCTTCTCGCTGTGCACCCACTTGATGTGCACCTTGGTCTCGTTGGCCGCGCCGGCATGTTCCAGCGCCTCCTTGATGCTCTTGTAGGCATCGTGCAGCTCCACGTACTTGCCCACCAGGCCGATGTGCACTTCGTACTGCGGCTGCTTGTAGCGGCGCAGGAAGTCCTTCCAGGCCGTGAGGTCGGCCTCCGGATAACCGTCGATGCCCAGTTTGCGCAGCACCACCTGGTCCAGCCCCTCCTCCTGCATCAGCAGAGGCACGTCGTAGATGGTCTCCGCATCGCGGCTCTCGATCACCGCCTGCGCGTCCACGTTGCAGAACAGCGCGATCTTCTCCTTCATGCCCTTCTGCATGGGGTGCTCGGTGCGGCACACCAGCACATCGGGCTGCACGCCCAGGCTCAGCAGCTCCTTCACGCTGTGCTGGGTGGGCTTGGTCTTCAGCTCTCCGCTGGTCTGCAGGTAGGGCAGCAGGGTGAGGTGGATGGTGAGGCAGTCGCGCCCCTTCTCCCACTTCAGCTGGCGGATGGCCTCCACGTAGGGCAGGCTCTCGATGTCGCCCACGGTGCCGCCCACCTCGGTGATCACGAAGTCGTAGATGCCCTTGCGGCCCAAGGCCTGGATGTGGCGCTTGATCTCGTCGGTGATGTGCGGGATCACCTGCACGGTCTTGCCGAGGTACTCGCCGCGCCGCTCCTTGCTGATGACGTTCTGGTAGATGCGGCCGGTGGTGACGTTGTTGGCCTTGCTGGTGGGCACATCGAGGAAGCGCTCGTAATGGCCCAGGTCGAGGTCGGTCTCAGCGCCGTCCTCCGTCACGAAGCACTCGCCGTGCTCATAGGGATTGAGCGTGCCGGGGTCGACGTTGATGTAGGGGTCGAGCTTCTGGATGGTGACCGTGAAGCCGCGTGCCTGCAGGAGCTTGGCCAGGGAGGCCGAGATGATGCCCTTGCCGAGGCTGGAGGTCACCCCGCCGGTGACGAAGATGTACTTGGTGGAGCCCGTCATCGCTGGTGAGAGGGCTCCTGGACGAGCCGCGATCACGGGGCGTAAAGATAGGCCGCGGCGGCGGGACGCCCGTGACGCTTGTACCCCTTGTGGATAACTGGCGGCGATCGTGGGATCCCCGGCGGCGCTAGAACCTGAAGCTGACGCCCGCGCTGGGCAGCAGGGGCAGCTGGTTCACGCGCTCGTAGCGCACCCGGTCGAAGTAGAAGATGTTCTCGCGGTCCAGCGCGTTGGTCACCCCCAGGTCGAGCTCCAGGCTGGTGTGCTCATCGAAGCGCCAGGTCTTGGTCACGCCCACGTCCACGCGCGCGTAGGCCGGCAGCCGCCCGTCGTTGAGCTTGCCGAAGATGATGGCGAGGTCCGCGTTGCTGGTGGCGTAGTCGGTGTTGATGTCGCCGTTGAAGGGCACCGAGCCGTAGAAGCCCTGGGTGCGCGTGAAGGGGAAGCCCGATCCGTAGTTCCAGCGCACGTTCACCTTCCAGGCGTCGAACTTGCCGAAGGCGTAGCTGGCCACCAGGTTGAGGTTGTGCCGGCGGTCCCAGACGGGGTTGTATTCCTGCACGCCGTCGTAGCGGTCCACGAAGGTGTAGCTGTACACGCCCCAGAGGTAGAGCTGGCCCTTCTCGTACTTCAACTGCAGGTCGGCGCCATAGGCCTGGCCGGTCTCCACGATGAAGTCCTTCTTGAGCTCCTCGGGCTTGTCGGCGAATTCGGGGGTGTCCTCGAAGTACTTGTTGCGGTTGATGTTGGTGACCTGGCGGAAATCCTTGAAGTAGACCTCGAAGTTGAGTGTGAGCTCACGCGAGAGGTCGTGCTCGATGCCGGCCACGTAATGGTTGGCGCGCTGCAGGGGGTCCTTCAGCTCGCGCTTGGTGCCATCGCGCAGGCTGATGTCGCGCGGCAGGTTCTCCGGCGAGGAGAGGAAGCCGTAGAAGAGGTTCACCACGTCGCGGTCGTTGTTGGCGGCCACGAGGTTCTGGCTGTAGCGGCCGGCAGCGGCCTTGAAGCGCCAGTTCTCGCTGATGTTCCACTTGACCCCCAGGCGGGGCTCGATGTTGGCCACGCTGAGCGAAGCGTAGTAGTGCAGCCGCACGCCGGGGTCCACGATGAGCTTGCCCAGCTTCTTGCGGTAGTTGAAGTAGCCGGCGATCTCCGAGGTGTTCTCCTCCTGGATGAAGGAGCGGCCCAGTTCGTTGAAGAAGGTGAAGTTGGTGCGGAAGCCGAGCACCTCCACGCCGTAGCGCGCCTCGTCATCGCCCATGAAGTACTTGAAGTTGAGCGCGCCGTTGAAGCCGGTGATCTCGCTGGAGCGAGGCTGCAGCTCGGCCTCGGTGAGCTCGATGCCGTAGCGGCTGTACGAGAAGACCCCATCGATGAGCACCGCCGACCCGGCGGGCACCAGCACGAAGTTGGTGCCTGCGCCCCAGTTCTGCCACTCCAGGTCGCTGACGCCGCGGTAGTTGACGCCATCGGTGAAGTTGAAGCCGAAGAGGTTGAATTTGCTGCCGTTGGCGCCATTGAAGGAGAGCTTGCCATAGGCATCGGTGAAGCGGAAGGGCAGGCCCAGGGTGTCGTTCACGTTGCGGTAGAGGGTCTTGCTGGTCTGGTCCAGGTAGCTGTGGCGCAGGTTGAGCAGGTAGCTGCTGGACCCATCGCCGGGCTCCTTCTGCTTCTTGATGGGCCCCTCGAGCAGCGCCTTGGCGGCGAAGGTGCTGGCGCTGACCTTGCCGCTGAGCCGATTGCGGTTGCCGTCGCGCGTGGTGATGTCCATCACCGAGCTGATGCGCCCGCCGAACTCGGCGTTGTAGCCGGCAGTGTAGATGTCGGCGTTGCGGATGATGTCGTTGTCGAATACGCTGAAGAGGCCGATGCTGTGGAAGGGGTTGTACAGGACCATGCCGTCCAGCATCACCTTGTTCATGATGGGCGAGCCGCCGCGCACATAGAGCTGGCCGCCCTGATCGCCCGTGAAGATGACGCCCGGCACCACCTGCAGGTACTGGGCCAGGTCGGCCTCGCCCCCCACGGCCGGCATGCGCTCGATCTGCTTGGGGGTGAGCTTGGTGACGCTCATGCGCACCTGCGACTGGGCCTCCTGCTTCTCGGCGCTCACCTCCACCTCGCCGATGCGGATGGAGGCCTTCACCAGATAGAGCTTCTCGGTGAGGATCTGGCCTTGGTTCAGCGTCACCTGCTTCTCCAAGGGCTCATAGCCCAGGTAGGTGACCTGCAGCGTGCTCTGGCCCACGGGCGCCTTGCTGATGGAGAAGTAGCCGTTCACATCGGTGGCGGCCCCGATGGTGGTGCCCTTGAGCACCACGTTGGTGAAGATGACCGGCTCGCCGCTGTCCTTGTCATAGACGAAGCCCCGGATGGTGCCGGTCTGAGCCATGGCGGCGGGAAGGACGAGCAGCACGGCCAGGAGGGCGGCCAGCTTCAGCGGTGAGCGCATCATGGAAATGGTTCCTTGCAAGGCGGCTAAGGTAGAAGTTGCCCGCAAGGGGGAGCGGCCGTTGGATGGGCGGTCAGCACCGGTGGCTGCCGGCCGGCCACCGCGGCGGAGCTCAGCTCATCACCTTGGCGAGCAGCTCGCGCAGCAGCTCGCCCTGGTCGGCGCCGTCGCCGCCCACGCCCTTGCTGCGCAGGTCGCACTGGCGCAGGTGCCGCTGGATCTCGGCGAGCTTGGGCAGCGGGTAGTTGCGCGCCTGTGCCACGTAGTCCTTCACGAAGTAGGGGTTCACCTTCAGCGCGGCGGCCAGCTCCTGCTGGGTGCCGCCCTGTGAGGCATGCACCACCGCCAGCTTGCTGAAGTAGCCGTTGAGGATGCCGAGCGTGACCACCAGCGGATAATCCTTCGGGTCCGATGCGAAGTGCTGGGCGATGCGCAGGGCCTTCGCCGTGTTCCGCGTACCGATGGCATTCTGCAGCTCGAAGACGTTGTACTCCTTGCTGATGCCCACGAAGCGCTGGATGACCTCGCTGGTGATGGCGCCGCCCTCCTCGGTCACCAGGCAGAGCTTCTCCACTTCCTTCACGGCCTTGGCCAGGTCGCTGCCCAGGTGGCTGGCCAGCAGCTGCGCCTCGTTCGCGCCCAGGCGGCGCTTGTGGTTCTTGGCGAAGCTCACGAGCACCTCGGGGACCTTGTCATCGCGCACCTTGTCGCTGGTGAGCACCGCTCCGCCGCCTTTCTGCGCCGCCTTCAGGATGCCCTTGCGCCCGTCGATCTTCTTGTGCTTGTAGCAGAGCACGAGCACCGTGGTGGGCGTGGGCTTGGCCAGGTAGGGCTCCAGCTTCTCCACCTGGTCGATGCGCCAGGCCTGGAGCTCGCGCACCACCACCAGCTGGCGCTCGGCCATCATGGGGTAGCGCAGGCAGGTGTCCTTCACCTGGTCGGGGTCCACGTCGCGGGCGTAGAGGATGCTCTGGTTGAAGTCCCGCTCGTGGTCCTGCAGCGCCAGCCGTTCGATCTCCTCCGCCACGCGGTCGATGAAGAAGGCCTCCTCGCCGTGCAGCACGTACACCGGACGGAACTTCCCGGCGCGCACGTCGAGCATCAGCTTCTTGTATTCATCCACGCTGCTCATTCGAAGCGCAGGTGCTTCACGGATGCCCCCTTGTTGATGATCTCGCGCAGGCTCTCCACGCCCACGCGCACATGGGTCTCCACGAAGGAGCCGGTCACCTTGGCGTCGCTTGCGCTGGTCTTCACGCCCCAAGGCACCATGGGCTGGTCGCTCACCAGCAGCAGCGCTCCGGTGGGGATGCTGTTGGCGAAGCCGGTCATGAAGAGGGTGGCCGTCTCCATGTCGATCGCCATGCAGCGCAGTGCGCGCAGGTGCTCCTTGAAGGCCTCGTCGTGCTCCCACACGCGCCGGTTGGTGGTGTACACCGTCCCGCTCCAGTAGTCCAGCTCCATGTCGCGGATCACGTGGCTCACCGCGCGATGGATCATGAAGCTGGGCAGCGCCGGCACCTCCGGGGGGAAGTAGTCGTTGCTGGTGCCCTCGCCCCGGATGGCCGCGATGGGCAGGATGAGGTCGCCCAGCTGGTTCTTCTTCTTCAGACCGCCGCACTTGCCCAGGAAGAGCACCGCCTTCGGGTCGATTGCGCTCAGCAGGTCCATGAGCGTGGCCGCATTGGGGCTGCCCATGCCGAAGTTGATCATCACCATGTCCTCCGACACGGCCACCTTCATGGCCTTGTCCTTCACCGGGACCACGGCCCCGGTGAGCTGGCAGAAGAGGTCGAGGTAGTTGTCGAAGTTGGTGAGCAGGATGTGGGGCTTGAAGTCGACCAGCTCCAGTCCGGTGTAGCGGGGCAGCCAGTTGCCGACGATCTCTTGCTTGGTACGCACTTTTGCGGGATGGGCGATACGGGACTGCCGGCATTGGCACTGCCCGACCACGGGGTCAAAACTAGGCATGTCGCCGAAGGGTGGCAGGCCTTCGACCCCATCCGTCGGCGATGGGTGGCCCTGCTGCCCGAGGAATGGGTGCGCCAGCACTTCATCAACTTCCTGCTGCGCGACAAGGGCTGCCCGGCCTCGCTGGTGAGCGTGGAGCGGCCGCTGGTGCTCAATGAGCTGGCCAAGCGCGCCGATATCCTGGTGCATGCCGCCGATGGCCGGCCGGTGGCGCTGGTGGAGTGCAAGGCCCCCGGCGTGCGCATCACCCAGGCCGTCTTCGAGCAGGCCGCGCGCTACAACCAGGTGCTGCAGGTGCCCTGGCTCATCGTCACCAACGGGCTGCGGCACTACTGCTGCCGCATCGACCGTTCCAAGGGTGGCGTGGAATTCGTCGTGGATATCCCCGACCATGCCGGGCTTTGCGCCTCCTGAGGGCCAGTACCTTCGTGCCATGCCGCCCCGTTACGTCCTGCTCATCGCCCTGGCCTCCGCCTCCATCGCCACTGCCCAGCAGCGGGTGAAGATGGACCTTGTCCTCGAACACCGCCTGAGTCAGGCCGACGAGGCCGGCGCCATGATGGACCTCTTCATCCACGGGAGCCCGGGCGCCGTGGAGGCCGCCGTGCGCGCGCACGGCGGATCGGTGAAGATGAGCACGGGCCGCATCACCAGCGCCCGCGTTCCGGCGGCCAACGTGCGCGCCCTGTCCGCCAGCCCTTCCATTGAGCGGTTCGAATGGAGCGCCGACCCGGGCCGACTGCTCAGCGACAGCATGCGGGTGAAAGCGCGCGTGAATCAGGTGCATGCCGGCCTGGCGCCGCTTCCCCAGGGCTATGACGGCACGGGGGTGGTGATGGGCTTCATCGACGACGGCCTGGGCATCGACCACCCCGATTTCCAGCGGCCTGACGGCACCACGCGCGTGCTGCATTACTGGGACCAGGGCTATGCCGGTGCCGGAGCGCCGCCGGAATTCGGCTATGGCAGCGAATGGAGCAAGGCGCAGATCGATGCCGGGCAGCTCCTCAGCAACTTCAGCGGCTCGGTGCACGGGAGCACCGTGGCCAGCAACGGCGCAGGCGATGGCAGCGCCAACGGCCGCCATAAGGGCGTGGCGCCGGGCGCCGACCTGATCGTCGTGAAATACAGCACCGCGGGCGGCGGCGAATTCCGCGCACGCGTGGCCGATGCGGTGAAGTACATCTTCGACCGTGCCGACGCCACGGGCATGCCCGCGGTGGTGAATGCCAGCCTCGGCACCTACAGCGGCTCGCACGACGGCCGGGATGCCGCGGCTCAGCTCATCGACAGCCTCATCGCAGCGCGGCGCGGCCGATTCCTGGTGTGCGCTGGCGGCAACGCGGGGAGCCAGTTCCCCTTCCACCTGCGGCACACGGCGGATGCCGACACCGGCTTCACCTGGTTCACCACCAACGCGAACGGCGCCCCCTACAACCTCTTCCCCTACCCCAACCTGTTCTTCGAGGCCTGGGCCGACATCGCCGACTTCCAGGGCGCGCGGTACGCCATCGGTGCCGACCGCGTGGTCCCGAGCCTGCAGTTCCGGGGGCGCACCGCCTTCCACGACCTGGCGGAGAACCTGGGGCAGGTGATCACCGAGCCGCTGGTGAGCCAGAGCGGAAGCACGCTCGGGATCGTGGAGTTCCTCGCCCTGCCGCGCGGCGAACAAGTGCAGCTGCAGGTGCGCATCGCCTCGCCCGATTCCGCCGGCTACCTGTGGCGCTTCATGACCACCGGCAGCGGCCGCTGCGACATCTGGTCCCTCACCACGGTGACCGCCACGAGCAACGTCATCGGCCCCGTACTCGCAGCGCCGCTCGGCCTCCCCTTCCCAACGCCTGCGGAGTATCCTGCCATGGCGCACTACGTGAGGCCGGACAGCCTCTATCACATCGTGGACAGCTGGGCCTGCTCGCCCCGCACCCTCACCACCGCCAATTACTGGAACCAGAACGAGTACCAGCCTTGCGCGGGCGACTACATCAATGCGCCCATCCTGCCCTACACCATCAGCAGCAACAGCAGCCTGGGGCCCACGCGCGACGACCGGTACAAGCCGGACATCAGCGCGCCGGGCGATGTGACCCTGGCGGCCGCGCCCATGGCCATCATCAACGATTGGTCCGTGACCAATGCCGACAAGATGGATGAGTTCTGCATGCATGTGCGCAACGGCGGCACCAGCATGGCCTCGCCCGTGGTGGCCGGCGTGGCGGCGCTCTACCTGCAGAAATGCCCCAATGCCGATTGGCAGCAGATCCGCGAAGCCATCCTCGGAACCGCGTGGGGCGATGCGCTCACCGGCCCGCTGCCCAACGTCACCTTCGGGCACGGACGCGTGCATGCCTTCAACGCACTCATCGGATCCAACCTTCCGCCGGTGACGATCACCGCCACCGCGAATGAGATGTGCTCGAACGCCAGCGTGCAGGTGAGCGCTCCCGCCGGCTATGAGGCCTACCTCTGGAGCAACGGTTCCACCGACAATCCCACCAGCTACACCGGCAACGGGCCCCTCACCGTCACGGCCACGGCATCTCCGGGCTGCGCGCAGAGCAATGCCCTCGCCTTCACCGTGCTGCCGGCGCCGCCAACCCCGGTGATCACGGCGGATGGCTCGCTGCTCACCAGCAGCGCCGGGCCCGGTTACCAATGGTACCTCAACGGCGCTCCGCTCGGCGGGGCCGTGGGCGCCACCTGGTGGGCCACCCAGCCCGGCGACTACACCGTGGAGCATGTGGCAGCGAACGGCTGCAGCGCGATGAGCGCGCCGGTCACCATCGTCACCGTAGGCATGGAGGACCGCGCAGCAAGCGGTGGATTCGCGGCCTGGCCTTCGCCCACCACGGGTGCCATCACCGTGCAGGTCCCGGGTTCACCCGGCGGGGCAGCAACGGTGGAGCTCTACGACGCCGATGGGCGCCTGCGCGTGCGGGAGGGCTTCACGGGCACCGCGCAGATGCTGGTGGAGGCCACTTCGCTCCCTGCCGGCGCATACACCCTTGTGGTGACCCGTGGCGACGCGCGTTGGACCTCGCGCATCGTGCGCTTGCCCTAGGCATCAGAACGAGGGGCAGCCGATCACCCGGCCGCGCACGGTACGTGCGCGATGGATGAACGGGAAGCGGCTGGAGACCTGGTACCGCGCCCTTCGGCGCGGAGGCGCTGGCACGGCGCCGTCCTTCTCCATCCAGCAGCGATCCGCTGAGGGGGCCATCTCCGTTGGACGCATGCGCGACCCGCTCCCCTCCCCGCCCGGTGCCTGCTCCGTGGGCACAGGCGTCACAGGGATGGGCTGGGCCGCCGCCGTGGAGAGCGTGAGGGCGGCCAGCACCGCCATGGCACCGCGCAACAGCTCGCGCGGCCCCTCGTTCAACGGCATCAGGTCGCCCTGCACCTGCTCGATCCGGAACCGGCCGCAGCCATCGGGGCTGTCGGAGAACCACGCCTTGAGTTCGGCATCGCTGCGCTCGGTGAAGTCGATCACCGGCTTGGCGCAAATGGCGCAGAACCGATCGCGGCCGAGCGGCTCCATCTCCTCCCAGGGCTGGGAGCAGGTCACCTTCATCCCGTGCAGGGGCTTGCGCATCGGTCCATGCCGCATGCACTGATGACGCGAGGCGGGCAACAGGGATGCCTGCCGCTGTCAATGCACGCGCTCGCCATCCACGAAGGTGGCCGTCACCCTGGCCAAGCGCAGCGCATCCGCTGGGGCCCGCTCCAGGTCGGCATTCACCACGGTGATGTCGGCCCGTTTGCCGACCTCCAGGGTGCCCAGATCGCCCTCCTGCATGGCAGCGATCGCATTCCAGATGGTCATGCCGCGCAACGCATCCAGCCGCGAGAGCGCCTGCTCGGTGCGGTAGCCGCCCTCCGGCCAGCCATCGGCGCCCTGGCGCAGCACCGCGCTGCGGAATGTCTGCAGCGGATCGATGCCCTCCACCGGGAAATCGGTGCCTAGCGCCAGCAGCCCCATCGTCCTGCGGAGGTCCTCGTAGGCGTAGGCATCAGCGATGCGCTGAGGCCCGAGTCGCTCGATGGCCCAGGGGCCGTCGCTGGTGGCGTGCGTGGGCTGAACGCTGGGGATGATGCTGTAGCGGGCGAAGAGCGGACGGTCGGCCGCGCTCACCACCTGGGCATGCTCGATTCGCCAGCGCAGGTCGTTGGTGCCGCCCAGCACCTCGGCGTACACATCGAGGAGCAGCTTGTTGGCGCTGTCGCCGATGCAGTGCGTGTTCATCTGGAAGCCATGCTCCTTGCACCACCGGGCCACGTGCAGGAAGTGGTCGCGGGAGGCCAGCTGCAGGCCATGGTGGCCGGGCTGGTCATGGTAGGGCTCCTTGAGCAGGGCGCCGCGCGAGCCCAGGGCGCCATCGGCATACACCTTCACGCTGCGCACGGCAAGGCGGTCGGTGAGGATCGGCCCGCTGCGCGCGAACGCCTCAAGCCACGGGGCCGAATCGGAGACCATGGCGTAGACGCGCATCTTCAGCGCGCCCTCCTCCTGCATGCGCTGGATCAGGCGGATCGTGCCGGGATCGAGGCCCGCATCACAAACCATGGTCAGGCCGAGGCTGAAGCAATCGCGCTGGGCATCGAGCAGCGCCGCGCGCTTGATGGCCTCATCGGCCTGTTCCATGATGGGCTGGAACACGTTCACCGCATTGTCGATGAGCACGCCGGTGAATCGGCCGTCGCGCTTCACCATCAACCCTCCCTCCACGCTATTCGCCGGGTCGACGCCCACGGCGCGCAGGGCCGCATCGTTCACCACGGCGGCGTGGCCATCGATGCGCTGCATGAGCACGGGCCTGTCGGGGAAGAGCGCGTTCAACGCGGCGTTGTCCGGGTACTCCTTCACCGGCCAGTCGTTCTGGTCCCAGCCGCGGCCCAGGATCCATCCCGCTCCGGGATGGGCTTTCGCATAGGCCTCGATCCGCGCCACGGCCTCCTGCCAATCGCCCACCCCCTGGAGGTCCACCTTCTGCTTGTTGAGGCCGTAGCCATAGAAGTGGCAATGCCCATCGATGAATCCGGGATAGACATGCTGCCCCCCTGCATTGAAGATCTCCTTGGCGCGGTAGCGGTTGCGGATCTGGTGCTCCGGACCGAGCTCGATGATGCGCCCGTCCTTCACGGCCATGGCCTGGTGCACGCTTCCGGCCTCGTCGAGCGCATGGATGACCGCGTTGTGCACCACGAGGTCGGCCTCACGGTCCTTGTGCGCGCAGGCGGTGGCGAGGAATGCAGCGAGCAAGGGGGCGAAGAGCCGTGCAGGGGTCATGCGGAGAGCAGGGGTTTGAGCCGCGGCCAGCGGGCCAGCGCGCGGCGATGGTCGAAGGCGAGCAGGGCGGCCACCAGCAGGAAGGGCAGCAGCGGCGCCCGGTAGCGCACCAGAGCGCCCATGATGGGCGTGGTCCAGCCGATGACGCAGGCCAGCACGAAGCCGTATCCGGCCAGCGCGAGCAGGAGGGGCCGGTCGATGCCGCTCCAGGGAAGCCGGTACTGCAGCAGCGCCGCAAGCACGGCCAGTACCACGATGTTCTCGGCTGCGGACGCAAGGCCGAGCGCCCCGCCGCCGCCATGGGCGACCGGCCCGGCGAGCGTGATCCACAGGGCATACGGGATGGTGCGCACGAAGGAAAGCGCATCAGGCTGCAGCAGCGGCGGCATCACGAAGCTGCCCGAGCGCGTCTCGAGCGCAAGGCCGATGAAGTCGCGCTGCTTCCAGGTGATCACCTCAAGGATGTCGAAGCCGGGGATGAAGCGCTGCGCATTGAGGCCGGCGGCGATGAAGGCGGCGTAGACGACGGCCATCTTCAGCAGGGGCCGCCGACCACCGGTCAGGCGGGCCCAGGCCAGGAAGGCCAGCGCTGGCACCATGCTGAGCAGCACGTAGAACTTCAGGTGGTAGAGCAGCGCCATGGCGGCACCGAGCATCAGCGCCCCGGCCACCGTGGCACGGCCATCCAGCATGCGCAGCACCTGCCACACCAGAATGCCAAGGCCGAAGAAGAGGAGGCTCTCCTTGATGACGCCGCTGGCCCAGAAGAGGACGGAAGGCAGCCCGAACAGGGCGATGGCCAGCGCGCGCTCACGGCCCGCGAGGCGCCCCACGAAGGCGCGGTAGAGGCCCAGGGTTCCGGTGAGCGAAAGGAAGGCCGCCGCCACCGTGTGCACATGGAAGTGGCCGAAGCTGAACAGCCGCACCACGGCGTTGAAGCGGATCACGGTGTGGGCATCGTTGTGCAGGTTGCTCTCCCACTGCCGGTACCAGTTGTTCATGCGCTGGTAGTACTGCTCATCGAACCACGGGGTATCGTTGTCCACGCTGAAGAGCATGCGCAGGTAATCGCCGGGGCGCTCGGGCAGTGCGCTGAAGAGCACGGCGCTGTCGTCGAAATACTTGAAGACATCGGCCGTGGCGCGGTCGGTGTAGACATAGGTGTAGACCGCCCAGAGGGCCGTGCCGGCGGCCACCTTCAGCAGGAAGAGCGCCGCCACCCCCCGCATGGACAGGCCCGGCACACGGGCATAGAACGGCATGCGCCGCATGGCGAAGAGCAGCAGCGAGGCATAAGCGACGGCGAGCAGCGCACCGGGCATGGCGCGAAGGTCGCCATCCCGCGCCTCACAGGTGCTTGAGCGCCTCGCGGACGCTCAGGGCCGAGAGCCGGTGGTGCGCCACGAACCGGCGCACCGCATCCGGGTCGGTGGCCGCCAGTTCGCGGAGCGCCCACCCGATGGCTTTGCGGATGAAGAAGTCCGGGTGGGCGGCATGGCGGCCGATGCATCTGAAGAGCAGCGCCTGGTCCGTTCCGCCCTTCCAGCGGTTCTGGAAGATGATGGCCGTGCGGATGAGCCACCGGTTGTCGCTCGCGGCCCAGCGCGCGCACCATTCCGCGCGCGCCTCCGGATGCCGCTTGAGGATGGCGCCCGCCACATGGATCGCGAGCCCATCCACCGTGTCCCACCAGCTCTTGGTGGTCACCAGCTCCTCCACCAGCGGCAGGTGCTCCAAGCCGAGGCGCTTGGCATCGCGCATCAGCAGGTCAACGGCGGTCTGATGCAGCTCGCGCTGCGGGCAGTCGAAGGCCGAGCGGACGATGGCCGGCAGCTCACCCAGCGGCGGAGGGCCCAGCTTGGCGATATGCGCCTTCAGGATTGCCCGGCGTGCCGGGGCCTTGATGCCGAAGAAGGGGGCGATGCCCTTCATGTAGGCCTCCATCGGCAGGGCGTCGACCGGATTCGCGTGGCGGGCGAACGCGCCGTGCAGGGGAGCGATCCAGGGATGCATGGGAACGGCCCCCGCGAAGATGCACCGCCACAGGCCTCACGGCCAACTGACCGGCACCGCCACCTCGTTGCGCCGTGCCACCAGCTGCCAGGGCGGATCGTAGCCCAGGAAACGGGCCGGGCCGATCGGCACGAGGCCGGCGGCCGCCGTGGACCTGAGCAGCTCCCCGGTCATCCCAGTGATCCGCGCCTCATCGGCGAAGCCGCCGAAACGGAGCACGGCCACCACCTCCTCAGGGACGTTCCGCAGCTGCACGGCCCGGTCATTGGGTGCCGGCAGACTGTCCATGCTGAGGCCTTCGGGCATGATGAAGCGCATGCGGGCGCTGTCGGGATCCAGCTGCATGTGCACCGGGGCCGTCATCGCGATGCTCGCGCCGTCCGCATTGCCGCCGAAGATGTAACCCGCCAAGGTGCGGAAGGAGGGATTGGCGACCTGCTTGTAGGTGCCGCCCGGCCTTACCGTCTCTGCCGCCAAGGCGGCGGGGTAATGCCTCACTTCCAGCGCTCCGATGGTCCGCAGCACGGTGTAGGGCTGCTGCGGCGTGCGCTTGGTGCCGGCCACGGTCCAGGCCTGCAGGCCGGCGAAGAGGACCACGGCACCGATGACGATGTACATGAGCTTGCGCATGTATTCCCACCTGAACGCTTGAGACGCTGCGCTGTTCAGCCCCTATTGCTCGGCCCGGCCGAAGTAGCCCCGGCCGACCGTCTGATTGAACACGCTGATGAACAGCGCGATGTAGCTCAGGTAGAACAACGATTGGATGGACACCACCAGCTTGCCCAGGCCTGTGACCGGATAGTACTCGCCGAAGCCGATGGTACTGGTAATGACGAAGCTCAGGTAGACCGCATCGGTCCATGCGGCCATCGGCTGATTGAAGTGATTGCCGGCCATATGGATCACAGCGAAGCCGAAGACCACCTCCATGTAGTTGATGAAGATGGGCAGCTTGGAACGCCGGTAGGACCGCGGGGAGGGCAACGCATCGGAGGCGAAGATCATGGTGGGGATGTAGAGGAGGGTCTCCGTCATCAGCCAGACCACCGCCCACAGGACCGCCGCATGCGACCACCAGCCCTGCCAAAGGACCGCCAGCGGGAAAGCGGTCTTCAGCAGCACATAGCACTCGATGGCCAGGTCCTGCACCAAGGCCCCTCTCCGCCAGAAGAGGTGCTTGATGTAGGCGCCGGGGAACAGGAACTGCGATGCCGCCAGCATGAGCCGCAAGGCTTTCTCCAGGCCCGCATCCAGTTCATAGGCATTGTCCCAGATGGCCACTACGTTCTCCCAGCGCCGCCCCAAGGTGCTGTGCCGGTCCTACACCTGCGGGTGACCCCTTCCCAATAGCAGCTTCCGTACGGTCTGTCGCATGCTTCAAGGCGCTTACGACCGAAAAGTATCCCGGAACGGACCTGCATGGACTGACGAAGCGCACCGGCTAACTTCACCCTCCCAAACCGACCGCCATGATCCGATCCTTGCTGCTGACTGCCTGCCTGTTGACCTTGGGCAGCAGCCTTGCCCAGTACTGCTCCCCGACCTTCGCCAATGGGTGCTTCAACTGGCGCAACCTGGCCGTGACCCTGGGCACCATCAACTGGACCGCGGGCAGCGACTGCTACGTGAGCGACTTCACCGCGTTGAGCACAGCTGTCACCCCCGGCGTGCCCGAGCCCATGACCGTCACCAGCGGCAATTGGACCGGTTGCGCGGTGTGGATCGACCTGAACGACGACCTGGCCTTCTCCGCCGATGAGAACCTCTACCACGCCTACGTTGGCGGGGACCCCGGCTATACCTACAGCTTCAACCTCACCGTGCCTGAATCCGCCCCGGCAGGCAGCCACCGCATGCGGGTGATCGCCGGCTGGGGGAGCGACGGCTTCACTGAGGGGAGCGCGAACGGCTTCGGCTCCTGCGGCACCTTCCAGTACGGCAACTTCAATGACTTCACCGTGGTGGTAACGGGCTCTTCGGGCATGGCCGCCGCGCACGCCCTGCCCTTGAAGGTGGCGCCCAACCCGGCCACGGACCGCCTCGATGTGCGGCTCCCCGACGGCAGCCGCGCGGTGCGCGCGCACCTGGTGGCGGCAGATGGCCGAAGCGTGCGTCAGCTCCTGTCAACGCCGTCTGACGGGCGGCTGGCAATCGATCTCACCGGCGTGGCGCGCGGCGCATACCTGCTTCAAGTGGAAACGGACCGTGGGGTGCACACGGCCCGCGTGACGAAGGACTGAGGCCTCAGCCGTCCGGCCCCACCCGCACGAGGTTCGCCAGCAAGGCGTTCACCAGCACATCCACATCGCTGGCGGCGATGACCCGGGTGGCGCCGTGCAGGAAGCCATCCCGCTCCATGCGGTGCATCTGCTGCAGGAGCCCATCGTAGAAGCCGTTCACGTTGAGCAGCCCCATAGGCTTGGCGTGCAGGCCCAGCTGCCGCCACGTGAGCAGCTCGAAGAGCTCATCCATGGTGCCGAAACCGCCGGGCAGGGCGATCACCGCCTGGCTGCGGCGGTGCATCACCATCTTCCGCTCGTGCATGTCGGTCACGGTGATCAGCTCGGTCACGCGGTCGTGCGCCAGCTCACGCCCGGCCATGAAGCCGGGAATGACGCCCACCACCTCGCCGCCGGCCTCCATTGCCGCATCGGCCACCGCTCCCATCAGGCCCACGTGCCCTCCTCCATATACGATGCCCATGCCGCGCTGGGCCAAGGTGCGGCCCACGGTGCGCGCAGATTCCATGTACACGGCATCATGGCCGGTGCTGGCCCCGCAGAAGACAGCGATGTGGAGCATGCGGTGAAGGTAACCGGGTGCACCGACGGCCGCAGGCCATGCGGCCACGGCTCCCGGCACGTGAGGATCACTCCTTGATGAACCGCGTGACTTCACCGTTGCTGCCGCGCAACAGGTACACGCCGGGCTTCAAGTCCTGAGGGGACAACGTGCTGGTATTGCTGTAGGTGCGCAGCCAAGCACCACGGCTGTCGTACAGATCCCCCTGGAACGGCTGCGTCAGGTACAGGACATCCGTGCAGGGGTTCGGCCAGGCATGCTGCGCTTCGACGCCCAGATCGGTGATGGACGTGCTGAAGTCGCCGTTGACGCGCGCCACCCTGTTGCGGCCAATGCCATCGTACCTGTAGAAGCTGCCGGCGATGTACACGCTGCCATCCTCCTGGAGCAGGAGCGCGAAAATGACGTTGTTGGCCGCAAGGCCCACCTGATAGCTCCCATCGAACGCTCCATTCGGGAGCAACCGCACGAAGGCAGTTTGCTGACTACCGCCAACGCTATTGAAATCGCCTCCGGCGATGATCCGACCATCGGGTTGCAGCTCCATCCGATAAATGATCCCCTGGTTCGGATTGGAAATGTCGAACCCCGTATCGAGTGCCCCATTGATGCCGAGCCGGGCCAAGCACCGGCGGGTGGTGGCACCCATTTGAGAGAAACCGCCGCAGACCAAGATCGTACTGTCCGGCTGAACGATCACATCGTGGATGGTGGAGTTGGAAGCCGGCGCTTGGAAGCTCAGGTCCACCGTGCCGTCGAGCAAAAGGCGCGCGATGTCCGTGCGGTTCACGCTATTGATGCTGGTGAAGTTGCCGCCCACCAGCAGCCGGCCATCGTAGTCGAAGGTCAGTGCCTGCACATCACCGTTCACACCCGATCCGGCGAAGGTGGCATCCAGGCTGCCATCGCTGTTCAAGCGGGCAATACCGCGCTTGTTCACACCGGCCACCTGTTGGAAGAACCCGCCCACCAGGATCTTTCCATCGGGCTGTAACAAGAGGATGTGTGCATTGTCCGAGAGGCCGGCACCAGGATCGAAGCTCACGTCCAGGCTGCCATCGGGCATAAGCCGGGCGATGCGGTTGCGCGGCACACCGTTGAAGCGGGTGAAGAACCCGGCCACCACAACGCGGCCGTCCGGCTGGATGGCCACGGCCCGCACATCTTCGTTGAAGCCTTCGCCCGTATCGAAGCTCGGATCGATGGTGCCATCGGGCCACACGCGGCACAGCCCGCGCCGGGTCACTCCGTTGTACTTGGCGAACTCACCGCCCACCAGGATGCGGCCATCGGGCAGCCGGGCCAAGGCATAGGCGACCCCGTTCAAGCCGGTGTTGGGCATGAACGAGGTATCCACCGCACCATTCGCGAACGCGTTGATGATCCGCAGTTGAAAGTGCCCGTTGTACATGATGTGATCACCACCCAGCAGGAAGTGCCCATCCGGGGCCACGTGGAAGGCGAAACCCGTGTTGCTCAACCCATCCACCGGCACGAAGGTGTTGTCCACCACACCGTTCGCCTGGAGCCGCACCAAGCGCTGCCAGGGCTGGTTGTTGAAGCTGGTGAAGACACCGGTCACCAGCACTTTGCCATCGGGCTGCAGCGCCACGGCGATAACGTCATTCTCCGCGCCAGTGCCGGGCTGGAAGGAGGTGTCCACGCTGCCGGTGGCATTGAGGCGCGCGATGCGCCTGCGGTTGGCGCCATTGAACTGAGTGAAGCTGCCGCCAATGATGATCTTGCCATCGGGCTGCAAGGCCATGGTGGTGACGACGTTGCTGAACGTGGGGCCGCTGCCTGTGCTGAACGTGTTATCGACGGCTCCGGAGGCCAGCAGGCGCACCACGCCCCGGGCATTGGACCCGTTCACCGTCTGGAACGACCCACTGACCAAGAGCTTTCCATCGGGCTGCAACACCATGTCGGAGATGCCATCGGAAGGACCGGTGCCCACGTTGAAGGATGGGTCCAAGGTCCCGTCCGCGTTGAGCCGCGCCAAGCGGACGGCACTGGAGCCGGAGACCGTGGTGAACCAACCGCCGATGAGCACCTTGCCGTTCGCCAGCGGAATGGCCTTCTCCACATTGGCACTGGGACCTTCACCGGGATCGAAGGATGGATCGATGGAGCCGTCGGGGAATAGCATGGCCACACACCTGCGCGGCACGCCATTGATCGACTGGAAGCCCCCAGCCACCAGGATCCGCCCATCCTGGAGCACCGCGATGCTCGTCACTATTCCGCTGGCACCGGTGCCGATGTTGAAGCCCGTATCGGGTGTACCATCCGCATTGAGCCGGATAAGCCGGTTCGCGGTCACATCGCCGAACGTGACGAATTCGCCTCCCACGAGCACCTTGCCATCGGGCTGCTCCACCACAGTGAACACCGTGCTATTGAATCCATCACCGTGCTTGAAGCCCAAGTCTCCAGGATTGAAGCTGAGGTCGAGCGTGCCGGGCTGGGCCGAAGCGTGGAATGGCGCAACAAGAATGGCGACGAGCGTGAGCAGCGGTTTGCGCATGGTAGGATCTATGACAGTATCAAAGATGTGCGAGGCCAAGCGCTGGAACAACGCGAGGAAGGCGGCCCATCCGGGCCGCCTTCCTCGCTTGTAGCTCTCGTTAACGCTTACTTCTTCAGATCGAAGCGGTCCAGCTCCATCACCTTCACCCAGGCCTTCACGAAGTCCTTCACGAACTTCTCCTTGCTGTCGTTCTGGGCGTACACTTCGGCGATGGCGCGCAGTTGCGAGTTGCTGCCGAACACGAGGTCGACGCGCGTGCCGGTCCACTTGCGCTCGCCGGTCTTGCGGTCGTGGCTGCCGTAGATGCCTTCCTCACCGGCCTTCGGGGCCCAGGCGTGGCGCATGTCGAGCAGGTTCACGAAGAAGTCGTTGGTGAGCTGGCCCACGCGATCGGTGAACACGCCATGCTTGCTGCCGCCGGTGTTGGCGCCCAGCACGCGCAAGCCGCCCACGAGCACCGTCATCTCCGGCGCGCTCAGGGTGAGCAGCTGGGCGCGGTCCACGAGCATCTCCTCGGCGGGTACGCTGTAGGTCTTCTTCTGGTAGTTGCGGAAGCCATCGGCCTGGGGCTCCATCACAGCGAAGCTCTCCACATCGGTCTGATCCTGGCTGGCATCACCGCGGCCGCTGTTGAAGGGTACGGTGATGCTGAAGCCCGCATCCTTGGCGGCCTTCTCCACGGCGGCGCAACCACCGAGCACGATCAGGTCGGCGATGGACACCTGCTTGCCGCCGGCCTTGAACTCGGCCTGGATCTTCTCCAGCGTGCCGAGCACTTTGCCGAGCTGCGCGGGATCGTTCACCGCCCAGAACTTCTGGGGCGCGAGGCGCACGCGCGCACCGTTGGCACCGCCGCGCTTGTCGCTGCCGCGGAAGGTGCTGGCGCTGGCCCAGGCGGTGGCGACGAGCTCGCTCACGCTGAGGCCGCTGGCAAGGATGCTGCTCTTCAATGCGGCCACATCAGCGTCAGCCAGCTTGGTGCCGGCGGGGATGGGGTCCTGCCAGATGAGGTCCTCCTTCGGCACTTCGGGTCCGAGGTAGAGGCTCTTGGGGCCCATGTCGCGGTGCGTGAGCTTGAACCAGGCGCGGGCGAAGGCATCGGCGAAGGCTTGCGGGTCCTTGTGGAAGCGGCGCGCGATGGGCTCATAGATCGGGTCGAAGCGCAGCGAGAGGTCGGCCGTGGTCATCGCGGGGCGGTGCTTCACGTTGGGGTCGTGTGCATCGGGGATCATGTGCTCGGGCTTCACATCCTTGGCCAGCCACTGCCAGCCGCCGGCGGGGCTCTTCACCAGTTCCCATTCGTAGCCGAAGAGCATGTCGAAGTAGCCGTTGTCCCACTTGGTGGGGTTCGGCTTCCACGCGCCCTCCAGGCCGCTGGTGATGGTGTCCTTGCCCTTGCCGCTGCCGAAGCTGTTCTTCCAGCCGAAGCCCTGCTCCTCGATGGGAGCGCCTTCGGGGGCGGGACCCACGTGCGACTCGGGACCGGCGCCGTGCATCTTGCCGAAGGTGTGACCGCCAGCAGTGAGCGCAACGGTCTCCTCGTCGTTCATGGCCATACGCTTGAAGGTCTCGCGCACGTCCTTGCCGCTGGCCACCGGGTCGGGGTTGCCGTCAGGGCCTTGCGGGTTCACGTAGATGAGGCCCATCTGCACCGCGGCGAGCGGCGCTTCCAGATCGCGATCGCCGCTATACCGGCTGTTGGGCTTGTCGCTAGTGGCGAGCCACTCGCTCTCCGAGCCCCAATACACATCCTCCTCCGGAGCATAGATGTCCTCCCTTCCGCCGCCGAAGCCGAAGGTCTTGAAGCCCATGCTCTCCATGGCGACGTTGCCGGCCAGTACGAAGAGGTCGGCCCAGCTGAGGCTGTTGCCGTACTTCTGCTTGATGGGCCACAGCAGGCGGCGTGCCTTGTCCAGGTTGCCGTTGTCGGGCCAGCTGTTCAGCGGGGCGAAACGCTGGTTGCCGTTGCCGGCGCCTCCGCGGCCATCGGCCGTGCGGTAGGTGCCCGCCGCGTGCCAGGCCATGCGGATCATGAGGCCGCCGTAGTGCCCCCAGTCGGCCGGCCACCACTCCTGGGAGTCGGTCATCAGCTTCGCCAGGTCGGCCTTCACGGCCTTCAGGTCGAGCTTGGAGAAGGCCTCGCGGTAGTTGAAGTCGGGGTCCATGGGGTTGGACACCGCTTGGTGCTGGTGCAGGATAGCGAGGTTGAGCTGCTCAGGCCACCAATCGCGGTTCCGCATGCCGCGGCCGGCCACCGGATGGCGCATCGCGCCGTGCATCACCGGGCATTTCGCAGCTCCATTGCCGTTGGAGCTCATGGTTTCAGGTTTCGTTTCGTTTGCCATGGGTATGGGGGTGTTTCTTGGGGAGGAGCGCGAAGTAACGATCACTTCTATTTATGCGGACAATTACGGCATCGATTCAGTCGATATGGGAGCCTTTCGCCAACATTGCACACGGCACCGGGGTTGAAGGAAGGACCCATACGGCGCCTAGGCCATGAGGTCCATCAGTCTGGCGCCCCCATCGGCCACGGCATGCTCCTGCACCGGAGCGCCTGACGCATCCGCCGCCCACTCAAGCACGCCGATGGACCGGTGGCCTTCCTTGGGCGGCAGACAGTATCTTCGGAACCAGCCCCTTCGAAGCCCCCCTCATGACACCAGAGCCCCGTGCGCATGATGCCGGCATCGCCACGCTTATCGTGGCGCGACCCGACCTGCTGGAGATCCACTACCACGGAGGCATCGTATTCAATGCGGATGCCGTGGCGGCGGTACAGGCGAAGCGCCGCGAGGTGATGGGCGACCGGCCCTATGCCACGCTCACCATCATACCGGAGGACGTGGACTACAGCATGGATTCCATGGAACGGGACCAGGGGCATGGCGACCGCGCACGCAGCCAGCTCCTGGCTTCCGCAGTGGTGGCCAAGGCCAGCATGATCGAGCTGCTCACCAAGCTTTACCTCTCCTATTACCCGCAGCTGCACCGCACGCTGGTCACGGACGACGAGCAGGCCGCACGCCACTGGCTCGACCGGCAGCTGGCCCAGATCACGCCCACTGGGAGCTGAGCCCGCGATCCGCCGCCGCTCCCTTCAGGCGGCTCAGGCGCTTGGCTTCCGCTTCAACAGGGCCGCGCAGATCAAGCTGATGAGCAGCCCCACCGGAAGGATCTCCAGGTAGGTGAAGGCGACCTTCACCACCGGGTTCTTGTAGAGCTCTCCGAAGGACCGCATCTCCGCCACCTTGGCCTGCACCTCCGCCTCCGGTGCGCCGCCCTGCTCCAGCTCAGCCTTCGTATGCGCGATGTAGCTCTCCATGAAATCCTGCTCCATGCCGGCGCTGAGCACCAGCCAGGATGCCACGTACAGGGTGGAAGCGACAGCGGTGATCGCCATGCCCAGCAGGAAGGCCCTGCCGAAGCTGATGGCCCCGCCCAAGTGCCGGTCGCGGCAGGCCCGCACCCCGAAGTAGATGGTGGAGAGGGCAATGACCATGGTGGTGTAGCCGATCAGCTCGCCATTCTCCCAGTCGTGCTGGCCGTCGCCAAGGGTCAGCCACATCATGGCCGAGACGATGATGCCGGCGATGGTGCCGTAGATGAGGACGATGCGTTTCATGTGCATGCGGGTTTCGAGGATGCGAACCAACGGCGATCATGCGGCCATCGCATCATCCTTCGGTCGGAATCAGGCGTCCTGCAGCGAAGATCCATACCAAAGTACGAGCGCGATCAAGGTATGAGGCCCAGCGTTCTTGCTTCATGCACCGCCTCGGTGCGCCGCCGCACGGCCAGCTTCCGGAACAGGCTGGATGCATGCGACTTCACCGTGGGCAGCGAGATGAAGAGCTTGTCCGCGATCTCCTGGTTGGAGCGGCCTTGCGCCATCAGCTGGAGCACATCCAGCTCACGGCCGCTGATGCCCCGTGCGCGGACCGCCTCCTCATGCGGCAGGGGCTGCGCTGCGCGGGGCGCTTCCTTCCGTCTACCCTCCGGCAGCTTCGCCCCCGCCCAAGCGCCGAGGGCCGCGAAGACCACCGCCACCGCGCCCACGTAACCTTCCACGGGCAGATCGCGCATCCAGAACTTGTACTCCATGACCCTCAGGAGGAGCACCAGCGCAGCCAAGGCCGCACCGTAAGGCACCACGGTCCACCAGAAACCGCATGGAATCCCCTGCATCGCGCGAGCCATCGCCGCAAATCTCGGTAGCACGTTCCACCTGTGCGCTGGATTCCATCGCCGGTGCTACTTTGCATCGGCCGAACCATACCGCCCGTCGCCATGCGCGTACTGCTCCTGCCCTTGTTGGCACTCCTCGCCACCAGCCTCAACGCGCAAAGCGTCAACGATCCCGTGGAGATCGACTACCAAGGCACATGGTACCCTGGCACGGTCCTGAAAGTGGAGGCGGAGAAGTACTTCGTCACCTACGATGGCTGGGATGAGTCCTGGAATGAATGGGTGGGCAAGGAGCGGCTGCGCGGCATGAGGCCAGCGGAACCCGCCGCGCCGCCACCAGCTCCCGAGCCCAAGTACAACGTCGGTGACCGCGTGGAGATCCAGTTCGGATTCAACACGGCGAATGCCACCGTGGTGGGCGTGAACGCCACGGAAGGCAAGTACGAGTTGAAGGTGGACGGGATGGATACCATGTGGTACACCGGGGACCTCATCATCCGGAAGCTCTGACCGGTCCGCACCTGACCGCAGGGAGCTTCACTGCATGAAGCCGCGCGCGAACAGCGAGTGCCGCAGCCAGGGCTGAGCGAGGCCCATCCAGACGGGCTTCATCGCCGGTATTCGCTCTGCACCAGGCCGCCGGGATAGGTGCGGCTTTCGACGAGCTTCCAGCGGATGTCGGTCTCCAATGCGCCGAACAGCGGGATGCCTTGGCCGATGAGCACCGGCAGCCGGGTGATGATCAGGCGGTCGATCAAGCCCGCGCGCAGGAAGCGTTGGATGGTGAGGCCACCATCGATGTAAAGGCGGTGCAGGCCTTTGGGCGCGAGCGCGGCGACCAGTTCCTGCGGCGATGCGCTCATCACCTCCGCATCAGCGCCCCGGGAGCGCGCGGCGGCGAGGTCGACCGGCCGGGTGCTGAGCACGATGACCTTCTTCGTGTAGGGCCATTGCTCGAAGCCCATCACGACTTCGAAGGTGTTGCGCCCCATCACGATGGCGTCGATACCGGCTATGAAAGCCTGGTAGCCGTGGTCGCCCATCGCAGCCGTGCCGTCGCCCTCCAGGAAATCAAGCTTGCCATCGGGGCGTGCGATGAAACCATCGAGGCTGACGCCGCAGAACACGGAACAGGTGGTGGACATGTAGGCAAGGTAGGAATCGAACAACAGCCGGCCTTGGTGATCGCTTCGGCCCGCATCCGCAACAACCTGTCGCATTGCACGCAACGGTTCAACGATCAATGGTCCAGCAAGCGGCCGGACCTTTGCAGCGGGACTGATCAACAACCATGTGGCGCCGGGAGCGCGACAGACCTCCGCGGTGGCTTGAGTGGAGACCCGGTGGCGACCAGACACAGTGACCGCAGGATCCTTAGCTTCATTCCATGCATGCCATCCTCACCCTCGTGTTCATCGCCGCGCTGGTGCTGAAACTGCTGCACCTCCCCTACCACACCGTCCTTCTTCTTGCAGTGGCCGCCATCGGCATCGGCACAAGCCTATCCGGCCTGCGCAGCGATCGGAAGTCCGAAGCCTGGTGCCGGCTCGCTTTCTGGACCTGGCTGCTGCACCTGGTGGCGCTGCTCAAGCTCTTCCCCTTCCGCACGGCCACGCTTGTCCTCGCGGTGGCAATCACGGTCGTGGCGGTCTTCATGGCCTTCCGCCACCGCCCTCTGACCAACGCGCTGCGCCCCCTTGCCGGCGCATTCATCGCGGTGATGCTCGTGATGGCCGTCCCGACCGCCACGCGCTTCCACTTCACCAACCTGCGCTTCAGCTTGGAGCGCGACACGGATCCTGGAACGTGGGACAAGTACAGCTTCCTCCTTTCGCGCGAAGGGCGGAAGACGGAGGCGCTGGCGGCCAACGATGCCGCGCTTGCCGCCGCAGCCGGCGCTGCGCCAGCCTTACAGGACCTGATGGAGCGCCGCACCCTGATCGAGCAGGATGCCTGGGACCGCTACGTGCCACTGGGTCACGGTCAGTGAGTCGCTAGCGCGTATTCGCATCGCACCAACCCGCCCGGGAAGCTGCGGCTCGCCACCAGCCACAAGGGAATATCCTTCCCAAACGGGCCGAAGAGCACCAACACCTGCTTGACGATAAGCCGATCGATGAGGCCCTCACAACGTATGCAACGCCTATCACTCTTCAATGGGACTAGTAAGCACAAGCGCAGGGCACGGTCCTGGCGCACGGAAGAAGCCCTGTTGTGGGCTCGCTGCACGCGATCACAGCCGCGTCACCAGCAGGGGATCCACCGCACGCTTCCTGTTCAGCAGGTCCTCCACGGCACCCACGGAGGGTTCCTGCTGCAGATGCTCCACCTCCGTGGTGGTGAGCCCCACCAACTGCAGGAAGCGCAGCTCGCCATGCGGTGTCGCGATGGTGCCCAGCTCGGGATCCTCGGCGATCGCCAGGCCGGTGATGTCCGTGTCCATACCCAGGCGGATGGGGCCCTTGGCCGGGATGAACTCGTTGGGCTCGAACCAGCGCCCGCTGCCATGCAGGTAGCGCGCCAGGTTGTTCATCAGGCCCGTTACCCAGGTGGGATCCCCCTTATCGCCCGGCACCGGGTACACGCGGAAGGTGAGCTCGATGCCGAGACCGCTGTAAAGGCCTCCCACTGCGGCCTCATCGTAGTAGAGGGCGCTGAGGCCGTAGCTCACCACATGGATGTGTCCGGGAACGCCCGGATGGTCGTAGTAGCTGGTGCCGTCCAGCGGATCGGGGCCACCCGCGATGAAATGCAGCGGTGCGGCGTAGTGCCGGGGCTTCCGCTCGCCGTACACGGTGGCCAGGCGCGCATCGATGCACTGCCAACCGACCGCATCGTCCGGTGTGTAGGTGGCTCGGTATTCCTCCAGGGTCATGAGCGGCAATAACGAGGAACGAATGTACCCGGAGCGGTCAGGATGGAGCGTGGTTCGATCGAACGCGGAAAGGCAACACGTAAGCGGACAGCTCCGGCGGAGGCACTGTGCCGCACCCTCCATGGTCGCAACTGCCGCCCCCCTACCTTCACCCCATGGCCATGCACCGCTCCTACGCCGCCTCCCACAAGGGGCTACGCAACATCCTCGGACAGTTCTCCCTGCTCGCCGGCCGCACCGACTACGGCAGCGCGGCGGACGTGCAACGCCTCAAGGCCTTGGGCGATGAGATGTTCATGCTCCTCACCCACCACCTGCACACCGAGAACGACCACCTGCTCGCCCTGCTGGAGAAGCGTGTGCCCGGTGCCGCGCAGCACGACCTGCGCGACCACGAGGAGCTGGAGGTGATCCAACAGGACGTGGCCGACCGGCTCGCCCGCTTGGACGGCACGCAGACGGCCCTCGAGGGCCACGCGTTCTACCTCGCCTTCACCGCGTTCCGAGGGCGCTACCTCGGTCATATCCACCACGAGGAGGTGGTGACGGAGGAACTCCTCCTGAAGCACTTCTCCGAGGCCGAGCTCATCGCCAATAGCGAACGCATCGTGCAGCAGGTGGAGTTCCCCGTGCTGCTCACCTCGCTGAAGTGCATCGTGCCGGCACAGTCACGGGCGGAGAACCGCGCGCTCTTCGCGCAACTGAAGAACGCACCGCCCGAGGCCTGGAACGCGGCGATGGATGCCGTGCGGCCGGTGATGGAGGCTGGCGAGCTGGAAGCGGTGGCGGGCTGAGGCAGGCGTTGACACGACCTGAAATGGCTCCCCGCCGAAAGCACGACAGACCCGGCGGAGGTTGGGGAGGACACCCTGTGGTGGTCCAAGAGGGCGGATATTGAGGTGGACACCGTGCTGTGGTCTAGCGATCAAGAGCATCCGTGTTAGCGGGAGGCAGGTCGATCAAGTAAGCGTGGCACGAATCGCAGATCCGCGTCAGCGACAGGAACGCTAGCGCGAGCGGGCGGCAAATGCGCCAAAAGGGGGACTACGGATCACAGATCCGGGGGAGCGGGGGGAGTTCTGATTCTCCTGACGCACCGGGAACGTCACATGGTCAAGACTAACTTTACCAAGCGCCGAACCTTTCGCAGACCCGATGACACGAGACATCCACTTTTTCCTGGGCGCCAGCCTTTGTGCGCCCATGCTCTGCTCCGGCCAATTCTCAGGGCCCCGACCGGTCACCACCGAGTTCGTGCTCGATGCAGGTGTCATGGCGGTGGGAGATACCGACAACGATGGCGATCTGGAGCTCGTTGCTGGAGGGATGGCCGGACTGGTCCTGTTCGAGAACACGGATGGGCAAGGCGCTTTCCAACCCGTCGTTGTCCTTGATCGGTCCGTGTACATCTGGTGCGAGGCGCTGCACGTTGTGGACGTGGATGACGATGGGCTCGCCGACATCGTGATCGAGCACGAGGACATCGCTTGGTGCAGGAACCTCGGGGGGAATGGATTCAGTCCCCCAGAACCGTTTCCCGGTACGGGGCCGAACCATCACATGATCGCCTTTGACGACTACGATGGTGACGGCGACCAGGATGCCATCATGATCATGCCACCAGGGAATCTTGTCCGAATGGAGAACCTCGGTGCCGGGCAGTTCGGCACGGCTGCGGCTCTGGGCACGGTGCAGTACGATTCCGATCTGACGCTCTTCGACCTGGATGGCGACGGCGACCAGGACATCACCGCGACCGAATACACGGGCATCGAGGCAAGGGTGTTCAGGAACAATGGGAACGGCACGTTCAGTCTTACCAGCACCCTGCCGCTCATTGGCTGTGGTGCCGTTGGCGGGAACCATGTTGTCGCAGCGGATGTCGATGATGACGGGAACGAGGATCTAGTGCTGAGACAACTGTGCAATGGGCAGATCGAGTGGCGGCGGAGCCTCGGGGATGGCACCTTCCAGCCGCCCGTGCTCGTCGCTGCGTTCTCCGATATGACGATCGACATCCTGTTCCTTGACCTCAATGATGATGGCCTGCGTGACCTGGTGGCGCTGACGCAGGAGGACATCCAGGCATCGTTGAACCAAGGCGCAGGTGTGTTCAGCCCTGCGCAGCCCCTGAGCCGGTCCATCCTGAACACGTACCATGGCGCGATCTGCGCTGCGGACATCAATGGCGATGGCCTTCCCGAGCTCTTCGCGGCCGATATCGGTTACAGCCGGGTGCGCCAATACCACCTGCCAGGTGACGGCTCCCTCGTGTTCCATCAATTCCTGGGTGACTACACCCCGCGGCCCTTCGAGTTCGTGCGCATCGCCGACCTGAACGGTGATGCCTACCCCGACGTGGTGCGCACCTATGACTACGAAGGCATGGTCGTGGCCTATGCCAGCAACCAGGCAGAGCAATTCAGCCTGCCCTACATCCTTGCGCGCACCGATACAACGTTGCAGGCGGATATCGACCTGATCGACATGGACGAGGACGGGGACCTGGACCTCATCGTCCTCGCGGACTCGCTGCACCTATACATCAATCAGGGTGGCTTCCAGTTCGTGAAGACCTACTCGTATTTCAGCCCCCAGTTCGATTACAACTCCCGGCTGAAGTGCAACGACCTTGACGGTGATGGTGATGTGGACATCCTGTACACCAGCTTGGGGGCCATCCGGCGCCTGCGCAACAACGGGGACAACACGTTCACGCAGCTGCCCAACATCAGCCCCCTGCAGTTCGGGGCCAGGTTCGGCCCGCTGATGGATGTGGACGGTGATGGCGACCAGGATGTGCTCGCTGACGACGACGGCGACCTGGTCTGGATCCGGAATGACGGCAGCCTGAATTTCGCGCCGCGCGTCACGATCGGCTTCTTCTACGATCATGTCGACACCGCCGACATCGACATGGACGGCGATCTGGACATCTTCTGCTCCGGCCTCGGCCCCGATGCGTACTGGTGGGAGCGGACCGGCCCCGCCACCTTCGCTGCCGCGCAACAGATCGGTCTTAGCGGCTTGCTTGCCGGCTGGCCGCGCATCGCGGACGTGGATAGCGATGGGGACCCGGATGTGGTCGTGCTCGACTGGAATGGAGGGGGATCGGTCGCACTGAATGACGGCTCCGGGAATTTCGGCGCTCCTCAGTTCCTGATCAGCATGGAAGGGATCATCGACTATGCCGAAGAGGCGTGCTTCGCCGACATGGACCTGGATGGTGACATCGACATCGTCCATTGCTGGGAGGACGCTCAGGGCAATCCGCTCATGCTGGCCTGGCGAGAGAACCTGGGCATCACCACCGGCTTGGAGGAGGTGGCCCGGACCAGCATGTCGCTTGCGCCGAATCCCTTCCTGGACCATGCCCAGCTCGTTCTCTCCGCGCCGCTCACCGCTGCGCAGCGCCTGGAGATCGTGGATGTCCATGGCCGCATCCTGCGCAGCATGCCAGGAGGAGGCGATGGCACGATGACCGTGGACCGCGCCGGCTTGTGCAGCGGCGTTTACCTTCTGGATATCCGCGAAGCAGGCCGGTCGTTGGGCAGCATCCGCATGGTCATCCACTAGAGCGCGCCTAAGCGATCCATAGGGCTGCAAGCGGTAGCGCGTGCGGTCAATCCCGGCTCACGGCCGGGACAGCACGACAGACCCGGCGGAGGTTAGTGGGACACCCTGCGGCGGAACAGGCTACGGCCAGATGGAGGAGGTTCGGTAGGACACCCCGCGATGGTCTAAGAGCAGTTCACCTGCACCGACCGATCCCTCCGGTTGGCCATGGCCACCGGGGGACCAGTGCTTACAGGACGCCCCCGACCTCCACGAACGTGGGTATTGCCGGTCAGCAGGGCCATTCTTGCTTCGAGGCCAGAAAC
Source organism: Flavobacteriales bacterium (assembly GCA_030584065.1). Taxonomy (NCBI): domain Bacteria; kingdom Pseudomonadati; phylum Bacteroidota; class Flavobacteriia; order Flavobacteriales; species Flavobacteriales bacterium. Next base: position 2,340,276 of record CP129489.1, read on the forward strand.
CTTCAACCTATGCGCCACCTTGCACTCGCTGCGATAACCATTCTCCTGGGGCTCCATAACCCGGCGGTCACACCTGCCCAGACCCTCACGTCGGAATTCGTGAACGCAGGCTATGCGATAGCCGACCTGGGCACGATCACGGATCTGCCCACGCCGTATGGTGGCCTCACCATCAGGCCGGCAACGCCCGATACGCTCTATATCGGAGGCGCTGCCAATGCCCCCACCGCAGCGGTGTACAAAGTGCCCTTGATCCGCGATGCCGGCACACAGCAGATCACCGGATTCGCCGGGCCGGCCATCCTGCATGCTCCAGCCCCCAACATCGACGGGGGGCTCAGCTTCGACCCCAGCGGCACCATGCTCTACACGCGGTACAGCATGAACGAGATCGGGCAGCTGCTGCCCGATAACACCACCCTGAGCATCCCGCTCACACCGCTCGGCGTTGGCTCATCCGTGGGCAGCCATGCCTTCGTGCCCAATGGATATCCCGGCGCGGGCAATCTCATCCTCGCCTCGTACAACCAGTGGGCGCTCTACACCCTGCCCTACACGGTGGCCACAGGGGGGCTCTACAACTTCCTCAATACCGTTGCAGAGGTCTCCGTATCCGGTGTCGCTTCCGGTCCGGAAGGGATCGCTTACGTGCCCATCGGCTCCGCCGCATTCCCCGTCCCTTCCATGGTGGTCTCCGCATATGGCCTCGGGAAGATCGTGGCGTTCGAGGTGGATGCCAACGGATTGCCGGTCCCGACCACCGCCCGCGACGTGGTCACCGGACTGACCGGCGCGGAAGGCGCTTTCATCGACCCGCTCACCGGGGACTTCCTCTTCTCCACCTTCGGCGGCAGCAACCGCGTGGTCCGGGTATCCGGATTCGAGCTGCCCACCGCTCTTGCGGAGGTCACGCATACGCATACCCCGCTCACCGCATCACCGAATCCCACCAACGGACCGCTGCGCCTATACAGGGACCCGTCGGAACAGATTGATGCGGTGGAGGTGCTGGACGTGAATGGGCGTGTGGTCCTTCGCACCGGACGCCCAGCCGATGACCTGATCGACCTCGGATCGCTGGAGACCGGCGTATACGTGGTGCGGGCCTTCATGGAGGAGGGCCTGCGCACCGCGCGGGTGGTGCGGGAGTGAGATCTGTTCTTCCTCCGAACCTGCCCAGGGTCCTCTGTATTCGGAGAACCGCTAACCCTGAGAAGATCCTGAACGACATCCAGATGACGCCCGATGCGTTCGTGGCGGCATTGAACGATTGATCAAGACTTCGGGCCGCAGTGCCTGTCCCGCCTCAGCGGGAGTCGTCCGCACAAAGCAGTGGACAGACCCGGCGGAGGTTTGCCGAGCATCCCGCAAGAGGTTACCTTTGAAGACATGGAATGGCGCACGCGCATCGTTTCCGACAAGGACATCCTGCTGGGCAAGCCGGTGATTAAAGGCACGCGCATCTCCGTGGAGCTTATCCTGGAGTTGATGGCGGAGGGCTGGACGGAAGCCCAGGTGCTGGAAAGCTACCCGAACATCACCGCGGATGACCTCAAGGCCGTGTTCGCGTATCTGCGTGATGGCATGCACCAAGCCATGTACCTGCCTTTGCGCCGCACCGCGTGATGCGCTTCCTGGCCAACGAGAATTTCCCGGACCCGAGCATTCACGCCCTGCGTGATGCAGGTCATGATGTGAAGAGCATCCGTACGGACGCCCCGAGCATTGCGGACCATGAGGTCATCAGCATGGCCCAGGAGGAGCAACGCATCATCCTCACCTTCGACAAGGACTACGGGGAGCTGATCTTCAAAGGCGGCATCGACTCACCACCTGCTGTGCCCTTCCTCCGATACCGGGGCAAAAACCCTCAAGCGGCTGCCAGGCTGATTCAGGAATCACTCGTTGCAGGCACCCAACTCGAAGGACGCTTCACCGTGATCGAAGAGGAGGGCATTCGGCAGCGGATCTATTGACCCCGGAGTTACCGGCGAAGATGGTGTGGTGAGAGCGGCTCCGGGCCGCAGTGCCTGTCCCGCCTCAGCGGGAGTCGTCCACTCTACGCAGCGGACAGACCCGCCGGAGGTTCGGGACGACACCCTGCGGTGGCCCCAAGCACTGCGTAACTGAGCGAAGACACGGATCATGACCGCGCCGATCGGCCCTCCCTATCTCCCTGCCGATAGACCGGTCCATTGTCGGATCAACTCCAACACCTGTTGGTCCTTCTGTGCCAACTCCGGCCGTTGCCGCCCTTGTCGGCGGATCTCGGCCTCCACATCCAGCAGCATGCGGTGCCGCTGCCCGGCAGAGAAGTGATCGAAATAGCGCTTCATATCCAACGACTCTTCCAGCGCTCGTTGGTCCTCACCGAGGAGCCCTTGGTCCAGGAAGGTGGTGAATGAGGTCAACCGCTTGGCTTGGTCCCAAATGCCGGTCGCATTGCCGTGGAACATGGACCCGAAGATCTCCGTGGTGCCGTCGGCAAGCTGCTTCACGCCTTGCATGGCAGGCGTGTGGTTCACGGAGAAGAAATCGAACAGGCGTTGGATCGGATCCTTGCTTCTGTTGAAACGTTTGAGGTAACGCTCGAAGAAGTGCGCGCTGAAGTAGATATCCGCGTCGCTGCCGAGCAGATCCACCCGCACAGCACGCAGCCGGGAATCCCGACCGTGATAACGGACCAGGCCAGCTATGTCGGTGCTGCGTTTGGTACGGATCAAGACCAGGATCCACTCATTACCGCGCGGTGAACGCCATTTGATGGCCTGCTCCAGGCGATCGATCCCCTTGGGCGCGATCCGAAGCTCACGCTCCAGGCGCTTGCCGATCGGCTTCAACTTGTTCACCAAGGCGCGCAGGTCCTTACGTGCGTCATCGGCGACTTCCTTGGGCGTCATCGAACGTACGATCATGGCATCCGGGCTTTGTCCGCCGCTTGTACGGATACGCACAGGTGGGGTTCCCCTCTTGCATATGATGCGCTTACGGCTGCGAGCCGGAGTGCCTGTCCCGCCTCAGCGGGAGGCGTCCGCTCAACCCCGCCCCGGATGCGACTCCGGGGCAAGGCCGGGACAGCGGACAGACCCGGTGGTGGTTTGGCTGGACACCCCGCGGTGGTTTAAGGCTTCAGGGGGGGCCAGTGCAGTTCCTCCGCCGTAGCCTTGGCGTAGGAGCGAGACTGGCGAACAGCCGTGACGATGATCTAGCCAAGGCATCCATCAGGTCACAAGTGGCCCGCTCGCCCACGCATGTGCCCGTGCGCCAGGTCGCGCTTATCTTTGACTTCACATCCTCACCATGAGCACCCTTTCGCTCCGCACCGAACTCTCCGAGCTCATCGCGAAAGAGAAGAACGCGTCCTTGCTGGAGGTATTGAAGGACATACTGAGTGGGGGTTCGAAGAATGCCCTGCTGAAGGCCAAGCTCACCTCACGGGCGCTGAAGGCTGAGGAGGACCTTGCAGCAGGAAGGGTGTTGAGCACCGCTCAAGTTCGAGCCCGTCTCGCTTCACGCAAGAAGAAGTGAGGCTCAAGGTTTCCGAGTACGCAGCAGCGCGGCTCGACGACATCTGGGACTACTACGCCACCGAAGCCAGCGAGCGCGTGGCTGATCGGATCACCAAGAAGATCGTGGACGACATCGACTGGCTGGTGGACCACCCGCGAGGTGGGCAGTACGAACCGCTCTTGGATCACCTCGGCTTGGGCCATCGGCGTAAGGTCAGTGGCAACTACAAGATCATCTACCGCATCATCGGCGACCTGATCTTCGTGTCGGACATCTTCGACGCGCGGCAGGAACCGGAGAAGATGGTGTGGTGATCACGGCTTCACGCGGCTGGTTCGCCCGCACCTCCAACACCAACCTCCCGCTCGCCCCATCCCCACTGGTCCAGCACCATGCCTCGTGCAGGCCGATGCGCCCATCGGGGAGCAGCTCCGGCGTTGACCGGCACACACCGGTCATCCCCTCGCCGCGGTCGTTCATCGGGTGGGAGCGTGTGTCCAAGCAGCCCTCGGCATCCATCAAGGCGATCAACTGCCAACTGACGATGCGGCCACCGGTATAGCTGCAGGTGACGATGCGGCCGGTCTGCCTAGTGGAACACCACTTCGGGCGAGACCCCGCCATTGGCACTGTTGCTCACGGGGATAGCGCCGGCGTGGTAGTTGATCATGGGGTGTGGGCGGGCGTGTGAAGGTCCGACAGCACCGAGATGGAGCGCACGAACCGATGCCAGCCGCAAAGCGCCCGCTTAAAGCAGAACTCACTGCCAGCGAAGGTCCGGGTGGACATCCTTCCCGCTAGCTGACCGTATCTTAGCACAACAAGAGCCACGATCATGTCCGACGTCGAACTGAAGAAACGCCTCATCAGCCGCATCCAACGGTCGCGCAACCCGGCCCTGCTGCGCGAAGCGTTCAGGCTGCTGGGTACCGATGCCGCCGACCTGGAGCCGTACAAGCTCACCAAGGAGCAGCAGGCTTCCGTGAACCGCGGCAAAAAGGATGTGAAGGCAGGACGCACGCTCACCGAGCGTGAAGCCAACAAGGCCGTGGACGAATGGCTCGGCAAATAGTCTGGTCAGCCAACGCCCAACGCGAACGGCTGGAGATCCTGAAGTACTGGGCCGACCGCAACGGCTCCACGCGCTACAGCGAGAAACTCGACGCACTGTTCCGCGCCTCGCTCAGACTGGTCGCAGCGCATCCCAAGATCGGGCGCACCACCACGGACCCTGACGTCCGGATGAAGAGCGTCGGCGACCACATGCTCTTCTATTCCTTCAATGCACAGGTGGTACACGTGCTCTCTGTGTGGCACGGCAAACGCGACCCGAAGGCCAGGCCGTTCTGAATAGCGGCTCCGAGCCCCTCCGCACCGCTCCCTCACCGCACCTCCTCCAACACCGAGCTCCCGCTCGATCCATCCCCACTGGTCCAGCGCCATTCCTCGTGCAGGCGGATGCGCCCATCGGGGAGAAGCTCCGGCGTTGACCGGCACACGCCCGTCATCAGGACGCTGCGGTCGCTCACCTGGTGATAGCGCATGTCCAGGCGGCCCTCGGTATCCATCATGGCGATCAAGTGCCCGCTGACAATGCGGCCACCGGAATAGCTGCACGTCACGATACGGCCCGTCTGCTGGTAGTGGAACACCACGTCGGGCGAGACCTCTCCATTGGCGCTGTTGCTCACGGGCACGAAGCGGCGGTCCTGGTAGTTGATCATGGGGTTGGGGTTCGCATGTGAAGGTCCGGTATCACAGCGATAGATCTGCACGAAGGGGTGCGAGGCGCAGGGCGACCGTTCAAGTGTAGGAGACAGTCCCGGACCGGATTAGGTAGCCAAAGGCTACCGTGCTCCTGTTCTTGTCGAGCGTAGCCACAGGCTACGCTCAGTTGCGCGCACGCTACGGCCAAATGGGGGAGACCGCTGCGGAGGCTTCTTGGACACCCTGCAGCGGTGTAGAGGCTACTCTCTGATGCGTACCCTGCGGTGGGTCGGGCTAATTACTGATGGTGGCCTGGAGATGCGGGGACACCCTGCGGTGGCATAACTTGCCGCAGGGCCGAGCCATAGCGGCGGAGGCGCTGAGCAGGTTAGTGTGATGTATCAATGGGTTGAAGTAAAACTCCGACTACTAAAGCCATTTTTGTCATGACTAGCATCTTAACCATTGTTGTACTTATTGGGGTGTTGTTCCTTCTGATTGTCGTCCCATGGGCAGACATCCTTGCAGGAATAGGTGCCCTACTACTTCAGTTGGGCGCCCTTTTACTTGGGATTTATCTATTTACACTTGGCATCAGCATGAACTCAATCTGGGGAGGTATAATTGCTCTAATAGGACTTATAATTGGATTTGCAGGAGGGTATAATCTCTACACAATATTTCAAGGTTTAAATCGAAAATAGAGTTGGGTATGACACTCTGAATCGCCTTATGATCAACACTCCTGCCTCCGAACGCCAAACAGAATCCCCGGAGGTTCCTTAACGTGCTTGGAAGCTTCAATGTGGAAAACCTGCTTGTCATCCACGAAGAGAATGCCTTTCACGCAGTCAAGCAGAGTCTTTACCATGTTGTCTAAATCAACGCGTTGAACGTACTCCTGTGGGCCGTTGATTGATATGAGGACATCAAGTCTTTCCTTGTACGGCATGTCAGGATCGCGACCGAGGAACTCGACTTGCTTGCGCAATGCCTCAACGAAAGGTCGATAACGCTCCTTTCGATTTCGCATCTGACCGGTTGGCAAAGGAGTTTCCAGTATCGCTATAAAGAACTTCTCCCAACCCACTGTGTAGAAGGTCGCCGGCTTATCCAGCCGATCCTCTTCCGCTATCACCTCTGGAGGTATAGACGAAATCTGCCCTTCTCGTAGAAAGTCGAGCATTCTCGGTTTCATAGCCTTGGGTTGTCGCGCGACCTTCTTCTTCTTCGGCATGCCTCCGAAATTACGCGTAGGCCTCCTAAGTCCACGCGGCCATCGCATTCATACCACTCTCTTCACCCACAGAGGAGTAGCTGGATAGCGAGAGAAGTCCATCGCCCCATGATAAGCCTGGCACTTGTCGCGTACCCGAGTCAGGTACTTTTCTATTCTATCCGAACTCATGCCGCCTGCACGAAGAAGAGATGCTCTGCATGCCGCAACCGATTGGAAGTATGCCCTGTACCGATCATTCTCATTGAACGGAGGTTCGTCTTCGCTTGCGGTTAGATGGGCGAGATAGTTGCGCGTGTTCCTCAGCAACCAACGAAACGCCCGTATATCAGGTATGCCCAAGAGCTTCCATTCGGCATCGAAGGTTGAGAGCTTCGTTACAAGATTCTCGTCCGTAGAAGTGGGTCGGAGTTCACCATCCCTTGCTTCGAGAGCGCGAATGGCAGAGAACAGCCTATCCTCGAAACTTCTGCTCGGATAACGAATGAGACCTGCAATCTCACCGAAGGAAGACAACCGCCATGACTCGGTAAATCCAAATCGCATTAGCCCGCCAAAGTCTTGCTGAATCTCGTTCAAGGGCAGTGCGAAGAACGAGGTCGCTTTGGGAGATGAGGGTTGGTCCGTCTTGGCTTGTTGGGAGATATGGGTCATTCTCCCCCCCCCAGCATCATGAAGGTGACTGATCGACCATCCTTGCGGCTTGAACGCGAGGAAATCCAGCATTGCTCGAAGGCGATTCAACTCCTCTATCCGCAAGTGCCAGTCTGCATCTACATCATGCGCAATGGAAAAAGATGTCGCAGGGCTTAGTCGATGGTGATCCGTCGCATCCCAATTGGCCTGAAAGCCTGTCTCGAAGGTCAACCTCGCCGCAGGAATACCCCAGTCAACATTGAGGTCGATGTTCTTTGCGCGAATGGTGTATTCGTCATCTCCTGTCCATACTAGATTGAACGGATTGTGTCCCAGGAATGAATCACCCTCTGGGAAGCTAGAGCAGGCATAAATCGCCCCTTTCATCGGCGAATTCAGTCCCTCTCCTAGTAACAAAACCGCCTTCGCAGTATAGCGGTATTCATGATTGAGTCCTATGCTCCGCGCTTTGTATGTTGCCTCTGGAATTGCCACTACACCGATTCCTGAAATACCAGCAAGCAAATCATTCAACGTACGAGGGAATTCCTCCTTGGCCATAAAGTCCAAGACGACACCTTGACGTGGGTCAAATTTGAACCTGGCATCGAGCACCAACGAATCGGCACCAATCGGAATCGTGAGCCTTGCCCAAGCCTCGAACGGCTCGTTCCATGACTTTCCCATTACTTGAGAGTTTAGAGTGTGAATCTATCCCGCGTGAGCGATTGCAGCGGGTACCACGCAGCGAGGAACCAACAAGGAGTGCGAGCGGATAGGGCGAGAGGTAGGACGTTGAGAATAGCCAGCCCTAGCCCCAATCCCAATCAACGATGGCCAGGCCAACAACCATATCGTCAATAATCTCACCGGAAATCTGCGCACTAACGGTGACATACTTACAATCAACCCAGTGCTCGCGCTTCGTATTCCGAATCACCTCAGGCTCTTGAACAAGGTCGCCGTCGTGTGTAATTCTTTCAACGTATTCCCAACTGTGCTCTTCTGTATGTCGCTCGATATGCACACTGAACTCGTACTCTGCTAGGACATCCACATTCAACACCAATGTACCATCAATCTTCTCGTATACGTAGTATTCCAAAGTTTCAACATTACCCCAACCCGTCGGCTCGAAAGGGTCACTAATGTGATCACGGCCAGTAAGTTCCAAAGCATCTGTCAGGCGATCAATAGCTCTTTGCTCCACAATCGATAAAATCGCCGCTTCGATTTGACCGAAGTCGAGCTTCTCTTTCACCCATTCTGCCGTAATGAACTCGACGCGAGCTGCCTGCGACTTAATGAGTTCGTCTATGGAGGTGAAGTATACTACCTCAACTTTCCTGGCCTTTGCCTCCTCGATCAGTTCAGGCGCTAGTTGAGAACCGGCGCCATCAGCGAACTCCTTCGAATTTGAGGACACGAAGACAACTCTTTTGTCCACGCTTGTTTCTGCATAGTCCAATACGGTAAGCCACAGCAGAGCATCGCGAAATTGTTGGCCGTCCCTGTGCATTGGCCTCCGTCTATCAACTGCGCGTGATACTATATCAGGGAGGTACTCATTCTTGTAAGGCACGACTTCATTCGGCTTGGTACACAGCCTTGCGTGGAGGCAATTCACGTAATGGTTGACCTCACCTTCAATGTCTGGACTCGGCACAGCAATGGGCGCAATTGTGGTCGGAATGCCGCGGAGCGATTTTTCAGCTGCTTTGAGCTTATCAATCCGCGCGAGCAATTCCACTCTGTAGTTGTGCCTTGCCTCCTCCAGCACAATAGAGCAGAGTACAACCCGTGACCGGGTCTTTGTGACGTAGTCGACTAAGAGGTCAATTGGCGAACCATTCAATGAGAAATGGTGCCGCAGGATGTTGCTGTCGAGAACTACATCCATGACCGTTCCATTTACCTGCTCAGATACATTGACCTCTCCCCATACACCTGCCGGAAGAACGGGTCCTTCAGATCCTTGATGAAGTAGATGGCTTCACCGGTCGATTTCATTTCAGGCCCGAGGCTCTTGTCCACGTTGGGGAACTTATCGAACGAGAACACCGGGACTTTAATGGCATACCCATCCAGCCGCGGCTTGAACTGGAAGTCCTTCAGCTTGGCGCCGAGCATCACCTTGGTGGCCCAGTTGACGTAGGGCTCACCGTAGGCCTTGGCAATGAAGGGCACGGTGCGGCTGGCGCGCGGGTTGGCTTCGATCACGTACACCACTTCGTCCTTGATGGCGAACTGGATGTTCACCAGGCCCACGGTGTGCAGGGCCAGCGCGATCTTGTGCGTGTGCTCGCGGATCTGCTGGATCACCTTCTCGCTGAGGTCGAAGGGCGGGAGCACAGCATTGCTGTCGCCGCTGTGGATGCCCGCCGGCTCGATGTGCTCCATGATGCCGATGATGCGCACCATCTCGCCATCGCAGATGGAATCGCTCTCCGCTTCGATGGCGCCGTCCAGGAAGTGGTCGATGAGGATCTTGTTGTCGGGCATCAGGCGCAGGATGTCGAGCACCTGGTCCACGAGCTCCTCCTCGTTGATCACGATCTTCATCTTCTGGCCGCCGAGCACGTAGCTGGGGCGCACCAGCAGCGGGAAGCCGAGCTCGCGGCTCAGCTTCACGGCCTCCTCGGCGTTGTTCACCGCACCGAAGCGCGGGTACGGGATGTTGAGGTCGCGCAGCAGTGAACTGAAGCGCTCGCGGTCCTCGGCCATGTCCAGCGCGGCGTAGCTGGTGCCGATGATCTTGACGCCGTACTTCTCCAGCTTCTCGGCGAGCTTCAGCGCGGTCTGCCCGCCCAGCTGCACGATGACGCCCTCGGGCTGCTCGTGCTGGATGATGTCGTAGATGTGCTCCCAGAACACGGGCTCGAAGTAGAGCTTGTCGGCCGTGTCGAAGTCGGTGCTTACCGTCTCCGGGTTGCAGTTGATCATGATGGTCTCGTAGCCGAGCTCCTTGGCCGCGAGCACACCGTGCACGCAGCTGTAGTCGAACTCGATACCCTGTCCGATGCGGTTGGGGCCGCTGCCGAGCACCACGATCTTCTTGCGGTCGCTCCTCACACTTTCATTCTCCTCCTCAAAGGTGCTGTAGTAGTAGGGCGTCTTCGCGGGGAACTCACCGGCGCAGGTGTCCACCAGTTTGTACACGCGTTTGATGCCGAGCTCGTTGCGCTTCTTGTACACCTGGCTCTCCAGGCAGCCCAGCAGGTGCGCCACCTGGCGGTCGGCGTAGCCTTTCTGCTTGGCCTCGAAGAGCAGGTCGCGCGGGATGGTGTCGAGCGTGAACTTCTCCACCTCCTTCTCGGTCTTGATCATGTCCTCGATCTGCTTGAGGAACCAGATGTCGATCTTGGTGAGGTCGTGGATCTTCGAAAAGGGGATGCCGAGCTTGATGGCATCGTACACGTGGAAGAGGCGGCTCCAGCTGGGGTTAGCGAGGCTTTCCAGCAGCACGTTGGGGTCCGTGGTCTCCTTGCCGTCGGCGCCCAGGCCGTTGCGCTTGATCTCCAGGCTCTGGCAGGCCTTCTGCAGCGCCTCCTGGAAGCTGCGGCCGATGCCCATCGTTTCGCCGACGCTCTTCATCTGCACGCCCAGGCGACGGTCGCTGCCCTCGAACTTGTCGAAGTTCCAGCGCGGCACCTTCACGATCACGTAGTCGAGTGTGGGCTCGAAGAAGGCGCTGGTGCCGGTGATGGGGTTCTCCAGCTCGTCCAGGCGGTAACCGATGGCGAGCTTGCTGGCGATCTTGGCGATGGGGTAACCCGTGGCCTTCGATGCGAGCGCGCTGCTGCGGCTCACGCGCGGGTTGATCTCGATGGCGTCGATGTGCTCGTGCTCATCGGGGCTCACCGCGAACTGCACGTTGCAGCCGCCCGCGAAGTCGCCGATGGCGCGCATCATCTTGATGGCCTCGGTGCGCATGCGCTGGTAGGTGCGGTCGCTGAGGGTCATGGCCGGCGCCACGGTGATGCTGTCGCCGGTATGGATGCCCATCGGATCGAAGTTCTCGATGCTGCAAATGATGGTGACGTTATCGTCCTTGTCGCGCAGCAGCTCCAGCTCGTACTCCTTCCAGCCGAGCAGGGCCTTGTCGATCATCACCTCGTGGATGGGGCTGATCTGCAGGCCGTGCTTGAGCAGCTTGTCGAACTCGGCGGGGTCCTTCACGAAGCTGGCGCCGGCGCCGCCCAAGGTGTAGCTGGCGCGGATCACCAGCGGAAAGCCGAACTCCTGCGCCACCTTCTTGCCTTCGAGGAAGCTGGTGACGGTCTTGCTGGGCGCCATGGGCACGCCGATGCGCTCCATCAGCAGGCGGAACTGCTCGCGGTTCTCGGTGATGTCGATGGCCTTGGTGTCCACCCCGATCATGCGCACCCCGTACTGTTCCCAGATGCCGAGCTTCTCGCACTCGATGGCAAGGTTCAGCGCGGTCTGTCCGCCCATGGTGGGCAGCACGGCGTCGATCTTGTGCTTCTTGAGGATCTCCTCGATGCTCTCGACGGTGAGCGGCTTCAGGTACACGTTGTCGGCCGTGACCGGGTCGGTCATGATGGTGGCCGGGTTGCTGTTGATCAGCGTGACCTCGATGCCTTCGTTGCGGAGGGAGCGGGCCGCCTGACTGCCGCTGTAATCGAACTCGCAGGCTTGGCCGATGACGATGGGTCCGCTGCCGATGAGCAGGACGGACTTGATGCTTTGATCTTTGGGCATGTCCGGAGGGTATCCGGGTCGCGAAGGTAGCCGCGCCATACCGGCCGGGAATGGAATGTGGAAAAGGCGGGGGGATCGTGGAGAAAGGACGGATTCCTGGAACGCCTACTTTCGAGCCATGCGGTCCATTTCAATTGCTGCAATCGCCATTGGGCTTTGCCTGTTCACCGCCTCCTGCCGGAAGGAGAGCCCGTCTGACGCCTCCCACCAGAGTACGCCGTGCGGGCAGTTCGATGGGATCCTTAGGCGCGACATCAACGGCACCATCATCCCGATGCAGCCCGACTGGACCGATTGGCTCACCACAGATGATTGGTGCCCTGAGGCAGAGTCCTTGTTCCGCCCTGTTCCCGGGCTCTCATGGGCTGCTGAAGACACCAGCGCCCTGTTCGCTGCGCTACCGAACCCTGCGCAGAGCCAGTTCATGTTCGTTTGCGTCCGGGACTCGGCTGCTTACGTGGATGTGCGTGTCGTCCGCGAGAACATGCAAGTCCTGTTTCAGCTGGATTCGTTGACCGAACATCGGCTCATCTTCGACCTTGCTGGGGCCTCGGTTGCGCAAAGCGAGGTGATCCGTGTCTATTACCGCATCGTTCATCCCGATGGCACGGCGAATCGCGGCCACGGCGATGTGGAGCGCGCGCTCTAGCCTTTGGCGATAGTTTTGGAATCGTCCTGGCGGGGTCATCTCCATCATATTGCTGCTGTTGGCCGTAGGCCTTTATTCACCCGCACCTGACCACGGTCGAACCATAGGTCGACGCTACCGCCCCCATGCGCATCGACAAATTCCTCTGGTGCGTGCGCCTGTTCAAGACGCGCAGCCTGGCCACCGAGGCCGTGCGGCGCGAGCAGGTGCAGGTGAACGGCCGCGCGGTGAAGGCCAGCGCCGAGGTGAAGCCCGGCGACCGCATCGCCCTGCGCGAGCCGCCGATCTGGCGCAGCTGGGAGGTGCTGGCCCTCCCGCCCTCGCGCGTCGGCGCCAAGCTGGTGCCCACGCTCCTGGCCGAGCGCACGGATTTCGCCGACCTGGAGAAGCTGGAGATGGCGCGCCTGGTGAAGGCGCAGCATCGCGCGCCGGGCGAGGGGCGGCCCACCAAGCGCGACCGGCGCCGCCTGGAGCGCTTCCAGGACGAAGGCTAGCGTTCCGTCCCGCGCCCAACCGCCGGTCACGCGGCTTAACGTCTTTTCATTTCCCTTAACAGCGCTTCGGAAAGGCCCCGGATAGCTTCGACCCACCAAACCGTCAAGGCCATGCTCAAGGCATTCCTCTTCATACCGCTGGCCGCCGTGCTGCAGAGCGGACAGCAGGACCCGGTGCCGCCCGCGCCCGACCGCAAGGTGCGCATCGAGATCGTCAGCACCGAGAACGGCGAGACCAAGCGCATCACCAAGGAGTTCGATGCCTCCGACGACGCCCAGGTGGAACAGGCGCTGCGCGAGATGGGCGTGCTCAAGCACATGCGCATCGGGCCCGGCGAGCGCGACATCACCATCGACATCCGCGGCTTCGGCGCCGAGGAGGACGGCATGGCACGGCTGCGCTTGGCACCCGCCCCGCCAGCGCCGCCGGCACCACCGGCTCCGCCCGCAGCACCGCAAGAGCCGATGGCCTATCTCGGCGTGAGCACCCGGGGACTGGAGCAGGACGAGCAGGCGAAAGCGAAGGGGAAGCAGGGCGCCGTGGTCATGGAGGTGATGGACGGCAGCCCCGCGGCAGCCCTTGGCCTGAAGGAAGGCGACATCATCGTGAAGGTGGGCGGACAAGCAGTGGACGGCCCCCAGCGCCTCTCGGAGCTGGTGCGGGCGATGAAGCCGGGCGACGCGGTGAAGGTGGAATGGCTGCGCGACGGCAAGGCCATGAAGGACGGCGTAAAGCTCGCCGAACGCGAGGCGGAGGCCTACTCCTTCAGCTTCGATGCCGATGCGATGAAGGAACTGGCCGAGCGCGCGCACGCGGGTGCCTGGGCCAGCGAACGGCAGGCTTTCCTGGGCGTCACGCCCGCTGAGGGCGATGGCGGGCAGCCCGGCGTGGCCATCGGGAGCGTGGAGTCCGGCAGCGCAGCGGAACAAATGGGCCTGGCACCCGGCGACCGCATCACGGCGATCAACGGGGAGGCCGTGACCGACTTCCCCGGCCTGGCCGCGCGCATCAAGGCCATGAAGCCCGGCGACGAGGTGACCGTGAGCGCACTGCGCGACGGCATGGCCCAGGAGCGCAGCGGGACGCTGGGCGAGCGCCGCACGCACGCCTACATCAGGCATGGCGATGAGGGCTTCGAATGGCAGGGCATGGCCCCCGAGGACCGGGAGATGCTGCGCCGCGAGATGGATGAGCTGCGCCGCGAGATGGACGAGCTGCGCCGGGAGCTCGGCAAGGATATGAAGCGCGAGGTGCGCGTTCGCGTAGAGTCGCGTGCGCTCACAGCAGAGGAAAAGGCCCTGCTGCGCGACAAGGGCGTGGCGGTTGACAAGGAGCTGCAGCTCGACCTGCAGGTCTTCCCCAATCCGAGCGCCGGGTTCTTCCGGCTGCGGTTCGATGTGCCCGAGCGCGGCGACCTCAGCGTGGATGTGCACGACGCCAAGGGCGAGCGCGTCCACCAGGAGCGCATCGTGGGCTTCAAGGGCCGCTACGAGCGCACGCTCGACTTCAGCGACCGTGCCGCGGGCAACTACTACGTGGTGGTGGCCCAGGGCGGGCGCACCGCCACCGCCAAGCTGGTGAAGGAGTGAGCCGCTCCGGCGCTCACCGGGGAAGGGCCGCAGGGCCCTTTCCTATTTTCACCCCATGAACACGCTCGTTAAGCTGCTCATCAGCACCATCGCCGTGCTGATCGCCGACCTGCTCCTCCCCGGCGTCTCGCTGGGCAGCATGGACACCTTCAACGGCGTGCTCACCGCCCTCCTCACCGCGGCGGTGCTCTCCCTGCTCAATGCGCTGCTGAAGCCCATCCTCATCCTCTTCACGCTCCCGATCACGGTCTTCACGCTGGGCCTCTTCCTGCTGGTGATCAATGCGGGCATGGTGCTGCTCGCGGCCAAGCTGGTGCCGGGCTTCCATGTGGACGGCTTCTGGTGGGCCCTGGGCTTCAGCATCCTGCTCTCCGTGGTGCAGGGCCTGCTTCAGAGCTTCGACCGGAAGCAGCCGCGCAACGAGCCCTGAGCGGCCGCGCGGCAACGCCTAGGGCCGCCCCGGCGGAGCGGCCCTAGGATGCGACCCGGATGGAAGCGGCGGTTCAGTTGTCGCCGTCCAGCAGGCGTCCCAGCCCGCCGAGGATGCTCCCCTCCTCCTTGCCACGGCCACCGGCGCGCGGCGCGGCGGCGATTATGTTGTCCGCGAGCCTGCTGAAGGGCAGCGATTGGATCCACACGTGGCCGGGGCCGCGCAGCTGCGCGAAGAAGAGGCCCTCGCCGCCGAAGAGCGTGTTCTTGATGCCGCCCACGAACTGGATGTCGTAATCCACGGTCTGCGTCATGGCCACCAGGCAGCCGGTGTCCACGCGCAGGGTCTCGCCCGGGGCGAGCTCGCGCTGCACGGTGGTGCCGCCGGCGTGGATGTACACCTGGCCGTCGCCCTCGAGCTTCTGCATGATGAAGCCCTCGCCCCCGAAGAGTCCGGCGCCGAGCCGCTTCTGGAACTCGATGCCGATGCTCACCCCCTTGGCAGCGGCCAGGAAGCTATCCTTCTGGCACACGAGCTTGCCTTGGAAATCGCGCAGATCCAGCGGCATGATCTTGCCAGGATAGGCCGCCGCGAACCAGGCCGTACGGCGCACCTGGCTCTGGTTGGTGTAGGTGGTCATGAAGAGGCTCTCCCCGGTGAGCACGCGCTTGCCCGCGCTGAGCATCTTGCCCAGGAAGCCCTGCACCTGGCCGCGCCCATCGCCGAAGATGGTCTGCATGGCGATGCCCTCATCCATCATCATCATCGTGCCGGCCTCGGCGACAACGGTCTCACCGGGGTCGAGCGTGATCTCCACGCATTGCATGTCGTCACCGACGATGCGGTGATCGAGCTCATGGGCTTGGCGGTTCATGGTCATCGGTATTCTGGGGGCAAAGCTATCCCGGGCGGCACCTGCCGCCCCGCCGCCCATCCCGTACTTTCGCCGCTCACGCGCTGCCATGGCATCCACCGCAACGAAGAAGGACCTGAGGAAGCCCGCCCCCCCCGACCAGGGCACGCTGCTCCGCGCCTGGGAGCTCCTGTGCACGGCCAAGGCCATGACCGAACTGTACGAGGAGCACTTCAAGCTCACCAGCAAGTACGTGCATGCCACCAGCCGCGGCCACGAGGCCATCCAGCTGGCGCTGGGCATGCAGCTGAAACCGCAGGACTTCGTCGCGCCCTACTACCGCGACGACAGTATCCTCCTGGGCATCGGCATGGAGCCCTATGAGCTGATGCTGCAGCTGCTGGCCAAGCGCGAAGACCCCTTCAGCGGCGGCCGCACCTACTACGGCCACCCCAGTTTGCGCCGCGAGGGCATGCCGCGCATCCCGCACCAGAGCAGCGCCACCGGCATGCAGGCCATCCCTACAACGGGCATCGCCATGGGCCTGTGGTACAAGGAGCAGGCGGGCATCGCGCACGACCTCAACGGCTCGAAGGACCAGGACGCGCCCGTCGTGGTGTGCTCGCTCGGCGATGCATCCGTGACCGAGGGCGAAGTGGCCGAGGCCTTCCAGATGGCGGTGCTGAAGAAGCTGCCCATCATCTACCTGGTACAGGACAACGAATGGGACATCAGCGCCAGCGCCGACGAGATCCGCGTGGGCGATGCGAGCGAGTACGCCAAGGGCTTCCCCGGCCTGGAGGTGCGCAAGGTGGACGGCGCCGATTTCATCGCGAGCTACAGCACCTTGAATGAGGTGATCGGCCTGGTGCGCAAGGAGCGCCGCCCCTTCCTCGTGCATGCCAAGGTGCCGCTGCTCAACCACCACACCAGCGGGGTGCGCATGGAGTTCTACCGCAGCGAAGAGAACCTGGCCGAGCATCGCAAGCGGGACCCCTTCCCCCGCTTCTTCCAGCAATGCCTGGACAACCGGCTGCAGCTCGATGGCCTCAAGCAGATCGAGCGGAAGGCCATCGCCCGCGTGAAGGCCGACTTCGAGCGCGCCCGTGCCGCCGATGATCCCGCGCCGGCCGACCTCACCACGCACATGTTCGCGCCCACGCCGATAACGGATGAGCAGGGCGAGCGCGCACCCAAGGACCGCCAGCCCACCGTGATGGTGGACAGCGCGCTCTTCGCCATCCGCGAGCTCATGCAGGAGGATCCGCGCTGCCTGCTCTACGGGCAGGATGTGGGCGCGCGCCTCGGCGGCGTGTTCCGCGAAGCGGCCACGCTCGCGCGCGATTTCGGTGGTCACCGCGTATTCAACACGCCGATCCAGGAGGCCTTCATCATCGGCAGCACCGTGGGCATGAGCGCCGCAGGGCTGAAGCCGATCGTGGAGGTGCAGTTCGCCGACTACATCTGGCCGGGGCTGAACCAGCTCTTCACCGAGGTGGCGCGCTCGTGCTACCTCACCGTGGGCAAGTGGCCCGTGAGCTGCATCCTGCGCGTGCCCATCGGCGCGTACGGCAGCGGCGGCCCCTACCACAGCAGCAGCGTGGAGAGCGTGCTCTGCAACATCAAGGGCATCAAGGTGGCCTACCCCAGCACCGGCGCCGACCTGAAAGGGCTGATGAAGGCCGCCTACCACGACCCCAACCCCGTGGTGATGCTGGAGCACAAGGGCCTCTATTGGAGCAAGATCAAGGGCACCGAGGAGGCGAAGACCGTGGAGCCCAGCGCCGACTACATCGTGCCCTTCGGCAAGGCGCGCCTGGTGCTGGAAGCCGAAGCCGATGCGGTCGCCAAGGGCGAAGCAGCGGTGATCGTCACCTACGGCATGGGCGTGTATTGGGCGAAGGCAGCCGCAAAGGACTTCCCCGGCCGGGTCACCATCATCGACCTGCGCACCCTGGTGCCGGTGGATGAGGAGACGGTGATGAGCGCCGTGCGCGCGCATGGCCGATGCCTCGTCGTCACCGAGGAGCAGCTCACCAATTCCTTCGCGCAAGCCTTGGCATCGCGCATCGGTAATGCCTGCTTCGAGCAGCTCGATGCGCCGGTGCGCACGCTCGGCTCGGTGGACATGCCCGCGATCCCGCTGAACAGCACCTTGGAGGCCGCGATGATCCCGAGCGCGGAGAAGGTCGCAGCGGCGCTGAAGGAGCTCCTCGCCTACTGACCGTGGAGGAGCGCTTCATCCGCGTGCAGCGCACGGCGCGCTACCATGTCCTCGGCACCTTGGAGGCATCGCCTGAGATCTGGATCGTGATCCACGGCTACGGGCAGCTGGCGCGCTACTTCCTCAACAACTTCAAAGGGCTTGAAGAAGGCCGCTGCCTCATCGCGCCGGAAGGCTTGAGCCGCTTCTACCTCGATGCCCAGCACAGCCGCGTGGGCGCCACCTGGATGACCCGCGAGGACCGGCTGCACGAGATCGACGACCATGTGGCCTACCTCGATGCGCTGGTGGACGAGGTGCGGAAGCAGGCGATTCCTACCGCTTCGCTGAACGTCCTCGGCTTCTCCCAAGGGGTGGCCACGGCATCGCGCTGGATGACGCGCACCGACCATCGCATCGCGCGGCTGGTGCTGTGGGCGGGCTCATTGCCGTCCGAGCTGGATCGCGAGGCGCTGGCCCGATGGCGCGGCACAACCGTGGATGCCGTGCTCGGCGACGCGGACGAGTTCGCAAAGCCCGATCAGCTGGATGAGCAGGTGAGGAAGCTTCAAGGGGCTGGCCTGGACGTGAGGAAGCACCTCTTCCAAGGCGGCCATAAGCTGGATGCGGTGACGCTGGCCCGCGTGATCGAGGCGACGTGATCAGAAGCTCGCCGGAGGCCTATTGTCCTTCCACGCCAGCAGCTCATCGAGCGAGCGCACCGCCACGCTGTGGTAATTGGCGCGGGCATTCGCATAGATGGCCTGCGCCATCACCCGGCCCTTCTCGGTCTTGATGAGCGCCGTGTAGAGGGGCATCAGGAACTTGCGGCGGCCCACATCGGTGAGGAAGGAGTCGAGCTTGGCGAAGGCGGGATCATAATCGTTGCGGATGCACTGCTCCAGCCACGCGGCCAGCACCTCCGCATTGCCGGTTCCCGTGAAGCCGAAGGCCTTGTCGAGCTCCGCCATGCGAGCTTCCTCCAGGCCCTCGGGCAGGTGCCGCACGAAATGCATCCACTGGAAGGTGACCCACCCCTGCGTGGCCAGCGCGGCTGCCGGCGTACCCGCCGCCCAACGCGCGAGTTCGGCATCCACCTTCACGAAGGCATCGCTCGCCGGCTCGATGGCCGTCTTCGGCAGGCCCGGTGCATCGATCCATTCGCCCAGGTCGAGGCGCACCCCCTCGGGCTCCAGCAGCTGCTCCTGCAGATAGGCCGTGAAGGCATCGGTGGTCATGGTCTTGAACGCATGCGCGTCGAAGTAGCCGCGCAGGAAGGCATCGAAGCGCTCGCGTCCCACACGCTCCTCGATCAGCTTCAGCAGGGCGAAGCCCTTCTCATAGGCTACATCGTTCATGCCATCATCCGGGTCGCGCCCCTCCAAGTGGAGCCGCAGGTGCGTATCCCCGGCGCGGCCCTTGGCCTCCAGGGAGGCAAGCGTCCCGCGGAGGTCCTGCCGCCCCAGGAGCTGGAGCATACGGGCGTACTCATCGCCATAGACCGCCTCGCATATCCGGTTCTCGAAGTAGACCGTGAAGCCCTCGTTCAGCCAGAAGTCGTTCCAGGTGGCGTTGGTCACCAGGTTGCCGCTCCAGCTATGCGCCATCTCGTGCGCGATGAGCGCGGTCAACGACCGGTCGCCCGCGATGATGGTCGGCGTGGCGAAGGTGAGGCGCGGGTTCTCCATCCCTCCGAAGGGGAAGCTGGGAGGCAGCACGATCACATCGTAGCGGCCCCAACGATACGGGCCATAGAGCCCTTCGGCCACCTCGAGCATCCGCTCCATATCGGCGAACTCCCAGGCCGCCTTCTTCACGGTGCCGGGCTCGGCATAGACGCCGGTGCGCTCACCGATGCGCTCGAAGGCCAGGTCGCCCACGGCCAGTGCGATCAGGTAGGCCGGAATGGGCTGTTCCATGCGGAACGAATAGGTCCCGTCGCCGCTCAGCGCCTGCGGGTTCTCCGCGCTCATCAGCGCCATGAGCCCCTGGGGCACCTTCACGCGGGCCGTGTAGGTGAAGCGGATCCCCGGGCTGTCCTGGATGGGGATCCAGGTGCGTGTGAGGATGGCCTGGCCCTGGGTGAAGAGGAATGGATGCTGCTTGCCCGAGGTCTGCTGCGGCTGCAGCCACTGCAGCGCCCGCGCGCCGGGGCCTGTCCGGTAGCGGATGCTCACCTGCCTGGTGCCCGGCTCCAGCGCCACCTCCAGCGGCCGGCCCAAGAAGGTGCTGTCACCGAGCGTGTAGGCGGCCGCCTTGCCGTCGTCGAGGAGGACCTCCTCGATCGTGAGCCCTTCCGTGTCGAACACGATGCGGGAGGCATCCTTCACCGCGATGTCGTACCGGGCGGTCCCGCTCACCCGTTGGACTTCCATGTCCACTGCGATATCCAGGTCGAGGTGCGTGATGCGCGCCTCCTGCGGACGAGCGTAGCTGTGGGGGTCCATGGGCTGTGAAGGTTCGGTCGCGTGCGCGGCATCATCCGGCTTCCGGTCCTCACCGGAGCAAGCGGCGAGCAGGGCGGCCAAGGCAAAGGCCGCCGAAAGGTGTGTCTTCTGCATTTCCGTGGAGGGCGCCAAATGTAGAGGCCGCGGCAGCCGCTGGCGGGGGCCATTTGACCAACCGTTGAATGCGCCCGATGAGCGCCCGGCAATGGCCCACGCCCTTGGGTTCCGATGCGATCCGCACCGCGATGGGCTCCGGGAAGACCCGATCACTGCAAGGCCTGAAGCCTTGGTCCGTGCGGCCCACCCATCGGCTTGCACGGCGCGCTGGCGCATGAATCGGCACCCCTCCATGGGCAAGTCCTGCCGGGGAAGCCGCCGCTTTACTACATTCGCAGCCCCTGAATGGGGACCAACCTGCTCAAAAGCGCGCCCCGAGCGCCTTGGCGAGCCGGATGGCCAACGGGCCTAACGCAGCCCGGCAGCCGACGCCTACCAAGGGCGGTGGCCGCGATATGCGGGACAAGGCACTTCGGGGTGTAGCGCAGCCCGGTAGCGCACTTGCATGGGGTGCAAGTGGTCGCTGGTTCGAATCCAGTCACCCCGACCGGTGAACGAAGCCCGCAACGCCAGTTGCGGGTTTCTTCGTTCCGTACCACGGCGTGCTTGCACAAGCGGTCGCACGGAACGAAGGAACCAAGCGGCACGAAGGGCCGCCCGCTTCGGTTGCCGTGGCCTCCCCCTCTTGGAAAGACCGACCGAAGGGAGGTCAATCCAGTCACCCCGACCGGTGAACGAAGCCCGCAACGCCAGTTGCGGGTTTCTTCGTTCCTTACCACGGCGTGCTTGCACAAGCGGTGGCACGGAACGAAGGAACCAAGCGGCACGAAGGGCCGCCCGCTTCGGTTGCCGTGGCACCCCCCTCGGTGGGAATCGACCGGTCCATCGCCTGTGCGGTCCATGCCGTACACTGCACGCTTCTCCGGAGTCCGTGCAGACTTCGCCGCAGGCGGGCGAATCCGCCTCACATGAACGGAGTGGCCAGGGCCAGCGCTGCAACCGCCAGGTACACGGCGAGGGTGACCCAGGCGTAACCGTCCCTGATGGTGCTGGTGCGTGGCATGGCGGAGGTTCTACTGGAGCGAAAGTGCGACCGGCCACGTTCCCCGAGCGTTTCGAGCAGGTCAAATCGGCACGGCTTGCGAACATCGCGCTGTGCGTTGCTGTTGTTACGAGCGGCCGACCGGAGGTACCGACGGGACAGATTCCGTTGCACCCCTGGATACTTTTGGCGCCCCGTAAACGCATGCCCTACCATCGCGTCCTCCTGTTCGCTGCGGTCCTGTTCCAGGCTCTCGCGGCCTTTGCGCAGCGCTCTGCCACCGTCAGCGGCTACGTGAAGGACGCCTCCAGCGGCGAGACGCTGATCGGCGCCAACGTCTACATCAAGGAGACCATGCGCGGAGCCGCCACGAACGTGGCCGGCTATTACGTCCTCAACGTGGAGCCCGGCACCTGGACCGTGGCGATGAGCTATATCGGCTTCGAGGAGTTCACCAAGAAGGTGACGATCACCGGCGACCTCAAGCTCAACATCGACGCCCGCCCGAAGGCCATCATGGCGAAGGAGGTGGAGGTGGTAGGCGAACGCAAGCAGGACAACACGGAGGACACGCGCATGGGTACCGTCGACCTGGATGTGCAGCGGCTGCAGACCCTGCCTGTCCTGCTGGGCGAGGTGGACATCCTCAAGACCATCCAATTCCTGCCCGGCGTGAAGAGCAACGGCGAGGGGAACAGCGGCTTCTATGTGCGCGGGGGCGGTCCCGACCAGAACCTGATCCTGCTCGACAACGCCACGGTGTACAACGCCTCCCACCTCTTCGGCTTCTTCAGCGTGTTCAACGCCGATGCGGTGAAGAACATCGAGCTCATCAAAGGGGGCATGCCGGCGAACTACGGCGGCCGCATCTCCTCGGTGCTCGACATCAACATGAAGGAGGGCAACGAGAAAGCCTTCCACGGCCAGGGCGGCATCGGCCTAATCGCCTCCCGCCTCACCCTGGAGGGGCCGATCGTCAAGGACAAGGGCTCCTTCATCGTCTCGGGCCGGCGCACCTACATCGATGTGCTCACCAAGCCCTTCATCAGCGATACGGCGGCCTTCGCCGGCTCGGGCTACTACTTCTACGACCTCAATGCCAAGGCCAACTACCGCCTGGGCGAGAAGGACCGGGTCTACCTAAGCGGCTACTTCGGCCGGGACGTCTTCAGCTTCCAAGGCCAGGGCTCCAACGGGCCCAACTTCCGGATCCCCTGGGGGAATACCACCCTGAGCGCGCGGTGGAACCACGTCTTCGGCCCCAAGCTGTTCCTCAATGCCACGGCCACCTTCAGCGATTACAGCTTCGAGTTCGCCGCCAAGCAGGACCAGTTCGCCTTCAGCCTCTTCAGCGGCATCAAGGACTACGGGCTGAAGGTGGACCTCTCGCACTACCCCAACGCCCGGCACCAGCTGAAATACGGGGGGCAGTACATCTATCACATCTACACCACCAGCACGGTGAACGTGAGCAGCGGCGACACCGAATTCAACATCGACGCTCCGCCGAAGCTGCACGCGCACGAAACGGCGCTCTACGTGATGGATGACTTCGATGTGACCGATGCGCTCCGCATCAATGCCGGGGTGCGCTTCACCCGCTTCGACCATGTGGGGCCCTACACGGACTACATCCAGGACGACCGCGGCCGGACCGTACGCAAGGACGAGATCTCACCGGGCCGCCCCATCGCGAGCTACATGGCGCTCGAGCCGCGGCTGAGCATGCGCTACCGCACAGGCCCCAACAGCAGCATCAAGGCCTCCTTCAACCGGGGGCAGCAGTACGTGCACCTGGCCAGCTTCAGCTCCGTGGCCCTGCCCACCGATGTGTGGATCCCCAGCGGCACCCGCGTGAAGCCCCAGATCGGCACCCAGTACGCGGCGGGCTACTTCCGCGACCTGTTCGAGGACGTGGTGGAGGCCTCCATCGAGGTCTATTACAAGGACTTCGACAACCTCATCGAGTACGCCGAAGGCGCGCAGCCGCAGGAGAACGGGAACGCTAACTACGACAACCAGCTCGTGTTCGGCGACGGCTACAGCTATGGCGCGGAGCTCTTCCTGAAGAAGCGAACCGGCAAGTTCACCGGCTGGTTGGGCTACACCTGGAGCAAGACCATGCGGCGCTTCCCGGACATCAACGAAGGCCGTGAGTTCCCCAGCCGATGGGACCGGCGGCACGACCTCAGCGTGGTGGCCTCGTACGACCTCAACAAGCGCTGGTCCTTCGGCGCGGCCTTCGTGTACGCCACGGGGCAGGCCGTCACCATCCCCGTGAACCGCTACTTCATCGAAGGGCGCCTGGTGAGCGAATACACCGAGCGGAACGGCTACCGCATGGCCCCCTACCACCGCCTCGACCTGAGCGCCACGCTCAACGGCCGCGACACCCGCGAGGTGAAGGACCCCGCCACAGGCGAGGTGCAGCAGGTGCCCAAGCGCTTCACCAGCAGCTGGACCTTCGGCGTTTACAACGCCTACAACCGGATGAACCCCTACTTCATCTACTTCGATGCGGCGGGCAATCCGGCCGAAGGCAACTTCCAAGTGGTGGCCAAGCAGGTGTCCCTCTTCGCCATCCTCCCATCCGTCACCTGGAACTTCAAGTTCTGACCATGCGCCGCCACCTGCCCATCGCCCTGCTCAGCGCCGCCATCCTGCTGGCCGGCTGCGAAAAGGAGATCACCGTAGAGCTGCCCGACACCGGCGCCAAGGTGGTGGTGGAGGGCAGCATCGAGAACGGCCAGCGGCCGATCGTGCTGCTCACCCGCACCCAGAGCTACTTCGCCCCTACCAACCTGGCAGCCATCGCCGCGGTCTTCATCAGCGATGCCGATACGGTGACCGTCGATGACGGAACCACCGTGCACGGACTGGACCGCATCTGCAGCGCAGGCCTCCCGGATTCCGTGCTGGTCCTGGCTTCGGCGGCCACGGGAATCGACATCAACCTGCTGCGCGCGGCGAACATCTGCGCCTGGACCTCCACCGCGCCCGACGGGCTCGTGGGGGAGCCCGGCCGCACCTACCGCCTGCGCGTGCTGGCCGATGGCCAGGAGCTCACGGCAGTGACCACCATACCGCAGGTCGCTCCGCTCGATTCCGCCTGGTTCCGCCTGGCCAACGAGCGGCCCAACGACGACAGCCTCGGCTTCATCTGGGGCCGCCTTTCCGACCCGGACACCATCGGCAACGCCTACCGCTGGTTCGCCCGGCGAATCAACCTTGGGAGCAATGGCCGCCCGAAGGACGACCGCTTCATCTCCCCGTTGTTCGGCGCGTTCGAGGACCGCTATGTGAACGGATTGACCTTCGACTTCGACTACAACCGCGGCAACGTCGCCTTCAGCGGCGCGGAGGATGACAACAACGAGGAGAGCGGCTACTTCAAGCGCGGGGACACCGTGGTGGTCAAATTCGCCAGCATCGGCCAGGCGGAGTACCGCTTCTTCAACAGCTACTCCATCAACGTCACCTCGCAGGGCGATGCATTCAGCAACCCCTCGAACGTGCGCTCCAACATCAACGGCGGGCTGGGCATCTGGGTGGGCTACGCCTCGTGGCTCGACACCGTGGTGTGCGCACCGTGACGGCGGTCACGCGCAATGGCCGGGTCGCGGTTAGCTTTGCCGCCCCTGAACCATGAGCACACCTGAGCACGTCCACTGCCTGATCATCGGGAGCGGCCCCGCCGGCTACTCCGCTGCCATCTACGCCGCCCGCGCAGACCTGAAGCCCGTGCTGTACGAGGGCCCGCTGCCCGGAGGCCAGCTCACGCAGACCACCGAGGTGGACAACTACCCCGGCTACCCGGATGGCCGCACAGGCCCTGAGCTCATGGAGGACCTGAAGAAACAGGCGCTGCGCTTCCAGACCGACGTGCGCCACGGATGGGTGACCAAGGTGGATTTCTCCGGCCCCGTGCACAAGGTCTGGGTGGATGACACCAAGGAGATCCACGCCGATGCGGTGATCATCAGCACGGGCGCCAGTGCCAAATGGCTCGGGCTGCCCAATGAGATCCGCCTGCGCGATATCGGCGGCGGTGTCACCGCCTGTGCCGTGTGCGACGGCTTCTTCTACCGCGGCCAGACCGTGGCCTTGGTGGGCGCCGGAGACAGCGCCTGCGAAGAGGCCACCTACCTGGCCAAGCTCTGCCCCAAGGTGCACATGCTCGTGCGCAGCGACCGGTTCCGCGCCTCCAAGGCCATGCAGCACCGGGTGGAGAACACGCCCAACATCGAGGTGCATTTCAACACCGAGGTGAAGGACGTGCACGGGGCCGACCGCGTGGAAGGCCTGACCATCGTGAACAACAAGACCGGCGCCGAGGGCCGCCTGGATGTGACGGGCCTCTTCCTCGCCATCGGCCACACGCCGGCAACGCAGATCTTCAAGGGCTGGCTCGACATGGATGAGCAGGGCTACATCAAGCATGCACCGGACAGCACGCGGACGAACGTGCCGGGCGTGTTCGTGGCGGGCGATGCCGCGGACAAGGTGTACCGCCAGGCCATCACCAGCGCAGGCACCGGCTGCATGGCAGCCCTTGATGCCGAGCGCTACCTCGCCGCCCGGGGCCATTGAGCGGGCGCCGTTCGAGCGGCCTGCACGGGGGCGGCGTTCCGACGTCTCAGGGCACAGCCTGCCATTCTCCGTACTCCAGCCAGAAGCGGACCAGTTCCCGCTGCTTGAAGGGAATGTCCCAGTCGCCGTCGTAGTCGACGCGCACCGGTACCAAGGCATCACCGATGCGCACGTTGCGCACATGGATCGTGATGTCGAAATCGAGGAACACCGACGCATGCGCGATGCGGTAGCTGCGCGCGAGCACATCACCTGTAGCCTGGTCGAACCAGGTATCCATGGTCTTGATCACCGTGCGGCCGTCGCGGAAGCCGGGCTTGGCCTGGGCGCTGAAGACCCAGCAGGGGCGCCCGCCCCGCTCATCGGCCCAGATGCGGAAGTCGTAGAGCGGCGCCATCTCCGGGCTGAAGAGCGCGAGCTTGTCGCCGATGAAGGGCACGCTGGCGATCTCGGTGCCCGGGTCGAACATGAACTTCTTCAGCTCGCCCTTGTACTTCTCGAAGCGGTTCCCGCGCTCCACCTCCAGCCTCCTGCCGGCCACGGTGTTGTCGGCGGTGAAGGCGCCCTTCGGGAAGAAGACATCATCGTACATCTCCACGGTGAGATAGCGGTACTCCCCCTTGCGGTCGCGCAAGCGGCCCGTCTCGCGCACCGAATCCACCCGCTGCTCGGCCCGCCGGCCATCGCGCACGAGTCGCGCCCTCCGGTACATCGTCGCCGTCTCCCGATCGCCCTTGGCGCGCACGCGCACCTCGGAGCGCAGGAGGTGCGGATGATGGCGCGTGTTGAGGAAGGCCTTGTGGAAGGTGGTGTCCGTGCGCACGCGCCGGACGAAGGCCGCCACATCGAAGCCCTCTGCCTGGGCGGAGATCACCACCTCGTCCAATGCGATGTGCCGCAGCAGCGTGTCGGGCTGCGCCCTGAGCCCATGCGCCGCTGGCAGCACCGCCAGCAGGGCAATCAACGCCCGAACAAGGCAGCGCGGGCGGATGGCCTGGGTGCTCGACACGGCGTTCAGTGCCTGCGCGTTGGGCCGAGGCTGCCGTAGAGCTCGTACTTCTTCTTCACGTAGAGCAGGAACTCGTACTGCGTAAGCCCCTTGATCACCTCGTCCGGCACGGCGCAGAAGTCGATGAAGTCATCGAAGGCCTCATCGCTGAGGTTGATGATGTCGTACTCCACGTACTTCTGCAGCAACTCGCGGAGCAGCTCCCGTTTGCGGTCCTCATTGCGCATCTGGGCCACGAGCCGCTTGCTGCGCTCGCGGCGGCTGAACTCCTGGTAGAGGAAGGTGATCGGGCTCTGCAGGGCGTCGACCTGGCTGATGCGGTAGTCGCTGTCGCGGTAGCCGAGCTTCTCGATGTCCTTCTGAATCTGCTCCAAGGTGCGCGGGCTGAGCACCTCCACCTCCGGCAGGCGGACCACCAGCGGCAGCAGGCGCACCAGCACGCGGTACTCGGGCTTGGGCACGCTGTCGGCCATGGTGATCATGGCCGTGCGGTGCCCCACCGACCCGATCAGCAGCGTATCGGTGCGCAGTGCCTGCACCACGAAGCTGCCATCGGGATTGCCGAACGCCCCTGTGCGCGAGCGCTTGTTCACGATCATCAGGTCGTAGTACGCGCGGTCGTTGGCCGAGGAGGTCACCTGGCCTCTGATGGTGACGAGGTCCTGCGCCCAGGCCGCGGTGGGCAGCAGGGCCAGCAGCAGGACGAGGCGGACATGGCGGATCACGACGGCCAAAGGTACCGGGCCGCACGGGCCAACATCGGGCCAAGCGCGGTCGACCCGTGAAAAAAGGTGAAGGGCCCCCGCACAGGCCGTCGCCGTGCAGGAGCCCCTCATGAAGGCCTGTGCATCTGTAAGCCGGGTCCTGTATCCCGCTCGCACGGGACCCCCACCATCTATCTGGGACCGCGCTCACGCGCGGCCTCGATCGACCTACCCTCCGGGATCGGACGGGCCGCCCTTATCCGCCTTGCGGCGAAGCCCCGGTATACATGGTCTTTCAGCCCGTGGGGTTTACCAAGCCGCCGATGTCGCCACCGGCGCTGGTGGTCTCTTACACCACCTTTTCACCCTTGCCTGCCTTGCGGCCGGCGGTTTCCCTTTCTGCGGCACTTTCCGTGGCGCCGCTGTTCCCAGCGGCACCCCTTCCCGTTAGGAAGCACGGTGCCCTACGCTGCCCGGACTTTCCTCCGGCCCGCTTGCGCAGACCGGCGGTGGAGCGATGCACAGGATGCCAAGGAACGGAATGCGCCTAGCGATGGCGCAGGATGATCACCTCCGTGGCGCCCGATCCGTAGCGCCGCATGTCGGCGTCGTGGAACTGGACGCCATCGTAATACTGAAGCACCTTCCGCACCTCCTCGCGCAGCACCCCCTCCCCCACCCCGTGGATGACGATGAGCTTGCGCTTGCCGTTGCGGATGGCGCTCTCCAGCGCGCGCTCGAAATAGCGCATCTGGAACTCCAGCTTCTCCCCGTCGCTCAGCCGCCGCTCGTCGTCCACCAGCTCGTGCAGGTGCAGGTCCACTTCCGCCACGCTGTTGTCCTCGGGCTTCTTCGGCGTCTTGCCCGGCCTGATGGACGGGCGCTTCCCGCGCTTCTCCTCAAGGATGTCATTCGCCACCCGCATGCCCACGGCATGGTCCGACACCCGGAGATGCGCCTTGCGCTGCTCCTCCTGCACCGCCACCAAGCGCCGCTCGGGCTGCTCCAATTCGAAGCCGTCGTCCGTGCGCAGCACCACATGCCCGGGGCGGCCGGGCCGGAGCACCACCCCACCGCCCACCTCATCGATGTAGGTGACACGGTCTCCCGGCCTCAACTTTGCAGCGGACATGCCGCAAAAATACCGAACCCCAGCTCCATGACCCGTGCCCTGCCCTTCCTGCTGCTCGCTGCGGCGAGCCTCGCCGCCCATGCCCAGACGGAGGGCACCTGCATGGCCACCGGCGGAAAGGCAGCGCTCGACAAGCTGTTCGAGCAGGAGCTGCACTATCCGGCCGTGGCCCTGGAGGCCGGCATCAAGGGCGAGGTGGTCGTCACCGCACGCCTGGCCCCCAACGGGGAGGTGCGGTCGCTCCGGGTGGGCAAGGCGCTCTCGCCGGAGTGCGATGCCGAAGCGCTCCGCGTGGCGCGCATGGTGCTGTGGCGGCCGGCCACCGCCGGTGAGCTCTGCTCGGGGCAGGAGCAGCATCTCGCCATCCCCTTTGAACCGGGCCGCCATAAGCGCTGGGCCAAGGAACGCAAGGTCCGCACAGGCGAGCGCTTCACCCTTCCGGCGGACACGTCCCGCTCGGTGCATGCGCCCAAGCAGGTCGACTCCCAGGTGCAGCCCGCCATCCCCAATGGCATGAGCGGGCTGCCTTCCTACATCGCACGCGAGATGCGGTACCCGGCCGAGGCCATGCGCTACAGCCTGGACGGCACTGTGAAGGCCGAGTTCGTGGTGGAGCCCACCGGCAGCGTGACCAACATGCATGTGCTTCAGGATGTGGGAGGCGGCTGCACGGACGAGGCGCTGCGCCTGCTCTACCGCATCCCGTGGGAGCCGGGCATCAAGGACGGCCAACGCGTGCGCAGCAGCATCCAGGTCAGCATCCGGTTCGACCTGCCGAAGGAGCGCCGCTGAGGTGCCGCCTATCATGCCGCCATGGAGGAGCGCGGCCCTTGGAAGACCCTCAAGGTGTAGGAATGCTCCGCCGATATTGGCAGAGATGGGACTTGCATGATTCAACAGGACTTCTACCTTCGGTTTCAATTCATTTGGAGAATGCAACAGCCCAACAGCCCAACAGCCCAACAGCCCAACAGCCCAACAGCCCAACAGCCCGACAGCCCGACAGCCCGACAGCTCGACAGCTCGACCGCAGGCGCTTATTGCTGCTCTCTCCTCTGCATGCTCAGCAAGGAGTATCCACCAATCCTCCAGTTTGGTTCGTAGCGCCTTCAGCGCTTTAAGCTGGCGGCTGCTGATCTCCTTCTTCCTTGTCGGAATCTGTCTATTTGGCACGAATACCTCTAACGGCCAGTTCTATGTGAACAGGGATTGGGTGCAAGCGAATTGCCAACCCGCCGAATTGAATTGGGCGGCGAGCGTCAAGGATGGACAAGGGCACCTGGCGGTGGTGAGCAACACCACCGTAGCGCCCGGAGACGTTGATATCCTGGTCACGAAATACGGGCCTGCTGGCGATGTAATCTGGCAGCAGACATATGGAAGCCCAGGTGGCGGGCTGGATTACGGCATTGCAGCGACCGCGACAGAAACAGGCGGATTCGTGGTCACCGGAGTTGTTAGCCTGGCGAACAGCGCGCAGGATATTGTGGTCATGATGCTCTCAGGCAACGGTGATGTTGAATGGACTGCCCATTGGAACAGCCCGTACAACGGAGCAGACATTCCCGGCGCGATCCTGCGCACCAGTGATGGCAGCATCTACGTGGGCGGAGCAACTGCCGTGAGCCTGAGCAATAGCGACTTCCTATTGCTCAAGTACGCTCCGAACGGCACGCTACTCTGGTCGGCCACCTATGACTACAGCGGCTTCCACGATGGGGGAGTCGGATTGGCCAACGATGCCGATGGGAACCCCATCATCACCGGTGCATCGGCCAGCGACCCGTTGAATTGGGACTACGCAACGGTGAAGTACCATCGGCTCACGGGTGCCCAGATTGATGAGGCCCGGGTGAACATCCCCGGATTGGGGCTTGACCAAGTGCTCGCGTTCGACCAGGACGCGCAAGGTTCCGTCTACATCACCGGCTTCAGGGAGGTGAACGGGCAGAAGGACGCACAAACCGTGAAGATATCGAGCTCGTTCGAAGTGGACTGGGTCGTGAACTTCGACGGCGGAGGGCTTGATGATGCCGGCAAGGCCGTGAAGGGAGATGACCAAGGGAATGTCTATGTGGCCGGTTACACCCGGAAGAGCAACGGCGGCACGGACATCATGGTGATCAAGTATGATGGCTCCGGTACGGCCCTTTGGGAGAAGCGCTATTCCGCCTTGGACCCCACCCATGCCTGCGAAGCACAACGAATGGCGGTGACCAATGACGGAGGCGTCATCGTGGTCGGAATCGCGAACAATGGCGTCAACGACAATTTCCTGACGCTCATGTTCGGCGGAGACGGAGCGCTGCAATGGGATAAGGAGTACGATGGCCTTGCAGGCGATGACCGCGCGCTCGACCTCTTGGTAGAGGGCAACCACGTCTACGTATGCGGCCCTTCCCAGACCATCACGGGGCCGATGATGGCCACCTTGAAGTACACAGCCACGTTGAAGCCTGATGGCTGGCTATATGATACCGAAGGCAGTCCCCTTTGCGTAGCTGAAGAGGTCGTGGTGAAGTTCAATCGAAGCGTGATCAATTTGGATGCTGTTGATGACCCTCAATGGGAATTCGGAACCTTGGACAAAATCGTGTCGGACAGTCTCGCCGGTGCCATCGGGGAGAAGCTCGGCATAGGCGCTACAGCAGGACGAAGACTCCCTGTTTACAAAGTCTTCCGCTGGATGACCTCAGCGGACAGCATCACCATCACCCGGCTCGGCGAGGAAGAACCCGTGCCCGATTTCTGGACAACCTTCCTTCTCGGCATCGGCCCTGTGCTCGATGTGCAGGTTGCTATCGACAGCTTGAGCACCATGCCCGAGGCGATCTTCTATGCATGCGCCAATACGGTGTATGAGCCGACGAACCTGCCGAACGACCCCTTGCTGTCCAGGCAATACAGCATCGTGCCCATGGAGCCCTATCCGGATGCCAGCATCAACATGGAACCGGCATGGGGAATCAATACCGGCAACCCGGCTATCAAGGTCGGCGTGGTCGATCACACCACGTATGGAGACCATGAGGATCTCTCCGGGGTGGTCATTGGCGGGTTCGACTGGATGAGCAACACGCCCTATGAGCCGGGCTCAGTGGGCCAAACCGAACACGGCACCGCCTGCGCAGGCATCATCGCGGCCAAACGGAATCGGAATAGCCGGAATCGCGGGCGGCGATCACGACGGCACCGTTTCGCCCGGCTGCTCGCTCGTAAGCCTAGGCACCAATTATGAGAGCACGAATGCCGCAGTGGCCATCATTCACGGTTCGGGTGCTGTGCCAGGCAACTATTACCCAGGCTACGTGCCCGGCCAATTCCCATGGTACGGCGTGCATGTGCTCAACAATAGTTACGGTTGCTACTTGAACACCATCTTCTGCTACAACCCGCTCATGCGTGATGCCGTGCAGTTCGCCTACCGGAACAAAACGGTGTTCGCTGCCGCCCGTGGCAACTCGGGAACCACGGTAGGCTTCCTGCCCGCCACGCTGGGCGGCAACAACCTCAATGACCATGCTGTGCTCAGCGTGGGTGCCAGCGGAATCGATGGAGATTACATGTCTGGATCGACTCTTGGAGATTTATCCAGCAGCTTTAGCCAAGGCATGGACCTCATCGCACCGGGCACAGTTCGCCTGGTCACCTCCACAGCCGATGCGCCCTTCAACTTCGCGCAGTGCATACCGGCACCGACAGGCTACGATTGCTTCCGTGGCACCTCCGCAGCTTCTCCGCATGCTGCCGGGGTTGCGGCCCTCATGCACAGTGGGCATAACACCATCAGCAATGCCTACATGAACAATCTGGCGCCGGAGGACATCGAGCGCATCTTGGAGAAGAATGCCTATGACGTTGTTGGTGATCCCTTCAGCGGGTGGACAATCGGCTACGGTGCGTACAACGGCCATGGCCTATTGGATGCGGGAGCCGCGATGGAGCAGGTGGCCTATCCGTACTACGTGTACCACAACCAGCCTCCCGCCAGCTCCTCCTTCGTGCAGTTCCCGGACCAGCTGGTTTACCTGAGCGGCAATGCGGCTGGGCAGCCCAATGGGTACTACTATGCCACGCGTGTGGATGCCACGCACACCTATGTTGATGCGTTCCCGACCACTGATTTCATCATCGGCCATTGGCCGCGCGAGAGCAGCACCACAGGCTCCTTTCCGGAGAATAGCATCAGCAGCAGCTACGGCAGCACTTACGAGGCGGTGGTCACCGACCACACGGCCCAGATCACCATGACCACCACGGGCTGGTACATCATCGCCAGCAGCTCGGGTCAGGCGGTGTCCGCCTGGTGGCCCAGCAATCCCTTCCAGGCCAAGACCGCGTATTCGCTGCACTTGCACAAACAGCTCTCCGTAGGCGAATCGGAAGCGGAGGAAGGAGCTTCCGAGGCCACGCGCTTATGGCCTAATCCGGCCACGGATCGTGTGCAGATCGACTTCAACCACACGACTGCTTCGCCCGTGGATATCCTCGTGGTTGACGCTATGGGCCGGTTGGTGAAGCGACATCGCGTACCTGCCGGCGCAGACCGTGATGCAATCAGCCTGCATGGCTTGGCTCGCGGTGCTTATGCTGCGCGCTTCACCTGGGACGGTGAGATCAGTAACCATTCCTTCATCATCTACTAGTCCGGCCATGAGAACCCGAGCGTCCCTCTACTTGCTCCTCTTGGCCGCTGCCGCGTGCCGCAAACCTGAGCCTGTGCCACCTTGCCCAGCGAATGGCGACGCACCCGGCCCCTGTGGGTCGCATACGCCTTGCACCCCATTGCCCCAGCCTCCTTTAGGCGGCGATTGGACCTTGCAGATACAAGAGGATTTCGTGAAGCACGCAGTATTCAATCCGGCCAATGGTGACGAAATCCTGGTGCAACGTGATCCCAATGGTGGTGGGTGGGCGAATTCACAGTTCTATCGCTTGAACCTGAGCACAGGCACATTTCAACTCGTGCATGAGGGCGCATTCACATACAGTCCGGCTTGGGGTCCGAGCGGCTGGATCGCCTTCACCCAGGCCAGTGCACCCAACTGGAACATCTGGAAGGTTAAGTCCAACGGCGACAGCCTGACTCAACTCACGTTCACGGGTAATTGCTTCAGGCCGATCTGGAACCCGGACGGAACAGAAATCGGATACAGCACGGGAAATCTGTCACAAGCACCCCTGAATTCCCTGAGCATACGGATTGCCGCTGATGGCAGCGCCATTGACACCCTCTGGGATTGCATGGCATTCATGAACTCCACTGAATGGGTGCTCCCAAACATGACCATCAACTCTGTGCGGTATTGCCTTAGGCACCTGCACTTTCGAGAGTGATTGCGAATGGCACATCGCGCACGCTTTAGAGCAGACCCTGATTGACACCAGCGGACTGATTCAAGGGAGCACATACATCCCAGGGATGAATGCCGTACTCTGGTCGCATAGAACGGGGCTCTACAGGACGGATTTGGCTACAGGTGCCACTCAGCGCTTGGTGGAGACCTACAACTCGAGCTATTTCACGGATCTCGATTACTCGCTTCACACGGGCAAGCTGCTGGCCGTGCGCTGGCGTGCCAGCACCCCCGATGGCGTGATCCTGAACATGGAGAACGATGTGCTGCTGATGAATCCCGATGGAAGTTGCCCGCAGGTGATCCAGATACCATGGCCGCAGTAAGCCCTTGACCCATGCGTTCATCCTGCCTGTGCATCGGCCTGCTAGCCGCGCTAGCGGCCTGCCGCAAGCCTGAGTCTGTGTGTCCCGAACCGCCAAGCGCAGGCGCTGGGTGGCCGTGTGGCACGCATGCCGATTGCATCCCTCTCCCAGACCCACCGCTGGGCGGTGATTGGAACTGGCAGGTCGAGGAGAATTTCGTTGGCCACGCGGTTTTTAATCCGAATAGTGGCAACGAAATCTTGATTGAGCGCGTAGCGTATGGAAGCAACTGGACGAATTCGCAACTCTACAGCTATAACCTCAGCAGTGAAGTGCTTCAGTTGGTTTTCCAAGGCCCCCTGAGCGGCTCCAAATCTTCCTGGGGAACAAGCGGCTGGATCGCCTTCACCCAGGCCAGTGCCCCCAATTGGAACATCTGGAAGGTGAAGGCCAATGGCGATAGCCTCACGCAGCTCACCTTCAATGGCAATAGCTTCAGACCGCTGTGGAGTCCCGATGGCACACAGATCGGCTACGAGACCGGTGCGCTCGGTCCGCCGCAATACAACATGCAGAACATCAGGATGACCAGCTCTGGCACGCCAATCGACACACTGTGGAACACAGGGGCTTTCGCCGGCCAAGCGGTCTGGGCGTTGCCTAACAGAACATTCAATGTGTTCGCTTGGGTGTACTCATGCCATTGGGAGGGCAATCCCAGCACGGACCTGATCTACCAGCTTCCTGACTCGATCATGCAGAATGGCCTGCCTAAAGGTGCAGCTTACCTACCAGGCTCGCATAGCATGATCTGGTCTCATCTAACTGGGTTGTACAGAACCGACTTGACCAGTGGCGCTACCGAGCGGCTCTTGGCCACCTGCAACTCCAGCTATTTCATGGATCTCGATTACTCGCCGCATACGGGCAAGCTGCTGGCGGTGCGCCGGCGGGAGAGCACTCCCGATGGCGTTATCCTGAACATAGAGAACGATGTGATGCTGATGAACCCCGATGGCAGTTGCCCGCAGGTGATCCAGATACCATGGCCGGGGTGAGGCCTTGATGCACAAAGACGCGCAATTGGTGCGTTCAGCCCCGCTTGAGTCGGGAGTCCACCCTCATCTGCCGAAGGAGCGCCGCTGAGGTGCCGCCTATCTTGCCGCCATGGAGGAGCGCGGCCCTTGGAAGACCCTGAGCATCGAGGAGCGGTACAGCACGGCCTGGATCAGCGTGAGCCATCACGAGGTCATCGACCCCAGCGGCCGGGAGGGCATCTACGGGGTGGTCCACTTCAAGAACCTGGCGGTGGGCATCATCCCGCTCGATGCCGAGGGCAACACCTGGCTCGTGGGGCAGCACCGCTACCCCATCGACGCGTACAGCTGGGAGATCATCGAGGGCGGCGGCTCGCGCCAACGGCCTCCGCTGGAGAGCGCCCAGCGCGAATTGCGCGAGGAGGCGGGGATCGTGGCCGAGCAATGGACCGAGGTGCTGCAGATGGACCTGAGCAACAGCGCCAGCGATGAGGTGGCCATCATCTACGTGGCGCAGGGGCTCACCTTCCACGAGCCGGAGCCCGACCACAATGAGCAGCTGGAGCTGCGCAAGGTGCCCTTCGCCGAAGTGGTGGGCATGGTGATGCGCGGCGAGCTCCGCGACAGCCTCACCGTGGCGGGCGTGCTCAAGGTGGACCGCTTGCTGCGCGATGGCGCATTATCGCTCCGGGCTTGACCGGGAGTCGCGAAGGCCTCAGCCCCGGATCCCTTCAGAAGTGGAGCCAATGCCCCTTCCACTCCCCGTTGCTGCGGTATTCCAGCGCGGGCGCCGGCACCTTGATGCTGTTGGCCAGGAAGAGGAGCGTGCGCACCACGCGGCTCTTCGTCTTGATCCGCGTCAGGTCCACGTCGGGCGAGAGGTAGAACTGCCGGAACACAGCCGGGCCACCGACCTGCTCCAGCGGGTACGCGCTGATCATGCCCTCGGCGCCATAGCCCACGGCGATGTTGAGCCACTTCGGCAGGCGCGTGCTGCCGCTCAGGCCAGCCAGGTTGCCGCTGAGCCAGAGCGTGACGCCGTTGTAGTCCTTCAGCAGGCGATCGGCGAACCCTTCACCCAGCAGGTCGGGGCGCTGCGCTGCGTACGGCGTATGGCGGAGCGAGATCTTCAGCGCCATGCGCTGCTCGCCCCAAGCGGCATCCTGCGCGATGAAGAGCCCCGCGCCCGCGGCATTGGCGGCCATGTCGCTCCAAGAGAAGCCCCAGCCGGCCGAGGTCCCATCGAGGATCTCGATGCCGGTCATGAAGGCGAGGCCCACCGAGCCGCCGACCCACCGAGCCGAGCGGTCATTCGACCCGCAGTGCTTCATGGCCGCATGGCCCCAGGCCCCGAGCATGTAGCCGCTCAGCAGGTGGCCCGTCTTGTCCATCAGCAGCCACTCGTCCGAATCATCGAAGGTGCGCAAGGGGCCCCTGTCGTATTGCGCATACCAAGCCTGGTCGAGCCCGATGTAGGCCACCGTGGCCGCCACGCCCGCACCGGCGGAGATGAAGGCGATGCAGCGCTTGCAGGGCCGTTCGCACGCCACCGATGTGTCCGGCTCCTGGGCCGATGCGTTCCCGGACAGGAGCAACAGGCAAGTGCTCGCGCGGAACACGTGCTTCAGGAGCCGCATGGCGCAAGGTATCGGCGCGGCGCGCTTCAGGCGCCGATGGCCTGCTTGCACGCGGCCAGGATCGCCTGCGCGCCGGCCATGGTGCCCGACTCCGCGTAGCAGCGCAGCACGGGCTCGGTGCCGCTGGCGCGGATCATGAGCCATTGCTCGTCGTCGAAGTGGTACTTGTAGCCGTCGATGGTCTCCAGGCGGCGCACCTCCAGGTCGCCGAAGCGCGTGTAGGCGTTGGCGGCGCAGTTCTTCAGCACCTGCTGCTTCAGCGCCTCGCTGATGTGCAGGTCGTTGCGGTCATAGGCGAAGGGCCCCACGATGGCGTACACCTCCTGGATCAGCTCATCGAGCGTCTTGCCGCTCTTGGCCATGAATTCCCAGATGGTGAGCCCCATCCAGATGCCGTCGCGCTCGGGGATGTGCCCCTTGATGGCGATGCCGCCGCTCTCCTCGCCGCCCAGCAGCACATCCTCGGTGATCATCAGACCGCTGATCCACTTGAAGCCGATCTTGGTGACGCTGTACTCCAGCCCGTAGTGCTCGCAGAGCTTCTTCACCTTGGGCGTGGTGCTCACGGCCACCACCACCTTGCCGGTGAACTTCTTGTACTTCACCAGGTAGTGGATGAGCAGGAGGATGATGTGGTGCGAGTCGATGAACTCGCCGCGGCCGTTGTACAGGCCGATGCGGTCGGCATCGCCGTCTGTGGCCAGGCCGCAATCGATGCCGCCCTGCTTGATCAGCGCGCTGAACTCCTGCAGGTTCTTGTGGATGGGCTCCGGCGCCTGGCCCATGAAGGACGGGTTGTAATCGCAGTGAAGGAGCGCGGCATCGGGCAGCAGGCGGCGCACCACGTTCTGGCCGGCGCCGTACATGGCATCGTAGCCCCAGCGCATGCCGCATTCGCGGATGGCCTTCATGTCGAAGCTCTTCTCCACATGCTCCACGTACATGTCCTCGAGGGCGATGTGCTTCAGCAGGCCGTCCTTGCGCGCCTGGGCCAGGTCGATGGCATCCAGGTCCACGCCATGCGCATCGGGGATCATGTCCTCCACTTGCTGCACCTCCTCGGGGATGAGCGGACCGCCGTGGATGCCCTTCAGCTTGTAGCCGTTGTAGCTGGGCGGGTTGTGGCTGGCGGTAAGGATCACGCCCATGCCCGCCTGCACGCGCTGGGCGCCCAGGCTCACCATGGGAGTGCTGACGAAGCCCTGGGCGAGGTGCACCTCGATGCCGCGGCTCACGAACACCTTGGCGCAAGTCTGGGCGAAGAGCTCGCCGGCGAACCGGCAGTCGTGGCCCAGCACGATGCGGGTGTTGCCGGGGTGGTTGCGGACCACCCACTCCGCCACGGCCACGCTCACGCGCGCCACATTGTCCACGGTGAATTCCTGCGCAATGATGGCGCGCCAGCCGTCGGTTCCGAACTTGATCTTGGTCATCGATGGTGAATTGTCGCTGCGGCCCTTCCGGAGCGGCCGCGAAAATAGGTTTCCCGTGCAGCCCTGTCAGCGGTAGATCCGGCGCTCGTTCAGCGCCTTCTGGTAGCGGCGGGCGTTCACCAGGTGCTGCTCGTAGGTGCGCGCGAAATCGGTGTAGCCGCTCAGGTCGGCCCGCGCGCAGAAATACAGGTAGTCATGGCGGGGAGCGGTCAGCACCGACTCGATGAAGCGCGGCTCGGGCATGTTGATGGGGCCGGGCGGGAGCCCTGGGTTCTGATAGGTATTGTACGGCGAATCCACCAGCTTGTCTCGGTTCAGCACGCGGTTCACGCTGTCCAGCCCGAGGGCGAACTTGAGCGTGGGGTCGGCTTGGAGCGGCATGCCGATGCGCAAGCGGTTGAGGTAGACCCCTGCAATGGTGGGGGCATCGATCATGCGCACGGTCTCGGCCTGCACGATGGAGGCCAGGGTGGAGACCTCCGCCGGCGTAAGCCCGAGGGCTTCTGCCTTCGCCCGCCGCTCCGCGTTCCAGAAGGCATCGTACTCCTGGCGCATCCGGGCGATGAACCGCTCGGGGGTGGTGGTCCACCACAGCTCATAGGTGTTGGGCAGAAACAGGCCGATCATGGTCGCCTCATCAAGTCCGGCCGCGCGCTGCTGCTCCGGGTCGAGGAAGGCGCGGAGAAAGGCGATGGAATCGGGCTCCAGTGCATGGTCCAGCCGCCCGGCCAGCTCCTGCAGGTGGTCCACGTTGCTGAACGTGACCCGCACGGGCTCCTGCTCCCCCGCATGCAGCATGCGGGCCAGGGCGCGGGCGCTCATGCCCCGCCGGATGCGGTACCGGCCCGGTTTGATCCGGCCGCGCTCAGCCAGCCGGCGGAACACCTGTTCATTCCCCACGGCTCCGATGCGGCGCAGGCTGTCCATGGCGGCATCGAGGCCGGCTCCCGTGGGGATGAGCACCACGCGGCTCTCCTCCGCGAAGCGCGTGGCAGGCCCCATCACCCCGCGCCAAACGGCGAATGCAGCAATGCCGGCTGCGGCCGCCACAATGGCACCCGCGATGATCCACTTGCTTCTATGCCCCGCCATGCCTCAGGCCGCGATGGTGCCATCGAACACATGAACGGCCGGGCCGATGAGCCGTATCCTGTGCCAGCCCTCGCGATCCGCCCGTTCGGCCTCCACCAGCAATTGCCCCCCGCGCGTGATGACGCACGCGGGCGATTGCGATTCATGCCGTGCCATCGCGCTCAGCGCAGCGGCCACCACGCCGGTGCCGCAACTCAACGTTTCCGCCTCCACGCCGCGTTCAAAAGTGCGCATGCGCACCGTGCCTTCGCGCACGCACACGTAGTTCACATTGGTGCCGCCGGGGCCCCGCCGCGGGTCGTGCGCGCGCTTCGGGCCATCCACCATGACCTCCACCGCATCCACATCGGGCACGCGCACCACCTCGTGCGGCGATCCGGTATGGACGAAGTCGTGGTCGTCGTGCTGCGCCACGCAGGGCACGGAGCCGAGCGTCACCGCCACCTCCTCGCCATGCCATGCGCCCTGGTGCCAGCCATCGATGGCCGTGAAGCGCGCCTCCTCCACACGGCCGTTGAGCGCACTCCAGAAGGCGAAGGCGCAGCGGCTGCCGTTGCCGCAGAAGCTCCGGCTCGCATCGGGGTTGTAGAACTCCATATGGAAGTCCGTGCCCGTCGCTCGCGGCGCCTGGATCAGGATGAGCCCATCGCTCCCGATGCCGAAATGCCGGTCGCAGAGCCGCCGGATGAGGCCCTCGTCACCCGAGGGGAATGCGCCGGACCGGTCATCGACCATGATGAAGTCGTTGCCGGTCCCGTGCCATTTGGAGAAACGGATCAGCATGAGGCCGTAAAGATGGCGCACCCGGCCGGGCTCACTGCGCGTCCGAATCGGTTCGTGCGTCCTTCTTCGGGCCGGCGGTCCAGCGCTCGCTGCCGTCGTCGTACCACCGCACCATCTCGCGCACGCCATCGGGAATGCTGAAGGGCGCCTGGCCCACCGCCTCGATCGTGCGGTCCATGGGGGTGATGTAGTCGGAGGTCATGCTTCGGTAGCGGCCGCTGGTGATGGGGAAAGGCAGCCCGACCGCCTTGAAGGCATCGCCGACGAGGGCGATGGAGCGCACCAGCAGGCTGGGGATGTACCGCACCGGCCGGCCGGTCAACTGCTTCGACACCTCCTCCACCCATTCCTTGAGGTCGAAGGGCGGGTCGCCCACGTAGAAGACCTTCCCGTTCACCGTGGCGTCGGGTACGGTGAGCATCCGTTCGATCTGCCACACCACATTGCCCACATAGCCGTAGGAGCGGACCACGCGCTGCCGCCCGGGGTGGAAATAGAGCCCCTTGCGCATCACCTTGAACAGGACGTCGCGGTAGCGCAGCGACCACGGGCCCCAGATGGTGGTGGGCCGGATGATCGTCCAGGTACAGGCCAGGCCGGCCTCACGCGTGGCCATTTCGGTGAGCCGCTTCGACTCGCCGTAGACCGTGAATGGCTTGAAATCGAGGTCGTGCCGGGGCTGGTAACCGGCCTCGCAGACGAACTGCGTGCTGGTGATGATGATGCGGCGCACGCTGGGGCATGCCTTCACTGCCTCGAGAAGCCGCCGCGTGCCCTCGTGGTTCTGCCTGTAGGCGTCCACATCCACGGGCTCCTCGGTGTCCGTGCGGGCTGCGAGGTGCACCACGTGCGTGGGCTTGAAGGCATCGAATGCGGCGGCCAGGGCTTGCCGGTCCATGATATCCGCCTCGCGCCAGTGAACGGCGTGGGCCGGGTTGAGCGGAGGATTCCAGTCCAGGTTGAGCAGCGGCACGCCCAGGGCGGTGAAGCGCTCCACCAGATTGGTGCCGATGAATCCCGAGGCGCCGGTGACCAGCAGCCGCATCCCCTCACTCATTCCAATGCGGATAATTCGCGCTCCATGGCGCGTTGAAAGGCCTCTAACGTGAACCGTTGCTCAAAGATGCGCCGGCCGGCCTGCCCCATGCGGGAGCGGAGCCCGGGATCCTGTGCGAGCTGAAGCAACCGTGCGGCCACGGCGCCGGTATCCCTAACCGGTACGAGGAAGCCATTGACGCCCTCCTCCACCACCGACGGTATGCCCCGCCAAGTGGTGCTCACCACGGGCTTGGCGAACTGCATGGCCTCCACCAGCACCAGACCGAAGCTCTCCGCCTCGAAGTAGGATGGGAAGCAGAAGATATCGCATGCCGCGAATCGGCGATCCTTCTCCGTGCCCTGCAGCACGCCGAGGAACTCCACCCTGTCCTTCAATCCGCGCCCAGCGATGAACGCCATGCTCCAGGCCTTGAGGGGCTCCTCGCTCCAACGGCCCATGACCCTCAAACGGGCATCTACACCAAGGTCGAGCAGCTGCGCGAAGGCCTCCAGAAGCACCCGCACGCCCTTGCTTTCCACCAGCACGCCGACGAAGAGGATCTCCAGCGGCTCACCCGGCCCTGAACAGCGCTCAGGCACCTGTCCGCGATGATCGGGGATGCCGTTGGGCACCACCGCATCGCGCAGCGCCCCCAAGGCCATGCCATCAGGTGGATTCTGCGGCGCAGTGCGTATGGCCAGGTGGGGCCTGCGGTAGGCGAACCGGAAGAAAGGGCGGAAAAAGCCCGGCAAGCGCTCCTCGAAACCGGAGACGCCTCCGGCATGGAAGTGGAACACCACCTTGCCGAAGAGCCACCGGGTGGCGCACAGCAGGGCG
Source organism: Flavobacteriales bacterium (assembly GCA_030584065.1). NCBI lineage: Bacteria > Pseudomonadati > Bacteroidota > Flavobacteriia > Flavobacteriales > Flavobacteriales bacterium. The sequence goes on from CP129489.1 coordinate 2,382,808, forward strand.
ATGTCGCGTAGCACCGGCACCATCTGAGGGCCGCTCGGGGGGTAATAGAGCACGGTAGTGCCGTGCCTGAGCCTCGCCCACCAGATGCGGGCAATGGTGCCGGCGAGCACCGCCAGCTTGCCTACCGCGAACTTGCCCACGCTTTCCATGTCCGAGGAGAATGCCATCCGCACATGGAACAGCCTGATGCGCTCGTACCGGCCATCCAGGAGGGCTTGGATCATGACGGCCTGTCCGCCGAACGGTGGCGGGGTCTGGCCGACCACCAGGATGCGCATGGGGGAACGGGGCACCCGGCAAAGCTACCGGCGGCCCCTCCGCGAGGCCGAGTCCGTGCCGCAAGCATTCAACAATCGGACGTGGAGCCCCATCGGGGGAGAGGCGGATTCGTCGAAAGCCACGGCGCCTCCGTCGAGTTTGGGGAACATTGGCTTGGCGGGGGGGGTTGAAGGCCCCAAGTTCACTCCCCATGCGATACTCCTTGCTCCGCACGCTCCTCCTCCTCACCGCCGCCATCGTGTGGCATGCCGGCCGGAGCGCCACCTACTACATCTCTCCGACGGGGAACGACAGCAACAACGGCACCAGCCAGGCCACCGCCTGGCAGACGCTGGAGCGCTTCAACCAGATCTCCTTCTCACTGCAGCCCGGCGACCGCGTCCTGCTGCAGCGTGGCGGCGTATACCGAGGGAAGATCAATATCAATGGTAGCGGCACCGCGTCCAGCTACATCGAGGTCGGTGCCTACGGCAATGGTGCGCAGCCCATCATCAGCGGAAGCGTGGCGGTCGCCGGATGGACCCAGCACAGCGGCAACATCTGGCGCGTGCCCATGAGCCAGGCGGTGAAGCATGTGTACGTGAACGGGGCCCTGCAGACCATCGCCCGCTTCCCCAATACCGGCTGGCTGCGCGTGGACCAGGGTACGAGCACCAGCCTGACGGACGCCGAACTCTCGCAGCCTAACGGGTACTGGACCGGCGCGACTGCGGTGATCCGCACCACCAATTGGAGCTACGACACCGCCTACGTCAGCGCCTTCAGCAATGGGGTGCTCACCCACAGCAGCACGGGCAACAACCTGCAAAGCCAGCAGTGGGGCTACTTCCTGCGCAACAAGCTGGAGCTGCTCGATGCTCCCGGCGAATGGTTCCACGACCGCGCTGCCGGCCAGCTGTACCTGTGGTGCCCCAACAATGCCAACCCCAACAACGTGCTGGTGGAGGCCAGCGTCACCGACTTCGGCGTGTACGTGAGCTGGCAGCGCCACCACATCAAGGTGGACGGCATCCACTTCAAGCACCAGCACACCGCCTCGCTCCGCCTGTCGGGCACCTCCGACCTGGAAGCCATGAACTGCACCTTCACCGACACCTGGCAGGCCATCCTCAGCACAGGCAACAACCAGGACTTCCACCACCTCACGGTGCAGCGCACCTACGGCACGGCCATCTCCCTGCTCGATAACGGCACCAGCCTCCATCACTGCACGCTTGAGGACATCGCCACCGTGCCCGGTCTCGGCGAGAACAACATGGGCTACCTCGGCATCCGGATGAACGGCGCCGATGTAACGGTCGCCGACAACCGCCTCGTCAACGTCGGCTACATCGCCATCGCCGTGGCCAACAATGCCGTGGTGGAGCGCAACGTGGTGATCAATGCCATGGCGATCCTCAACGATGGCGGGGGCATCTCCTTCGACCACGCCGATGGCGCCGTCATCCGCAACAACATCGTCCGCGACCTTCAGGGCGACATCGAGAGCTGCGCCCCGAACTGGATCAATGCCTACCCCATGTGCCATGGCATCTACTTCGGCAACACGAGCATCAAGAACACCCTGGTGAAGGACAACACGGTGACGAACTGCAGCGTGAGCGGCATCCATGTCGACCATACGATGGTGAGCACCGGGAACCGGATCGAGGGCAACGTGCTCTTCAACAACAAGATCCAGCTCAGCATCTCGGACTTCAGCAACTACAACGGCCCCGGAGCCACCGCACCCTACTTCGTGCCCGCGTTCAACACGGTTTACACGGGCAATGTGCTCTATGGGGTGACCAAGGACCAGCTCTGCATGCGGCAGTACCATGTGAACGGCTCGGCCTATGTCGATTACGGCACCTTCACGAACAACCGGTACTTCAACCCGTACAACGACCGCAGCATCTACCTGCACAACACCTTCGCCGGCACGCACCGCTACTTCACGCTGGAGCGCTGGCAGAGCACCTTCACCGAGGATGCCGGGTCCACCCGGAGCCCGCTCTACCTCCCCAGCATGGAAGTGCTCGAGGTGTTCGGCACGAACGCGGTCGCCAACGGGAGCTTCAACAGCAACGTGAACGGATGGGGCGGATGGCCCACGCAGGGACAGCTGACGCACAACGCCAGCCGCCTCGACGGCGGATGCATGCGGGTGTCCTTCACCGACAACGCCTCCTACAACACCTTCAACCTGAAGCACAGCACGAATGCCAGCTTGCAGCAAGGCAGCTGGTACCGGCTCCGCTTCAGCATCGTGAGCGACCTGATGGGCGAGCTCACCGTGGGCTTCAAGGGCATCAGCCAGCTGAGCACGCCGGTGCAGGAGGGCGAGCGGGTGTTCCCCTTCGATGCCAACCGGCGCGATGTGGAGCACTTCTTCCAGAGCAGCATCACCGACCAAGGCGCCTGCCAGTTCACGAACCACTACACCGAGGGCGTCTACTTCATCGACAACATCGCCCTGGAGCGGGTGAGCGCCGTGCCGGTGGACCCCTTCGAGCGCCAGCAGCTGCTGATCAACGAAGGCCCGACCGACCAGACCTTCAGCCTGCAGGGCTGCTGGAGCGACACGGATGGCAACCTCCACACCGGCTCCATCACGCTGCCGGCCTACCGCTCCGTGGTGCTGGTGAAGGAGGACGATTCCACCTGCCTCACCACGGGCATGGGCGATGGCAGCGATGGCACTTCTGCTGCGGCCAACGCGTTGCATGCCTTCCCGAACCCCGCCAGCCCCGGCCAATCCATCGCGGTGGAGGTGCCGGCCGGCTCGGGCGCCTTGATGCTGTATGGCCTGCAGGGACAGCTGCTGCTCACCGAGCGCGTGACCGGTGCCCGCTCCATGCTGGTGCTGCCCAGCGGCCTGGGAGCCGGCACCTACCTCCTGGTGCACGAGGATGACGGGCGCCGAACACCGCAGCGGATCTCCGTCCTGTGAACACAGTCGGAACGGCCCGGCCTTGAGGGCCGGGCCGTTCCGCTAGGCGCCGAGGCCATCGGGCTGCCGACGGACGCAGAGCGGCGCCAGCATCGACAGGAGGATCGAATGGCCGATGTCCACGCCATAGCAGAAGATGTCGAGCTGCCAGATGAAGAGCAGGTAGGCGAAGGCACCGAACATCGGCGCCTGACCGGTGCCATCGAGGTACTGGCGGCGGTAATGCATGAAGCCCCGCCAGAACAGGACATAGAGCAGCACCACGCCCAGGATGCCCTGGCCCACCAGCACCTCCGTGAAAGTGCTGTGCGTGTGCAGGTTCACCGGGTTCTCCACATCCCACATCACCGCCACCCGATCGAGCAGGCCCAGCCTGTAATGGCCCTTGAAGCCATTGCCGAACAGCAGGCCCGTGCGGTCGTTGACGGCCCAGTCGCCCACGGAATACCAGATATCGCTGCGTCCATTGAATGTGGTGACGTCCTCCTTGGAGACGCGCTCGAGCACCGCCGAGAAGAAAGGCAGGCTCAGCACCTGGTATACGAGCAAGGAGAAGCTGAGGAGCAGGGGCAGCGTGAAGAGCGAGATGGTGTACAGGCCGCGGACCACCTTGATCGCACGGGTGACGAAGAGCACCGCGAGCATCAGGAAGATCATGAACGACAAGCGGCTGTTTATGCGCACCATGAAATACAGGCAGATGGCGAGGGCCGCCAGGCCCAGGGCGAAGGCGACCGGGCGGCGGGCGGCATCGCGCATGCCCACCATGAGCATGAGCGCCCAGGCGGCCAGGACGTGCGCCCCCGTGTAGATGCCCCGGATGAACGGGAAATTGGCACGTCCCTCGAAAGCGTGCCCGTAGGACTGGACACCGGCCAAAAAGCCGAGCACGTTGATGGCTAGCAACAGGCCCAGGCCGAGGAACAGCAGGCGGCCGAAATCGAAGCCGGGGTCGCCCCGATTGTGGAGGACCACCACCACCGCCGCATTGAACGGCGCCAGGAAGATGAGGCAGGAAAGCAGCGCATTCCCCGTCTGCACCCCGGGTATCCCGGCGCGCATGGCCACGAACATGGAGGCGCAGAGCGTGCCCACATAGAGCATGGCGAGCCACCAGGTGCCCGTTAGCACCCGCCCCATGCGCTTCCTGTACATGGCGTCGACCAGGTGGAAGAGCAGGATGGCCACGAAGGGCGCCACCGTGATCATCATGCCCTTGGCGAGGCCGGACTTCAGGCCGTAGTAGTTGCCGAAGCCGTAGACCGGAAAGCCCAGCACGAAGAGGGCGTTGACGAGCTGGCTCTTGCGGATCATGGCAGCGCACGCGGGGCTAGCCTCCGAACTTACGCTTCAGCCCGATGAGCCCCTGCACCAAGGGCCCCTTGGGGCCGCCCGGTATGAGCTCCTTGATGCGCTGCTTGAAGCGCTCGCGGGGCGTACTGCCGATGTACCTGCGGAAGTACTCGCGGTCGCGCCGGGCGTCGAGCATCATGAAGCGGGGATGCCGCAACGGGAAGGAGATGTCGCGTGCCGTGCGCTTGTTGCGCGGATCGGAGAGGCTGACGGTGTGCGTGCCATCGTCCCCGAAGCCGATGTTGTCGATCAGGTTCGTCTCAGGCAGGATGTTCAGGCCATGGTTGATGACCCTGGTGATGTCCAGCTGGTAGCTCCAGGAGTTCATCACGCCGGAATGCACGCGGTCGAACATGGCATGCACATCGCGCTCCTCCTCCTTGCTCAGGAAGAAATCGGCCAGCCGCGCGGTGGTCTTGAGGGCAGGCCATTGGCCCATGGCGGAGTCATAATGGCGCCAGACCCGGCGCCAGCTGGCCCACCCCCACGGCGCACCATAGCCATGGGCGCTGAAATAGTAATCCCCATCGCGCTCGCCCGCCCAATCCTCCATGAGGTTGTTCCCCATCACCACCCATACGCGCTCATCCTCTCGGTACCGCTCCAGCATCTCCTGGGCGAACCGGAAGAACGAGGGCACCGGCAGGGTGTCGTCCTCCAGCACGATGCCCTCCGGCTCATGCAGGAAGAACCAGTCCAGGGCCGAGCTCACGCCCATCCGGAGGCCCAGGTTGCGCTCGTTGAACCGCGTATGCACCTCGCAGGGCCAGTCCACCTCCTTGGCCATGGCACGCACGGCCTCGCAGCGCTCTCGCTCCTTCTCGTTGCGCGGCCCGTCGGCTGCGAAGTAGAGCCGGGATGGCCGGGCCGCACGGATGGCCTCGAACACCTGCCGGAGCGGCCCCGTTCTGTTGAACCCGATGAGGAGCACCGGCGTGGTGAGCGTGAAGGGGCGTTCAGCGTCCTGCATGATGAGGGGGGTTCACGCGGTTGTTTCGATTGAACAGCTCGAAATCGCGCAGCATGGAGACGGCATGCCGAGCGACATCGGCGGAGGTGGCGAACTCATCCACGAAGCGGTAGAGGAAGAGCTGCATCACATCGTTGTAGCGCACGGCCACGTCCTGGGCCAGGTTGATGTAGCGGTCGCGCGGCAGCACCTCGATGCAGCCCGCTGCTAGCGCCGTGGGCAGCAGCATATTGGAGCCATGCACCCCCACCACGAGCTGGCTGCCGGCGTAGGCGGAGCACCATGCGCGCTCAACCTGCTCGTCGATGCGCCGGGTCCGCAGGTCGGTCACGCCCGTGGGCACCAGCGAGGGATCGCCAAGGCCGACGATGGTCGCACGCACCCCCGGCACAGCCAGGCGGATGCGGGCCAGCGCCCCCATGGCAAGGCGCTGCTGGTCCCTGAGGAAGAAGCAATCGGCCAGGCGCCTCAGCCCGATGCGGCGGAGCGCCCGGTGCATCAGCTTGTGCAGCGGCGTCCGGTACCAGAGCCGGTCCTCACGGAGCACGAAGGTGATGCGCTTCGGAGCCGTGGCATAGTCCTCCAAGGGGAAGGGCTCCACGCCGGTGTAGCGGGCGATGTCGATGGCGGTCTTATCCGGATGCGCATAGCCGCGGCCGAGGAAGACCTCGTCATAGTCCTTGAGGAACGCCTTCACCTGCCGGTCGATGGAGCGGTACCATCCATGCGCCTTGCCGAGCCGCTGATCCACGACCCACACCTCGGCAGCGCCCTTCGGCACCAGCCAGGCGAACGCGCGGGGCACCAGGAGCACGAGCCCCAGGTCGGGATGGGCCTCCAGGTAATAGGTGGCATTCCAGAGCTTCAGCAGCACATGGCCGTACAGGAAGTCGAGCGTATTGAGGAGGACCACCCGCTTGCAGGGCCGGATCACGCGCCGCTCGATCCGCACCTCCTCATCGCTGGGCGCACGGAAGCCGGACATGAGCGGACCGTGCACCCACCCATCCACGTCCTTCGGGTTGTGCAGCGTGCCATCCGCCTTGCCGATGGCCACATCGTAATCCACGGCGAAGCCCACGGGCATGTCGTGGTAGAACCGGTATCCGCAATCTCTGCACGCGTAGTCGCCGAGCACATGGATGCCCGGAAAGGCCACATCCACCGCATCAACCGCGGTGGAACCGCACTTCGGGCAGGCCCGCTCCGCGAAGGGCCGGGGCTTCAAGGGGACCAGATGCCTGCTGAGCGCGCTCATGCTGCACGATGGAATCGCCAGAAGGTGAGGATGCCGGTGACCATGAGTCGGAGGTTCTCGCGGGTGCGTGGGAACAGCAGGTCGAGGAGGAAGATGCTCACCAGGAAGGAAATGATCGTAGCCCAGATGGCGCCGATCGACCGCAGGTCGGGAATGAGGAGCCAATTGATGCCGACATTCACGAGCACACCGACGGCCGCCGTGAAGAGCGAGTACCGGAAGAGGCTCTCGTTGGTGATGAAGCTGCGCTTCCCCGTACCCATATTGGTGAAGAAGAGCCGGATGGCGAACAGCGACAGCAGGACGCCCGCCGGTTCGTACTCGGCGCCGAACAGCAGCACGATGATCGGACGCGCCAGGAAATAAAGGGGCACCGCAGTGACGAGGAAGAGCAGGAACATCAGCCGGTACTGATTGAGCAGGCGATCGGTGTACATGGCATGGGAGACCCCCTTGGCACGGGTGATGGCCGGAGCGAGCGAAGCCTGCACGATCACGGGCAGGAACCCGAGCGCCTCGATCATGCGCAGGGCCACGGAGTACTGGCCCACCTCCGCGTAGGCCGCCGCCTCCCCCTCACGCGCCGCCAGCATGTCCTTGATCATCACCTGGTCGATGCGCGCCTGCACGAAGAGCGCCATGCCGTAGATCAGCATGGGCCACGACTCACGAAGCAGGTGGCGCGCCATGGACCGGCTGGCCCTCCATGTGCGCCAGCTGCCGCCCCAGCGCTGCAGCGCCAGCAGGTAGCCCAAGGTGAGGACCACGGACTCGATGACGTACACCCAGGCGAACCCGATGAGCGCCTCGCGCGCCGTGAGCACGCCCGCATGGATCAGTCCGAGCAGGGCGAACTTCACCCCGGAGCTCACCAGGACCTGCGCCATCTGCACGCGCACGACGGGGCCGGCCTTCACCTGCGACATGAACCATTGCTCGATGACCCCGAACGGGCGGAGCAGCTCCGCACTGGCGATCACCACCACCAGCGACACCGTGAGCGCATCCATGCCCTTCAGCAGGGAGCCCAGCGTGGCCAAGAGTACCAGCAGGGCGGCACCAGCCAGCTTGATGAGGGCGCCGGTGCCCAGGAGTTCGGCGCGCCGCTCGGGGTGCTTCACGAGGTCGCGTACGAGGATCTCGTCGATTCCCATGGCGCCGAGCGCGAAGAACAGCCCGACGAAGCCCGTGGCGTAGTTGAGATGGCCGAAGAGCTCCTCGCCGAGACCGCGCGCCACATAGATGCCGGTGAGGAGCACCACCGCCAGGCGCACCAAGCGCTCGACGAACAGCCAGGACACGTTCCTGAGGACCTTGCGCGAACCCTCGGTGCGGATCATGCGTGGGCCGAAGGCCTACTTGGTGTAGTAGCCGTATCCATCCGAACTGCCGGCCTTCACGTCGTTGAGGAGCACATCCACGCGTCCCACCTTGCCGCTGGCCGCCATCTCGTTGATCACACGCAGCGCGCTGCGCTGCGTACGGCGCTCGCGCACCACGTAAAGGGTCAGGTCCAGGTGGCCCATGAGGACCACGAACTCGCTGACGAGGCCGATGGGCGATGAATCCACCAGGATGTGGTCGTAGCGGCTGCGCATGGCGGAGATCAGCTCACCGAAGCGCGGGCTCTCCAGCAGCTCGCCGGGGTTGGGGGGGATGGGGCCCGCTCCGATGACATCGAGGCCCGGCACATCCGTCCGCCGCACGATGTCGTTGACCCCGGCCTCGCCGATCAGCCAGGTGCTCAGGCCGGCTCCCTCGGCTTGCTCCAGCGTCTTCATCACGCTGGGCCGTCGCATGTCCGCATCGATGACCAGGACCCGCCGCCCCGACAGGGCCATCACGGTGGCCAGGTTCACCGCACTGAAGGTCTTGCCCTCTCCGCTGGTGCTGCTGGTGAATCCGATCACCTGGCGCGGCACGTTGGCGTTGAGGTACTGCAGGTTGATCCGCGCCGTGCGGAAGGACTCGGCCAGCAGCGACTTGGGCTCGTCGGCCGTCACCCTGCGGCGCTTGCTCGAGGGTATCACGGCGAGCACGGGCAGGCTCGTCACGCGCTTCAGCTCGTCGAGGTCCGCGATGCGGTCGTTGAAGAAATCGCGGAGCACGATGATGAGCACAGGAATCATGAGCCCGAGGAGCATCGCGCCGCCCAGCACCACCTTCTTGTCGGGCCCTACGGCGCCGCCCCCGGCCACGCGGGCCTCGTCCACCACGCTCTTGTCCACCTGGTCCGAGGCAATGGCGATGCCGGCCTCGGCCTTTTTCTCCATGAGGTAGTTGTAAAGGCCGCCGCTCAGGTCGAGCTTGCGCTGCTTGATGCCCAGTTCGCGCTCGCCCTTGGGGATCTGCCCCAGCTGGAAGTTGATGGAGGAGAGGCGGCTCGAGAGCTGATCGTAATCGATATCGGCCTGCTGCACGAGGCTTTCGGCTGTCTGCGCCAGTGAAGCGGTGAGGTTCTTCACCTTCCGCTCCATGGCGATGACCGTTGGGTTGTTCTTCGGTCCCGAGCTCACGTTCTGCGCAGCGAGGTCGGCGCTCAGCCGGGTGATCTCGATCACGAGGTTGTTGAGAACGGGGTCGTCGATGCCCGAGGAGGACGGGGCCGGCACGTTCCGCAGGTCGCTCTGGGAGCGGATCTTCTCCAGCACCTGGTTGCAGTAGGCCCTGCGGCGCTGCACGCTGTTGCGCTCGTTCTCGAGGCGGTTCCGCTCCTGGAACAGCGCATCGGAGGTGGCCGCCACGTTGAACACGCCCGTGGTGCTGCGCGCACCCTCCATCTCGCTCTCCGCGCGCCGCAGCGAATCGGCCACCGACCCGATCTGCTCGTCGATGAACTCGATCGTCCGGAGGCCCTTCTGGTGCTGCTTGCGCAGCTCAGCCTCGATGAATGTCTCCATCAGGGTATTGATGAAGGCGATCTCCTTGCTCGGCGTGGAGCCGGTCATGCTGAGGGTGATGACATGGCCATTGCCCTCCGGCTCGCTCACCCCCAGCCGCGTGCCGTAGTTCATCACCTGGGCCTCCAGGCTGTTGATCTTGAAGTAGTAGTCTGTGTCAGCCTGGTACTCACGGTCCTCGGGGAACTCGATGCGGAAGCTGAGGTTGGGACCCACGAAGGGCTCACCGATGCGGAGGGTCTGATCGACGTTGTACTCCTCGATGTATTGCTCCAGCAGCTCCTGCTTCTGCACATTGTAGAGCAGCACGTTCTCGCCCTTGGCGGAAACGGTGTAGGTGCCTGCCGTGCGGTCCACCCTGACATGGATGGGGACGCCGGTCACCTGGACCGCCACGGAGTCGAGGAAGACGCGGAACGGGGGGAACTCGTGGTGCTCCTGCGTGAGGAACTGGCGGGTGGTGTAATAGGAGATGCCGAAATCGAGCTTGCGCAGCGTGCGCACCACCATGTTGCGGGAGGTGAGCACGGCGATGTCATCCTCCAGCTGCGAGTTGCCGCGCACCAGCGACATGCCCTTCAGGAAGTCCTCCTTCTGCCCGAATCCGGTGCGGCTGCCCTCGCCCATGAGCATCTTGGCCTCCACGCGGTAGCTCTTGGGGGTGGTCTTCAGGTAGGCCACGCCCACTGCGCCGGCCAGGCCGCAGGTGATGACGAACCACCACCACTTGGCCAGCAGCTTGCGGACGATGGCCCGCAGGTCGATGATGTCGTTCGCGGGTGCGGCGGCCATGCTACTGCGTGTTGTTCTTGATCACCGTGAAGACCACGGCGGCGGTGCTCAAGGTGGCCAGGATCACCGAAAGGACCTCCAGGTTGAGGCGGCCCGGGCGGGCACCGAGCGCCGGCACGTACACCACGTCATTCGGCAGCAGGTAGTAGTACTCGGAGCGCAGCACATCGGTCGTGCTCAGGTCCACGTACAGCGCCTGCACCCCCCGGTCGCTCTGCCGCATCAGCGTCACATGCGACTTGTCCGCGAGCTCATCCGGCCCCCCCGCCATGGAAAGGGCATCGAGGATGGTGATCTGGTTGTTGTACACCACGTAGGTGCCCGGCCGGGATACCGCCCCCAGCACGCTCACCCGCCAGTTCACCATCTTCAGGATCACCGTGGCGTTTGTGAAATACTCGTTGATCTTCCGCTGCACCAGGTCCTGGGCCTCCCCCACCGTCAGCCCCTGCACCTTCAGCTTGCCGATCTGGGGAAGGTGCACCTGGCCGTTCTTGTCCACCGAGAAGCCGTTCACGTAGAGGGCTGCATCGCTCACCATGGCCCCGCCGCCCGGCCCTTCCACGTTGAAGTACCGGTGGGTCTGGTCGTCGAGCCCGAGCACGCGGATGCTCAGCACATCGTTCACCTGCAGGCGATACTCGAACTTCTGGTTCTCGAACAGCTTGCTCGCCCCGGGCGTCAGGGAGGGGTCGTTGAGGTAATTGAGGCTCCGACGGCCCACACAGGAGCCCAGCAGCAACATCAGCAGGGCCAGCAGGCCGAGGTTCTTGGTAGTGGTGCGCATGCGGTGTTGGGTGCGGGGCAGGCAGGGTCAACGGCCCCGTAAGGCGCCTTTCGGCACCGGCCAAAGATAGCCGCGGCTTTTGCGGCGCTCACGCGGGGCGACGAACGCCTTTCAACGATCGGTGGAGGACTGAGGTTGCCCTCTGATCAGCCCTTCAGCACGCTGCGGCTGATCACGATGCGCTGCACCTCGCTGGTGCCCTCGTAGATCTGGGTGATCTTGGCGTCGCGCATCAGGCGCTCCACGTGGTACTCCTTCACGTAGCCGTAGCCGCCGTGGATCTGCACCGCCTCGGTGGTCGTCCGCATGGCCACCTCGCTGGCGAAGACCTTGGCCATGGCGCTGGCCTGGTCGTAGTTCAGGTGCTGGTCCTTCAGCCAGGCGGCCTTCAGGCACAGGAGGCGTGCGGCCTCGATCTCGGTGGCCATGTCGGCCAGCTTGAAGGCCACGGCCTGGTGCTCGCTGATGAGCTTGCCGAAGGCCTTGCGCTCCTTGCTGTAGGCCAGGGCCAACTCGTAGGCGCCGCTGGCGATGCCAAGGGCCTGGGAAGCGATGCCGATGCGGCCGCCGCTCAGGGTCTTCATGGCGAAGGTGAAGCCGAAGCCATCCTCGCCGATGCGGTTCGCCTTGGGCACCTTCACGTCCTGGAACATCAGCGTATGGGTGTCGCTGCCGCGGATGCCCATCTTGTCCTCCTTGGCACCCACGGTGAAGCCGGGCATGCCCCTCTCCACGATGAGGCAGTTGATGCCCTTGTGCCCCTTGGCCGCATCGGTCTGGGCCATCACCAGGTAGGTGCTGGCGCTGCCGCCGTTGGTGATCCAGTTCTTGGTGCCGTTGAGCAGGTAGTGGTCGCCCATGTCGATGGCGGTGGTGCGCTGGCTGGTGGCATCGCTGCCGGCCTCGGGTTCGCTGAGGCAGAACGCGCCGATCTTCTCGCCCTTGGCCAGGGGCACCAGGTACTTCTGCTTCTGCTCCTCGTTGCCGAAGGTCTCCAGGCCCCAGCACACCAGGCTGTTGTTCACGCTCACCACCACGCTGGCGCTGGCGTCCACCTTGCTGAGCTCCTCCATCACCAGCACGTAGCTCACGGTGTCCATGCCACCGCCGCCGTACTTGGGGTCTACCATCATGCCCAGGAAGCCGAGCTCACCGAGCTGCTTGATCTCCGCGGCGGGGAAGCGCTGTTCGCGGTCGCGTTCGATCACGCCGGGCTTGAGTACGTTCTGGGCGAAATCACGGGCGGCATCGCGCGCCGCGATCTGCTCCTCGGAGAGTTCGAAGTTGAGGCCGGCGAGGGTGGCGGTGTGGGACATGGCTGCTTGTTCAGGGGTCGGCGAAGGTAAACGGCCTGGCCCGAAGGATGTTCAAGCCCTTCCGGGCGCCGGAACCCGGTGATGGGCCACCTTTGCCCCATGCCCACCTACCGCGCCCTCGGCGTCATGAGCGGCAGCTCCCTCGACGGGCTGGACCTGGCGCTGTGCGCGCTCACCGAGCGGCGCGGGCGCTGGAGCCATGCGATCATCAAGGCGCGCACGGTGCACTACCCGCAGGCGCTGCGCGATCGGTTGCTTCACGCCATGCACGGCAGCGCGCTCGAGCTGGCCCGGCTCGATGCGGACCTCGGTGGCTTCATCGGCCAGGCCTGCAAGCGCTTCCTGCGCGGAGAGAGAGCTGAGCTGATCGCCTCGCATGGGCACACCATCTTCCATCGGCCCGAGCTGGGCTTCAGCACGCAGATCGGGTCGGGCGCGCGCATCGCGGCCATCACGGGCATCACCACCGTGTGCGACTTCCGCAGCGCCGACATCGCGCTGGGCGGGCAGGGGGCGCCCCTGGTGCCGCTGGGCGAGCGCCTGCTCTTCCCGGAGTTCAAGGCCTTCATCAACCTCGGCGGCATCTGCAACATCAGCCTGCACGGGCCGGATCGCATCGTCGGCTATGACGTTTGCATAGGCAACCAGGCGCTGAACCACCTGGCGAATGAGGCCGGGGTTCCCTTCGACCGCGATGGCGAACTGGCGCGGAAGGGCAGCCTGGATGCGGCCCTTCTGAAGCGGCTCAACGATTTGCCCTTTCACCGTCAGCGGCCGCCGAAGTCACTGGGTCGTGAGCGGTTCGAGGAGTCGGTGCTACCCTTGGTCGATGACCGCAGTGAGGCCTTGGAGAAGCGGCTCCGGACAATGGTGGAGCACATCGCTGGGCAACTGGCCAAGGCGCTGAAGCATGCGGAAGGGCCCGTGCTCCTGACCGGCGGCGGGGCGCACAACCGTTTCTTGGTGGAGCGCATCGCGGCCTGCGGCCGCGCCGTGCTGGTGCTGCCCCCAAAGACCACCATCGACTTCAAGGAGGCGCTGATCTTTGCGCTGCTGGGCGCGCTGCGGATGCGGGGGGGGCCTACGGCACTGGCCACCGTGACCGGGGCCAGGCGGGACACGGTGGGCGGAGCGGTGCACTGGGCCAATTAACATGCCGTTGGGATAACGCCCACACGCGCTGCAGGGGCAGGGGAAGCGGGCAGACTACTTTCGCCCCACCTGTACCGGAATGCGTGATGCCCTGAAGCGCTTCGAGGAGCGCGCCCCCGAAATCGTCTTCGAGTGGAACGATGCACCCACCGGCGCCCGTGGCTGGGTGGTGATCAACAGCTTGCGTGGCGGCGCGGCCGGTGGCGGCACCCGCATGCGCAAGGGCCTCGACAAGCGCGAGGTGGAGAGCCTGGCCAAGACCATGGAGGTGAAGTTCAGCGTGTGCGGCCCGCCCATCGGCGGGGCCAAGAGCGGCATCGACTTCGACCCCGCCGACCCGCGCAAGAACGCCGTGCTCGACCGTTGGTACAAGGCCGTGATGCCCTTGCTGAAAACCTACTACGGCACCGGCGGCGACCTCAACGTGGACGAATTGCACGACGTGATCCCCATCACCGAGCGCTACGGCCTGCGCCATCCCCAGGAGGGCGTGGTGAACGGCCACATCGGCACGCAGGACGAGGTGAAGCTGAAGGCCATCGCCCAGCTGCGCGAGGGCGTGAGCAAGGTGGTGGATGACACCGCCTACGTGCCCGTGCCCGGCAAGTATGCGGTGGCCGACATGATCACCGGCTGGGGCGTGGCCGAGAGCGTTCGCCACTTTTACCGGGTGTATGGCGGCGAGGTGAGGGGCAAGCGCGTGATCGTGCAGGGCTGGGGCAACGTGGCCGCCGCCGCAGGCTACTACCTGGCCCAGCAGGGCGCGCGCATTGTGGGCATCATCGACCGCCACGGCGGTGCTATGCGCCACGAGGGTTTCAGCGCCGAGGAGGTGAGGCGGCTCTTCACCGACAAGGCCGGCAACGCGCTCCGCATGCAGGATATGCTGCCCTTCGAAGAGGTCAACGCGCGCATCTGGGACATCGGGGCCGAGGTCTTCCTGCCCTGCGCCGCCAGCCGCCTGGTGACCCAGGACCAGGTGGACCGCATGGCGAAGGCCGGCCTGGAGGCGATCAGCAGCGGCGCCAACGTGCCCTTCGCCGACCCGCAGATCTTCTACGGCCCCATCGCCGAGCACGCCGACCACAAGGTGAGCGTGATTCCCGACTTCATCGCCAACTGCGGCATGGCCCGGGTCTTCGCCTATTGCATGCAGCCCGGCAGCCCGCTCACGGACCGGGCCATCTTCGAAGACGTGAGCACGGTGATCGGGAAGGCTCTGGAGGATTGCCACGCCCGCCACCCTCACCGCCTGCACCTGACGCGCACCGCCTTCGAGATCGCACTCGCCAAGCTCAGCTGATAAAATACGCAGGCCGCCGCCCGCGTTCCCATCCAACCCGAACACGCCCGATGCAACTCCCGCTCTTCGCCCAGATCCAGGACAATACCGACGCCGCACGCCAGCTGCTCGAGCAGACCGCGGCAGCGCCCGCGGAGCCCGTGATGGAGACCATCTCCATCTGGCAGCTCATCGTGGACGGGGGCTGGTACATCATGGGGCCACTGGGCATCATGAGCCTCATCGCCATCTACCTCATCATCGAGCGCGCCATGGCCATTCGCAGGGCGCTGAAGGAGGAGAAGGACTTCATGAGCAAGATCCGCGACTACGTGCACGAAGGGAAGATCGAGAGCGCCCGCAACCTCTGCGCGCAGACCTCCACCCCCGTGGCCCGGATGCTGGACAAGGGCCTGAGCCGGATCGGTAAGCCCATGAAGGACATCGAGGTGAGCATCGAGAACGCGGGAAGGCTGGAGATCTACCAGCTGGAGAAGGGCCTCCCTGTTCTGGCCACCATCTCGGGCGCCGCGCCCATGATCGGCTTCCTCGGCACCGTCATCGGCATGATCGTCACCTTCCACACCATGAAGATCAGCGGCTCCGGCGTGGAGATCAGCCAGCTCAGCGGCGGCATCATGCAGGCCATGGTCACCACGGTGGCGGGCCTGGTGATCGGCATCATCGCCTACGTGGCCTACAACACCCTCACCGCCCGTGTGAACAAGGTGGTGCAGAAGATGGAAGCCACTACGATCGCCTTCATGGACGTGCTCGAATCACCCGCCAAGTAGGGCGCCATGGCACTGCGAAGCACACACAAGGTGGACGCGGGGTTCAGCATGAGCTCCATGACCGACCTGGTCTTCCTGCTGCTCATCTTCTTCGTGATCGTGAGCACGCTGGTGAGCCCCTACGCCCTGCCGGTGGACCTGCCCAAAAGCGCCAACAAGACCAAGGAGAAGCCCAAGGTGGCCGTCCGCATCGATGCCGACCAGCACTACAGCGTGAACAACCGCCTGATCGAACCGGCCGACCTCGAGGGTGTACTGAAGGACGAGATGAGCAAGCACCCCACGGACCAGGCGATCGTGATGCACGTTGACCAGAGCGTGCCCACCGGCATCACCGTGAGCGTGCTGGACATTGCCAAGCGGAACAAATGGAAGATCATCCTGGCCACCAAGCCCGAGTAGGGGGCGCGACATGTCGCGCCCGGACCGTGAGTGCAAGCGAGCCAGCCGCGCCAGCGGCCGATGAGGGTTGATCGGCACAGGATCAGTTAGAACACCCAGGCCATGAGCACCATCGCCATGCAGCATCGGGAGCAGGAGCGAGACCGGCGCACGGGCATCATCGTCACCTTGGTATTCCATGCCCTGGTGACGCTGCTGTTCCTGTTCTTCGGCCTCACGCAGCCAAATCCGCTGCCGGAGGAGGAGAGCGTCGAGCTGGTCTTCGAGAGCGCGGGCGGTCTCACCGGGGGCGACCCCATGCCCAACCCCGGCGCACCCCAGGAGTCGGCCGTGCCCACGCCAGCCACGAGCACTCCAGAGGAGGTGGCCACCGAGGACGAGAGCCTCGTTGAGGCCCCCAAGCCGGTAACGCCCAAGCCCAAGCCGCAGCCGAAGCCGGAGACCCCGAAGCCTCCCAAGCCCAACCCGAACTCGCTGTTCACGCCCAGCACGAACCCGGCCGACAACAGCAACACGAACCCCGGAGGCAGCAACACGCCCGGTTCGCAGCCCGGCGGCGGCGGCGTGGGCGACTTCAAAGGCCGCGGCTTCGAAGGCCGATTGGAGGGCCGGGGCCTGATGCGCGGCCCCAATATCTCGGACAAGCCGGACCACGGCGGAAAGGTTGCCCTCAACATCTGGGTGGACCGCGAAGGCAGGGTGACACGCGTGACGCAGAACCTCGACAAGAGCACGACCACCAGCCAGGTGCTCTTCAACATCGCCAAGAAGGGTGCGATGCAGTGCACGTTCTCCGCACGTACCGATGGGCCCGCCGAGCAGATGGGCCTGCTGGTCTTCATCTTCGAACTGGAGTAAGGTGACCTACCGGGAAACGCTCGCGTACCTCTACGCGCAGCTGCCCATGTTCCAGCGGGTGGGACAAGCGGCGTACAAGGCGGATCTGCGGAACACCCATGCGCTGATGGAGGCGCTGGGCCATCCGGAGCGTGGGCTGAAGTGCGTGCACGTGGCGGGCACCAACGGCAAGGGCAGCACCAGCTCGCTCATCGCCAGCGCGCTGCAATGCGCAGGGTACAGCGTGGGCCTCCACACCTCGCCGCACCTGAAGGATTTCCGGGAGCGGTTCCGGATCAATGGGGCAATGGTGGATGAGGAAACGGTCACGCGCTTCGTGGAAGGGCACCGCTCCGCATTCGAGCCCATTGCGCCCAGCTTCTTCGAATGGGGCGTGGCCTTCACGCTCTGGTGGTTCCGCGAGCGGCAGGTGGACATTGCCGTACTGGAAACAGGCATGGGCGGCCGCTTGGACAGCACCAACGTGGTGAACCCCGAGGTGAGCGTCATCACCAATATCGGCTGGGACCACATGCAATTCCTCGGCGACACGCTTGAGCGCATCGCGGCGGAGAAAGCGGGCATCATCAAGGCCAAGGCGGCCGTAGTCGTCGGCGAGGCAGAAGGCGAAGTGGCCGAGGTGTTCCGGCGGAAAGCCGCACGGGAGCATGCGCCCATCTCCTTCGTAAACAGTGGACGCCCCCTGCCCTATCGCGTCGGCCTTGCCGGAACACACCAGCTGCACAATGCGCGCACGGCCCTGGCCGCAATCGAGGAATTGAGGGACCGCGGCTGGTGCATTCCGGACCAGGCCATCGCCGTTGGCTTCGAGGAAGTGGCGGCGCGCACGGGGCTGCGCGGGCGCTGGGAGACCATCGGACAGGCGCCGCTCACCATCGCCGATGTGGCCCACAACGTGGATGGCATGCGCGTGGTGAATGAGCTGCTCGCGCACGCCCGATTCGACCGCCTCCATGTGGTGCTGGGAATGGCGAACGACAAGGACGTCGACGCCCTCCTGCGCTTGATGCCGAAGCATGCCCGCTACCACTTCTGCAAGGCCGACATCCCGCGCGGGATGGACGCCGGTGAGCTATGCCGGAAAGCCGCGCTCCATGCGCTCCAAGGGATGTGCCACCCCTCCGTTGCCGCAGCCTTGCAGGCCGCGCGCAACGAGGCCGGCGCGAACGACCTGGTGCTGGTGACCGGAAGCGTGTTCGTGGTGGCCGAAGCCCTTTAGGCCGGCTGTCTATATTTGCCGCCCTCGTTCCGGAAGCATAGCTCAGCTGGTTCAGAGCATCTGCCTTACAAGCAGAGGGTCGCTGGTTCGAATCCGGCTGCTTCCACCAGGGCCCCCAGGGTCGCCGTTCTTTCCTACATTCGCGCGCCATTCGGGATCTTAGCTCAGCTGGTTCAGAGCGCATGCTTCACACGCATGAGGTCACTGGTTCGAATCCAGTAGGTCCCACGAAGCCCCGGAAAGCCGGGGCTTTTTCTTTTCCGACCCCGCCGAAGAAGAGCCCGGGCACCGCCTCGCCTCAGTGCCCATGCCCGACTGGCCATTCCCTGCTGCAGCTCCATCGTAGGGGGTAGCCGCGCTGGGGGTAGTCACCGCCCGTGCATGCATCAATCCTCCGCTCCACCGAACGGACCGGCCCTCCCGTAATGGGCGTCCCTGCGGACTCCCAGGCATATGGAGACCCGCAGCAGCATCAAATCAGCCCCCAGGAGGTCTTACGAGCCGGCTCCAGTGCAGCGTCGCACCTCGGATTCACGGCGAGCCTCAAGTTGTATTCAACTGAATACCAGCACACTAACTGCTTCGATAAATTTTGTTCATGTTTTTTTCTTGTTTCTTAGACAACTCGCCTCATCTTTGTCCAGCCATTCAGCCAAATCATTAAACACAATCACATGTCCACCCTCGAGTTCAACCAACAGCTGATCGGACTGCGCCAGCAGCTTTTCTACTTCGCGCTGAGCTTGACCAAGGACCGGGAGAATGCCTTGGACCTCTTGCAGGAGAGCACGCTCCGCGCCATCACCTTCCGGGACAAGTTCCGTGACAACACCAACTTCAAGGCTTGGGTGTACACCATCATGAAGAACACCTTCATCAATGGTCACCGCCGCACGAAGCGGACCCGGGTGATCATGGACTCCGTGGAGCGCGAACGGACCCAGGTACGACGGGTGGAGACGCCGGCAAGCGCTGAGGCCACGGTGCGAATGGACGAGATCAGCCGTAGCTTGGAGCGTTTGGATCCCGCGTTCCGCACCCCGTTCACCATGCATCACGAAGGCTACAAGTACCACGAGATCGCCGAGCACATGGGGATTCCCATCGGCACCGTGAAGAGCCGGATCCACCAGGCCCGTCAACGCCTGCAGGAGATGCTCTCCGACAAGCACATCGCATCCTGATGAAGGACGCCGTGGTCATCGGAACCGGCTTCGCCGGTTTGGCCGCCACCGCCTCGCTGGCACGGAGGGGCTTCCGCGTGACGGTGCTCGAGAAGAACGCCGAGCCCGGTGGACGGGCACGCACCTGGAGCGACCGCGGGTTCACCTTCGACATGGGCCCCAGCTTCTACTGGATGCCCGAGGTGTTCGACCGGTTCTTTGCCGAGTTCGGGGAAAAGACCAGCGACCACTACCAGCTGGTGCGGCTCGATCCGAGCTACAGCGTGGTCTTCGGCCCCCAGGAGAAGTGGGCCATCCCGGCCGACCCGATCGCCCTACGGGCCTTCTTTGACAGCAAGGAGAAAGGTGCCGGAGCCCAGCTGGACCGCTTCCTGGCGGAGGCCAAGTTGAAGTACGACCTGGGCATGGGTGAACTGGTGTACCGCCCCTCCTTGAGCTGGGGCGAGTACATGCACCCGGGCCTGATCGGGGGATTGTTGAAGACCAAGGTCTTCCGCAGCCTGCGCAAACACGTGCAGGCCCATTTCACCGATGAACGGCTCCGCTTGCTGATGGAGTTCCCGGTGCTCTTCCTGGGCGCCGCTCCTCAGAACACCCCCGCGCTGTACAGCCTGATGAACTACGCCGACATGGAACTGGGTACCTGGTACCCCATGGGCGGCATGGGCAAGGTGGTGGATGCCTTTGTGCGCGTGGCGGAGAAGCAGGGTGCCACCATCCGCTGCAACGAGGCGGTGAAGCGGATCGTGGTGGAGAACGGCAAGGCCGTGGGCGTGGAGACCACCTCCGGTGTGCTGCGTGCGGACCTGGTGGTGGCCGGTGCCGACTACCACCACGTGGACCAGGAACTGCTGCCAGAAGCCCAGCGCGGCTACAGCCCTGATTACTGGAAGAAGCGCACCATGGCCCCCAGCGGGCTGCTCTTCTACCTGGGTTTCGACCGACGGCTGCCGGACCTGGAGCACCACACCCTCTTCTTCGACGAATCGCTGGACCAGCACAGCGCGGAGATCTACGACAACCCCGCGTGGCCCAGCAAGCCCCTGTTCTACACCAGTTGCGCCAGCAAGACCGACCCCTCGGTGGCGCCCGCCGGCCAGGAGAACATGGTGATCCTGATCCCCATCGCTCCGGGGCTGGATGACCGCGAAGAGACCCGCGAGCGTTACTACCACCTGGTGATGGAGCGCCTGGGCCGGCACCTCGGCTTCGACCCGCGCCCGCATGTGGTGGTGAAGCGCAGCTACAGCATCAACGACCTGCTGGCCGACTACAACGCCTTCCGCGGCAACGCCTACGGCATGGCCAACACCATCATGCAGACCGGCCCCCTGCGCCCCAGCATGAAAAGTCGCAAGGTGCAGGGCCTGTACTACACCGGGCAGCTCACCGTGCCCGGCCCCGGCGTCCCACCCGCGATCATCAGCGGGCAGGTGGTTGCCGAACTGATCGAAAAGGAATTCGCACGCAACCCCATCAAGGCATGAACACCATCGCACTCTACGATAAGGTCTGCCTGAAGGCAAGCAGGCAAACCACGTACAGCTACAGCACGTCGTTCTCCCTGGGGATCCGTTCGCTGGACAAGCGGTTCCATGCGCCGATCCATGCCATCTATGGCTTCGTGCGCTTCGCGGACGAGATCGTGGACACCTTCCATGGTTATGACAAGAACGACTTGCTGAAGCGCTTCCGCGAGGACACCTACCGCGCCATCGCGGAGGGGATCAGCCTCAACCCCATTCTGCACAGCTTCCAGAAGGTGGTGAACGAGTACCACATCGAGCGCGAGCTGTACGACACCTTCCTGGACAGCATGGCGATGGACCTCACGGACACCGCCCACGACCAGCGGAGCTACGAGACCTACATCCTCGGGAGCGCGGAAGTGGTGGGCCTGATGTGCCTGCGCGTGTTCTGCGAAGGCGATGATGCGCTCTATCACAAGCTGAAGCCTGCGGCCATGAAGCTGGGCGCGGCCTTCCAGAAGGTCAACTTCCTGCGCGACCTGAAGGACGACCACCAGAACCTGGGCCGCACCTATTTCCCTGGCATCGACCTGAGCCGCTGGGATGAGGACACCAAGCGCACCATCGAGGCGGACATCCAAGCCGACTTCGATGCGGCGCTGGAGGGCATCCGGCAACTGCCGAAGGGTGCCCGGTTCGGCGTGTACATGGCCTACATCTACTACGTGAACCTCTTCCGCAAGATCAAGGCGCTGCCCGCAGGCCGCATCATGCAGGAGCGCGTGCGCGTGCGCAACCGCCGGAAGATCGCACTCCTCACCACCAGCTACCTGCGCCACAGCTTCGGCATGCTCTGAGCCATGCAGGACCACGCGATGGATGAGGAACTGGTGCTGCTCGTGAACGAGCGCGACGAGCCCGTGGGCACCATGGGCAAGTTGCGCGCTCATCAGGAAGGTGCGCTGCACCGGGCCTTCAGCGTCTTCCTGTTCGACGACCAGGGCCGCTTGTTGCTGCAGCGCCGCGCGGCGGGCAAGTACCATAGCCCAGGCCTGTGGACCAACACCTGCTGCAGCCATCCCCGTCCGGAAGAGTCCGTGGCCGATGCTGCGCGTCGCAGGCTGATGGAGGAGATGGGCATCGACACGCCCGTGGAGCACCGCTTCAGCTTCCATTACCGGGCAGACTTCGACAACGGCCTCATCGAGCATGAACTGGACCATGTCCTCTTCGGCCGTTGGAGCGGGGATGTCCGTCCGAACCCCGAGGAGGTCGATGATTGGACCTACATCCACCTGAATGAACTGGACGCCGAACTGACCCGGCATCCCGAGCGCTACACCGCCTGGTTGCGCATCTGCTGGGAGCAGGTGCGTGAAGCACTGCGCGAAAGCGCACCCACCACCAACTGAACAGACCCATGCTGATGAAACGCAACGGCGCGGTGATCCCGCTGGCCGCCCCCACTGAGCTTCTGCACGAGGACCATCCGGCCTCCATCGACACGCCGATGCGTGACGATGCCTTCGCGCTTTCGCCCGAGGAGAAGATCCACCGCATCGAACAGCACTTCCGCGGCATCATGGAGACGCTGGGCCTCGACCTCGCCGACGACAGCCTGCAGGGCACGCCCAAACGCGTGGCCAAGATGTTCGTGAACGAGGTGTTCAGCGGGCTGGACCCCGCCACGCGCCCCGAGCCCACCTTGTTCGCCAACAAGTTCGGCTACAAAGGGATGCTGGTGGAGCGCGACATCACCGTGCACAGCTTCTGCGAGCACCACTTCGTGCCCATCATCGGCAAGGCCACCGTGGCCTACTTCAGCAGCGGACAGGTGATCGGCCTCAGCAAGCTGGACCGGATCGTGAAGCACTACGCTGCGCGGCCCCAGGTGCAGGAACGACTCACTGAGCAGATCGCCGCCGAGCTGAAGCGTGTGCTGCGCACGGAGGATGTGGCTGTGCTGATCGACGCCGAGCACATGTGCGTGAAACTGCGGGGCGTGAAGGACGAATGCAGCAGCACCGTGACCTCGCACTTCAGCGGTCGCTTCGAGGAAGCGGAGGTGCGCAACGAGTTCCTGACCTACCTCAAGCGCTGACGTGTCCAAGCCACGCATCAGCATCCACTGGTTCCGGCGCGACCTCCGCCTGGCCGACAACCATGGCTTCTTCCGCGCGCTGAGCGAGCATGGCAATGTGCTCCCGCTCTTCATCTTCGACACGGAGATCCTCGACAAGCTGGAGGACAAGGCCGACCGGCGGGTGGACTTCATCCACCGCGCCCTGAGCGGCATGCAGGCGGAACTCGTCAAGCGCGGCTCCACCCTGCTGGTGGAACATGGGCGTCCCTTGGATGTCTGGGAACGGCTGCTGGCGCAGTACGAGATCGCGGCGGTCACCACCAATCACGACCACGAACCCTACGCCATCGCGCGGGACAAGTCGGTGGGCGAGTTGCTGGCCGCGCATGGCGTGCCCTTCCGCACGTTCAAGGACATCAGCATCTTCGAGCGCGGCGAGGTGGTGAAGGATGATGGCGGGCCGTACACCGTGTACACCCCCTACATGCGCAAATGGCGGGCGCAGTTCACGCCGGAGATGGCCGCGCCCCACCGCAGCGAGGACCGGTTGGACCGGCTTTGGAAGAGCGCTGCCCTCCCGCTGCCCAGGTTGGAGGCCATCGGGTTCAAGCCGACCGACCTGCAGGCCCCACCTTCCACCTTGACGGATGAACTGCTCCGCAACTATGACCGCACACGCGACATCCCGTCCGTGACCGGGACCAGCCGGATGAGCACCCATCTGCGCTTCGGCACGGTGAGCGTGCGCGAACTGGTGCGTCGCAGCCTCGAGACGAGCCCGAAGTACCTGAACGAGCTCATCTGGCGGGAGTTCTTCATGCAGGTACTCTGGCATTTCCCGCACCCGGAGCGGGCCTTCAAGCCTGCGTACGACCAGATCGCGTGGCGTGCGGACGAGGCCGGGTTCAAGGCCTGGTGTGCGGGCCGGACAGGGTATCCCTTGGTGGACGCCGGGATGCGCGAATTGAATGCCACCGGACTGATGCACAACCGGGTCCGCATGGTGGTGGCCAGTTTCCTCACCAAGCACCTCCTCATCGACTGGCGCTGGGGGGAGGCCTACTTCGCGGCGAAATTGCTCGACTTTGAGCTGAGCAGCAACAACGGAGGCTGGCAATGGGCCTCAGGCTCAGGCTGTGACGCAGCCCCCTACTTCCGCGTATTCAATCCCCAATTGCAGCTGGAACGATTCGACCCCGAGTTAAAATATGTCAAGTACTGGGTGCCGGAGTATGGATCGGCAAACTATGTGCGTCCAATGGTCGTTCATCAAGCAGCCCGAGAACGGGCGATAAGCGTCTACAAGCAGGCCTTGTCAGCCGCAGGAAGAACGCCACACACACAACAAACCCAACTCTTCGCATAGCCATGCCCCGCAAGAAGAAATCCCTGATCCTCACCCAGCCGGTGAAGGATGGCATCAAAGCGATCAAGGTCCGGCTGGATGCCCGCACCGTCATCACCCTCGCGAGCCAGAAAGCGCTGGAATTCTGGAAGCAGCGCTATCCCAAGCTCGAGGTGATCGGCTGAGCCATGCCCCGCAAGAAACCAGCTCTGATCCTCGAACGCCCCATGAAGGCGGGCGTCAAGGAGACCAAGGTGCGGCTCGATTCGCGCACGGTCATCACCGTATCCTCGAAGGCTGCCCTGGAGCGCTGGCGCCAGCGGTATCCGAAACTCATCGTTCTCGACTGAGCAATGGCGGTACGGGTGCTTGAGCGGCAGCAGCTCCTTCGCACAGGCCTGCAAGAGGCATGGGAGTTCTTCAGCACTCCAAGGAATCTGGCCCGGATCACTCCCCCGGACATGGGGTTCGTCATCCGCGAGCCTTTCGATGACCGTCCCGCCCACACCGGGCAGCTCATCACCTACTCGGTGAAGCCCCTCTTGGGCATTCCGGTGACCTGGGTGACCCGCATCGAGGAAGTGCAGGCGCCCTACCGCTTCGTTGACACCCAGCTCCGTGGCCCATACAAGCGCTGGTGGCACCTGCACACCTTCGAGGAGACCGCGGAAGGCGTGCTGATGCGCGACCGGGTGGAGTATGAGATGCCGTTCGGCGCCCTGGGCGAGGCGCTCCACGACCTGGTGGTGAAGCCCCGGCTCAAGCGTATATTCGACCACCGCTGGGCCGTGCTCGACGTACTTTTCGCAGGCCGGAGGCGAACTGGTTCGTCCTCGGCGGCGTTCTGAGCGCATGACCATCTGGGCCATCATCGGCATCGTTGCAGCCACTGCCTTCGTCATGGAGTTCGTGGCCTGGGCCACCCACAAGTACGTGATGCACGGCTTCCTCTGGGTGCTGCACGCCGACCACCACAAGAAGGACCACTACGGCTTCCTGGAGCGCAACGATGCCTTCTTCCTGATTTTCGCCATCCCTTCCATGATCCTCTTCATCGTGGGCAGCCTCAAGGGCCTGCACACGCCCTACCTATGGATCGGGCTGGGCATTCTCATCTACGGCCTCCTCTACTTCTTCGTGCACGAAGTGTTCATCCACCAGCGCATCAAGTGGCTGCGCAACACGAAGAACCCCTATTTCCTGGCCATCCGCCGTGCGCACAAGGTGCACCACAAGCACCTGGGCAAGGAGCATGGCGAGTGCTTCGGCATGCTCATCGTGCCGATGAAGTACTACCGCGAGGCCAAGCGCATCCTGGCGCAGCAGGGGGGCGTCAAAGCCTGAGCCGGCAGGGCGCGCTTCCGCGCCAAACCCCTATTATTGCGGCCCTTTTCAACGCTTGGGATATGGCCTCCACCGCTGACGTGAGCATCGGCTCCTACATCCGTTTCAACGGCGACATCTGCCAGATCATGGAATGGCAGCACCGCACGCCGGGCAACCTGCGCGCCTTCTACCAGGGCAAGATGCGCAACCTGCGCAACGGCAAGCTCAATGAGCACCGCTGGCGCAGCGGCGAGAGCATGGAGGTGCTGCGCGTGGAGGTGCATGAGCTGCAGTACCTCTACCGCGAGGGGGACAATCTGGTTTGCATGGACCAGGTGACCTATGACCAGAAGTACATCCCGGTGGCGCTCTTCGGCGATGCGATGAAATACCTCAAGGAGGAGATGGTGGTGCAGATCGGCTTCGAGAGCGACACGCCCATCTTCGCGCGCCCTCCGAAGACCGTTGAGCTCCTGGTCACCGAAGCGGAGCATGCCGTGAAGGGCGACACCAGCAACAAGGTGATGAAGCAGGCCAAACTGGAGACCGGTGCCGACATCTCGGTGCCCATCTTCGTGGAGGCCGGCACCGTGGTGCGGGTGGACACCGAGACCGGGGAGTACCTCGACCGGGTGAAGAAGTAGGCCAACCGTGGAAGCATCCGGGAGTCCCGCCTGTCGGCGGGGCTCCCTCATCCTTCCGGGGCCACCGGTGCGCACGGGGCGCCCGCCTACCTTTACCGGCGAACCATTCACCGTGCAGCTTCAGCAACCGTACACTGCCGCAGAGATCGCGCGCCTCATCGGTGGGGAGGCAAGGGGATTGACCGATCGGCTGGTCACCGGCCTCAACGAGATCAACCGGGTGAGCGAAGGCGACCTGGTCTATGTGGACCACCCCAAGTGGTACGACAAGGCGCTCCAGAGCGCGGCTACCACGATCCTGATCGACAAGGCGGTGGAGCCCCCAGCTGGCAAGGCCATCATCATCAGCCCCGACCCCTGCCGCGACTACAATGCCCTGGTGCGTCGATTCATGCCGCGTGCGGGCTGGACCGAGACCGACATCCGTATCGGCGCAGGCAGCGAAGTGCACCCCAGCGCGGTGATCGGCCCTCACGTCACCATCGGCGAGGATTGCATCATCCATCCGGGCGTGGTGATCTACGAGCGCACCACCATCGGCAACCGCGTCACCATCCATGCCAACAGCGTGATCGGAGCGGACCCCTTCTACTACAAGAAACGACCCACGGGCTATGACAAGATGGAGCCCTGCGGGAGCGTGGTCATCGAGGACGACGTGGAGATCGGCGCACTGAGCACGGTTGACCGTGGAGTGAGCGCCGATACGCGCATCGGCCGCGGCACCAAGATGGATAACCATGTGCAGATCGGGCACGACACGATCATCGGGGCGGGCTGCCTGTTCGCCGCGCACGTGGCCGTGGCCGGGGCCTGCGTGATCGAGGACGGCGTGACCCTCTGGGGCCAGGTCGGCATCCCCAGCAAGCTACGCGTGGGAAAAGGGGCGGTCATCCTCGGCCAGAGCGGCATCATGTCGTCCGTGGAGGGTGGCCGCACCTACCTAGGGTCCCCTGCGCGCGAAGCGAAGCAGAAGCTCCGCGAGATCGCGCTTAGCGCCCGCCTGCCTGAGATCGCGAAAAAGCTGGGGCTGTAGCCATGGCGCGGCTCGAACGCATCGTGGAGCGGCTGGAGCTGAAGGAATTCCAGCTGCGCACCCTGCTCGACGTCAGCAAGGCGATCAACAACAATGTCGGCCGCCAAGACCTCCTCCAGCTCTTCGAGCGCATCGTGCGCGATGAGCTCGGCATCACCCGGCTCAGTCTCTATGAACGGACGGAAACCTGGGAGCGCGTGCTGAGCTATGGCAACCGGGACCGTGACCCGGCCGTGGATGCCGAGCAGCTCTTCGGCACCTTCACCGACATCCAGACGATCAATTCGGACATCGAGGGTCGCCTGGGCGCATTCGATGTGGCGATACCGGTGTTCCACCGCGACCGGCCGCTGGCCTTCCTGCTGATCGGCGACATCGATGAGGAAGAACAGCGCATGAGCCCGGTGGTGAAGCACCTGAACTTCATCCAGACCTTGGCGAATCTGGTGGCCGTGGCCCTGGAGAACCGCCGGATGGCCGAGCGGCAGCTGCAGCAGGAGCGCGACCGGCGCGACATGGAACTGGCGGCCCAGGTCCAGAAGCAGCTCATTCCCGCAGAGCTGCCGCGTACCGCAGCGCTCCAGGCCGCCGCTTGGTACCTGCCGCATCGGATGATCGGCGGCGACTACTACGACCTCATCCCTTTGGGCGATGACCGCTACCTCGCCTGCGTGGCCGACGTGAGCGGGAAAGGCATCCCGGCCGCATTGCTGATGAGCAACTTCCAAGCAACGCTGCGTGCGTCGGTACCGGGCATGCTGGACCTGGAACAGCTGATCCGGCACCTGAACGAGCGCGTCTTCGCGAGCGCACGGGGTGAGCGTTTCATCACGCTCTTCGCGGGCATCCTTGACCTGCGCAACAGGTCTATCCGGTATGCGAACGCCGGCCACAATGCCCCGCTGCTGCACCATGGCGGTCGCATCAGCACGCTGCACGACGGCAGCATCGCACTCGGCATGATGCCTGCATTGCCCTTCCTGCGCATCGGCGAGGCCGCAGTTCCTGCCGGCAGCTTGCTGGTGTGCTACACGGATGGCCTGGTGGAGCAGGAGAACGCGGAGGGCATCGCGTTCGAGGATGCGCCGCTGATGCGCCTCCTTCAGGAGTCGGGCAGCACCTCGCCGGAGGCGCTCAACGAACGCATCATCACGGCATTCGAGGCGCACCGGGGGGCGCAGGCCTACCTGGACGACATCGCGCTGCTCACCTGCCGCATCAGCTGACCGCTTCCGCCCCTTGGCGGGCCGCGCGCTCAGCTGGAGGCTCCGGCGGGTACTTCAGGTCGAACAGCACGACCATGGCCGTGAAGGCCCAGAACGGCACGGAAGCCTTGTCCATGTCGAGGAAGTTGTTCAGCGCGCCATGCAGGTAGTAGGTCACCAACCCCATGAAGGCCGCCGTGACCAGCCTGCGATCGGCACCGGCCGGCATGCGCTGGTACAGGCGGATCGCCCGATAGATGGTGACGGCAATCAGCGCCACCATCAGTCCCATGCCCAGCACGCCCTGCTCGGCCAGCGGGCCCAGGTACTCGCTGTGGGCATTGCCCTGCAGGCCGAAGTTGGTGCTGATGATCGTGCGGTCCTCAGAAGCCTGGAAAGGCGCATACTGGAACATGTAGGTGCCCGGGCCCCAGCCGAACAGGGGCCGCTCCTGCCACATGCGCAAGGCCGAGTTCCAGCGGTTGATCCGCTCCAGGTTGCTGGCGTCGCTGCTGATGTTGGAGATGGACTGCACGTGCTCCTTCAGGTCATCGCTGCTCTCCTCACGGTTGCGCTCCAGGGCGATGGTGATCTGGTCGCGGTTCACCACGTAGCCCACCCCCCCCACGGTGAGGAGCAGTCCCAGCGCCCAGACCGGGACCCGGAACCGCATCAGGAGGAACAGCCCTGCGGCACCCATCAGGCTTAGCCACGCCGCACGGGTGTAGGAGAACACGAGCCCCGTGCCCAGCACGACGAGCAGCAGCAGCGCGATGCCCCGCTCCGTGCGTGAGTAGCCGGGCATGGCCACGGCAGCCACGGTGAAGGGCAGCATGAACGCGATGACGGCGCCGTAGCTCGTATGGTCCTTGAAGAATGGGCTCATCACCCAGTGGGCCGGGTCGTGCTCGAAATGGAAGCGCGAATGCTGGTAGAGCGTGTAGACGATGACGACCATGAGGCCCGCCAGGAAGGCCTTCATGAACCGGTGCATGTTCCGCTCGTCGCGGAACAGCCGGCTGGCCAGGAAGTACATGCAGGTGACGAACCAGAGGCGGGCGAGCAGGTACTTCACCGACACCATGGGCATGCTGCTGGGAACGATGCAGACGGCCATCCAGATGAGCTGCGCGAGCACGATCCAGGTGATGGGGTGCCTGATGAAGGAGGCGTCGAGCTGGCCGCGGTGCAGCGCGAGCTTCAGTAGGAACAGGCACATAAGGCCAACCATGAGCGGTTCGGTGGGCAGCGAGACCCCGATGCCGCCGAGATCGAGCTCCTCCAGATTGATGGAAAGCGGGGTGGCGAAGGCGATGAAGAGAAGCAGGCGCTCCGGGACCATGATCATGGCCCAGGTTGCGAGCAGCGCGGCGGGCAGCACCGCGAGCCACGGGAAGTCCATGGCCGTGAGCACTGCGTTCGCCAGGACGAAAGCGATGCACGCCGCCCCGATCCACTCCCGCTTGATGACCCCCACCATGATCAATGGCGATGGTCGCGCCAGACCAGCAGCACGAAGCAGAGGAAGAGGGCGGAGAGCGTGGCGGTGGAGACGATGAGCCAGCGCACCGGGTAGACCTTCTTGTCGCTGACCTCGGGATAGACCACCACGTTCGTATAGGTGAGCTCCTTGGTCACATCGTTCACCACCTTCTCGTACTCGGTGAGCAGGCGGTCGTAGTTGGACCGGAACAGGTTGCTCAGCTCGGTAAGCTCGCGGAATTCGCCGCCCTTCTCCTCCAGCCGGCGGATCATGGAGAGAACGGCATCCCGCTGTGCCTGGGATGACCCGCTCGAGAGCATCCGCACATAGCCCTTGGTGAGCTCCTTCACCTGCGACTCGTAGCTGAGCAGCCCCTCCTCCTGACGCAGGGCATTAAGGCGCCGTTCCACGCTATCGAGCTTGGCGCGCTCATGGCCGAGCGCCCGCTCGGCGATCGCGAGCACCTCGTAGCTCTTCTCGCGCTGCAGGCGTCGTGCGAGGAGATTCACCTGCTCCAGCATGGCGAGCACCATGTCGCGCGCGGCACGGGGGTCCTCGTCGACGACCTCGATCAGCACCGACTCGTAGCGCGTCTTGGAGATCTCCACACGGTCGTTGAACTCGTTGTAGAGCGCGAAGTAGCCCCCGCTCGCCACCGTGTCGATCTCGTACTTCGCGGGCAGATCGAAGGCCTTGATGAGGCTGTCCCTGATGCTGTTGCTCTCGAGGAGCTGCAGCAGCTGGTCCGTACGCGTCTCGATGCTGTAGCTGTTGAGGTTCACCGGATAGACGGTGGCCGTGCTCTTGAAGCGCGGCGGCATGAACGCAGGTCCGCTGAGGATGGCTGATGCAATGGCGGCCACGGCGCCAACCGCGACGAAGAGCCGCGCATTCCGCCGGAAGACGGAAAGGAAAGTGGTGAAGTTGAGCTCAGCGGCCATGGGATGCGCGCACCTTGTTCACGTTCTCCTGGATGACGATGAGCAGCAAGGCCAGGAGGAAGGCCGAGATGCCGCTCATGGCCACGATGAGCCATCGGATGGGGTAGGACTTCTTATCCGCCGGCTGGGCCCTGTTGACGACGAATTTGTGCGGAAGGTCGCTCTCCAGGTCGGCCTGGGCCTGCTCCAGCTTCATGCGCAGGATGCTCAGGCGCTTGGTCTCGTTGAAGAGGCGGTCCTGCAGGGTCACATAGGCCCCGCCGTACTGGGCGAGGACCTTGAACCGCTCCTCGAACTCCTTCACGGCCCGCTGGTCGCCCTTCACGATGGCCGCGCCGAGATACTCGTTGTAGCGCTCGGTCTGGGTATGGTAGTCGTGCACGCCCAGGTCGCGCAGCACGCGCATGCTGTCCTGCCATTGGGAGATGTCCGCCTCGAGCTGCTCCACCTTGCTGCGGACGATGCGAAGGCCCTTCTCGGCGCGCTCACGGGCCATCTCCTTCCACACGCTGTCCACCTGTGCCGAGATGAAGTTGGCGATGTCCGCTGCGCGCTGGGGATCCGGGTCGTTCACCTCCACCTTCACGCTGCTGAACTTGGTGTACTCGAATTTGATGTGGTCGCGATAGGCCTCGCGCAGCTCGCTGTTGCGGTGGCGGCTGTCGGGCTTGATGCGGTACACCTCGAAGAGGTTGAACCGCTGGGCGACCCTGTCGCGGATCTCATCCGAATGCAGCAGCTGCAAGAGCTGCTCGCTGTCCTCCTCATCGCCCAAGGCAAGGATGTCGTCGCGCCCGGTAGCCTGCTCGTTGAGCAGGGCCTTGGAGGCGCTGTTGGTGATGGCCGGGAACATGATCACCTCGCTGCGGTAGAGCGGGGTGATGAGGAACGCGGCGGCAACGCCGGCTGCCAGACCGATCAGAGTGACCCCGATGATCAACCGGCGGCGCTGCCAGAGGTAAAGGACGAGGTCGAAGGGCGGCGGCTCGGACGCAGCGGCCATGGGGGCTCTGCGCCTGGTGAGGGTCTCCTGCATGCGGGGCCTAACGGTGAAAGGTCGGCTAAAGTACGCGTTCACCCCTGTCGGCCAGTCCCTTCCAGCGCCATGGCCGCGCGGAGCTCCGCCGGCCGCAACAGGCCCGTGAGCAAGGCCGCTCCAGCCGCGAGGAGGGCGAAGACCAGGCCCGTCATCCAAAAGGGCAGGGCGAGCCGGTCAAGCCCCAGACCAAGGCCGGCCAAGCCGGTGGCATAGAGCGCCGCCCGGAAGAGGGTCGGGGCGATTCCGGCCAACCGGTGCATGCGCGCCGCGAGAACCACCTGCGCCGTCGCTGTGAGCACCTGAGTGACCAGCGCTGCCCAGGCCGCCCCCTCGGCCTGCAGGCGGGGAATCAGGATGGCGTTCAGGGCGATGTTGAGCACCGCACCGCCTGCGGCCATCCAGTTCAGGAGCCGCAGTTCACCGCCAGCCGTGAGCAGGGTACCGAAGACATAGGTGGTGCAGACGGCCGCGAAGCACCAGATGAGGAGCGCGAAGACCCGCGCCGCCTCGGCCACATGATCGGCATAGAGCAGGCCCATCACGCCTGCCGCATGAAGGCTGCCGAAGACGGCGGCTGCCAAGGAAGCCACCAGCACCAGCCGGAAGGCCAGGCCGGCAAGCGGGGTGACATCGGCGCGCTCCTGGAGCATGCGGCTGAACATGGGCAGCAGCAGGCCCGCCACCAGATAGCCGAGCATGTTGAGCGCCTCGAACCAGCGGAACCCCTGGTAGTAGATACCCGCCTGCAGTGCGCCGTCAGGCAGCATGCGCTCCAGCATGACGGTATCGATCCGGTAATAGAAGGTCATCAGCAGGATGAGCACCGCGAAGGGAAAGCTCTGCCGCACCACCACGATGCTGAAGGCCGGCCGCCATGCCATCGACACGGGCCCGCTCAGCCGCAGCACGAACGCCAGTGCCACCAGGAAGGTGACCGCGTAGCTCAAGGTCTGCGCCCATACGAACCATTCGATGCGGAAGGGCTCCCCTGCCGCCCGCCCCCAGAGCAGCCATCCGACGCCGCCGATCAGCAGCACGCGGTCGAGCACGCTGAGAAGACTGTCCCATCGGAAGCGCTGGGCGCCGGCGATGTTGCTGCGCAAGTAGAGGATGCTGGCCACCAGGCCCTGATTCAGCACCAGCCAACCCAGCATGCCCAGCCTCTCGCCCCGGTAGCCGAGCACCACCCCGGTGGCCACCGTGAGCACGGCATAGGCCAGCAACAGCGCCATGCGCACCGCCGCCACCCCTCCCAGGTACTTGCCCATGAGATGGGTGTGCCGCGCCACATGCCGCGTGCTGTAGTTCGTCAGCCCCAGGTCCAGCACGATGTTGAGCAGGAAGCCCAGGCTGAGGAGGGCCGCATAACCGCCGTAAGCCTCCGCACCCACTGCGCGCTGCACCCCGGCATCGATGCCCAGGATGTAGAAGGGCTTCACCAGCAGGTTGAGCGCCAGCAGCAGCAGCAGGTTGGTCAGGAAGGCACGGCGCATTCGGCGGCGTGAAGATGAGAAGTCGGGCCGGTGCCCGATCCCATCGGTCAGGGCAGCCGGTAGCTGAGGCTGAGGACGAACCCGCCGGCCGTCGACCTGCGTGCCACGCCCTCCTGCACCACCGCATCCATGAACTGGCCGCGCAGCGCCGGCTCCAGCCCGATGCTCCAAGCGCTGTTGAACCGGTAGCGCACATAGGCCCTGGCCGTCCAGCCGAGCACCCATTGGCGCACGGCAGCCGGGTCCGCATCCGCGTAGCCATCGCCTTCTTCCGCCGGCAGGGAGATATCACGGCGCGTCAGCAGCCCGATCGACGGACCGCCGCGCACCCCGATGCTCCACCGGCCTTGGACTGCGTGCGCATCGAGCAGCAGCGGCAACTCGATGTAGCTGGTGCGGTTCACCCGCTGGCGGGCCTGCCGGATGACCAAGCGGGTGGCCGTGGTATCGTAAGCTGAACGGATCACCATCACCGTGGCAGGCACGTTGAACCCGTAGTATTCCATCTGCCCCTCGCCGTTGAAGGCCGAGTCCGTGATGACAAGCAGGGTGGTGTCAACCGGGGTCAGGTACCAGTACCGGTCGAGCTCAATGGTCGTCCGGATAGCCTCCGGGGTGCTGAGGCGATCGGCGAAGGACCCGTGATGCAGTCCGAACCCGATGCCGAGGTTCCGGTTCATCCGCATGGCCTCCGCTCCAACGCCAACGCTCAGCTGCGGGGAAACCGACCAATCGCTCGCGGCATTGCCCCGATAGTCACTGGTGGCAGAGAAGCCTCCCGCCAGCGCCCCCACCTCCCAGCTCCAGCGGCTGATCCGGAGCGGCTGGATCACCGGGCCTGGCTCCACCGTGTGGGGCAATGCCGGAGCAAGGCTGGCGGAGATGCCCAGCAGCATGGGAATGGCCGTCCGCTCCGCCCCTTCCGATCGGGAGGCATCCTCACTGCGCAGACCGATCAGTGAGGCTGAAGCGTCCTCCCCAAGGGCCGACCGCAGGACACCCGGTTCATCGCCCGACAACGCGAGGGCGGAACTCAGCTCGGGGTTCGGCTCAAAGCGCCGACCCGGTGGCAGGCCGGCATCCCGTAATCCGCTCCCGACAGGCTCCGGTACAATGCCACCATCGCCCGTATCGGCTGTGCGGTCCGCGGGGGCATGGGCAGCTGGTTCCGCGGCCGCGCGCCCAATGGCCGGATTCACGGGCAGCATGGGATTGGCTGCTGCGAAAGGGGCCGTCGCGTCATGATGATGGCTTCCGGTCACGGATGGAGCACGGGGCGTGTCCGGAGCAGCAGCGTCTCCGCCAAGGCTGGATGCCCGATCGGCCCGTTCGATCGGCGCTGCGGCCTCTGTCTCACGCGAGGTGGCTCCTCCTTCCATCTCCGCATTCCCTGCCGCCGCCGGCTGCCCGGCTGCACCGGCAGCAGCGCTCCCCGACACCACGGTCCTGCTGTGCTCTCGGGCCCATGGCTCGCCGCCAAGGATCCAGGCCATGCCCACTGCTGCCAACAAGCCGCCCAGGTACCAACCCCAACGACGACGCCTCCCCTTCCTGGCGGCAATGGCACGTTGCGCATCGAGCCAGGCCGATTCCTCAAAGGGGTATGCACGCTCTTCCAGCTTGCGCCGCGCCAGCTCGTCGAATTGCTCGTTCAGGTTCATGGCAGTGCGTTCTTGACGGCGACGGTGGCCAACCGAGCGATGGATTGCTGCAGCACCTGCCGGGCATGGCTCACGTGCCATTTTGAGGTGCCCTCGCTGATGCCCAGCATGGTGGCGATCTCGGCATGCCCGAAGCCGTCGATGGCGAAGAGATTGAAGACCTTCCGCGACATGTCGGGGACGCGGGAGAGGAGCTCGGCGAAGGCCTCGGCATCCATCTGCCGCAGGTAGTCGTTCACCTCGGTGAGCGCGCCCTCATCCAGCGGCGCATCGAGCGATTCGCTCTGCCGGCGCTGGCGGTCGTGGCGGTGCTGGTCGATCACGGTATTGATCATGATGCGTCGGGTCCAGAGCTCGAAGGGGACCTCGGGCCGTCGTTTGTCCAGGTTCGTCAGGATCTTCAGGAAGCCCTGGTTCATGCGGGCCACGGCATCCTGCTTGTTGCGTTCGTAGCGGCCACAGATGGCCATCATCTGCCCGTACAAGGCGCGGTACAGCTCGTACTGCGCCTTGGGCTCCTCGCGGAGGCAGCGTTCGATGAGGCTCTCGGGGACCATGCCATTGTGCCGAAGGGCACCCGCCTCATGGCGGGTGCCCTTCGGCCTCAGGTGTGCAATCAGTGTTTCACGAAGCGGAAGCTCATGGTATCCTGTCCGTTGCCCATGCGGAGCATGTACATGCCGGCTGGCAGCGAACTGGTGGCGACCTCCAGCTGGTTGGTGCCGCCGGTGACCATCGCACCCGTGCTCAGCACCACGCGCCCGTTCACGTCCACTACGGCCATCGCCAGATTGCCGCGCAGGTTGGTGTCGAAGCGGAGGTTCAGCACATCGTTCACCGGGTTGGGCCACAGGCGGGTGTCGGTGAAGGCGGGCTGGTCGGCGATGCCGGTGGGCAGCTGGCTGATCACGCGGATGGTGAAGCCGTTGCGGACCTCGGCCTCTGGTGCCATACCCTCATAGAAACCGCCCCCATCGATGCTGATGCTGTCGCAATAAGTGCTTGAGCACCCGGCATCGTCGGTGAGCGTGAGGCAGAGGTTGTAGGGGCCGCTCTGGGCATACACGTGCGTAGGGTAGGGATCGAAGCTGCCGGTACCGTCTCCGAAGTCCCACTCGAACTGGAAGGGGCTGGTGCCGCTACTCAGGTTCCACACCCAGAGCTCATACGGGATGGGGGCCACCTCCCCGCCGAGGCTGTCATAAGCCTGGATCACCCAGAAACCGGCCTGGCAACCGGTGGTGTTGGTGATGCACTCGCAATTCACGCTCCACGTGCCGCTAGCGCCGGTGGCAGGGTTGGTGCAGGGTGCTCCCGGGACGTTTGGACCATTGGGGATCTGGAGGCAGTCATACACGACCGGTCCATCCACCAGCATACCGTTCGCATCGAACAGCACGGTATCGCAGAGGTAGCTGGTGCATCCATCGGCATACATGTTCAGGCAGGCACCCCAAACACCGGGGCCATTGTAGGTATAGCTGGTCTCGAAGGCGGTGATCGCCGTGGAGGGGAAGTCCCAGATGTACTCGATGGACCCCGTGCCGCCGCTGGAGCAGTTCGTGAACGCCGCGGTGAAGGGGATCGGGGCGCCATTCCCATCGGTGGCCTGCGATGCGGTAAAGCAGGCCTGGCAATCACCGTTCGTGAGGATGCACTGGCATTCCGCGTTCCAGATGCCGTTCCCGCCGCCAGTGCTGGTGCAAGGCGTTCCCGGCAGGGCACTGCCACCGGGTACGCCAAGGCAATCCGGTGTCGTGCTGCCACAGTTGAACACCACGTACACCATGGCCGAGTCCAACACCGGGTCCGCCTCGTAGAGCACGGTGTCGGATTGCATGACACCGAGGCACGGTGTGCTGATGATGAAGCCACCAGACCCCGAAATCATGTTCAGCGTCACGCTGAAGCTGCACGTGGGAGGCAGCACCGGCACATCAATGTCCTGCGCAGGCTCAGTTCCGGGCAGTGTTTCGATGTTCACGAATGAGTTGGGAGTGCAGCCGGCCACCGTACCGTATACGGTGACCTCGTATGGGATTTGGGCAATGGCGGCCATACCGGCCGAGAGGGCGGCGGTGAGGGCCAGGGAGCGAAGTGCGTGTTTCATGGGATTACGGTTCGTTCGTTGGGCGTTCATTCCCATACACGGTGCCGCTGGCCCCTGGGTTGGGTGCGTCTGAAAATTACTGCGATCGGACCGCCCGAACGCAGAAGCGCCCCGCATGGCTGCAGGGCGCTCCTGGAAGGATCGAACGGCGGATCACCTCGCTTTCACGAACCGAATGCTGAGGCTGCTGCCGTTGCGGTCGGTGGCACGCAGGGTGTAGATGCCCGCAGGCAGGTCGGCGATGTCGAAGCGATGCTGGCTGCGACCGGCGTTCATGGCCCGGCTTTCCTGGCGGACCTCACGGCCGTTGACATCGAAGAAGCGGATGCTCAAGGGGCCATCGGCCGTGGATACCAGGGCCAGGTTCAGGTCGCCGTTGCTGGGGTTGGGCCAGATGGCGGCGTGGGAGAGGTCCTGCAGCTCGGCCATGCTCGTGGTGAGCGGGTTCTGCACATTCAGCGTGAAGCCGTTGGTGCGATTGGCCGACGATGCGTCGTGGCCACCGAGGATCATCCCGTTCAGCAGGCCGTTCTCATCAATGGAGACACTGTCGCAGCTGGTGCTGGTGCAGCCGCTGGCATCGGCGATGGTGAGGCAGAGCAGGTAGGGACCGTTCTGGCTGTAGGTGTGCGTGGGGAAGGGGTCGGTGCTGGTGGTGCCATCGCCGAAGTTCCACAGGTAGGAGAGCGCGCCGTTGCCGGTGCTCAGGTTCCACACCCACACTTCGTTGGGCACGGGCAGGCTGTCCTGGCCGTAGGCTTGGATCACCCAGAAGCCGGCCTGGCAGGGCAGACCGCTTCCGCTGGTGCAGTTGCAGTTCGCATCCCACACGCCGATGAAGTTGGTGCCGGGTGTCCAGCAGGGGGTGCCGGGCAGGTTGCTGCCGTTCAGCACACCGAGGCAGTCGTAGGCGCCGCCGGTTGAGTCGGGCACACAGACACAGTCGGCGCTCCACGTGCCGGTGAAACCGGTGGCCGGGTTCGTGCAGGGCGTGCCGGGCATGTTGGGGCCGTTCAGGACCTGCAGGCAGTCGTAGAGCATGGGCGGGTTCACCGAGATGCCGCCATTGGCATCCACCACCACGGTGTCGCAGTCCACGCTCGTGCAACCGCTGGCATCGGCGATGGTGATGCACACGCCATAGACACCGGGTTCAGCATACGCGTGATCACCGGACGAATTGGCTACCCCATCCCCCCAGTTGATCTGGTAGGTGAGCGGCGCCGTACCCTGCGAGCAGTTCGTGCCCAGCACGGCGAAGGGAATGGCATTGCCGCTCTGGTTGATCACCGGCCCCAGTTCGATGCAGGCCTGGCAGTTCATCAGGGTCGGCACGCACTCGCAGTTGGCGTTCCAAATGCCCGTCGATCCGTTGGGGTTGACGCAGGGCGAGCCCGGCACGTTGGGGCCGTTGGGGATCTGCAGGCAGTCGAAGTAGTTGGCGCTGGCCGAGACGCCGCCGTTCGCATCCACATACACGGTATCGCAGAGCACGCTGGTGCATCCACCCGCATCGGCGATGGTCAGGCAAACGCCGTATGCCCCTGCGGCAGTGAAGGTCCAATCCGCGTTCTGTGAGGTGGAAGCGCTCCCGTTGGGCAGCCACCACTGGTAGGTGAACGGCGCGTTGCCGGTGGAGCAGTTCATGAATCCTGCGGTCCACGGACTGTTGGAGTACACCGTGAAGCAGGCCTGGCAGGAAGAGGCGTTCGGCACGCATTCGCAGCTGGCGTTCCAGGTTCCGTCCACGCCGAGGAAGGTGGTGCAGGACGTGCCGGGCAGGGCGCTGCCGCCGGGCACCCCCAGGCAGTCAGGCGTTCCGCCACCGCTGCAGTTCAGGGTGACCATGATCGAGTCGGCACCCGAAGGGCCGACTTGGTACTGGCCCACTGCGGTGAGCATGGCCCCGTTGCAGGCCACATTGAACGTGAAGCCGCCACCAGGGCTTTGCATCCAAGCCACGGTATCGAACCCGCAGTTCACCAGGTCGAGCGTGTAGCTCCAGGTGGGCTGCGTGTTGGGCATGGACGAGATGGTCACCTGGCTGTTGGGCATGCAGCCCTGCACCATTCCCGTGATGAGGATGGGATAAGGCGGTATGGGCTGGGCGAAGGCGGCCAGCCCGACAAGGGAGGCGCCTGTGAGCAGCAGGGAGCGGAATGTGTGGTTCATGGGCGTGAGGATCGGTTGTTGGGCGTTCACATCCATACACGGTGAACACCCTGGCCGGGTTGGGTGGCCCACGAATTTAATCTTTCGCCCTCAGCCCAAGGCCCCGTCGATCACCGCATCATCAGCCTCGTTCGGCAGGGTCACCTTCAGCAGCGGCGTGCGCTTCATCTCCTGTTCGATGCTCCATACCGCGTTGGGGTTGCGGGCCCAGGCGCGGCGCGCGATGCCGTTGTTCACGTCCCAGTGCAGCATGCTCTTCAACCGCCGGTCGCTGTCGGCGCTGCCGTCGAGCACCATGCCGAAGCCGCCGTTGATCACCTCGCCCCAGCCCACGCCGCCGCCGTTGTGCAAACTGATCCATGTGGCGCCGCGGAAGGCATCGCCCACGAAGTTCTGCACGGCCATGTCGGCGGTGAAGCGCGATCCGTCGCGGATGTTACTGGTCTCGCGGTATGGGCTGTCGGTGCCGCTCACATCATGGTGGTCGCGACCGAGCACGATGGGCGCACTGATCTCGCCGCGTTTGATCGCCTCGTTGAAGGCCTGCGCGATGCGGATGCGGCCCTCGCTGTCGGCGTAGAGGATGCGCGCCTGGCTGCCCACCACGAGCTTGTTCTGCTGCGCGCTGCGGATCCAATGCAGGTTGTCGGCGATCTGCTGTGCAATCTCGGGCGGTGCCTCCTTCCCCATCGCTTCCAGCACATCGCCGGCGATGCGGTCGCTGGTGGCGAGGTCCTTCGAATCGCCGCTGGTGCACACCCACCGGAACGGACCGAAGCCGTGGTCGAAGCACATGGGGCCCATGATGTCCTCCACGTAGCTGGGGTAGCGGAATTCCTCGCCGTGCTTGCCGGCGATGTCGGCACCCGCGCGCTTGCTTTCCAGCAGGAATGCGTTGCCGTAATCGAAGAAGTACATGCCCTGCTCGGCGAGGGTGTTCACGGCGGTCACATGGCGGCGCAGCGTCTCCTGCACGCGCTGCTTGAAGGCGGCCGGGTCCTTCACCATGAGCGCGTTGCTCTCCTCGTAGCTCAGGCCCACGGGGTAGTAGCCGCCGGCCCAGGGATTGTGCAAACTGGTCTGGTCGCTGCCGAGGTCCACATGGATGTTCCGTGCGGCGAGGCGCTCCCATAGGTCCACCACGTTGCCGAGGTAGGCGATGCTGTGCGCCTCGCCTTTCTTCTGCCAGGCGAGCGCGGCATCGATGCACGCGTCCACGTCGGTGATCACCTCATCCACCCAACCCTGGCTGTGGCGCTTGTAGGCCGCCGTGGCGTTCACTTCGGCACAGATGGTGACCACGCCCGCGATGTTGCCGGCCTTGGGCTGGGCACCGCTCATGCCGCCCAGGCCTGCGGTGACGAAGAGCTTGCCCTTCGTTCCCGGCGACGACTGGATCATGCGGCAGGCGTTGAGCACGGTGATGGTGGTGCCGTGCACGATACCCTGCGGGCCGATGTACATGTAGCTGCCCGCGGTCATCTGGCCGTACTGCGTCACGCCGAGGGCGTTGAAGCGCTCCCAGTCGTCGGGCTTGCTGTAGTTCGGGATCATCATCCCGTTGGTCACCACCACGCGCGGGGCATCGGGGTGGCTGGGGAAGAGGCCGAGCGGGTGGCCGCTGTACATCACCAGCGTCTGCTCGTCGGTCATCTCGCTCAGGTACTGCATCACCAGACGGTACTGCGCCCAGTTCTGGAACACCGCGCCGTTGCCGCCGTAGGTGATCAGCTCGTGCGGGTGCTGCGCCACGGCCGGGTCCAGGTTGTTCTGGATCATCAGCATGATGGCCGCGGCCTGCTTGCTCTTCGCGGGGTAGTGGTCGATGGGCCGCGCGTGCATGGGGTGCTCCGGACGCAGGCGGTGCATGTAGATGCGGCCGTATTCCTGCAGCTCCTGCGCGAACTCGGGCGCGAGGGTGCTGTGGTGCTTCGGGTGGAAGTAGCGCAGCGCGTTGCGCAGGGCCAGCTTCTTCTCCTCGGCGGTGAGGATATCCT
This sequence comes from Flavobacteriales bacterium, assembly GCA_030584065.1. Classification (NCBI taxonomy): domain Bacteria; kingdom Pseudomonadati; phylum Bacteroidota; class Flavobacteriia; order Flavobacteriales; species Flavobacteriales bacterium. Next base: position 2,424,290 of record CP129489.1, read on the forward strand.
TGCGCTTGGGCGCGTGGCTCACGCCGGCGTCGAGCGGGCGGGCAGGCGGGAGCGCCTCGGGGATGCCTTCACGAATGGCCTGCTGGAAGGCCTGGAGCTCGGAAGCGGTTGCGGTGGGCATGTGTGCGAATGCTATGGCCGGAACAATCGCGGCGCGGCGAAGTTCGGGCTAGCGGGCTATCACCACGCGTTGCGGTGCCACGCCATCCACCGAAACGAAGTAGATGCCCGGCGCGAGGTGCTGCACGTCGATGGTCTCGTTCGCTGAAGCGATGTGCTGGGTGAGGACGAGACGCCCCTCGAGATCTCGGATGCCCAAACCAGCGCTAATTGGCGCTTGCTTCATGAATATCCTGTCTGTTGCGGGATTGGGGAACACTAGACCGCCGTTGTTCTCACGTTCCACAATTGCGACATCCCAATTGATGACAGGAGGCGGCACAATGGTATCCCCACCGATAACCGCTCCAACCAACTCCACAAGGTGCTCGCCTTCTCCTGGAGAGAGGCGAAACCACATCGTGCGAAGACCGACACCCTCCTCGTACCATGCAGATACTGGTTCGGGGTGCCGCGGAAACATCCCTTGAAGTGGGGATCCAGTGGCGTTAAACCCGCAAAGCATGCTGTTGACAGACGGTCCAATTGGTTGATATCGCATCTCGGCTTTTCCGCTTGGAGCCAAACTGTACTGGGCAATTGATCGAACGTCATAACCGGGATAGTAGGCATTCTCACAGATGGAAGTGTCGATTACCTCGCCAGGGAAAGCCCCAAGCAGCGGGTGCTTCACGAGTAGCTCATCGCGCACCAAGGACCATCCATTGTACGGAACTGGCCAGTCCGGTACACTTATCGGCGGAAACGTGACCCCTAGTCCGCCAGGCCAATCAATTGCCCACGATGTCGTATAGAACACGCCTTCCGATGAATCCATACGGCCGGTAATCCTAACCTTCCAATATGATGGAAGAGAGGTATTGTAGTGAAGCCCACCCGGATACGATATGTGGTAGATTGAAAGAAGCCAATACGTCAACTCATCCCCCGGCTGATAATCGAAGTACGCCAGCGGATTAGGATAAACCCGCCCAACACCTGGCCCTTCCACGCCTATCAACTCCACGGCATTCGAGCCGCGACAGAAACGCCGGATGCCGAATGAACGACTCAAGATGATCGTGTCCTGGCTGCTCAGCACGATGCTGCGCAGGGTGTCCTGCACCCCGAACAGCGCTTCGGTCCATTCGGCATCAACAGTAGCCGTTACTCCGTTGCTTAAGTCAAAGCTCCATGTAGCACCGGGGCCAGCAGAACCGCGAATTATGAAGGTGTCCGCACCGAAGAAGCGCCAGTCGTTCCCCGCCTTCACGCACTCGATCCCAAGGAACTGCGGTTGGTTCACTCGAACGAAACAGCCGGCGCAGGTATTGCCGATCGCAGGGCAGGTATCACACACAACCGCCACCCTGTTCAGTTCATATCTGAAGCTATCCGGCCCCAGCGTATCCACATCCATCACGCGGATCTGGTGGCGAATGGTATCGGTGCCGTCGTTGCTGTAGTTGTAGCGGTACGCGGGATTGAGCAAGACCCAATCCTGGGCGGCAGCCGTAAGGGCTTGGAAGAGCAATACCAAGAGTATGATTCCCCGCATGGCACAGTGAAGATAGCCGGGCGTTCCGTAACGCTGCTTACCCCCTCACCTTCTTCACCGCCTCGTGCCCATAAGGACAGTGCTTGCAACGGTTGCCGCAGCAGTATCCCCGTTTCAGGTGGTACTGCTCCGTGAAGACCAGGTAGCCTTCCTTGGAGAAGTAATAATCGCCCGGCTCCAAGCCAAGGCGCTCGAAGCGGTCGTCAGCGGGACGTTGGGCGTTGCCGTCGCGGTCCATGATGCCGGGTTAACACTTGCAGCGGCGGTTGGTTCAATCGCCCGGGCGAAGTTCCGGGCCGGGACACCCGAAGTGGGCCTTCCGGCACGTTCTTTCCACAGGAGGTGGTTGATTCACCGGTGGATGGATTGTGAACAACACCCTGGAACCCCGGTAGTTTCGCCCCTTCCCGGGGACTGCCCCGTACCGACCATGCGCCTTGTTGATCTGTGGATAACCCGTTTACTGGCCCTGCTGCTGCTGGGTGTGCAGGGCGCTTGGGCTCAAGGGCAGCCGCCCAACAAGCGCTTCACCGCAGAGGAATACATCGGGCAATGGAAGGAGGTGGCGGTGCGGAAGATGAAGGAGCACGGCATTCCAGCCAGCATCACCCTGGCGCAGGGGCTGCTGGAGAGCGGCAATGGCAACAGCGAGCTGGCGCGGACGGCCAACAACCACTTCGGCATCAAGTGCACACCCGACTGGACCGGGGGGAAGAGCTACCACGACGATGACCGCAAGAACGACTGCTTCAGGAAGTACCGCGATGCCGCCGACAGCTTCGAGGACCACAGCAAGTTCCTGAAGCGGCAGCGTTATGCGGCCCTCTTCGAGCTGCGGCCGACGGATTACAAGGGATGGGCGCGGGGGCTGAAGGCGGCCGGGTATGCCACAGACCCGAGCTACCCGCAGAAGCTCATCACCCTCATCGAACGCTATGAGCTGCAAAAGCTCGACCAGGGCATCGACGTGGCGTACAAGCCTTCCAAGGGGGAAGGACCCAAGCCTGCTCCCGAGCAGAAGGGGCGTCGGACGGCCATCGGGGGGGAATCCATCACCATCACCGCCGGGCGGTCCGTGGAGGTGTCGGATGGCCGGGTGAAGTTCGTCCGTGCCCGGTCGGGCGACAGCTTCCGCAAGCTGGCCGATGAGCTGGGGACGACCCACGGCATGCTGGCCCGTTGGAACGACCTGGACAAGGAGGCGGCGCTGAACGAGGGGCAGATCATCTACATCCAGCCCAAGCGCAACAAGGCCGCCAAGGCCGATGTCCACACGGCGCACGAGGGCGAGACCCTGTGGGGCGTTAGCCAGGCGTACGGCGTGAAGCTGAGCAAGCTCGCGCGCTACAACAACCTGCCGGAGGGCGCGAAGCTGAAGGGAGGCCAGCGCATCGCCCTGCGCAAGCCGCGCCGCTAGGTGGCCGCACGGCCCACCTTATGGGCCATGATGCCGGCGATGGTGCGCGCCCGCTCCTTGGCCTCATCCGCCTTCGGGCCGCTGAAAAGGTCATCCACTGCGGCCTGCCAATGCGCCAGCCATCGCTCGAAGTGGCGCGGCTCCATCGGATGGGTTCGTGCCAGCCGGATGTGCGTCGTCATCGGATCGCCCTGGTAGGAGCGGTCGCCGAGCAGCACCATTGCCCAGAATGAGGCGATCCGGGGGATGTGATGGCCCCAGTCCAGGTCCGCGAAGAAGTGGCCGAGCTCCGGGTCGGGGCGCACCCGCTCGTAGAACGAGCGCACCAGGATGGCGATGTCATCGGTCGTGCGGATGTCGTGCCTCCCCGCCTCCCTTTCAAACGGCCGATTCCCCACGCCCTTGCCCCGCTCAGTCGTTCTCGCCGGTGAAACGCGCCACCTCCTCCTTGGTGCCGAAGAGCACGAGGATGTCGCCCTTCACGGGCACGAAGTCAGGGTCCATGACGCCCAGGGCGCCGAGCTTGATGGACCTGCGGCCAAGGAAGCTCTTCTCGCTCTCCTTTCGCAGCACGGTGACCAGTCCGAGCTGCCGCTGACGCAGCTCCTGGATCTGGCTGAGGGGCTTGTCCACGAACTTGTCGGGCACGACGATCTCTGCGATGATGAAGCCGCCCGGCAGCTCGAATTGGTCCACGAGCCGGCGCAGATTGAGTTTGCGGGCGAGGCCCTCGGCGGCCTTCTCCTCCGGGTGCACGATGTCGGTGACGCCCATCGAATTGAGCACCATCTCGTGGAGCGGATTGATGGCGCGGCTGATGACGCGCTTCACCTTCAGGTTCACCAGCAGCGCGGTGGTCATGATGTTGGCGCCCTCGTTCTCCCCGATGGCCACCACGGCGGCATCCACGTCGGTGAGGGGCAGCGTGCTCATGGCCTGCGGGTCGTTGCTCTCGAGGCACACCGCATAGCTCACCTCGCCCTTGATGGCCTCCACCTTGTCCATGTCGTGGTCGATGGCGATCACCTCGTGGCCCATGGCGGTGAGCTTGATGGAGAGGTGCCTGCCGAAATTGCCGAGGCCGAACACTGCGATCTTCATGGGCGGTCAGTTGATGAGGATGTCCTCCTTGGGGTACCTGTATTTGCTCACCTGCACCTGGCGCAGCACGCCCACAAGCAGCGTGAGCGCGCTCACACGGCCGACGAACATCACAACGACCAGCACCACGCGGGCGGCATCGCCCAGCTGCGGAGTGAGGTTCATGCTCAGGCCCACGGTGCTGAAGGCGCTGAAGCACTCGAAGGCGATGGGCATGAGCCCATGCCTTGCCTCGAGCGACGCCACCACGCTGATGGACAGCCCCAGGAAGATGAGCGAGAGCACGATGGAGGCGAAAGCGCGCCGCGTGCTGAGGTTGCTGATCTCGCGGCCGAAGAACTCGATGCGACGGCGTCCGCGCGCCGTGGCGAAGATGTTGAGGGTGGCGACCCCGAAGGTGGTGGTCTTGACGCCTCCGCCGGTGCTGCCGGGCGATGCGCCCACATACATCAGCAGCAGCACAACCATGAGCGTAGGCGTGGTGAGGAGCGCGGTATCCATGACATTGAAGCCGGCCGTCCGCGGGGTTACGCCCGTGAAGAAAGCCGCTGTGATGCGCCCCCACCAGGACCCATGCTCAGCAAGGCCGTGGTTCCACTCGAAGACCAGAATCGACAATGTGCCGAGCACGATGAGGAAGGCCGTGGCGAGGAGCACCAAGCGGGTGCTCAGGTTGACCACGCGCGGGTAACGCTGGCAAGGCGCACCGGTCAGGAATCGCCTGATGCGCCCGGCCACCCAGAATCGCACGTAGCGGCTGAAGTTGAAGATGATGCCGAACCCGAGGCCGCCGAAAACGAAGAGCAGCGCGATCACCCAGAGCAGCGGGTAATTGAAGCGGAATGCAGGGTCGTAGAGCCCCAAGCTCGCGGTTGAAAAGCCTGCGTTATTGAAGGAGGAAACGCTGTGGAAGAGCGCGAAGAACATCCGGTCCGCGAACGAGTCGAACACGGTATCGGAGACGCTCAGGTAGATGAGCCCCGTGCCTAGCAGCTCCACGCCGAGCGTGAAGAGGATCACCTGGACAATGAAGCCCCGGGCGCCGCTGAGCGTCGTGTTCGCGATGTCGCGCACGCGCAGTTGCTCCTCGAGCGAGGTTCGTCCCTTGAAGAAGAAGGCGAAGAAGCTGGTGAAGGTCATCACTCCGAGGCCACCGAGCTGGATCAGAAGCAGCAGCACCCATTGCCCCATGGCCGTAAGGTCCTTGCCGACATCGATGGTGCTGAGGCCGGTGACGCACACGGCGCTCGTGCTCGTGAAGATGGCCTCCACCAGGGTGATGGGGCGCGTAGTGGCATTGGGCAATAGGAAAAGGGCTGCGCCTATGGCGATGAGGACGAGGAAGCTGGTGACGAAGAGAAGCGCCGGGTTGAACAGCGTGCTGTTGCGCCCTATCTCCAGGCGCGATAGCTCGATGAAAGAGAAGGTGAGCAGGAACCCGAGCAATGGCCAGTGCCCGAACCCGGCGAACACGCGCGCAGCCACCGCTTTCCCGATGACCAAGCTGAGCACCGCCACCAACCAGATGAGCTCGGCCTTGCGGACATGCTCCCCGCGAAGAGCCGTGCGCAGCAAGCTGCCCAAGGTGACGAAGGCCGCTGCGATGACCAAGCCGTAGCTGAGCTGCTCAAGCAGCACGTAGGTGGAGGGATCGGCGCGATAGCCGAACTCCAGGAGCAGCAGGAATGCGGTGAGGATGATGACCGTGACCTTGGCCAGGCCCACCACTTCCTTGCGCAATGCCGTGCGGAGAAGTGCTCGTTTCATGGGGCCTGGCGGCGCGGGCCGCCGGATAGCCGTGGCAAATCTAGCAGGGCACGTGCACAGCGCAACCGGGATGGCGCGTTGCCCGGCTCATGGCAGCCGGAAGGTGGTGAGCCGGCCGTCCGGTGTGACCGTCACCGCCTCGGGGAGGCCATCCAGGTTCAGGTCACCCATGGCATGGGGCGCATGGGTATGCCCGGGCCATGGCACGGCGGCCCTTACCCACCGCCATGCATCGCCGGTCGCTGCATCCAGTTCACCGATGGCCAGGCTGTCCGTCCGGCTGGCATCCAGCGCGGCCACGGCGGGCGGAGCGGCACCATTGCCCAGTGCTGCCAGCAGCTCGGCGGCGGTCGGCACCTCCAGCGGCATCACCCACTCCGGCGCGCCATCCCCATCGAGGTCCTGCGCAAGGCCATCGGGCAGCGGCTGCTCCTCGCCGGAAAGCGATGCGCAGCGCAGGCGCAGGTCCTGATCCAGCCAGATTAGGCGCGTCCGCAGGGCCTCCTGACCCGGGAGCACAGCCACCAGCCGCTTCGGTCGCTCCAGGGTCGCCGTCACATGCAGGCGGTCCTTGCCGCGCCGATCGAGGAGCCTCACCCCGCCGGCCTCATCCAGAACGAGCAGGTAGTCCTTGCCGCCGATGCGCAGGTGGCGAACCGGCGCGATCGCCGGATGCGCCAGCCGGGGCGGCTCCCAGCCTTGAACCGGAGCCCAGTCCAGGTCTAGGTTGAGGATGCGCCTGTCCTGCAGCGGGACAAGCACGCGGTACTCCCGCCGACCCTCGTAGTCGACCACGGCCATGGGTGCCGCCACTGGCGACGGCAGGGCATGCGGCGGTCCGCCGACATCGTTGCCGTTGCGGTCGATGAGGTAGGCCGTGCGCGCCGTGGCCAGCAGCAGCTGAAGCTTGCCGTTCCGGAACCGATCCACCTGGTGCACGCCGCCTACGATGGGGCCTTCGAGCGCCCGGCTCCAGAGTAGCTTGCCCGAAGCGCCGAAGAGGTGGATGCGGTGCAGGGTATCCTGCACGAGCACTTCGCGCGTGCCGTTGACGTGGTTGAGGACAATGTCGGGCCGACGCGCCACGTGCGCATCGAGCTTCACCGACCAGAGCGCTGCGCTGGTAGAGGAATCGGCGCGCCCCGCCTGCGACCGGGCCCGCAGGCCCACCGCGACGTGGAGCATGCCGTCCGGTGCGCCGGAGGCCTGGATGGAGAGCGCCGAATGATGCGACAGCAGGCCCACGAGGCGGTTGAAGGTCGGCTCGGCATCAGCACGCAGACCGGACCTGAAATGCGCCGCCTCGCGCCCGGGGTCGCACCACCAGGTGAGGCCGGCCTCATCGGCCATCTCCTTGAACCAGGCCTTGGCAGCAGGCTCTTCCGCCAGGCTGCCCCCATCGAGCCAGGCATCGATCGAGGACCGCACGGCATCGGGGTCGTCGCTCATCACCACATGGCTGCCGAGGATGGCCCACCACGGCTGCTGCGGCAGGGGCGCCGGCCGGCCCATCAGCGTCTCCTTGGGCAGAAAGGACGGGTAGCGCGTGAGGCGGATGCCGCGATAACCGATAGTGTCGCAGGGCGCGCCGGCGCAGGGCTCCATGAGTTCCTCTTGGGCGCGATCGGGATCCACGGCACCGGCGATGAGCCAACGGCGCTCCGGGCCGAGCGCCAGGGCTTCACCCACCGGCCCGAGCATCCATGGAGTCGCTGCCTCCGCTGCCCGCGAGCGGTCATCCTGCCCGGCCATCGAAGCGACGAGCGCATCGGCATCCCCGATGTGCCGCACGTGAAGCGAGGAAACCGATGCCGGCAGCATCCGCGCCACGCTCCAGGGGCCGGCACCCTGCTCCAGCAGCCCGCGAATCAGGGGCGAATCCTGCGCTCCCGCGAAGAGACCGCTCAGGATCAGCGCATCAGGCTTCATGCGCACATCGAACGCCATCCATCCGGCAGGAAGCGCGAGGGCTTCCACCTGCCGGGCCTCCCAGATGTCGCTGAGCAGCCCGGCGAGCCGCCGGGTCTCCACCAGCAGATGGGGTTCGTCATGGCCGCTCAGCGTGGCGCGCGCCTTGGCGAATAGCGAATCGGACGCGATGGGCCTGCCGCGCTCCAGCTGCAAGAGCGCCTCATCGAGGAGCTGGCTCGAGGGCGAGGCCAGCCACAGGCCGCTTCGGGCCGCCGCGCTCAGGTCCACGCCCTCCACGCGCACGGGCGTGGGGCGGCCCTCGGAAAAGGCATTGCGCGAGGCCTCGTCCAACGCCAGCAAACCTGCCAGCGCATGCAGATCCGCCTCTCCTTGGGCACGGCCGATGACCAGGGGCGCCGCGCCCGCCTGACCAACGCGCATCACCGCCACGATCACCGGCGATCCCGCCAGCGCATCGCGCAGCGCGGCATCGCCCTCCATGCGCTTGGCGGCATGGGCCATGACCCGCGCCAGCCGCACCGCCGCGGAATCGCTCTCCCACGCGCGCCAGACGAGGGAGGCATGGGTGAAGCGGTCCCAGGCAGCGAAGGCATCGGGGACCTCGAGCACGATGGCAGCCTCGGCCGGCACCGCGCGCCAGGGGTCGGCGCGTTCCACCTGGTCGCGATCCCATTGCCAGAGCGTAAAGGCCGCGGCACCCAGGATGGCCAGCAGCACAAAAGCGATGAGCGGACGGCGCATGCGAGCCACAAATGTGGCCCTCCATGGCACCGGTGGCCCACCGCCCGCAAGGGCCTTGCGCACAGGGCCCTGTGGACGGAAGGGGCGGATCAGAACAGCGAAGGCTGGCCTGGCAGCAGCCGGAAGCTGCGGCGGTGGTGGGGGCTGGGACCGAAGCGGGCGATGGCCGCGCGATGATCGACCGTGGGATAACCCTTGTTCACGGCCCAGCCATACTGCGGATGCGCCTCGTGCAGGCGGCGCATCAGCTCATCGCGGTGCGTCTTGGCCAGGATGCTGGCCGCCGCAATGGCACGGAATCGCCCATCACCCTTGATGTGGCAGCTGTGCGCAATGCCGGGATACGGCGCGAAGCGATTCCCATCGACCAGCAAGTGCACAGGACGGATGGCCAGGGCATCCACGGCCCGGTGCATGGCGCGGAACGATGCCTGCAGGATGTTCACCGCATCGATCTCGGACGGATCCACGATGGCCACCGCCCACGCGAGCGCCTGCTCCTCGATGAGCGGGCGCAGCCCTTCGCGCGCCCCTTCGCTGAGCTTCTTGCTGTCGTCAAGGCCGCGCAGCCTTACCCGGTGCGGAAGGATGACCGCCGCCGCGACCACGGGACCGGCCAGGCATCCGCGTCCGGCCTCGTCGCACCCGGCTTCGAGCACGCCCTTGAGGTGATAAGCGGCGAGCGGCATGCGCGCTAGCGTGTGTCGGTGGTGCGGGGTATGGCGACGGGGTCCGGGCGAAGGCTCATCGCAGCAGGATGCAGGCCGGCATCATGGCACATGCGCTCGAAGCTGGCCCATAGCGCCTCAGCGGCCTTCTCCCATGTGTAGCGCTCACTGCGCTTGAGCCCGGCCCTGCGCAGCTGGTCGCAGAGGGCCCCATCGCCCCAGACCTCATAGAGGGCGCGGCTGATGGAGGCCACGCTGAACGGATCGCAGTAGTGGGCGGCATCGCCCGCCACCTCGGGCAGGCAAGAAGTCTCGGCCGCCACCACGGGAACGCCGCAGCGCATGGCTTCGGCCACGGGGATGCCGAACCCCTCGAAGTAGCTGATGAAGGCGAGTGCATGCGCCGCGCCGAGGGCCTTGTGCAACTCGTCCTGCCCGAGCCTGCCGGTGAACACCACGCGTTCCTTGTGCCGCACCTGCTTCCAGGCCTGCTCCATGCGCTGGTCCCACCAGAAACGCTCACCCACGATCACCAGCCGCATATCGCTCGGGTGCTGGATGAGCAGCTGGTCGAAGGCGAGGAGGAGGCGCGCGATGTTCTTGCGGGGATGCAGGGACCCTATGCAGACGAAGTAGGGCGCTCCACCGGTGAGCCGGGCGCGGGCGGCCGAACGCTCCGATGGATCCAGCGGCCGGAAGGCCTCGCCGACGCCATTGTAGAGCACATCGATGCGCCCTTCGTCCACCTCGTACCGGGCAGCGATGTCGCGCCGGCTGAATTCGCTCACGGTGGCAAGCCTCGTGGCGTGGCGGGCGAACCGCGGGAAGTAGGAACGGTAGTAGCGACTGTACGCGCGGGGAAGGTCCTCCGGGTAATGCTCGAAGTTGAGGTCGTGCACCACGGCGAGCGCAGGCACCGTGCTCCGCAGGGCCACGAATCCATCGGGGCTGATGAACGCATCGGCTTTCAGGTCCCGCAGCTTCCGCGGGAGCAGCCAGTCGAACCACAGCCGGTAGAGCAACGGATGCCGCGTGGGCGGACCCATCACCACGGGACGCACATTGTGCCCGTAGATGAAGCGCTCATCGTACGGCCGGTCGAAGAGGAAGAGGAACTCGTGCTCCGGATGCGCCTGCACGATGCGCCTCATCACCTCATGGGTGAACCAGCCGATGCCCTCGAGCTTGTCCGGCAGCAGCAGTCGGGTGTTGACGGCGATGCGCATCCAGCGGCAAAGGTGGCGATGCTCCGGCCTGGAATCCGCATCGGATCACGGGCCGGCGATCGGCCGCAGCGCGCTCAACCGCGCAGCTCAGCACCGGCCTCCTTCTCCAAGGCAGCACGGATACGCCCCATCGCCTTGTCCACCTGCTCGTCCGTGAGTGTCCGTCCCGGGTCCTGCAGGATGAAGCTGAGCGCATAGCTCTTCTTCCCCGCAGGAAGCTTGTCGCCCTCGTACACATCGAAGAGCCCCACCTCGCGCAGCAGCTTGCGCTCGGCATGCAGCGCGATGCGGCGAAGATCCTCGAACCGCGCCCCCGCGGGGAGCAGCAGACTCAGGTCGCGCCTCACCGCCGGGAACCGCGGCACCTCCTCAAATGTCGTGGCGCTCCCCCGGCAGGCGTCGAGCAGGGCTTCCTCATTCAGTTCGGCGTAGAGCACCGGCTGGTTCACCTCCGCCGCCCTCAGCTCCCGGGCCTTCACCTGGCCGAGAACACCCATCGATCGATGGCCCACGCGCAGCTCCGCACAGGCATCGAGCAGCGGGTGCGCCGCGTCCGTCCATTGCACCTGGGCAAGCAGGCCCAGCCGTGCGAGCAGCGCCTCCACCTCCTCCTGGGCATCCGCCCGCTCCACACTGCGCCCTTTGGCGCGCCAGCTCTCGCGGCCTGCCCTGCCGGTGAGGGCCAGGGCGAGGGTCTCGGTCTCCCGTGATGCCGAGCCTTGGGCGGCATAGATGCGCCCGCGCTCAAAGAGCCGCAGGTCGCGTTGCTGGCGGTTGAGGTTGTGAGCCAAGGCCTGCAGCGCCCCTGTGAGCAGCGTGGGCCGGAGCGCGTCGAGCTCCGAGCTGAGCGGATTGCTGAGCATGACCAGCGCCGCCGTTTCCGCGCTGCCGGATTCCACGGCCCGGCGGGCGTTGATGAGCGAGGGGGTCATGATCTCGCGGAACCCGCGCGCGGCGAGGTGCATGGCCGTGCCGTGCCGCAGCGACTCCAATGTCAAGGGCTCACGGGCGACCATGGGCACCATCAGCCGGGCCGGGAGCGGCACGCGATCGTAGCCATGGATGCGCAGGATCTCCTCGATGACATCCGCCGGGCGCGATACGTCGACCCGGTAGGCCGGCACCTGCAGGGTAAGGACCGCCGCTGTGCGCTCGAGCACCCGGAAGTCCAGGAGTTCCAGCGCGCGCACCACCTGATCGGGGGCGATGGCGATGCCGGTGAGGCGCTCCACCTCGGCGAAGCGCAGGCGCACTTCGGCGCGGCTGCGGCGCGAATGGTCGATATCGATGACCGGTGAGCTGACGCGCGCCCCTGCCACCTCGCGGAGCAGCATCGCGGCGCGCTTGAGCGCATAGACGGTGATCTCCGGGTCCACGCCGCGCTCGAAGCGGAAGGAAGCGTCGGTGCTGAGCGCGTGGCGGCGTGCCGTACGACGGATGGTTGCAGCATCGAAGCAGGCGCTCTCCAAGAAGACCGCCGTCGTGGCCTCGGTGACGCCGCTGTCAAGCCCGCCGAACACCCCCGCGATGCAGGCCGGCTTCACGGCATCAGCGATCACGAGGTCGCTGGCATCGAGCCTGCGCTCCTTGCCATCGAGGGTGGTGAATGGCTCACCCGCCGCGGCTTTCCGGACCACCACGCGTCCATCCGTGAGCCGGTCCGCATCGAACGCGTGCAGGGGCTGGCCGAGCTCATGCTGCACGAAGTTGGTCACGTCCACCACATTGTTCACGGGCTTCAGGCCGATGGCCACGAGCCGGTCCCGGAGCCATTGCGGCGAAGGGCCCACCTTCACCTGCGTGAGGGTCACGCCGCAATAGCGCGGGCAGGCATGCGCATCCATCACCTCCACGGCCGTAACGCGTGCATCATCGTCCTGTGCGAACCCGGATACATCTGGAAGCCCCAGCTCCATCGCCAGGCCTTGCCGGTAGCGGAGCGCCGCAATGAGGTCGCGCGCCACCCCTACATGCCCCATGGCATCGGTGCGATTGGGCGTCAGACCGATCTCCAGCACGTGATCGCTCACCAGGCCCAGATGCCGGGCCGCCGGTGTGCCCGGCACTGCGGCCGCATCGAGCACCAGGATGCCGTCGTGGCTGTGGCCCAGGCCGAGTTCATCCTCGGCGCAGATCATGCCGTGGCTCTCCTGCCCGCGTATGCTGCTCCGCTTGATGGTGAGGCTGCCGCCATCACCCATGTGCAGGATGGCCCCCACCGTTGCCACCAATACCTTCTGGCCAGTGGCGACATTGGGTGCCCCGCAGACAATCTGCACCGGCTCGCCACTACCGAGGTCCACCAGGGTCACGCTCAAGCGGTCGGCATCGGGATGCTTGGTGCATTGGAGCACATGGCCAACCACCACCCCGGCGAGCATCCCCTTCACGGGCTCGAAGGGCTCCACGCTTTCCACTTCAAGGCCCGTGCTGGTGAGCACCTCGGCAGCCTCGTGCGGCGTGAGGGCGGTGTCGACGTAGTCCTTGAGCCAGTTCCAGGAGATCCGCATGCTGATGCCGTCGCCCGCGCGCGTTAATGCCCGGCGAAGGCCGGCGAAGATACCCTGCCGGTATTTTCGCTGCATGGATTACATCATCCTTGCCATCCCGCTGTTCTTCGCCCTCATGGCGGTCGAGATCGGGTGGAGCGCATGGGCCCGAAGGAGGGTGTACCGGGTGAGCGATTTCGTGGCCAACCTCGGCTGCGGCATCGGCTCACAGGTGGTAGGGGCCTTCACCAAGGCCGGCATCTTCGCCATCTACCTGGCGGTGTACGACCACTGGCGCCTCCTCACCCTTCCCAGCACGCCGCTCACCTGGCTGTTCGCCTTCCTGCTGATCGACCTGCTCTACTACTGGTTCCACCGCCTGAGCCACGAAGTGAACTTCCTATGGGCGGCGCACATCGTTCACCACCAGAGCGAGGAGTACAACCTGAGCGTCGCCTTGCGGCAGAGCTGGTGGCAGGGGCTCTTTAGCTTCTGGTTCTACGTCCCTGTGGCGCTGCTGGGGGTGCATCCGGCGGTAATCGTCACGGTAGGCGCCTTCGTCACCCTCTACCAGTTCTGGATCCACACCAAGGCTATCGGGCGCATGGGGCCGCTCGAACGGCTCTTCAACACGCCCAGCCACCACCGCGTGCATCACGGCAGCGACCCGAAGTACATCGACCGCAACCATGCCGGTACGCTCATCATCTGGGACAAGCTCTTCGGCACTTTCCAGCGTGAGGAGGAGGAGCCTACCTACGGCATCACCGTTCCCCTGCGAAGCTGGGATCCGCTCACCGCGAATTTCCACTACTGGGGCGATCTCTTCCGGCTCGCCGGGCAATGCCGCACATGGGCCGACCGGCTGCGGGTCTTCCTGAAGCCTCCCGGTTGGCGCCCCCTTTACCTGGGCGGGCCGGACCGGCCCAAGGCAACGGGCCGCCCGACGCATCGAGTGCTCGAGGACAGGGCACACCGGGCGGTGAGCGGTTATGTGGTCGCGCAATTCGCTGTCCTCGTCTGCGCCACCGCCGTCTTCCTCTTCCTGCAGGAATCCATGGATCCCCCGCGGCAATGGCTCTCCGCTGCACTGATCCTGTGGTGGGTGATGAACCTGGGCGCGCTCCTCGATGGCCGGCGTTGGGGCGTCTGGAGCGAGGTGGGCCGGATCTCCCTTCTGGCAGCGCTCATCGCTGCTTCTGCCGACCTGCTGCAAGCACCATGGCATGCGGTGCTCGCCGGCGCGCTTTGGGTCATCTCGGTGATGCATCTGCTGGCCGCCCAGCGCCGCCCGGGAAGCCCAGGGGGATGATGCGGCCCGGCGTCCCAGCCCCGGGTGATCCCGCCGCATCGGCCGCAGGCCCGGTGGCTTGCCGCTGCGGCGGCTAACTTGGCCGCGCTGATGAGCCTGCTGAAGAACAACTGGGTGAACGGGGCGCTGTTCGCAGGAGCCACCGCAGGCGCTATCGTGGGCGAGGTGCGCGACATCCACCCGCTGGTTTATGCCTGCAAGCCGCTGATGATGGCGGTGCTCTCGAGCTGGTTCTTCTTCAACAGCCGGCGCTACGGCGACCGGTTCACACTGCTCATCCAGGCCGGCCTGTTCTTCTCGCTCATGGGCGACATCGCGCTCATGTTCGACCACCTTGACCAGTTCTACTTCATCATCGGGCTGGGCGCCTTCCTCCTCGCGCAGATCTGCTATCTCCTCGCCTTCGCGCAGAACGTGGCCGATGTGGGCGGCGGTCAAGGGCTCCTGGTCTCTTCGCTCCTCGCCGCGGTGATGATGACCTACGGCGTGCTGTTCGGCATCGACCTGACGGAGCACCTGGAGGAGGAGGTGCTGGTGCCCGTGGGCATCTATGCCGTGGCCATCACGGTCATGGGCATGGCGGCGGCGCTCCGCTTCGGCCGCACCTATCTGCCCAGTTTCCTGATGGTATTCATCGGTGCAGCCCTCTTCATCGCGTCCGACAGCATCCTGGCCACGAGCCGATTCGTCCGTCCGGTCCAGCACGCGGATTGGTCGGTGCTGCTCACTTACGCCGCGGGCCAGTACCTCATCGCCCGTGGCGCGCTCCGGCATGTGCTCGACCCGGAGGAGGTGCGGCGGAAGGCGGCCTTGGACACTTGAGGCTCAGCTGATCCTCCCCCATACCGCCTCGTCGCGGCGATTGCGGAGCGCGGTGGCGATGGCCGCATGGCGCGGCTCTGCGAGCAGCGGATCCTCATCGAGCACGCGCATGGCGGCCTGCCTGGCCTGCTGGAGCAGATCCGCATCCTCGATGAGGTCCGCGATGCGCAGCTGGGGCAATCCGCTCTGCTGCGTGCCGAGCAGATCGCCCGGCCCCCGAAGCCGCAGGTCGGCCTCCGCTATCTCGAAGCCGTCGTTGGTCCGCACCATGGTGCCGATGCGTGTGCGGGCATCGCCGGAGAGCTTGTCGCCCGTCATGAGGATGCAGAAGCTCTGCTCTGCCCCTCGTCCCACCCGGCCGCGGAGCTGGTGGAGCTGCGAGAGACCGAAGCGCTCGGCGTTCTCGACCACCATGACGCTCGCATTGGGGACATCGACGCCCACCTCGATGACCGTGGTGCTGACCAGGATGTCCGTCTCCCCCTTCTTGAACCGGGCCATCTCGTAATCCTTGGTGGCCTGATCCTGCCTTCCGTGCACGATGCCCACCGCATGCTTCGGCAGCGGGAACCTCCGCGACAGGCTCTCGAAGCCGTCCATCACATGCTTGAGGTCGCTCTTCTCGCTCTCCTCGATGAGCGGATACACCACGTAGATCTGACGGCCCTTGGCAAGCTCCTCCTCGAGGAAGCCGAACACGGCGTTGCGCGCGCTGTCGAACCGGTGCACGGTGCGGATGGGCTTGCGCCCCGGCGGCAGCTCATCGATGACGCTGGTTTCGAGGTCGCCATAGAGGGTCATGGCCAGGGTGCGGGGGATAGGCGTGGCGGTCATCACAAGCACGTGCGGCGGCACCTCGCTCTTGGCCCAGAGCCGGGCGCGCTGCGCCACCCCGAAGCGGTGCTGCTCGTCGATGACCACCAGCCCCAGCCGCTGGAAGACAACCCGGTCCTCGAGCAGGGCATGCGTGCCCACGATGATGTGCACCTCGCCCTCGCGGAGCGCCGTGAGGATGCTGCGGCGCTCGGCGGCTTTCGTGCTGCCGGTGAGCAGCCGCACGTTGACCGGCATGTCGCCGAGCATGCGGGCGATGGTGGAGAAGTGCTGCTGCGCGAGGATCTCCGTGGGCGCCATGAGCGCCGCTTGGTACCCGTTGTCCAGGGCGATGAGCATGCTCAGCAGCCCCACCAGGGTCTTTCCGCTCCCCACATCTCCCTGCAGCAGGCGGTTCATCTGGCGCCCGCTCCCCATGTCGCGCCGGATTTCCTTCACCACACGCTTCTGCGCGCCGGTGAGGGGGAAGGGCAGGTGCCGCTCGTAAAAGGTATTCAGCCGCTCGCCGACCTGCCCGAACACATTGCCACGCACCTGCTGCTGCGCGCGCTGCTTCTGGCGCAGCAGCCCCAGCTGGATGTAGAAGAGCTCCTCGAACTTGAGCCTCCGCCGAGCGAGCTCCAGCCGCTGCGGATCCGTGGGGGCGTGCACCTGGCGGATGGCCTCCTCGCGCCCCATGCCGCCGAGCCACTGCAGCTGATCGCGGCCGAGGTTCTCGGGCAGCAGGCCGGCCACCTGGGGAAGCAGCGCCTTCTGCAGCTTCCAGATCGCACGGCCGGTGAGCCCCTTTGCCGCCAGCTTCTCCGTGGTGCTGTAGATGGGCTGCAGCGCGGCCTCAAGGCCGCCGTCCCACGCCGAGGCCAGCTCCAGTTCGGGGTGGGGCATATTCAGCCGGCCCTTGAAGGCACTCGGCCTGCCGAAGACGATGTACTCCTCGCCCGGCTTCAGCGCCTGCTGCACCCATTTGAGGCCCTTGAACCAGACCAGCTCGATGGTGCCCGTGGCATCCGTGAAGAGGGCCGTCATGCGCCGCCCCTGCTTCTCGCCCATCACCCTGGGCACCCCGATCCGGCCGCGCAACTGCACCTGCTGCATGTCCTCTTGAAGCCCGCTCACCGTGTGGAAGCGGCTCCGATCGATGTAGCGGAACGGGAAATGGAAGAGCAGGTCGCGGAAGGTGGCGATGCCGAGCTCCTTGCGGAGCAGCTCCCCGCGCTGGGGGCCTACGCCCTTGAGGTATTCAATGGGACTGTCGAGCATCGGCGACGGGTGAAAAGTACCATGGCGGGCGCACCGTTACTTTTCCCGCATGCCCGGTCCCGCAGCCACGTTCTCCGGACGCGCAGCGACCGTCGCTCTGCCGCTGCTGGTTCTGGCCTACCTCGCAGCCTTCGCCTGGCGCTTCGCCGACGAGCGGTTGTATGCGGACAGCGGCTACTACCTGGCGCAGGTGGTCAACGGCGGCGGCTTCCGCATCGAGCACGGCCGATGGGCCCTCGCGCTCTCCCAGATACTGCCCCTGCTGGGCGTGAAGGCCGGCGCCTCGATGAGCGCGCTCATCCTACTGCACTCCTTGAACAACGTGGCGTGGCTCGGCCTGTGCATGCTGATGGCCGCCCGCGGGCTCAAGGATGCCACTGCAACGGCAGCATTGGCGGCCACCCATCTCATCGGGCTCACGCACGGCCTCCTCTGCCCCATCTTCGAGCTGTACTACGGGGTCGATCTGCTCATCCTTCTCCTGTCCGCCCGTCGCTCATCGCGCATCCGCACCCCCTGGCGCTGGCCGCTGCTGGCCCTTCTGTTCCTGGGCGCCGTATCCGCGCACGCCATGGCGCTGATGCTCGCCGTGGCATTGCTTGCGGCGGAACGCATCTGGGAGAACCGGCGCGACACGCTCCTGCTGGTCGCATCGCTGGCGGCCTACCTCCTGATCCATGGAGCGCGCCTCTCGCCGTATGAGAAGGACAGCGCGTCCTTCCTGCTGCGGGCAACCGATGGCGCAGCACTCTGGTCCGCAATGGGTCCGGACAGCCTGCTGGAGCTCGCCGGCTATGCGGCGCGCCACTATCCCGATGTGATGCTGCTCGCGGCCTGGGCCGCAATCGCGCTGCTGATGGCCCGCCGATGGCGCCAGGCCATGCTGTTGATCGGATTCCTTTACGTGCTGCACGCCCTCATCACCCTCAAGCTCCAGGGATTCCTCCACGACCGCTACCGGGAGCAGTTGAACTTCGGAGCGGTCGCCTGGGTGCTGCTGATGCTCCTGCGAAACGCACCGTCGCTCCGCCTCTCGGCCTTGCTGCCCCATGCTCTGCTGGCTGCGCTCGTGTTCCGCATGGCCAGAGCGGAGTGGATTGCGCCGCATTACGCGGAGCGCACGCACCGCATCGAGCAGGCCATCGGCTCAGCGCGCGAAGCAGGCGTTTCCAAAGGCATCATCGCCGCCCCCCTGTTCTTCGGCCCCAGGCACCATGCCATCGACCTTTCCTGGTCGGTCCCGGTGGAGAGCCTGCTCCTCTCCTCGAAGTACGGCCCCGAGGGCACGGTTTCCATCATCACGGCGGAGGATGCGGCATGGCCCGGTGCCACGGACCATCTCGATCGGTTGGTGTTCCGGCGTTGGGATATCGTTGCAGCGGGATGGCTCAACCCGCGTTATTTCAGCGCACCGCAAGGGCGCTATCTGCCGCTCACGGCCCAACCATGAAGGGCATGCCTGTGGATCGCAGCGTACGGATTCCGCGGTCGTCCGTGCTGCTCCTCGCCATGGTAGCGGCCTACCTGCTGGCCTTCGCGATCCGCTTCGCGGACGAGCGTCTCTACGCGGACAGCGGCTACTACCTCATCCGCACCCTCAATGAGGGCGCCTTCCGCATCGAGCACGGCCGGTGGGTGCTGGCCCTTGCGGAATGGCTGCCCTGGGCCGGTGCCCAATCCGGCCTACCCATGGCCGGCATCATAACGCTGCACTCCTTGGGCAACGTGGCCTTCCTGCTCACCGGCGCTGCCTTCGCCTTGCTGGTGCTGCGGGACGGGCGCGCCGCGATGGCCCTTGCAGCCCTGCAGCTGATCGGCCTCGCACACGGCCTGTTCTGCCCGGTGTTCGAGCTCTACTACGGTTGCGGCCTCATCGTGCTCCTGCTCACCACCATCGGCCGGAACAGGTCCGCAACCGCCCTGGACAAGCTGGGCGCGGCCCTTCTCCTCCTGCTCGCCCTCAGCAGCC
The DNA here is from genome assembly GCA_030584065.1 of Flavobacteriales bacterium. Classification (NCBI taxonomy): domain Bacteria; kingdom Pseudomonadati; phylum Bacteroidota; class Flavobacteriia; order Flavobacteriales; species Flavobacteriales bacterium. The sequence continues at coordinate 2,443,485 of CP129489.1, forward strand.
ACCCCATGGCCTGGCTGTTGGCTGCCGGAGCGCTCCTGCTCGAACCGCGGGCCAACCTGCGGTGCTTCCGCATGGCCTTGCTGCCGGCGGCACTGGCCTTCGCATCGATCCGCGCTGCGGGCATGAGTGCGTACGAGGCCGCGCAGCTCTCCTTCATCCAGCGGCTCGCCTTCCCCGATCTCGTGCTCGGCCTCTTCGCTCCGGACGAGCTGGCGAGGCAGGCCGCCCGGTTCATGCGCCACTATCCCGACGTACTGGCGATCGCCGCCTTCACTGCCGTGATCCTCTGGCGGGAAGGGCAATGGCGCAAGGGAATGGCGTTCGTGCTCGGGTGGGCGGTGCTCTACGTGCTCACGTGCCTCTACCTGCCTTCTCCGGACCATGACCGCTACCGCGAACAGGTCGATTTCGGCTTCGCCGCCTGGTCTGTGCTCGCCCTCCTGTTCCATGCTTGGGACCACGCGGATTGGCGACCGGCCATCGTGGCGCTCCTCGCGACATGCATGCTCTTCCGTGCGGCTGAAGCTGAGCGCGTCGCTCCTTTCTACACGGCACGCACTGCTTGGCATGCATCGCTGATCCGCGCCGCGCATGAGCAGGGCATGCGAAAGGCTGTCGTGGATCTCGATGGCATCGGCTTCGGCGCAGCGGGCGAGCGCGTAGCGCCGTATTGGAGCACCGCCATCGAGGGCCTTCTCCTCTCGGCGCGCGAAGGGCCTGAAGCCGTGGTCGCCTTGGCCACAACGGATGACCTCCGAGGCCATGCAGCGCTACCGAATGACCGCATCATCCTGCGCCGATGGGATGTGATGCCGGTCGACTACTTCAATGCGCGCTGGTTTCGGCTCCCCGCAGATGAACCTTATCGGATGCTCCGCGAGCCCTGAGGGCGCTGGGGGGGCGTTCCACCTGCGCCGGCTGTCAGGCGGCCTTCGATTCCCACACCTCCTCGGCCACGCGTTTCAGGCCTACGAGGTGCTCCACCCAATTGCGGCCGGCCTCACGGGCCCTGCGTTCCGCATCCGGGAGACCGGCGAAGTCGCCCTGCCAGAACTCGACCCGCGTGCGCCCATCCTCTTCCGGCACCAGGTGCAGGTCCACGGTGGTATGGCTGGCCGGCTCATCCGGCAGCTTGCTCGCCATGCTGTAGAAGCTGTAGCGGAGCCTTCGCCCCGGCTGCACGGCCAGCACCAAGCCTTTCGCCACCAGGGTCTGATCGCCATTCTCCTCGCGCACGAACCATTGCATCGGCTTGCCGGGGCGCAGGTCGCAGCAAGGCATGGACCCCATGTAAAGGCGGGCCAGCTTGGGATCGGTGAGTGCTTTCCAAACCGCACCAGCAGGCGCATCCACCAGCAGGGTGCGCATCACATTCGTCTCGGGATTCAAGGTATTCATCACAAGCGTGGCCGGCAGGTACCGTGCCAAGAGGATAACGCTGTCAGGCAGGCATGGTTTCATGGCAGGGTTGTTAAGGAAATTGAACGGCAGGGTCCAATGGGCCGCCGCGGGCGTGGATGGGCTGCCATCCTGCCCGGTGCGGTCCCGGGTGAGGCATACCGGGCGCCACAGGCGCACTCCGGGGCGGGATTCCCGGAAATGCCCGTCCCTGTTGCCAACCCGGGGAATTGGCCTACATTCGTCCCGCCCAACGGCCGGGGCGTTCTTTGGCGAGACCTCCACGGCACAGGCAGGAACAAACAAAAACCCAGTCAGTAGAACTCATGAACATTTACGTCGCCAACGTGCCTTACTCTGTTAGGGACCAGGACCTCCGCGAGCTCTTCGAGCAATACGGAGAAGTGACTTCGGCCAAGATCATCATGGACAAGGCCACCAACCGGAGCCGCGGCTTCGGCTTCGTGGAGATGTCCGATGATAACGCTGGCCGCACCGCCATCGAGGGCACCAATGGCAAGAACTTCCACGGCCGTGACCTCGTGGTGAACGAGGCCCGTCCCCGCACCGAGGGGGACCGCGGCGGCTTCGGCGGAGGCCGGGGCGGCGACCGTGGCGGCTACCGCAATGACCGCGGTGGCGATCGCGGCGGCTATCGCAGCGACTATCGCAGCGACCGCGGCTCGCGCAACGACGACTACTAGATCGATACCCCGAAGAAAGAGAGGCCCCGCGCTGCGGGGCCTCTTCCTTTTTCGGCCCCTCCCAAAAGATGTCAATGGGGCCACGCGCCGCCTCGCATCGAGGAGCCTTCGGCCCGGCATGCTGGCACGGGCCGGTACTTTCGCGCCTCCATGACGCTTCGCTATTCCCTGTTCGCCCTTTCCGTCCTCAGTGCAGCCGCATCGCACGGACAACGCCCGGGGGGGACCTCCGGAGCGGGGACGCCCGCTGTGGGGCGGGTGCTCGGCCGCGTGATCGATGGCGAGACGCGCAAGGGCGCTGAATTCACCACCATCGCCATCCGGATGGCCGCCAACGACAGCATCGTGGGCGGGGGCATCAGCCGGAGCTCGGGCGAGTTCAGCATCGACAAGCTGCCCGTGGGGCCGCCGCTGAAGGTGGCCATCAGCTTCATCGGATTCAAGCCTTACGAGAGCCAGTTGCGCCTGACCCGGGACCGGCCCGAGCAGGATCTCGGGAACATCACGCTGATGCCGAATACCGAGCTCTTGCAGGAGGTGGAGGTGACGGGTGAGCGCGCCACCATGGTGATGCAGGTGGACCGCCGGGTCTTCAACGTGGAGAAGGACCTGAGCACCCAGGGCGGCAGCGGGGTGGATGTGATGAAGAACGTTCCGGGCCTGAGCGTGGACCTGGATGGCAACGTGGAGATGCGCGGCACGCGCCCGCAGATCCTCATCGATGGCAGGCCGACGGCCATGACGCTGGAGCAGCTGCCCGCTGAGGAGATCGAGCGCGTGGAGGTGATCACCAATCCATCGGTGGCGTTCGATGCCAATGCCACGGGCGGCATCATCAACGTGGTGCTGAAGCGGAGCACCAAGCCGGGGTACAGCGGACAGGTGCAGGCCGGCATCGGCACCAACGGACGCTACCAGGGCAGCGCCAACCTGAACATGAAGGAGGGCCGATGGGCCTTCAACCTGGGCTACAACTTCAATACTGGCACCAACGTCACGGACGGCAGCACGGAGCGCACCGAGCGCAGCGCTGGAAGCACCACCGGCTATTTCATCCAGGATGCATCCAGTGAGAGCGCGCGCACCATGCACGGCGGCCGCATCGGCGCCGAGTGGCAGGTGACGAACCGCAACCTCCTTACGTTCTCCCAGAGCCTGCGCATGCACGAGATGAGCAATGCGGAGGACCTCGATGCGCGGATACTGGGTCCCGGCCGTGAGCTGCTCAGCACCGCCGAGCAGCGCAACGCCACGCGCGGGGAGACGATGAGCACCAACACCCAGATCGGATTCAGGCGCCGGTCGGCCAAGGAGGGACGTGAATGGACCGCGGACCTGAGCTACAACACCTGGCGGCGCAGCAGCCGTGCCGACTTCGACCAATACGCGTACGATGCATCCGGCGGGCTGCTCAGCGGAAGCCCCCGCCTGCAGGACAACCTGGGCGGCAGCGGCTACCGGCAATTGAACCTGCAGGCCGATTTCATCGAGCCGCTGGGCGACAGCGACAAGCTGGAATACGGCATCAAGGGGAGCTGGAAGCTCGACGACACCTACCTGGACGTCTTCGTCTCCTCGCCGTCCATCGGCCAGGAGGTGCTGGACACCAGCCTGACCAACGACTACGGGATCACCGACCTGATCAATGCGGCCTACGTGAACTGGCAGCACCGGTTGAGCGACCATTGGAGCATGCAGGCCGGCTTCCGCTTCGAGCAGACCTGGTTCGAGACGGTGATCCGGAACAAGGACATCACCTTCAGCTACCGTTATCCCGATGGGATGGAGAACCTCGGCAAGGCGCTCTTCCCAGCGCTCTACCTCTCCCGCAAATGGGACGGCAGCCTGCGCGAGGCGCAGTTCAATGTGTCGCGGAAGATCAGCCGGCCGAGCTTCTGGCAGATCATGCCCTTCATCATGAACGCGGACAGCCGGAACGTGCGCATCGGCAACCCAGCGCTCGCCCCGGAACTGAGCACACTGGCCGAGGCCAATCACCTCCTGCCGTTCATGAAGGGCAAGGGCAGCTGGCTTACCAGCGTCTTCGGCCGTTACACGCAGGACGTCATCACCAGCTACGCCACTCCCCTGCCCTCGGACACAACGCTCCTCCTGAACACATTCGTGAACGGAAGCCAGAGCATCAGCGGCGGGTGGGAGAACATCGTGAAGATCGAACCCCTGCAGGGGCTGCAGCTCACCCTGAGCGGCACGCTGCAGTACACCGACGTCGCACTGGGCGATGCCCAAGGGGGGCTGCGCAACAAGGGCTTCAACTGGAACGCGAAGGGGCTGCTGGCCTGGCGCATGCGCAAGGACTGGAGCGTGCAGGTGAATGCCGAGTACGAGGCGCCGCGGATCCAGCCCCAGGGCCTGAGCCTGGCGCAGTACGGCGTGGACCTTTCCCTGAGCCACGATATCACGAAGCGGGTCAGCGCGGTGCTCAACGTGAATGACGTGTTCTTCACGCGACGCTGGGGCAACATCATCGACACCGACCGCCTCTACCAGGAGAGCTTCCGCAGGCGGGAGATGCGCTTCGTGCGCTTCACGCTCACTTGGAAGTTCGGTGAGCAGAACACCTCGCTCTTCCGGCGCAAGCAGAACCAGCGGCCCGAGCCCGGCAGCAACGGAGGCGGCGACATGGATATGTAGGCGGACCGCTCACAGGGGCACCACCTCGAAGCGCGGGCAGCCCACCTGGCCCTGCTCACCGTAGAAGTCGATGAAGTGCATCTTGTAGAAGTACCCTTCCGCATCCTGCAGGATGTACACCATCCGCGTGTCCACGGCATAGGTGGAGGTCTCGAAGGAGTAGCGCTTCCAGTCGTAGCCGATGGCGTCGCGCTTCGACCCGAGCGGGTGCATGAGCGTGTCGGCCAGGGTGACCGCTTCGAATTCCGCATCGGGGATGAGGGCTGCCCGCGTGGTGGGCGCGGTGAGCACGCCGGTGACGATGTAGGGCATGAAGGGGTCGTAGAACTGGTGGGTGTACTGCGTCACCACCATGTCCCAAGCACCGCGCGGCGGCTCAATGGGCACCGTGCCGACCCCCGCCTTGTAGCAGGTGAAGGAGCGCGACGGGTCCTTCACCACGGTGACGGTCTCAAGCTGCGTGCCGTCGAGCAGCGCCACCTCGAATTCGTATGCGGTGCCGGTGACGGAGCGGAAGCGGAACTTGCGCAGCCCTTGCGACTGACCCAGGGCATTCACGCCGAGGTCGATGATGTACACCGCATCCGTACCGCGCCAATCCCGGATGGCGGTGCTGTCCCGATGCCCGCTGGGCGCGTCGATCCGCCGTCCGGCACCCATGCCCGCCGTATCGTGCGGCTGGGTGATGGCCACGGCCCCGCGGTCCCAAGCGGTCATCAGCTTCGATCCGTTCAAGTAGATGCGCCATCCCTCGGGTGCGCTCTCGAACGCCAGGTCCCACGCCGTCTTCGGATTCGTGCTGACCGCCATGCCGCTGCTGATGTCGAGCCACAGCTGGTCCTGGTAGCCGGGACCCATGCAGGCGCTCACGGTCATGGCATCGCCCCGCGTGCGGGGCTGAACGGGCAGTTCCTCCTTCATGCATGCGCTCAGGGCAAGCATGAGGCCCAAGCCGATGATGATGCTCTTCGTCCTCATTCGGATCCGCGCTTCAGGTCCATCTCGATCCTCAGGAAAGCCAGGCGTCCGGTGGCCATCGGCACGCTCGCACCGCCGCCGCCATGCGCACCCCCTGCCATGGTTGCTGCGATCGCCTGCACATCGAACAGGTTCTTGCAGCCTGCGGTCATCGCCGCCCGGCCGCGCCAAAGACGCTTGGTCAGGGAGGCGTCCGCCATGTGGAAGGCATCGATCCACGTCTGGCCCACCTTTCCGTCCGCCATCAGCGCATAGTTCACCAGGCGATCCTGCCACTTCCAGAAGACCGAACCGCTCCACCCCTTGCGCAGCCATTGCTTGGTGATGGAGGCGCGCACCTCACTGGTGAAGAGGTAGGGGCTTCCCGTAGACCGTGCCACATCATCGTAGCGGCCCGTCACGGCCGCGCCGCAGGTGACCACCCAGTGGCCGTTGTCCCACCCCGCACCGATGCTCCCACCCGTTGTGCGGAACCCGCCCACATTGATGTACGAGTACTGCGTGCCGCTGACCTGGGCGAGGGTGATGAGGTCCTCCACGCTGTTGTGGAAGAGGGAGACCTCGCTTGTATAAACGCCCTTGTCCTTCGCGTGGCGATAGCCCAGGGCCGCGCTGAGGTTGCGCGAGCGCTCGGCCTCCAGGGCGGTGTTCCCGGTGATGTCGTGGTTCACATCCACGAAGAACAGGTAGAGCTCCTTCAGCGATGGGGCCCGGAATCCGCTGGCATACGAGGCGCGAAGGGTGAAGCCCCGGCTCATCTGCCAGCGGACATTCAAGGAGGGCACGATGGGTGCACCGTAGCGCGTATTGTAGGCGTATCGGGCACCGGGCCGGATGGTCAGGGCCTCCACCGGGCGGTACTCGGCACTGGCCAGCACGGCATAATCCCCGATCTCCTCCATGCCATCACCGATCCTGCGCCCCCCCCCGGTCTCCAGGTTCAGGTCGGCGCCCAGCTCATAATTCAATCGTGCGCCGGCCTGGGCCCGGATGAAATTCGCGCGTACGTTCGTAAGCGTGAATCGGGAGGTATCCTGCTCGCCAGCGCCATCCACGAGCTGTTCACCGAGGGTGGTGAGGTCGCGGTACCAGAGATTGCTCCTGCGCAGGTAGCGGTTGTGCGCGACAAGGGCGGTCACCTTGCGACCCGCCAAGAGACGACGCTCCGCGGATACTGCATTGTCGAACCGGATGGTGGTATACCGCTCGTCGAACGCCGATTCGAAGTAAGGCGCGCGCGGCCTGCCCCGGTTGATGATCACATCGTGCATGGCCTCGGCCTTGTATCCTAGGTCCCAATCCGCCGCGGAGCGCCTGAGACTGAGTCGGCCGAAATACTGCTCACGCGGCTTCCATTGCTGGAACCGATTGGAATCGGCGATGGCCGGGGAGAGGTCGACGATTCCGGTATGGCGCGGGTCCCAACCGGCGAAGAAGTTGCGGCCCAGGGTGACCACCGCATCGTGGCCTCCCCATTGTCGGGCGCCGGTAATCGTGGTATTCAGTCGGCCGATATGCTCGCCGTATGCCGAGGCCTTGAGTGACAAGGGCTGTCCGCCGCTCTTCCGGGTGATCAGGTTGATCGTGCCTGCGAGCGCGTTGGTTCCGTAATTGACGCTCAGCGGACCTTCCACGACCTCGACGCGCTCGATGCCCGTGAGGTCGATCTGTGCCAGGTCAATGTTGCCGTCCTGCCTGCCGATCACCGGCACGCCATCGATCAGGAGCTTCACGTTCTGGCCGCCAAGCCCTTGCATGGAAATGGAGGTGCCGAGCACATTGTCCTGTGAAAGACGGATGTTGAGCTCGTTGCGGAGCGCATCGGCCAGGCTGTTGGCGGCCATCCGCTGCATCTGCGCGGCATCGATCACCCGCACACGATGCACCGCCTTCTCCGGGGATGCCGGCGCGTACTGACCGGTTACCACGAACTCCGATAGCGCAAGCGCCTCCGGCCGCATGCTGTACACCAGAGGGGCGGTGCCGCGCGCCTCCACGGTGTCCGTGATGGTGCGATAGCCGACGAAGGAGACGCGCAGCGCAAGGCGGTCGGCAGCGGCTTCCATGGCCGGGATGCTTCCTTGCCCATGGGCATCCATCACCGCCATGCCGCTGCCCCCCCCGCTTCCCAATGCCTGCCACACGATGTGCGCATAAGGCACGGGGGCGCCGGAAGCATCGCGCACGGTGACCGCGCGCTGCCCCATGGCGTTCAGCGCCAAGAAGCAAGCCGCAAGGGCCGCCGCCACACAGTCTATCCGGCTCGTTATCATTCCTCCGTCAACTGCCTGTTCCTCTCCTTGGGGACCGTTGGCCCGGAATGCCGCTCTCCTGCATGAGCAATCCATGGGCAGCAGCGCCGAACCGATCACTCCACCACTACGCGCGCCGCACGCACCCCGCTATCCGAGGCCAGGCGCACGATATAGATTCCGTTTGCGAGTCCGCGCAGATCGACCAGGACCCGTGCTGCAGCGCCCGTGGCGGCTATCTGCGCCTCCTTCACGATGCGGCCGCTGCGGTCAACCACCTGCAGCGCGCCCTTGATCAACGGCTCATCGAGCAGCAGGCTCAACTCGCCGTCGGTGACCGGGTTGGGATACAAGGCGAGGCCGTTTTCGGCCGTCTCCGCCATGCCGGTGGCGCTCACCAGCTCCTGGGTGAAGGTCATGGTGCCCGTGCTCCCGCCGCCGTAGCCGATGAACACGAGTTTCCAGATGCTGCCCGCGCGGTCCTTCACGAAGTAGGTGCGGTCCTGCGCATACTCGTACTGCATGAGCGAGGCGTTGTATGTCTTCCAATCGTAGCCGATGATATTGATGGCAGAGTCCAAGGGCTGGCTGGTCCAGAGGGCATCACCGGTCGGCACGCCATCCACCTGTGCGGCAAGCACCGACTTGTTCTGGAGAACGCCCGCCACCGCATACGGCGTTGGGGCCGGAGAAGGGATGATGGACGTGTATTTGGTGAACACCAGGTCCCAGGCATCCGCTGCGGGCTCCAGGTCGACGGCGGCGTTGGTGGCGAAGCTGAAGTAGCCGAAGTTCTTCCCCGGAAAGGCCGATTTCACCAGGGTCGCATTCTGCTCGTTGCCGCCGTCCAGGTCCGCATACGTGAAGGAGTAGGTACCGGTAGCGAGCGAATTGATACGCAGCTTCTTGTAGATATCGCCCGGGAACTTGATGACATACACCTTGGCTCCCACGATGGCGTGGGTGATCATGCTGTAGTCCCCCCAGCCCACATTGAAGCCATTGGCCTGATCCAGGTTGTTGCCGTAGGTGAGGGCGCCGGCGGACCAATCGATCTCCGAATTGTAGATGGCCGTCCAGCCCGCCTCGTTCGGACTGGTGATGGAACTCCAGTCGGCGAGAGCGGTGGACGCTTGCCATACCGAGAGGCCCTTGGCGGTATTCACCAGGACGGAGGAGTTGAAGGAATTGATCTCGAAGGCGAGGTCCCATGCGGCAAGGTCAGTGGTGGCCTGCACGCCATTCTCCAAGCTGTACCAGACCTGCTGGGCATTGGAAGGTCCGGTGGCGATGGTGACCTCGGTCTGAGCGAATGAAGCGGTCACAGCGAACGCCAGGGCGAGTGAGAACAGGGGTTTCATGCGGAATTCCGATTTGGTGGCGCAAAGCAACGGCTGACAAACACCCCGGTCCAAGCCCGGGATCACTGCAACAGGGCCTGTTCCGTCACGCCTGTGTAAGAACCGGCATGGGCAATGGTCCTCTGCCCCTTCTTGAGCATCCGCAGCGCCGCTTACGGGGCGAGTCGGGCCGCGCCTACCTTCACCCCATGACCCGGGCGGCCACGATCCTGCTCCTCATTCTGCTCGGTGCATGCAGCGGCCAGCGCGGCTCGGTGCACGAAAGCGGGCTCCAGCGCAGGGTGCATCGACCGGGTTGGCACCTGGACCTCGGCCTCCGCCGCGAATCCGTTCAACGGGAGCCCATGGCCTCCGTGCAGCGGCTGGGCGAGCGCCCCCCGCCGCCCTTCGCCGCGCCCTTGCCCGAGCCGGCCTTGCGCCAGCAGCCCTGGCACGCGCTACCTGCCATGCAGCCCGTCGAGGTTGCCATGGTCTCCGCCCCGCGGCCTGCGGAAGCGCTTCCAGCGTACCTACCGTCAACCACCGCTGACCAGGATCCGGATGACCTGATGCCGAAGAAGCGGTGGAATGCACTGGCTGTTCCGGCCTTCGCCGCCGGCCTCGGGACCATCGCACTCGGCTTCGGTACCAACCTGCTGGCACTGGTCGGTGCCATTGCGCTAACCCTGCTCCTCGCTGGGCTCTCCATCCGCCGCATCCGGCGCAAGGAGCAGGCTGGCAAGGGCTTCGCGTTCGCCGCCTTGATGACCGGGGTGCTGGCGGCCTTGCTCACCGCCATGTCCATCGGTCGCTACGGCACGGACTTCTAGGCTCCGCTCAGCGCCTCAGCCAGCACCAGCGCGGCCCGGTCACGCAGGGCCTCCGGTCCGACCCCGGCCTTCCGCATGGCCAGCAGGGAGCCCGCGCCCTCGGATTTGGACAGCTTGCGCCCCTCGCCATCGACGACCAGCCCATGATGCAGGAAGCGGACCTGCCTGAACGCGTCGGCGCCGATGCGCTCTGCGAGGTAGAGCTGGCACGCCGTGGACGGCAGCAAGTCCTGGCCGCGCACGATGTGCGTGATGCCATGGTCCAGGTCATCCACGAGCGAGGCGATCTGGTAGGCCGGGCGCCCCCCCAGTTCGGCCCGCTGCCGCACGACGGGGTCGGTGAGCAGCTCCGCCGGCCGCAGCATCTCTGCACCGGAAGGCCAGCGCTCCATGCGCAGCATGGCATCGCTCGGCAGGCGCAGTCGCCAGGCCAGGTGCGGAGCATCGAATGGCAGGCCCTTCCCCCGGCATGAGCAAGGCCTGCGCCGCAACTCGCTCCGGCTGCAGCCGCAAGCATAGAGGTCGCCCTGCTCCTTCAGGAGTCCGATCACCTCCAGGTAGCGTGGCATGCGATTGAGCTGCGAGTAAGCCCGTTCATGCTCCCTGCGGTCGCGCGGGCCCTCCGTCCACGCCAGCCCGAGCCAATGCAGCGAATCGAAGATGTCATCCACGTACTCCGGCCGCATCCGTTCCGCATCGAGGTCGTCGATGCGCAGCCGCACAGCAGCGCGCTCCCGCATCGCCACCAGTGCTGTGACGAGGAAGTTGACGGCGTTCCCCGCATGGAGGAAGCCGCTCGGTGTGGGAGCGAAGCGGGTGCGGGCGACCACGGGCGGGAGCGGCCTCAAACGTAGCCATGCCCATGATGAAAAGCCTTGTTAAGGCCGTGATCGCCCATGCGGCGCGCGCTTAACATTGCAGGGATGGGACGCCGTGCGATAGGCACCTTGCTGCTTCTGGCCACGCTGAGCGTGGTGGGCGTGGTGGTGATCCAGCTCCTCTGGCTCAACCAGGCCTCGCACTACCACCGCGAGCAGGTGGCGCTCAACAAGGAGCAGGCCTCGCAGCTGGAGAAGCAGTTCAACGACCGGGTGGTGATGGCCCTGACGGACGTGACCGAGCAAATCCTCACCATCAACAAGGACAGCACGGACCTCTATGATGCGGTGAAGCAGGTGCGGCCCAACTACTTCGCCGTCACCATCAACGACACGCTCCACCCCTATCTGCTGGAGGCCCTGCTGCGCAAGGAATTCAGCCGCCGGCACATCGCCGAGGACTTCGAGTACGGCATCTACGACTGCTTCACGGACAGCATCGTCTATGGCAACTACGTTTCGCAGGACACGCTGGCCGGGGACACCATGCCGCACTCGCAGCTGCAGAAGCTCGACAAGGACGGGCACTACTTCGGCGTGTACTTCCCCACGCGGCGCAGCACCCTCTGGGACGAGGGCGGCGACGTGGGCTGGACCTGGGTCTTCCCCGTGGTGGTCACGCTGATCGTCTTCGCCTTCTTCGCCTACAGCGTATGGGTGATCCTTCGCCAGAAGCGGCTCAGCGAGATGAAGAACGACTTCATCGGCAACATGACCCACGAGCTGAAGACCCCCATCAGCACCATCGCACTGAGCGCGGAAGTGATCTCCGATCCGGGCATCCTGGAGGAGCCGGACCGGCTGCAGGAGTACGCGCGCATCATCCGGAGCGAGAATGAGCGGCTGCGCACCCAGGTGGAACGCGTGCTGCAGCTAGCCACGCTGGAACGGGACACCATCCGCATGAAGCGCGAGCCCGTGGACATGCACCAGGTGGCGGAGACCGCTGCCGACTCCATCAGGCTCCCGGCCCAGGAGCGCGGCATGCGCGTGGACCTGCGGCTGGAGGCGATGGAACCCACGGTATTGGGCGACCGCGTGCACCTGACCAATGCCGTGTTCAACCTGCTAGACAATGCCGTGAAATACGGCAGGCCCGGCACCCCCATCGAGATCCGCACGAGCCGGCGCGGCAATGAGCTGCTGCTCTCCGTGAAGGATGAGGGCATCGGCATCCGCAAGGAGGACCAGCGCCATGTCTTCGAGCGCTTCTTCCGGGTGCACACCGGCAACGTGCATGATGTGAAGGGCTTCGGCCTCGGCCTTCATTACGTGCACCAGATCGCGCTATCGCACGGCGGCGGCGTCAGCGTGCACAGCGAGCCGGGCAAAGGGAGCGTCTTCACCCTGTCACTCCCCCTGAACCACCATCGACCATGAACGACAAAGCGAACATCCTCCTCGTGGAGGACGACCAGAACCTTGGATTCGTGGTGCAGGATGCCCTGAAGCGCAAGGGCTATACCGTGCATCTGGTGCGCGATGGCAAGGAGGGCCTGAAGAAGTTCAATGAGCAGCCCTATGACCTGTGCGTGCTGGATGTGATGCTGCCGGGCAAGGACGGCTTCAGCCTGGCGGAGGACATCCGGCTGGTGAACGCCCAGGTGCCCATCGTGTTCCTGACGGCCAAGAGCCAGACGGAGGACCGCATCGCGGGCTTCAAGGCCGGAGGGGACGACTACCTCACCAAGCCCTTCAGCCACGAGGAGCTGGTGCTGCGGGTGGAGGCCATACTGCGGCGAACGCAGGGACGCACCGAGGAGGCGCGCACGCGCGAGCGGTTCGAGGTTGGCGACTACACCTTCGACCACCGCAACCTGATGCTGAGCCATCCCACCGAGGAGCGCAAGCTCACGAAGAAGGAGGCCGATGTGCTGCGCCTGCTATGCCTGCACGCCGATCAGGTTCTTCCGCGCGAACTGGTGCTGAATATGGTCTGGGGCGACGACACCTACTTCCTCGGCCGCAGCCTCGATGTCTTCATCAGCCGCCTGCGCAAGTACCTGAAGCTCGACCCCAAGGTGCAGATCGTGAACGTGCATGGTGTGGGTTTCAAGCTGGTGGTGGACCGGGCTTGAGCGCCCAGTGCATCATCCGCCCGCCAGCAGCCTCTTCACCAGCCCTGCCATCGCGCTGCCATCGGCCTGGCCGGCCCAGCGCTTGTTGGCCTCGCCCATCACGCGGCCCATGTCCTTCATCCCATTGGCACCGAGCTCGCCGATCAGGGCGATGACGGCGGACTCCAGCGCTGCGGCATCCAGGCGGACGGGCAGGTAGGCCTCGATCACCTTGGCCTGCACCTCCTCCTCCGCAGCCAGGTCCGCACGGCCCTGCTGGTGGTAGATGGCGGCGGCCTCGGCGCGCTGCTTGTGCAGCTTCTGCAGGATCTTCATGCCCACGGCCTCATCCAGCTCACCGCCACCGCCCTCCTTCGTGAGCTCGAGCAGGATGGCGCTCTTGATGGCGCGCAGCGCGTTCAGCCGGTCCTTCTCCCGGGCCAGCATGGCGGCCTTGATGTCGGAGTCGATGCGATCCTTGAGGTTCATGGGCTGAAGATCGCTCAAAAGGCGATCGGCCGGGGAATCCCGGCCGATCGCGGATGCTCGACACTGCGGGCTCAGTCCACCCGGTCGTGCAGGTGCGGATTGTTCTTGCTCAGGGTCACGCGGCGCTCGCCGTTCTCGTCCACGGTCTCGTTGAGGGAGAAGCGGCTGATGCTGCTGTCGGTGCTCTTGGGGCCCTCGTGCAGCTGCTGCTTGCGGCGTACGTAGGCCGGCTCGCGCTCATAATCGCCCAAGCCATTGGGAGAGCGCATGCGCAGGTTCATCTCCCGCACGCGGGCGATGCGCTCCTCATGATGCTGCTGATGCTCGGCGGGGCTCACCCGCACCTCCCTCGCCTCAGGCTGCCGGGCCTCCTGGGCCGCGGGGCCTGGCGCGCTGGCCGGCGCGGCACCCACGATGGCAGGGGCCTCCTCCGCCACGGGGGCCGGCGCCTCGGACTCATCGTACAGGCCATGCACCACCTTCTCCTCGTTCTCCTCCGTGGGCGGATCGGGCGTCACCACGCGCGGGGCCAAGGGCTCCACCTCGAACTCGATGTAGCGCTGCGTCACGGCGGTCACCGGCTCCGCGCGCTGCTCCGGCTCCGGCTTGGGCTCTTCCCTGGTCTTCAGGTAGGGCTCCGGAATGGCGGGCTCCTCCACGGCCGGCGGCGGCGCGGGGGCGGCAGGTGCCGATGCCCCGGTGACCGGATTGGCGATGGGCTGGGTGATCATCGTGGGGACATCGGCCTCCAAGGGGATCACGGTGCGCTTGGTCCGCTCGGCAATGCCCTCTCCAGTGTCCGGCCTGGTCTGGAAGCCCGTGGCGATCACGGTGATGCGCAGCTTGGCGCCGAGGCCTTCCTCGTGCCCATAGCCCCAGATCACATCGGTGCCCTCGCCAGCGGCCTTGGTGATATAGGCCGTGATGTCATCCACCTCATCCAAGCGCACCTGCTGCTCGCTGTAGGCCATGTTCAGCAGCACGTACTTGGCGCCCCGGATGTCATTGTCGTTCAGCAACGGCGATTCCAGCGCCAGCTTGGCGGCTTCGATGGCGCGGTCATCCCCTTCCGCCTCAGCCATGCCCATGATCGCCACGCCGCTGCGCGTCATCACGGTCTTCACATCCTCGAAGTCCACGTTGACGGTACCGGTCTTGTTGATGATATCCACGATGCCGCGCGCGGCGGTGGTGAGCACGTTGTCGGCGTGGGCGAAGGCATTGTCGAGGCTCAGGTTGCCGTAGAGGTCGCGCAGGCGGTCGTTGTTGATCACCAGCAGCGTGTCGACCGTGTTGCGGAGCTCCTCCACGCCTGCGAGCGCCTGCTTCTTGCGGCGATGGCCTTCCCATTGGAAGGGCATGGTGACGATGCCGACGGTGAGGATGCCGAGCTCGCGGGCGATGCTGGCCACCACGGGTGCGGCGCCGGTTCCGGTGCCGCCGCCCATGCCAGCGGTGATGAAGAGCATCTTGGTGCGCGTGCTGAGGATCTGGCGGATCTCATCGATGTTCTCCTGCGCGGCGTCCTTGCCCTTGTCGGGCACGCTGCCGGCGCCGAGCCCCTCGGTGAGGCCGGGGCCGAGCTGCAGCTTCACCGGAACAGGGCTGATGTCGAGCGCCTGGCGATCGGTGTTGCAGACGATGAAGTCCACGCCGCGGATGCTTTGCCCGTGCATGTGGTTCACGGCGTTGCTGCCGCCGCCGCCCACGCCGATCACCTTGATGATCGAGCTGAGCTCCTTGGGAAGGTCGAATTTCATGGCCTGGGGGTCTTAAGAGGTGATTGCTGGATCAGGGGCGCTGCGGGTCAATCCTCGTCCTCGGGGTTGAGGAGGTCGGTGGTCTGCTTGAAGACGCTGTTGAAGAAGCTGCCGAGCCGGCTGGGGCCCGCGTTCACCGGCACCTTGCGCTGGGCCGAATCGGGCATGCGCAGACGGGTCCGGTCGAGGTGAGCGAAGCCCTTCATCACCAGGCCCACGCCTGTGGCGAACAGCGGGCTGGTGACAGCCTCGATCTTGCTCGGGCCGAGGTGCTCATTGGGATAGCCGATGCGGGCATCCATGCCGGTCATCAGCTCCACCAGGTGCTTGAGGTGCTTGAGCTGCGCGCCGCCGCCGGTGAGCACGATGCCGGCGATGAGCTGGCTCTCGATGCCGCTGTTGCGGATCTCGAAGTGGATGTGCTCGATGATCTCCTCCATGCGCGCCTGGATGATCTCGGCGAGCATGCGCAGGCTGATCTCCTTGGGCTCGCGGCCGCGCAGACCGGGGATGCATACCACCTCGTTCTCCTTGTTCTCCTTGGCAAGGGCGCTGCCGAACTTGGTCTTCAGCAGTTCGGCCTGGTCGCGCATGATGCCGCAGCCCTGCCGGATGTCCTCGGTGACCACGTTTCCGCCGAAGGGGATGACCGCAGTGTGGCGGATGATGCTGTCGAGGAAGATGGCGATGTCCGTGGTGCCGCCACCGATGTCCACGAGCACCACGCCGGCCTCTTTCTCCTGCTGGCTGAGCACGGCCTCTGCGCTGGCCAGCGGCTCCAGGATGAGTTCGGTGACGTTGAGGCCCGCACGGTGCACGCACTTGTTGATGTTGCGCGCCGCAGTGACCTGTCCGCTGATGATGTGGAAGTTGGCCTCCAGGCGGATGCCGCTCATGCCGATGGGGTCGGGGATGCCCTGCTCGTTGTCCACGATGTACTCCTGCGGAAGCACATGGATGATCTCCTCGCCCGGAGGCATCACCAGCCGGTGGGTCTCCTCCACGAGCTGATCGATGTCGGCCTGCGAGATCTCCACATCCATGCTCTGGCGCATCTTCATGCCGCGGTGCTGCATGCTGCGGATGTGCTGGCCCGCGATGCCCACGTTCACGGTCTCGATGATCACGCCGGCCATGTCGGCCGCATCGTTCACGGCAGCCTTGATGCTATCCACGGTCTTGGGGATGTTGGCCACCACACCGCGGCTCACGCCCTCGCTGCGGGCCTTCCCCATGCCGAGGATCTCGATCTTGCCCTGGGCATTCCGGCGGCCCACGATGCAGGCGATCTTGGTGGTGCCGATGTCCAGGCCGGCGACGATGTCCTGGTGCTCGTTCATGGTGCTCACTGCTCGTAGGGGTTGGTTCGTTTGGTGCAGACGATCTGGTCGTTGAAGCGCAGGTCGATGCGCGCGTAGCGGCGCCAGTCCGCCTTGGGGATTCCGTTGGCGTAGAATAGCCGCAGCTTGGCGAAGCGCTGCTCGAGCGCATCGGCGCCGCCCAGCAGGATGCGCTGGCCGCCGACGATGGGGATGAGCTCGAAGGCGCCGTCGGCGGTGACCACCACCTGGTCGATGAGGGCCTTCCACAGCGGGTCGTCGCGGAGGAAGAGCGCCAAGCGGTGGAGGTCGTCCGACCGGTAGCGCTGCACCAGCGTGTCGTGGCCATGCACCTGGATGACGCCATTGGCGGCTCCGGGCTCGCTCAGCCATCCCATGGCCACCGGCACGCGTGCGGTGTAGTCGCCGTCAACCGGCATGGTCCAGCCCTCCTCGTCGATGTAGAAGCTGGTGCCGTCGCCGTTGAGCACGCGGATCACCGGCTGCCGCTGCCGCACCCTCACGTGCAGGGCCCCGCCCAGGTCATGGTAGACCTCGGCGCCCGCCACGCAGGGGATGGCGCGCAGGCGCGCCTCGATGCCCGCCAGATCCACCTGCCCGCTGGCCGCGCCCACCACGGCCGTGCCCTGATCCAGGATGGCGCGGCGCACGGCGGCCTCATCGATGAAGTGCACGCCCTCTCCGCCCTCCACCTGCACGTGCAGGTCGGTGATGGGCGCACCGGCCGTGCTGCGGTCCACGAAGCCCAGCGTGATCACCGTGACCACGGCGGCCAGCGCGATGCCCAAAGGGCGCAGCAGGCGCTTGAGCTTGTTCATGGCTTGAGGCGTTCGTTCAGCGAGCGTTCGATCCGGGGCACCAGACGGTCGATGTCCCCGGCCCCCATGGTGACCACGACATCGACCTCGCGCGAAGCAAGGGCATCCACGAGCGCGCCGTAAGCGACGACGGATTTCTTATCCATGGGCACCTGTTCGAGAAGCCAGGCGGAGGTGATCCCGGGAATGGGCTCCTCCCGCGCCGGATAGATGTCGAGCAGAAGGAGCTCATCCAAGGCGGCCAGGCTGCGGCCGAACTCGGGGGCGAGGTCGCGCGTGCGGGAGAAGAGGTGGGGCTGGAATACGCCGGTGACCTTGCGTCCGGGATAGAGTTCGCGCACGCTCCCGAGACAGGCCTCGATCTCCCGCGGATGATGCGCATAGTCATCGATCAGCACCATGCGCGGACTGCGGATGCGGGTCTCGAACCGGCGCGCCACGCCACGGAAAGAGGCCAGGCCTTGGCGGATCGCATCGGCGTCGACGCCCAGACGCAGCGCGGCGGTGGCCGCCGCGATGGCGTTCTCCACGTTGTGGCGGCCGGGCATCCCCAAGGTCAAGCCCCGGAGCGAATGGCCCTCCGCGATGAGGTCGAAGACATAGAGGCCGTCGCCCACGAAGATGCCCTCCGCCCGTGGCTCACCCGTGCTGCCGATGGCGTAGGTGGTCACCTGCGTGCGGTGGGCGAAGTGCCGGGCGATGCGTTCATGGACGAGCAGCGGCCCATCGCATTGCACAGCGAACTGGGTGTAGGCCTCGAACATCGCTTCCGGGGTGCCATAGATGTCGAGGTGGTCGGGATCCATGGCGGTGATGATGCTCTGGGCCGGGCACAGCTTAAGGAAGCTCCGGTCGTACTCATCGGCCTCCACCACGTTGAGCTGGGCATCGTCGTTGAGCAGCACATTGGTGCCGTAGTTGGCGGCAATGCCGCCGAGGAAGGCATTGCAGGGGATCCTTCCTACCGTCAGCAGGTGGGCCAGCATGGTGCTCACGGTGGTCTTGCCATGGGTGCCGGCCACGGCCACCGTGGGCTTGTCCTGCGTCACCAGCCCGAGCACCTCGGCGCGCTTCAGGATGCGCGCCCCCCGCTCCTCCCAGAAGCCCAGGAGCGGGCTGTTGGCGGGAACGGCGGGCGTGCGCACCACCATCACCTCTTCGGGAGGCGCGGTCCGGTACTCCTCCGGGATCAGCTCCGTGCGTTCATTGAACTGCACCTCGATCCCCTCGCTCTGCAGCTGGTTGGTCAGCTCGCTCGGGGTCTTGTCGTAGCCGGCCACCTGCGCTCCCCGGCGGCGGAAGTAGCGCGCCAGGCCGCTCATGCCGATGCCGCCGATGCCGATGAAGAAGAACCGCTTGCCGTCCAGGGTGCTCATGCGCGTGCCAGTCTGATGACCTCCGCGGCGATGGCCTGCGCCGCATCCGGTTTCGCCATGCCCGCGATGGCCAGCCGCAGGCGATCCAGGGCCCTCTCGTCGCGCAGCAGCTCCAGCGCCTGCGCGCCGAGCCGGCCCACGGCATCAGCATCGCGCAGCAGCACGGCGGCACCGCGATCGGTGAGGGCCCGGGCGTTGTGGGTCTGATGGTCCTCGGCCGCAGTGGGCAGCGGCACCAGGATCGCCGGCTTCGCCACGATGGTGAGCTCGCTGACGCTGATCGCGCCGGCGCGGGCCACCACCAGGTCGGCCACGGCATAGGCAAGGTCCATGCGGTCAACGAACTCATGCACCTTGCAGCGTTCGTAGGATAGCCTATCCACGGCGTCCTGCGCCTGCTTCAGGAAGGGCGTTCCGGTCTGCCACACCACCTGCAGGCCCGCTTCCTTCCACATGGGCAATGCGGCCTCCACACCACGGTTGATGCCGCGCGCACCAAGGCTGCCACCGGTGATGAATAGGACCGGCGCATCCCCATCGAGCCCGAAGTGCTCCAGGCCCCTCGGCCGCTTGCCCTTGAGCCGCACGGTCTCTCCCCGTACAGGGTTTCCGGTGAGCAGCATGCGGTCCCGGGGGAAATACCGTTCCATGCCGGCATAGGCCACGCAGATGCAATTGGCACGCCGGGCGAGGTGGATGTTCGTCTTGCCCGGGAAGCTGTTCTGCTCCTGGATCAGCGTGGGCACCGCCATGCGCTGGGCCGCCGCAAGCAGCGGACCGCTCGCATACCCGCCCACGCCGACGGCCACATCCGGCCGGAATCGCTTCAGAAGGGCGCGCGCCTTCAGCATGCTGCGGAGCAGGCGCCATGGCAGCCCGAGGTTCTTGAGCAGGCTGCCGCGCTGGAAGCCGCGGATGGGCAGGCCCTCGATCTCGAACCCGGCGGCCGGCACCTTCGTCATCTCCATCCTGCCTTCAGCGCCCACGAAGAGGAAACGCGCATCCGGCTCGCGTTCGCGCACCGCCTGGGCGATGGCGATCGCCGGGAAGATGTGCCCCCCGGTGCCGCCGCCGGCGATCATCACCCTAAGCGGTCGCTGTCCGTGGTCGCTCATCCTTCCTGACGGTTGATTGCTGCTCGGTGCCACGGCTCACGCTGAGAATGATGCCGATGGCGAGGCAGGTGAACCAGATACTGGTGCCGCCCATGCTCACCAAGGGGAGCGGCTGGCCCGTGACCGGCACCAGGTTCACGGCTACAGCCATGTTGATCATGGCCTGCACCACGAGCATGAGCCCGAGGCCCAGGGCGACGAGCGCGCCGAACCGCTTCTCGCAGCGCTTGGCCACCGCTACCGAACGGTGCAGGAGTATGGTATAGAGCAGGAGAAGCCCCATTCCGCCGAGGATGCTGCCGTACTCCTCCACGATGAACGCATAGATCATATCGCTGTAGGGGTGCGGAAGCCAGTTGCGCGATGCCCCGCTGCCCGGCCCATTGGGGAAGAGCCCGCCGGTCGCGATGGCGATCTTGGCATGCTCCACCTGGTAGTTCGCATCGGGGTCGGCGGCGCCGGAGCTGAAGGCCTTGAGGCGCGCCGCCCAGGTGGCCATGCGCGGCAGCACGTCGGGGAACGAGTCGGCGATGAGCAGCAGCAGCGCGAAGGCCGTGATGGCCGATCCGATGAGCAGCGCCAGGTGCTTCAGGGGCACCTGTGCGATGAACATCAGCGTGACGCACACGGTGAAGAGCACCGCGGCCGTGCTGAAGTTGGCTGGCAGGATGAGCCCGCAGATCACGCCCACCGGCACCATCAGCTTCAAGGCCACATCGCGCAGTGTCCACTCGCCCTCGTGCCGCCCCAGCACCCGCGCCAGGTAGGCCACCAGGACGACCTTGGCCAGGTCGCTCGTCTGGAAGCTCTGGTTGATGATGGGGATGGTGATCCAGCGGCTCGCGTCATTGATGTTGGACCCGAGCAGCAGCGTGAGCAGCAGAAGCCCGGCCGTGACCCAGATGAAGAGCTGAGCCAGCCTGGAATACACGGCGTACCGGAGCTTGCTGGCGTAGTACATGATGAGCCCCCCGGAACCGAGCATCAGCGCATGCTTGAAGAGGAAGTGGAAGGTGCTGCCATCGCGCTTCACCGCCAGGGAGCTGATGGAGCTGTACACCGCCAGCAGGCTGATCACCCCCAGCAAGAGGGCCGTCATCCAGATGGTGCGGTCGCCTTTCAGCCGGTGCAGGACGGTGTTCATGGTGCTTTCGCGTTTCGTTCCGTGGCCTTCGGTTCAGAGGTCGCGCACCGCCCGACGGAACTCGGCGCCCCGTTCCTCATAGTTGGCGAAGCCGTTGCCGCTCGGGCAGGCCGGGCTGAAGAGGACGGCATCGCCCGCGCAGGCGAGTTCGCGTGCCATGAAAACCGCGGTGCGCAGGTCATCCGTTCGGTAGAGGTGCGGCGGCAGGCTGTCCTCGGAGCCATCGGCCAGGGGCCCGAAGAGCACCACGGCGCCCACGCGCTCACGCATGAGCTCCTGCAGGGCACCCTCGCCCATGTCCTCGCTCCATGCGCCTACGATCCAAACGATGCGGCGGTCGATGGTGCCGAGCGACTCCAGCGTGGCGTCGAGGAAGGTGGCGCGGCTGTCGTTCACGTACAGCACATCGGCCACGCAGGCCACGGCCTCCATGCGGTGCGGGCCCCAGGCCTGCATGGCCGAGAGACGGGCCTCCACCAATTGCCCCCCGGCGATGCGCAGGTGAGGCTGTCGTTGATCGCGGTCCTCCATGATCGGCAGGGGTTAGAGGGCCTTGACGGCGGCTTTGAAGCGGCGGCCGCGGTCCTCGTAGTTCTCGAACAGGTCGAAGCTCGCGCAGGCCGGGCTCAGCAGCACCGCATCGCCCTCCTCGGCCAGGGCATAGGAGGCCTGCACGGCCTGTTCCGCGCTGGTCGTCTCCACCAGGTCCTTCACCGCGCCTCCGAACGCCTCCTTGATCCGCGCGTTGTCCTTGCCCAGGCAGACGATGGCCTTCACCTTCTCCTTCACGAGCGGGACGAGCTGGGCGTAGTCATTGCCCTTGTCCTCGCCACCCACGATCCAGATCACCGGCCTGCGCATGCTCTCCAGTGCATACCAGGCGCTGTTCACATTGGTGGCCTTGCTGTCGTTGATGAACTCCACGCCATTGACCATTCCGGCTCGCTCCAGGCGGTGCTCCACGTTCTGGAAATCGCTCAGGCTCTCGCGCACGGCATCGTTGCGGATGTCGAGGATGCGGGCGGCGATGCCCGCGGCCATGCTGTTGTACACATTGTGCCTGCCTTGAAGCGCGAGTTCCTGAATGCTCATATCGAAGGTGGTTTGGTTGGTGTTGATGCGCAGGCGGTCGCCGATGAGGCAAGCGCCCTGCGGAAGGGTGCGTTCGATGGAGAAGGGCCAGCGGCGGGGGCGCACGGCATGGCCATCGAGCCACGCGGCGATCACGGGGTCGTCGGCGCCATGGATGAAGTGGTCGTCCTCGCCCTGGTTGAGGAGGATGCGGAACTTGCTCTCCACGTAGCGCTCCATCCGGTACTCGTAGCGGTCCAGGTGGTCCGGCGTGATGTTGAGCAGCATGGCCACATGGGGCCTGAAGTCACGGATGCCGTCGAGCTGGAAGCTGCTGAGCTCGACCACGTACCAATCGTGGTCGCGCTCGGCCACCAGGCCTGCGAAGGAGGCGCCCACATTGCCGCCCAATGCGGCATCGACCCCGGCGCGCTGCAGGATGTGGTGGGTGAGCAGCGTGGTGGTGGTCTTGCCGTTGCTTCCGGTGATGGCGATGATCCGACCCTTGCAGTAGCGATGCGCCAGCTCCACCTCGCTGATCACGGGTATGCCCTGCACGCGCGCTGCGCGGACCAACGCCGCCGTGTCGGGTATGCCGGGGCTCTTCACGATCTCGTCGGCCTCCAGGACGCGTGCCGCGGTGTGGCCGCCTTCCTCGAAGCGGACGCCCATGGCCACGAGCGCCTCGCGGTATGGCCGCTTGATAGCGCCGGCATCGCTCACGAAGACGTCGAGGCCTCGCTGAAGCGCCAGCTTCGCCGCGCCTACGCCGCTCTCCTGCGCCCCCAGCACCACGATCCTCTTCATCGCAGCTTCAGGGTTACGATGGAGGCTACGGCGAGCATGATGCCCACGATCCAGAAGCGCGATACGATCTTGCTCTCGTGGATGCCCTTCTTCTGGAAGTGGTGGTGCAGCGGCGACATCAGGAAGATCCGCCGGCCCTCCCCGTACTTCCGCTTCGTCCACTTGAAGTACGACACTTGCATCACCACGCTCAGGTTCTCCACCAGGAAGACCCCGCAGAGCAGGGGGATGAGCAGCTCCTTCCGCACGAGGATCGCCAGCGTTGCGATGATCCCGCCGAGCGCCAGGCTGCCGGTATCGCCCATGAAGACCTGCGCCGGATAGGCGTTGTACCAGAGGAACCCGATGCATGCGCCGAGCAGCGCGCCGATGAACACCGCCAGCTCGCCAGAGCCGGGGATGTACATGATATCCAGGTACTCTGAGAAGATGATGTTGCCGCTCACGTAGGCAAGGACCCCCAACGTGAGCACCATGATGGCGCTGGTACCCGTGGCCAGGCCATCGAGCCCGTCGGTGATGTTGGCGCCGTTGCTGACCGCGGTGATGATGAAGATGACCACCGCGATGTAGATGAGCCAGGTGTATCCGCGCGCCTCGGGGCCGAAGGGCTTCAGCAGCGACGAATAGTTGAACTCATTGCCCTTCACGAAGGGGATGGTGGTGTTCGGCGACTTGCGGTCCAGCATCCAGTGCACGGTGCCGTCCTCCTCCGTGATGGTGTGCAGCGACGCGGGATCGAGCTGGTCGGCGAGCACCTCGGGGATCTCCACGCGCGTGCGGATGTCCGGATGGAAGTACACCGTGGCGCCGACGATGAGGCCGAGGCCGACCTGACCCACCACCTTGAACCTGCCTGCCAGGCCGCGTTTGTCCTTCTTGAAGACCTTGATGTAGTCGTCGAGGAAGCCGATGAGGCCCATCCAGACGGTGCTCACCAGCAGCAGGATGATGTAGATGTTGGTGAGCTTGGCGAAGAGCAGCGTGGGGATGATCGTGGCGGAGAGGATGATGAGGCCGCCCATCGTGGGCGTGCCCTGCTTGCTCAGCTGGCCCTCGAGGCCGAGGTCGCGCACGGTCTCGCCCACCTGCATCCGGCGCAGCAGACGGATGATGCCCTTGCCGAACCAGAGCGAGATGAGCAGCGATGCGAACACGGCCAGGGCAGCGCGGAACGAGATGTAGCCGAACGCGCCCGAGCCGGGCAGGCTGTAGCCGATGCTGTCGAAGAGGTGGTAGAGCATCTACTTGTGCAGCAGTTCGAGGGTTTCCTTCAGCACGGCGGCATCGTCGAAAGGGTGCTTCACCCCCATGATCTCCTGGTAGGTCTCATGGCCCTTCCCCGCCAGGAGCACCACGTCGCCTGGGCGCGCCATGCCCACGGCCTGCCGGATCGCCTCGCGCCGGTCGGCGTTCACGAACACCCGCCCCTGGTCGCCGGCGGGCACGCCCGCCCGCATCCCTTCGATGATGGACATGGGCTCCTCGCTGCGGGGATTGTCGCTGGTGAGCACGACGACGGCGCTGAGCGCGGCGGCGATGCGCGCCATCTCCGGCCGCTTGGCGCGGTCGCGGTCGCCGCCGCAGCCCACCACGGTGATCACGCGCTCATCACCGCCGCATACGGCGTTGATGGTCTCCAGCACGTTGCGGAGCGCATCGGGGGTGTGGGCGTAATCGACGATGCCCAGCGCACCGGAGGGCCCGCGCACCACCTGGAAGCGGCCGCGCGGCGGCTCAAGGTCGCTCAAGGCGGTGAGCACGTCGAGCGGCTTCTGCCCCAGTAGCAGCGCCGTGCTGTATACGGCCAGCAGGTTGCTCGCGTTGAACTCCCCCACGAGCCGCGCATACAGGTCGTGACCGTCCACGTTGAGGTGCAGTCCGGTGAGCTGGTTCTCGATGATGCGCGCATGGTGGTCCGCGAGGCTCCGCACGGCATAGGAGCGCTTGGCGGCGCGCGTGTTCTGCACCATCACCGCGCTGTTGGGATCATCGGCGTTCACCAGCGCGAAGGCGGTCGAGGGCAGGCCGTCGAAGAAGCGCTTCTTGGCTTTGATGTACTCGGCGAACGTGCCGTGATAGTCGAGATGGTCGTGCGTGATGTTGGTGAAGACCCCGCCCGCGAAGCGGAGCCCGGTGACCCGATGCTGCACCACGCTGTGGCTGCTCACCTCCATGAAGCAGTGCGTGACGCCGGCTTCAACCATGGCCGCCAGCAGCTCGTTCAGCTGGACGGCATCGGGCGTGGTATGCGTGCTGGGAATGGCTTTCTGCCCGATCCTCGTCTCCACCGTGCTGATGAGGCCGCACTTGGTGCCCAGCGCGCGGAAAAGACGGAAGAGCAGCGTGGCCACGCTGGTCTTGCCGTTGGTGCCCGTGATGCCGATGAGGCTCAGGCGCTTGCTGGGGTGGTCGTGGAAGTTGGCGGCCACGAGCCCCAGGGCCTCGGCCGCGTCCTTCACGCGCACATAGGCCACTCCATCGGCGAACCGCTCGGGCATGCGCTCGCAGAGGATGGCGCTGGCGCCGGCGGCAACCGCCTTCTCGATGAAATCATGGCCATCGGCCCGGGTGCCCGGCACGGCCACGAATGCGGTCAAGGGCTTCACGGCACGGCTGTCGAAGGCGACCTGCTCGATGGCCGTGTTGGTGCTGCCCTCCACCTGCTCGATGGGGACGCCGTAGAGGATGTCCTTCAGCAGCTTCATGCCAGCTCGATGAGTATGGTGGCGCCATCGGCGGCGCGCGTGCCCGGCGGGAGCGATTGCCGCTTCACCATGCCGCTTCCCATCACCCGGACGCGCAGCCCGCGGTTCTCCAGGATGTAGAGCGCATCGCGCAGGCCCATGCCCAGCACGTTCGGCACGAGCCCGCTGCCATCGGTGGCGATCGCGCGCGGCCGGGCCGTCACCGCGGAATCACCGGCCTCGGTGGTCACCCACTCGGATTCGCCCTCGAGGCGGAAGGGTACGCCCAGGCCCGCCATCGCCGCGCTGAGGTCGGCAGCGCGCCCGCTCATGCTCACCGGTGTGCGCGGACCGCTGAGGTCCGCCAGCGGCCGCTCCTGCTGCAGCTCCAGCCGGTTGCTGTAGATCTTGTCGGCGATGGCCTGGAAGATGGGACCCGCCACGATGTTCCCGTAGTAACCGCTCATGGTTGGGCCATTCACCACCACGATGCAGCTGTACTTGGGCGCGTCGGCGGGGAAGTAGCCGGCGAAGGAGGCCTGGTAGCTGAGGCCGTGCTGCTTGTAGCTGCCATTGCGGGCCACCTGTGCCGTGCCCGTCTTGCCGGCGATGGCGAAGTGCGCGCTGCGCAGGTTTGTCGCGGTGCCGCTGTCCACCACGCCCTGCAGCAGCTCGCGAACCGTGGCGAGCGTGCGATCCGAGCAGATGCGCTCGTTGAGGACGCGGGGCTCGAACTCCTCCACCGTGCGTCCGTTGCGCGATACGCGGGTGACGAGCTGCGGCTGCATCATGCGGCCATTGTTGGCCACCGCGTTGTAGAAGGTGAGCATCTGCAGGGGCGTCAGCGCCACCTCGTAGCCGATGCTCATCCATGGAAGGCTGATGCCGCTCCAGCCCTTCTCGCCGGGGCCACGCAGGGTGGGGACCGCCTCACCGGGGATCATCACGCCGGTGGGCTCATGGAGGCGCATGCGCCTGAGCCCTTCGATGAACCGCTTGGGTTCCTTGCCATAGGCCTTGTGCACGGCCAGGCTCACACCGGTGTTGAGCGAGAGCTCGAAGGCGCGGCGCACCGTCACCTTGCGGTGCTTGCCGGGGTGGGAGTCCTTCATCTGCTGGCGGTGGTATTCCACCACGCCCCACCTCGTGTCCACCGTGTCGGTGACGTTGATGAGGCCCTCGTCCAGGCCCACCATGAGGGCCGGCAGCTTGAAGGTGGAGCCGGGCTCCGTGGCCTGCGCCACCGCGTAGTTCAGCGCCTCCACGTAGGTGCTGTCCTCGGTGCGCGTGAGGTTGCTGATGGCCTTGATGCGGCCGGTGGCCACCTCCATCACCACCACGCAACCGTACTGCGCGCCATGGTGGTGCAGCTGGCGCTCCAGCTCCGCATCGGCCACGTCCTGCAGGTTGATATCGATGGTGGTGTGGATGTCCGTGCCCGGCTCGGGATCCACGCCCTCGCCATCGATCGGCATCCAGGTTCCGCCGGCGAGGCGGCGCTCGAGGCGGCGGCCGGTGCGGCCCTTAAGCCAGGGATCGAAGCCCGCCTCGAGGCCCACCGCGCTGCTGTCGCGCAGCACATAGCCCACGGAGCGGGCGGCCAGCCGGCCGAACGGCCGCGCGCGGACCAGGCGCTTCTCCGTGACCAGTCCGCTCTTGTAGCGCCCCTCACGGTAGAGCGGGAAGCGACGGAGCGCCTGCACCTGCGTGTGGCTCGCCCGGCGCTTCACCAGGTGGTACCGTTCGCGCCGCTTGCGGGCATCGACCAGGTCGCGCTTGTACTCGGCCGCCGTGCGGTCCTTGAACAGGTCGGCCAGGTGCCAGGCCAGCGAGTCGATGGCGGTGGCGAAATGCTCATCGGTGAGCGCTTCGGGCACCATGTCCATGCGCACATCGTACTCCGGCACACTCGTGGCAAGCAGCCGGCCGTCCTCGCTGAAGATGTGGCCTCGCTCGGGCTGCACCGTGCGCCAGGCAGTGCTCACATGCTCGGCCTTGGCCCGCCAGCGCTCGCCCTCCACCAGCTGGATACGGAAGAGCTGCACGGCGATGGCGAGGGCGAAGAGCACCACGCCCAGGTACACCGCACCCGCCCGCATCACCAATTGCCTATTGTCGCTCATGGCTTCCGGATCTCCTCCAGTTGTCCCTCCTCGACCTTGATCTTCACCGGCGGCACGCGGCTCTCGCGCAGGCCCAGCGCACCGATGCGCCCGGCCACCTGGCTCTGCTGCTCCTGCTTCTCCAGCTCGGCGCGCACGGTGATGTACTCGGCGCGCTGCTCCTTCAGCGCAGCCCCGGTCCGTTCCAGCTCGCGCACGACGCGCTCAGTATGGTAGCCATAGGCGATGTAGACGAGCATGAGCCCCGCGCAGAAGAGCATGAAGGGCATGTTGCGCAGCACGTTCTCGCGGGTGAGGAAGGAGCCGCTGAGCAGGCTGACGAAGGCGCCCGGCAGCCGTGCCGGCTTCCCGGCCCGCTTGGGCTTCGGCTGCTCCTCCTGCTGCGGCGCTCGCATGCGGTTCATGTGCGTTCGGCTATGCGTAAGCGGGCGCTCCGGGCCCGCGGGTTTCGGTCGATTTCTTCTTCGGTCGGCTTGATGGCCTTGCTGCTCGTGGGGTTGAATGGCCGCAGCCGATTGCCGTAGAGGTCCTTGCGTTCCTCGCCCGAGGCATCGCCGGCCCGCATCCAGCTCTTCACCAGGCGGTCCTCCAGGCTGTGGTAGCTGATGATGGCCAGCCGGCCGCCCGGCGCGATGACCTGCTCGCACTGCCGCAGCAGCGATTCGAGCGCGCCCAGCTCATCGTTCACGGCGATGCGCAGCGCCTGGAAGACCTGTGCGCGGAAGCCGCTCACGTCCCTGCGCGGCGTCACCGGGGCGATGGCCGCCACCAGTTGCTGGGTGGTGGCGATGCGCTGCTCCGAGCGTGCGCTGACGATGGCCCTCGCCACGCGTCCGGCGCCTTCCACCTCGCCATAGGTCCTGAGCAGCCCCGCCAGGCGCGCCTCATCCCATCCGTTCACGATATCAGCCGCTGTGGTGCGCGCGCGGCGGTCCATGCGCATGTCCAAGGGGCCTTCGAACCGGATGCTGAAGCCTCGCTCGCCGCGATCGAACTGATGGCTGCTCACGCCAAGGTCGGCGAGCAGCCCATCGATGGGCAGCGCACCCAGGAAGCGCAAGTGGTTGCGGAGCCAGCGGAAGTCGGCCTTCACGAGCGTGAACCGCGGATCCGCCGGCGCATTGGCCCACGCATCCCGGTCGCGGTCGAAGGCGATCAGGCGCCCATGCGGCCCGAGCCGCTCCAGGATGGCCCTGCTGTGGCCGCCGCCGCCGAAAGTGGCATCCACGTAGGTGCCGGCGGGGCGGATGTTCAACCCTTCGATACAGGCTTGTAAAAGAACGGGGTCGTGGTACTCATGCGTCATTGGCCTTGGGCTTGCCCCCCATCACTCGCGCTGCCAGCGACTTGAAGTCCTCTTTCCCGTCGAGCGCACGCCGGTGCAGCTCCTCGTCCCAGATCTCGATGCGGTCGCCGATGCCCGAGAACACGATGTCCTTGCCCAGCTTGGCATAGTCCATCAGCGGCTTGGGGATCAGCAGTCGCCCGTTGGCGTCGAGCTCCACCGGCGTGGCCCCATTGAGGAACCGCCGGAGGAACTCCACGTTGTCCGGGTCGAAGCGGTTCAGGCTGCGCACATCGGCGCTGGTCCTTCTCCACTCCTCCATCGGATAGAGCACGAGGCACTGGCTGAACACATCCCTGTTCACCACGAAGCCCTTGGCCACCTCTCCACCGAGCTGCTTCTTCAGCGCGGCGGGCAGTAGGGCCCGGCTCTTGGCGTCCAGGGTGCTGGGGTATTCTCCGAGCAGGTCCAGCATTGCGCATGCACGAGGGAATCGCAGCGAAAGTAGAGGGCGTTTGCCCACTTACTCCCACAAACTACCCCGTTTTCGTCTCCTTGTTGATAATTCTTCAACGCCGAAGGTGTGCAAAAGTTGTCACACAAGCGCATCAGCACTAGAAAAGTCTGAGAATCAGCAGTGGGAGATCGTGGGCATTGTTAACAACAGATCTCCTACTTCCGCCTTCAACCTTTGCCGCTCACCCACCTATCATCTCACTGGTTATGAGGGCTATCCAGAGCAACAGCTCAGAGGAGCCTCTGCCAAGCATCCCGGCCCCTCCGCCGTGATCGGCCCCGCACCGTTGGCGCCATGGCCCGCTGCCGCCACGGTGCCGCCCCCCCTCCCATCGCCCTTCCTCGGCGCCGGCTTGGACCAGCTTTTCCGCGCTCCCCTACATTTGGTCGCACACCATGCCGCACGCACTCAAGCAGGAAGGCGAGTTCCACTACCTCGAAGCCGGTGAAGGGCCGCCGATCGTGCTGCTCCACGGCCTGTTCGGCGCCCTGAGCAACTTCCAGCCGCTCTTCGACCACTTCACCGCGCATTACCGGGTGCTGGTGCCCATGCTGCCGCTCTACACGCTGCCGATGCTGAACACCAACGTGCCGGCACTGGCGGATTTCCTCGACCGCTTCCTGCGGCACAAGGGGCTGGAGCGCGTGAACCTGCTGGGCAATTCACTTGGAGGCCATGTGGCGCTCATCTATTGTACCAAGCACGCCGAACGCGTGCGGACCCTTACCCTCACCGGCAGCAGCGGGCTCTACGAGAACGCATTCGGAGGCAGCTTCCCCCGGCGCGAGGACAAGGAGTACCTGCGCAAGAAGATCGCCCTCACCTTCCATGACCCCAGGCACGTGACCGATGAGCTCGTGGAGGAGTGCTACGTGACGGTGAACGACAAGGCCAAGCTCATCCGCATCCTCTCACTGGCCAAGAGCGCCATCCGCCACAACATGGCCAAGGAGATCCCGAAGATGGCCATGCCCGTGCTCCTCATCTGGGGACGGCAGGACACCATCACGCCGCCGGAGGTGGCCGATGAGTTCCACAGCCTTTTCCCCAGGAGCGAGCTCCATTGGATCGACGGCTGCGGCCATGCGCCCATGATGGAGCACCCCGAGGAATTCAACAGGATCCTGGAGGGCTGGCTGGCCAGGACCCTGGCATGATGCCCTGCCGAGCTTCAGGGCCGGAAGGTCTGCCGCGCACAGCGGCATGAGGCGCCTCCAACGAACCCCAGCGGCATGAAATCCCTAAGGGCCGAGCACCTTACCAGCGGACGCGAGGCGAAGCATTGGGCGCCGCCAATGCTGCCCGAATATGCCTTCATAGGCCGCAGCAACGTGGGCAAGAGCTCTCTGATCAACATGCTCTGCGCCATCCGGAAGCTGGCGCGCGTGAGCAACACCCCGGGCCGCACGCGGAACGTGGAGCACTTCCGGGTTGAGGGCACCCTTACCAGCGACCGGCCATGGATGCTCGCCGACCTTCCCGGTTACGGCTTCGCCAAGGCCAGCAAGGCCGACCGCGCGGTATGGGAGCGCATGATCCATACCTACCTGCTGAAGCGCGAGAACCTGCAATGCGTGTTCCTGCTCATCGACTCGCGGCTCGAGCCGCAGGACAATGACCTCGGCATGGTGCAGTGGCTCGGCGAGCGGGGCATCCCCTTCTGCATCGTCTTCACCAAGGCCGATAAGCTCTCGCCCCCCAAGGTGCAGGCCAGCATCGCGCGCTTCCGGCGCAAGCTGCTGGAGACCTGGGAGACCCTGCCGCCCATGCACACCACCAGCACCGCGACCGGAGAAGGTCGCGAAGGGATCCTGGCCTTCATCGAAGAGGTGAATGCGCGATGGGAAGGCCGGTGGCCGCAGGGCGCTCAATGATCATGCGCCGGCGCTCCGCCTGCCGCTTGAAGGCAGCCGGCCCCGAGCCCCTGCGCAGGCTCAGTCCTTCAGCCCCGGCAGCATGTGCTCGGCGAAATACGCCGCGAAGTCGCGCATCTGGGCAGCCATCCTGCCCTCGCCCGTCGCCCGCTCGAAGGTGTCGGCCATCGTGAGGATGTTCTGATGGAAGAAGGCTTTCATCTCCTCCACGGTCATCTCCTTCGTCCACAGATCGATGCGCAGCGTGTTGCGCTCCTGCTCGTCCCAGATGGAGAGGAGCACGGCCTTGCTCGCGCTCTGCGTTCCGCCGTCCTCGGCCGTCCAATCGATCCGCTCGGGGACGCGATTGTCATCGAGGGTGACGCGCAGGGTGATGTCAGAGGTCTTCATGGGGAGGGATGCGTTGGGTTGTGCTTGCGGCGCAGCCGGGCCACGATTGGCTGGTGATTGTGCGCCAGTTCGGCCTATCGCGGTTTGTAGGCCTTGAGGACAGCCCGCGGATCGTCAATGGCGAAGAGCTGCGGGTAAGTGGTGCCGGGGTGCTCCTTGAGGTAGGCCTGCACCATGCGCAGCCCTATCCATTCCCCCAGGTGGCCCGGGCTCTCGCGCGGCATGCCGTTGGTGAAGGGCCCGTCGTTCATCCAACGGCCGATGTCCTCGCCCTTGCGGCTGTAGAGCTGGTCCTTGCCCACCAGCTCCTTCCAGATCGCGTATTCGTTGGCCTCGCACCAGGCCAGCTGCTCGGGGCTGAAGGCGAGCTTGCGGTGCGCCGGGGTCTCGGGGAGCAGCGCATCGAGCAGGGCCATCACCTTCCCGGTCTCCACCAGGTTGCTCAGCAGGTCGCCCCCGCTGACATCGCGCGTGTAGTGCACGAGCAGCCAGCCCTTCACTGCGCTGGGCACGAGCATTTCCGGTTCCATGCGGCTCTTCACGTAGTGCGGGAAGGCTTCCGGCGCCAGGTAGCCGATGACGCGGTGCCCCTTGCCGATGAACCATTCCACGCCCACGCCCAGCACGCTGTCCGTGGGGAAGATGCCGTAATTGTACCCCGAGTTGAACGCCACCACGCGCGGGGTGAGGCTGTCCGGGAAGAGGCCTTTGAGACGGGTGAATGCCAGCGATAGCTGCACGCGCTGCGGCTCCAGGTCGCCGAGCACGCTATCCACCGCCTGCTGCGCATCGCGCCAATCGGGGTCGAGCACGAAGCGGTGCAGCACCATCGGCAGCCGGGGATCGCCGATCGGAGCGCCCTGCAGGATGTCCTCGATGTAGATGCGGTAGAACTCGCCGTACCGTGCGTAGGCCTTCAGGCTGGTGGCCGTCATGCTGTCCGGCGGGGCATGGAAGAGGTCCTGGTCGAGCCGCTCGATGCGGATCTCCACGGGCTCCGCCTCCGGGACAGGCGGTCCGTCGGGGCCGCCGCAGGCCGGCAGGGCGCAGGCGGCAATGATCAGCACGGTATTCGCTGGGCGCGGGAACCGCTCTTTACTTTCGCACTCGAACATCGAGCCCAAACCTATGAAGACCGCAACGTCCCGCATCGGAGGGAAGGCCTTTGCCGCCCTCGCCATTGCCCTGATGGGCGTTCTCTCCACCCAGGCGCAGGACGACGTGGGCGTCCGCTTCGGCCTGAAGCTGAGCCCCAACATGGGCTGGGTGAACCCCGATAGCAAGAACATCAAGGCCGGCGGTGCAGGCTTGGGCTACACCTTCGGCCTGCTCCTCGAGCTGCCCATCGGCACCACCGGCAATTACCGGTTCGCCACGGGCCTCAACCTGAACAACATGGTGGCGAAGTGGCAGCAGGACTTCGAGTACTTCGATGCCCCGGGCGGGCCGAAGAAGCTGAAGGAACTTGAGACGGATGTGAAGCTGCAGTACATCGAGCTGCCGCTCACCATCAAGCTCATGACCAACGAGATCGGCTACATGCGGTACTACGCGGTGGTGGGTGCCGGCAATGCCTTCAATATCCGCGCACGGGCCGATTACGTGGTGCCGCAGTACTACGCGAATGCCCCCACCCTGGTCGAGAAGTTCGAGGAGGTGACGGACGAGAACCTCCAAGACGACATCGCGCTCTACAAGGCCTCGCTCATCGTGGGCGCCGGCCTGGAGTACAACTTCAGCGGCAACACCAGCCTGGTGACGGGCATAACCTATAACAACGGGTTCACCAACATACTCGATGTGGATGGCGTGAAGGCACGCGCGCACTACCTCGAGCTCACCGTGGGCGTCTTCTTCTGAGCCCGCCGATACGGATTCGGGAAGCCCTGCCGAACTTGGCAGGGCTTTTCCATTGCAACGCTATGCAGACAGCACGCATCATCGACCACATCACCGACTGGCTCCGCTCCTATTGCGGGCGCAACGGCCAGCGTGGCTTCGTCATCGGTATCAGCGGCGGCATCGACAGCGCCGTGACCAGTGCGCTCTGCGCCCGCACCGGCCTGCCCACGCTCTGCGTGGAGATGCCCATCCACCAGGCCTTCAGCCAGGTGCAGCGCGCGCAGGACCACATCGCGTGGCTGCGCCAGCGGCACCCCAACGTGCAGGTGGAGGTGGTGAAGCTCACCCCCGTCTTCGACCAGCTGGTGGCCGCCTTCCCCAAGCCCGACGGCGACCACCAGCTGCAGCTGTCGCTCGCCAACACCAGGGCGCGGCTGAGGATGACCACGCTATACTACTTCGCCGGCCTGCTCCGCTTCCTGGTTGCGGGAACCGGCAACAAGGTGGAGGACTTCGGCATCGGCTTCTTCACCAAGTACGGTGATGGCGGGGTGGACCTGTCGCCCATCGCCGACCTCACCAAGACCGAGGTGTACGCCGTGGCGCGCGAGCTGGGCATCATCGAGAGCATCCTGCAGGCCAAGCCCACCGATGGCCTCTGGGGCGACGACCGCAGCGACGAGGACCAGATCGGCGCGAGCTATCCGGAGCTGGAATGGGCCATGGACCTGCGCGAGCGCGGCCTTGAGGCGGAGGCGCTCGGGCTCACGCCCCGGCAGCGCGAGGTGCTCGCCATCTTCGATCGGCGGCAGGCGGCCAACGCGCACAAGATGACGCTGCCCCCGGTGTGCGCGATACCCGCGGAACTGAAGCGCTGAGCGCTACGCAATGGTCCAGGTGTGCTCGCCCTTGAGCAGCGCGTCCAGGTCGCCTGTGCCCTTCACCTCCTTCGCGCGCCTCACCTGAGCCTGCAGCTTCTCCTCGTGCGTGGGGCGGTCGGCCACATAGAACACGCCGAAGGGGCGCGGGAAGGCGCCCTCATGGCGCGGGTCCTCGAAGAGGCGCACGAGGATGGAAGCCTTGAAGTTGTCTCGCTCATCGTGGATCCAGCAGTCGTTGGGCGAGAAGTCCGGGCCGATGTCGATCACGCGCGGCCTCATGTCCTTGATGCAGATGCCCTTGGTGCCGCCTGCGAAGGTGAGCGGCTTGCCGTGCTCCACGAAGAGCGTATGCGTCGGCTTGCTGGCCTTCTCCGTGAAGACCTCGAAGGCGCCGTCGTTGAATACGTTGCAGTTCTGGTAGATCTCCACGAGCGAGGTGCCGCGATGCGCATCAGCGCGGGCGAGCACCTCGCGCATGTGCTTCGGGTCGCGGTCCATGCTGCGGGCGATGAAGGTGCCATCGGATCCCTTCACCAGCGCGAGCGGGTTGAATGGATGATCGGTACTGCCCATCGGCGTGCTGCGCGTCACGGCTCCTTCGGGCGAGGTGGGCGAGTACTGGCCCTTGGTGAGGCCGTAGATCTCATTGTTGAAGAGCAGCACGTTCACATCCACGTTGCGGCGCAGCAGATGGATGATGTGGTTGCCGCCGATGCTGAGCGCGTCGCCGTCGCCCGTGATCATCCATACGCTGAGATCGGGGCGCACGCTGCGCAGGCCGCTCACGATGGCCGGCGCGCGTCCGTGGATGCCGTGCAGGCCATAGGTATCCAGGTAGTATGGGAAGCGCGAGCTGCAGCCGATGCCGCTGATGAAGACCACCTCTTCCTTCTTCCTGCCGCTCTGCTCCAGCAGCGTCTGCACCTGCTTCAGGATGCTGTAGTCGCCGCAGCCGGGACACCAGCGCACCTCCTGGTCGCTCGCGAAATCCACCTTCTCCGCGGGCGCGGATCCATTCACGGCGCTCATTTCCTCAGCAGGTTTAGCACGGCCTCTTTGATCTCCGCGCTGGTGAAAGGCAAACCTTGGATCTTGTTAAGGCCTTGTGCATCCACGAGGAATTCCGCGCGGAGCAGCTGTCGCAGCTGGCCGCTGTTCATCTCGGGAACCAGCACCTGCTTGTACTTCTTCAGCAGCGGCCCCAGACCTTTGTTGAAGGGGAAGAGGTGGCGCAGGTGCACGTGCGCCACGCTGCGGCCCTCGGCCTGCAACTCGAGCGCGGCTGTCCGAATCGCGCCGTACGTGCTGCCCCAGCCCACGATGAGGACATCACCTTCGGGGGGGCCGCTGTCCAACCGGATGGGCTTGAAGCGGTCGGCTATCCGCGCGACCTTCTCGGCGCGCAGGCGCACCATCAATTCATGGTTCCTCGGCTCGTAGCTGATGTTGCCGGTCTTGTCCTGCTTCTCGATGCCGCCGATGCGGTGCTGGAGCGCCGGCTGTCCGGGAAGCGCCCATGGGCGCACGCCGCGCTCGTCGCGCAAGTAAGGCAGGAACCGCTCGCCATCGTTCGGTGCCTTGATGAAGGGCGGGGCGATCTCCGGCAGATCGCCCGACTGCGGGAAGCGCCAGGGCTCCGCGCCGTTGGCGATGTAGCCGTCGGTGAGCAGGATCACGGGCGTCATGTGCTCCAGTGCGATCTGCACCGCCTCGAAGGCCATATCGAAGCAGTCGATGGGCGTGCTGGCCGCGATCACGGGGATGGGCGCTTCGCCGTTGCGGCCATGCACCGCCTGCCAGAGGTCGGCCTGCTCGGTCTTGGTGGGCAGGCCCGTGCTGGGGCCGCCGCGCTGCACGTTCACGATCACCAGGGGCAGCTCGAGCATGAACGCGAGTCCCATGGCCTCCGTCTTCAGCGCGACCCCGGGGCCACTGCTGGCCGTCACGCCCAGCGCCCCGCCATAGCTGGCACCGATGGCCGAAGCGATGGCGGCGATCTCATCCTCTGCCTGGAAGGTGACCACCCCGAAGTTCTTGTGGCGCGAGAGCTCGTGCAGGATGTCGCTGGCCGGCGTGATGGGGTAGCTGCCATAGAAGAGGCCCAGCTTCGCCTTCTGCGCGCCCGCCACCAGGCCCAGCGCCACGCCCTGGTTACCGGTGATGCTGCGGTATGTGCCCTTGGGCATCGGCGCGGGCTTCACCTCGAAGCGCGTGGTGAAGGTCTCGCTGGTATCCCCGAAATGGTAACCGGCCTTGAGCGCGCGCAGGTTGGCCTCGAGCAGGTCCGGCTTCCTGGCGAACTTCTGCTGCAGGAAGCGCTCGCTGCTCTCCATCCCCCGGTTGAACATCCAGTTGATGAAGCCGAGCACGAACATGTTCTTGCAGCGGTCCTTCTCCTTCATGCCGAGGGTGAGGCCCTCGAGGGCGGCACGCGTCATCTTGGTGACATCCACGCTGTGGAGCACGTACTGCGCCAAGGTGCCGTCGGTGAGCGGGTCGGCCTCGTCGATGTAGCCCGCGAGGCGCAGGTTCTTCTTGTCGAAGCCATCGCTATTGGCGATGATGATGCCGCCAGGCTTCAGCTTGTTGAGGTTCGCCTTGAGCGCCGCGGCGTTCATCACCACCAGAACGTCGCACTGGTCGCCGGGAGTGAAGACCTCCACGCTGCCGAAGTGGAGCTGGAAGCCGCTCACGCCGGCGAGGGTGCCCTGCGGCGCCCGGATCTCGGCCGGGAAATTCGGGAAGGTGCTGACATCATTGCCGAAGAGCGCACTGCTGTCCGTGAACTGCGCGCCGGTGAGCTGGATGCCGTCGCCGCTGTCGCCGGCGAAGAGGATGACCACGTTCCGCCGTTCCTCGACGGCCTTGGCCTGCTGCGTTCCTGTAGGCATGGAATTCCGGCGCGAAGGTAGGGCTGCGTCGTTGGGCGTGGGGGTGACCACCGTCACCGCAGCAAGCAACACGGCTGGCGCCCGGATGTTCGCGCCCTCAGGCGGTAAGGCCCGCCCCCGGCTCCCGAACGGGCAGGTTGACGGCCTCCACGCTCAGGATGGCGGGCGCCGCGCGCTTGATGGCCTCCTCCACACCGGCCTTCATGGTCATGGGCACCATGGCGCAGCTGGTGCAGGCTCCATGAAGGCGCACCCGGGCCACGCCTTCGGCCGTCACCTCCTCCAGGGTGATGTCGCCGCCATCGGCCTCGAGGAAGGGCCGCAGCTCACCGAGGGCTTCCCGAATGCGGGCCTCCAACGATTCACGTTCCATGCGGTCCATGGCTCAGGCGGGCATGGCATGCAGCACCTTGTCGGCGACTGCGGCGCAAAGATGGCCGAACGGCTCGGCAGCAGGCGTACCGCCCTGCAGTACAGCCGGCCGGCCCACGTCACCCGCCTCTCGCACGCTCTGAATCAGCGGCACCTCGCCCAGGAAGGGAACGCCCAGCTCCTCGGCCAGCGCCTTCGCCCCCCCCCTGCCGAAGATGTAGTAGCGATTGCCCGGCAGCTCGGCCGGTGTGAACCAGGCCATGTTCTCCACGATGCCCAGCACCGGCACGTTCACGCTGGGAAGCCTGAACATGCCAACACCCTTGCGCGCATCGATGAGGGCCACCGGCTGCGGCGTGCTCACGATGATGGCGCCCGAGAGGGGCACCGCCTGCACGAGCGAGAGGTGGATGTCGCCGGTGCCCGGCGGCAGGTCGATGAGCATGAGGTCGAGTTCGCCCCAGTCCACATCCTTGATCATCTGTTCCAGCGCCTTGGTGGCCATGGGACCGCGCCACACGATGGCCTGATCGGTCTGAGCGAAGAAGCCGATGCTGAGGAGCTTCACCCCGTAGCTCTCCACGGGGACGATCCAATGCTTGCCGTCCCGCTCGCGCGTTCCGGGCTTCTCATGCACCACGTCGAACATCAACGGCATGCTGGGACCGTAGATATCGGCGTCGATGAGGCCCACGCGCAATCCGCGCGCGGCGAGGCCGGCAGCGAGGTTGGCGGTGATGGTGCTCTTGCCCACGCCGCCCTTGCCGCTGGCTATGGCTACGATGTGCTTCACGTGGGGCAGCACCTTGCGCACGCTGGCGCGCTCGCCACTGAGGGGAGACACCTGCACCCGCACATCGACCTCCTGGCCCAGCGCCTGCTTGAGGTTGAAGATCATCGCCTCCTCCATGCGCTTGCGGCTGTGCATGGCGGGATTGCTCACCTCAACGCTCACATGGACGGCACGGCCTTCGATGCGGATATCGCGCACCAGCCCAAGGGCCACGATGTCCTTCTTCAGGTCGGGCTCAATGATGCGCGATAGGGCGGAACGGACCGCGTCTGGCGTTACCGGCATGACAAAGGGTGGGCGAAATTAGGCAACCCCGGACCCTGTCCCGACACGTCCGCAAGGGCTACGGGCGGAGCGGCCCGCTAGTGCTGCCCCGCCTTCCCGGAGCCGCCTGGCGCCGGAATCGACACCTCCACGCCATCGTTCTCCAACAGCCAGAGCTGTGCCATGGAGGGGTCATCGAAGTAGGCTACGCTGGCCGCAGAGGCCGGAATGGTGCTGACCATGTTGTCCACTGCGATTACCTGGAGGCCATCGGTGCCGCTCACGATTGCGATGCGGACCAGGCCG
This sequence comes from Flavobacteriales bacterium, assembly GCA_030584065.1. Lineage (NCBI taxonomy): Bacteria > Pseudomonadati > Bacteroidota > Flavobacteriia > Flavobacteriales > Flavobacteriales bacterium. The sequence continues at coordinate 2,482,722 of CP129489.1, forward strand.
GCCTCGAGGAGCCTCGGAATCACCTCCCGCTCGCTCCAAGCCCGGTCCGCGAAGAGGATGGAGCCCAGGCCACGGGAGTCGCTCAGGAAGTGCTTCAGCCCGAAATCCCTCACGGCCTTGAGCACAGCAAGCGAGGGCGCGCGATAGGCCTCTCCGGTCGCGCTGCACCGCCAGGTGAGCCGAACCAGATGCTGTTGCGGGTGGACCTCCACCTGGGCGTGGTCGCTGGAAAAGGTGATCTGCGCTTCCATGGCTGATCCGATTGAGCCAGCAAGCTAATGCGCGACGGAACGGATTGCACGGCCCGCCCCGGAAAGCGCCTCCGCTCCTTGCGGATCCACCACTTCTGGGAGCACGGCCCGGCTCCTCTTCCGCCGCTCAGAGCCGAAGCTCGGTCACCGGATCCCAGAACCGGGCTGCGAAGTCCACCACTTGGTCGTCCTTCACACGCACGCCTTCCCCCTCCAGCAGCTTCTGCATGCGGTCATCCGGGCCGAAGTGGTGCTTGCCGGTGAGGATGCCCGCGCTGTTCACCACGCGATGCGCCGGTACGGGCGGCTTCACGGTGTGGCTGTTATTCATGCAATACCCGACGATACGGGCCGACCGTGCCGCACCAAGGTACTTGGCGATCGCGCCATAGCTCGTCACCCGCCCGCACGGGATCCGGCGCACCACATCCATCACATCAGCGAAGAAGTCACGCTGCTGGACCGCCCCCGCTCGCAGCTGCTTCCTAGGTGCTTTGCCGTTCGCGCCCATGATCATGCCGCTGGTCGTGCAGCGATCCATCGCCTGAAGCGTTCCACAGCATCGGTGCCGGAGAGGTCGGGCTTGGCCGGAATCGGCATCCGTCCGGCTGAGGTGCACCGCTGGCAAAGCCTGTCGAGCTCGGATACGCGCACCACATATGACCACGGAACCTCGCTCCGCGCACCGGATGAGGTCGTGCCCACGAACCGATCCGCATCGACCGTGAATCGCCGCTCCTCGTTGACTTGTTGATTGTCCTTTCGACTGGCCCATGCGGCAAGGACCACCATTCGAATGACCGGCAGGGAAAAGAGCACAAGCCCGTGGAAGCGGAGCGCCCCTGCCGCGGAAAGGAACGCGCAGGCCCCGACACCGACGAACACGGCATGCAACCACCACGCCTTGCGAAGCCAAGCCTTCATCAGCAGCCAGGGATACACCGACCGCGTGAGGCGCATGGGCTTGAGCGTGATGGCATCCATGCCTCAGTCCAGCGAGAACCGGACGTAATGGATCGTACGGCCTTCCTCCAGCCACATGCTCTCGTAGTAGGTCCGGATGCCCAGGACAGCCTGTTCCTCAGGCGATGCGCGATGCATGAGGTCGGCATAGATGTCGGCGCTATGCTCATGGATGCGCAAACCCTGCTCTTCGATCATCTCCAGCGTGTATTCGTACAGCACCGGGCTGTCGGTCTTCAGGTGCACCAGTCCCCCGGGCTTCAGGATCTCCTTGTAGCGCGCAAGGAAGATCGGGCTGGTGAGGCGCTTGCGGGGCTTGCCCAGCTGCGGGTCGCTGAAGGTGAGCCAGACCTCATCCACCTCCTGCGGACCGAAGCACCGCGTGACATGGTCAACATGGGTGCGCAGGAAACCCACGTTGCTCAGGCCTTCCTCCCGCGCATTCCGGGCACCGCGCCAGATGCGTGCGCCTTTGATGTCCACCCCGATGTAGCACCGCTCCGGATTCAGCCGAGCCAGGCCCAGGGTGTATTCGCCGCGCCCGCAGCCCAGTTCGAGCACCAAGGGCGCCTCGCGCTGGAAGAAATCAGCGTTCCAGCGGCCTTTCAGCGGGAAGCTGCCCTGCACGAGCTCCTCGAACGCGGGCTGCACCACATGCTCGAAGGTGAGGTTCTCGGCGAAGCGAGCCAGTTTGTTCTTACCCATGCTTTACCCGGCTGCACGCGGGCCTACCGGAGAGGGGCGCGAAGGTAGCCCCCGGGCGATAGCCGGCGGGTTGTCGAACTTGCCGCAGCTTAACGATCGCATCACGTCGCCGCACGCACCTTCGCCGACATGTTCAACGGAGCCCGCATCCTGGTTGCACCGCTCGACTGGGGCCTGGGCCACGCATCGCGGTGCGTGCCGATCATCCGCAGGCTGGTCGAACTCGGCGCGCAACCGGTGATCGGGGCCGACAAGGGCCCGCTGGAGCTGCTCCGCCGGGAATTCCCTGACCTGGAGCATGTGGTGCTGCCCGGTGTCGAGATTCGCTACGGCCGCGGCCCCAGCCAGCTATGGAGCATGGCCCGCCAGTTCCCGGCCATGGTGCGGAGCGTGCACGCCGAGCGGGCGCTCTTCGAACGGCTCCGGCCGGAACTGCGGCTGAACGCGGTGATCAGCGACCAGCGGTTCGGCATCCGCAGCCCCGACCTCCACAGTGTGCTCATCACGCACCAGGTCTTCCCGTACACGCCCTTCGCGCAACGCGCCTTGCGCCGGGTGAATCGCCTGCACATCAGCCGCTTCAACCGCTGCTGGGTGATGGATGAACCGGAAGCGCCGGGGCTGGCCGGCGAACTCTCCCATGGACGCCCGTGGCCTGGCAATGCGCGATACATCGGAACAGTGAGCCGGCTGCAGCGGGAAGGGCCTGCGGAGGGCCCTTATGATACGGTAGCGGTGATCAGCGGCCCGGAGCCCCAGCGCACGCTCCTCGAGCACCGGCTCATCAGCCAACTGTCCTCACTTCCCGGCCGCCACCTCCTCGTGCTCGGGCTGCCTGGCTTGGACCGCCAGGAACAGGTGGGGACGCTGGCCATCCGTGCCCATCTCGATGGGGCTGCGCTCGGTGCGGCCCTGCGCGGGGCCCGCCTTATCATCTCGCGGAGCGGCTACACCACCCTGATGGACCTCGCGGCCTTGGGACGCTCGGCTCTCGTTGTGCCCACTCCCGGTCAGCTGGAGCAGGAATACCTGGGTGAGCTGCATCGCCGCACCGGGCGTTTCGTGGTGCAGGTGCAGGAAGCGCTCGACGTGCGCCGCGCGCTCCGCGAAGCGCTGCCACCCCGAGCTGAGCCGGTGAGCGCGCACGCACCGCTTCTGGAAAGCGCCTTGGAAGAGCTGGCGGCCGCCCTCTGCTGAGGCACTCCCGTTACTTTGCGGCCATGCCGAAACGGTACGCCCTTCTTCTTTGCTCCCTTTCCTACGCACTGGCAACGGCAGCGCAGGACGACCTGGACCAGCGGCTCAACCGGCTGATGGAACATGGCGCACGGCTTCGCGAGCAGCAGCAGGCCCTCACCGCCAGGCTCGACTCGACCAAGCTGGCCATCATCCGGCGCGACCTGCTCGCCAAAGGCCTGCCGAAGCTCGAGGCCGGCGAGACCCTCATCACGCACCCGGGCCACCTGCTCGTGTACAGCGAACGGCACGAGCAGGCCAAATGGGTCGCGCACATCGCTTCGCCGGACCTCATCACCGGCAGCCTGGCCCGCATCGACTCATTCCTTCCCGATCCCAAGGTGAGCACGGGCACCGCGGTCACGGCCGATTACTGGAACAGCGGTTACGACCGCGGGCACCTGGTGCCGAGCGCCGATATGCGGTGGAACGGCGATGCCCTGCTGGCCACCTACTACTACAGCAACATCAGCCCGCAGAAGCCTGAGCTGAACCGCGGCACGTGGGCGGAGCTGGAGGATTGGGGGCGCCGCTACGTGAACTTCAGCAAGCGCCGGGTATTCGTGGTCACAGGCCCTGTGCTCCGGGAGGACCTGCCCACCCTGCAGAAAGCGGACAGGAAGAATGAGGTGAGCATCCCGGAGCTCTTCTGGAAGGTGATCGCCGACCTGGATGGCGAGCAGCCCAAGGCCATTGCCTTCGTGATGCGGAATGCCGCACAGGAATACCCGCCCATCAGCTACGCCGTCCCCGTGGACAGCGTGGAGCGCCTCACCGGCCTGGACTTCTTCCATGCGCTGGACGATGCCACGGAAGCGCGCATCGAGGCCATGCGCGAGCCGCAGGACTGGTATGCCGAGGGCGATCCCTTCTTCGGCGAGGCCGAGCCGTTGCGGGCACCGCTCCCCAAGGGCATGTTCAACACGGTGCAGGCGAAATACCACATCGGCAAGACGGCCACGGTATGCGGCACCGTGGTGAGCACCCGCAAGACCGCGAAGGCCAAGGCCATCTACCTCAACTTCGACCGGATGCACCCGCATCAGGACTTCTATGCCACCATCTGGGAGTACAACGGGCCCAATTTCAGCTACGACCCTGAGACCCATTTCCTTCAGAAGAAGGTCTGCGTAACGGGCAAGGTGACGGTGTTCGACGACATCCCCCGTATCAGCATCAACAACGAGAATGAAGTGATGCTCTACGACGAGGCCGTGACCGGGCGCTGATCAATCGGGACGCTGCAGCGTGAAGGTGAATGTGGTGCCCTTGCCCTCCACGCTTTTCACCGTGATGCTCTGCCCATGGGCATCGATGATGTGCTTGACGATGGCCAGGCCCAGTCCCGAGCCGCCCTCGTTCCGGGCGCGGCTCTTGCCCACTCTGTAGAAGCGCTCGAACAGCCGCGGAAGGTGCTCGGGGCTGATGCCGATGCCATCGTCCGCCACCTCCACGGCCACCTGGTCGCCGAGCAGGTAGCTTGAAACGTGGCAGCCCCCCCCCTCACGGCCGTAGTTGATGGCATTCGTGAACAGGTTCACCAGCACCTGCATCAGCCGATCGCGATCCACCCGCACAGGTGTGCCGCGCTCCACGCCGTTGACCAGCTTCACCCCTTTGGATGCGCTCTGCAGTTCAAGGGATTCGATGGCGTCGCGCACCACCTCATGGAGGTCCACCACCGCAAGCCGGAGGTCCATAACGCCGCTCTCGAGCTTCGAGATCATGTCCAGGTCCTCCACGATCTTCATCAGGCGGTCGACTCCGTTGGAGGCGCGCTCCAGGAAGTCGCGGTTCACCTTCTCGTCCTCCAGCCCGCCTTCCAGCAGCGTAAGGATGTAGCCTTGGATGTTGAAGATGGGCGTCTTCAGCTCATGGGCCAGGTTGCCTATGAATTCGCGGCGGAACTTCTCGCGTTCCTGCAGCTCGCGGATCTCCGTGCGCCGCTCGCTGGCCCATTCCGCCACCTCCGCATTCACCCTGCTGAGCTCATCGCCCGCAGCGGTCCGCTCCGGCGCAGGCCTCCCGCGCCGCAGATCGTGAACGGTGCGATAGAGCGTCTTGATCCGCCCATGCACGAAACGCTCGATGCCGAATGAGAACGTTGCGTATGCCACCCCGAGGATGGCCAGCGCGCACAGGAACGGCCACCAGGGCGCCAGGGATGAACCGGCGATGTCGGCGCCCATGCCAGCCAGCAGGCCACCGATGGCCGCCACCGCCATGGAGGCGAGCAATGCGATCTGGCGTGGGGTGAGTTGGCCCATGACGGTGCGTGCCGGCACGTAGGGCAAGTTTACCCCCGAGCGGGGATGCCCGACAGGCAGGACCGGTGATTTAACCTTTCCGAAACACAGGCCGGGTAGCTTGCGCCGCCATTCCCCATGCGCTTCGGGCTGATCGAGTTCCTTACCCTCGCTGGGTCGCTGGGCCTCTTCATCTATGGGATGAAGGTGATGAGCGAAGGCCTCCAGAAAGTAGCGGGGCGCCGCATGCGCAACGTGCTGGCCAGCATGACGGCCAACCGCTTGCGGGGCGTCCTCACGGGCTTGGTGAGCACCGGGGTGATCCAGAGCAGCAGCGCGGCCACCGTGATGGTGGTCGGCTTCGTGAACGCCGGATTGCTTTCGGTGCGTCAGGCGATCAGCGTGATCATGGGCGCCAACATCGGCACCACCTTGAAGGCCGTGCTGTTCAGCTGGGCGGTGTTCGCCGATGTGAGCATCACCAAGCTGGCCATCCCCATCATCGGCATCGCCTTCCCGCTGCTGTTCATGAGGGCGCCTCGGGCCCGAGCAGGCGCCGAATTCCTGCTAGGCGCAGCCCTGCTCTTCCTCGGCATCGAGTTCCTCAAGCAGTCGGTCCCCGCCCCCTCGCCGGAGGCGCTGCGCTTCCTCCATGGGCTCAGCGACCGGGGCATGCTCTCCGTGGTGCTGTTCGTGCTCATCGGCGCCGCGCTGGCGGCGGTCATCCAGTCCTCGAGCGCCTCCATCGCACTCACCCTGGTGCTCTGCGAGAACGGGACCATCGGCTATGACATGGCCGCAGCGCTGGTGCTGGGCGAGAACATCGGCACCACGGTAACGGCGAACATCGCCGCCCTTGTGGCCAGTGCATGGGCCAAGCGCACGGCACGCGCCCACCTGCTGTTCAACCTCATCGGCGTGGCCTGGGCGCTGCTCCTGTTCAGGCCATACCTCGACCTCATCGACCGCTACGTGGCAGCCACCTTCGGCGCCTCGCCCTATTACGACCATGCCTCGATCATGTGGGCGCTCACCGCGCTCCACATCAGCTTCAATGTGACCAACACCCTGCTGCTGGTCGGATTCGTGCCCCTGCTTGAGCGCATCGTTACATGGATGGTGCCCGCCCGCACCCAGCTGGATGAGGAATACCGGCTGGAATACCTCGATGCTGACATCCCCCTCTCCCCCGAGGTCTCCCTCATCGAGGCACGTCGTGAGATCGCCCGATTCGGCCGTGTCACCCATGAGATGCTGGGCATGACGCGCGAACTGCTCACCGCGCGCGAGAGCGTGCAGCGCGACCGGCTCATGCAGCGCATGGCCCGATACGAGCAGCTCACCGACCGCATCGAGGTGGAGGTGGGCAAGTACCTTACCAAGACCAGTACCGAGGCGCGCAACGAGGAGGTCACCCAGCGCATCCGCGGCATGCTCAGCATCGTGGGCGACCTGGAGCGCGTGGGCGACATCTTCTTCCAGATGAGCAAGGCCATGGAGCGCAAGCTCGATGACCGCGTCTGGTTCACACCGGAGCAGCGGCAGGACCTCTCCGGCATGCTCGACCTGCTGGACCAGGCCTTCGAGGTGATGCACCGCAACCTGGATGCGGACCAGGACCTCGTGCGGCTGGATGAGGCCGTGGAGGCCGAGCAGCGCATCAATGCCTTGCGCGACCAACTGAGGCACAAGCATTGGAAGAGCATCGAGGAGGGCGACTACAACGTTCGCAGCGGCCTCGTCTACCACGATCTGTTCAGCAGCTGCGAGAAGGTGGGCGACCACCTGATCAACGTCTCCGAGGCGCTCGCCGGCGAGATGTGACCGCGCCCCTCAGGGCGCCACCTTCACCGGATCGCTGACCACCGTATTGCTGGTGTGCAGTGCGCGGTCAACCAAGCGCGCGGAGATGCGGACGGTATCGAACGGATTGCCCGGCACGATGGGCCAAGGCTTCAACGCCACGGCAATCTCCCCCTCCAGCGCCTTATTCTGGCCGGTGGGTGTGATGCGCGGGATGCGGTAGTACAGCGGGAGCGCGAAGTCCACGCGCGTCCACACGCCGTTCCGGAGCTCATCGTAATCCAGGAAGAGGTTGTGGTAGTAGGTCGACCCGGTGTCGAACGGCGGCTGATTGTCACCGCCGTCCAGGCCCACATCCCCGTCACCATCGGTGAAACCGATGACGAAGGAGGCCGAATCCTGGTATTGGGTGAACGATCGGAAGGTGATGACCGGCTCCACCGGGAACTCCTCCGGCTTGCGGCAGCCGAGCACCGCCGCCATGGCGATGGCCAGGAGCCCGGCTACTTTTACCCGCGAGGTGCGCATCGGTCGCATTGTTCCAAAGGTATGCCGCCAGCGGTGCCACAGCCCAGCCCCACCCTCTTCCGGGAGCAGGTCCTGGCCGTCCGCACCGCTGAGGAGTTCAACGCCGCCGCCCTTGGATTATTCCGTCTGCATGCCTCCTCGAACCCTGTGTACCGGGGATTCCTTGAAGGACTGGGGCAGGACCCGGCCGAGGTGCGCGAGGTGGCTGGCATCCCGTTCCTCCCCATCACGGCGTTCCGCCGGCATACCGTGCTGCTTGAGGGGCTCAAGCCCACGATCACGTTCACCAGCAGCGGCACCACCGCCTCCGTCACCAGCCGGCACCCCGTGCCCTGGCCGGACCTCTACGAGCGGTCCTTCATGGCTTCCTTCACTGCTGCCTATGGCCCGCCTCAGGGTTGGCGCATACTGGCGCTGCTGCCCTCCTACCTCGAGCGCTCGGGCAGCTCTTTGGTCCATATGGCTGAGCGCCTCATCGCGGCCACGGGCGATGCGCTCAGCGGCACCTACCTCTACCGGTACGACGAGCTGGCGGAGGCGCTCCGCCGCTCGGAGGCAGAAGGCCGGCCCACCCTGCTGCTCGGCGTCACCTTCGCCCTCCTCGACCTGGCCGAGCACCATCCGATGCCGCTGCGCCATACCGTGATCATGGAGACGGGCGGCATGAAAGGGCGCCGGCCCGAATTGGTGCGGGAGGAGCTGCACCGGATACTGCGTGAGGCCTTCGGGGTGCCGGCCATCCACAGCGAGTACGGCATGACGGAACTGCTCTCGCAGGCCTGGAGCGGCGGGGAGGGCGTATACCGGTGCCCGCCGTGGATGCGGGTACGCATACGCGAGGTGAACGACCCGTTCGCTACGGTGCCGGACGGCCGAACGGGAGGCCTCGACATCATCGACCTCGCCAACGTGGCCAGTTGCCCCTTCATCAGCACGCAAGACCTGGGGCGCAGGCACCAGGACGGGGCCTTCGAGGTGCTGGGCCGCTTCGACAACAGCGATGCGCGGGGGTGCAACCTGCTCCTTGAGGTCTAGCCCGCCACCTTCACCAGGAAGTAGTTCTTCTTGCCCCGTTGCAGCAGGAGGAAACGCCGATCGGCATCCGCAGTCCACGCCTCCTCCACCTTCTGGCGATTCACGCTGATGCTGCCTTCCTTCAAGGCACGCTTCGCTTCGCCCTTGCTGGGAAGGAAGCCCGTCAGCTCCGTGAGCAGATCGGTGATTGCGGCGCCCATGAGGCGCTCGCGCGGAACCTCGGCCTGCGGCACCCCCTCAAACACCTCGAGCCATTGCCGGTCCGTGAGGCGGTCCAACGCATCGGCCGTGGCATTGCCGAAGAGGATCTCGCTCGCCTGCTGCGCAGCCTTCAGCTCTTCCCGGCCATGGACCCGGCTCGTGATCTCCTCCGCCAGCGCCCTCTGCAAGGCCCGCTGGTGCGGCGCCTTGGCATGCTCGGCAATCAGGGCCTCCACCCGCTCCTGCTCCCAGGTGGTGAAGATCCGCAGGCACTTCTCCGACTCCGCGTCGGCAGTATTGAGCCAGAACTGGTAGAACCTGTAAGGCGAGGTGCGCTTCGCATCGAGCCAGATGTTGCCGCCCTCGCTCTTGCCGAATTTGCTGCCATCGGCCTTGGTGAGCAGCGGCGTGGTGATGGCGAAGGCAGGGTTGCTGACGGCCTCCTCTCCCCCCATGCGCCGGATGAGCTCCGTACCGGTGGTGATGTTGCCCCACTGGTCGCTGCCCCCCATCTGGAAGCGCACGCCCTTGTGCTTCCAGAGCCAGTAGAAGTCGTAACCCTGCACCAGCTGATAGCTGAACTCGGTGAAGCTGATGCCCGTCTCCAAGCGGCTCTTCACGCTGTCCTTCGACATCATGTAGTTCACGGTGATGTGCTTGCCCACCTCACGGATGAAGCGCAGGAAGCCCATGTCCTTGAACCAGTCGTAGTTGTTCACGAGCTCGGCCGCGTTCGGGCCGCTGAAATCGATGAAGCGCTCGAGCTGCGCCTGCACGCAAGCCTGGTTATGGCGCAGCGCATCCTCGTCGAGCAGGTTGCGCTCGGCGCTCTTGCCGCTGGGATCGCCCACCATGCCAGTGGCGCCGCCGACCAGCGCGATGGGCGTGTTGCCGCAGCGCTGGAAGTGCACCAGCATCATGATCTGTACCATGTTGCCCACATGGAGGCTGTCCGCCGTGGGGTCGAAGCCGATGTAGCCGCGCTGGGGGCCCTTGGACAATTGCTCCTCGGCGCCGGGCATGCTGTCATGCAGCAGGCCTCGCCAGCGCAGTTCCTCGATATAGTTCCTCATGACGCTTCACCCGCCCGGCGGGCGGCAGCGAAGGTAGCCGGAGGCGGGCGGAGGGGCTACCTTTCGCTCCCCCGCATGGATCTCGTAACCGGCGCCACCGGCATCGTGGGCACGCATGTGCTCCTCGAGCTCCTCCGTGCCGGGAGGCCGGTGCGTGCGCTGCACCGCGCCGACAGCGATCGGGGAATCGTGCAGCGGGTCTTCCGCCACTATGGCCACGAGGGGTTGGCCGGCCGCATCGAATGGGCCCAAGGCGACCTTCAGGATGTCGACGCACTGCGCGATGCGCTACAGGGCATCACGCACGTCTATCATGCCGCAGCGGTCGTGAGCTTCGACCCGCGCCACGCACGGTCGATGTATGCGGTGAACGCGGGGGGAACTGCGAATCTCGTGGACATGGCCCTGGAGGCGGGTGTGTGCAGGCTGTGCCACGTAAGCTCCACCGCAGCCATCGGGTCCGCCGGCGCCGGTGCGGTGCGGGATGAGTCGATGCCCTGGGCCGACGTGGCGGGGACATCGGACTACTCCCGCAGCAAGCATCTGGCGGAAATGGAGGTGCAGCGCGGCATCGCGGAAGGGCTTGATGCAGTGATCGTGAACCCGAGCGTGATCATCGGGCCCGGTGCCCCGGGCCGCAGCAGCATGGCGCTCCTCACCCGGCTCCGCAAGGGAACACGCTTCTACACGCGGGGCACCAATGCATTCGTCGATGCCCGCGACGTGGCGGCATGCATGGTGGCCCTCATTGAGCGCGGCTCCTGCGGCGAACGCTACCTGATCCCCGGCGAGAACGCCACCTACCGCAGCCTGTTCGAGGCCGCCTGCCGCGCATTCGGGAACCCGGCGCCTACCTGGGAGGCGAAGGCATGGATGCTCCATCTGGCCTGGAGGGCGGAACGGCTGCGCAGCCTGCTCACGGGCTCCTCTCCCTTGGTCACCCGCACCGCCGTTGCCAGCGCCCTTGCGCGCCGCTCGTACAGCGGCGCTAAGGCTGCGGAGCTCCTGGGCTACCGGTTCAGGGCCTTGGAGGAGTCCGTGGCCAACGCGGCATCCTTCGCCGCCGCTGCATCGTGAAGGCGCTCGTCCTTCATCACCCGCAGCCGCTCCACAACAGCTTCATACACCGCCTGCATCGCCTCCGGCCGGGCGGCATAGTGGTCGAAGCTCCTGCGGAATGCCGCGCTGTCGATGCCATGCTCCGCGAATACCTCGGCATAGCAGCTATCCGGATCCGAGGTCGCTGGCTGCATCATGGCGATCTCCTGATTCAGCCGCGCCTCCACCAGCGTCATGTCGACCATGATGCCCACGAACCGCTCCCGGGGCAGTACCTCTTCCGGCACGGGGTCTGCAGGGCGGCAGCCGCACGCGAGCAGGAGCAGCAGAATGGCAACGGGCCTCATCGGTCGAACATGAGCCGCTCTCCGCGCGCATCGCCGTCCACCCGGCCATCGGCGTAGACCTGCCGGCCATTCACCCAGGTGCGCAGGACCTTCGCATGGAACCTCTGGCCCTCAAAGGGCGACCAGCCGCATTTGCTCAGGAGGCCATTGCGCGTGACGGTCCACGGCGCATCGAGGTCCACCAGCACGAGATCGGCCTTGAAGCCCTCGCGCACATAGCCCCGCTCGGCGATGCGGAAGAGCCTCGCGGGCGCGTGACAGAGCTTCTCGACCACCTGCTCGATGGTGAATACGCCTTCGCGCGCCAACTCCAGCATCGCCGGCAGTGCATGCTGCACCAGGGGGCCGCCGCTCGGGCACTGGCGGTACCTCTGTGCCTTCTCCTCGAGCGTGTGAGGCGCATGATCGGTGGCCACCACATCGATGCGGCCCTCGTCCACGGCCCTGCGGATGGCATCGCGGTCGGCTGCTGTCTTCACGGCAGGGTTCCACTTGATCAGGCTGCCCTTCGCGGCGTAGTCGGCATCGGTGAACCAGAGGTGATGGACACAGGCCTCAGCCGTGATGCGCTTACCCTCCACCGGCCCCGGTTCGAAGAGCCCTACCTCCTTCGCCGTGCTGATGTGCAGTACATGCAGGCGCGTACCGAAGGCCTTCGCCCGCGCCACCGCAGTGCTGCTCGAACGATAGCAGGCCTCGGCGCTGCGGATGAACGGATGCTCCTCGATGGGGATGTCCTCTCCGTAGCGTTCGATGCGCCTCTCGAGCTCCTGCCTGATGAGAGGGTCATCCTCGGCATGGATGGCGAGCAGCAGGTGCGCGCGGCGGAAGAGCTCGTCGAGGGCATGCTCCTCGGTGATCACCATGTCGCCGGTGCTGCTCCCGAGGAAGGCTTTGAGCCCGCAGACCCGGCGGGGGTCGGTGCGCACCACCTCCTCGATGTTGCGCTCGCCGCAGCCCATGTAGAAGGAGTAGTTCACCACGCTGGAGGCCGCTCCGAGGCGGTACTTCTCCTCTAGCAGCTCCTGGGTGAGGGTCTGCGGAACGGTGTTGGGCATCTCCATGTAGCTGGTGATGCCGCCAGCGGCTGCGGCCATGCTGCCGTGCGCGATGTCCTCCTTGTGGGTCAGCCCGGGCTCGCGGAAATGGACCTGGTCATCGATGGCGCCCGGCAGCAGGTGGCGTCCGGCAGCATCCACCTCCCGTGCCCCAGGCACCGCGCCGATGCCCTCCGGAGCGACCCTGGCGATCCGATCGGCCTCCAGGAGCACATCGGCCTGCACCGAGAGGCCCTCATTCACTACGACCGCATCTCTTATCAGCGTGCGTTCCATGGCCATCATTTGATCCACCCGCCGAAGCGCATCTGCAGAACGCCGATCATCGCCTCGCGGAAGATGCTGGTGTTCATCTTGCTCGTCCCCTTCTCCCGGTCGATGAAGGTGATGGGCACCTCCGCGATCCGGAACCCTTTCCGCCGGGCGCGGTACTTCATCTCGATCTGGAAGGCATAGCCGACGAACCGCACCTCATCCAGCGGGATCGCCTCCAATACGCGCCGCGTGTAGCAGACGAATCCGGCAGTGGTGTCGCGCACGCCGAGCCAGAGCACGGCGCGCACGTAGAGCGACGCGCAGTAGCTGAGCAGCACACGGTCCCAGCTCCAATCCTTCACATGGCCGCCCTTCACATAGCGCGAGCCCACGCTCATGTCCGCACCGTGGTCTGCGCAAGCCTTGTAGAGGCGGACAAGGTCATCCGGGTCGTGCGAGAAATCCGCATCCATCTCGAAGATGAACGCATAGCCCTCCGCCAACGCCCATTTGAAGCCCGCGATGTACGCCGTTCCCAAGCCGAGCTTGCCCTGTCGCTCGATCAGGTGCACGCGCCCGGGATGCAAGGCCATCATCTCCCGCACGATCGCTGCGGTGCCATCCGGGGATCCATCGTCCACCACCAGTGCATCGAATGCGGGATCGAGGCGGAGCGCATGCGCGAGAATGTCGCGGATGTTCTCCCGTTCGTTGTAGGTGGGGATGATGACGAGTCGCTGCGCCAAGGCGGAGCGAAGATAGACCGCCGCACCCGGGCCTCACCGAAGCAGGGTGACATGGCCGATGCGCTCGACGCGGTCGCCGCTGTAGGCGTCCTTTACGCGCACCTGCCAGACGTACACATCGGATGGGGCATCCGAGCCATCGGGCAACCGGCCATCCCATGCGATGCCGGGCGTTTCACTGCCGAAGACCTGGAGGCCCCAGCGATCGAACACCTCGAAGCGATAGTAGCGTTCATCTATGCCGACCACGACCGGCACGAAGCCCTCATTGCGCGCATCCTCATTCGGGGTGAATGTGTTGGGCACCCAAAGCACCATGCCATCCTCCAGCGTGATGTAGCGGCACACGGTATCCGCGCACTGCGCGGAGGCGTAAGCGAGCAGGCAGACCCCATACGTGTCGCCGATGACGGCGGGGAACGTGTACTGGAGGTCCACCGCCTCGGAGACCGGCTGCCCATTGATTAGCCAGGCATAGTCGGCGGCTCCTGTGCTCGCATTGCTGAAGAAGGCCGTGGGCTGCAGGGTGGTAATGGCTTCCGGGAGCATGCCGAATGCCGCGGTCGGCTGGGCATACACGGTGACCGCGCCGTCCAGTGTCACCGTGTCGGCACCGCACCCGTTCCCGGCATCCACAATGAGCGTGACATCATAGCTGCCCGGCGCAGCATAGATGTGCGTGAAGGGCGCGCATTGCTCCACAACCTGGCCGTCGCCCAGGAACCACGTGCATGTTCCATTGCCGGTATAGCCATGGGAGAAGTCGATCTCGACCGGAGCGCACTCACCTCCGCTCAGCGCCTCGAATGACGCCACAGCGGGAGGGACCACCGAGATGGAGACCGTGGCGCTCTCCTGCGGGCAAGGCGAGGCCGGTGTCACCGTGTAGGTATAATCGCCGGAAGCATCCACGGCCGGGTCGAAAACGGCGGTGGTCAAGGGCCCTGCCGGTCCGGTCCATGTTCCTCCAGTGTCCGGGCTGCCGCCCAGCGATGCGAAGAGGTCGACCGACGGATCGCTGGAGCAGAGCGCGAAGGCGCTGTCCAGACCGGCGTTCGCCGCCGTCGCCACAGCCACGAGCACCACGGCCGAATCATTCACGCAGGGCAACGAACCCAAGACCGTGTACGTGTATGTGCCGGGCGTGGACGCACCCGGGTCGAACACGCCGTTGGCCGGAACGCCATCCGGACCGATCCAATAACCGCCGGCCTGGGGGGAGCCGCCAAGGCCATCCAGCAATGCCATGGGCGCAGCTGATGCACAGAGCGCGAGTGATCCGTCCTCCCCGGCGAATGCGACCGGGTGGATGACCACGAGGACCGTGGAGCTGGCGGATGGGCAAGGGGCGTCGCCAGCGACCAAGTAGGTGTAGACCCCTGCCGCGTGAGCGACGGGATCGAGGATGGCGCCGTGCGGGGACCCATCGGGTGCCGCCCATGTGCCGCCGGCATCCAAAGTCCCCGCAAGGCCATCGAATAGTGATTGGGGCGAGCCGTTGGAGCAGAACGTCAATGTGCCGCTCACCCCGGCCAAGGGTGCTTGCGAAACGGCAATGGTCAGGACTGCATCATCAGACGGGCAGGAACTCGTTCCTGGAACCACATAGCTGTAGGCTCCGGCTATCGACACCCCTGGCGTGAACCAAGCTGGCACTACGGACCCACTGGCATCGGACCAAGCCCCGCCCGAGCCCGGTGTTCCGCCCAACTGCTCGACCAGCGCGAAAGGCGGATCGCTGCTGCACACCGTAATCGACGCATCCTCGCCGGCATAGGCGCCAGGGAGGATATTGACGGTCACGATGGAGACAGCGTCAGGACAGGCAGATCCCGCGAGGATGTAGGACTGTTCACCGCCAGTATCCGATGCAGAATCGAAAATCCCGTCAAAGGGTGTTCCATCTGGATGCGTCCAAGTGCCACCTGCATCAGGACTCCCGCCGAGCACGGTGAACAGATTCACTGCCGCTGCGCCGGGGCAGAGATCGATGCTGGCATCCACGCCAGGATTGCTGGGCTGCTCCTCCGCTACCACGACTTGAGCAATTGCATCACTGCAAGGCGCAGCCGCCGAAACGGTGTACGTGTATACGCCCGGGCTCATCGTGACCGGATCGTAGCTGCCGCCAACCACCGCGCTCGGGCCGCTCCAGCTCCCGCCCGCATCGGGGCTGCCGCCAAGCTGCGCGAACAGGTCCAGCGCGATGCCATCGCCGCACACCGTGGCGCTGCCGTCCGTGCCCGCATCCGGCGAGCTCGTCTCGGTCACCGTCACCGTCGCCGATGCGTTCGCGCAGGGCGCCGTGCCCGCCACCGTGTACGTGTACACCCCGGGGTCCATCGCGGCCGGGTCGTAGTTGCCGCCAGCAACAGGTGATGGGCCGCTCCAGCTGCCGCCGGCATCAGGGCTGCCGCCAAGCTGCGCGAGGAGGCTCACCGCTGCGCCCGCATCGCAGACCGTCAGCGTGCCGCTGCTCCCGGCATCCGCAGGTGCGCTCTCGGTGACGGTCACCGTGGCGCTGCTGCTCACGCACGGCGCAGCCGCCGTGAGCGTGTAGGTGTACACCCCGGGATCCATCGTGACCGGATCGTAGCTGCCGCCAACCACCGCGCTCGGGCCGCTCCAGCTCCCGCCCGCATCGGGGCTGCCGCCAAGCTGCGCGAACAGGTCCAGCGCGATGCCATCGCCGCACACCGTGGCGCTGCCGTCCGTGCCCGCATCCGGCGAGCTCGTCTCGGTCACCGTCACCGTCGCCGATGCGTTCGCGCAGGGCGCCGTGCCCGCCACCGTGTACGTGTACACCCCGGGGTCCATCGCGGCCGGGTCGTAGTTGCCGCCAGCAACAGGTGATGGGCCGCTCCAGCTGCCGCCGGCATCAGGGCTGCCGCCAAGCTGCGCGAGGAGGCTCACCGCTGCGCCCGCATCGCAGACCGTCAGCGTGCCGCTGCTCCCGGCATCCGCAGGTGCGCTCTCGGTGACGGTCACCGTGGCGCTGCTGCTCACGCACGGCGCAGCCGCCGTGAGCGTGTAGGTGTACGCCCCGGGATCCATCGTGACCGGATCGTAGCTGCCGCCAACCACCGCGCTCGGGCCGCTCCAGCTCCCGCCCGCATCGGGGCTGCCGCCAAGCTGCGCGAACAGGTCCAGCGCGATGCCATCGCCGCACACCGTGGCGCTGCCGTCCGTGCCCGCATCCGGCGAGCTCGTCTCGGTCACCGTCACCGTCGCCGATGCGTTCGCGCAGGGCGCCGTGCCCGCCACCGTGTACGTGTACACCCCGGGGTCCATCGCGGCCGGGTCGTAGTTGCCGCCAGCAACAGGTGATGGGCCGCTCCAGCTGCCGCCGGCATCAGGGCTGCCGCCAAGCTGCGCGAGGAGGCTCACCGCTGCGCCCGCATCGCAGACCGTCAGCGTGCCGCTGCTCCCGGCATCCGCAGGTGCGCTCTCGGTGACGGTCACCGTGGCGCTGCTGCTCACGCACGGCGCAGCCGCCGTGAGCGTGTAGGTGTACGCCCCGGGATCCATCGTGACCGGATCGTAGCTGCCGCCAACCACCGCGCTCGGGCCGCTCCAGCTCCCGCCCGCATCGGGGCTGCCGCCAAGCTGCGCGAACAGGTCCAGCGCGACGCCATCGCCGCACACCGTGGCGCTGCCGTCCGTGCCCGCATCCGGCGAGCTCGTCTCGGTCACCGTCACCGTCGCCGATGCGTTCGCGCAGGGCGCCGTGCCCGCCACCGTGTACGTGTACACCCCGGGGTCCATCGCGGCCGGGTCGTAGTTGCCGCCAGCAACAGGTGATGGGCCGCTCCAGCTGCCGCCAGCATCAGGGCTGCCGCCAAGCTGCGCGAGGAGGCTCACCGCTGCGCCCGCATCGCAGACCGTCAGCGTGCCGCTGCTCCCGGCATCCGCAGGCGCGCTCTCGGTGATGGTCACCGTGGCGCTGCTGCTCACGCACGGCGCAGCCGCCGTGAGCGTGTAGGTGTACGCCCCGGGATCCATCGTCGACGGATCGTAGCTGCCGCCAACCACCGCGCTCGGGCCGCTCCAGCTCCCGCCCGCATCGGGGCTGCCGCCAAGCTGCGCGAACAGGTCCAGCGCGACGCCATCGCCGCACACCGTGGCGCTGCCGTCCGTACCCGCATCCGGCGAGCTCGTCTCGGTCACCGTCACCGTCGCCGATGCGCTCGCGCAGGGAGCCGTGCCCGCCACCGTGTACGTGTACACCCCGGGGTCCATCGCGGCCGGGTCGTAGTTGCCGCCAGCAACAGGTGATGGGCCGCTCCAGCTGCCGCCCGCATCAGGGCTGCCGCCAAGCTGCGCGAGGAGGCTCACCGCTGCGCCCGCATCGCAGACCGTCAGCGTGCCGCTGCTCCCGGCATCCGCAGGCGCGCTCTCGGTGACGGTCACCGTGGCGCTGCTGCTCACGCACGGCGCAGCCGCCGTGAGCGTGTAGGTGTACGCCCCGGGATCCATCGTGACCGGATCGTAGCTGCCGCCAACCACCGCGCTCGGGCCGCTCCAGCTCCCGCCCGCATCGGGGCTGCCGCCAAGCTGCGCGAACAGGTCCAGCGCGACGCCATCGCCGCACACCGTGGCGCTGCCGTCCGTGCCCGCATCCGGCGAGTTCGTCTCGGTCACCGTCACCGTCGCCGATGCGTTCGCGCAGGGCGCCGTGCCCGTCACCGTGTAGGTATATGCCCCGGGTACCATCGTGGCCGGGTCGTAGCTCCCGCCCGCCACGGGGCTCGGGCCGCTCCAGCTCCCGCCCGCATCGGGGCTGCCGCCCAAGGAGGCTGCCAGCGCGGCTGCTCCGCTCGTCGAGCACAGCGTCAGCGTTCCGTCCGTCCCCGCATCAGGCGCCGCGTTCTCCGTCACCGTCACTGTCGCCGATGCGTTCGCGCAGGGCGTCACGCCCGTCACCGTGTACGTGTACACCCCGGGGGCCATCGTGGCGGGGTCGTAGTTGCCGCCAGCTACAGGTGATGGGCCGCTCCAGGCGCCGCCCGCCTGCGGTGATCCACCCAGTTGGGCGAACAGCGACTGCGCGGCGCCATCGCTGCACACCGTCAGCGTGCCGTTGGTGCCCGCATCCGACGCGGCGTTCTCCGTCACCGTCACCGTCGCCGATGCGTTCGCGCAAGGCGCCGTGCCCGTCACCGTGTAGGTGTACACCCCGGGGGCCATCGTGGCCGGGTCGTAGCTCCCGCCAGCAACAGGTGATGGGCCGCTCCACGTGCCGCCCGCATCGGGGCTGCCGCCCAAGGAGGCTGCCAGCGCGGCTGCTCCGCTCGTCGAGCACAGCGTCAGCGTTCCGTCCGTCCCCGCATCAGGCGCCGCGTTCTCCGTCACCGTCACTGTCGCCGATGCGTTCGCGCAGGGCGTCACGCCCGTCACCGTGTACGTGTACACCCCGGGGGCCATCGTGGCGGGGTCGTAGTTGCCGCCAGCTACAGGTGATGGGCCGCTCCAGGCGCCGCCCGCCTGCGGTGATCCACCCAGTTGGGCGAACAGCGACTGCGCGGCGCCATCGCTGCACACCGTCAGCGTGCCGTTGGTGCCCGCATCCGACGCGGCGTTCTCCGTCACCGTCACCGTCGCCGATGCGTTCGCGCAAGGCGCCGTGCCCGTCACCGTGTAGGTGTACACCCCGGGGGCCATCGTGGCCGGGTCGTAGCTCCCGCCAGCAACAGGTGATGGGCCGCTCCACGTGCCGCCCGCATCGGGGCTGCCGCCCAAGGAGGCTACCAGCGCGGCTGCTCCGCTCGTCGAGCACAGCGTCAGCGTTCCGTCCGTCCCCGCATCCGGCGCCGCGTTCTCCGTCACCGTCACTGTCGCCGTGGCGTTCGTGCAGGGCGCCGTGCCCGTCACCGTGTACGTGTACACCCCGGGGGCCATCGTGGCGGGGTCGTAGTTGCCGCCAGCTACAGGTGATGGGCCGCTCCAGCTGCCGCCCGCATCAGGGCTGCCGCCAAGCTGCGCGAGGAGGCTCACCGCTGCGCCCGCATCGCAGACCGTCAGCGTGCCGTTGGTGCCCGCATCCGGCGCGGCGTTCTCCGTCACCGTCACCGTCGCCGATGCGTTCGCGCAAGGCGCTGTGCCCGCTACCGTGTAGGTGTAAACCCCAGGGTCCATCGTGGCCGGGTCGTAGCTCCCGCCCGCCACGGGGCTCGGGCCGCTCCAGCTCCCGCCCGCTTGCGGGCTGCCGCCCAGCTGCGCGAACAGGCTCACCGCTGCGCTCGTGCTGCAAAGGGTCACGGTGCCGTTGGTCCCGGCGTTCGGCGCCGCGTTCTCCGTCACCGTCACCGTCGCCGTGGCGTTCGCGCAGGGCGCCGTGCCCGTCACCGTGTAGGTGTACACCCCGGGGGCCATCGCGGCCGGGTCGTAGCTCCCGCCAGCAACAGGTGATGGGCCGCTCCACGCGCCGCCCGCCTGCGGTGATCCACCCAGTTGGGCGAACAGCGACTGTGCGGCGCCATCGCTGCACACCGTCAGCGTGCCGTTGGTGCCCGCATCCGGCGCCGCGTTCTCCGTCACCGTCACCGTCGCCGATGCGTTCGCGCAGGGCGCCGTGCCCGCCACCGTGTACGTGTACACCCCGGGGGGCATCGTGGCCGGGTCGTAGCTCCCGCCAGCTACAGGTGATGGGCCGCTCCAGGCGCCGCCCGCCTGCGGTGATCCACCCAGTTGGGCGAACAGCGACTGTGCGGCGCCATCGCTGCACACCGTCAGCGTGCCGTTGGTGCCCGCATCCGGCGCCGCGTTCTCCGTCACCGTCACCGTCGCCGATGCGTTCGCGCAGGGCGCCGTGCCCGTGACCGTGTAGGTATATGCCCCGGGTACCATCGTGGCCGGGTCGTAGCTCCCGCCCGCCACGGGGCTCGGGCCGCTCCAGCTCCCGCCCGCATCGGGGCTGCCGCCCAAGGAGGCTGCCAGCGCGGCTGCTCCGCTCGTCGAGCACAGCGTCAGCGTTCCGTCCGTCCCCGCATCCGGCGCCGCGTTCTCCGTCACCGTCACTGTGGCCGTGGCGTTCGTGCAGGGCGCCGTGCCCGTCACCGTGTACGTGTACACCCCGGGGGCCATCGTGGCGGGGTCGTAGTTGCCGCCAGCTACAGGTGATGGGCCGCTCCAGCTGCCGCCCGCATCAGGGCTGCCGCCAAGCTGCGCGAGGAGGCTCACCGCTGCGCCCGCATCGCAGACCGTCAGCGTGCCGTTGGTGCCCGCATCCGGCGCGGCGTTCTCCGTCACCGTCACCGTCGCCGATGCGTTCGCGCAAGGCGCTGTGCCCGCTACCGTGTAGGTGTAAACCCCGGGGTCCATCGCGGCCGGGTCGTAGCTCCCGCCAGCAACAGGTGATGGGCCGCTCCACGCGCCGCCCGCCTGCGGTGATCCACCCAGTTGGGCGAACAGCGACTGCGCGGCGCCATCGCTGCACACCGTCAGCGTGCCGTTGGTGCCCGCATCCGACGCGGCGTTCTCCGTCACCGTCACCGTCGCCGTGGCGTTCGCGCAGGGCGCTGTGCCCGCTACCGTGTAGGTGTAAACCCCAGGGTCCATCGCGGCCGGGTCGTAGCTGCCGCCAGCAACAGGTGATGGGCCGCTCCAGCTGCCGCCCGCTTGCGGGCTGCCGCCCAGCTGCGCGAACAGGCTCACCGCTGCGCTCGTGCTGCAAAGGGTCACGGTGCCGTTGGTCCCGGCGTTCGGCGCCGCGTTCTCCGTCACCGTCACCGTCGCCGTGGCGTTCGCGCAGGGCGCCGTGCCCGTCACCGTGTAGGTGTACACCCCGGGGTCCATCGTGGCCGGGTCGTAGCTGCCGCCAGCAACAGGTGATGGGCCGCTCCAGCTGCCGCCCGCTTGCGGGCTGCCGCCCAGCTGCGCGAACAGGCTCACCGCTGCGCTCGTGCTGCAAAGGGTCACGGTGCCGTTGGTCCCGGCGTTCGGCGCCGCGTTCTCCGTCACCGTCACCGTCGCCGTGGCGTTCGCGCAAGGCGCTGTGCCCGCTACCGTGTAGGTGTAAACCCCAGGGTCCATCGTGGCCGGGTCGTAGCTGCCGCCAGCAACAGGTGATGGGCCGCTCCAGCTGCCGCCCGCTTGCGGGCTGCCGCCCAGCTGCGCGAACAGGCTCACCGCTGCGCTCGTGCTGCAAAGGGTCACGGTGCCGTTGGTCCCGGCGTTCGGCGCCGCGTTCTCCGTCACCGTCACCGTCGCCGTGGCGTTCGCGCAGGGCGGTGCGCTGGGCACCGTGTAGGTGTATACCCCAGGCGCCATGGTGACCGGGTTGTACAATCCACCAGCCACCGGGCTCGGGCCGCTCCACGTTCCACCGGCATCGGGTGCGCCGCCGAGGACTGTGAGCAGGCTGAAGGATGCCCCATTGCCGCAAACCGCGATGGTTCCATCCGTACCTGCGTCGCTCGTGGCACCTTGATTCACGGTAACCGTTGCGGAAGCATTCTGGCAGCCATTTCCGACCGTATAGGTGTAGGCACCGTATAGGTCGTTGGAAGGGTCGAAGAGCCCTGGGTGCGACGCACCATTGGGCCCGGTCCACACACCGCCTGCATCCGGGGAGCCGCCGAGCTGTCCGAAAAGATTGATGGCCGGCGTACCGGCGCATGAAGAAATCACCACGGATGTGCCGGGGTCCGGCGGAATCGGCGGGGGCGTAACCACGGTGATGGTCAGCTCATAACTGGAGAGGTTCTCCAACGGACACGCGTTGTCATTGACATTGATCAGTACCGAGGCTGGGGAGAGCCCGAGATCAGGGGTCCAGCAAATGGTTGCCACCGCCGGATTGGAACCCGACACCGAGAACGTGGCGCCGGGCAGCTGGGACGTGACTTGGGAGGCCAGCGTGACGACAGCCAGCGGATCAACGTCACTGAAGGACAGATCAACACAGAACGGTATGCCGTCGCAGACCTGGATGCCCGTCGCACTGGTGATGACTCCATTGGAGATCGATGTAGGTCCCAGGTTGGTCGCCGGCGGGTCGATGCACGGAATCACAATGAACAGGAAGTCCCGCATCACGGTACCAATCAGCTGCCCCAAGGCATTGTAGGATGCGACCTGCAGCGCCACCACATAGCTGCCGGTTATCGTAGGGGTGAAGTTGATCTGTCCGGTGTTGGGATTGAGCGTCACACCCGGAATGGGCGTGCCGGCAGTGAAGCCCGGGATATAGTTCACGTTGGTCGGCGCCGGAGCTGCGAAGCGCGCGCTGATGAACGAGTATACCAGCGTGTTCCCGTCGGCGTCGGTCACCTCCGGGTTGTAAGAGACAGGCGTGCCCACGCACACATACGGGATGGACTGGTCGCCGAACTGGGGGGATTGGTCGCAAAGCCCTCCAGCATTGTTGATGGTTGCCGCCACGTACATGCCGGGGGTCAGCTGCACGTTCTGGGTGGTGGCGCGGCAGCAAATGCTCCAGCTGATCGTCCACGCGTTACAGGGGGACAGTACGATCGTAGTCTGGAACCGGTAGTGCCGGATGCCTGGAAGAGTGCCCCCGTTGCAGGTGCTGTTGGCCAGTTGGGAGCCGCAGAGCTGGGAAACCTCTTCGGTTTGAACGAGGGGAATATTGGGCAAGGAGAATGAGACCCCGCAGTTATTGGAGAAATTGAGCGTCTGGGGCGTGATGGGGGCTCCCGAGCAGTCCAGGAAGAGATCGAGGGTGATCCTGTACTGATTGGGGCCTACGCACTCATAGGTGATGTTGGCACCGGAGTAATGATCGGCCCTGGCTTCAGCCAAGCCCCACCCCATGGCGAGGACAACGATCACCAATCGACGAAATGCACCGAACCGCTCAACCATCACCGTGGGTCCTTGCCTATCCACTTTGGCGGGACAACAAGCCATCAAAAGTACGCAAACCCGTTTGTATCCAGAGCCTTACGCATGTTCCACATTCATTCCACTAGACGATTCCTAAGCCGTGTACGTTGGCTGATCCGATTTAACGCCATGGTGACATCCCCTGCATCACCCTCCGGGCTACTTTTGCCGGCCCAATTCGCCAAGGCAACGCCCGCCTTGAAAGCTTTCCGCATTGCGCCGCACCCACGCCCAGCCTGAGCCCAGCATGCCGAGTCCACTGCCCATTTCCGCCCTCCGCCGGCCTTTGGTCCTGGGCCTTCTCCTTGCTGCCGCTCCGGCGGCAAAGGCCCAGATCGACACCCTCCTCAACGCTCCGGCGGCCGATACCACCGATGCGGCCAACACGCCCCGGCTGCCGGTGTACACCCTCACCACCGACGACCTGGATGGCGAACTGGGGAACCAGGACATCAGCGGCATCCTGCAATCCTCCAGGGACCCCTTCACCGCAGTAGCGGGCTTCAACTTCGGCCAGGCGCGATTCAGGATCCGTGGTTACGATGGCGAGAACACGCTCGTTACGATCAATGGCGTGCGTGTGAACGACCTGGAGACCGGCTGGGCGGTCTGGAGCAATTGGGCCGGCCTCAACGACGTGACCCGGTGGATGCAGGTGCGGACCGGAATCGGGCCGAGCCGGCTGCTTTTCGGCAGCATTGGCGGCACCACCGACATGAACATCCAGGCAAGCGCGCTGCGCAAAGGGGTAAGGGTGTCCTACGCCAGCGCCAATCGCGCCTACCGCAACCGCATCATGGCCACCTATGCCACCGGGATGAACGCCAAAGGATGGGCCTTTGCCTTCAGCGGCTCCCGCCGGTGGGCGGAGGAAGGCTATGTGGAGGGCACCTCTTTCGACGCCTATTCGTACTTCCTGGCGGCGGAGAAGCGCTTCAACGACCAGCATAGCATAAGCCTCAGCGGCTTCGGCGCCCCGATTGTCCAAGGCCGGCAAGGCTTGGCGGTCCAGGAGGCCTATGACCTGGCCGGGACCCCATTCTACAACCCCAACTGGGGCTATCAGGCGGGTCAGAAGCGGAATGCCAAGATGAGCCGTGACCACAAGCCGATGATCATGGCCACCCACAACTTCCGGCTCAGCGATGCTGCGAAGCTCACCACGTCAGCGTATTACACCTTCGGCCGGGATGGCCTTACGGGGCTGAATTGGTTCGATGCCAAGGACCCGCGCCCCGACTACTACCGGTACCTGCCGAGCTACTACAGGTTCGAGGACAGCCACCTCTACGACGACCGTGTCAGGGCTTGGGAGAACGATGTGAACACCCGGCAGATCGACTGGGACCAGCTGTACTTCGCCAACGGCAAGAACCTCTATCTGGTGCAGAACGCCAATGGACAGGCCGGAAAGACCGAGATCGGCTACCGCAGCAAGTACATCGTGGAGGAGGTCAGGGCCGACCCCACCCGCTTCGGCATCAATAGCGTATGGAACAAGGACCTTGACGAACGCACCCACCTGACCATCGGCGGGAGCTTCCACAAGCAGCGCACGCACTACTTCCGGGTGGTGGACGACCTGCTCGGCGGCCAGTTCTGGTTGGACATCGACCAGTTCGCTGACCGCGATTTCAATGACACCACGATCTCGCAGAACGACCTGGACGTCCCGAACAAGTTGGTGCGCGAGGGCGATGTCTTCGGCCACGACTACGAAATCCACACGCAGTACGCGAACATCTTCGCCCAGTGGGAGAAGAAGTGGACCAAGCTGGAGGCCTACGCCGGCGTGGACATCTCGCACACCAGCTTTTGGCGCGAGGGACGGCTCCGCAACGGCCGCTTCCCGGATGAATCCTTCGGCGAGGGCGAGAAGCATCGGTTCGCCGGGTTCGGCGCCAAGGCCGGCGGCATCTACAAGCTGACCGGGCGCCACTTCATCACGGCGAATGCCACCTACATCGTGCGCCCCCCCGCGAGCAATGTGGCCTACATCGCGCCGCGCGTCCGCGATGCGGTGCTCACCGGGCTCACCCCGGAGTCGACCTACGGCGCCGACCTGAGTTACGTGCTGAAGGCTCCCCGCGTAAAGGGGCGCGCAACGGTGTACTACACCCGCATCATGGACCAGGCTTGGAACCGCAGCTACTACCACGACGAGTTCCTGACCATCGTGAACTACGCCATGACCGCCGTGGACCAGCTGCACCAAGGGGTGGAAATCGGGGTGGAAGCGAACCTGACGAGCACTTGGCAGCTCACCGCCGTGCATGCCGGAGGCAGCTACACGTATGACTCACGGCCAACGGCCACCGTCACCCGCAACAACAGCGAGGAAGTGTTCGCCCAGGACCGCACCATTTACTGGAAGGGCTACCGTGTTGGCGGCATGCCCCAGTCCGCCTCATCGCTGGGGCTGCGGTACAATTCACCCAAGTTCTGGTTCGCTGGAGCAAGCGCGAACTTCTTCCAGCACATCTACCTCGACCCGAACCCGGACCGCCGCACCGAGGACGCGCTGGAGAACCTCGTCACCAGTGACCCCCAATGGAACGAGCTCCTGGAACAGACCCGCCTGGACGACAACCTGACGGTTGACTTCTTCGCGGGAAAGAGCTGGCTCATCAACAGGAAGTACCGCCTGGCCGTCAATGTATCGGTAAGCAATGTGCTCGACAACCGCGACTTCCGCGTGGGCGGCTTCGAGCAGCTGCGCTACGATCGCATGGACGTGAACCGGTTCCCGCCCAAGTACAGCTACCTCTTCGGACGGAACTACTTCGCCATGCTCACCTTCAGCTTCTAACGCACACCGCACGCATGACCCGCAATATTCTTCTCTTCCTCTCCGCTGCAGCGCTGCTGCTGGCCTCTTGCGAAAAGGAGCTCGATACCCCGCCCCAGAGGACCCTGCCGGTTGGCGAGGTGCTCACGGTGGCACAGCTTCGAGGTCTCTACTCCGGCACGCCCAAGCGCTTCGGTGGCGACAGCAGCGTCTACGCCGTGGTGACCGCCGACGAGCAGAACGGCAACCTCTACAAGAACGTCTACGTGCAGGACCACACCGGAGGCATCGTCATCCGCCTGGTGAACTCCGGGGGACTGTACCAAGGGGACAGCATCCGCATCTACCTTCCCGGTACGATACTCAGCTCCTATCGCGGCATGCTGCAGCTCGATAGCGTCGATGTGGACAATAACACGGTGAAGCAGGCCGTGGGCGTGCAGAAGCAGCCCCAGCTGGTGACCGTCGCACAAGTGACCCCGGATATGCAAGGCAAGCTGGTTCGGCTGGAGGGCGTCGAGTTCATCCAGGCCGAGGTTGGGCAGCCTTACGCCGATGCGGTGAACCAGGTGACCGTGAACCGGACGCTGAGCGACTGCAGCGCCAACATCATCGTCCGCAACAGCGGCTATGCCAACTTCGCCGGTCAACCGCTTCCCGCAGGCAACGGCAGCTTCGTTGCGGTAGTGGGGCAGTTCGACGATGACATGCAGCTGTTCATCCGGAACATCGCAGAGGTGCAGCTCACCGGTGACCGCTGCGACCCCTTTCCCGAGCTCTGCGCCGCCGCTTCAGCCGTTCAGGAGGATTTCGGCACCACCACCGCCAACGTGGACGTGGACCTGGACTGCTGGAACAACCAGGCCCAGCTCGGCAGCCGTTTCTGGCGCGGCACCTCGGTGAGCGGGAACATGGCCGTGCAGGCGACCTCGTTCTCCTCGAGCAATGCCAGCGATGTATCCTGGCTGGTCACCCCGCCGGTCACCTACAGCCCCGGCATGACCCTCTCGTTCCGCTCGCAGCGCGGATTCGGCGTGGCCGGCCACGATCCCTTCGCGCTCTTCATCAGTACCAATTACAGCATCGGCAACCTGGCCACGGCCAATTGGGCGCCGCTTACGTGCGCCTATGCCACCCCGTCCACAGCCGACCAGGTGTGGGTGGAGAGCGGTGCAGTGGACCTTGGGGCCGCCCTGCCCCCCGGCTACACCGGGGCCTTCGTGGTGGGCTTCCGCTACACCGGAAGCGGCCCGAACGGCCAGACAACGAACTTCCGGATCGACGACGTCCAGATCCAATGACCACCAAACCCTAATGTCATGAGAACAGCAGTACTCGCCCTTGCCGTCATGTGGTCCGCAGCAGCGGGCGCACAGGTTTTCACCAGCGGCTTCGAGACCTGGAACGACACAGTGCCCGCTGAATGGATGGGCAGCAAGACCTCGTTGAGCGCCGACAGCGTGACCCAGGTGACCACGGATGTGCATGGCGGCACCTTCGCCGTGCGCCTCCAGAACAGCACCACGAGCCATCGGCGGTTCACCACGCAACCGGTACCCGTCACCAACGGGGCCATCTACGATGTGACCTACTGGGTGCGCGGCACCGGCGAGATCAGGACCGGCCTCTTCGATGACCGGCCCTCGGGCGGCACTTCAGGATACGCGCCCTACACCAACTACTTCGTCTCCACCGGCAGCACCTGGACGCAGGTGACCCAGCAGATCTCCGCCGCCAACGACTTCGCCTCCGCCGAGTTCATCCTGTCCGTCCGCAGCACGGCCGGCCCGGAACACCTGGTGGTGGACGATGTGACGATCACCGAAGCCGCCCCGCCCGAGCCCGTGAGCATCTACGCCATCCAGTTCACCGCCGATCCGGGCGGCGCTTCGCCGCTCGCCGGTCAGATCGTGACCACGGGGGGCATCGTCACCGCGGTGGACACCATCGGGGCCGATAGCTACTTCATCCAGAGCGGCACGGGGCCGTGGACGGGCATCTACGTGAATGATGCCACCAACGCGGTGGCCCTCGGCGACAGCGTCATCATCACGGCCTCCGTGGAGGAAAGCTTCCAGTACACCCGCCTCACCAACGTCACCTCCTTCGCGGCAGAGGGCGGTTTCGCCGTGCCTGCCGCCGAAGTGCTCACCCCCAACCAAGCCAATGAGGAGCAATGGGAGGGCGTGCTGGTGAAGGTGCCGGATGTCGGCTGCACGGCGCTGCCCGACAACTTCGGCGAATGGCTCGCCACCAGCACCACCGGGGGCAGCATCATGATCAACGACCTGCTCTTCGCGTACACCCCGACCGTGGGGACCTTCTACACCATCACCGGTGTGATGAACTACAGCTTCAACGCCCGCAAGCTGGAGCCCCGCTTCCTCGCCGACATCGAGTTCGGCAGCGGCGTGGCGGAGCAGGCGCAAGGCGCCTTGCTGGCCTACCCGAACCCCACCAACGGCATGGTGCGGCTCAGCGGCTGGGAGCCCAACGGTGGGGCGGACTTCAGCGTCACGGATGCCGCTGGACGCCTGGTCCTCAGCGGCCCGCTGATGAACCCTGTGGCCGACCTCGCCGGCCTGCCTGATGGCGCATACACGCTCTCCCTGCGCACGGCCGAGTCCGTGATCCGCACCCGCGTGGTGGTGCAGCGCTGAGGGGACCAGTGAGCACGAGGCCCCGGCTTGGAGGTTCCAAGGCGGGGCTTCGTGCATCCGGGAGGCTCACACCTCCTTCACGAGGATCAGGAAGACCGGGAAGTGGTCGCTGTAGCCATCCTGATAGGTGTCACCGACGAAGGTGCGGTTGGGATAGCCGGCGAAGTTCCCTTCGGTCTGGCGCAGGTACGGCTCATTGTAGATCCGCGCACCATAGTACCTGTAGCGCCCTCCCTGACCGCTCACCAGGCCCGGTGAGACGAGCACCTGGTCGAACAGGTTCCACGAGTCGCGCCACGCCAGGGAACCGATGCCCTTCTGATAGGGCTCATGCATGGGATTGAAGAATGTGCCATCCACTGCCTTGGCCCTGTCGCCCGTGGCGCCGAAGAAACGGGTCACGCTGGCATTCACGGGGTCATCATTCAGGTCTCCCATGTACAAGATGCGCGCGTCGGCGTTCGCGGCCAGCAGCGAATCGACGATGCGCCGCCCAAGCTCAGCGGCCGCCTTGCGCTTGGGGGCGCTGCGCTGCTCCCCTCCGCGCCGCGACGGCCAGTGCGCCACGATGACATGCGTGGTGTCACCGTCCAGGACACCGCTCACCAGCAACTGGTCGCGCGTGCGGAACGCGGTGTCAGCGACGTGCAGGCGGTAGCTCCTGTGCGCGTAAACCTTGTAGATCGCTGGATTGTAGATGAGCGCAACGTCGACGCCTCTTCGGTCGGGCCCATCCTCGTGAACCACCCGGTAGCCGCGCCCCTTCAGCGCCTCACGGGACACCAGGTCCTCCACCACCCGCTTGTTCTCCACCTCCGCGAGGCCCACGATGGCCATGCCCTGCGGATGCAGGTCCTTGCCCATCGCCGCGATGACGCCCGCGGTCTTCTCCAGCTTGCGCCAGTACCGCTGGCTGCCCCATTGCTTGGCGCTGCCCGGCAGGAACTCAGCATCGTCCACTCCAGGGGCATCCAGCGTGTCGTAGATGTTCTCCACGTTGTAGAATCCGACCAGAGCAGCCTGATACTCCTTCTTCGCCTGTCCACAGGCCATGAGGGGCAGGAGCATCACGAAAGGGGCCAGGGCGAAGAAGTGGCGCATGCGGCGGAGCTATGGGCGGCCAAATTAGACCGCTCCGGCGCTTCACTTCGAAGTCCGTGCCGATCATCCCGCCAACTCACCGGGGCATGAGCAGCGGGTGGCGCTCATTATAGTGCCGCAGGAAGCGGAACAGGGCCTCATCGCTGTTCCGCTGCTTCTTCGGCAGGCGGCGGAATTCCTCCTGAAGGAGCGGGTCATGCGCCAGTGCAGCATCCATGCCGGCGGCATCGAAGGGAAGTGCCCGCCCGGTCTCCATATCGATCAGCTGTTGCACGAGCACGGTCCGCGTGACGGTCCCCGCCCCGTACAGGAAGGGGTCCCAATCCCTGTAGGAGCGCTCGTAGAGCATGTGGGCCAGGCTGCCCATCAGCCCGATGCGGAAGAAACCGTCGCCTGCTGCGACATAGACCACATCGTTCTGGCAGAATCCCCAGATCCGATCCAGCCGGATCGATTGGACCCCGCCGGTATCCGGCTGGTAGCGGAGGCGGCTGAGCACGGCGCGCAGATCACGCACCGGAAGACCTTGGTCGTCCCGTAGGCGCTCGAGGGGAACGGAGGGCGCATTGTAGCGGAACGCCCGAAAGTCGAGGTAGATGCCCTCCCGCAGGTCCATCCCGCCCTGGTAAGGCGCCCAAAGTGTATCGGCCTGGCCGAAAGCCGCCATGACCAGACCCCCGGCCGCCCAAGCCAGCAGCAGCCTCATCCCGCGCATTGCCGAATCCAGGCAATCACCTCGTCCGGGGCCTGCGCATGAACCCAATGGCCTGCGAAGGGGACGGTCTCCACCCTGCTGCGCAGGAACTGCTCCCGGATGGCGGGGATATCCTCGCGCAGGATGTAATCGCTCTGGCCGCCCCTGATGAACAGCGTGGGCACGGACACCGTCTCCGGGCCGATCGATGCGAGGATGGCATCCAGGTCACGCTCCAGCAGGGGCACGTTCATGCGCCAGGCCAGCTGATCATCGGTCCTCCAGTACAGGTTCTTGAGGAGGAACTGCACCACGCCGGGCTCCTTCACATGGGCGGCGATGTGCGCCTCGACCTCCTTCCGTGAACGGCCGCTGGAAAGGTCGGCCGTGCGCAGCGCATGGATGATGTGCGCGTGGTTGTTCGCGTGCTCCTTGGGGCTGATGTCGATGACCACCAGGTGGCGTAGCAGGCCGGGCCAGCGCTGCGCGAAGACCATCGCCGCCTTGCCGCCCATGCTGTGGCCCACGAGCACGATGCCTTGCAGGCCGAGGCGCTGCACCAGGGCATGCACATCGGCCGCCATCAGCCCGTAGGAAGTGGTATCCGTGTGCGGCGACCGGCCATGGTCCCGCAGGTCGACGAGGACCACATCGAGCGCCGGCACCCCCGGCACCGTGGGCTCTGATAGCTCCTTGCCGATGCTGCCCCAATTGTCGCTGGTGCCGAAGAGCCCGTGCAGGATCACCACCGGGACGGATCCGGGTGCACCCAGCCTGCGGTAATGAAGGTCGACCGCGCTCATCGCAGCTCCCGCAGGTAGAGTTGCACGGTGTTCGCCATGCCGTGTAGGAGGGCATCACAGATGAGGGCATGCCCGATGGAGACCTCCAGTACCTCAGGCACATGCTGCACGAACCAGCGCAGGTTCTGCAGGTCAAGGTCGTGGCCGGCGTTGACTCCCAGCCCCAATTGCGCAGCGCGCTCGGCTGCCCGCACGAATGGTGCCACCGCAGCCCGGGGATCGCGACTGAAGCCGGCGGCATACGGCTCGGTGTAGAGCTCAATGCGGTCCGCGCCGGTTTCAGCGGCATGCGCGATCTGCTCGGTGTCCGTGCCCATGAAAAGCGAGGCACGCAGGCCCTCGGAGCGGATGCGCGCCACGGCCGCCTTCAGCTCGTCCTTCCGCCCGCGGGCATCCCATCCGGCATTGCTGGTGAGGACGCCCGGCGGGTCCGGCACCAAGGTCACCTGGTCCGGGCGCACCTCGCACACCAGGTCCAGGAATGCGGCATCAGGGAAGCCCTCGATGTTGTACTCGGTGGTGACCACCGCCCGCAGCGCACGCGCATCGGCACGGCGGATATGGCGCTCATCGGGCCTGGGGTGCACCGTGATGCCGTGCGCCCCGAACCGCTGGATCTCCTCCGCCCACCGGAGCACATCGGGGTTGTTGCCGCCCCGCGCGTTGCGCAGTGTGGCCAGCTTGTTGATGTTGACGCTGAGGCGTGTCACCCGTGGTTCCGTTACTTTGAACCGCTCCCTGCGCGGACGGTGCAAAAGTAGCCGGCCATGGAGCCTACCGCCATGCACGCCATCGACCTCATCACCGCCGACATCCCGCCGCTGCGCCCGCAGGACGATGCAGGCCGCGCGCTGGACTGGATGGAGGAGTTCAAGGTGAGCCACCTGCCCGTGGTGGAGGGCCAGCGCCTGGTGGGCCTCGTGAAGGATCAGGACCTCGTGGACCGCAACGATGCGCGCGCCACTGTGGCCAGCGTGATGGACAGCGTGGAGCTCCCCTATGCTCGTGCCGGACAGCACATCTACGAGGTGATGAAGCTCTTCAGCGAGCGCGGGCTCACCGTAGTGCCCGTGCTGGATGAACTGGGCGTGTACCAAGGGGCCATCACCGAGCATGAGGCCCTCAAGCGGCTCGCGCAGGTGACCAATATCCATGAGCCGGGAAGCATCGTGGTGCTGGAGATGAACGTGCGCGACTACAGCCTGCACGAGATCGCCAGGCTGGTTGAATCGAATGACGGCAAGGTGCTGAGCGTGTACACCCGCACCCTGCCCGATTCCACGCGCATCGAGGTGACGCTGAAGATCAACCGCGAGGACATCAGCGATGTGCTGCGGAGCTTCGAGCGCTACGACTACTTCGTGAAGACAACCTACCAAGGGAGCAAGCTCCACGACGACCTGCGCGACCGATTCGAGGAGCTGATGCGCTTCATCAACCCGTGACCCGTCTCGCGCGACCGCTGCTCCTCCTGCTCCTGACCGGACCGACGGCAGCCGCCCTGGCGCAGCAGACGGCCCTTGCTGAAGGGCGCGTACTGGTGATGGGCGTGACCGTGGCGGGCAACAAGGCCACCAAGGAGCGCATCATCGTGCGCGAGGTACTGGTGCGCGAGGGGGACACGCTCACCCAGACCGCCCTCTACGAGCGCCTCGAGCGCAGCCGCCAGAACCTGATGAACACCGGGCTCTTCAACACCGTGTCGGTGCTGCCGGTGTACCTGGACCTGACGCATGTGATGGTGGAGGTGTCCGTGAACGAGCGGTGGACCATCTGGCCCTCCCCCATCTTCCAGCTGGCCGACCCGAACTTCAACACCTGGTGGCGGACCTTCAATCGCGATGGCGACCGCGTGAACTATGGCGGATACCTCTACAAGTACAATTTCCGCGGGCGCAACGAGACCATCTACCTGAAGGCCCAATTCGGCTATGCGCGCCAGTTCGGGTTCCGCTACAAGGTGCCGAACGTGGATGCGCGGCAGCGCTGGGGCATCAGCATCGGGGCCTCTTACACCGAACAGGCCGAGGTGACCGCGGGCACCCTCGCGAACCGGCGCCTCCTGCTGCGGCGCGCCAATGGCCCCAACCGCAACGAGCAGAAAGCGGACCTCGAGGTGAGCCTCAGGCCCAGCCATGATGTCCGCCACTTCTTACGCGCGGGGTTCGTGCAGGCGGCGGTGAGCGATACCGTGCTGGAAGTGGCTGCGGAGTACTTCGCTGGCGGCGGCGGCGCTACACGGTTCCTGAGCATCGGCTACGGCATGGTATGGGACCGCCGCGACATGAGGGCCTACCCCCGTTCGGGGCACTTCGCAGAATTGCGCATCGACCGGCTCGGCCTCGGCCTGCTCGATGTGAATGCGCCCGGCATCACCACCGCATACGCCAGCCTGAAGAAATGGTGGAAGCTGGGCGAACCCGTGAGCCTTGCGGCGGGGCTGCGCGGAAAGGGCACGCTGGGCACGCCGCCTTACTATGTGCAGGAAGGGCTGGGCTATGCCCACTACGTCCGCGGCTATGAGTACTATGTCATCGACGGCGAGGCCTTCGTCCTGGGCAAAGGCAACCTGGTGGTGCAGCTGCTGCGGCCGCGCACGCGGCGCGCCGAATTCATGCCCGCCGAGGCCTTCCGCACGCTCTACTTGGCCCTCTATCTCAACCTATACGCTGACGCCGGCCGGGTATGGGACAGTCGGTACGCGGCGGCGAACCCCTTGGCCGGTGCCTGGATGAGCGGGTACGGCGCAGGCCTCGACCTGGTGACAAGCTATGATCAGGTGGTGCGTGCCGAATACACGCTGAACGCCCTTGGCGAGCATGGCTTCTTCCTACATTTCACGCAACCTTTCTGAGCCATGCGCGCAGCGGTGAACGGACGCGGGATGGATGCTGCCATGGCCCCCATGGTGGCCCAGGTGCTGGAGCGGATGCGCACCGCCGGAATCAGCCCGGTGCTCTCCCCCCAGCTGGCCGACTGGATGGCCCGCAGCGGCGCTCCTCCTGCCGACGCCACGCTGCCCCCCACGGACCCCGGCCGCCAGGACATCGACCTCTGCATCAGCCTCGGGGGCGATGGCACACTGCTCGACACGGTGGCGATGATGGGCCGCGCCGGCATCCCGGTGCTCGGCATCAACCTGGGGCGGCTGGGCTTCCTGAGCAACGTTCGCCTCGAGGAGGTGGATCACGCCCTCACGGCACTGCGGGCGGGCCGCTATGCGCTGCAGGACCGCTCGCTCCTCGAAGTCACCGGGCATGACGCACTCCTCGGCGAGGCCAATTTCGCCCTCAACGAGGTAAGCGTGCACAAGCGCGACACCAGCACCATGCTCGCAGTGCATGTGCACCTGGGCAACGATTACCTCAACACCTACTGGGCGGATGGACTGATCATCGCCACCCCTACCGGCAGTACAGCCTATTCGCTCAGCTGCGGCGGGCCCATCCTCTACCCCACCAGCGATGCCCTGGTGATCAACCCCATCTGTCCGCACAACCTCAATGTGCGGCCCTTCGTGATTCCCGACCACTTCACGATCACCCTTCAATTGGAAGCACGCTCCGAGCTGTGCCTGCTGAACCTCGACGCCCGCAGCCACCCCATTGAGGGCCGGAGCTCGGTCATGATCCAGCGCGCCCCCTTCTCCATGAAGATGGTGCAGCTCGAAGGGCACGATTTCCTCCGCACCCTGCGCGAGAAGCTCAATTGGGGATTGGACGCGCGCAGCGGAAGACCGTGACTGGATTGTTTTCACGAATCTTAACGACCGGATTCCCAGCACGTTACTGCGTCATCGGGCAGACCGATACCTTCGCCCGGCCAAGACAGCCGGATACCACCGGCCAAGCACTTCCGTTGAGACTGCCGATGCACCGCTGGTTCCTTCCTCTCCTGCTCATCCTGAACGGCTTGGCCGTCACCGGACAGGTGAATGAGCTTGGGCTGACCGTCGGCGCCACTTACTACATCGGCGACCTGAACCCCTACCGCCACTACCCGAAGGACACCAAGCTCGCCGGCGGCATCGTCTTCCGCCATAACCTCACCGACCGGTATGCCCTTCGGCTCCAAGGCCTTTACGGAACGCTCCAGGCCTACGACAGCGATTCGCCGGACAGCCTTCAGCAGCTGCGCAACCTCCACTTCCGGGCCCCGCTTTTCGAAGCCTCCCTGCTGCTCGAGATCAACTTCTTCAAGTACAGGTCCAAGGGCAAGGACGCGAAGAAGTGGACTCCCTTCGTCTTCGGCGGATTGGCCTACTTCAGGGCCAGTCCCAAGGCGCAGCTCGATGACACCTGGTACGACCTGCAGCAGCTGGGCACCGAAGGGCAAAGCACCACGCAAGGCGACAAGCTTTATGCGGTCGACCATATGGCGATTCCCTTCGGGGCAGGGCTCAAGCTCAATGCCGGCCGGATCGACTTCCAGCTGGAATGGGGCATGCGGCGCACCTGGACCGATTACATCGACGACGTGAGCGGCGCCTACTTCGACAACGACGTGCTAGCCTTCGAGAACGGGCCGCTCGCCGCAGCCCTGGCCGACCGGTCGGGGCTGGAGGACCGCATCCCCGGCTATAGCAACACGGGGCGGGCGCGCGGGGACGCCAACACGCGTGACTGGTACGTCTACTCCGGCCTCACCATCACCTATGTCATCAGCCGCTTCTCCGACTGCGATGAGCAGTATAACTGGATGAAGCGCAGGCGGTGACGCCGTTCTTCCCACCTTCGCCGACCGTTTTGGAGAATCCCCAGCCCCATACCGACGCCCTCAAGCAGCGCATCGACCCCGACAGGGTGCCGAAGCACATCGCCATCATCATGGACGGCAACGGCCGCTGGGCTGAGCTCCATGGCGAGCAACGCATCATGGGGCATGCGAGCGGCGTGCGGTCGGTGAGGGAGGCCCTCACCGCCGCCACCGAGATCGGCGTGGGCTACCTCACCCTCTATGCCTTCAGCACCGAGAACTGGAACCGGCCCCGCGCCGAGGTGGATGCGCTGATGGACCTGCTGGTGCGCACCGTGGTCGACGAGGTGGAGGAGCTCCATCAGAACAGCGTGCGGCTGCATGCCATCGGCGATATCGACAGCCTGCCGGACCGCTGCCGAGAGACCCTGCAGCGCGCCATCGCCCGTACCGCTGGCAACAGCCGCATCACCCTCACGCTTGCGCTGAGCTACAGCGCCCGTTGGGAGCTGGTGCGCATGGCGCAGACCATCGCCGAGGAGGCACGCGCCGGGCGGCTGGAGCCCTCCGCCATAGACGAGTCCGTGGTGGCAGGGCACCTGGCCACGCGCGGCATGCCTGATCCCGAACTGCTCATCCGCACGAGCGGAGAGCTCCGCATCAGCAACTTCCTGCTCTGGCAGATCGCCTACACCGAACTGTGGTTCACGCCTGTCCTGTGGCCCGATTTCCGCAAGGAGCACCTGTTCCAGGCCGTGCTCGAATACCAGGGCCGCGAGCGCCGCTTCGGCAAGACCAGCGACCAGTTGGCCACCCGTTGAGATGCGCGCGCTCCTCGTCCTCACCCTTGCGGTTGCCAGCATCGCGGCAGCGCAGGCCCAGCAGCCCAGCATGGACTACGGGGTGCCTCAGACCTACGAGATCGGCGGCATCACCGTGAGCGGGACCCGCACGGTGGACCCGAACGCGGTGAAGCTCTTCAGCGGCCTGCAGGTAGGTGACAAGGTGGAGGTGCCCGGCGACCGCATCAGCCGCGCCGTGCGCAACCTGTGGGACCAGAAGCTGTTCAGCGACGTGGCGGTCGAAGCCGCCGAGATACGGGGGCGCACCATCTTCCTTCACATCGTGGTGGCTGAGAAGCCCAGACTGTCCCGCTACAAGTACAACGGCGTGAGCAAGGGCGAGGCCGAGAAGCTCGATGAGCAGGTGGGCCTGGCGCGCGGCCAGCAGGTGAACGAGGCGCTGCTGGCGCGCGTTCGGCAGTCCATCCGCACCTATTACGTGGACAAGGGCTTCCTCATGGCCGATGTGCGCATGCGCGAGGTGCCCGATACGCTGCGCTCAGCGCTGGAGAACAGCGTGGTGCTCTTCGTGGACGTGGACCGCGGCGCCCGTATGCGCATCCAGGACGTGGATTTCCAGGGCAACGAGGCGCTGGCCGATGCCCGCCTGCGGCGCGCCATGAAGAAGACCAAGCGCAAGCGCTGGTACAATTTCCTCTCCGGAAGCAAGTTCATCCCTGCGGAGTACAAAGCCGACAAGGCGCGGGTCATCGAGACCTACAACAATGAGGGCCACCGCAACGCCATGATCACGCGCGACACCATGTACCAGGTGAGCCGCAAGCGGGTGCGCGTCGAAGTGGAGGTGGACGAAGGGCAGAAGTTCTATTTCCGCAACATCACGTGGACCGGCAATACCAAGTACCGCACCAGCCGGCTGGACAGCATCCTGGGCATCCGCAAGGGCGATGTGTACAGCAAGAAGACCCTGGACAGCCGGCTGTACATGAATCCCACGGGCCGCGACGTGAGCTCCCTCTACATGGACGACGGCTACCTCTCCTTCTACCCGGAGCCGATCGAAGTGATGGCCGAAGGCGACAGCATCGACCTGGAGATCCGCGTCCGTGAGGGCCGCCAGTACCGCATCCGCAACGTGATCATCAAGGGGAACTCGAAGACCAACGAGCACGTCATCCGGCGCGAGATCCGCACCAAGCCCGGGCAGCTGTTCAATCGCAGCGATGTGATCCGCACTCAACGCGAAATCGCCCAGCTGGGCTACTTCGACCAGGAGAAGCTGGGCGTGAACCCCATCCCCGACCCGCGCACAGGCCTGGTGGACCTGGAGTACACCGTGGAGGAGCGGCCCAGCGACAGGCTGGAGCTGAGCGGAGGCTATGGCGCGGGCCGCGTGGTGATGAGCCTGGGGCTCTCCTTCACGAATTTCAGCCTGCGCAAGATCACGGACCCCTCGTCGTACCAGCCCCTGCCAGCCGGCGACGGGCAGACCCTGAATCTACGGGCGCAGACCAATGGCCGGTTCTTCCAGAGCTACAGCCTCTCCTTCGTGGAGCCCTGGCTGGGCGGGCGCAAGCCCAATGCGCTCAGCTTCTCCGTCTACCACAGCGTGCAGACCAACGGGGAGGCCCGCTACGTGAGCACCGAGGCCGGGCGCGTGGAGAACCCGCGGCGCCAATCGCTGCTCATCAGCGGCATCACCCTCGGCTTGGGCAAACGGCTACAGGTGCCGGACGACTTCTTCATCCTGCGCCAGAACCTCTCCTACCAGCTCTACGATCTGCGCAATTACAGCAGCGGCCAGGTCATCTTCGCCTTCAGCAACGGCACCAGCAACGTGCTCGCTTACAGCGCTCAGCTGTCGCGCAACTCGGTCGATGCGCCGTTCTTCGCCCGCTCCGGCTCCGATGTCACCGTTTCGGTGAAGGCCACACCGCCCTTCTCACTGCTCCAGCCGGCACGCGACTGGGCCGCCCTCCCGGCGGAGCAGCGCTACAACTGGGCGGAGTTCCACAAGTGGAAGTTCACCACGCAATGGTTCAACCGCATCACGCGATCCAAGAGCCAGCACGACCTGGTGCTGATGGTGCGCGCAGGCTACGGCTTCCTGGGCCGATACAACAATGCCATCGGCGACTCGCCCTTCGAGCGCTTCTACCTCGGCGGAGCGGCGCTCACCGGCTTCCAGCTGGACGGCCGTGAAATCGTGGGGCTCCGCGGCTACGACGACTTCTCCCTGTCGCCCCAGACCGGCAACTTCGTGGTGAGCAAGTACACGGCCGAGCTGCGCTTCCCGGTTTCGCTCAACCCCCAGGCCACCATCTACACCCTCGGCTTCGTCCAGGCCGGCAACACCTGGGGCAGCTTCGACCAGTTCAACCCCTTCAAGCTCTATCGCAGCGCGGGCGTCGGTCTCCGCCTATTCCTGCCCATGTTCGGCCCCATGGGACTCGACTACGGATGGCGCCTGGACGATGTCCCAACGGCCCCGAACATGGCCAAGAGCCAGTTCCATTTCACCATCGGCATAGATCTTGGCGAGCTCTAGGAGCCATCGCCTACTTTCGACACCCTACGCATGCGCCGCCTCCTCCGTTCCGCGATCCTCGCGCTGCTGCCCCTGATGGCGGCATTGCCGGCCAACGCCCAGCGCGTGGCCTTCGTGAACACCAAGTACATCCTCGATCAGCTGCCCGAGTACGAAACGGCCCAGAAGGAGCTGGACCGCCTCTCCAAGCAATGGCAGGAGGAGATCGATGAGCGACACCAGACCATCAGGCGCCTGCGCGATGCATACAACGCCGAGGCCATCCTGCTCACCGAGGACATGAAGCGCTCCCGCTTGGAGGAAATCGAATCAAAGGAGCGTGATGCGCGCGACCTGCAGAAGCGGCGGTTCGGCCCGCAGGGCGACCTCTTCAAGAAGCGCCAGGAGCTGATCCAGCCGATCCAGGACCGTGTCTACAACGCGGTGAAGGAAGTGGCCGGCACCAGCTATGTCGCCGTGTTCGACATCGGCGGGCAGAACGGCGGCAACCTGCTGTTCGCCAGCGACAAGTACGACAAGAGCGACGCCGTGCTCAAGAAGCTCGGCATCCGCCCCAAGCGCGAGGGCACCGGACCAGCCAAGGACGACGAGGAGTTCGGCGAGCCCCCCCAGGAGGAGCCCGGCAAGGACGGCGGTCGGGATGGCGGCCGCAACCAAGCCGCGCCACGCACCGGCGGCGGTGAAGAGAAACAACCACGATGAACACGACAACCATGATGAAGCAACTCGTTCTCACCCTCTGCCTTCTCTTCGCTACAGGGCAAGCGGCAATGGCCCAGCAGGTCAAGCTCGGCCACATCGACCGCCAAAAACTGCTGCTGACCCTGCCCGAGCGCAAGGGCGCCGAGGAGAAGATGCAGGCCTTCGCCAAGACCCTCGATGAGCGGCTGAAGGCCATGGGTGCGGAGTACCAGGCCAAGGTGGCCGATGCGCAGGCCCGCGCCGACAAGATGACCCAGACGGAGAAGGAAATGGCCGTGCGCGAGATCAATGAGCTCGAGCAGCGCATCCAGACAGCCCAGGAGAAGGCCCAGGAGGACCTCGCGAAGCAGGAGGAAGAGCTCCTGAAGCCGATGGTGGAGCGCACCAACCAGGCCATCAAGGATGTGGCTGACGAGAAGGGCTTCACCTACATCTTCGACATCAGCACCGGCTTCGTCCTTTACTTTGACAAGGGCGAGGACATCATGCCCCTGGTGAAGGCCAAGCTGGGCATCCAATAAGCGACACGTGGCCGGCAGCGACCGCCCCATCGGCATCTTCGATTCCGGTATCGGCGGGCTGACGGTGGCAGCGGCCATTCGGCAGGCGCTCCCCCGGGAGCGCCTGCTCTATTTCGGGGACAACCTGCACATGCCCTACGGCGCACGTTCGCTCAGCGAGGTGCGCGGGTTCTCCATGGGCATCACCGAGGCGCTCCTCGCCCAGGGATGCAAGCTCATCGTCATCGCCTGCAACACGGCCAGCGCGGCCGCCCTGGCCGAGGTGCGCCGGCGCTGGCCCGAGCTGGCCTTCGTGGGCATGGAGCCGGCCGTGAAGCCTGCCGCCGAGCAGACGCGCACCGGCGTGGTGGGGGTGATCGCCACGGTGGCCACCTTCCAGAGCGAGCTCTACGCATCCATCGTGGAGCGCTTCTCCCAAGGCGTGGAGGTGCTGCATCAGCCCTGCCCGGGCCTGGTGAAGCAGATCGAGGCGGGCGAATTCGATACGCCTGCCACGGAAGCGATGCTGCGCGGATGGCTCGAGCCCATGATAGCGCGGAACATCGATGCCCTGGTGCTGGGCTGCACGCACTACCCCATCGTACGGCCGCTGATCGAGCGCATCGTGGGGCCGCACGTTCGGGTCATCGACCCCGCTCCTGCGGTGGCGCGCCAGACCGCACGGCTGCTCGAGGAGCGGGGGCTCCTGGCTCCCACTGATGCTGCGGGCGGCATGCGCATCTGGACGAGCGGCAGTCCGGCAGCGTTCCGAAGCATGATGCGCCGCATGGGCTTGCCCGACGCCCCGGTGGCACAGGCCGCCTGGTTCGATGGCGCGCTCAGCCTTCCTTGAACCAGGAGGCGTACATGCCATAGTTGCGGGCGATCCGCTCGATCTCGTTCCGCGATAGGTCCGCGCTCACCGGGCCGATGCGCTTGGCAGGAACCCCGGCCATGAGGCTGCCGGGCTCGACCACGGTATTCTGCAGCACCACCGCTCCCGCAGCGATCACGCTGCCCTCGCCGATCACGGCATGGTCCATCACGATGGCCCCCATGCCGATGAGCACCTTGTCCATCACCGTGCACCCGTGCACGATGGCATTATGCCCGATGCTCACATCGCTGCCGATGGTGAGCGCTGCGCGCTCGTAGGTGCAGTGCAGCACCGCGCCGTCCTGGATGTTCACCCGATGGCCGATGCGGATGGCGTTCACATCGCCGCGCACCACGGCATTGAACCAGACGCTGCAGCCGTCGCCCATCACGGTGTCACCGATCACCACAGCCGTCTCCGCCAAGTAGCAGTCGCCTCCGAATCGCGGGCTGAAGCCCCGTACGCTCCGTATCAGTGCCATGGCTCAGGGCTTCGTTTCAGGCAGCTTGCCGCAGCCCTCCTTCTGGCAGCAATCCGGCAGCTTGGCGAAGGCCTTGGGGTCGCCGGGCACGCCATCGGCCGAGTAACCGAGCTTCACCAATGCCGCGCGCAGGCCAGCGGGACTGTTCTTCCGTGCGTCGTACTCGATATGGACGGTGGAGGAGGCCAGATCCACCACGACCTTCTTCACTCCCTTCTCATAGATGAGCTCCCCCTCGATGGTCTGCACGCACATGTCGCAGACCGTACTGCTCACGATATCGAGGTGCGCGGGGGCCTTCTGTGCGGCAAGGCTGATCCAGCAGCCGATGAGCAGAGCGGTAACGATGGTTCTCATGATGGGTTCTTCGTTTGAAGGGTGTAGCGGAGACCGCCATAGACCATGGCCTTGTTGGTGGGCCCCCAGATCAAACTGGCGTCAAAGTACGGGCCATAGGGATCGTCGGGCGCAATCACCTGGCGCTGCTGCAGGGTTCCTGTCAGGTTCTCGCCTCCCAAGTAGAACTCCCAAGCACCTGCCACATGCGTGACCTGCGCATGCAAGGTGGAGTATGCCGGAGAGCGCTCCGGGAAGCGGAGCTCCTCCACGGGATTGGGACGCGTATCCGGTATCCGGCCCTGGCCGAAGACGTTCAGGCTGATGTCGAACCGCCAGCGCTCATCGCGGCTGGCGTAGGCCAAGTCAATGAGGCCCCGGTGCGAGGGCGTAAAGGGACGGTCGAGGAGGCGGCCGTCGTAGGTGGTGCGCACCTCGTACCAGCGATGACTGAGCTTGAGCAGGAGCGTCCGGGTGAGTTCCACTTGCACATCCGTGAGCACGCTGGTGGCATTGGACGGTCCGTCCAGCATGTAGAAGGCGAGCGTCAGGGGATCGCGGTCCATGTCTGCGACCAGCTGCGTGCGGAACTCGGTGCGATACGCATCCATGCCCACCGCCCACTTCCGTCCGAGCCATTTGAACTTGTGCAGGACAGAGGCGCCGAAATTCCATGATCGCTCCATGCCCAGCTCGCCCTCCATGGCCACATAGCGCGAACTGGCCATCACAGCCGCCTGCTCGACTAGGGGATTCGCGGTGCGGAACCCATACCCAGCACTGGCGCGGATGGCGGTGAGCGGGCCGAGGTCGTACTTCGCGTGGACTCGGGGGCTCAGCGCTTCGCCGAAGCGGTCGTTGGCATCAAGCCGCAGGCCGGAGACCACCGTGAGCCGCTCCCGCTTCAACGTATGCTCCACGAAGGCGCCGGGCATGCGCTCCGTGCGGCCCAGATCGAGGCGCTGTAATGTGTCGTTGCGGAACAGTTCGCGGTAATCATCGAATTGGAGCGTCAGACCGGCCTTCACCTGGTCCCTGCCAT
Organism: Flavobacteriales bacterium; assembly: GCA_030584065.1. NCBI lineage: Bacteria > Pseudomonadati > Bacteroidota > Flavobacteriia > Flavobacteriales > Flavobacteriales bacterium. The sequence continues at coordinate 2,526,104 of CP129489.1, forward strand.
CGCCCAGCAGCTGCTGATAGACAATGCTCGCATACGCGCTGCGCTGCTCGCCATCGTACCGACGGAGCCCGTAGAGGGACCGCGACTCATGCCAGCGGCCGGCAGCGATGAGGCCGATGCTCCTGGTGGGGTTGTTGCGGAAAACCCACCCGTGCTTCATGACAGCATCGAGCATGCGGTTGAGGACCTCGATGGCGTAAGGCCCATGGAGGGTATGGGCATGCGCCTCAGGGGCTGCCGCGCTCATTCCATCCTGGCCGCCCCGCCGCTCATCATGCACCGCCCTCACCAGCACCTGCGAGCTCCGGCGCTCATCGAGGCGCATCCATCGGTTCGCCGCATTGAGGCGCTTGGTGCGGGGCATGTCCAGCAGGCCATCACCGTTCTGGTCCATGGCCTGGTCGAACCAATTCCCGTGCAGCAGGAGCAGGTTGGCGCTATGCTCACCGGTGCGCTGCGCGGTGTGCACGTTTGCCTCCAGGCGTCCCTGGCTGTTCCCGTATAGGTTCACGAACAGCGGCGGCTCCTCCAACGGGTTCAGCAGGCACAGGTCGATCTGGCCGGTCATGGCGTTGGGGCCGTTCACCGCCGTGCCGATGCCTTTGCTCAGGTTGATGTCCTTGATCCATGTGCCCGGTATCAGCGTGAGCCCGGAGGCGATGGAGAGTCCGCGGACGAAGGGCACGTTCTCCAGACTCATCTGCGCGTACTTGCCGTCGAGTCCGAGCATGCGGATGGTCTTGGTCCCGGAGACCGCATCGCTGAAGCTCACGTCCACCGTGGCATTCGTCTCGAAGCTCTCGCTCAGGTCGCAGCAGGCGGCGCGCTTCAGCTCCTTCTGGCCGATGATCTCGGTGGAATTGATGGTGCGGGTGCTGAGCTGGGTGCCCTGGACACGCTCCACCACCTCCACGGGGCCGATCTCCACCGCCCACCGAAGGGTGAACCGCAATGGCGCCGTGGGGGGCTCCTTCAGCAGCAGGGTATCGGGCTTGTATCCCACGAAGGAGGCCACCAGCCGGGCAGGCCAGCGGCCTGGAGCAGGAATGGCGAATGCACCATCCTGATCGGTGGCGGTGCCGATCGTGGTGCCGATCCAATGGACGTTGGCCGCAGGCAGGGTCTCCCCGCCCTCCAGCGCGGTGACGACGCCCTTGACCTCCTGGGCCAGGGCCGGCGGTGCGAGCGCCAATGCGGAAAAGACGATTGAACGTACGGGATGCATGATGACCGATCGAGGTGAAACAGGGGACTTCGGGGGGTGGCCCCCCATGCGCTCAGGCGCTGCTGTTTCCCCGACTCAGACCAAGCGTACCCGCAAGCGCGCGAGCCGTCCCGGCGCATCGTGCGGCGGCGGGCGGCTATCCAGCCACTTCCACGGGCGATTGACGGTCAGCGGCAGAGGTACCACTGCCACCGCATCCGACACCTCCACGGGCAGCGCCAACTCAGGCATCTGCGATTGCAGCGCATCGGGGCGGTCGCCCCCGGCCTGGGTGTAAGCGCAGCAATCCGCCGATAGGGCCATTCCCCCGGTGCCGTCCTGCTCCGGGCAGCAGTCGTCAGCCATGCCCACGCTCACCACGCTATGCCCGCCCATCAGGCAGGTCATCCGCGACAGGGCCACGCCACTGGTGCCGAGCAGCAGCAGCGCCGCCATGGTGAAAGCGGCGACGGGACGGCGGAATGTGCCCAGCAGCATGCGGGCCAAAGATACCGCGCCGGACCGGTCCCTTGAGCCCGCTAGCGACCCGATCCTTGGAGGCCCACCAGCCTACCTTCGCGCCATGGAAACCGCCATGAAGCGCCCGCCGGTCACCGTATATGCCGAGATGACGCCCAACCCCGCCACGATGCGATTCGTGAGCAGCCGGCTGCTGGTGCAGGACGGCCGCTTGCTGGAGTTCCGCGCACCGGACGAGCCGGTGGGCGTATCGCCGCTGGCCGAGAAGGTGTTCAACCTGCCCTTCGTCACGGCCGTCTTCATCAGCGGCAACTTCATCAGCGTCACCAAGAACGCATCGGTGGACTGGGACCTCGTACAGCTGGAGCTGCGCGAGTACATCCAGGACTACCTGAACACCGATGGCCGCGTGGTGTACGAGGATGCCCCGGCACAGGCCCTGGCCGATGCCAACGAGCGCGCCACCACGCATGCTGCGCCCGCAGGCCCCGATGATGAGCGGATCATCCGCGTGCTGGAGGAATACATCCGCCCGGCCGTGGAGGGCGATGGCGGGCACATCGCCTTCAAATCGTTCACGGATGGCGTTGTCACCGTGTCCCTCCGCGGTTCCTGCAGCGGATGCCCCAGCAGCATGGTCACCTTGAAGCAGGGCATCGAGAACCTCTTGCGGCACGAAGTGCCCGGCGTGCGCGAGGTGGTGGCGGAGGAACTGTAGGCGCCGCCGCTCCGGCGTGTGCGATCCGGCGGCTCCCTGCATCCTAGGGGAAACGCCATACGATGCGCAACCTCAGAGCACTACCCACCCTTGCGGCGCTTGCCTTGTGCGGCGCCCTCCATGCCCAGGGCCTCGGCGAGGTCCGCGGCCGTGTCTTCGGCACCGATGGCCAGCCCCTGCCGATGGCCAACGTGTTCACGCGCGTGAACGGCGAGCTCTTCGGCACCACCACCGACCTGGATGGCCGCTTCGTGCTGAAGCCGCTCGACCCCGGCCGCTATGCGATCACCGTCTCCTTCACCGGGAATCAGCCGCAGGAGTTCCCGGGCATTGCGGTGACCGCCGACCGCGCCAGCCATCTGCCCGATGTGCGGATGAAGCCCAAGCAATTCGACGATGTGGAGGTGATCGAATACCGCCGCAAGCGCATCGAGGTCGATGACCCCAGCCGGATGAGCCTTCTCGCCGAGGAATTCGAGAAAGACCCCACCCGGCGCGATCCGATCCAATTCCTGGGCAAGAACTTCGCGGGCGTGACACCCACCCCGAACGGCGACGGCCTCTACTTCCGCGGCTCGCGCTCAGAGAACATGGTGAGCTTCATCGATGGCGTGAAGGTGAGCGGAACGGTGCCGCGCATTCCGCCATCTGCAATCAGCAGCGTGAGCGTATACACCGGCGGCTTGCCAGCGCGCTACGGCGATGTCACCGGCGGGGTGGTGGTGATCGAGACCAAGTCGTACGCCGAGATGCTGCAGCACGCGCGGATGCTGGCGGCCGAGCGCAGCGCGCAAAGCACGGACCCGGACTGAAGCCTACCGATGCTCCTGCGCCGCAAGCAATCCCCCGGCCCCTCGGACGAAGAACTGGTGCTCGCCCTCCGGGGCGGGCACCGTTCCGCGCTGGGGCTGCTGTGGGACCGTTATGCGCACCTGCTCTACGGCGTGGGCATGAAGTACCTGAAGGACGCCGACCGCAGCAAGGACGAAGTGACGGAGCTCTTCGCCGCACTTCCCGCACTGCTTGAGCGCCACTCGGTGGATCGCTTCCGGCCCTGGGTGCACACCGTGATGCGCAACCGCTGCCTGGTGCGGCTGCGCAAGGATGGACGCACGGCGCGAATCGCGGACGACCACCTCGCCGATCACCTGGCCGATGAATCCGAAGAGGGCGCTCTGCGTGAGGCATCACTGCAGCAGCTTGAGCGTGCCATTGCCGGACTGACCGATGCGCAGCGCACCTGCATCACCCTCTTTCATCTCCAGCGCAATAGCTACCAGCAGACCGCTGCACGCACGGGGCTCTCCATCGAACAGGTGCGCAGCCATCTGCAGAACGGCCGCCGAAACCTCCGCCTCATCCTCCTTCGCCATGCCGACCAAGAACGCCCCTGAGCACCCCTTCGCGCCTGAAGGCCCGCTGACGCGCGCGGAGCTCGAAGCCTATCTGAACGGCCGCCTCCCGCCTGCGGAGCAGCAGCGCGTGGAACTGCACCTGGAGGCGGACCCGCTGCTTCGCGATGCTGCAGAAGGCCTGGCCCAGAACGGTGCCCTCGCCGGCCTTGCAGCCCTGCGCGACCGGCGCCCGGTCCGCTCATGGTCGTGGCGCTGGTGGATCGCCGGTGCGCTCGCCGCAGCTGTCACCGCGCTCCTGATCATGGTGCCGATCAGGCCCGCGCCCGAGGGCGCGCCCGTGCCGCACCCTGAGGCGGCCGCCCCGCGCATCGAGCAGATGGTGCTGGCTGCCACGGAGATCGAGGCCGCCCAGGAGCAACCGGAATCGCTTAGGATCGGCCATGAGCCCACCGCGCTGCATCGGCGCACCGCAGACCAATCGGCTGTCGCACGCGACGGCGGCATAGAACCGCTGCCGGCCCGCCCCCCTGCCATGGAGCGCGGGCCCGAGGCATCCGGTCCGCTCAGCAGTGGGCGTTCACGCCCCTCCCTCAGGCTGCTGTTCCTCCACGACCTCAAAGTGGTCGATCCCCGCGAGCTCTATGCCACTGACCCGACCCTCACCCTGGCCGATGCGCATGTGGCCGCCCGCTTCGCGGATCAGCGCGCGCAGCAGCAGGCGCGTGAGGAATCCATTACCCTGAGCTACACCGTCTTCATGGATGAGGCGCTCGCCCGGTTCGCCCGCAACGACCACAAGGGCTGCCTCGATGACCTGCGCTTCCTCATGGAGCAGTACCCTGATGATGTGAATGCGCTCTTCTACGCGGGTCTCTGCTCCTACAATCTGGGGCTCTATGGCCGTGCGCGCACCTTGCTGCACCATGCAGCCACCCATCCGGTGCCCGTCTTCGACGAGGAGGCGGCGTGGTACCACGCGCTCAGCCTGGAGCAGCTGGGCGAGGCCGCAGCTGCGCAGGAGGCCTTCGGCCGCATCGCCGCCGGCCGAGGCTTCTATGCGGACCGCGCAGCCGCCAGGCGCGGGCCCGACGCGCGCCCCTGAACGACGAACGGGCCTCGGCGCTTGCCTCGACCCGTCCGTCCCCCTTTGGTCCCCTAACCCCGGACCAGTGCGTTGACCTACTTGCTCAGCACCTTGAACTCGGTGCGCCGGTTGCGCGCATGCTCATCCTCCGTGCACTTCTCGCACACGCAGGCCTCACTCGGCCGGCTCTCCCCATAGCCACGGCTCACCAGGCGGTCCTTGGCGATACCCTTGCTGATCAGGTAGTCCACGGCGCTCTTGGCGCGCTTCTCCGACAGGTTCTTGTTGTAGGCATCCTTGCCGCGGCAATCGGTGTGGCTGCTCAGCTCGATGCGCACGGTGGGGTTGTCCACCAAGGTCTGCACCAGCTTGTCCAGTTCCACCGCGGCATCGGGACGGATGTTCCACTTGTTGTAGTCGTAGAAGATGTTGTCAAGCCTCACCACCTGGTCCACCTTGAGCGGATAGAGGCGGAAATCGGTGCGGATGACGGGGTTTGGATTGCCCTTGGTGCTGATGCGCGCCGTCTGCTTGAAATAGCCCTCCTTCTCTGCCGCCAGGCGATAGTCGCTCTCCTTCCGCAGCGGGAACCGGTAGGCGCCCGTTCCATCGGTCGTGGCCCGTGCGACCTCGGTGCCGCTGCCGTCCATGAGCACAACGGTGGCCCCGGCCAGGGGCTGGTTGATGTCTCCATCGTACACGGTGCCCTCTGCCGCGTAGTCGTACTTCTCCATCTCGATCACGATCTCCTCCAAGGGGTCATCGTTCGTGGCGACTGGCATCTCGGCCTCATTGTAGCCGATCGCGTTGGCCACCAGCACGTAGCGCTCGCGGTACTCGGCGTCGATGGTGAACCGGCCGCCGGGCTGCAGGTCGAGCTTGGCGCGCTGAACGGTGGAGCCCTTGCCGTCCTTTAGCACGATCATGGCATCCTCCACCGGCGCCTTGGTGGCCTTGTCGATCACGCGGCCGGCCAGGCGCATGAGCTGTGGCCGTATGGTGCACCCGTAGATGTCGTCGCTGCCAACGCCACCGGTGCGGTCGCTGGCGAAGAAGCCGACGCTGTCGTTGAGGAGCAGGAGGCTGTGGTCGTTGAACCGCGTGCTCATGGGGTAGCCCAGGTTGAACACGTTCCCCGGCCCATTGGCGCCGATGCGCGTGTAGAACAGGTCGAGCCCGCCGAGCCCGGGATGGCCGTTGCTGGCGAAGTAGAGCGTGCCGTTGCCCGCTATGAAGGGGTGCATCTCATCGCCGGCGGTGTTCACCTTGGGCCCCATGTTCTGGGGAGCGCCCCACTGATTGCCCAGGTTCTCGCAGAACCAGATGTCCACACCGCCCTCGCCGCCCGGCCGGTCGCTCGCGAAGTAGAGCCGTCGGCCATCAGGGCTCACGCAGGGATGGCCCGTGCTGTAGTCGGGGCTGTTGTGGTCGAAGGGCACCAGATTGCCCCATTCCGGCTGGCCGAACTCGCCCTTCACGATATCGGCGAAGTAGATGGCCAGGTTGAGCTCGCCGCGAGGGCTGCGGCTCACGGTGCCGTAGTACACGTTGTTGCGCGTGAAGTAGAGGCGCTGGGCCAGTGAATCGAAGCTGGCGGTGCCCTCGTGATAGCGCGTGTTGATGTGCTGCCTCATCACCAGCGGCTCCTCGGCCGTCTCCCCCTTGAGCATGGCGCTGTAGAGGTTGAGGAAGGGCTGGTCATCCCACGGGTAGGAGCTGCGGCCGCCGGGGCCCTCGCCCCGTGCGCTGCTGAAGAGCAGCAGCTCGCCCATCACGGTCATGCCGAGGTCCGCCTCGGCGCTGTTGATGGGCACGGTGCGGATGGTGGCGCTGGCGCTGTCGCGCTTGAGCCGGAAGAAGAGATCGGGAGTGCGCAGGTAGCCCTGCACGCGCTTGTCATCGGGGCGCTCCTTGGCGTATTGCTCGTATTGCTCCAGGGCCTCAGTGTACTTGCCATTGGCGCGGAGCTGGTCCGCGAAGCTCAGGAGGTCATCGGCGGTGCGGCCCGGTGCGATCATCAGGCGTCGGTAGGCGCCCTCGGCGCTGGGCGCATCGCCCAGCTTCCTGTAGGCGACGGCCAGCCTCCGCAGGATGGCGGCATCGCTCTGGCCCTTTGCATCGAGGTTCTCGTAGATCGCGGCCACTTTGCCGTAGTCGAAGACGTCGGCATAGCGGTCGGCCATGCGCTGCTGCAGCTTCTGCGCCTGCACGCCGCCCCCGGCCATCAGCAGTGCGGCGGCGATCAGCGTGTGAACGGTTGTCATGCGTGCCGTCATGGTCAGAAGTAACGGGGTGAACGGATGCCCTTGGCCGGCTTGCCCAGCTCAAGGCCGAGCATGATCTCGTGGCTTCCGCCGCTGTAGTTGCGCAGGGGCGAGAGCGGGAAGTCGTAGGCGTATCCGATGGTGAGGTCGTTGGTGATGTGGTACTGCGCCAGCGCGCCCACCGCGTCGGTGTGCCGGTACATGGCGCCCAGCCAGAACTTCTCGAAGAAGAGCACGTTGGCGCTGAGGTCGAAGCTCACCGGCGCGCCCTGCACCGCCTTCACCAGGAAAGTGGGCTTGAACTTGTGGTAAAGGCCCAGGTCGAACACGTAGCCGCCAGAGAGGAAATAATGCGGGCGCTGGCCAGGCTGGCTGACGAAGGCGAGCGAATCGGTCTGGAAGAACTCGGTGCGCAGCAGCTTGGGCGTGCTGATGCCGAGGTAGTGCCGGTCGCTGTACCACATGATGCCGAAGCCGAACTGGGGGTCGAGCTTGGTGTTCACGTTCTGCTGGAACACCTGGTCGCCCGCGGTGAGCGGGTTCAGCTCGGTGAAACGGCCTTGGAACAGGTTCAGTCCGCCCTTGAGGCCGAAGGCGAGCTTGCTCTCCCCGAGGAACATCCGATAGGCGGCATCCACCATGAAGGTGTATTGGGTGATGGGCCCGTGGGCATCGCGCATGATGGTGCCTCCCAAGGCGAAGCTCTCGTTGAACACAGGGCTATGCGCCGTAAGCGTCTGCGTTGTGGGTGCGCCTTCGAAGCCGACCCATTGGTGGCGGGTGAGCGCCTTCAGGCTCACCCTGTCGCTGCTGCCCGCGTAGGCCGGATTCAGGGCCAGCAGGTTGAACATGTACTGCGTGAACTGCGGGTCCTGCTGAGCGAAGAGCGCGGTGCCGAGGAAGAGCGCGAGCGCCGTCCCCATCCATCGTTTGGCCTGTCTCATCTTCATTGGAGCTTGGTGGGGGCGCCGGCGGGCGCGCCCGTGCGGTTGGGTCATTTAGCGGCGCAGGTAGATGAAGCCCGTGTAGGGGTCGGCATCGGTGCCCAGGTCCAGGACATAGTAGTAGGTACTCTCCGGCAGGCCCTCCTTGAAGGCCGAGCCGAACTGGCTGGTGCCATCCCACTGGTTGGTGTAGGGGGCCGCCTCATACACCTTGTTGCCCCACCGGTTGAACACGATGAACTTGCTGCCCGGGTAGCTCTCGATGTTCGTGATCACGAACACATCGTTCACCCCATCGCCGTTGGGCGAGTACGCATCGGGGATCGTGATCGTGAGGCAGTCCTTGATGAAGACCACCATGGTGTCCGAGGTGGTGCCGCAATCGCCGTTGGTCACGGTCCATGCGAAGACGTTGGTGCCGAGCGCGAGCCCCGTCACGGCCGAGGCGGGGTTGCCAGGCTCCTCGATGACACCGCTGCCGCTCACCAGGCTCCATGAGCCGCTGGCCGTACTTGTTGCCGGTACGGCATCGAGCGTAGCGGTGGTGATATCCTGGCAGAACTGCTGGCTCGGGCCCGCATCCGCCGCAGGCACCGCGCTGTCGAACACGGTGATGGAGACCGCATCGGAGGTGAGGCCGCATTCGCCGTTATCCACCGTCCAGCGGAAAATGTTCTCCCCGAGGCCCAGGCCTGTGATGGCCGTGAAGGGGTCGGCTGCATCGACGATGGTGCCTTGGCCGCTCACGAGGCTCCAGCTGCCGGTGGCCGGCGCCGTGGCCGAGCTGGCCAGCATGGTCACGGGGCCGTCGATCGGCGTGCAATAGCTCTGGTCTGGGCCAGCCGCTGCCGCAGGGGCCTGGCCGTCGAACACCTGTATGGTCACCTGATCGGTGGTGATTCCGCAGGGCCCATTGTCCACCACCCACTGCAGCACGATGGTCCCCACGCCGAGACCGCTCAGGGTGGCATTGGGATCGTTCGGGTCGCTCAGCGTGCCGGTGCCGCTCACGAACACCCACGTGCCGGTGGCCGGGAAGGTGACCGCGCTGCCGCTGAGCCCGGTGCTGGTGACGGGCGTGCACAGCTGCTTGTCGGGTCCCGCATTGGCTGCAGGCTGACTGGCATCGAACACGGTGATGGTCACCTCGTCCGAACTGCCCTCGCAGGGGCCGTTGCTGATGGTCCACCGGAAGGTGTTGGTGCCCACCGAGAGCCCGCTCACCGTGGTGGTGGGGCTTGCATCATCCGCGAAGGAGCCGGTGCCGGCGATCACCGTCCACTGGCCCGTGCCAGGGAAGGTGACTGCGTTGGCCGCCAGGGCGGTGCTCGTCGCAGGGGTGCACAGCTCCTGGTCGGGGCCGGCATCGGCGGCGGGCTGGTCGCCATCGAAGATGAAGACGCTGATCTGGTCGCTGCTGGTTCCGCATGCGCCATTATCGATGGTCCATTCGAAGACATGCTCACCCACACCGAGGCCGAACACCGCCGTGTTGGGGTCGTTGGGGTCTGCGAGCGTACCGGTGCCGCTTATGGAGACCCAGGTGCCAACCGCCGGGAACACGGGATCGTTGGCGATCAGCACAGCGCTGTTCGTGGGCGTGCACCAGTTGATGTCGTTGCCGGCTTGAGCAGGGGCCGCTTCGCCATCGAAGATGTCCACCTGCACGGTATCGCGGCTCGGCGGTCCGAATCCGCACTGGCCGTTGTAGATCTCCCAGACGAACTGGTAGGATCCCACGCCGAGGCCGGTGATCACAGTGGCCGGGTCATTCGGGCTGACGATGACTGCGGGTGCGCCGAGCACCTGCGTCCAGGTGCCTACGCCCGGCGTCTCCGGCACATTGCCCGCCATCGCGGTCTGGTCCACCGGTGTGCAGAGCTCCTGGTCGGGCCCGGCATCCGCCAAGGGCGCTGACGGATTGTACACGCGCACGCTCACCGTATCCGTGAGCACGCCGTTGTTGGGGCAGGGGTCCCATTCCAGCGTCCACACGAAGGTGTTCACGCCCTGTGAGAGCCCGGTGATCTGGGTGTTCGGATCGTTGGGGTCGGCGATGATGCCGGTGCCGGCGATCAGCGTCCACGTGCCCTCTGCCGGTGCGGGTGGCTGCTCGCCCTGAAGGTTGATCGCGGTGATGGGGAGGCAGGTCTCCAGATCGGGGCCCGCGTTTGCCGCTGCGGTGGTGTCATCGTAGAGCACGATGGTCACTTGGTCGAGGCTGCTGCCGCAAGGCCCGTTGTACACCTCCCATTGATAGGTGTTCACGCCGATGGCGATCTGCTCAATGAGCGTGAGCGGATCGTTGGGGTTCACCGGGTTCCCTGCTCCGGCAAGCACGCTCCATGTGCCTTGGGCCGGGAAGATGAGCGCGCTGCCCGCCATGAACACGCTGTCCTGCGGCACGCACAGCTCCTGATCGAGGCCGGCATCGGCCGGGGGATTGGTTGGGTCGAAGACGAAGATGCTCACCTCATCATCGGTGGTGACGCACGTACCGCTCGCGATGGTCCATCGGAAGATGTTCTCGCCCACGGCCAGGTTGGTGACGGAGGTGATCGGCGATGACGGGTCGGCGATATCGCCCTGGCCGGCTGCCAGCGTCCATGTGCCCACTGCGGCGCCCACAGGTGCATTGCCCGTGATCGTCACGCTGTTGTCGGGGAAGCAGAGCTCCTGGTCGGCTCCTGCATCCGCAGGCGGCGCCTGCGCATCGAAGAGGATGATCGTGACCTGGTCGCTGGTGAGGCTGTTCGCGCAGGAGCCGTTGTAGACCTCCCATTGGAACACGTTCACGCCGAGGCCGAGGTTGGTGATCTCGGTATTCGGATCGTTCAGGTCGGCGATGTCGCCGCTCCCGCTCACCACTGTCCACGTTCCCACCGCGGGGAAGGTGATGGCACTGCCCGCCATGGTGGCGCTGGTCACCGGCGTGCACACCTGCTGGTCCGGACCCGCCTCCGCATCCGGATTGTTCGCATCGTAGACACGGATGGTGACGATGTCGGTGGTGAGGCTCGGGTCGCACGGGCCGTTGCTTACGGTCCACTGGAAGATGTGCTCACCCACCGTCAGCCCGGTTACGGCGCTCGCCGGGTCGTTCGGGTCGAGGATGCTTCCGGTACCGCTCACAAGCGTCCACGTCCCGATGGCGGGAGCGATGATGGCGCTGCCCTGCAGGTTGGTGGCCGCAGCAGCGCCGGTGGGCGTGCAGAGCTCCTGATCGGGCCCGGCATCCGCCACCGGGTTGTTCTCATCGTACAGCGAGATCACGGCCTGATCGCTGGTGATGCCGTTGGGGCAGGCGCCATTGTCCACCGTCCATTCCACCACGATCACGCCGACACCGAGGCCGGTGATGGTGGTGCTCGGACTGTTGGGGTCCGTCACGGTTCCTGTGCCTGAAACCACGGTCCAGGTGCCTACGGCCGGGAAGGTCACCGGGCTGCCGTTGAGCTGTGCCGAGGTGCCCTCGCTCGTGCACAGGCTCTGGTCGTTGCCGGCATTCGCGTTCGGGTTATTGGCATCGAATACCTGCACGCTCACCGCATCCGTGGTGATGCCGTTGGCGCAAGGCCCGTTGGTCACCGTCCAGGAGAAGATGCTCTCGCCGATGGCCAGGTCGAAGACCACCGTGCTGGGGTCGTTCGGGTTGGCGATGGTGCCGGTGCCGCTCACCAGGGTCCACGTGCCCACGGCGGGGAAGGTCACGGGGCTGCCCTGCAAGGTGGTGGTGGTAACGTCCGCCGTGCACAGCTCCTGATCGGGACCCGCATCGGCAACGGCATTGTCGGCGTCGAAGACGAAGATGCTCACCAGGTCGCTGCTGCCGCTGGTCTCGCAGGGGCCGTTGTCCATGGTCCACATGAACACGTTCTCGCCCACGGCCAGGTTGGTCACCAGGGTGTTCGGGTCGTTGGGATCGGCGATGTCGCCCTGCCCGCTGATCAGGGTCCATGTGCCGAAGGCCGGCACGATGGGCGTATTGCCCTGCAGGTTGGTGCTGGTCTGCGGGGTGCAGAGCTCCTGATCGGTTCCGGCGCTGGCGCTCGGATTGTTCAGGTCGTAGAGGAAGATGGTCACCTCATCCTGCGTGAGGCCATTGGCGCAGGGCCCATTACTGACCGTCCAACGGAACACGTTGATACCCACGCCCAGGTCGGTGACGGTGGTGGTGGGCGAATCGGGGCTGGTGATGGTGCCCTGCCCGCTCACCAGCGTCCACTGGCCCGTGGCCGGGAAGATGGGGGCATTGCCGAAGAGCGTGGTGATGTTCGTGGGGGTGCACAGGTCCTGGTCCTGGCCGGCATCCGCAGCGGCGTTGTCGGCATCGAATACGAAGATGCTCACGCGATCCACGGTGGGCGCTGCGCAGGGCCCATTGAATACGGTCCACTCGAACACGTTCTCGCCTACAGCGAGGCCGGTGATGGCCGTGGCGGGCGATGACGGATCGGCGATGCTGCCCTGGCCGCTCACCAAGGTCCACTGGCCTGTCGCCGGGAAGATGAGGCCGCTGCCCGCCATCACGGTGCTGGTCTGCGGCGTGCACAGCTCCTGATCGGGACCAGCATCGGCCACCGGGTTGTTGGCATCGAACACGCGTACGCGCACCTCATCTTCGGTGGTGCCGCAAGGGCCGTTGGCGATGTTCCATTGGAACACATGCTCACCGGCCGGGAGCCCGGTTACGGTCGTGGCCGGATCGCTCGGGTCCGTGATGGCGCCGAAGCCGCTGACCTGGAACCAGAAGCCCTCCGCCGGGAACGCTGCCGCGTTGCCCGAGAGCGTCACTTCGCTCGCCGGGGTGCAGATCTCGATGTCACCGCCGGCATCGGCCGCGGCCTGCTGGTCGTCGTACACGAAGATGCTCACCAGGTCGGTGGTGATGCCGTTGGCGCAGGGGCCGTTGCTCACCGTCCACCGGAAGATGTTCTCGCCCGTGCCCAGGCCGATCACCAGGCTCGTGGGGCTGGCCGGGTTGGTGATGGTGCCGCTGCCGCTCACCAGCGTCCACGTGCCGGTGGCCGGGCTGATCACATTGCTTCCCTGCAGCGAGGTGCTGGTGGCTGGCAGGCACAGCTGCTGGTCGTTGCCGGCATTCGCAACGGGGTTCAGGGCATTGAAGACGCGGATGGTGACCTCGTCCGAGGTGGTGGAGCACTGGCCATTGACGATGGTCCAGGCGTAGGTGTGGGTGCCCACGGGCAGACCGCTGATGGTCGTATTGGGGTCATTGGGGTCGGCCACCGTTCCGCCTGCGCCACCGGTGAGGGTCCAGGTGCCCACGGCAGGGCCGATGGGCGTGTTGGCCGCCATGCTCACGCTGCTCGCGGGCGTGCAGACATCGATATCCGCACCGGCATTGGCAGCGGGCGCTTCATCGTCGAACAGGAACACCGTCACCTGATCGGTGGTGATGGGGCTCGGGCAGGCGCCGTTGTTCACCTGCCACTGGAATACGTTGGCCCCGATGCTGAGGCCGCTGACCCCCGTGGTGGGCGAATTGGGGTTCGCGATGGTGCCGCTCCCGCTCACCAGCGTCCAGGTGCCGAGGGCGGGGAACACCGGCGTATTGCCCGTGAGCACGGTGCTGGTCGTGGGTGTGCACAACTGCTGGTCCGCACCGGCGGCAGCCGCGGGGCTATTCGGGTCGAAGACATAGATGTCGACCAGGTCGCTCGTGATGCCGCATGCGCCGTTGTTGATGCTCCAGCGCAGCGTGTTCAGGCCGATGCTCAGGCCCGTGACCGTCGCGGTGGGGCTGCTGGCATCGCTGATGCTGGCCGTGCCCGCCACCACGCTCCAGCTGGCCGTGGCCACGCCGGTGGGCGGATTCGCTGCCATCACCACGCTGCTCGACGTGCCGCATACGCTCTGGTCCGGGCCGGCCACCGCCGCTTGCGCATCGCCGTCGGCCAGCGTGATGGTCATGGTGCTGCTGGTGATTCCGTTCGGGCAATTGCCGTTGGTCACCGTCCAGGTGAACTCGCTCACGCCGACCTGAAGGCCCGTGATGGCGGAGGTGGGGCTGCTGGGGCTGACGATGGTGGCGGCCGGGCCGGCGCTCTGGCTCCAGACGCCCTGGGCGGGGAAGGTCACCGGACTGCCTTCCAGCACGGTGCTCGTCACCGGCGTGCAGAAGGATTGGTCGGGACCGGCCTCAGCGAGCGGGTTGTTCGGATCGTAGATGAAGATGCTCATCTGATCCGTGGTCACGCCCGAGCAAGGGCCGTTGCTCACCGTCCACTGGAAGATGTTCTGACCGACCTGCAAGCCGGTGATGGACGTGATGGGGCTCGACGGGTCGGTGATGGTACCGGTGCCGCTCACCAGGGTCCAGGTACCCGTGGCCGGGGAAATGATGGCGCTGCCGGCCATGGTGGCCGTGCCGTTGGTGGTGCAAAGCGACTGGTCCGGGCCGGCATCCGCGGCAGGCGTGCCGAAATCGAACACGCGCACGGTCACCTCATCGGCGGTGACGCCGGAAGGACAGGGCCCATTGTCCACCGACCAACTGAAGACATAGGTGCCCACCGCGAGATTCCCGATCTGCGTGGTGGGGCTGTTCGCATCCGCGATGGCCGCGCCCGGCGGACCGCTGACGATGCTCCAGGTGCCGATGGCGGGGAATGTGGCGTTGCTGGCCGCCATGATCACCGCATTCGGTGCCACGGGCACGCAGATCTCCTGGTCCGGACCGGCATTGGCCGGCGCATTGGCCGGGTCGTAGTTCAGGATGGTCACCTCATCCTGCGTGGTGCCGCAAGGGCCGTTGCTCACGGTCCAGCGCAGCGTCACGCTGCCTGTGACGAGGCCGGTGACCGCCGTCGTCGCGCTGTTCGCATTGGCAATCGTCGCGGTCCCGCTCACCACCGTCCAGATGCCCTGTGCGGGAGCGGCCACCGCGCTGGCGGCCATCACGGTGGAGCCGGCTCCGCAAAGGCTCTGGTCCGCACCCGCATCGGCCGCCGCCACCGCAGGGTCGAAGAGCGTCACCCGCACATCGTCGGTCGTCGCGCTGCCCGGGCAGGGTCCATTGGAGGTGGACCATCGGTAGATGTTCACGCCCAGCGCCATGCCAGTCACTGTGGTGGCCGGGTTGGTGGCATCGGCGAAGGTGCCGGCTCCGCTCACCACGGTCCAGGAGCCGCTGGCGGGTGCTGTCGGCGCATTGGCGGCCAAGGTCACGCTGGCTACCGGGGCGCAGAAGCTCTGGTCGGGCCCTGCATTGGCCGCCGGGGCGTTGCGGTCGAATACGCGGATCACCACCTGGTCATTGGCGGTGGGCGGAATGCACGGGCCATTGCTCACCGTCCAGCGCAGCGTATGCGTGCCAACCGCCAGGTTGGTCACCGTGGTGGTCGGGCTGGCGGGAGCGGTGATGACGGCGCCTGCGGGGCCGCTCACGATGGACCAGCTGCCCGTTGCAGGCAGGGCCACGGCCGATGCCGCCAGCGTTGCCGAGGCAAAGGAGCTGCCGGTAGCGGTGCAGACATCCTGGTCCGGGCCGGCGTTCGGTGCCGGCAATGCGGGATCGAAACGGGTGATGGTGACCTGCGAGCTGGTGACGCCATTGGCGCAGGGGCCATTGCTCAAGGTCCACCGGAACACGTTGGCGCCGAACGAGAGTCCGCTGACCCCCGTGGTGGGGCTCGTCGCATCCGTGAAGGTCCCCGTACCGCTTACCACGCTCCAGACCCCGGAGGCCGGAGCAAGAGGTGCGTTGCCCGCCAACGTGGTGGAACTGCTGCACACAGACTGGTTGGGGCCCGCATTCGCGGCGGGGCTCGCCGGGTTGAACACCACGATGCTCACCTCATCCTGCGTGGTGGGCGGAACGCAGGGTCCGTTGCTGATGGTCCAACGGAAGGTGTTCACCCCGATGCCCAATCCGCTGACAGCGGTGCTCGGGCTGCTCGCATTGGCGAAGGTGCCGGTGCCGGCGACCACCGTCCACGAGCCCGTGGCGGGCGCAATCGGTGCATTCCCCGCAAGCGTGGCGGAACTCGATGGCGCGCAGAGCTGCTGGTCGGGGCCTGCATTCGCCGTCGGCTGCGCATTGCTGAACACGAACACGGTCACTTGGTCGCTGGTCGGTGCGCCGCAAGGCCCATTGGTGATCGTCCAGCGGAACACGTTCGCTCCCACGCTGAGGCCGCTGACGGCCGTGGTGGGGCTGGCGGCATCGGCGAAGGTGCCAGTGCCGCTCACGAGCACCCATGCACCGCTTGCGGGCGCAGGCGCGCTGTTGGCCGCCAGCGTGGTACCGGTGCTGGGAAGGCAGATGCTCTGGTCGGGGCCCGCGTTCGCCGCCGGCTGCGCGGGATTGAAGCTGGTGATCACCACATCGTCGCTGGTGGTGCCGCAGGTGCCGTAGTTCACGGTCCACCGGAACGTGTTTGCGCCGAGGCCCAGCCCGCTGACGCTCGTCGTCGGGCTGTTCGGGTTGGCGAAGGTGCCCGAGCCGCTCACCACGCTCCAAGTGCCCTGCACCGGCCAGGGAAGCTGCCCGGCCAGGGTGGCGGTGGTCCCGCAAACGCTCTGGTCGGGACCCGCATTCGCCGGGGTGAAGGGCGGCGTCACCTGCACGACGTAGCCGAAGTTGTTCACGCCGTTGAGCACGCACGCATTGTCGGCCACGTTCACCGCGAAGAGGTTGGGGCCGATATCGCTCGCGGTCGGAGTCCAGCAGAATGTGCCCACCGGCAGCGGTCCGCTGGTGGTGGTGAAGGTGGCCCCTGGAATGCCGTTGTTCCAGCTCATCGTCACCGTCTGGCCCGCATCGGCATCGCTGCTGTTCACGGTGAAGCAGAAGGGCACGCCGGCGCATACGCTATAGGTATAGGTGCCCGTGCCGTTCACGCCGCTCACCTGCGGCAGGTTGTTGGTGCAGGTGATGATCACGAACTGCACGTCGCGGATGTACTCGCCGATCTGCACCCCGTTGCGCCATTCGCGCACGCGCACCGTCACCACGCCCACCTGCTGGATGCTCGGCACGAAGGTGATGGTGCCCGTGACCGGGTCGATCTGCACACCGTTGGCGCCACCGGTGGTGACGAGCGGCTGCAGGAAGGAGTAGCCCGTGTTGTAAGGGATGGTGCTGCCGTTGCTGCCCAGGGCTGGCGCCAGCTCGAAGGAGAGCGAGTCGCCGTCGACATCGTTGAAGCCGTGGTTGTAGCTCACGCTCTGGCCCACGCAGGCGAAGGGCGTGGGATCATTCAGGTAGCGCGGCGAGTTGTTGCAGGCCGCAGCGGTCTGGTTGAGCCGTGCATAGAGATAGAGGTTGCGAGAGCCCGGGTTGTTGAGCGAGGTGATGGCGTTGTTCCGGCAGCAGAGGTCCCAGTCGATGATCCAGTCGCTCCCGCATGCGCCGTAGGCGCTCAGGTTCACCACGGCGCTGTAGCGGTAGCGCTCGATGCCGTACTGCCCCGAAGAGCTCAGGCAACGGTCCACTGCGGTCCCGCAGATCGGCGTCACCACGTCCACGCCGTCAAGGCTGAAGCAGGGGTTGAGCGTGGCGCCGCAGGCCGTGCTGCGCAGGCGGAACTGGCGTCCGTTGCTGCAGTTGGTCGGTGCCGCAACGCCGTTGCAGTCGCGGTAGAAGTTGAGCCGCACGCGGTAGATGCCGGTGCCGATGCACTCGTAGGTGAGCTCGCCGCCCATGGCGTGCGTAGCCCGCGCCTCGCCCTGCCAGAAGAGGAGGGCGGCCAGGGCGGCCATCAGGTGGAGCAGGAAGCGAGCGGGTGATTTCCCCGCGTGGCGCAGGGCGATCGGGAGGCGTCGTTGTGCCGTCATGTACCGGACTGCTTGAGTGGCCCTGCCGTAGGCGCCGTTGCGCTCGGAGCGGATTCCCGTCCCTGTGGATCGCCATCGGCCCGGCTCATCGGCTCAGGAATGACCGCCGATGCACCCGGCCACACTGCGATCCGCGCTTTCCGGTCAGGTGCCGGGCAAACCTATCCGCAGCCCATGCGCTCAGCGGATGGCGCCTTCCGCACTTGTCAACAGCGCCGTGTGGGCCGACCCGTGGAATGCTGCCTTGCAGGCAGCGGGCCCCTGGGTGCCGCTCATCGATGCGCTCGTCATCCTCGTCGAAGGAACGGCTGGTTTCGCTGATGTCGCGGTGCAGGCGCAGCGTGGGCTTCCACGGACCGCAATGGAGCATCCCCGCCGCCGCTCAACAGACCGCTGGTGATGATTCGCGACCCCTCGCCGATCTGCAAGCAAGCGCCTGCGATAGCTTTCGATAAACATCCGCCCTATGCGCCGCTCATTCGCCCTTATCACCCTGGTCGCCCTCATCGCCTCCTGCCGTCGCGAAGAGCCGGCGGCCCCGCAGGACTTCACGCAGGAAGGCCTCTTGGTGGAGAGCAGCCCTGCCCTGCCCGAACCTGCCGGGGATCCCTACACGCAGGAGGAGCTCGACCGCATCGTGATCCGCACCCTGGAGTCGCGCAACGATTTCCGATGGGAGTGGATGGACCTGCGCACGCTTTGGAGCGCCGTGCAGTACAATGACCACACCCTTGCCATCGGCTACCAGCCCGCAGGCGCCGTCGGGGTTGACGACCGCCTGCACGAGGTCGATATCCGCAGCGGAGCGTGGAAGGCGGTGCACGATGCGCTGCTGGCCCGCATCCTCGATGCGCTGAATGCCGACAGGAAGTCGGAACCCGTTACGCTCGACGACATCCTGGTGGAGGACGACCCCGTGCTGCCGATCCTCACCCTGCGCCTCACCGACAAGCGGGCGATCACCATGCTGGCCAACCTGCGCAACGTGCGCTACCTCGAGCCCTTGGACTACTTCCCGGAGGCCGGGCGCGATCAGCGGAGCACCAGCGGCTGCAATGCCAGCACCACGGCAGTGAACGCCGCCGACCTCACCACCATCACGCCGAATGCCCGCCTGCCGTGGAACTTCAACAACCACGGCATCCCCGCCGCATGGACCTCCGTCACGGGCGCAGGCATCACCGTGGGGATCATCGATGCGGGCATCAGCTCCGCGCAGCCGCTCATCGGCGCCGACTTCAACAACGGCGACAGCGATGCGGGGCGCACCATCACCACCGGCTACACCTACGGCGGCAGCGCCTTCAGCAGCTGCGCTCACGGCACCAGCATGAGCGGCCAGGCCGTTGGGCCGCGCAACGCCACGGGCGCCGCCACCGGCGTGGCCTACCGCAGCAGCCTGCGGTTCATCCGCGCCTGCCAGGACGTGGTGCTCGACCAGAGCGGCGAGCGTACCGGCGTGAAGAACGCGCTCGTCGCCCTCGGCGATGACCCTGCCGTGCGCGTCATCAGCATGAGCATCGGAACGCCCTTCAGCAGCAGCGTGCTCACCGATGGCGTCAACTACGCGTATGGCAAGGGCAAGATGCTCATGGCCGCGGCCGGCACGAGCTTCAGCTGGACAAGCTGGTGGGGCGTGATCTACCCTGCAGCGCTCCCGAAATGCGTGGCGGTGACCGGCGTGAAGGAGAGCGGAGCCAAATGCAGCAGCTGCCACGACGGCAGCCAGGTGGACCTCACGATCTGCATGGAGCGAAATGCGAGCAGCAGCCGCAACTCGCTCAGCCTGCCGCCCAGCGGCACCTCGCCCATCTACATCGGCGGCAGCAGCAGCGCCACCGCCACCGCAGCGGGCATAGCCGCGCTGGTGTGGAGCGCACGGCCCACCGCCACGCGTGAGCAGGTGCTGGGCTGCCTCACCTCCACCGCGCAGTTCGCGGCGGCACCGAGCGGCAGCAAGGGGTACGGCAACATCAACGCGGCGGCCGCGGTCAACTGCGCACTGGCACCCTAGGGCTCATCAAGCCGGGAGCGGGCGGGGCGCCCCGCCCGCCTCGCGGCCGCCGTTGCCCAGCCCATCGCCACCGTTGGCCGCACCGTCCGCCCCTTTCCAACTAAATCCTTGGCTATTCGACTAATACTTTAGTTATAATTGGGGCCATGGAACGCCTCACGCGCGCCGAGGAGACGGTGATGCACGCCCTCTGGAAGCTGGGCCCGTCCTTCGTGAAGGACCTGGTCAAGGCCATGCCCCGGCCGCGGCCGGCCGTCACCACCGTGAGCACCATCGTGCGCATCCTGGAGGAAAAGGGCTTCGTCGGGCATGAGGCCTTCGGCCGCAGCCACCGCTACCACGCCCTCGTGAGCCGCGAAGCCTACGGCAAGCGCGCAGCGCGACGGCTGCTGCACGACTACTTCGCCGGGTCGCCGCACGCCCTGCTCTCCTCCTTCATGGAGCGAGAGGACATCGGGGCGGAGGAGCTCGATGCGCTGCTACGCCTCATCAAGAAGCACCGCAAGCCATGACGCCCGCGATCCTCTGGTACCTCAAGGCCAATGCCGCGCTCGCGCTGCTGCTCGGCGCCTACTGGCTGGCGCTCCGATACGAGACCTGGCTTGCGGGCCGCAGGGCGTGGCTCCTCGGCGCGGCCATCTCCGCCCTCCTGCTGCCGCTCCTTCCGCCGTTCCCGCTTCCCGCCGCTACCGTCCTGCAGGACCTGCCCGTGCTACGCCTCGCCCCCGCCTTCGCGCAGAAGGCACCCGCCATCGATGCCGCTTCGCTGCTGGTGACGCTGCATGCGCTGGTGAGCGTCGCGCTGATCGCGCGCCTCGGCTGGCGCATCCGGAGGGCCACACGCGCGCTCGCCCATGGCCTCGGCGGCGCCTCCTCCTTCTTCGGCAGGATCCACATTCCCGATGGCGCATCCGTCCGCGACCGCGCTGCGATGCTGGCCCACGAACGCGCCCATGCCGCGCTCGGCCACAGTTGCGATGTGGTCGCGCTCGAGCTCCTCGCCGCAGCCTGCTGGTCAAGCCCCCTCTGGCGCATCCTGCTGCGCGAACTCCGCCGCGTGCACGAGTACCAAGCCGATGCGATCGCTGCGCGGTCGACCGACCACTACCCCGAGCTGCTCCTCGCCAGCGCGCTCGGCGTTCCTTCCGAAGCGCTCCTCAACCGGTTCCGCACATCCAACCTCCAACACCGCATCCGCATGCTCCACAACAACCGCCCCCCGCGCAAAGCGCTGCCCAAACTGCTGATCGCCCTGCCCCTGGTGCCCCTCCTCGCGCTCCTCACCGGCACCAGCCGCATTCCTGCCGGCATCCCGCCGCCTTCGGCCGTCGTCCTCCAAGCCGACCGTCAGGCGGAATTCCCCGGCGGCATGGAGGCCCTCGTCAAGCACCTCAGCGCAGCCATCGCCTATCCGGAATCGGCCCGTAAGGACGGCGTGGAGGGCATGGTGCACATCGCCTTCACCGTGCAAGCCAGCGGACGCGTGGCCGGCGCCCATGTGAAGCACGGCGTGCGCGACGACCTCGATCGCGAAGCAGTGCGCGTGGTGAGCGCGATGCCCGAATGGAAGCCCGCACTCATCAATGGAAAGGCGGTGGATACCGAGCTCACCCTGCCCATCGCCTTCCGCTTGGGCGCCAAGCCGTAGGCGCTGACCAGCGCCCTGATCGCCGTCAGTGTCCGACCCTGAAGGGCGACCGACCTTTCTGGTATGAATCCGACGGCGGAGCCCCGGCGCATCCTGCATCCCACCAATCTTGAGGCCGCGGCGACCGGCGCCTTCGCGCATGCCTTGCGCCTGGCCGTCTCCGCCCGCGCCACGCTCACCCTGCTCCATGCCGGCGAGGAGGACGACCGCACGATGGGGGCCATGCCGCAGGTGCGTGAAACGCTGCGCACCTGGGGGCTGCTCCGCAGCGCCGATGGCGCACAGGAGCTGAAGGATCTCGGCCTCGGCGTGCGCAAGCTGCTCGCTAGCGGTGATCCCGTGCAGGCCTGCGCCGACTACCTCGAGGAGCACCGCTGCGACCTGGTGGTGCTGCACACGCATCAGCGCGAAGGCGGCGCAGCTTGGCTGGGCGGCCGTGTGGCCGAGCCCGTGGCACGCGAGGCCCAGCAGCCGGTACTGATCGTCCCCGGTGGCGCACAAGGCTTCGTGGACCCCGCTACGGGCGCCCTTCGGCTGCAGCGCATCCTGGTACCTATCGACAAGGCGCCCGCACCCGATGCGGCCGTGCTGCTGACCGTCTGGTTGCTGGAGACGCTCGCCGTGGAGGATGCCGAGGTGATGCTCCTCCATGCCGGCCGGGAGGACCGTGCCCCGCGCGTGCAGCCGCCCCAGCGCCCCGGATGGCAATGGCACCTGAACGTGCAGGAAGGAGAGGCCGTGGAGACCATCCTGCGCGTGGAGCGCGCGTGGCAACCGCACCTGGTGGTGATGACCACGCAGGGCCATGATGGCATCCTGGACGCCTTGCGCGGCAGCACCACCGAACGGGTGCTGCGCCAGATTCGCTGCCCCTTGCTGACCCGTACGCTCAAGCCGGATTGAACCCGGTACGGACATTGCTGTCCAACCCCTGAAACCCATTGCCATGAAGCCGCTGCTTCCCCTCCTGGCCCTGATCGGCGCCCTCGGCGCCCAGGCCGCGCCGCAAGCACCCGATAGCACGGGCCTTCCCGGCGACCAGTTCAGCCTCCGCGGCGCACTCGATGCCTTCAAGCGCTCCAAGGACCTGACTGAATTCGAGCAGGCGCTGAACACCTCCGACAACCAGGTGAACAACCTCGACCTGGACAGCAACGGAGAGGTGGACTACATCCACGTGCGCACCCATGCCGATGGCGATGCGCGCGTAATCGTGCTGCAGGCCGCTTTCGGCAAGGAGGACGTGCAGGACGTGGCGGCCATCGAACTGGAGCGGACGGGCGACGGGCAGGCGGTGGTGCAGATCCGCGGCGATGAGCTGCTCTATCCGGAAGCCACCATCATCGAGCCCGCCGAGGAGGTGAAGGAGGGCGGCCGCAAGGGCGGCGGGCCCTCCGCACCCGATGCGCAGATCACCGTTTGGGTGAACGTGTGGGGATGGCCCAGCGTGCAGTGGTGCTACGGTCCGTACTGGTACGACTGGGCGTCTCCTTGGTACTGGGGCTATTACCCGCCGTGGTGGAGGCCGTGGCGGCCGTGGGGCTGGAGCGTGTGGTGGGGCTTCCCACGGCCCTACTGGGGCTGGTACCATCACGTGCACTACTGCCGCGTGGAGCGCGCGCACAATGTGTACATGCACCGTCGCAGCGTATCGAGCACGGTGAGCAAGCGCCCTGATGTGGTGCGCCGCCCGGCCGCACCCGGGCAGCCGGATGGGAAGGACAGGGGCGTGCGCCCGGTGGAAATGGAGCGCGGTAAGCAGCCCGAGACCAAGCCGCAACGAGTACCGGAAACGAAGCCCAACCGTGTGCCCGAAACCAAGCCTGATCGCAAGCCTACCCGTCAGCCCCAGGTGAATCCCGAGCGGAAGCCGCGCGAGCGCGTTGCGCCCCCGCAGAAGCAGCCGCAGCGAACGCAGCCCGCACCGCAGCGGAACCCGCCCCAGAAGGCACCCGGCCGCCCCCCTGGCGGCAGGCGCTGAAGGCCGTAAGCCGTGAATGCAGGTGATGGCCGTGCCGCCCATCCGAGGCAGCACGGCCATCATCGTCCATGGGAGTCACTCCTGTGCCGCTGCGCGCAGGCGCTGCTCCAAGGCCTTGATCCGATTCAGCTCCGCTTCCAGCACCCGATCATCGGGCCGTTCGGTGCGCTGGTAGCGCTCCATGATCTCGAGCGTGCGCTGCAGCTTGATCAACTCCATGAGTTCCGCGGTCCGCGCCCGGATGGCATCGTATCGGCGGCCCGATTCGCGGGCATCGGCCACGGCCGCAGCATAGCGGGCCTCGCTCTGCCTGAGCCGGCTGCGCTGCTCATCGCGCTCCAAGCTGTCCGACAGCCGATCGGCATGCGCCAGGGCCGCTTCGTAGTACGCGCGGTTGTTGTCCTCGAATCGCTGGTGCGCCTCCACGCTGTCGGCATGCGTGCGATGCTGCCGATCCACGTCACGGATCAAGGTGCGCAAGGCCGTGTCCCGCTCCAGCGCCTCGGCAAACAGCGCTTCCACCAGGTCATCCGCATAGCCGCGCCCCGAGAAGGAGCCCTTGATGTCCTGCACGATATGGCCTTCCTGCAATGCCGCAGGCACCTCTTGCTGCGCACGCTCACTCATCGGCGCGCTGCACCCGGCGATCGCCACCGCCATGAACACTGCTCCGTTCCGATGCATGGGCCCGAAGCTACAGCCAGCGCATTCGACCCGCTATGGGCGCTTCTTCTTTCCTGCGCCTTCCACGATGGCGGTCTTCTTGTGCGCCTTGGCGCTGCTCACGCTCATGAAGCGACCGGTGATCGCACTGCGACCGATGCCGGCGGCCTTCTTCGGGGCGGACTTCCGCACGGTCTTGCGCTGGGGGGCCTTCTTCGCCATGGTGCCAGGATTGGAACCGAAAGGTACCGCCGATGCGATTGCCCGCGCCTGACATCCGGCAGCTTCCCGCTCAGGCCTTCTTCGCCGGGCAGGTGCTGATGCCGAACGGTGCGTACAGCGGACAGAAGCCGATCGCACTGGTGAGCAGGAAGACGGCGCCGAGTGCAAGCAGCACGATGCCCAGCGTACCGCTCACCGTTCCGGTGAAGTACAGCACGGCAAAGACGATGGCGACGAGCGCGCGGATGAGACGGTCTGCGGAACCCATGTTCGGCTTCATGATGGCAGGGTATTGGTTGTCGAACCGTGAATCCGGTTCGCGATGCACTGGCATCGGCCATCGCAACGCGTTACCGTGTAACAAAGGTGGTGGCGGTTCTGCCCTGGTCCGGTGACCCTGGTCACCGTAGCCGTTCTTTCTCCCAATGCCCGATGAAGACGCACACCAGGCCTCGACGCGGCCGCCGTCGTTGCCTGACCTTGCACGCCTCACCAGCTTTGCCGCGACTTCCATGCGCCGGGCGGCAGCTCCGGTTGCGCTCGCCCGCGAAACACTAGCGCAGCAATGTCACATGGCCGATGAGGTCCTTCCGCGCCTGATAGGGGAGACGGTACCGAACCCGGTACACGTACACCCCGTCCTGCGAAACCGTGCCTTGATAGGTGCCATCCCACTTCGCAAGCGGATCCTCCGTGGCATAGATCAGCTCGCCCCAGCGGTTGAACACCATCAGCAGGAACTCCTCGGGGTCGCAATCGCCGACCCAGCTCCAGGCGTCGTTCCGCTCATCGCTGTTCGGCGTGAAGGCGTTGGGGATGTACACGGCGCATGAGTCCGCGCAGTCCTGCAGGGTGATGGTCCGTTCCACGGTGACCGTTCCGCAGCTGAGCTGGGCGGTCATCGTCACCAGCAGCTCGCCCTCGACGGCCAGCATCACCTCTGGATTGATGCCCGTGGCGGAGCCCGCCGCCGCTCCGAACTCCCATTGCGCGCCCACGATGGCCGAATCCGCCACCGCCGTGAAGCGGGCGGGCTCCTGGATGCAGCGCGCGTCAGCCGTGAAGTCGGCGGTGCACAGGCATTCCACGTTGGTCACCCGGGCGGTGGCCTCATCCGTGCAGCCATTGGCATCCGTGATGCGCACCACGTAGTCACCGCTGTCCGCAACGGCAGTGGCGTCACCGACCTCCGCTCCATTGAGCATGTATGCGGCGGTCATGCCGACGGTGGGGAACACCGCGCTGAGGTCGACCGTTTGCCAGGGGCACAGCGCGAAGCTGAGGTCGCCACCGAGTTCCGGGTTGGCGTGCACGGTGTAGTTGACCACCGCCGTATCCGTGCAGTTGAAGCCATTGGTGACCACCAGCTGGTACGAGCCCGATGCGCTCACTGCGCTGGGATCGGCGACCGGAGTGCCGCCCCATGTCCATTCGGTGCTTAGGTCTGTGGTGCTGAAGAATGCCGTGAGATCCGTGGATGTGCCGGCGCATGTGCTCGTGCTCTGATCGCCCCCCAATGCCGGGGATGGGTCCAGTTGCAGGGTGACCATGGCCGTGGCGGTGCATCCGGCGGCATTGGTGACCGTGAGCGTGTAGGTGCCCGCTTCGGTGACGGCGGTCGGATCAACTACCGGAGCACCGGCCAGGGTCCAGGCCGTGTTATCGGTTCCTGTGGCGTAGAGGCCGGTCAGGTCCACCGCAACCGCATCGCAGCCGGTCAACGATTGATCGGGACCCAGCACCGGAAGCGGCATCAATTCCACCGTGGTCTGTGCCGTGTCCGTGCAATTGTTGGCATCCACGGCCACCAGTGTGTATACGCCCGGCGTCATGACCGCAGTGGGGTCCGGCACCGGCAATCCGCCGAAGGTCCAACTGGTGGTGAGTCCCGTGGTTGGGTAGAAGCCTGTGAGGTCCAAGGGCTCATCCTCGCACGTGAAGTCGATCAGGTCCATGCCGAGCAATGGGCTCAGGAGCACGCTCACCACCACCAGGGCCGTATCGCCGCAGCCGGCTGCGGTGGTGGCCACAAGCTGGTAGGTGCCGGCCTGCTGCACCGCAGTGGGGTTGGCGACTGGTGCGCCGATGAAGGTCCAGGCCGCGCTCATGCCATCCGTGGTGAAGAAGGCGCTGAGGTCCAGCGAGGTGTTGTTGCAGATGCTGGCCGCCTGGTCCGGGCCTAGCGCCGGCGGGTTCTCCACGGTCAGCGTCGCCACGGCATCATCGGTGCAGCCATCCGGCGTGACCGCATTCACGTTGTAAGTCCCTGGCAGGCTCGCTGCGGTGGGTGCGGTGATCGGAACGCCGTTGAATGACCAGGTTGCGCTGAGGCCTGCTAGCGTGAACAGCGCGGCGAGGTCGGCACTGCCGCCTGCGCAGATGGTCGCGGCCTGGTCCGGACCGAGCACGGGCGTGTCTGCCACGGACAAGGTGACCTGCGCCGTATCGCTGCAGCCGAAGTTCGTTGCGGCCACTTCATACACCCCCGGTGACGAAGCTGCCGCGGCCTCGATGCTGGAAATCGGTGCGCCATCGTGCGTCCATGTCGCGGTGGTGGCGCCGGCAAAGCTGAAGAGCGTGGTCAGATCCACCGGCCCCGCGCCGCTGCATTGCGTCACCGCTTGATCGCCTCCGAGCGCGATGGACGGTGCGGCATACACCTCGTACGATCCATAATAGTAGCATTCTCCCCACCAGTCGTAGCCCTCGATGTAATAGGTGCCTGCAACGGCAACTGCATACGGATCCGGCACGCTGCCCATCCAGGAGCTCACGATAAGGGTGACGCCCGAGCCTCCCCATGCGCTCTCGAAGCTGCTCAGCACATCCACCGTCTGCCCCGGGCAGATCGTGGCCTGCTGCCAGCCCATGTCGATCATGCAAGGCGGCGGCGGCGTGTTGATGGCCATGGTGAAGCCGCCGCTGTTGGCGTTGCCATCGAACCAGCCCGGATTCCACCCCTCGCCATTCTGCGCGCCACCCGGCCCGGCATTGGGGCCGCCCGCACAAGCCGTATCGATCACCGTGATGACCCAGGTGCCATCGGCATCCTCCCCATCGAACACGCTGAAATCGCCGCCTTGCGGGGCCCACCAACCGGTGAAGGGGGCGCTTCCCGTGGTGATGTCGGAGCCGCCCGCGATGAAGTTGGTGCCCGTGTAGTTCTGGCCGCCCGCGCCGTTGAAAGCCGATAGCAGCAGGGTGGTGCCCTCCGGCGAGGTGAGGGTGATCTGCAGGTACTCCGGATGGTCGGTGGTGATGTTGACGCCCAGCGAATAGATGGAATACACGCCCCAGGGGCTGGAGCCCCAGGGATAGAGGGTCCCGATCCCCGCCACATTCGCCGTGAAGGTGCTGGTGTCGCACGGCGGTATGGGACCGCTGGTGAAGGGAATGGTGAGGGTCTGCGCAGCGCCCGGCAGGGCCAGGCCAAGCATCACCAGCGCTCCCCCGAGGATGGGAAGGATACGGGACCGGAGCCGGGACGGACGGGGCAGGAGCACGTGGAAAGGTAAGCCTATACGGTTGACGCGGCCTCCGGAAGAACGTTGCCTCAGCCGATGGGCCGCGCATGCCATGGACCAGCGCTCGCCGCCGATGGCCCCGCCCCTATCGGCGGAAGGGCGAGCGCAGCTCGAACGCGGCCGGCCTCACCTTGCGGATGAAGGGACCCGCGAGCTGGTTGGTGACGCGGTTGCAGAGCTTCACGTGCACGCCCATGGCCACCGGCACCGCGCCCAGCCCGCTCTTGGCCTGTTCCGAGGTGCGGCCGTAGTTCACGCGGCGAAGGCCGCGCGAGATGGCCAGCTCCAGCAGGTCGACGAGCATGCGCAGGTAGATGGCGTGCTGCCGGTTGTGCGCATAGTCGATGCCCACGAACTGCGCATCGAGGCAATCGCCGTTGACGAAGGCCGCGCTGAAGCCCACGAGCTCGCCATCGAGCCAATAGCCCCGCAGCACCATGGCGTCGCCGAAGCGCTCCTTCCAGCCGGCGTAGGCCTCCACACAGAGCCGCCCGAAGATGTAGGGCGATTGCTCCAGCACGGCATCCAGCAGCTCCTGCATGCGCCCGGCGTTGGCCGCGATTGCTTTCGCGTCGAGCTCCATCACCCGCAGCGCCGATGAGCGCTCCAGGATGGAGCGCAGCCGCGTGCGTGCCTTGGCCGTGAGCGCGCTCTGATAGTCCTCCAGGCACTTCCATGCCGGATTCACCGCGAGCACCATGTTCACGTCGGTGGCCAGCGCATGGTAGCCGCGGCCCTGCAGCACCCGGGCGGCCTCCTCATCCCTGGGCCAGTGCTCCTTGAACACGCGCACCGCCACGCGGCGCTTCAGCCGCCCATCGGCCATCACCGCGGTCATCGCGCGGTCCAGCGCCTCCAGCTGCGCCGCGCGCGGCACACCGGCCACGAAGTGCGCGCCGTGGTCGCCGCAATGGAACACGTTGCCGCAGACCAGGGCCCGCAGCTTCAGCTCGCGCCGCACGCGCGCCTTGAACAGGCCCATCCGGCACGCCGCTTCGCTCTGCTGGCCGCCGTTGTCCTCGAACTCCGCCAGCTGGAACACCGCCACGCCCACCGGGCCGCGCGCCGCATCGCGGAACAGCACGTAACGGAATTCCATCGCGTCGCGCATGGCCTCCTCCAGCGCGTGGAGATAGCCATGGCTCAGGAAGATGGAGCCGTCGGCAGCCGCGGCATCCCAGGTTGCGGCACGAAACGAGGCGATGCGCTCCTTTACCTCCACCTGCACCGGTGCCCCGGCTTCGGCAGGGCCTGCCAGCGCGATGGCAATGCTGCGTGTGGTGGACCGCATCGGGGCGAAAGATCGGGGTTGAGGGCCGTGCGCCGCCGCAATCCGGCGATGCAGGCGCTAGCCGTGGTGAACGCCGCGCAGGCGGCCTGGGTTCGCGGACCGGGAGCCGGGCGGATACTCGACACGGTTTCGCTTCGGGCGCATGCCTCGTCTATGCGCATCCCACGCTCTGCGCGTAGCCTGCGGCTACGCGCAACAACGCAGGCTCATGGTAGCCTGTGGCTACCTTCCCCTCCATGCCGGGCTACAGCATACACGACCAGCACGCCATCCACTTCGTCACCTTCACCATTGTGGAATGGATCGATGTGTTCACGCGGCGCATCTACCGCGACATCGTGCTCGACAGCTTCCGCTACTGCCAGAACCACAAAGGACTGAAGGTGCATGCGTGGGTGATCATGAGCAATCATGTGCACGCCGTGCTGAGCGCCTCGGAGGGCAACCTCTCCGATGTGATCCGCGACCTGAAGGGCCATACGAGCAAGGCCATCGTCGCGGCAGTACAGAATGAGAATGAAAGCCGTCGCGAATGGATGCTGGCCCGGTTCGCGGCGAATGCTGTGACGCACGCCCGCAACACGCACTACCAGGTGTGGACGCATGACAACCACCCGCTCCAGCTTCAATCATACACCATCAAGCAGCGCGTGGACTACACCCACCAGAACCCCGTCCGCGCGGGTTGGGTGGACCAGCCACGCGACTACCTCTACAGCTCGGCGCGTGACTACCAGGATGAGCCCGGCTTGCTGAAGGTGGATAGGGTGTGGTGAACTCTGTGCGTAGCCGTACACTGCGCATAGCCTGCGGCTACGCGCAACACCGTAGGCTCTTCGCAGCCTGTGGCTGCCGCATTCGTTGTTGCCATGCGGCAGGTAGCCAAAGGCTACCATGTTCCTGTTCTTGTCGAGCGTAGCCGCAGGCTACGCTCAGATAGCGGACACGCTACGCGCAGTGGGGGGGAAAATTGCTGATGGCGATTTCGTGAACCTGGATGATTGAATCCTGACCTTCTTCCTTCTGCACATTGCCTGCGGCTACGCGCAACACCGTAGGCTCTTCGCAGCCTGTGGCTGCCGCATTCGTTGTTGCCGTGCGGCAGGTAGCCACAAGCTACCATGTTCCCGTTCTTGTCGAGCGTAGCCGCAGGCTACGCTCAGATGATCGCCACGCTACGCACAGTTGGGACCCCGGATGGCCGGGACCTACGCGCTTCGCGCGCCCGGCCTCCCGCCCTTCGGGCTGGGGGACGATCACGAACGGGGCCGGTGATCACGGCTGCTAGACGCAGGGTCGCCGAAGAAGGCAGACCGCTGCGGTGGCAGGTAGGCGGTCACCCTGCGCGGGTATAATTACACCCTGCGCGGGTCTAGAAGGCGGTACGCGAGTACACCCTGCCGGGGCTTAAAATCTACACGCAGTCGGGGACACCCTGCCCGCTCTCAGAGCTGAGCCAGATTTGTGACGAGGTTGTAGGTGAACCAACCATCACCGGTCTTGAAGATCTGCGGCTTCGCAGTTTGTGCATCACGCACCAGGCCAACGCCATCATCGAAGGGGATGAATGACACGACCTTTGAGTACGGCACCCGCAGGCTCTTTGCTGGCCCAGCGAAGTAGATGTGCCTATCGGTGATATACACCGCACCTTTATCGACCAGAACACGCTCAGTGCTGTAAACAGGTGCGCCTTTAAACGCGCCCACCCTGTAATACACGCCCTGCATCACTTTGATGCTCGCGCCACGTGAGCCACCCTGGTAGGTACGCTTGGTCTTGTCCTCCCAGTACTCGCAACCGCCGAATGCCCACACAACCTTCTCCCCCTTCTGAAGATTGATCGGTAATGGTTCACTCAGGTTGAATCGCTCAGGAATTGCCCCGGCCAGCACATCTCGTATCACGGCTGCTTTGACCACTCGCGTGTGCGCGCCGGTCTTGTCCAAGTCCTCTTCGGTGAACTTGAAGCCATTCTTGACCGCCATGAGCTTGCGCTCCTCCTCCACATCGATGACTCCATCCTCAAGGCACTTCTCCACGCTGCTGCACCAGCCCGCAATGATGGCTTCGCGCACATCTTCCTGCGTCAGCTTGCCGGATTGTGCTGCTTCATCAATGAGTTCCTTGATTCTGCCTGCCTCCGATGGTTGGAGGACCGCCGCCACAATGCTATCCCGCAGCTTGTCCTTGAACACCTTCACAACTGCCACGCGTGCCTTCTCCTTTGCATCGCACTCAGCATGTTTCGATCGGAGAAGACCGGCCGGCTTACCACAGTAGATGCAATTGCCCATGTCAGATTGGTTTGCCCGGCTGAAAGTAACCAAGCTACTTGACCAAGCAGCGAGTGCCACGAGTCACAGACTCGCGGCAGCGGGGGAGCCACAGGCTCACGGCAGCGGGGTCAATCTGAATCAGCCATTGGCCAAAGGAACCGTGCGGGCCTTGAACTGCAAGTCATCTGAGACAACACAGTTCGTGTCTGTCAGGCTGTGAAATGATACTTGCATAAGGACATCCAAAGCCATCTGCGGCGCAGGCGGCATCGCTCCCAGTTTGTCGTTCGCGAAGGCTTCAATTTGAAGCAAGCATGCCTTCATAGCTGTCAGTACTTCGTCAATGCTTACTGAAACAAGGCCATACGAGTCTCTATTGACTCTACCGATCGCCGTGAGGGTAACCCTGTCGATTGTATTAAGCAGAGCCCTTCCGCACGGATTCGTACCGTTGAAGGTTTGCTCTGGGAAGGGGTAATAACCACATGTCATACTGAACATCTGACCATGATCATCTGAAACGCTCTCTCGCGCTACCCACCCTATCTGACCAAACGGTACCGTGCTTGCATTCATCATGGCTTCTTGTGCAATGCGCTCATCGAGGTGCTGAACGGTATCGCGCAACTGCTTCACCTGACCTATTGAAGAAAGCGAAGATTGATCAAGTGAACATCCCGTCTCCTTGCCAAAGATCCGAGCGATCTTTTGGAAGCGATAGGCACAGTCAATAATGGACCAGACGCAATCAAATACGAGGTGACTAGCTGGGGGCTTGTCGGTAAAGGAAATTAAGTGCAGTTGCTTGTGAAGCTCCAGCGTCTTGTCCTTCGCGATAAGTGCGCAAGTCCGCATCCCGTCTAGGAGCAGGACCTGGTTGGGGTGCAGATTTCTAGGCAGCCTGTTCAGAGGACTATCGATCGCTAGCATGCTTCTCCAAATGTCCGCAGGGCCCACTTCCGTGAGCCCTGCGATTGCGTTTCATTCGGTGCTCACTCCTACCCGCTGCACATCTCGCACCCCTCCGGGTTATCGAGGCTGCAGGCAATCTCGGCGGCGGCGCGCTCCTCGGCGGTCATGGCCTTGGGGCTCCGTTCGACTGAGCTCACGGCATGGGTCGTTGTGGGGCCGCTGATCACGGGGTCCATCACCACGGTGCTGCCCACCGCCACGCCGTTGCCAGCTCCCTCGCTCGCCGAGGCCTTGGCGTAGGCGGGCTCCTTCGCCGCCGCAGGCTCCGCGAGCTTGCTCTTATCCACCGTGAACTTGATGGCATCGGTAGCGGCCTTGGTGCGCAGGTAGTACATGCCGGTCTTCAGGCCCGCCTTCCAGCTGTAGAAGTGCATGCTGGTGAGCTTGCCGAAGTTGGCGTTCTCCATGAAGATGTTGAGGCTCTGGCTCTGGCAGATGAAGGCACCGCGGTCGGCCGCCATGTCGATGATCACCTTCTGGCTGATCTCCCAGGCGGTCTTGTAGAGGTCCTTGAGGTTCTGCGGGATCTCCGGGATGTTGGCCACGCTGCCGTTGGCGGCGATGATCTTGTTCTTGAGCGTCTCGTCCCACAGGCCCAGCTTCACCAGGTCGCGCAGCAGGTACTTGTTCACCACCACGAATTCGCCGCTGAGCACGCGGCGCGTGTAGATGTTGCTGGTGTAGGGCTCGAAGCACTCGTTGTTGCCCAGGATCTGCGCGGTGCTGGCCGTGGGCATGGGCGCCAGCAGCAGGCTGTTGCGCACGCCGTGCTGCTTCACCTCGGCGCGCAGCGCCTCCCACTCCCAGCGGTCGCTGGGCTTCACGCCCCACATGTCGGGCTGCATGATGCCCTTGCTCATGGGGCTGCCGGCGTAGGTCTCGTAGGGGCCTTCCTCCTTCGCCAGGTCCTTGCTGGCGGTGAGGGCGGCGTAGTAGATGGTCTCGAAGATCTCGCGGTTCAGCACTTTCGCCTCCACGCTGTCGAATGGATAGCGCATGAGGATGAAGGCGTCGGCCAGGCCCTGCACGCCGATGCCGATGGGGCGGTGGCGCATGTTGCTGCGGCGCGCCTCGGGGATCGGGTAGTAGTTCTGGTCGATGACCCGGTTGAGGTTCTTGGTGAGCTGGTAGGTGACCTCGAAGAGCTTGTCGTGGTCGAACTTGCCCTTCTCCACGAACTTGGGCAGGGCGATGGAGCCGAGGTTGCACACGGCCACTTCATCGGGGCTGGTGTACTCGATGATCTCCGTGCAGAGGTTGCTGCTCTTGATGGTGCCCAGGTTCTGCTGGTTGCTCTTGCGGTTGGCGGCATCCTTGAAGAGCATGTAGGGCGTGCCGGTCTCGATCTGGCTCTCGAGGATCTTGAACCAGAGCTCCTGGGCCTTGATGGTCTGGCGGCCCTTGCCCTCGGCCTCGTACTTCTCATAGAGCGCCTCGAACTCCTCGCTGTGGGTGTCGCAGAGGCCGGGGCACTCGTTGGGGCACATGAGGGTCCAGTCGCCGTTCTGCTCCACGCGCTTCATGAAGAGGTCGGGGATCCACATGGCGTAGAAGAGGTCGCGGGCGCGCATCTCCTCCTTGCCGTGGTTCTTCTTGAGCTCGAGGAAGTCGAAGATGTCGGCGTGCCAGGGCTCGAGGTAGATGGCGAAGGAGCCTTTGCGCTTGCCGCCGCCCTGGTCCACGTAGCGGGCGGTGTCGTTGAAGACGCGCAGCATGGGCACGATGCCGTTGCTGGTGCCGTTGGTGCCCTTGATGTAGCTGCCCTTGGCGCGCAGGTTGTGCACGCTGAGGCCGATGCCGCCGGCGCTCTGGCTGATCTGGGCGCACTGCTTCAGGGTGTCGTAGATGCCGCTGATGCTGTCGTCCTTCAGCTGCAGCAGGAAGCAGCTGCTCATCTGCGGCTTGGGGGTGCCGGCGTTGAAGAGCGTGGGGGTGGCGTGGGTGTACCAGCCCTCGCTCAGGTCGTTGTAGGTGCGGATGGCACTCTCCAGGTCCTCCTTGTGGATGCCGACGGCCACGCGCATGAGCATCTGCTGCGGGCGCTCCACCACCTTGCCGTGCATGCGCAGGAGGTAGCTGCGCTCCAGGGTCTTGAATCCGAAGAAGTCGTAGCTGAAGTCGCGGTCGTAGATGATGGCGCTGTCCAGCGTATCGGCGTGCTTGCGGATGATCTGGTACACGTCCTCGGCGATGAGGCTGGCCTTCTCGCCGGTCTTGGGGTCCACGTAGTCGTAGAGGTCCTTCATGGTCTCGCTGAAGGACTTCTTGGTGTTCTTGTGCAGGTTGCTGACGGCGATGCGGCTGGCGAGCTGGGCATAGTCCGGGTGCTTCACCGTCATGGTGGCGGCCACCTCGGCGGTGAGGTTGTCGAGCTCGGTGGTGGTGACGCCATCGTAGATGCCGTCGATCACCTTCATGGTGACCACGGTGGCATCCACCATGGGGTCCAGTCCATAGCACAGCTTCTTCACCCGGGCGGTGATCTTGTCGAACTTCACTGCCTCCCGGCGGCCGTCGCGCTTGATGACGTACATGTTCTCTCGATGGGTTTGGTTTTGGTGGACCGGCCCGCCTCGGCTCCCGCCTCGTCGGTCCGGCGTGTTGTTTTTCCTGTCAATGCAGGGCTTCCAAGATGGTCCCCTGCCCGTCCCTTGGCCCGGTTGTCAAACGGATGATCGTCAACCGGCGGATGTGAATTGCGGATGCATGCCGGCTGTCTGCTGTCCGAGCCCGATGCCGCACGGGCCATGCATCGGGCATCGGACAACGACCGCCGACAACTAGAAGTCAGCGTCGAGGGTGAACTTGGCCTGGTCCTTCTCCTTGTTGAGCACGCCGGCCTTCTGGTACTCGCCCACGCGCTTCTCGAAGAAGTTGGTCTTGCCCTGCAGGGAGATCATCTCCATGAAGTCGAAGGGGTTCATGGCGTTGTAGATCTTCTCGTTGCCGAGCTCCACCAGCAGGCGGTCGGCCACGAACTCGATGTACTGCTGCATGAGCTTGGCGTTCATGCCGATCAGGTTCACGGGCAGGGCGTCGGTGACGAACTCCTTCTCGATCTCCACCGCGTCGCGGATGATGGTCTCCACGGTCTTCTTGGGGAGCTTGTTGATGAGGTGCTTGGTGTAGAGCAGGCAGGCGAAGTCGCAGTGCAGGCCCTCGTCGCGGCTGATGAGCTCGTTGCTGAAGCTGAGGCCGGGCATGAGTCCGCGCTTCTTGAGCCAGAAGATGCTGCAGAAGCTGCCGCTGAAGAAGATGCCCTCCACGGCGGCGAAGGCGATGAGGCGCTCGGCGAAGCTGCCCTTGCCGATCCAGCGCAGGGCCCACTCGGCCTTCTTGCCCACGCACGGCACGGTCTCGATGGCGTGCAGCAGCCGGTCCTTCTCGATGGGGTCCTTGATGTAGGTATCGATCAGCAGGCTGTAGGTCTCGCTGTGGATGTTCTCCATGGCGATCTGGAAGCCGTAGAAGAAGCGGGCCTCGGGGTACTGCACCTCGTGGAGGAAGTTCTCGGCGAGGTTCTCGTTCACGATGCCGTCGCTGGCGGCGAAGAAGGCCAGCACGTGCTTGATGAAGTAGCGCTCATCGTCGTTGAGCTTGTCGGCCCAGTCCACCAGGTCGGCATGCAGGTCGATCTCCTCGGCGGTCCAGAAGGCGGCCTCGTGCTTCTTGTAGAACTGCCAGATGTCGTGGTGCTGGATGGGGAAGATGACGAAGCGGTCCTTGTTCTCCTTCAGGATCGGCTCGTTGGCGTCAGCGTTGCTCGGGAGCTCCATGCTCATCTGGGGGTCTTGTTGGGCGCTCATCGGTAATGCGTTCTGGGTTCGTGTGGGGACGGTTTCGCCGGCAGGACGGGTCCCGCCATCTTCACTTCTCGGTCTTTTCGCTGGGTCCGCCGGCGTCGTGCTCCGAAGGGATCGGGGCCGGGGCGTCGGCGGGTCACAAAAGTGGCCCCGGAGCGGGGGCGGTGCAACGGGTCGGCGGCACCACTTACCTCTACTTTTCAACACGGGCCGGTTCCCCGCGACAGACGCGGAAGAGACGCACCGCGGACACTTGCAAGCGATTTCTTTTCACGATCGGTTAACAAGCCCGGAGCCGCGCGGCCGTAGGGCGAAAGCGCGAACATGGGTGCGCGGTTCGCAGCGGTGACGGGCGTTCCACGGAGGGAGCGGCACGGAGGGTCGCGAGCGGCGGGGGATCGGTGGATGCGGGCTCTGCCGGGGACGCAGCGGACGGAGCGAACGCGCGCGCGGGCCTTTCCTCCCGGTGCCCCCTACGAGGCAGGGCGCAGAGGGCTACTGCTTGCCGCTCTTGCGCTCCATCTCCCACTCCGCGTAGATCCCCTCCAGCTCCGCATACCAGGCCTCGCCGTACTTGCGGATGAGCGCATCCTTCAGGAAGCGGAATACCGGCACATCGAGCTTGGCGCCGCACGCACGCGCCGGCTTGCACAGGTTCCACTGATGGTAGTTGAGCCCCTCGTGGAACTTCAGTTTCTCGATGCGGATGGGATACAGGTGGCAGCTGATCGGCTTGCGGAAGGGGATCCTCCCGTCCTTCCACGCCTTCTCGATGCCGCAGAGCGCGATGCCGTTCTCGAAGATGGTGAAGGCGCATTCCTTCCTGCCATCCACGAGCGGCGTCACCAGGTCACCGTCCTCGTCGATCACGCTGAAGCCCTGCTCGGCAACGGCCTGGCGGCCCTTCTCCGGGATGTAGCTGCGGAACTCGGGCCAGAGCTTCTCGATCTGCTCGGCCTCCTCGGGCTCCAGCGGGGCGCCGCTCTCGCCCTCCACGCAGCAGGCGCCCTTGCAGGCCCCCAGGTCGCAGACGAAGCGCTTCTCGAAGAGGTCCTCGGAGATGAGGGTGCCGCGGTGCTCGATCATGGCGCGAAGCTACCGGGTTCAGCCGCAACCATGCGGCGGCGCAGCGGGAACGCCACCTTCACCGCCGACCTGGGCGTCGCGAATTCGTCGCGTGTCCGCTCCGTTGCGGTTCCTTCGCGCTTCACATCTTTGCGCCCCGCGACGCTGAAGGTTTCCAGAGCGACCGCGCGCACATCATGAGCAACCAGGAAGACCGCCTCAAGACCCTCATCGGCCATGCCAAGGAGTATGGCTTCGTGTTCCCCAGCAGCGAGATCTACGACGGCCTCAGCGCCACCTACGACTACGGTCCGTACGGCGTGGAGCTGAAGAACAACATCCGCCGCTACTGGTGGGAGGCCATGACGAAGCTCCACGAGAACATCGTGGGCATCGACGCGGCCATCTTCATGCACCCCACCACGTGGAAGGCCAGCGGGCACGTGGACGCCTTCAACGATCCGCTCATCGACAACAAGGACAGCAAGAAGCGCTACCGCGCGGACGTGCTCCTCGAAGAGCACATGGCCAAGTACGCCGACAAGATCGAGAAGGAGGTGGAGAAGGGCCGCAGGAAGTTCGGCGAGGCCTTCGACGAGGCGCAGTTCCGCGCCACCAACCCCAACGTGAAGCGTTCGCAGGAACGCATCGATGCTGTGGAGGGCCGCATGAAGGCCGCCCTGGAGGCCAACGACCTCGCCGCCCTGCGCCAGCTGATCATCGACGAGGAGATCAAGTGCCCCATCAGCGGCACGGGCAACTGGACGGACGTTCGCCAGTTCAACCTGATGTTCGCCACGGAGCTGGGCAGCGTGAGCGGCGAGAGCAGCACCATCTACCTGCGGCCCGAAACGGCGCAAGGCATCTTCGTGAACTTCCTCAACGTGCAGAAGAGCGCGCGCATGAAGATCCCCTTCGGCATCGCGCAGACCGGCAAGGCCTTCCGCAACGAGATCGTGGCGCGGCAGTTCATCTTCCGCATGCGCGAGTTCGAGCAGATGGAGATGCAGTTCTTCGTGAAGCCCGGCACCGAGATGGAGTGGTACAACGCGTGGAAGGAGCAGCGCATGAAGTGGCATCGCGCGCTCGGGCTCCCCACTGAGAGCTACCGCTTCCACGACCACATCAAGCTGGCGCACTACGCCAACGCCGCCTGCGACATCGAGTTCAGGTTCCCGATGGGCTTCAAGGAGCTCGAGGGCATCCACAGCCGCACCGATTTCGACCTGGCCAACCACGAGAAGCACAGCGGCCGCAAGCTCACCTACTTCGACCCCGAGGCCAACGAGAGCTACGTGCCCTATGTGGTGGAGACGAGCATCGGGCTGGACCGCATGTTCCTCGCCATCCTCAGCGCGGCCTACGACGAAGAGAAGCTCGAAGGCGGCGAGGAGCGCGTGGTGCTGCGCATCCCTGCCCCGCTTGCCCCCGTGAAGGTGGCCGTGCTGCCGCTGGTGAAGAAGGACGGCCTGCCCGAGAAGGCGCGCGCCATCATCGACCGGCTGAAGCTCGACCACAACTGCCAGTACGACGAGAAGGACAGCATCGGCAAGCGCTACCGCCGCCAGGACGCCATCGGCACGCCCTACTGCATCACGGTGGACTACGACACCATGCAGGACGGCACCGTCACCATCCGCGAGCGCGACAGCATGAAGCAGGAGCGCGTGGCCATCAGCGAGCTGGAGCGCATCGTGAGCGAGAAGGTGGACCTGCGGGTGCTGCTGCGGAGGCTCTGACCCGCCGAGTAACTTCGTGCGTGCACGGTCCGTCCCATGACGGACCTGCGCATTCCATGGCCGTACGTTTCCCCACCCTGCTATTGGCCTGCACCCTGCACGCCGGCCTGCTCGCCCAAACAGGCATCACGGTCAACCTCGATCTGCGCGACCAGCGCAATGACCGCCTGGAAGTGGAGATCCTCGTGCCGCCCATGCCCGGCGATGCCCCGCTGGTCTTCGCCCTGCCACGCATCGTCCCCGGCATCTATGGCGTGATG
The DNA here is from genome assembly GCA_030584065.1 of Flavobacteriales bacterium. Classification (NCBI taxonomy): domain Bacteria; kingdom Pseudomonadati; phylum Bacteroidota; class Flavobacteriia; order Flavobacteriales; species Flavobacteriales bacterium. The sequence goes on from CP129489.1 coordinate 2,565,415, forward strand.
GACCACGGCAGGCTGGCCGGAGCCATGGAGGCCTTTGATGGCGATGGCGATCCGCTTCCCATCGAGCGCATCGATGTGGACCGCTGGAGGCTGCCGAAGCCACAGGGATTGACACGCATCACCTACTCCGTTGACGATGGCTGGGAGGAGTTCGACATCCGCTTCTCCATCGGCAACTACCGCTCGTCCGAAGGCACGGTGAAGCCCACGGCCGCCGTGCTGAACCACAACACCATCATCGGCTATTTCGAAGGCTTCGAGCACCTGCCCTACACGCTCCATCTGAAGAAGCCCGCCACGCATTACGCCGCCACGAGTCTGCCCCGCACCACCGAAAGCGGCGGGGCAACGGCCTTCCAAGCCACCAGCTACCGGCACCTTGTGGACAACCCGATGCTGGTGGCGGAGCCGGATACCGCCCGCATCCGCCTGCAGGACATCGAAGTGCTGGTGGCCTGCCACAGCACCACCGGCCAATCGATCGCGCATGATGTGGCCACGCACATCCGCCCCCTCCTTGCCGACCAGCGTGCCTACCTCGGCGGCACCTTGCCTGTGAAGGAGTACACCTTCCTCATCTACCACAACCCCAGCAACCGCGAAGGCAGCACCATGGGCGATGGGCTGGAGCACTCCGCCTCCACCTTGATCCTGCTCTGCATGCCGCTGGACCCGGCGGCCATCGCCCAAAGCGTGCATGGCATCGCCAGCCATGAGTTCTTCCACACCATCCTGCCGCTCAGCGTGCACAGCGAGGAGATCGAGCACTACGACTTCCATGCCCCGCGCATGAGCCGCCACCTCTGGCTGTATGAGGGCATGACCGAGTACTTCGCCATCCACATGCCCGTGAAGCAGGGCCGCCGGTCGGTGGAGGAGTTCCTGGGCGTGGTGAACGAAAAGGTGCGGATGATGCGCAAGTTCACCGACAGCATCCCCCTCACCACGCTGAGCCAGCAGGCCATGGAACGGCAGGACCAGTACTACAACTTCTACCTCAAGGGCACGCTCTTCTGCATGGGGCTGGACATCGCCCTGCGCGATCGCTCGAAGGGCGCCTACGGTGTGCAGGAATTGGTGCGCGACCTGCAGCGTGAATACGGACCGGGCAAACCGTTCAAGGACGAGGACCTCTTCGCCGCCATCGAGCGGCTCACGGGGCCGGACATCGGGAGCCTGCTGCAGCGGCACCTCAACGAGCCGGGCGCGCTGCCGATGGCCCACTGGGCGCAGCGCACCGGACTTCGCTTCGACGAGGGAACCGGACAGCTGAGCGTTGCCCCCAAGGCCACCCGCCAGCAAGTGCAGCTCAGGAGGTGGTGGCTGGGCCGGTGAGTGCACGGTGAGTGTGCCAGCGCCGCCATGCCGCACCTCGGGGCTGATGTCCTGCGCCTTTGGCTGACCGCGCAGGCCGCTTCGCCGGGCGGCATCGCCCGTTCACTGTTCACCCCAATCGGGGAGTCACAGGCCGGTGTAGGTTCACATTCATAGCGTCCAACCTACCTCAATCCGGCACCCATGGAACGTCTCTCCACCGCCCTGCTCACGAGCCTTTCGCTCATCATCCACCACGCGCACGGCCAAGCCTTCGCCGAGCTCGACATCAACGACGTGCGGGCCCGGGTCCACTCCAACGGGCTCATCGGGCCCAACCTGGCCACCGGCAGCAGCGCCTTCATCGTGCCCGTGGCGGGCGGCGCAGCGCCCCTCTATGCGAGCGGCCTCTGGATGGGAGGGCTCACCTCCTCCGGCCAGTTGCGGCTGGCGGCTCACCTTGCCGGAGCCACCGGCAGCGATTACTTCCCCGGTCCCCTCACCGTCACCGATGCCTCCATCACGCCTGCGGTATCCGCCGCCTTCGACCAGGTATGGAGCATCACCCGCCAGCAGGTGGAGGACCACCGCGCCTGGTTCGGATGCATCCAGGACCCCGGGTGCGACATCAGCGTGCTGTTCCCCGACGGCTACATCATTCCAGAGGCCTTCCTGACCTGGCCGGCCATGGGCGATGTGAGCGCCGACCAGGCCCTCTACCTGGCGCCCTTCATCGACCAGGATGCCGACGGGGCCTATGATCCATTCAACGGGGATCATCCCTGCATCCTCGGTGACCAGGCCCTCTATTGCATCTTCAACGACAACCTTGGTGCGCACCAGGTGTCCGGCGGTCTGCCCATCGGCGTGGAGGTGCAGATGATGCCGTTCGCCTACACCGGGGACCCGGCGCTGGACCAGACGATATTCGTCCATTACAAGGCCATCAACCGCAGCACGCAAACGCTCACCGGATTCCGGATCGGCCATTATGCCGACTTCGAGCTGGGCTGCCCCGATGACGACATCGTGGGCACCGATGCGGGCCGCAGCATGGTGTATGCGCTCAATGGCGACCCTGACGACCAGAACTGCCTGGGCGCGACCGGCTATGGCGCCCAGCCGCCGGCCTTCGGCACGGTGGTGCTCAAGGGCCCCTTTCTCGATCCGGATGGGGCCGACAATGGCCAGACGCTTGCCGAGGGCTATGTGAACGGAACGGGCTTCGGCGACGGCATCCTGGAGAACGAGCGCTTCGGCCTGAGCAACTCCATGTATTTCCTCCGGCAAGGACCCAACGCCATGACCGACCCCTCGAATGCCGCGCACTTCCACAATCAGCTCCGCAGCGTGTGGAAGGATGGCTCGCCCCTCACCCATGGCGGCACGGGCTACCCCACGGATCCCGGCGCGGTGCCGACCCTCTTCGCCTTTCCCGGCGATTCGGACCCACTGGGCAATGGCACCAACGGCGTTCCGCAGGGCGCCTGGGCCGCCACCCTCGACGGCACCGGCCTGCAGGTCGACCCGCGTACCGTGGCCGGCATGGGACCCTTCACCCTGGAGCCGGGGATGCATGTGAACCTGCTGGTGGCCTATGTGTTCGCACGGGCCGCGAGCGGTGGGCCGGAAGCCAGCGTGGCCGCCCTGCAGCAGCGCGTGGACAGCGTGCGGGCCTTCGCCCATGCCATCCCGTCCATGTTCGACCACCTCACCGAGGATTGGCCGCCCTGCCAGGAAGCCTTTGCGGGCATCTCCGATGCTGGATCCCCTGCACCATGGGCCACCCTGCATCCGAACCCCGCCACGGACCGTGTCACCCTGAGCCTGCGCCGGTCCGGTGAGCCCGTAGTGATCACGATCATCGATGCCCGTGGCAGAACGGTGCTGACCCAGCGCGCAGCCGATTCGGCGGTCATCGCCGTCGACCACCTCCCGGCCGGGCTCTACCTCGTCCGGTGCGAAGCGGCAGGCCGTGTGAGCGGCCTTCGCCTGGTGCGGGAGTGAGGTCTCGCGTCCCATGCGGCTTCGCCTATCTTCGCCGCCCCCTGCCCAGGTGGCGGAATCGGTAGACGCGTCGGTCTCAAACACCGATGATGCAAGTCGTGTGGGTTCGAGTCCCACCCTGGGCACCAGGATATGCGCTCATGCGAGCATGCGCCCATGACCTGCCGAAGATTGCATCGGACCCATGAGCACATGGCCCCATGCCCGCCGGACACATGCAACAGGACGCACTGGTCTATTCAGACCCTGGGAAGCAGGAGCGCTACGACCGCGCCTACATGCGCATGGCGCTGGAGTGGGCCAAGCTGAGCCATTGCACCCGCAAGAAGGTGGGCGCCCTGCTGGTGAAGGACGGCATGATCATCAGCGATGGGTACAACGGCACGCCCACCGGATTCCCCAACGATTGCGAGGATGAGAGCGGCATCACCCTCTGGTACGTGCTGCATGCCGAGGCGAACGCCATCATGAAAGTGGCGCGGAGCACCAACAATGCGCGCCACGCGACGTTGTACCTCACGCACTCCCCCTGCAAGGAATGCAGCAAGCTCATCCTGCAGGCGGGAATCAGGCGGCTCGTGTACCTCGATGCCTACAAGGACCCATCCGGCCTGGCGCTCCTGGAGAAGGGCGGACTGCTCGTGAGCAAGCTGGAGATGCCCTGACCGCCGTGAACCGACAGCGCCATCCCATATCGCCCTTCGTACCGCTGCTGCTCTCGCTGGCGCTGGTGGCCGGCCTGTTCCTGGGCCGCAACATGGGCAGTGGCATGCAGGGGCCGCTGGCGGTGTTCCAGCTGCGGCAGCCCGGTGCCGCGGAGAAGATCGGGCAGGTGCTCGACCTCATCGACCGCCAGTACGTGGACAGCGTGGAGAAGGAGGCCCTGGTGGAGGAGGTGCTGCAGGAGATGCTGCAACGGCTCGACCCGCACAGCTACTACATCAGCGCCGCCGAACTGCGCGCCGCCACCGAGCCGCTGGAGGGCAGCTTCGACGGCATCGGCGTGGAATTCGCCATCCAGCGCGATACGGTGGTGGTGGTGAGCCCGGTGGAGGGAGGCCCCAGCGCCCAGCTCGGCATCCGCGCCGGCGACCGGATCCTGCAGGCCGATTCGCTGCCCCTGGCCGGCGTCGGCGTCACCAACGACCAGGTGATGAAGGCCTTGCGCGGCCCCCGCGGAAGCAAGGTGGACGTGCGCATCGCAAGGCGCGGCCGGCCCGAGCCCATGGAGGTGACCATCACGCGCGGCGCCATCCCCATCCACAGCCTGGCCGCCTCGCTGCTCCGGCCCGATGGCACCGGCTACATCAAGTTGAGCCGCTTCGCGAAGAACACCCATGCCGAATTCGTCGAAGCCGCTGAAGCGCTGCGCCGCCAAGGCATGCAGCGCATGGTGCTCGACCTGCGGGGCAATGGAGGCGGCTACCTCAACGCGGCCGTGGAGCTCGCGGATGAATTCCTTCCCCAGGGCCGTGTCATCGTGTACACCCAGGGGCGCAAATCGCCACGGCGCGACCTGGTGGCCACCGCCCGCGGCGATTTCGAGGACATCCCCCTGGCCATCCTCATCGATGAGGGCTCCGCCAGCGCCAGCGAGATCATCGCCGGGGCGCTGCAGGACAACGACCGGGCGCTGATCATCGGCCGTCGGTCCTTCGGCAAGGGCCTGGTGCAGGAGCACGTGGACCTGCCCGACCACAGTGCCGTGCGCATCACCACCGCGCGCTACTACACCGCCAGCGGCCGCAGCATACAGAAGCCCTATGGCGAGGGGGTGGACTACGAGGCGGACTTCGACCACCGTACCTCGCATGGCGAGCTGTACTCCGCCGATAGCGTGCGCGTGGACTCCTCGCAGGTCTTCCGCACGCTGAAGGGGCGCATGGTTTACGGCGGCGGCGGGGTGATGCCCGACCTCTTCGTGCCGGCCGATACGGCCGAGGGCTCGCAATTCCTCACGGACCTCTTCTTCAGCGGCACCCTCAACCAGTTTGCCTTCGATGTGGCCGACCGCGACCGAGCCCAGCTCAAGGCCTACGGGAGCGCGGCGGACTTCAACATCCGCTACGCGGTGAACGACGCCCTGCTGCAGGGATTGCGGGCCGAGGCCAAGGCCCAGGGCATCGTGGAGCGCCCGGGGGACCTGGAGCGCTCGCGTCGGCAGATCACCACGCGCCTCAAGGCCGGTGTGGCCCGGAATATCTGGGGCGATGCCGGCTTCTACGAGGTGATGCTCGATTCCGACAGCACCTTCCTGAAGGCCAGCGCCGAACTCCTCGCCCAGCAGCGGCCCTGAAAGCCCTTGGGGCAGGGGGAAATGAAAAAGGGGCCTTCCGGCCCCTTTCCCTTCTGCCTTTCGGCAGGATTACTTAGTCGCAGCGGCCTCGGTGGCAGCGGCGGCGGCAGCGGCAGCGCTGTCTGCAACGGCCTGAGCGGCGGCGGCAGCGGCAGCGGCTTCCTCAGCCATGCGGATGCTGTCCTCGCGGAGCACGGCAGCGATGCTGTCAGCCACGGCCTTGGCCTTGGCTTCGATCTCCGCTTGGGAGGGGCCGCAGGCCACCACGAAGGCGGACATGCTGGCCAGAATGGCGAACTTCTTGAACATGTGAGTGGTACGGTTGGTGAAAGTGGGCGCAAAAGTAATCACCGGGACGATCCCTCAAAATCCGGATTCGCTTTTCTGGTGAATACCTTCGGCCCGTCGACCGGGCCATTCCCGGCGAAGACGAAACAGATGCCTTTCCAACTCGCCCCCCTCCCCTACGCCAGCAATGCGCTGGAGCCGCATATCGACACCCGCACCATGGAAATCCACCATGGCAAGCATCACCAGGCCTATGTGACCAACCTGAACAAGGCCATCGAGGGCACCCCGATGGACGGCATGGCCATCGAGGAGATCCTGAAAGGGCTGGACATGGCCAACATGGCGGTGCGCAACAACGGCGGCGGCCATTATAACCACACGCTGTTCTGGAGCATCATGGGCCCCAACGGCGGCGGTGCGCCTGCCGGCGAGCTCGCCGAGGCCATCGCCCGCGACTTCGGCTCCTTCGACGCCTTCAAGGAGAAGTTCTCCACCGCAGGGGCCACACGCTTCGGCAGCGGCTGGGCCTGGCTGTGCGTGCAGAAGGGGGGCAAGCTCGATGTTTGCTCCACACCCAACCAGGACAACCCGCTCATGCCGGCCACCGGCTGCGGTGGCACGCCCATCCTGGGCATGGATGTATGGGAGCACGCCTACTACCTGCACTACCAGAACCGTCGACCGGACTACATCGCGGCCTTCTGGAACGTGGTGAACTGGGCGGAGGTCGCTCGGCGCTTCGCAGCGGCGAAGTGACGATCACAGCGCTCCATCGCACCGTGACGCCCGGCAGTTCCTGCGGCCCAGGCTGGGGGGTCTTGACCGCCATGGCCGCTGCACTGTTGATCGCCATGGGCGGTTCAGCGAGTGCCGCCGGGCCGTTCCTGCCCGCAACGCCCCAACCGGCCATGCTCACCGAAGAGGAGTGGTCAGCGGCCCTGGCCGCTGCTCCGGAGAACCATCGGGCCGTGGCCATTGGCCTGGCAGCCCTGCTGGGGCCCTTCGGTGCGCACCGGCTCTACCTCGGCACCACGCCCAAGGTGGCCGTGGTATACGGCCTCACCTTCGGCGGTTTCGGCGTGCTCGTGCTCATCGACCTGGTGCACCTGATCACGGCCAGGGACCTGGAGCGCTTCCGCAACAACGGCCGCGTCCTCATGTGGGCGGAGGCGCCTACTCCACCGTGACGCTCTTCGCCAGGTTGCGGGGCTGGTCCACGTTGCAGCCACGCATCACGGCGATGTGGTAGCTGAGCAGCTGCAGCGGCACCACACTCAGCAGGGGCACCAACGGATCGGCGGTTTCGGGGATCTCGATGGTGTGGTCCGCCAGGTCCTTCACCACGCGGTCGCCCTCGGTGACGATGGCGATGATCTTCCCCTTGCGCGCCTTCACCTCCTGGATGTTGCTCACCACCTTCTCGTAGCTGGCGCCCTTGGTGGCGATCACGATCACGGGCATCTCCTCGTCGATCAGGGCGATGGGGCCGTGCTTCATCTCCGCGGCCGGGTAGCCCTCGGCGTGGATGTAGCTGATCTCCTTCAGCTTCAGCGCACCTTCCAGCGCCACCGGAAAGCTGTAGCCCCGGCCCAGGTAGAGCGCATTGGCGGCGTCCTTATAGATGTCGGCGATGGAGCGGATCTGCGACTCGGCGGCCAGTACGCGCTGCACCTTCTCCGGTATGGCGTCAAGCTCGTTGAGCAGCCCATGGAATGTGCTGGCGGGAAGGGCGCCCTTGCGCTGGCCGATCATAAGGGCCATGAGGGTGAGCACCGTCACCTGTGCCGTGAACGCCTTGGTGCTCGCCACACCGATCTCGGGGCCTGCATGGGTGTAGGAGCCCGCGTGCGTCACGCGCGCAATGCTGCTGCCCACCACGTTGCAGATGCCGAAGATGGTGGCGCCGCGGCTCTTGGCCAGCTCGATGGCCGCGAGCGTATCGGCCGTTTCGCCGCTCTGGCTGATGGCGATGACGATGTCGTCCTCGTGCACGATGGGGTTCCGGTATCGGAACTCGCTGGCATACTCCACCTCCACAGGGATCCGGGCCAGCTCCTCGAACAGGTACTCGCCCACCAGTCCCGCGTGCCAGCTGGTGCCGCAGCCGAGGATGAGGATCCGCTTGGCATTCACGAACCGCTGCTCATGGTCCTTGATGCCGCCCAGCACCACCTCGCCGGTGGCCAGGTTGAGCCTCCCGCGCATGCTGTCGCGGATGCTGCGGGGCTGCTCATGGATCTCCTTCAGCATGAAGTGGTCGTACCCCCCCTTCTCCAGCGCCTCCAGGTGCATCTCCAGTTCCTGGATGAAGGGCGTCTTCACCTGGTTCTTGATGTTCCTGATCCGGAGCCCATGCGCCCGGTCGATGACGGCGATCTCGCCATCCTCCAGGTACACCACGTTGCGCGTGTGCTCGACGATGGGCGTGGCATCGCTGGCCAGGTAGTGCTCGCCATCGTCGCCGATGCCGATCACCAGAGGCGAGCTCTTGCGCGCCGCCACCAGCATGTCCGGCGACTTTCGGTCGAGCACCACGATGGCGTAGGCGCCCACCACGCTCTGCAGCGCCAAGCGCACCGCTTCGGCGAGGTCGACGCCATCGGTGCGCTGCACATCGTCGATCAGGTGGGCCAGCACCTCGGTGTCGGTATCGCTGCGGAACCGGTGCCCGCGGTGACGGAGCTCCTCCTTGATGGCGGCGTAGTTCTCGATGATGCCGTTGTGGATGATGGCGATGTCACCGCTGGTGGCGCGATGCGGGTGCGCATTGATGTCATTCGGGGGGCCGTGCGTGGCCCACCGGGTGTGACCCATGCCCACGGTGCCCTTGGTGGACTTGCCCGCCACATGGGCCTCGAGGTCGCTCACCTTGCCCTGGCACTTGTAGATGGTGAGCTCCCCGCCATCCATCAGCGCCACACCGGCACTGTCATAGCCACGGTACTCCAGCCGCCTGAGGCCGTTGATCAGGATGGGGTAGGCTTCCTTATGGCCCAGGTACGCCACGATTCCGCACATGGCTGGTTCAGTATGAGGTGAATGTTAGGCGCAGGCGCATGGGCCGTTGCGCCGCTGCCGGCCCGCTGAGCACCACGCGGTTCGCCGAGATGCCCCCGCTGCCGGGGAGCACTTCCAGCTCCGGGTCTTCATACGTGCCATCGATCACGCCCTGCGCGAAGCGCGTGATGTTGAACCGGTATTCCTTGTCCATCGCCCTGAAGTTGCCGTCAATGGCGCCGATGCCGGTCAGCTGGTCGGGCAGGAAGACATCGTTCCCAGCGGCATCCTTCCGGAAGAGGAAGAGCTGGGTGGGCGGCGGATAGTAGGGATACCAGCTGCCATCGGTGGGCACCACAAGCTCGGCCTTGGCCAGCACGGCGCGCTGGCCGCGGTAGGCGGTCAGCGAGGCGAGGCTGATGACGGTGCGCGTGCCGGCGAGCGTTTGCACGTAGGTGCGCTGTGCCGGCTGCTCGGGGTCGGCCAGGGCCAGGAGGAGCCCGGGATCGGTGGCTTGTGAGCGGTCGTGCTCCACCACCCCATAGCGCACGCAGTTGGCGTTGATGGGGAAATCCAATGCGCGCGTCAGGTCGGGCTGGTCGTTCTGGTCGCGGTAGTAGAGGGTCAGCTTCGAGGCCGCTGCGAGCAGGTCGAAATAGAGGATGCCGTTCTGGAGGGGCAGTTGCCCGCTGTTGTCCACGGTGACGTAGAAGCCATGGAAGAACTCGAGGAAGGCCTCGTCGGAGGACAGGTCGCTGGTGCCGAAGGCGTCGAGGAAGGTATCAGCCTTTGCCTGAGCGAGCCTGAGCCGCAGCTGCGGTGCGAGGCTGTCGCCGAGGATGTACGGCTTGCGGAGCGGCTGCGGGGTAATGCGCCCGCCGCGGACGGCGAGCAGGTCGTCGCCCACGGTGACGGGCATCCGGCTGCTTCGGTAGAGGGAATCGATGGCGAGGCGCTCGCCCAGCTCATGCACGCGGAACACCTGCGCGTCGAGGTTGCCGTAGCCGTAGTTCGCCCCATCGAACGCCAGCGCAAGCACCAGGCTGTCGGCCACGAGGCCCGAGGAGCCCTGTCCCGCCCCGATATTGAAGGCGCTCAGCCTCACCTCGGTGACGATGCCGGCACGGGTGAGGCCGAACTCCGGATCGATGAAGGACCCCAGCAGCTGCTTGGAGAGCCCGATGGAGCGGAAACTGGTGTCGGCCACCGTGTAGGCATGAAGGCTCGCGGTGTCGATCACCGTTCCGAGCGGATCGCCGGGCAGCAGGCCGGTACCGGCATCGGGATCCGGCTTCCGGCACGCGGCGAAGGCGATGACGGCCATGGCTGCCGCCAGCCGCAGGACCGATGGTTGCGAAAGCCCGCTCACACCAAGGCGGCTTCGAGCACGCTGTGGTAGAACTCCGCGTGGGCACCGATCAGGTCCGAGCCGCCGGCGTAGGCCAGCGTGGGCTTGTCCTCGGCCTTGATGGCCGACTCAAGGCCCTTGCCCAGCTTCGGGCTGCCCTTCACCACCGCATCGCTCAGGCCCATGCCGAACTTGTAGAGGTCGTCCGTGGTGGGCTTGTTCAAGCCCTTGAGCAGGTCCTTGTCGAAGCCCTCCATGGCCAGCTTCTTCGCCAGGTCCTTGTCCAGCGGCTCCGCCTTCTGGTCGTACACGCTCATCACCAGCTTCGCATTCTCGAAGTGCGGGTCGTCCGCGAAGTAGTGCCGGATATAGAGGGGCACGAAGGCCGTCATCCAGCCATGGCAATGGATGATATCGGGCACCCACCCCAGCTTTCGAACGGTCTCCAGCACGCCACGGCCGAAGAAGAGCGCACGCTCATCGTTATCCGGGAAGAAGGAGCCCTCCTGGTCGTGCGTGTCGGCCTTGCGCTTGAAATACTCCTCATTGTCGATGAAGTACACCTGCATGCGCGCGCTGGGCACGCTGGCCACTTTGATCAGCAGGGCGTGATCGGTGTCGTTGATGATGAGGTTCATCCCGCTGAGGCGGATCACCTCATGCAGTTGGTGCCTGCGCTCGTTGATGCACCCGAACTTGGGCATGAAGACGCGAATCTCGTTACCACGGTCCAGGATGCCCTGCGGCAGCTGGCGCGTCACCTTCGCCATCTCCTCCGGAATGTCCATGAACGGAGAGATGGACTGGGAGATGGTCAGCACTTTCGCATTCTTCAAACTCATGGGGCAAGGGGAATTCAGGGGTACAAAAATATAGACTTTCGGGGGTAACTTCAACGAAGGGACCCTAGATTGGCCCGCTTCCGGCCTCATTCCCAACGACTTCAATGAAGGTGATCACCCAGCCGGCCGAGATGGCCACCTGGTCGGCGGCTTGCCGGCGCAGCGGGGCCCGCATCGGCTTCGTGCCCACCATGGGCGCCCTGCATGAAGGCCATTTGGACCTGGTGCGCATCGCCCTGAGCGAATGCGACCGCGTGGTGTGCAGCATCTTCGTCAACCCCCTGCAGTTCAACGACCCGAACGACCTGGCGAGCTACCCCGTGCAGCTCGAACAGGACCAGCTGCTGCTGGAACAGACGGGCTGCCACGGCGTCTTCCTGCCCCGGCGCGAGGAGCTGTTCGCATCGTTCACCCCGAAGGTCTTCGACCTGCTGGGGCTTGACCGGCACTGGGAGGGCCCGAATCGTCCGGGGCATTTCCAAGGGGTGGTGAACGTGGTGGAGCAGCTCTTCCTGTTCGTGCGGCCGGATGCGGCCTACTTCGGGGAGAAGGACCGCCAGCAACTGGCCATCATCCGTGCCATGGCCCGCGAACACCGCTGGCCTGAGCGCATCCGCCCCTGCCCCACGGTGCGGGAGCCGGACGGCCTGGCCATGAGCTCAAGGAACCTCCGGCTCACTGCGGCGGACCGTGCGCAGGCCCCCATTCTGCACGCAGCGCTGCAAGCGGTTGCGCGCCTGTGCTTCCGGGCCACCGTGGACGAGGCGCTGGATGCCGGCCGGGAGGTGCTCGCCACCGTGCCCGCCGTTGGCGTGGAATACCTGGCCGTTGCGCACCCTGACACCTTGGAGCCGCTGCACGACTGGGACGGGGTGGCGGAGGCGGCCCTGCTGATCGCCGCCCGGGTAGGCGCGGTCAGGCTCATCGACAACATCACCGCCAAGCGGCCCTGAGCGCCCAATCCCAAGCGGGAGGGTAGCTTTGCGCCCCCTGAGGCGTAAAGGCCATCGGGGCCAGTCCGAGCCATGACCATTGAAGTGCTCCGTGCCAAGCTCCACCGTGTGCGCATCACGGAGGCCGATGTGAACTACATCGGCAGCATCACCATCGACGAGGACCTGATCGACGCGGCCGGTTTCGTGGAGGGCGAGAAAGTGCAGGTGCTGAACGTGAACAACGGCGAACGCCTGGAAACGTACGTGATCAAGGGTGAGCGGGGCAGCGGGGCGGTCTGCCTGAACGGTCCGGCCGCGCTCAAGGCCACGGTGGGCGATGTGGTGATCGTGGTGGCCTATGCGCGCATGGGCCTCGAGGAGGCCCGCGCATTCCGGCCCGTGGTGGTCTTCCCCGACGAGCGCACCAACAAACTGAAGGCGTGAAGAAGGCGTTGATCAACGCCCTGAAGCTCGGCCTGCCGCTGGCCATCGGCTTCTGGTTGATCCACAAGCAGTACAGCGACCTGAGCCCGGAACAGCGCACGGAGCTGTTCAACGCGTTCCGACAGGCCGACATGGGCTGGCTGATGCTGGCCATCGCCGTGGGCTGGGTGGCGCATGTGAGCCGCGCCTGGCGCTGGCGCTACCTGCTGGAGCCGCTCGGCTACCGACCCGGGTTCTGGAACTGCTACCATGGCGTCATGACGGGCTACTTCGTGAACATGTTCATCCCGCGCGCCGGCGAGGCGAGCCGAGCAGCGCTGCTGTACCGCGCCGAGCAGGTGCCGTTCGAGAAGGGCTTCGGCACCGTGATGGCGGAGCGCGTGGTGGACATGGCCGTGCTCCTGGCGATCGCGGGAGCAGCCGTAGCCATGCAGATCGACAAGCTGGACCTCTTCCAGGCGCAGATCGCGCGGTTCAGGGCCGAACAGGGCGGTGCGGCGACGGACGAAGGCGGCGGGCACCTGGGGATGATCCTGGTAGCGGCCCTGGCGCTCGTGGCCGCGGCGGGTGCCTACATCGTGATCACGCGCCCGGCGCTGCGCGCCCGGGCCATGGATGCGGTGCGCGGGTTCCTCCAAGGGCTGCAGACCGTGCTCCACACCCGCAAGAAGCTCCTGTTCCTAGGGCACACCCTGCTCATCTGGGCCTCCTACGTGGGGATGTTCTACGTGGGGTTCTATTGCCTGCCGACCATGTCGGAAGTGAGCTTCGATGCCATCCTCGCCGGCTTCATCGCCGGCGCCATCGGAATCATCCTCGTGCAGGGCGGCATCGGCGTGTACCCCGCATTCGTGGCGCTCATCGTGGGGGTATACATGCCACCTCCCGAAGGCGGCGGCCTGTTGCGGCCCGATGCATTGGCCATGGGCTGGCTGCTCTGGGCGGCACAGACCGTCATGCTCATCGTGCTGGGCGGTGCGTCGCTACTTTTGTCGGCGTTGAAGAAACCGGCCCAGCCATGAGCAGCGATGTCGCCACGCCTACAACGGACCGCCGGGTGGTGGACCTGGAGAACCTCAAACGGCTCTGCAACATCTGGCGCATGAAGGGCGACCGGGTGGTGTTCACCAACGGCTGCTTCGACATCCTTCACCGTGGGCACGTGGAGTACCTGCAGGAGGCCGCCGCGCTGGGCGACCGCTTGGTGATCGGCGTGAACAGCGATGCCAGCGTACGCCGTCAAGGCAAGGGCGCGGATCGGCCGCTGAACGACCAGGACAGCCGGGCCAAGGTCCTTGCCGCACTCCGACTCGTGGATGCCGTGGTGATCTTCGATGAGGACACGCCGCTGGACCTGATCAAGGCCATCGTGCCGGATGTGCTGGTGAAAGGCGGGGACTGGAGCGAAGACCGCATCGTCGGGGCCCAGGAGGTGAGGGCCGCGGGCGGCGCGGTGCGCAGCCTGAAGCTCGTGGACGGATTCTCCACCACGGCCCTGGTCGAGCGGATCCGCCGTGGCTAAGGTCCGTTCCCAATTCGTCTGCCAGGCCTGCGGCTCGGCCTTCCCCCAATGGCTCGGGCAGTGCCCCAGCTGCAAGCAATGGAATACCCTCGTGGAGGAGGTGCGCGACCGCGTGGAGGAGAAGCGCGGTACACCGGCCAGCGTGAAGGGCCGGGGCGCCAAGCCCATCGCCATCGGCGACATCCCCGCGCAGGACGGCCCCCGCATCCCGCTGAGCGACCGTGAACTGAGCCGTGTGCTGGGCGGCGGACTGGTGCCCGGCAGCATCACCCTCATCGGCGGAGAGCCCGGCATCGGCAAGAGCACGCTGCTGCTGCAGACCGCGCTGCGCAATCCGCACCTGCGCACCCTGTACGTGAGCGGCGAGGAGAGCGAGCACCAGGTGAAGATGCGTGCGGAGCGCCTGCAGCAGGAAGCCGGCGCGGCCGTGGGAGAAGGATGCTATGTGCTGACGGAGACCAACACCCAGAACATCTTCAAGCACATCGAAGCCTTGCGGCCGGGGCTGGTGGTGATCGACAGCGTACAGACGCTGCACACCGCCACCCTCGATGCCAGCCCCGGCAGCGTGGGACAGGTGCGGGAATGCACAGCCGAGCTCATGCGCTTCGCCAAGGCCACCGATGTGCCCATGGTGCTCATCGGTCACATCACCAAGGACGGCTTCATCGCCGGCCCCAAGGTGCTGGAGCACATGGTGGACTGCGTGCTGCAGTTCGAGGGCGACCGTGACCACGCCTACCGGCTGCTGCGCCCCCTGAAGAACCGTTTCGGCAGCACGAACGAGCTGGGCATCTACGAGATGCACGGCACCGGTCTTGCGGCCGTGGAGGACCCCAGCCAGGTGCTGCTCGGGGACCGCCGCGAGCGCCCCAGCGGCGTGGCCGTGAGCGCGACGCTCGAAGGGCAGCGCCCGCTGCTGATCGAGGTGCAGGCGCTGGTGAGCAGCGCCGTATACGGCACGCCGCAGCGCAGCGCCACGGGCTTCGACCTGCGGCGCATGAACATGCTGCTGGCGGTGCTTGAGAAGCGCTGCGGATTCCGGCTTGGGCAGAAGGACGTGTTCCTCAACCTCGCCGGCGGCTTCCGCGTGGAGGAGCCGGCCATCGACCTCGCAGTGGTGTGCGCGGTGCTCAGCAGCAACGCCGATATCCCGATCCCCATGGACTGCGCGTTCTGCGGGGAGGTCGGTCTCACCGGCGAGATCCGCCCCGTGACCCGCACCGAGCAGCGCATCGCCGAAGCGCAGAAGATGGGCTTCTCGCGCATGTTCATCCCCCGGGGCACCAAGGGCGTCGGCAACCCCAAGGGCATCGCCCTGGTGCAGGTTGGGCGCGTGGAGGAGGTCCTCAGCCACCTGTTCGGCTAGCGGCGGGGAACCAACCCGATGGCGGGATCCACGTCATTGCATCAGCCGGTGCATGCAGCAAGGGTGCACCGGTGGAGGAGCCATGACCCGGAAGAGTCCCACCCTACCCCATGGCCAGGAACCTACCCCCTGCCCCGCTCTTCACCATTGAACAGCCGGAACCGCGGCTCCTCGTGCAGCGCTACAAGTCGAGCATGCGCTTCGAGCCCAACCACATCCGCAAGGCCGCCCGTGCGCTGGAGCGATCGCTTGGCGGTGAGCCGCACGCCCTGCTGGTCATCATCCCGCCCGAAGTGCCGGTCGCACCGGAGGCTACCAACGTGGACCACTTCCTGGGCGAGCGCGACCATCGACGGATCGCCGCACTGGCCGTAGTAGCCCCGGCGCCCTTGATGCACAGCGTCTCCAGGTTCTATTTCAACTGGTTCCCCCAGCCCTTTCCGGCGCGGGTCTTCCGGAAGGAGGCCGCCGCACTGGAATGGCTGCGGACCCAGGTCCCCTCTGCCCTCGGGCGGAGCCGGTCTGCCGGGCGGATCGCCCACAACGGGTGAAACCAGGAGCCGTGCCGTGCGGAGTGCCCTGCAGGCGTTAGCTTCGATGGGCCCTTCCCCTCTGGATGGGCGCATGATCCATGGAAGGCACGCGCATCGTCATCGCCGACCCGCTGGAGCTGATCGCCGAAGGCGTGCGGTCGTGGCTGCAGGGGGTCGACGGATTGCAGGTGACCGGACATGTGCGCACCGGAACGGAACTGCTGGACTTCCTGCGCCGGACGCCAGCTGATCTGGTGCTCCTGGAGGTTTCGCTGCCCGGCAAGGATGGCATCGACACCATGCGGGCCATCCACCGGGAGTTCCCCGGGCTGCGGGTGCTCGCCTTCTCGGCCTTGACCGAGATCGAATACGTGAATAGCATGCTCATCGAGGGTGCATGCGGGTACCTGGTGAAAGGCGGCCCGCGCGAAGAGCTGGTGGAAGCCATATGCAGCTGCGTGCAAGGCCAGCGCTTCCTGAGCCAGGCCGCTCAGGTGAGCGTAGCCAATGGGTATCGCTACACGGAGAAGCGTCCCGATGGGGAATACATCGGCTTGACCGCACGGGAGCGCGAGATCATCCGCCTCATCGCGCTGGAGCGGACGAATTCCGAGATCGGCGCGGCGCTGTTCATCAGCGAAGAGACCGTGAAGAGCCACCGGAAGAAGCTGATGACCAAGCTGAACGTCCGCAGCTCCGCCGGTCTGGTGAAGTACGCGCTGGACCGCCGCTGGGTTTGATCAAGGTAATGCGATCGTTAAGCCTACATGAAGTTTGGCCTTCGCAGGCAAACCGTCATGGGGAAGCGCGCCGTCAAGACCGATATTCACCGCTTAACCGCCTCCGTCATGCAAACGACCACCAGCCGGGCAGCCTTATCCGATAGCGGCCCACGCGCAGCGGAGCGTCTACGGGCATTCGGCGCCTTGGAGGTGCTGCGCATCACCAAGGCCCTTCGCAGCGCACCCGACCGCATGGAGTTCGCAGGGACCCCGGCGCGCCAAGGCAGCAAGGCACGCAGCGTCCTTGTGAGCTTCGTTGCGGACGGCATCCCCCGGCAGCCCCGCTTCGATGAAGCCACAGGGCGCATCGAACTGTTCTATGCTGACCGTGACCATCCGGAGGTGCAGGCACTGCTCAATGGCAAGCGCAACCGGTTCTGCTACTTCTGGCGGGCGGCGAAAGGCGGCCAGACGCATGCCTGGCTGCTGAGCTCTCCTTAGCCCCCCGGCACGGATCCGCCCCACAGGTTCCGCCGGCGGCAGTCCGGCATCAGCCATTAAAGCGCACAAGGCCTTGCGCGGATTCCCGACGCTGCAGTGCCTTGGACTGCGATGCCCGGCATCCGCTCCCGATGGTTTCGGCCCCTAGGCCTCCGGCGGGGTGGCTGTTCCGCGCGCCTCGCGCAGCGCATCCTGGATGAATGCCGACTTGTGCGCCGTGTACGCCGCACGGTCATTCGGGAACTCCTGCGCCAATGCGCGCTTGAGGGATTCATAGGCCGCGGCAGCCTCCGGGCGGGCCCGCAGGTAGTCGCGAAAGAGCAGGCGGTCCGCTGTGGCCTGATCCGGTTCCACCATATGGACATGCACCATCCGGTTTCCCGCCCCATCGCGCGCAATGAACCAGGCATACCATGGCGCCCGCTCGCCCATGCTGGGCCGCCAGATGAACTCATAGCCGAGCTGCTTCATCACCGGCACCACTTCGATGCGAACACGGCCCAGGTCGGTCACCTCCACTTGGATGTCGATGACCGGCTTGGCACTGAGGCCGGGCACGGCCGTGCTCCCGATATGGGCGATGCACGTGCAGAGGTCGCCGGGCAGCGCAGCCTTGAGTCGGGCCTCTTCGGCCGCATACCGCGCTGGCCAGGCCGGATCATAGGGTGTGATGGCGATGGGTTCGCGGGTGAGCTCCGCGATGCGCTCCGAAGGGATGCGGGTAGATGTGCTCATGCTCCGCCTGCATAGATATTGAAGCGGTCGTCGCGGAGGAAGCCCAAGAGCGTGAGACCGCTATCGCGCGCCAGCTGCACGGCCAAGGAGGAGGGCGCTCCTACGGCGGCCATCAAAGGGATGCCCGCCACCACGCACTTCTGCACGAGCTCGAAGCCCGCCCGGCCACTGACGAGCAGCATGCTCTTCTCGGTCGGCAGCTGGGCATTGAGCGCCGCCCCGATCACCTTGTCCACAGCATTGTGGCGGCCCACATCCTCGCGCAGCACCAGGAGCCCTCCCTCACGATCGAACAGCGCGGCCGCATGGATACCACCCGTATGCCTGAATACCGTCTGTGCCGCACGCATGCGGTCCGGCAAGGCCGTGATCACTTCCGCATCGACCCCACCCCAGGGCCGGATGGTCCGCAGGCACTGCGCATGGACCGCCTCGATGCTGCTCTTGCCGCACACCCCGCAGCTGCTGGTGGTGTAGAAGTTGCGCTGCCAGCGCAAGGGATCCAGCTCGATGTCCGGCCGCAGCTCGGCGCGCACCACGTTGCCGCGCTCCTCGGGCTTCACGTTCGCACAGTAGGCCACGCGCAGCACCTCGTCCGGCGCCGCGATAAGCCCTTCGGTGAAGAGAAATCCCAGCGCGAGCTCCTCGTCATGACCCGGCGTGCGCATGGTCACGCTCAGCCGGAACTCCCGGCGATCGTCGAGCGGCCCGTGACCGAGGCGGATCTCCAAAGGCTCCTCGGTGACCAACAGGTCATCCGCCGGCGCGGATACCCCGGCTTCCACCCGCAGGATCGCCACCGGGTCTACAGGCACACGCACGCTCACGCCCCGAAACTACCGCCTATCCCTTCGCCTTGCGGAAGCAGCCCACCAGATGGTCGTCCACCATGCCGATGGCCTGCATGTAGGCGTAGACGATGGTGGTGCCCACGAAGCTGAAGCCCGCCTTCTTCAGGTCTTTGCTCAGCGCATCAGAGACCGGGGTGCTCGCGGGCAGCTGCCGGGTGTCGGTCCAACGGTTCACGACCGTCCGGTGGTCCACATGCTTCCACAGGAAGTCGTTGAAGGCGCCCTTCCCCCCCTCCATGATCCGGAGCCAGGCCTGGGCGTTCTTGATGGCGCTCTCCACCTTGGCCCGGTTGCGGATGATGCCTTCGTCGGCCAGCAGACGCTCAACGTCCCTCTTCCCGTACCGGGCGATCTTCTCCACATTCCAATCGTCAAAGGCCTTCCGATAGCCCTCGCTGCGGTACAGGATGGTCTTCCAGCTCAGGCCTGCCTGGGCCCCATCGAGCACCAGCTTGGCGTAGAGCTTCACATCGTCATGCTCCGGCGTCCCCCACACGGTGTCGTGGTAGGCGAGCATGAGGGCGTCGTCGCCGGGCCAGGTGCAGCGCAGCAGAGAGGCCTTGTGCTTCATCGTCCGATGGTCATTGGAATGGGGCAGCTCAATGAGGCATCCAAGGCGCCATGCCATTTGCCGGTGCTTGATCGTGCCTCACCCAGATGAGCGCATCGGGATCGCAGCCCAGCTCACGGGCCAGCGCCAGATAGCGGACGCGGGCCTCCTCCGGCAGTTCGGGTGTTCGTGACAGGATCCACAGGTACTTCGTGCTGTTGCCCACCACCAGGGCGTGGCGGTAGTCCGCATCGAGTGCCACGACATTGTATCCGCCATAGAAGGGCCCGAAGAAGGACACCTTCAACCGGCCCTCATCGGCCGCACCTGCCAGCTTTGCCTTTCCCGTCGCTTCCTTCCACCGTCCCTGGGCGGTATCGTAGCCGCGGTTCAGCACGCGGATGGAACCGTCCGCGTTGCGGTCGTATTGTGCTGTGACCTGCTCCAGGCCGCGCTCGAAGGAATGGTCCAAGCGGGCCACCTCATACCACAGGCCCAAGTAGCGGTCCACCGCAAAAGGTCGCACCGGCGTCATGCCGGGCGGCTTGGAGGCGCAACCGGCGAAGAGCATGACCAAGAGCGGGGAGAACAAGTTGCGCATATACAATGCGGCGGCAAGCACCGAGGCGAAAAGGTAGCACGGTACCTTCGTTGCGCCCATGATCGCGCTCACCGACGGCCACGGCCGCACGCACCGCAGCCTGCGCATCAGCATCGTGGACAAGTGCGACCTGCGCTGCACCTACTGCATGCCAGAGGACCAGCACTTCCTGAAGCGGGAGGAACTGATGACGCGGGAGGAGATCGCCACCATCGCCCGGCTGTTCGTGGAGCGGTACGGCGTGAACAAGATCAGGCTCACGGGAGGCGAGCCCTTGGTGCGACCGGATGCCGTGGACATCGTGCGTGACATGGCACAGCTCGGCGCATCGCTGGGCCTTACCACCAACGCGCTCAGTCTGCACAAGCACCTGGATGGCCTGGTCGATTCGGGATTGAAGGGCCTCAACATAAGCCTTGACTCCTTCGATGCCGAGCGCTTCAAGAGGATCACGCGACGCGACGGCTTCGCCACGGTCTGGAGCAATATCCGCTCAGCGTTGGAGCGCGGCTTGCGGGTGAAGGTCAACATGGTGGTCATGCGCGACGTGAACGATGACGAGATCCTGCGCTTCGTGGAGCTGACCCGCGACAGCGACATCCATGTGCGCTTCATCGAGTTCATGCCCTTCGCCGGCAACCACTGGGGCCGCGAGCGCGTGTACACCTACGCCGAGATGCTGGGCCACATCGGCAGCGTGCACAGCTTCGAGAAGCTGGACGACGACCCGCACAGCACGGCCAAGGCCTACCGCGTGCCTGGCTGGAAAGGCACCTTTGCGGTGATCAGCACGGTGACAGAGCCCTTTTGCGGCAGCTGCGACCGCCTGCGCCTGACAGCCGAAGGCAAGATGCGCAACTGCCTCTTCGCGCGGGAGGAGACGGACCTGCTCTCCGCCCTGCGCCGTGGCGAGGACATCGCCCCCTTGATCGAGGCGAATGTGCTGGCGAAGCACGCCATGCTCGGCGGATTGCCGCCCTTCAAGCCCGAGAAGCAGGAGGAGGTCCTGCATGACCTGAGCGAACGGCCGATGGTGGCGATCGGGGGGTGAGGAGCTCACCCCAAAGACGCAAAGGCCGCCCAGTGAGCGCGTTCGTCACTCCCATGCCACCCAACACCGGATAGGCACTCCTCCGCGCTCTTGGCATCTCCGCGGCGAACAACCCTCAAAGCTCCTGGTCGTAGTAGATCTTGTAGTACTTCCGGCCGCTGTCGTCCACACCTCGTTCGATCTTGTCGCGGTCCCCGTGGATGTAGATGTGGAAGTTCTTGTCCAGCTTCAGCACGCTCTTGAACACACGGGCCTGCTTCTTCACCGCATCGGCGCTGATCTCGAAGCGGTCCTCCAGGTCCACGGCACGCTCCTCCTTGAATCGGTCGCCGAAGCGCTCGAAGGAACCGATGACCTCATCGCTCTGGAACACCTCGCGGGCGAAGGAGCTGCGATCGAAGGCCGTGTTCTCCTTGAAGTACTGCACCGACCGGTTCAGCAGGTCGATCTGGTCGGCCTTGGGGATCTCGTAGTCCTGTGGCAGCTGCTCGGTGATAAATGTGCGGGTCATCTCCAGCACATTGCGGGTGCTGTTCACGTGGTCCTGCTTCGCCCGCAGGCCGATGAAGACCTGCTGCCAGAAGCCGCTGCGCGGGTCGTCGTCGATCACCAGCAGGGTGTGCTCCTCCGGGGTGAAGAGCACCAGCACCGCCTGGTCGGGCTTGCGGCCGCCCAAACCGCGCTTCAGTTGCATGCTGATGCTGTCCGCCTCGGCGCGGCTCTCGAGGAAGACCTCCTTGTCGTCGAACTTGTACAGGCCAACGGCATCCACGCGGGCGCCGCCCAGCTCCACCCCGTGGAAGCGCACCACGAACAGGTCGCCGGTGCGGACCTCGTGCTCCTGGGCCACTTCGATGAGCTGCTTGGCCATGGCGCGCGACACGGCCACCAGCTCCTTGCCCTGTTCCACCTTGGCGCACAGCTCCTGCAGGTGATTCACCCCGGCATCCTCGCGGTTGGCGAAGGCATGGGTCTGCACCACCCCGGCGAAGGGCTTCAGGAAGAGCTTGCGCAGGAACTCCTGCTCCTCGGGCCCCTGGAGCACCGCGCTGTAGTCGCTGAGGATGCTGGGCGCCCCTTCCGTGCCGATGCGATGGAGCACGAACTCCTCCACCAGGGCCTCCTTGCCGTTGATCATGCGTTGCGCGCCGGGCCTTCTGGCGAAGGCGAGGCGGCGAAGTTATCCGAGACGTACATCACGCATGCACTCCCTACATCCAACGTGGCCAGCCTTGGGTACCCCCCCCCCATAGGAAAGCCTGTTAGGTCTATGGCAACTGCCCCTCACGCGTGTTCGTGGGCACAGCACCTCCGATGTTCAGGAGGATGATGTCCCGGTCGTTACCCTCGCCGGTGTACTTGGCCTGCCCATCCATGTTCACGTCCTCGGTGAGATATCCGCTGCTGACCGCTGTTGGAACGACCCCACCAATGGCCGTGAGTATCGGGTCCCTATCATTCAACTCGCCGGTGTACTTGATGGTGCCATCGTGGTTGACATCACCTGCCCACAAGGCCATGCTGGCATTGATGGACTTGCGGGCCTCCGTCCCGTAGGTCAGGGTGTACGGCTGGGTTAAGTCGACCAGCACCGTGCCCCCGGTGAACGACTGGGGCACCAGGCTCATTACACCCAAGTGATTGCGGTGGCGTAGAGCGACATGGTAGTCACCCGGTGCAAGATCGAAGAAGCCCACCGGGGAGCTTCCATCCGTGTCAACGATGAAGCCGTTCTGCAGGATCAGCGCGCACCGGGAGGCCACCACCTCTGCCGGATCGAGCGCGGAACGCAGCTCGATGAGCACCCAGTCCACCACGTTGCCGTTCCCCTGTGTGTCCAGCACCGAGGGGTCGATGGACTCGCCTCCCCCGTTGATGATCCCGAACCCCAGCGCGGTGTAAGGCTCGGTGAGCGGGATGAGGCCCTGGGCGCGAAGGCTGTCATGCATCTGGAAGAAGCCGTCGTAGGGGCCTTCGAGCCACGCGCGGGCCAGCAGGAGAAGGTCCTGCGGCAGGCTGAAGATCACCATGTGATCGCCCCGTCCTACACCTCCGGAATAGATGGCCGCAGCCAATGGGAGGGGAGCAGGCAGCACGGCGTCATCACCCCGGCCAGCACCGCCTTGGAAGATCGCGACCGGGAGCTGTAGGGGTGCTGGCATGGCGGCATCATCACCACGGCCCGGACCTCCGCTGAAGATCGCCCCGAAAAGCACCATGGGAAGCGGCAGGTCCGCACGATCACCTCGACCATTCCCACCGGTGTAGATGGCGCCGGAAACCGGCGCGAACGAGGGCAGCCAGGCCGCATCGCCACAGCCTGAACCTCCCTGGAGAATGGCCGTGGCGATGGATGATGGCGGCGGCACCGCGGCCCCATCGCCACGACCCACACCACCGGCATACTGCGCATGCACGGTGCTCCAAGGACCGAGCAGCAGCAGCGAACACCAGAGGAGTGCGATCCGCATCATGGTGCGATCAGGGAGCGGAACGTGCGCCGCGGATGCCGGCCCATTCCAAGCGAGGATCCGAACCGGGAGTTCCGGTAGTGTTGCGCGAGACCTGGAGGCTCTCGACAACAGAAGCGAAATGACCACCTCTGGCCCCAAGCCCAGAAGGAGCACCCCATTCAACGTTGAAGGCATCCGCCTCGGCCGCCGCATCCAAACTGCCGTTGCCATGCAACGAATAGGTGTAGGAGTAGTTCGAGTTGCTTGATGGCACATGCACGTCGCCAATCAGTTCGGCCAGGTTGCCGCTCATTTCCATCGCACCGTAATAGGAAACCCCTGCGGTCATGCGGCCATTGTTGGCCGGGTTGGCCGCAAAACAACCCGAACGTACCGGGCCATCGTAAGCCGTGGATGTCCCCGCGTGGTTCGCGTTCCCCAAGGTCGTCTGATATCCCAGACCGATGCCTTCGGTCGCGGTGCCTGGACCGGAGAGGAGATACGGGGTGGTCATGATCGCCGTATTCCCCCAAGCGTACTCATTTATCACCGGCAGGTTCGGCCCCCGGCACACTTTCTCGAATTCCATGTCGGATAGGGGCCTGAGCCCGCTCCAATCCAGGAAGGCCATGTAGTCCTTCCCGCTCACCCAGTTCATCGGGATATCACCGCCGTCATCAGCCTCACCCACCACGTCGTTGCCGTTCAGGTCGCATCCGAACTGAGCGGGCGCGAACCCCGTGCTCGGGACCGCGACCACGAGACCGTTCCGTGCCGTGGCCGAAACAACAGGGGTTCCTGTGGGCATGTACGGGACCGGTGTTGAGGGCGGTGTGAAGGGGGGCGTGGTCCGAAGCACCTGTTCGCTGAGCGTGAGCGTGTTCAAATAATCCGCGTAGGTCTGCTGGCTCAGCTCATACTTCATGCAATAGAACCCGCGATAGCCGTTGGGACGATCCGATGGCGGTTGATCCTCACCGATGGCGTGTCCACCTTGTGGACTGCTCAACGGGCCCCCGTTGCCCGTGGGCACCACGCTCGCATCGGCCGTGTTGATATACGTGCGCTGGAACCGCGCATAGGTGGCGTTCTGCCCCACTATGAAGGGTCCTTCAGGCACGTAGACCATCTCGATGCCGAATACACCGACGTCGTCCACATCGGCATAGGCGATCCCCTCCGCGGCATAGTTCCACTTGAGCTGCACCCCGGTGAGGCTGAAGGTCCCGGACCCGGGAATGCCCCGGTGGATGAATACCCCCACATTGGGGTTGGTGACCGGGTCGTAGGGCGTGTTCACGTTCACCGGCGCCGTGGAGAGCGCCGCACCGGAGCCCGCCGGGATCACATGGCCGTTCGGGGCAAGGTTCACATGGTGCCATACATTGTTCACATCGCGGTACTTCACAAAGACCCAGGCGGCATCCCAGTTCGCCAGGCCTCCTCCGCGCCAGCTGTTCTCCCAGCTCAGGTCGAACTGGATGAAGGCGAAGGTGCCGTTGTTGTTGGTGAGGCTGGCGTTGGTGATCTGGATGTTGTTGGCCAGTGAAGTTGGTCCTTGGCAGGTCAAGAGCGTTGCGATCAGCAGCGTTCTAAGGAGGAAGTGGAGTATTTGCGCCATGGTGCGGTGGGGGAAATGGTCACGGATCACTTCAAAACTCCAACCCTTTCCGCGCAGAAATGGCGTGTTCTAGAACACACCCGATCCGGGATGGATCACCTCCACATTGGTGCACCATACCGAACCCCATGATCCGCACGCTGACCCTCGCTCTGCTCGTTGGCCTTTCTCCCCGCTTACTGGCCCAACCCTGCACTCCCACCACCACCTTCGGCCCCGATGGCGGCAGCTACGTGGCCGGGGTGTTGATGGGTGGCGCTGAGGCCATTGATAACCCAACGTCCTTCACCCCAGGCGCTTCATACCAGGATTATACCTACACGGGCCCGGGCCGGTGGACCCGTCTGCAGGCCGGGAGTTCCTACTTCCTCACCATCACCGCCGGCCCCTTCGTGGGCACCCGCTATGCGGCGTGGATCGACTACGATGGCGATGAGGACTTCGAATCAATCGAGCTGGTGGCCGATCAGGTGAGCACGAGCGCGGGACAGGCCATGCTCTTCTCGTTCACCACACCCGATATCCTCCTCCCCCGGGTGTCCCGTTTGCGTGTGCGCGCCGCCTACAACATGGCCACCGCCGACCCCTGTGC
Source organism: Flavobacteriales bacterium (assembly GCA_030584065.1). NCBI lineage: Bacteria > Pseudomonadati > Bacteroidota > Flavobacteriia > Flavobacteriales > Flavobacteriales bacterium. Next base: position 2,590,990 of record CP129489.1, read on the forward strand.
CAACTTCCTCTATGGGGAGACCGAGGACTACCTGGTGGTGCTGGAGAATGGAGCGCCCTGTGTGCCCTTCACCCAGTACGGCTCCACCGAAGGGGACCGCATCACCGCGATAAGCCTGGCGGGTGCATCGAGCAGCGTGAACGTGCAGGGTGCCTACGAGGACCGTACATGGGCCGGGGCCATTGTGCTCGACCTGGGCAGCAACCAGGTGATCCAGGTGACCTCCGGCGAGTACACCGATAACAGCATCGCCGTGTGGGCCGACTGGTCGGGCAACGGCGTGTTCGGCGATTGGGGCCCGGAGCTGCTGGGCGTGGCCACCACGAGCACGGCCTTCGAGACGGTGAGCATCCCCTTCACCGTGCCGACGGACTACCCGGATGTACCGCAAGTGCGCCTACGGATCCGGCTGTGGTTCGGCGACACGCCCAACCCCTGCAACGCACAGAACTTCGGACAGACCATCGACCTGACTGTTGCCATCGCACTGCCGAGCGGCCCCTGTCCGGTAGGCGTGGGCAGCTTGTTCCCGGCCGTTCAGATCGCCACGGTGGACCTGAACGGTCACCTTTGGACAGCATCGCCTTGGAACTTCTCGAGCTACCAAATGGCTTTGGAACCGGGATCCGCGCTGGTCCGTGGCACCACCCAGTCGCTCAGCACCACTACAACGACCATCACCAGTGGTTTCCCAAATCAGACCCAAGCCTGGATGGACTTCAACGGGGATGGGGACTTCAGCGATGCGGGCGAATACATCGGTTCCGACTTCGGCGACGGCAGCTTCAGCTTTCTGCTGCCGAGCACCACGCCGGTCGGGCACACCTGGTTGCGGATCCGTGCCCGTAGCGCCTCACCGGTGGATCCGCCCACCGATGGCTGCGCGTTCCAACTGAACACGTTGGGCACCATGATGGACATCCGTGTCACGGTGCAGGACCCTGACGGCCCGTGCATTCCCCAGAGCACCTTTTGGACCCTCTTCGGCGACTTCATCGACGGCGTGGAACTGAATACCCTGAGCAACATCGGTACAGGAGGTCTTGCGCAGGCGGAGTACCACGACTACACGTCCCTGAGCACAAGCGTGCCCATCGGTTCCGCGCAGGTGCTGTCGATCACCTCGGGCGCGAATGCCACGAATTGGCTCGGAGCCGGTATCGATTGGGATGAGGATGGCACCTGGGAGGGCCCCGGTGAATTCCTCGGGGTATTCAGCGCGGGCGGCAGCTACTCCACGGTGAACATCCCCTTCACCGTGCCCAATGTGAGCCCTGGGCCGAAGCGGATGCGCGTACGAGCGTTCCCCAGCTCAACAGCGACAGCTTGCGCGGGCTCGGAGTTCGGCGAGACCGAGGACTACACCGTGGTGGTGGAGACGAACACGGGCATCGCCAGCCTGGATGCCGCACAGCCGAAGCTGATCGCCGATGGTTCGGTGGAAGGCACCTGGCTCTTGAGCGATGCCTCGTGGTCCGGCGCGAGCGCTGAGGTGCTCGATCCCGCCGGCCGTCGCTTGTGGTCCGGCACCATCACGCACACCCACCAGGCCATCGCGCTGCCATCGGGATCATCCGGCATCTACACGCTGAAGCTGCAGCAGGGCGATCGCAGCTGGACCGGCCGCTTCGCGCAACTGACCCGCTGAGGCGAGCACTCCACATCAACCACACAGACACGATGCGCCACCTCATCTCATTCTTCGGTCTGCTCGCCGCCAGCATATTGCAGGCACAGACCTACTGCATCCCCGAACCGGGTCCCACAGGGCCCGATGAGGGGGACTTCATCCAACGCGTGCAACTGGTCGACCTGGATGCCAGTACTGGTCTGGTCAACGGCGTGGACTACCACGACTACTCCTACCTCGGACCCAACCTGATGGCCACCCTGGAACCCGGGTCGGCTTATACGCTCACCATCACGGCGGGCAACTATGTGAATGACCGCTACATGGCCTGGCTGGACATCGACCAGGACGGTGCGTTCGAGCCGGAGGAGTTCATCGGTGCGGTGAACAACACGGCCGTAGGAGAGGTGTTGACCATGGACGTCTTCGTGCCCGGCGATGCAAGGCCCGGCTACGTCCGCCTGCGTGTGCGCTGCGCCTACGGCGAGATACCGCCTGACCCGTGCATCCAATACCTCTACGGCGAGACCGAGGACTACGCCATCCGCATCGCCGGCCCGCTCGACTGCATCCCCCTGGTGCCCTACGGCATGAGCGATGGTGACTACATCAGCGCCATCACCATCGGGGACCTCGACCTCACCAGCGCGGCGCCCGTACATGCCTACACGGATGCCCTGCACCGCGGCACCGCCCTTACGATCAGCGGCAGCCATGTACTGCAGATCACCAGTGGCGAATACGAGTTCGATGCCATCGCCGCCTGGATCGACTGGGACAACGATGGCAGCTACGATGGTCCGGGTGAAGCCCTCGGCGAACAGGAGACCACGGCGCCCTTCCAACAAGTCACCTTCACCTTCTCAGTGCCTGATCCGTACCGCTTCCCCGGTCACTACCGCCTGCGGGTGCGCATTGCCGATGGGGCTGGCCTCACCCCGTGCAGCGATGCGTTCTATGGCGAAACGCGCGACCTGACGCTCACCTTCAGCGAGGCCCCCGTGCCTTGCCTGCCGGTACAGAACGTCACTCCTGGCAACACCGGGCGCACCCTGTCGTTCGTGGACTTCGCTGGAACCACCTATGCGAACGGCCCTGAGGCATGGCCCTATGCGGATGTCCGGCACCTGCCCGGACCCACGCTCGTGCGCGGCTCCTCCTATGCGCTGAGCATGGGGTTCCGGGAGGCGGGAAGCGTCGCGGATGTGCTCCTGGACATGGACGATGATGGTCTGTTCGAAGCATCGGACTGGCTGCTCACGGCCTCCTCGTCGGTGCCCGACCAGACCTTCAAGCTCATCCTCGTCGTGCCCGCCGACTGTGCTCCGGGACAGCACTGGCTCCGCGTACGCAGTCATGCGAGCGGCGTGATCGTGCCCGAGGATTGCTCAGGCGATGTGGAAGGGGACGGTGAGCTCGTGGACATCCGTGTGATGGTGGTGGATGCCGACGGTCCATGCATCCCGGTGAACGACTATTGGACCGTGTATGACGACCATCTCGCGTCCATCGCGCTAAACACCTTGAACGCAGTGAGCCCGCAAGGCCGCTATGCCATGGAATACCACGACCGTACCGACGAGAGCACGACGCTGATCATGGGGACCGCCTACTCGCTCTCCGCTGAAGTGGGTGCTCCGGGACAGACCGAGGTGGCGGCGTACATCGACTACAACGGCGATGGCGACTGGGACGATGCTGGCGAACAGATCGGCTACGCTGCCGCCGGACCGGCCCTACAGACCATCAACTTCACCGTGCCAGGCGGCCTCCTGCCCGGTGCGCGCCGTCTACGTGTCCGCGCCCTGGCCTCCGCTGGGCCGATCGGCGCCTGCGATCCGGCATTTGCAGGTGAGACGGAGGACTACACAGTATTCATCGACGTGAACACCGCCGTGAGCGAGCAGGACGACGTCGAACCACAAGTACTTGGTGCTGCACAGGGCGAGCAATGGCTGGAGGTCACTGCATCGTGGCTTGGCGCGCGGCTGCTCATCACCGATGCCTCAGGTCGTGTGGTGCAGAGTAGCACGGTGCTCCATGATCGTACACCCTTGCACCTCCCGCATGCCGCCGGGTCGTACCTCGTGCAACTGCGGAGTCCTTCGGGTACATGGAGTGGTCGCACCGTGATCATGGCTCCCTGAGCGCGCTACGCGTCATCAACGAGAAGGGGCGGCCGATTGGCCGCCCCTTCTCATGTCGAACAGACGAACCGGTCAACGGCTGCGGTACTTCTCCAGCGCCTCCTCCTTGCTCCCCACATGCAGTTTCTTGTAGATGCTGTGGATGTGCTGCTTCACCGTGCTGATGGAGATGCCCTCGCGGGCCGCGATCTCCTTGTAGAGCAGACCTTGGGCCAGCAGGTCGAGCACACCCCGCTCACGCGCGGTGAGGTCCTCATGCTCCGGTTCACGGTGCCCAGGCGCGGGTCGCAGATGATCCACCAGCCGGCGTGCGACACTGGCACTCATCGGCGCACCACCGTTGATCAGTTCGCGGATGCCCTCCAGCAGAGCGATCGCCGTGGAGGACTTCAGCATATACCCGTTGGCGCCGGCCTTCAAGGCCTCGAACACCCGGATGTCGTCATCGTGCACGGTGAACACCATGAACTGGGTGGCCGGCATGAAGGGCTTCAGCTTGCGCAGCAGGTCGATGCCCGTGATGCCCGGGAGGCCGATGTCGGTAATGACCACATCGAGCTGCTGTTCCGTGATGGCGGGGAACGCCTCCTCGGCCGAACGGTAAATGCACACCAGCTCCATATTCTTGGCGCTGGTGATCACCTGCTGCAGGAACTGCCGCACCTGGGGCAGGTCCTCAACGATCCCGATGCGGAACGGTGCTGGCATGGTGCGCAAGTTCAGGTTGGACGGACGGTCGCATGGCTGTGTTCTAGTACCCCCGTCCCGGACAAGGCGACGCGCAGCGTCAGGCGGCAGCCCTCACCCGGCGCCGTGTCCACGCTGAGCGCACCACCCAACGCGTGTGCCCGGGCCTGCATGCTGGTGCTGCCCGTCCCCATGGTCCTGCTCCGCGCCGGGTCGAATCCTCGGCCATCGTCGGCGATCAACCACTCCAGTTGACCATCACATTGTACGATCCGGATGGTGACGTTCTCCGCACCGGCATGGCGCACCACGTTGTTCAGCGCCTCCTTGGTGAGCAGCAACAGATGCCGGCGCTGATCGACCGAAAGCTTCAGCAAAGGCTCCTCCAGCTCCGCCGTCATGTGCAGCACGATACCCCGCTGGTCCAGCAGCTCGGCCGCGAAGCCACGGACGTACGCCACAAGATCACCGAGCGTCTCCTGGCCGGAGCCCAGCGCCCAAACGATGCGGCGCATGTTGTCGCTCACCTGTCGCGCACCATCACCCACCTTCTCCAGCAGCGCGCGGGCACGGGCATCCTCCAACTCCAACTGGGCCAGGTCGCTCTCCATGCCGATGGAGGCCAGTCCACTTCCGAGGTCATCGTGGAGGTCCTGTGCGATGCGGATGCGCTCCTCCAGCACCGCGCGCTCACGCTCCAGCACCGCACGTTGCCGGGCCAGACGGATGCGCAGAACGATCCTAAAGGCGATCCACACCAGCGCCCCGACCAGAAGCACCATCAGCGCACGGAACCACCAGGTGGCCCAGAACGGAGGCAGCACGCGCAACCGCACCGTGGTGATCCCGCCCCAGGGGCCTCGATTGGTGCGGGCCTTCAGCTCCAGCCGATAGGTGCCCGGTGCCAGGCTGTTGAAGGTCAGACGGTCCTCAGGTCGCATCGCCACCCACGCAGTGTCCGCACCCACCAGCCGATAAGCGAACTCATCGCGCTGCGGATCCACCAGATTGGTGCTGCGCAGTTGCAGGGTGATGCGCGCATGGTCGTGCGGCACCTCATAGGTCCGATCAGCTGCAAGGTCCGCATGCGCGGATAGCAGGCTGTCCATCGCCCACACGCCAGGCACCTGGATCGATGGTGGAAGCGTCGGCAGTACCGCATCGTTGCGCAGCACAACGAAGCCTTCCCATGCCCCTGCGAGCAAGGGGCCTTGGAGCGGAGCATGACCGTCGTCCAGATTGAGCGGGCTCACCGGCAATCCATCCGCACGCGACACCAGGCGGGAACGGCCCGTGGAAGGGTCCCAGTGCATCAACCCCGAAGGCCGCGTGAACCACAGGGTCCCATCTGCCATGGCCACCACTTCCAGCAGGTTCCGTGTCGGCAGTCCGGCACTGGCATCGTGCAGCTGTAGCGGACCGTTCACCGGAGCATCCGGGTCGATCCGCACCAGGCCGGTGTGCTTCACCACCAGCCATAGACGGCCGTCCGGTGTTTGGGCCATGTCGCTCACCTCGAAGGGTTCCAGCCCCACCGGTGAGCGAAGACGTTCCACGCGGCCATCCGGGAAGAGCACCACCGGGGCCTGTGTGGCGCTCAGGAACCACGTCCGTCCGGCACGATCCGTGAAGACATCCAAGGGCCAATTCCCCAGCAAGGCCGCCACCTCCGGGAACACCTCGGCCAACGCGCGGCATTCGCCGGCCAGGGTGTCGAGATGGTACAGCCCCTTCGATCCCGTCATGCACCAGATCCCTTGCGCACCATCGCCACGGGACCACCAGACAGGCCCGGCACAGACGGATCGCGGTGGAACGAAGGATGGACGTCCCAACGCACCCGTCCGGATATCGGCCAGCAGTGCACCGTCCATCGAGGACAGCAGGTAACGCCCTGCATCCAGTTCCAACAGGTCCAGATAGCGCCGACCCGAGGCATGCGGCAAGGCGATCAGATCGGTCTGGCGCCCCTGCGCATCATGCACGAACAGGCCCCTGCGGTGCGACAGCGCCAGCATCTTCCCGGAACCCTCATCGCGGTGAACGGCCAGCACCTCATCAATCAGATCGGCAGCGGGCTCATCGGGCAGGTGGAAACCCTGCGCGATGTTGTTCCGGTCGGAAAGCAGCGCGACGCCCTGTGTGTAGGAGCCGATGCAGACCACCTCATCCATCACCAGCAACCGTGAAGCACCCGCGAAGAGGTCCTCGCGCTTGCGGCAATCGGCCTCGTCCAGCGAACGATCATAGTGTTCCACACGGCCCGTGCGCGGGTCCAAGCGGAGCAACCCCTGGTCGATGGTGGCCACCAGCACCTGCTCACCCACGCGGACCATGTCCTGCACCATGTGGTCCACGAACGTGGGGGCATGGCGGACATCCGGCCATAACAAGGTGGCACTGCCGTCCGACTTCCGCACCCGGAAGATGCCCTCCGACCAGGTGCCCATGAGCAGGGTGGAATCCTCATCCACCATGCCGCGCACTTGGAACGCATAACCGTGCCCAGGATGGCCGTTCACCGCCTTCAGGGGGAAGGGTGTGGCCGTGCGTGTGGCCGGATCGAAGCGGACCACGCCGCTGAAGGTGGAGAGCCAGAGAATGCCCTGCGCATCCTCCAGCATGCCGCTGATCACCTCGCGCGATCGTGCGGTGGGTGCCGGCGGTGCGATCTCCGTGGTGGTGAAGCGTCGATGGACCGGATCGAACAGGCTCAAGCAGCGTGCACCATGGGCCACCCAGATCCGGCCGGTGGAACCCACAAGCAGATCGGTGACCCGCTGCTCCCCATGTTCGGAGTAGGCCGGAATGGGCAGCGGCACGCGCTGAAGCGTATCCGCCAACGGATCGAGCAGGGTGAGGTAAGGCGCGTTCGTACCAACGAGCAGATACCGGGAACCATCCCAAACGAGTGCCGTGATCTTGTCACCGGGCAGCGCATCCGGGCGGCCCTCGTAGCGGTACACCTTCACCCGTCGGCCATCGAAGCGGTTGAGGCCATCCGAGGTGCCCACCCACAGGTATCCACGACCGTCCACGGCCAACGACTGCACATGGTCGCTCGAGAGCCCATCGCGCATGGTGATGGTGCGCAGGCTGGGCGCCACCAACTGGGCGGACGCTTCAAGGGCGAAGGCCGCGCCCAGGAGTGCGAGCAGATGCATTCGGGATGAGCGCCTCATCGCCCTTGGCTCTCCTTTTCCGCCAAGTTAGATGGAACGTGCCCGCTCCCGGCAAAGCCCTTACAGCGTGGCCTTGATGCCCGTGCGATAGTCCGTGGGCTGCAGGTTCAGCGCCCGCTCCAGCTTGCTGCTGTCGAAGCGGTAGTCGTGCTCGAACTGGTACATCATCTCCTTGTTCTCGCGCAGCACGGGCACGAACAGGCCCATCAGCGCGAGCATCCAGCCCGGCGCCACCTGGATCGCGTAGGGCTTGCCGGCCAGCTCACAGGCCATCCGTACGAACTGCTCACCGGTCATGCCCTCCTTGCTGGTGAGCGCATGCCACACCTGCCCGTAGGCGGAAGGCGTATTGCCCAGCAACGCGACGCTCCTTCCGGCATCCGGCGTGTACGTGAAGGTGTGCACGGTTCTGGCGTTGCCCACCCACTGCGGGGTCTTGCCCGCCCGCAGCCGCTCGAACACGGTGGCGTGCGTGAGGCTCAGGGCCGCGTGCGGTCCGTAGAAATCGGCCGCACGGATGATAATGGCCTGCAGCTCACCGCGCTTCACCTCGTCCATCAAGGTGGTGGCGATACGCGCCCGAACCTCACCCTTCCTGCTGCAGGGGTTGTAGGGCGTGTCCTCGGTCATCACACCGTCCACCCGGCCGTAGGCGTACACGTTGTCGAAGAAGACCAGCTTGGTGCCGTGGCGCTTGCAGGCATCGATGGCGTTGCGCATCACCCGCGGCCATTGGTCGGCCCACACGTTGGCATCGTACTTCAGCCCGGCCACCAGGTAGGCGACGTCGCTGCCCTTCACGGCCTCGCTCACGGCATTGGCATCCAGCAGATCGGCGGAGAACAGCTCATCGGCAGCGCTCACCTGCTTCGGGTGGCGGCTAACCTGCCGGACCTTGTCGGTGTACTTGGGTAGGAGCTTGGAGAGCTCGTTGCCGATGACGCCGTTGGCGCCGAGGATGGTCTGCATGGAACCAGATCTTTAGGTAGGACTCACCGCAAAGGCGCGAAGAGCGCAAAGGTTGTCTCTATGCTGGCTGGACTCGGCTGCCTTGACTCACCGCCAAGACGCAAAGAGCCCCAAAGAACTCATGTCCGAAATTACTCCGGGAGATTATTGACCAAGCGACGGATGCCATCCCGCACGAGCTTCTCGTTGAAGTTCACGAGCAAGCCCAACCGGTTCCCGCTGAGCTTCAGGTACGTGAGCACCTGTGCCGTATGGATCGGATGCAGCGCGTCCACCGACTTGACCTCCACGATGACCGTGCGTTCGATCCAAAGATCAATCCGGTACCCGGCGTCGAGCTTTACTCCCTTGAAGGCCAACGGCAGGGCCACCTCGGACTCCACATTCAGTCCGCGCTGGTGAAGCTCATAGGCCAGACAGTGCTGGTAGCTGCTCTCCAAGAGCCCAGGGCCCAATTCACGATGCACTTCGATCATCGCATCAACCGCTATGCGCGCGATCACATTCTCCCTGAGCTCCATGTCCTCTGGTCCTGGCCTCTTTTCGGTCATTTGCGTGTTGACCAATTCACGCTTTCTATCCCTTGCGCTCTTCGCGTCTTGGCGGTGAACTCTTCCCATTCACGCTTGCGATCCTTTGCGCTGCTCGCGTCTTCGCGGTGAACTCATCCCATTCCCTTACGCTTGCCATCTTTTGCGCTCTTCGCGTCTTGGCGGTGAACTCATAGACCATGTCTGAATGCATGCTCCTGCACCTTCACCACGTGCAGCGCGAAGGGGAATAGGGCATCCATCGTCTCCTGCGCACCGCGGGTTGATCCGGGCAGGGTGATCACCAAGCTTCGTCCGATCATGCCGGCCACGCCGCGGCTCATCATGGCCCAGGGCATGCGCTCCTGGCCGTAGCTGCGGGCCGCCTCCATGATGCCCGGCACTTCGCGGTCCAGCAGGGGTGCGATGGCTTCGGGCGTGCGGTCGCGGGGCGAGAGGCCAGTACCACCGGTGGTGAGGATGAGGTCCAGGCCCTCGGTTGACCATGCTTTCACCATGTTGGCGATCTCCTCGGGTTCATCGGCGCAAACGGCCTGCACGGGTACCTCAACACCCAATTTCTTCAACCGCTCCACGATCGCCGCGCCCGCCTTGTCCTCCTTCTTCCCGCTGGCCACGCCATCGCTGATCACCAGCACGGCCGCCTTCACGGGCACATCGAAACGGTCCTTCCAATCGCTCTTGCCGCCCTTCTTCTCTTGCAACCGGATGCCCGCGATCACCACGCCCTTGTCGATGGGCTTGAGCATGTCGTAGATGGTGAGCGCTGCGACACTGGCACCGTGCATGGCCTCCACCTCCACGCCGGTGCGGTAGATGGTGCGCACCCGCATGGTGACGATCACCTCCATCTCCCCCACCGCGAACGTGCACTCCGCATGCTCGATCGGCAGCGGATGGCAATCGGGGATCAGCTCATGGGTCTTCTTCACCCCGAACAAGGCCGCCACACGGGCGCTCTCCAGCACATCGCCCTTGGGTACGCGCTTCTCCTTCAAGGCCGTGATGGTGGCCGCGTCGCTCACGGTGACCAGCGCCGTGGCCGTGGCCTCGCGCAGGGTGGTGGGCTTGTGGGTGATGTCGATCATGAATGCAGGCGAATTGTGAATGGTCATTGGTGAATGGAACCAGGATCGGCACCATTCGCTAATCGCCAATGACCATTCACCCTATCCATTGGATTTCCAAATATGCCCACCACCCTCCACGATCTCCTTCCCGAAGATGGGCAGCTCGGCCTTGATGCGGTCCACCACCCAGGCGACGGACTCACGTACCGCAGCACGGTGCGGGGCACTGGCAAAGACCATGAAGCACAGCTCGCCGGCTTTGATCGTGCCCAGGCTGTGGTGCACGTGCAGGCAGGTCATGCTGGGCCACTTCGTGAAGGCCTCCTCGCGGATGGCGGTCATGCGCTCCAGAGCCATGTCGCGGTAGGCGGTGTATTCGATGGCGATGACACGGGCGACGTTCACGTCGCCGTGTCCATCACGTTGGTCTGCCCGCACCTGGCCCAGGAAGATCTCGTGCGCACCGATGTCCGTGCGGGTGGCGTGCTTGGCGATGCTCGTGGCGATGAAGGCCGGATCGATCGGCCCTTCCACGAAGATGTCCTTCGCCTTGTGCTTCTTCTCGGGACTCATCCTCCTGCGAATGGTGGCAGCACGGCGATCTCCTCATCTCCCGACAAGGACACCTCCCCGCTCACGATCACGCGGTTCACGGCCAAAGCATAGCTCAGCTCATTCAACCCTTCGACGCGTGCAGCGAGCAAGGCCTTCAGCTCGGCCGTGTCCGCGGCTACCAGCTCCAAGCAATCGGTGCCGGCGCGCTCCGCAATCATGCCGAACAAGAGGACCCTCATGGATCAAAGATCGCCCGGCGCGTTGATGTTCCGGAACAGGTCGCCGGGCCAGCCATCGCGGCCGGGAATCACTTCCACGAAACTGGTGCGGACCTGCGAAAGGGCATCGCCCATCTTCAGCACCTCCAGCTCCACGCAACGGCGGAAGGCGGGCTGGGCGCTTCGGTGGTAGGCGGCGGCCAAAGGCTCAATCAAGCCTTCATGCCGCGGCACCACCGCATCGGTGGAGGTTCCGAGCTGCGCCTTCAGCATGTCGAATAGCCGGTCATTCAGGGCCGGCATGTCGCAGGCGATCACCAGCAGCCTATCGTTGCTGGCGTAGCGCATGGCGGTGGTGACCCCTCCGAGGGGCCCCTTGCCGGGCCATTCATCCGCGATCACGAACGGGCCCACATGGCCGTACTTCTCGGGCTCGCCGATCACGAGCAGCTCAGCGCAATGCGCATCCAATCTGTCAAGCGCGCAATCCAGCAGGCTCCGTCCCGCCCATTCGATCAAGGCCTTGTCGCGGCCCATGCGGGAGCTCCTGCCGCCTGCGAGCACCACGCCGGTCCAGCTCATGCGCGTGCGATCCATTGAACCTCAACCAATGCACCTTGTTCCAGATCACGAGCTCCGGCCGGCAAGATCGCGAGCGCATCGGCGCGAACCAGCGTGGCGAGCATGTGCGACCCCTCATCCGGCAGGAGCTCCACCTTGCCGCTGCGTATGAGCGCGGCACGGAACTCCGATCGCTCGCCCTTGAGCGTTACGGCATGGGCGAGCGGTAGCTGCTCCATCCTCTGCCATGGGTCCGTCTGCCCCTGCATCGCTCTCAGGTAGGGCAGCACATAGGCATACCAGCAGACCAGTACGGCCCGCGGATTACCCGGCAGAGCGAAAACCGGCCTCCCGCGCAGTGTAGCGAAGAGCATGGGCTTGCCCGGCTTCTGGCGGACACCGTGGAAATGGATCGCTGCACCGAGCTCCACCAGGACATCACGCACCAGATCGTGGTCCCCGACGGAGACACCGCCTGTACTGATGACCACATCGTTGACCGCTATCGCCTGCATCAGCGCGTCCCGGATCTCCCCGCGTTCGTCAGCGGCGGGATAGGCGGCTCCTTCCACATCGCAGCCGGCCTCGCGCACCGCTGCGATCAACATCCATTCGTTGCTCGAGTGGATTCGCCCCGCGATAGGCATGCCCTCCTCGATGAACTCTCCACCGGTGCGGACCACGCCAACCGAGGGTCCTCGGGAAACAGGCACTTCCGATAGCCCGCTGCTCAGCAGCAAACCCACGCTTGCTGGGTCTATCCGCGAGCCCTTCGTCAGCAGCAGCTCACCGCGCATGAAGGACTCACCCTTCCGCCGGATGTTGGCGCCTTGCCCGACCTGCGCTCCTTCGAGCCTGAATGTGCCGCCCTCAGCGCGACCGTGTTCCTGCATCACCACCGCCCAGGTGCCCGGGGGGACCTCCGCCCCGGTGAAGATGCGCACGCACTCACCTGTGGTGACGACGCTGCCAAGGGACTGGCCCGCTTGGAGTGCGCCACGGATGCGCCAAGGCCCAGGTCCATCACCTACGGCATAGCCATCCACCGCGCTCATGTCGAACCTCGGATGATCATCCTGCGCATAGGCATCTGATGCGAGAACCCGCCCCCACGCGTCACCCAAGGGCACGAACTCCATGGCCGTCTGCCGGATATGCGCCATCAGGATCCGCTTGGCCTCTTCAACCGTGATCATACCTGTCATGGCTCGTGCCAGCGAAGATGAGCATGGGCGCCCGGCATCCGGCGCCCGGGTGCCATCGGGCCCATCACCCAGATGAGCAGCCCGGGATGACGCCACATGCCCAAGCCACGGCGCGATGTCCGTGTGAGGTGCTTTACCCCGTGGCCCGCCCTGCCGTCGCGCCATCCCCGAGGTTGATTGGCGCACCTACCCCGCCGCACCCATAGCATCCGGCCGCAAACGCGGCCGGAGAAGCGCCCAAGGATGTACCTGGCTCCAAGGCACACCCCGTGAACCCGCGCAAAGCGTCTGAGCCAGACTGGACCGCAGCGAACCGGCCATGGCGAAATGCCAGGCGATGACCGCCGGCAAGGCGCCATGGGGATCAGGCGGGCATAGCGATGCAGAAGGTGCTCCAGTGCCCCGTGCGCTGGTCGAAAACGGCGAGCTCCGCATTGCGGGGGTCAATACCCCGCAGGAAGGCCTCTGCCATCCCGCTCATCCGCACTGCAACCGCACTGATCACCTCGGCCGGCACCCCCCTCATGTCACAGCCATCCTGCTCCTCGGTGATACGGCCCGCGAACAGGTCGCTGCGCATCAAACCCTCCCCCGGTCCAGGGCCGTGCAGCCAGACCACTTGTCCTTGAGCGGCATGGACTCCACCGGAGATCAAGGGCACGCGCAAGTCCCGGCAAGCCTCATCGATGACGCGCTTCGCATGGAGGTCATCCGTGCAATCCAGCACAAATCGATGTCCCCTGAGGAGCTGTCGCGCATTGCCGTCATGAAGGAACGCATCCACGGGCCGAAGGCCACTGGCCCCTTTGGCCATCAAGCGGGAAATGGCCGCCTCCACCTTGGGCCTCCCGATGTCCGCAACGTCGTAGAGCGGCTGCCGCCCGGGATTCCCGGCCTCAACCCGGTCTCCGTCGATGATGGTGAGCGCGATGCCGGGCAGGGATGTCAGCTCCTGCAGGACAGCGCAGCCCAGTGCCCCTGCACCGACCACTGCTAGGCCCGCACTTGCCGCAGCGTTCTCCATGCGGGCGAAGGTAGACGAGCGCTATTCCGTGTAGGCGAGCTCGAATGCGGCGCTGATGGTGCGCGTGGCACCGCCCACGGGAGCGTGCAGTCTACCGCTCACCGTACCCTTGATGCGATTAGAGCCGGTGTCGTGGCCGGTGATGGCCACATTGGCGGGATCGGAGTCGTTCGACCGCCAGGCCAGCCCGAGCCGGTCGGTGTAGAGCACATGGTTGATGCTCTCTCCGGCGGCATGCGTGCCGACGGACGTGGAATCCAGCTCCAAGGTGAGCGTGGCGCCGTTGGTCTGTATGCCGTTCACGGTGAGGACCACCGCCCGGTCAGCGAAGTGCGAGGCATTGGCGCAGAAGTCATCGGGACCGATCGTGGCCTGGAGCCTGAATCCACTCACGCCGCAGTTGGCGGGCGATTCCAGGGAAGGGGCCGGGGCATCGTCCTTGCCGCAGGCATGGAAGAGCAGGGCGCAATAAGCAAGAAGCGCAGGGAGCGGTCTCATCGGTTGACTTTCCCGGGCATGGCGATCACCATGCCAGAGCATGATCATTCACCAGTTGACCATACCACGTCCAGGTTGCCCTGAAGCGAACGGGAGGTGCCGTTCAACTCATTGTACAGCACCGCGTTGAACTGCGCCTTGAGGGCATGGGCGGCGGTATCGACCAGGGTGATGGTGATTGCTCCCGGCTGCTGGGGCGCCACCACATAGGACGATCCGTTCTCCATGAAAAGGATGCCGTTCGAGGCCTCCGTGATGGCCTGGGTACCTGTGGCGAGTGAATCCACTTGGATGACCAAGGAGGTTCCCGTCAGGCTCACGCCTGTGACCACCACGGACGACCCGTCCCCGGTGGCCAGCACCTGGGCGCCTGCGCAGTAATCGGAACCGTTCACCTGGGCCTGCAAGCGCGCCCCGTCATTGCCGCAGGTGCTCGGCAGCAGGCCGGTGTCACGGGCGAGGTCCTCGGAATCCTTGAGGCAGGCGGTGAGCAGAGCGGCGGCGAGCAGGAAGTACAAGGGATGATGAATGCGCATGGCGTGGGCTCCCTATTGCGGGGCGGGGGCTTTAACGCGGCCGGGCTCCGGAAGGATACGAAGCAAGGGCCCCCGGGCACCTTGCGGAACCCGGGGGCCGATCGGGCAAGGCACCAAGGACTACTGCACCACCACGCGCTGCATGGCGTAGCCTCCTGCGTGGGCCACACGAAGGACGTACTCACCGGGCGCTACGCCCTGCAGCCCCATCACGGTGTGCCTGCTGGCGTTGACCCCGATCGAGCGGGCAATGCGGCCAGTGACATCCAAAAGTTCCATGCCGGACACTTGGTCGAGGCGGCCGAGATCGATGGTGATGGCCGCCACCGCAGGGTTCGGATAGACCCGCAGGCCGGCCGAGTCCCGCTCCTCCATGCCCACGCCGCCCACGGTGACCTCCACCGGGGTGCGCGGGCTTTCGCATATCACGCCCTCCGCTTCCACCTCCCAGTCGTAGAAGAAGTAGTAGAAGTTGAGCGCGTTCGCGCCCGTAACGCTGCTGCTGGTTATGGCGCCCACGGTGCCCAACGCGTAGGGATACTGCGGATTGCTGCCGTTGCCATCGCGCCAGAGCTGCGGGTTGCCGCCCACTACCCGGAGGCCATAGTCGCCTGCCGCGGGCACGCCGAAATTGAGCGTGACGCGGCTCTCGCCGTTCGGGATGGCCACCACCTGCGAGGCCACGGTGCTGCCATTGCTCCGATCCACCAAAGCGATCGTGCGGTTGCCGGCGCCATTGGCATACACCTTCACGCTCACGATAGTGAAGGGCTCATAAGCCGTGAAGAAGGGGTAGTTGTCGGCATTGGTGTGGAACTGGCCAGGGGCCGCGGTGGAGAGCCGGTCCTGGGGACCGCCGTACCACTCGCCGCCGCCATGCATGGTGCCAGCGGCAACGTAATAGGTGGTGCTTGCATTCAGGAAGGGCGTGGTGAAGCCATTGCCGCTGGCAACGGGCGCTCCGCCCACCGGGACATCGTACCAGTTGATGTTCGTCCCCGTGGCGATCAGGTCCGCGGTGCCCGGCGAGGGCAGCGAGACATCATCGGCCTGGGGGGCATCCGGCGCATCCAGCACCGTCACTTCGATGGGGGCGCTGGTGAACAGCGCGCAGGTGCCTTCGATGGTGACCGTGTAGCTGCCGCTGGCGCTCACGGTTATGCTCTGGCCAGTGCCTCCGCCCGTCCAACTGTAAGCGCTGGCCGCAGTGCTGGCGAGCGTCACCGACCCGCCCTCGCAGAAGGTGACAGGGCCATCGGCCGTCACCGCAGGAGTCTCATCGGGGCTCTCCTCCACGAAGAAGCTCGCGGTGGCTGTGCAGCCCCCATCGTCGATCGTGACGCTGTAGCTGCCAGGAGCCGTCACCTCGATGGTCTGGGTGGTGGCGCCATTGCTCCACAGGTAATCATAGCCGGCATCGGCGGAAAGGGTGACCGCATCGCCGAGTCCACATAGGACGGGATCGCCCACTGGCGTGATGGTGGCCACCGGTGCGATGCAGGTACCCTCGATGATGGTCACGTACTGGTCGGCGGCGAGATCGTTGAAGGTCTCCACCAGACCGCTGGGCCAGCGCACGGTGAGCGTGGGGATGGTGGTGTGCTGCCCGAGCCCGAAGAGGCCGGCGAAGGTCGTCACCATGCCGTAGCTCTCACCGGCACGCACCTCGCGGATCTGCGTGCCCCAGGGCCCGGTGATCGTCATCCTGGCGCCCACGGCGTCGCGGTTGCTCACCGTGCCCTGCAGGCGCACGCCGAACCAATGGTTGCTGTTGCCGTTGTTCATCCAGAGGCGATCCGGATTGGCGTTGTCCGGCGTGATGTAGTTGCTGCCGTAATTCGCGAACACGTCCACGAAGCCATCGCTGTTCAGGTCGCCCGTGGCAAAGCTGTGGAGGGCCTTGTTCGCCGGCATGAGCCCGGTGATGCGTGTGAAGGTCCCGTCCCCGTCGTTCTTGAAGAAGTACTCCACGCCGCCGCTGATCAGGATGTCCACGAAGCCATCGTTGTCGAAGTCGGCGAACTTGCTCTGGAGCATGAAGCCACCGAACTCCAGGCCACTGCCGGCCGTGATCTCCGTGAACTGACCGGCGCCGTTGTTCTCGAAGAGCTGGATGGTAGCGTCGTGGTTGGTGATCACCAAGTCGAAGTCGCCGTCGTTGTCGATGTCCCCGAAATCAGCCGACCAGCTCTGGTTGCGCACCTGCACGCCGTAGGCGGCGGCCTGGTCCGTGTATTGGTTGCTGCCGTTGTTCACGAACAGGCGGTTCCAGCGGCGGGGGTCGTCGGGGTTGTTCACCCCTTGGCGGCACTTGGCGATATAGAGGTCGAGGTCGCCGTCGTTGTCGAAATCGGTCCACACGCTGCCGTAGTTCCCGCTCATGTCACTGCTCGGGCTGGTGGTGTAATCGATGATATCCGCATAGCTGAGCGCGCCACTGCCGTTGTTGAGCCATTGGCGCGGGGCCCCGTCATCGTGGCACGACCAGTAATCGTTGTGCCCGTCGTTGTTGATATCGGCGATGTTCACGCACTGCGTGAACAGATTGCCGTTGTTGAGGCTGGTGAGCGTGCCATTGCCGACGGAAGCGATGCTCATGTAATGCACCCCGTCGTAGCTGCCACCGCTGATCACGTCCTTGTGGCCGTTGTTGTCCACATCGGCGGCTGCGAAGCCCCACTGCCCGCTACCGCTCATGTTGCCGTAGCCCACCGAAGTGAAGCTGCCATCGGCGTTCTGGTAGTCCACCACCAGTTGGCGTGCGTTGTTCAGCTTGAGGATGTCATCCAGGCCATCGCCGTTCATGTCCACCACGCCCATGCAGCCGCCACTGACGCTGGCGCTCATCAAGGAGGTGGAGTTCGTGAAGGACAGCTGGGCATGGAGCGCGGCTGGCGCCAACGCAAGCGCTGCCGCCCAAAGGGTCGAACGTCCGATCATGGGAAGGGGTGGTTGTGGTTCCGGTTGAATTCTGCTTGCAGGCGGCCCCAAGGTAGGGGAAGCCGGGTCATTCACCGGAAACCTTCGCTGCGCTGGCTGGAGATCCTACCGCGGCCGAGGCCTGTGCATCGCCCGTCTGGCGCCTGATGCTCTCGCGGTGGATGGCGTCCATGAACTCGTTCACGAAGGCCTGACTGAGGCCCAGGTGCGCGGCCAAGCGCGATTGGCGGCGCATGATGCGCTCCCAGCGCTCCGGCTGGAGGATGGCGACCTGGTGCGTGCGCTTATGGTCTCCGATCCGCTCTGCAATGTCCATCCGTGCCCCGAGTTTCTGGGCGATCTCCTCGTCCAGCTGGTCGATCAAGTCGCGCAGCTCATCCAGCCGGTCCCGCATGCCCAGTGTGGGTGCGGCCTGCCTGAAGATGAGGCCATCCAGCATACGGGCGAAGGCCTCAGGCGTGAGCTGCTGGTCCGCATCGCTGCGTGCGGAAGGGGGGTCGGGATGAACCTCCACCATCAGGCCGCTGAAGCCCAAATCCAATGCCTGTTGGGCCACCTGCCCGATGCGCTCCGCGCTGCCCGCGATGTGGCTGGGGTCGCAGAGCAGCTCCAGCTCCGGGTGGGCCGCCTTCAGCCGGATCGGGAACTCCCACATGGGGCTGTTCCGGTAGGGCGTGCGCTCGAACCAATTGAAGCCCCGGTGCACGGCAGCCAGGCGCCGCAGGCCTGCACGCTGGAGCCGCTCCAGCGCTCCCGTCCACAGGTGCAGGTCGGGATTGATGGGATTCTTCACCAGCACCAGGATGTCCACCCCTTGAAGTGCATCGGCGATCGCTTGGACGCTGAACGGATTCGGCGTGGTGCGCGCACCGATCCAGAGCATATCAACCCCGGCCCGAAGGCAGGCCTCCACGTGGTGGGGTGTTGCCACCTCGGTGGCTACCAGGAGGCCCGTCTCCTGCTTCACGCGCTGCAGCCAGTCCAAGGCAGCATCCCCGGCTCCCTCGAAGGTGCCGGGCCGGGTCCTGGGCTTCCAGAGGCCTGCCCGGAACGCCTTCACGCGACCGTCCGCCTTGAGGGCCCGGGCGGCAGCCAGCACCTGGCCCTCGCTCTCGGCGCTGCAGGGGCCTGCCACGACCAAGGGACGATCGAGACCAAGTCCCCATTCGATCAATGGAGCGGGATTGAGCTGGGGATTCGCCACGGCGATCAAAGGTATCGGGTAACGGACAAGCAGCGGCGACGGTTCATGGAGCCCCCCCGATAGCTTTACCGACCGAAACCCGGGTCACTCGCTACCTCCAGGATGTCAACCGACAGGCGCAGCCTCATCTTCTATATGATCGCGCTGGTGGTCTTCGGGGGCATCATTTATACCCTCCTTGACCGCGGCGCCCTGCTTCGGCCCCAGCTGGCCGAAACGCTGTCCCCGGCGGATCCGGGTGAGCCCTTGGAGCTCTTCGGACGCACGCTGGCCGGCAACATCCGGCACCCCTTTGCCGTGCTGCTCCTGCAGGTGGTGGCCATCATCGCATTGGCCCGGCTGTTCGCCTACCTGTTCGCCCGGCTGGGCCAGCCATCGGTGATCGGCGAGATCGTGGCTGGCATCGTGATGGGCCCGAGCGTACTGGGCTACTGGCTGCCCGGGACCTTCAAGGTCCTCTTCCCCGAGGGGTCATTGGAGAGCCTGCACCTGCTCAGCCAGATCGGCTTGGTGCTATTCATGTTCGTCATCGGCATGGAGCTGGATCTAGGGGTGCTCCGCGGGCGCCTGCACACGGCGGTGGTCATCAGCCATTCGAGCATCATCGCGCTGTTCGCCATCGGATCGGCGCTGGCCTACGCGCTCTACCTCGACTTCGCGCCGCCCACCATCGCCTTCCGCTCCTTCGCCCTCTTCATGGGAATCGCGATGAGCATCACAGCCTTCCCGGTGCTGGCGCGGATCATCCAGGAGCGGGGCCTCACGCGCACGCGTCTGGGTGCCATGGCACTGGCCACCGCCGCATCGGATGATGTTGCTGCCTGGTGCATCCTGGCCGCCGTGATCGCCATTGTCAAGGCCGGCACGATGGTGAGCGCGCTCTACACCATCGGGGCATCGGCGCTCTACGTGGCCTTCATGCTCGGGGTGCTCCGTCCTTTCCTGCGCCGTGTGGGCGATGCGCATGGCGAGCGCCGTACCATGGGCCGTCCGCTCGTGGCCGGCATGTTCCTGGTGATGCTGGCCAGCGCCTGGACAACGGAGGCGATCGGCATCCACCCCCTGTTCGGGGCCTTCCTTGCCGGGGCCATCATGCCCTCCAACCTCAATTTCCGCAAGCTCCTCATCGGCAAGCTCGAGGACGTGAGCGTCGTGCTGCTGCTCCCGCTCTTCTTCGTGTTCACCGGGCTGCGCACGCGCATCGGCCTGCTCACCAATGAGCACCTGTGGTGGACCTGCGCACTGGTGGTGGGCGTGGCCGTTGCGGGCAAGAGCCTGGCCGCAGCCATCGCGGCGCGCATCACCGGCCACAACTGGAAGGAGAGCCTCAGCATCGGCGCCCTGATGAATACGCGCGGCCTCATGGAGCTCGTGGTGCTCAACATCGGCTACGACCTCGGGGTCATCAGTGCGGAGCTCTTCGCCATCCTGGTAATCATGGCGCTCGTGAGCACCTTCATGACCGGACCTGCGCTCAGCCTCATCGACCGTGTCTTCCGCGGGCCCGCGGACGAAGCGCCTGCAGCACCTGCGCCCGGCTGGCGGGTGCTCCTCTCCTTCGGCCAGCCCGAGAGCGGGAGGCGCGCACTTCGGCTGCTGCGGCAGCTGGCGGGCGGGGAGCATGGCCGCACAGAGGTCACCGCCCTGCATGTGACGCCGAGCGCCGATGTGAACCCGATCGACAGCCATGCCTTCGAACGGGAGGGCTTCAAGCCCGTGCTCCGCGAAGCCGATCGCCTTGAGCTCAAGGTGCATGCCGAGCACCACGTGAGCGGCGATGTCGGCGCCGATATACTGCGCACCGCGAACAGCGGGGGCTACGACCTGCTGCTGGTCGGCGCCGGGAAGCCCCTGCTCAAGGGCACCTTCCTTGGCGACCTCCTCGGCTTCACGACGCGGGTCATCGACCCTGGCAAGCTGATTGGATCGCTCACGGGCAAGGAGAGCCTGATCCCTGCCGATGACCAGCTGGACCCCAAGGTGCGCCAGCTCATCGAAGAGGCGCAGTGCAGCGTGGGCGTGCTCATGGACAAAGGCCTCGACCGCGCCCGTCGCGTGCTGCTCGCACTCGGGGCCCCAGGTGACCTCTTCCTCCTGCATTACGCGGAGCGCCTGCTCACGGACCCCGAAGCAAGGCTCACCATCCTCGATGCGACCGGACTGACGCAGCGCGACCCTTCGTTCCGCAACGGAGCGCAACGCCTGTCGCAGATC